>CAWAQI010000021.1:0-816729 GCA_963784165.1 uncultured Actinomycetota bacterium
TCGGGCCGGTCGCCGCGCAGATGATCCTCGCCGAGATCGGCACCGACATGGGCCGGTTTCCCACGCCGGGGCACCTGACCTCGTGGGCGCGCTTCGCGCCCGGAGTGAGTGAGTCCGCCGGCCGCCCGACGGGCAACTCCGGCACCGGGAAGGGCAACCGCTACCTGGCCCGGGTGGTCGGCGAGGCTGCAGTCAGCGCCGCCCGCACCGACACCTTCCTCGGCGAGCGATACCGACGGATCGCCCGACGACGGGGCAAGAAGCGGGCGATCGTCGCGGTCGGCCGTTCCATCCTGGTCATCATCTGGGCGCTGCTCTCCGACGCCGAGTCCCAGTTCGTCGACCTCGGGCCGGACTTCTACGCCGCCCGCACCAACCCGGAGCGCAAGGTTCGCCAGCACATCCGTGAGCTGCAGGCCCTCGGCTACGCCGTGACGCTCAACCCCGCCTGACTCGATCCCGCCGTCTCAGCAAGACCAGCCTGCTCACCGGGGAAGCTGCCGTATGCCCTGGTCACTTTGATTTTCGGATTAGGCGGCTTCAGGGACTGGACGTTCGCCGTCAGACTCAGGGCTTTGACCGAAGCGGGCTACGAGCGAGCTGGCTATCTGCGGGGACCTACGATCCGCTGATGGTGGAGGACTACCAGCCTGGTGACCAGGTCAAGTACATCGCCGCACCGGTCTTTGACCTGATTATCGAGACGGGTGAGGTCGGGGTGGTCACCAAGGTTGAGAACGGGTGGGTGCACGCCTCGTGGCCGCGCAGCGGGGAGCACAGTGTTCCGCTGCAGCACGTGAGAAGAGCAGGCGAACGGGGCGGTTCGGCAGGGCCGGCCACGGAGCCGTGCCCATAGGGCTCACGTGTCCCTGAATGGGCCGCTCAGAGACACGCAGCGAAACGGCTCGGGCTAGTGCCCGCAATCTCCTCGTCAGTCCCGGCTTGCTCTCGCCGTTGGCGACGACGGCAGATCACCCCTGCCACGAGTAGCACCAGCCAGCCAATCGCCGTCGTGGCCCTGATCGCGATGTCTGGGCCGGATCGGGCGGTGGTGGCCGAGCGGATCCGGGGCTAGCGTCCGGCGCAATGAGATTCCACGTCACAGCAAAATGTCGACCTTGAGATCACCGACTGGTCCGAAGCGAACCGGATCGCCGCCGAGTTGCGGCGCGAGCAGACCGGACTGGTATCAATATCGACGCCACTGACGACGTTCCCAGTGACGAACATGACGCTCGTGCCGCGAACATCGCGGTCGCGAGCACGATCGCAGCCTGGGTAGTGGCGGTGGGAGCAGCGCAGCGGCCGGACGTCGTCGCGCTCTACGACGCCGCGATCAACGTCAGGGACAACGACGGATGACGCGACGCGCACGGCAGAGCCCGGCTGCTGGGGTGTCCCGTTAGTGGCCCCATAGCGGCCATTCAGGGACACGGTCGTGGTGGGCCGCGTCAGCAGATTGAAGGTCGCCGCTTGAGCCATGGGGGGTCCGCGTCCGTGTCTTGGAAGTCAGATGCCACTGCCCAATGCAAAACGGGCACAAGTAGGCGCCCGTCGGCGGCCTTCGGCCGCGTTCGAGGCTTCGTCGCTGGTCGGCGCAGCGCTCGTATCGCGACGGCCAACGATCGATATGGCTTCTTCGGGCAGCCCGACATGCCGAGAATCCCTCGACGAAAGATGCTCGGCGGCTCACATGCGGCCCGGCACCAGGCTCGGCACGCCGAACAGGCGGGCGGCCACTTCACGCCTGATGGCGTGCTCGAGCGCAGCCTAATGCGGCTGCCTCGTTCTGTCCTTTAGCGGCCCACTATGCGACAGGCCCGACAGGTCGCCGGACGCGAATCAGCCAGGTCTCTCGTCCCTGCCTGAAACTGACGACGCGTCAGGGCCGCAGCATGACGGTCAGCCGGCGGGCGGCAACAATGCGTCGATCATGAAATCCGCCACGAACCGCGCGAACTCCGCCGGTGACCACCCGCGGTTGAGGACCAGGAGCTCGTAGAACTCGGCCGAACTGCACGTCCACAGCACGTCCGCGGCCCGGGCGACCGTGATGCCGACCCGCAGATAGCCACGCTCGGCGAGGAAGCGGGCGTGGTGCTCCATCCGGGTCAGCCGCTCGTTGTCGCTGTCGGCCAGCAAGGACGCCATCTCCGGATCACTGGCGGCGGCCGCGCGGATGAGCAGCCGGATGGGCGTGATCACCGAGGCGACCTCGGTCGTGAGGAGGCCCCACTTTCGCATGATCACGGCGGGGTCGGTCTCGCGCTCCCGCATCTCGTCCGAACGCTCGTATGCCGCGCCCCGGCCGCCCCCGAGCAACCCCCGGTCGTAGATGGCCCTGACCAGGCCGGACTTGCCCCCGAAGGCCTTGTACACCGTCTCGACCGAGACGCCGGCCTCTGCGGCGATCCCGCCGACGGTGGTCGCCGCATAGCCGGCGTCCAGGAACTGCCTCTCCGCCGTTCCATAAGCAACTCCCGGGTGCGCCGAGCTTGCTCTCTGCGTCCGCTGGAGTCGTACCGCCGCCGGGTCTTGACGTCCCCACTCATTCAGACCATGCTCCTGTATTCATTACAGATAACTGTATCAGAGGGGTCTCCATGAGCCACACGCAGTACTCCTCGCCGGTGCTCGAGCGGCTGCTCGGCGCCGTCAACGCCCACGACCTCGACGCGCTGGTGTCCTGCTTCGCGACGGACTACCTCAACGAGACACCCGTCCACCCGCGACGCGGCTTCCGAGGGAACGACCAGGTACGCCGCAACTGGGCGCAGCTCTTCGCCATCGCCGACCTCCGGGCGGCCGTGCCCCGGCACACCCTCAAGGGCGACGAGCTCTGGACCGAGTGGGAGATGTCCGGGACGCGCCCGGACACCGGGCACTTCCTGATGCGGGCGTGGTCATCTTCGGGATCGACGGCTACACGATCCGGACCGCCCGGTTCTACCTGGAGCCGGTGGAGGAGACGAGCGGCGACGTGGACGTGCACACCCGCCGTGTCGTGGGCGCTCCGGGCGACCACGCCGGTACCAGGCAGCAGTGATCTCGTCGACGGCCGCACCCAGGCGACCGCAGGCAGAAAATTCCAGAGCAAGGGAGCCGTCGTGATCCTCGTGGTAGGCGCCACCGGTCAGTTGGGTGGCCTGATCGTCCGCACGCTGCTCGCGCGGGGCATGCCGGTGCGCGCCCTGACTCGCATTGGACCCGGCGACGCCACGGTGCCACCTGGCGCGGAGACCGTCGTCGGCGATCTGAAGGACCCGGAGTCGCTCGCGAGGGCCTGCCTCGGGGTGTCGGCGGTCGCCACCACCGCGAACTCGGTGGGGCGTGCCGGTGAGGACACGGTCGAGTCGGTGGACCGCCGGGAATCGGAACCTGGTCGAGGCAGCTGCGGCGGCCGGCGTCCGGCGCTTCGTGTTCACCTCGGTCCTCGGCGCCTCGGCTGACAGCCCGCTCCCCTTCGTCCGGGCCAAAGCGGAGACCGAGGAGCACCTGCGGGCCAGCGGCATGGAGTGGACGATCCTGCAGCCGAACCTGTTCATGGACACCTGGGTGCCCGCCGTGGTCGGCGGCCCCGCCCTGGCCGGAGAGCCGGTGAGGATCGTGGGCCAGGGACGGCGACGGCACTCGTTCGTCGCGGCGCGGGACGTCGCGGCCTACGCCGTCGCGGCCCTCGATCATGCCCAGGCGGTCGGGCGCGTGCTGGTGATCGGCGGGCCCCACCCGCTGAGCTGGCAGGACGTCGTCAGGACGTTTGAGGAGGCCCTCGGTCGCGAGGTGCTCACCCGTTCGGTGCCGCTCGGGACTTACGTGCCCGGTCTGCCCGACGCCGTCAGCGGAGTGCTCACGGCCCTGGAGACCTACGACTCACCGTTGGACATGACCGAGCTCAGCGAGACGTTCGGCGTGCCGCCCTCGACGCTCGGCGACTTCGTGCGGGAATTCGTCGCCACGACTAGGCGGATACCGGGACTGGCCCGGATCTGACGGGCCACCCACGGACGCCGCCATGGGTGGCCTGCGGCAAGGGGGAACTTTCCACCCGATCTGAACCCGAGACCAGCTGGTCGGAGCGCGCAAACTGTCGGGCAAGCCTGAAATCCGCGGCGAAGCGGTTCCCGCAGAAGTCACCTCGTGCCCACTCCACGCGGACGCCGGCATATCGTCAGTTCCCTCTTGGTCGCACCGTGGCGCGGGAGCTACGGAGAGGGTTGGACCGTCCCTGAAGCCGACTTCAGGGACAGCTCCGGACCCGACGCGTTTCCGCGGGCCGGCGAGGGCTGATGGCGTAGCTGAAACGTTGCCCACCGGCCTAGATCTCGCCGGTTTGCCGCGCCGTACTGCCTGGCCCCCGGCGACAGCCCCGGAGGCCGGTCTGAAGCAGCTGACCCGTTACTCAGAAATTCCTCAGCACCTCCGTAAGCGGCCGTTCACTTCCAACGTCCTACAACGGTGAAGACGCAGGTCAGATGCGGGATCACGACCAACCCATGATGACCAACCACCCCGAAACCGTCCCCGGCGTACAGGCCGACGCGTTTCCGCGGGCCGGCGAGGGCTGATGGCGTAGCTGAAACGTTGCCCACCGGCCTAGATCTCGCCGGTTTGCCGCGCCGTACTGCCTGGCCCCCGGCGACAGCCCCGGAGGCCGGTCTGAAGCAGCTGACCCGTTACTCAGAAATTCCTCAGCACCTCCGTAAGCGGCCGTTCACTTCCAACGTCCTACAACGGTGAAGACGCAGGTCAGATGCGGGATCACTGACCAACCCATGATGACCAACCACCCCGAAACCGTCCCCGGCGTACAGGTCGACTCGTCCGTCGCCCGCCACTGACCTGCAGGTTCGTGTTCAGCGTGCGGCGTGTGCTCCATGACGGACGTCATCACGCACAAGTGCATTGCGCGGGAGCGTGCCGAGGCCAGAGCATGGAACATGGCTCGGCGTTCATTCCTCATTCCACTCGTAGGACTTCTCTGCACGCTCATCGCCGGCTGCGGCGGTGACTCCGAGCGGGCGACGAGTACCGCCGACGTGGCCACGACCGCCGCGTCAGCCGAACCTCGAGCAGTACCTCTTGCAGGACGACGAGGTCCCGGACCTGGAACCCGTCGAGTCGCCGCGGACCGACTCAGGGCCGCCGTTCGACCTGCCGGAGGACGGCGCCGAGCGGCTCCAGGACAGTGGCTACATCTCGACGACCTACCAGCCCGCCGAAGGCGACCACGGTGCCGGCGTCAGCAGCGTCCTGCTCTTCGAGACCGAGGCCGGCGCACGCGACTGGATGGCCTACGAGACGAGCGACGAGGCGATCCAGTACCAGATCCCCGGCGCGGAGATCGAGCGCTTCCAGGTTTCCGACGTTCCCGGCGCCCACGGATGGACGGGACCCGACCTGCACGGCAACGCGATCGGCCACGTCTACTGGACCCAGGGCCGCTGCATGATGCTCATCGGCCTCGAGGTCGAGGGGCCGCGTGTCGAGCGGTTGTCGGCCGGCGCGAAGGCAATCTACGAGCGCACAGGTGGCACTTGCCCGGATTAAGGGCCTCTCAGCGGCCAGCTGGCCGGCCCGGCAACGTGGACGAGGCCGAATCGGTCGGAGTCGATCAGCTCGCGGTGCCGTAGACCTGTCGGAAGGTTCGCTTGATCGGCGCGCCACGACTCAGGCCCTCCTTCGGAGGTGCTCGAGGTGTCCGCGAGCCGTCATCAAGCGTCGAGGTCGGCCGACGGTCATCAGCGCGACCGAGGCACTCCCCGGCGTACAGGCCGATTCGTCCGTCGTCCGCGTCGACTCGACTGTCCTGGGCTGCCGGGAGCGTCTGTCGCGACACCGCCGAGCATCACCGGGCGACGGACTCCGTTGGACACATCCGCACGTCGGGGCAGCACCGCCGACAGCTCAGGCGGCTGGAGTGAGCGACCGTGGTGTCGGCGGGGGAGGACGTGCGGAAGGCCCCGGCCGACCATGCCGAGGGTCGCGCCGATACGCCGGGGCCACGAAGGATCCGGAAGGGGCGGGAGCGGCGCGCCCAAGTCCTCGACGCTCACGAAGAACGTCTGCACTCGTCCGATGCCCTCGAGGTCCTGCTCGATCTCGTGCATGACCAGCGCGGAGGACGCGGTGCCCCCGTTGCGGAAGAGGTCGTCGGAGACGAGAAGGTACTCCGGCACGCCGACGGCATTCTTGAGCAGGCGGTGGACGTAGATCACGTCCAGGCCGACGAGCTTCTTCCGCCGCTTGATCGTCTGCGTGGCCACCTCCCCGACGTGCGCGACGAACTTCAACTTCAGATCGCTCGTCTGGGTGCAGCTCTGGCAGGGGCACAGGTTGAGCTCGACGAACCGACGCTCCGCGTGGAAGGCGCGATGCATGTCGACGGCGGCACGAGTGATGGCGGACAGCGTCGCAGGTCCGTCCAGCCCGTCAGCGTCCCGCGACAGGAAAGCCGCGTCGCCCTCGATCTCGATCAGGTCGAAGCCTCGGGCAGCGTCGACGATCTTGTCGAGCATCCGTCTCGTGGCCGCCTCCGCGTGCCCGAGGATGCTGCGGTGGAACTGCATGTACTGCGTGTAGCCGCCGATGTCGGCGATCAGGAGCAGCGCGCGCTGAGTCGCCATGCTGGACAGTAGCGTGCGACGAGCCGATCGAGGCTTCGGCGGCTACTCCACCGCACGGCTGCGAAAACGCTCCAGTTCCGACACCGGTAGGCGTGACCCGGCGGCCTTGAGCAGCGAGACGACGTCCTGAGTCCGCCGGTCGAGCCGCTCCGCGAGGATGAAGGCCATATCGGCCACGATCGCCGTTGCGAGGCGTTCGTGGCGCGCGAGGCGGGCCGGGACATCGTCCGCACGCCACTTGATCATTCGCACCGGCGAGTTCGCTCGGGCAGTAGCGGTGCGAGAGGCGGATGGCACGAACACCGACAGCTCGCCGAGAACCGACCCCGGGCCGAGCGTCGCGAGGACCCGGCCCCCTTTGAGGACCTCGACAGTTCCTTCGAGGATGGCTGCGACGCCGTCCGCAGGGTCGCCCTCTTCGAAGAGCGTCGCGCCGGTGGCCGCATCGCTCATCGTGATCTCTCGCTCGAGCTGGTCCAGGTCCTCGTCGGCGACGAGTCGAAACGGGCACACGGCTCGGATCTCCACTGGTCGCTCCGCAGTCACGCGCGTGCTCCGTTGGGTCTCGATGGGAACGGCGAGAACGATCCCAGGATGTAGGGCGGGGCAGGTTCGCTGGCGAGCACGCTAGCCCCGATCGTTCATGCGATCGCCGTTGCGCGTTCTGGCCGGCTGGGAGCACTTCTGGGCGATCGGATCTGACGGGTCCAGCAGGCCGGAGTCCCTTGCCAGGAGCGTGAGCATCCGCGAATGCTCGCCCTCGAGCGGTCTCTGTCCGGTCGAGGATCAAGGTTCGGTCATGGGTCGGAGGAGGCGGTGATGGGTCGGGCTCAGTCGAGGCTCATCGAGCGCGCTTCATGGCTGTTGCGGCTCCCGCTCGAGACTCCGACCATCCCGTTCGAGGACGAGGCGAGCGGCTGCACGCTCTGGTTGAAGCTGGACTACCTGCTGCCGAGCGGATGCACCAAGGATCGGATGGCGACGAACATCGTCGCGCACGCGATCGCATCGGGCGAGGTGTCTCCCTCCACCGTCGTGGTGGAGGCGTCGAGCGGGTCGACCTCGATCGCGTTGAGCATGGTCTGCGCCACCGTCGGTGTGCCGTTCCGGGCGTACATGCCCAAGACCGTCAGCGGGGAGCGGGTCTTGATGATCCGCCGGCTCGGCGGCGAGGTGGTGCTCACTCCCGCGGGCCAGGGCATGGATGGAGCGGTCGCTGCGTTGATCCACGACTCGGGCACGGAGGCGGACGTGTACGCCGCCCGGCAGTTCGAGAATCCGCGCAACGTGTTCGCGCACCAGCACTCGACCGGACCCGAGCTCATCCAACAGGTCGGCGTGCGGCTGCACGGCTTCGTCGCCGGCGTCGGCACCGGCGGCACGCTGATGGGCGTGGCGCACGCGCTCCGGGATCACGGCTACGACACGGCCGTCGCCCGCGCGATGCCGACCGCGACGTTCACTGCGGAGGGGGACCCCGAGGTCGTCGGAGGGATACCGGGCATCGTCGACGGCATGAGCCGGCTCCTCGATCCCGACGCCGTCGGACTGGACGAGCCCGTCCTGGTTCCGGAGCCGGAGGCAATGGCCACGGCGCGCGAGTTCGGTCGTCGTGGCTTGGGCATCGGCCCGTCGAGCGGGCTCAACATCGCCGCAGCGCGGCGGCTGGCCGCCCGCCTCGGCCCTGGTCACCACGTGGGCACGGTGCTGCCGGACCGCATGGAGCGGTACTTCTCGACTGCGTTGTTCGATGACGTGTCAGCCGAGCTCTAGCGCTCGTGGACGCGGCGTCGCTAGTCCTCGAGGAGTGAGTCGTTCAGTTCCCGCTCCGGCAGGACCTGGATGAAGTACTCGACGCCGAACATCTCTCGGAGTATGTGCTCGGGAAACATGTCCGGATCGATCGGATATTGGGACCGATGTGCGGCCGTGGCCCGGATCTTCTGGCGGACGAAATCCGAGACGTCGATGCACGTGCTCACCCTGGCGTCGATCTGATCCCCTGACGGAAGCGATCTGGTCGGGCGGAGGGGTGTCTGCTCCGCATGTCCGGTCGACGGTTTCGGGGTCGGCCGCCAGGAATGTCAGGCTGGTGACGTCATCGACCGCCACCACGTGCGCGTTCCGCGGCCGGCCGGAGGCGATGCCCTCTTCACCGATGAACTCTCCCGGGCCCGACCGGTCGACCACTCGAACACGACCGTCCTCGCCCTCTCGCCGGATCTCCACCTGGCCGGACAGGAGGAAGTGCATCGTCGTCGCGTCCTCCCCCTGTTCGATGAGATAGGTGCCCGCTGGAAACCATTCGACCTTGACCAGGTCGGCGGCATATCCGAGGGCCGTCGTCTCGCGGGAGAAGACCGACAAGGCGTGGACGAAGTCTTTCGTGCCTTTGAAGCGCGTCGTCAGCTCGACGACCCACTCGGCCAGCCGGTCGCGCAGGAGCATCCTGCTTCGCGGCAGGTGGCAGTGGAAGAGCCGGACCGGCCTGACGGTTCGCCTGGCGTAGCAGGCCGCGGTGACCGCGGCTCCGACGGCTACATGGTCGGGATGACCGGAGAACCCGTCGGGCGCAAAGGTGATCACCACATCGGGATCGATCTCGCTGAGCAGCTCCGACGCCCGCCTGACCAATGTGTCACCGTCGATTCCGGCCAGGCCCCCGTCCGGATAGTCGAGACATCTCGGCAGAGTGAGCCCGAGCACTTTTCCGGCTGCGTCGAGTTCCTTCTCGCGAACTGCTCCCAGGGTGGCCCGCGTCGCCGCGCCGGCATCCCTGATCTGGCCGGCTTCGCCCTTGGTCAGCGAGACCACATGGATCTCGGCTCCCTCACTCGCGTACTTCGCGAAGGTGCCGCCGGCGCAGACGGTCTCGTCGTCAGGATGGGCGAAGACTCCCAGCAGACGCGCCGGCCGCCGGCCGGAAGCGAGCGCTGAGGTGTTGTGCGCCACCGATCACCGTCGAATCTGCTGCTCGTAGGGCCGACAGGAAGCGTCGGCAGATGACGTCGACGGCGAGGGTAGTGCGCCGACGCCGCGACCACGTCGAGGCGATGTGCGCTGTTAGCGTGCGCCTCGTGCGCGGTTCATACCGCGAGGCGCTGGCATCTGTGACTCGAAATCGCAACCTTCGGCTCGCGCAGTTGTCGTCGGTGTCGGCGTGGACGGGCGAGTTCCTGTTTCTCACGGCGATGACGGTGTACGCGTTCGACAACAACGGTGCCGTGGGCGTGGGTGTGCTCGGGTTCCTGCGGGTGCTGCCTGCGACGATCGCGCTGCCCTGGCTGGGCGCGCTGGCCGACCGCATCTCGCGCCAGAAGTTGCTCGTGGTGACGTGCGCGCTTCGAGCGATGACCGCAGCAGGGGCGGCGGTGGCCGCCGCCGCGGATCAACCGGTGGTGGTGTACACGCTGCTGACCGTCTCGACGGTCTGCCATGCCGCCTACCGTCCGGTGCTCGCAGCCTTGTTCCCCACGCTGTGCACCACACCGGAGGAGCTGGCCGGTGTGAACGCGGTTCGGGCCATTCTCGATGGGGTGGCGGCGCTGGCCGGCCCGCTCGCCGCGGCTGCGCTGATCGCGGCGTTCGACGCTGCAGCCGCGTTCGCCGCGGTGGCCGTGCTCGCCGGCGTCGCCGGCGTGCTCGCTGGCAGGCTCCGATACGAGTCGATGCGCCCTGCTGCACGTGACTCGCCTGCCGAGCGCGGGAGTGTGGCCGCGGACGTGGTCGACGGCTTCCGCGAACTGCGTCGACGCCGCCGGGCGGCGGACGTGATCCTGCTGGGCGGCGTGCAGTGCCTGGTCCGGGGCGCACTGACGGTGCTGGCTGTGGTGGTGGCGGTGGACGTCACCGACCTGGGGCGCCCGGGGGTCGGGGTGCTCTGGGCGGCGTTCGGCGCGGGAGGATTCGTGGCGGCCCTGGCGTCGATCGGCGCCGCCGGAAGCGGCCGGCTCGGCACGCTGTTCGGTGCCGGAATCGCACTGTGGGGTGTGCCGCTCGTCGTCGTCGGCCTGCTCACGAACAGCTACGTGGCGGTCGGCGCTTTGGCGTTCGTCGGCGCCGCCAACGCACTCGTGGACGTCACCGGGTTCACGCTGCTGCAGCGACTCGTCCCCGATCAGACATTGGCGCGTGTGCTTGCCCTGACCGAGGCGGTGTTCTCGCTGGCGTTGGCGCTCGGCTCGCTGGCGGTTCCGTTCCTCATCTCCGTGCTGGGCGATACCGGTGCGCTCATCGTCACCGGCTGCATCCTGCCGTTGGCGGTCGCCGCGCGCTGGGCACGACTGCGGGCGATCGATGCCGACATCCGGGTGCGGAAGGACCGGATCATGCTGCTGCGACGGGTCCGCATGCTCCGCCCGCTGCCCGTTCCGGCCATCGAGGGGCTGGCCATGCGCATGGGCCAGACCCGTCTCGCGGCGCAGACCGATGTGTTCCGCAAAGGGGACTCCGGCGACGAGTTCTACATCATCGAATCGGGCCGCGTGGCGGTGCTCGACGACGGGCAGGAGATCCGCCGACTGGGTCCCGGCGATGCGTTCGGCGAGATAGCGCTGCTTCGCGCGGTGTCGCGAACGGCGACCGTGCGCACGGTCGAGGACACCGAACTGGCCACCCTCAGCGGTTCCCAGTTCGTCGCGGCCGTCACCGGCTTCTCCGCCACCTCCTCCAGCGCCGAGCAGGTCGTCAGCGGCTACCTCACCGAGGACCTGCACCGGCACGCGCGCCATCCCCAACCCGATGTCGACGGCGGTCCGGCTGCTCCCTTGATGTGTGCGCGCCCGCGACGACGCGCGTGGGGAGCTGATGAGCGCCCGGCATCGGGTGACCCATCTGTTGTTGCGGCAGGGCATTGTCTACTCCGGCGGCACGCCGTGGACCGGGGTCCACGAGAACTGGCTGCGCCACCAGAGCTTCGGCCGGCGGGCACTGCAGATGGCCTACGACGCGGCGCTGGCGGCGCTGGCCGCCGCCGAGGACCGCCGCGACCGCCTGGATGAGGCGATCGCTGAACTGGCCGCCGGCAGCCGGTTCACCCCGGTGACCGATCGGCTGGCCTGCCTGCGCGGAATCTCCACGTTGACCGGGTTCGGGTTGGCGGTGGAGATCGGTGACTGGTCCCGGCTCTCGCCGGCCACGATCGGGGCCTATCTGGGGTTGGTGCCCGGCGAGCACTCCACCGGGGAGAGCCGCTCGCGGCCGGGGTGACCAAGACCGGCAACAGTCACGTGCGCCGGCTGCTGATCGAGGCGGCCTGGCACCATCGCCCGCCGTATCGGCCCTCGGCGAGGTTGCAGCGCCGCTGGCAGCGGGCGCCGGGTGCGGTGGCCGCGCACGCGGCGAAGGGCAACCGGCGGCTGCACACCCGCTGGCGCGCGTTCGATGCCCGCCACAAGCGGCCAGTGGTGGCCAACACCGCGATCGCCCGCGAATTGGCCGGCTGGTGCTGGGCGCTGGCGCTCATGGAACACGAAAGCCACTGAGCCGGGGCGGTCCTCGCCGGCGGCGACGTTCTCGGCGCGCGGAACCGGCGTCAACGTCGTTCATGCTCGCTGCGCTGCGCGTGCTCCACGTTGACCGCGGCCACCCAGCACCGAGCACCGCTGCTGCGCGAGGACCTGATTCCCCGCCATGACACGTCCGTTGATGATCACGGGTCGGTGACGGCAGCGTGAGGAGCGAATCCGCAAGCGGCACTATGAGCAGCCCTCCACAGGTGGGCCACGCTCGTTCTCGAGAACCGCGCCCCGCTCCCGCCGAACAACCAGTCCTGCGGCAAGTGCCGGATGAGGCAATCTCCGCCCGCTTGCTCGTCCGTCGTCCGCCAGCGCGCCGAGGAGGACGTCAGAGCCCCCACGCCGTCGGTACCCGAGGATCAGGAACGTACGAGCAGTACGTGCCGGTTCGGACAGTGCGGCCGAGATGGCTGCCGAGCCGGGGATGGTGCGCACCGATCCGGGTGATCGCGTGGCGGATGGCGCGCGTGACGCCGGCCCGAGCCCGTTCCGAGTTGGACGCGGCTCGTCGACCCCGTCCGCCGAGGCCGAACGCGCGGGCGAGTTCGCGAACCAGGAAGTCGCGCTCGGCGTCGCCCTGGGCGGCTCGCTCGGCGTCCCCGATGACGTGTGCCTCCGCGATGTCCTCGTCGATCTCGGCGAGGCGCCGCCGGTAGGCGCTCTTGGCTGTCGCGTCGAGAAGCTCGCCCGCGTCCCCGCGCGTTGACGGCGGAAGGCCGAGCGCGTCGTTCCCTTCCCGCGTGTCGAGGGGCGTCTCGGCAGCGACGAGGTCGAGGACGTGGAATTCCCGCCCCGGATGGGCGAGCAGCCGCGCGAGGTACCGCATGCCCTTCAGGTCACGCACCCGGACCGTCTGCCCGTCGAAGATCACCGACCAGTAGTCGCCTTCGCGACGAAAGACGTCGCTCGGCCCCGTGGCTCTCCGCGTGCTCCAGGGTCTGCGACGGTACGGCTGCGAGCCCATCGAGGATCGTGCGAGCCGCTCGCCGCTCCAGCACGGCACGGTGCTCGCTGCCGCTGGCGGCATGGGCCTCCGCCAGGCCGATGCGTGCGTGCGCCGCCTCGTACGGGGCCCCCACCTCGTTCCAGAGGCGTACCGCGTCGGACAGGGACTGCTCCGCAGCCGCCGCATCGCCCTCGGCGAGGAGCAGCCTGCCGCGGGCGAGGGCAGCGCCGGCCGCCAGCGCCTTGTTCTCGAACCTCCCCGCCACCTGGGTCAATTCGTCGGCGGCGGCGCGAGCGCGGTCCACGTCGCCGACCGCGATCTCGATCTCCACCTGGGCCTCGAGCAGGGGCGCGCGCTGCAGATCGGTATTGGGTGGGCGCTCCTTCGAGGGCACCCGCAGGGGGCGATCGAGCGCGTCCCGGATCGACGAGGCTGCGGTTGTCGCGTCCCCTTGGGCCAGGCGCAGCAGCGCGAGACCCGGCTGGGGGTCCCACCCAGCGCGATGAGCGGCCAGAAAGGCATCCTCGGCGCCCGCGAGGTCCCCTTTGTGCAGGCGTATCCAGCCGAGCTCGTTGAGCGGCCAGCCGAGCTCACGTCCCAGGTAGGGGCGCAGTTCCTCGCAGGCCATCAGAGCCTGGCCTTCTGCCTCGTCGCACGAGCCTCGCAGCCGCAGGATCTCGGCGCGGTGGACCCGGCACCGCCCGTGGATGCTGCCGACGGCACTCGTGGCGGACCACCGCTCCATCGCCTCGGTCCACTGCTCGGCCACGTCGTACTGGGCAAGGCCTTGCAGGGCGCACACGAGCTCGCAGTACACGACACCGGTCGACAGCGGATCCAAGCCACCGGACACGGCCGCCACCCCAGCCTGGTCGAGAAGAGCCAGCCCACGCGGGACGTCACCGTCCAGGATGAACAGCCGGGCTTCCGCGACGCGTCCGATCGCCGCGGCTGCCGGATCACGCGCCGAACCGACATCGATGGCCTGCCGAGCCCAGCGCCGAGCGGCGGCCAGGTCGCCGGTCAGCATCCGCTCGTAGGCGCGGACCACGCCCAACCACGCATGCACCTGCGTCTCAGCCAGGCCGTCGAGAAGCCGGTCAGCGCGCGCCAACCAGCCGCGCACCGGCGCCATCAGGGCGGTGTCGAACAGCAGGTGCATGGCCACCCGAACAGCTGCGTCGGCAGCCGCGAGCTCATCCCCGACCCGGAGGAACGCTGCGTGGCTCCGTTCCCACGACTCGATCGTGACGTCCAGATGGCCCGCTGCGTACGCGACCTCGGCGAGCACGGACAGGTCGGACGGAGCCATGAGGCCGTCGGCGTCGGCCTGCACGAGGAGGTCGAATGCCTCCTGCCAGTCGCCGTGCGTCGCTGCGGAACGTCCGCGTTCGACCAGGGAACGGCCCGCGTCGTCCCTCATCGCACGCCTCCCCAGCCGTGGCCGGTGGACGCCCCGTTCGCCCTGCGCCGACCGTAACCACGGCGGTTACCGCGGTAACAGTCCTCCGAACGCCTCTCGGGTGGGGGCCCACGAGCTCCCACCCACGAGGCATCCCGAGGAGAAAGACATGAAGCGTGCAACTGTCAACGGCGTCGAGCTGGACTACGAGGTGGTCGGCTCCGGTGAGCCCCTGCTCCTCATCAATCCCGTCCTCGCCGACGGGTTCCTGCCGTTGATGTCCCAACCAGTCCTGGCTGATCGCTACCAGGTGATCCGGTACCACCGGCGCGGGTGGGTCGACAGCACCCATACCGATCCGCCGGTCAGCATCGCGACGCATGCCACCGACGCGGCGGCGCTGCTCGAGTACCTGGGACTACCGCGCGCCCATGTCGCCGGCCACTCCACCGGCGGGGTCGTCGCTGCGCAGCTGACGCTCGACAGTCCCGGGTCCGTGCAGACGCTGACCCTGCTCGAGCCGTTGATGCTCTCGGTGCCCAGTGGCGAGGCGGTCCTCCAGCAGGTCGCACCCGCGTTCGAGGCGTACGGGCGGGGCGACCACGAGGGAGCGTGGGCCCTGTTCCTGAGCGCCGCGACCGGCCTGGGCTGGGCAGACTGCGCAGCGTTGCTCGACGAGCGACTGCCGGGTTCGGTGGCGCAGGCGGTCAAGGACGCCGACACGCTCTTCGGGATCGAGCTGCCTGCCATCGCCGAGTGGGCGCTCGGTCGCGACCAGGCAGCCGCCATCCGCTGCCCGGTGCTCTCCGTGCTCGGCGCCACAACGCTGCCGCTGTTCGTCGAGGTCGCGGAGTTCCTTCGCTCGTCGGTCCCGCGGGTGGACGACGTGACCGTCGACGGTGTCGGGCATCTCCTGCACATCCAGCGTCCCCAGCCCGTCGCTGGAGCCATGGCCGAGTTCCTGGACATCAACTCGACGGGCGGCGCCGCGCACTGACGATGATGGGGGCCGGACTCCCCGGGCAGGACGGCGAAGGAGAGGAGAGGTGATGCAGTCGGAGCTCCAGCACCCCGCGTTCGAGGGTTGGCAGTGGCTGCTCGGCACGTGGGCGACGGAGGCCACCCACCCGGGGCTGCCCGACACCGTCGTCAGCGGTACGGCCGCCTTCGAGTGGCTCGAGGACCAGCACTTCCTGATCCACCGCACGCACTACGACCATCCCCAGCTGCCCGACGCGGTGGCGGTCATCGGGGTCGTCGACGGCCAGCCGTCGATGCACTACTTCGACGTCCGAGGCGTGCACCGCACATTCACTGTCGCGATCACGGCGGACACCTGGCGCTACTGGAACGACACCCCTGGCTTCGCGCAGCGGTTCACCGGCTCGCTCAGCGACGACGGCAGCGCGATCGACGGCCTGGGGGAGCTCTCGCGCGACGGTGCCACCTGGGAGGACGACCTCACGATCACGTATCGCCGGGCCGGCTGAACCGGCGACGAGCGCCGACGCCGGTGGACACTCCGACGCATGAGCGGCACCGGCGTGGAACGACTGACCGTCGTCCGCGGTGCCCACGACCATCCTGCGGGAGCTCACCCTGCAGGCAGAGGACGGCGAGTTGCTCGTCGTCCTCGGGTCGTCCGGCAGCGGCAAGTCGACCCTGCTGCGGTCCATCGCCGGGCTCGACCAGATCACCTCCGGTGAGGTCTTCATCAAGGGCCGCCGGGTCACCGGGCTGCCGCCCGGTGGACGACGCGTCGCGATGGTGTTCCAGGCCGATGCCCTGATCCCGTTCCTCGACGTCGCCCGGAACCTCGGGTTCGGGCTGAAGATCCAGCACCGCCCCGAGGAGGAGGTCCAGGAGCGCGTCACCGGCCGGGCCCGGCAGTTGCGGCTGAGCCGGCTGCTGCCGAGACGCACCCACCAGCTGTCCGGCGGTGAGCGCGGGCTGGTCGGCATCGGCCGCGCGATGGTGCAGGTGCCCGACGTGTTCCTGCTCGACGAGCCCCTCGGCGATCTCGACGCGGTGCAGCGGACCGAGGTCCGTCGCCAGATCGTCGAGGTCGTCCGCTCCCTCGGCGTCGCGACCTTCTACGTCACGCACGACCCAGGCGAGGGGCTGGCGATCGCCGACCGCGTCGCCCTGCTGCACGAGGGCCGCGTCGTGCAGGTCGGTCGGCCGCGGGAGCTGTACGAGCGACCGGTGAACCTGTTCGTCGCCGAGTTCGTCGGGGATCCGACCATCGGCCTGCTGCCCGCCCGGGTGGTGTCTGCCGGCGGACACGCGGGCTTCGAGGTGGGCACGCGGACGCTGCCGCTCTGGCGGGGCGTGCCCGAACCGCTGGGCCCGTACGTGGGCCGCGACGTCGTCCTGGGCCTGCGGGCCGAAGACGTGCACGCCGCCGAGGCCGGGCCCGACGCGAACACGGTCACCGTGAACGGCGTGGTCGTCGACGTCGAGTACACCGGGCGACACACGGTGGCGAGCGTTGCCCTGACCGGTGCTCCCGCGGGCTCGACGCTGCACGCCTTCCTGTCGCCACGGTCGACCGTGAAGCCGGGGGAGGCACTGCAGCTCGCGGTCGACGGGACGCGCGCGCACGTCTTCGACGCCGACACCGGCCGGGCGCTCTGGCACCCGGTCGACGCGACCGACGGGGACGAGGCTTAGCTCACGACCACTCGGCCACGCCGTCGCCGATGATCATGCGACCGATCGCGTGTCGCCACGCCGTCTGCACGGCCGGCGGCTGATCGCCCACCAGCGCGGTCAGGGCGGTGTCGCCCTCCCCGACGATGGCATCGAACGCGAGACGGAACAGCAGGACGCGGATCTGCTCGAGATCGAGTCCGGCCTCGAGCAGCGGCTCGATGATCCAGTACTGCTGCTCCGGTGCCGGCAGGCTCACGAGAGGTATTCGCACGCACCGGCCCGAGCGGATGCACGGCGCCGCGCAGACGGGTCGGGCGTCAGGGCCATGCGACAGGATGGGTGCGGACAGTCGACCTGAGCAGGGAGCGCATGCCATGACGTACTCCGCCGGCCCTCAGCAGCCCGCAGCGATGGTCGTGCCCGCCTTCTTCATCCGGCAGCGGATCACGGTGATGGTCAACCGGTACGAGATCCGCGCGGCGAACCCCGACGGCAGCGAGGGGCACCTCCTCGCGTTCGCCGAGCAGAAGCGGATGAAGCTCAAGGAGGAGATCCGCTTCTTCGCCGACGAGTCGAAGACCCGCGTCGTCTTCTCGTTCCGGGCCCGCCAGCGCCTCGACGTCCACGCCGAGCACGACGTCTACGACGAGCAGGGCAACATGCTCGGGTACTTCAGCAAGCAGTTCGGCGCCAGCCTGCTGCGCTCCACCTGGAACCTGTCGGCACCCGGCATCAACGCCGTCGGCATGGAGCGCCGCCCGCTCATCGCGATCCTGCGCCGGATCTGGGACTTCATCCCCTACATCGGCGACGTCTGGGTGCCGTTCGTCTTCCACTTCGACTTCGTCGACGACGTCTCCGGCCAGGTGGTGCTGGTCAGCGAGCGGCAGAAGGCCATCCGCGACCGCTACATCGTGACCGTTCCCGACTCGCGGCTGGACTTCCGCGTCGCGGCGAGCATGGCCGTCGCCCTCGACGCCTTGCAGAGCCGCTGACGCTTCCGCGGAAGCGCCGCACGACCGGCTGAGTCCTACGGCACGAAGGTGAAGGCGATCGGCGCGACGCCGGTCGAGTTGACGTTGCGCAGGTACCAGCCGGAACCGTTGCGGACGATGCCGGGCGTGAACGTCGCGTTGGCATCCCAGTCGCCGGTGATCGGCACGTCGGAGGGCCCGGCGTAGTCGAAGACGACCGTGCCCGGGCCGGTCGAGTTCGAGTTGCGCAGGTACCAGCGGTTGCCACGCACGAGGCCCGGGGTGAACGTGTTGTTGCCGTCCCAGTCGCCGGTGAGCAACCGGTCGGTCGGCCCGCCGTAGCTGAAGGCGGACGTGCTCACGCCGGTGGAGTTGGCGTTGCGCAGGTACCAGTGGCTGCCCCGGATGACGCCCGGGCGTGAAGGTGCCGTTGCCGTCCCAGTCGCCGGTGATCGGCAGGTCCGTCGTTCCGCCGTAGCCGAAGGAGGCCATCCCCGGGCCGGTGGAGTTCGAATTGCGCAGGTACCAGCGGCCGGCGCGGACGACCCCCGGGGTCCACGTGCCGTTGCCGTCCCAGTCCCCGGCGATCGGTCGATCGGTCGGGCCCCCGTAGCTGAAGACGACGTCCGCGGGCCCGGCGCTGTTGCTGTTGCGCAGGTACCAGGTGTTGCCGCGGACGACGCCCGGTGTCACGTCACCGTCGCCGTCCCAGTCGCCGACGAGCGGCCGGTCGGGCTGCGCCGTGCGGCCGGCGAGGTCGACGAACCGGTACCCGCGGTCGCGGTAGAACGCGATGATCGCCGGCAGCGCCGCCACGGTCGCGGGCATGGCGGTCGGCTGGTTGTGGAGCAGGATCACCGGGTGCTCCTGGCTGCCGCCGGCCTGCGCGAGCGTGATGATCCGGTTCACCCAGTACTGGTCGGCGGAGCCGTCGGCCTTCCAGTCCTCGGTGTCGACCGACCAGTTCCAGACCGCCATCCGGCGCTGCCTGGGCCAGGCTCAGCGTGGTGCTGTTGTAGCTGCCGTACGGGGGGCGGAAGAAGCACGGAGCGCTGCCGGTGATGCTCGCCTGCTGGGCGGTCGCGTTGTCCATCTCGGCGGCCTGCTGGGTCGTCGTCAGCCGCGTCATGTCGGGGTGCGACCACGTGTGGTTCGCGAGCAGGATCGCCCTGGCGCGTAGGCCGCCCGGACGGTGGCGGGGCGGACGGTCTCGTTGACGCCGATGTTGAAGAACGTCGCGATGACGTTGTATGGCCCGCAGGATGTCAGGATGGCGTCGGTGCTCGCGCCGGGACCGTCGTCGAAGGTCAGCGCGACCGTCCGGCCGCTCCCGGGGCGGTGCGGTGGATGCCGGAAGCGGCGTGCCGGGCAGGTGTTGACCACGGCCGCCGCGGACACCGGGGGATCGACCGTCGCGGGGTCCACCGCGAGCACCCGGGACGGCGGCCACGGGCCCTCGACCAGCGGGGACGGCGCGGGGCCGGGGTCGGGCGCCGCCTGCGCCGCCGGGAGGCCGAGCAGGGACGTCGCGACGACGACCAGCGCCACGACGAGGACCCGGCCCAGATGGCGTCGCTGTCGCATGCCCGATCACCGCGCCCGTCCGTCGTCCCCACTCCAGCCGGGTCCACGGTGGGCTGGTTCGACGTGCGACGACAAGGGCCTTCGGCGCGACGCGCCGGAGCGGTTACGACGCCAGGTCGAGCGACTGGCCGCTGTTGAGCAGACTGCCCGGGATCGGGCCGAAGCCGAGCAGCTCCGCGGCCAGGTTGCCGACCTCACCGTTGCGCACCGGCGGCACGGCC
Organism: uncultured Actinomycetota bacterium; assembly: GCA_963784165.1. Classification (GTDB taxonomy): domain Bacteria; phylum Actinomycetota; class Actinomycetes; order Mycobacteriales; family Geodermatophilaceae; genus Blastococcus_B. The sequence goes on from CAWAQI010000021.1 coordinate 19,922, forward strand.
GCGGTGTAGGTGGGGCGGCCCGAGCCCGGGTCGAGGCGGTCGGCGTTGAGCGCGTAGAGGTTCGAGTTCGGCGTGACACCGACGCCCCACGCGAAGAACGGCACCGTGTAGTTGACCTCGAGCGACGCGTCCGCGTGGCTCGTGCCGAGCCCGCCGTGGTCGCTGGTCACCAGGACGACGGTGTTCGCGGCGAGCTCCGGGTCGTTGGCGATCGTGTCCAGCAGGTCCCCGATGAGGGCATCGGTGGCGGCGACCTCGTTGATGTAGGCCTGCGACATGTAGCCCTGCGCGTGGCCGGTCTGGTCGGGGCCGGGGTAGTGGATCATGCTGAAGTCGGCCGGGTTGGCGCCGGTGAGTGCCGCCTCCAGCGCGTTCGTCGTCGTGGCGTCGTCGGCACGCAGGTAGGTGTCGATCTTGTCCCGGCCGTTGTCGACGCCGGTCGTGTCCACCGCACCGAACGTGCCGTTCCAGCTGCGGTCGAGGAAGTCGAACTTGACCTTGCCGCTGTAGAGCGCCGTCCGGCCGCCCGCGTCGTGCACCAGGTCGAAGATGCTGGCCGCGTACTGGCCGGCCGAGGCGTGCACGGTGGAGCCGTTGTCCTCGTTGAACGTCACGCCGTGCCCGCCGTCAGGGGCCGAGACGCGGCGGCCGGTGACCATCGAGGTGTGGTTCGGCAGCGTCTGCGTGGCCTCGTAGACCGTCCGGGCGTTGAGGGTCGACGCGCCCTCGGCCATCAGCCGGTAGAACGTCGGCGCGCCCGCGGGCCCGAGCTGGGTGATCGCGTCGGGGTTGAGTCCGTCGACCGAGACGAGGACGACGTGCTCGACCTCGCCGGGCTCGGGGTCCGGCGGGGGAGTGGTCGAGCCGCAGTTCGAACCCGCCCAGTTCGCCGCCGCGTCGAACAGCGCCCACCCGTCGGTGGTGAACATCGTCGGCCCGTTGGCCCACAGCGGGAACGTGACCCGGCAGGCGGGGGCCGCCTGGCCGTTGGACTGCGTCTGCCCGGGGGAGAGCGTGAAGATCGTGGCGTCGGTGCCCGAGCGCGCGACCACCGTCGCGGCTGCGGTGGGCCGGCCGTAGGAGATGCGCCCGCCCGACTGCAGGGTGACGGTGCCGGTGCGCCCGGCCGCCATCGGGTGGCCCGCGGCGGCGATCGTCAGCGGGGTGATCGCCTTGTCGGCGAAGTCGGTGCCGGAGATCCCGCCGGTGAGGCCGAAGTCGTCGAAGTAGGCGGGCTTCGCGAGCCAGGCCGGCACCGCGAGGGTGGCGAGCGCCCGGATGTTCGCGCCACTCGACGTCACCGACTGGCTGACGAGGACGAACGCCTTGCCCGTCGCCTGCGCGTTGCCGACGGTGTTGTCGTCGGCGACGACCACGGTGAAGCCCAGGCCCGTCAGCCGGTTCCGGACGGCGGTCTCCCCGGCGTTCAGCGTGGTCGGGTTGGCGACGACGAAGAGCACCTCACCGGTCGGTGTCGCTGCCTCCTCGACCGTGACCGGAACGGCCGCCGACGTGGTCGGCTGCCCGGCGGTGTCGGTCGCTGTGGCCGTGATCGAGTGGCCGCCGGGGGAGGCCGTGGCCGAGTTCCAGCTCACCGAGTACGGCGCCGAGCTGTCCGAGCCGACCGGCGTGCCGTCGACGGCGAAGCTCACCGAGGCGACGCCCACGTCGTCGGAGGCGGACGCCGACAGCGTCACCGGGCCGGAGACGACGGCGCCGGGCGCGGGCGCGGTGACGCTCACCGACGGCGGGTTGTCCGTGGGCGGCGGGCCCGCCGTGCAGTTGGCCGTGCTCCAGGAGACGGCGGCGTCGAACAGAGCCCAGCCGTTCGCGGTGAACGTGGCCGGGCCGTTGGCGAACAGCGGGAACGTCAGCCGGCAGGCGGGCGCCGCGGCGCCGGTGGCCAGGGCGGCGCCGGGCGCGATGACGAACACCGACGCGTCGGTGCCGGCGCGCGCGACGACGGTGGCCGAGGCAGCCGGCCGCCCCCACGACAGCCGGCCGCCGGACTGGATCGTGAGAGTGCCGGTGCGTCCCGCGGCCATCGGGTGCGTGGGGGTGGCGATGGTCAGCGCTGAGGCCGCCTTGTCGCCGTAGTCGGTGCCCGAGACGCGGCCGGTGAGCCCGAAGTCGTCGAACAGGAACGGCTTGGCCACCCAGATCGGCACGGCGACCGAGGCCAGCGACTTCACGGCGGCGGAGTTCGAGCTGCTGGTCTGCCCGATGATCACGAGGACCTTGCCCGCCGCGGCGGCCGTGGTGACGGTGTCGTCGTCGGCCATCGTGACGGTGTTGCCGGCCCCGATGAGCCGGTTGCGGACGGCGGTCTCCGCCGTCGTCGGGGCGGTCGGCGACGCGACCACGAACAGGACGTCGCCGGTGGCCGCGGCGGCCGAGGTCGGGACGACGAGTGCCGGGAAGGCCGCCATCAGGGCGGCGACGAGCACCCGCAGCAGGCGTCCGCGCACAACTCTCTCCTCCGCTCGGCCCCCCGTCGTCCCGCCCGTGGGCAGGCATGCCCGAGGCCGACGGGACGAGCCGTCAGGTGTGTGTAGCACCGTGGCGGCGCAGGGCCAACCGCTTCGGGCGCGCCCCAGCCAGGCGGGTGACCAGGGACGACGCGCTCGGGAGGGGTCAGCGGACCTCGAGGACGTCGGCGAACGACGGCGAGTGGCGGCTGGCGAACGGATAGGAGCCGGGCGCCTCGGGCGCCGCGAACGTGATGAGCGCGTGCGGGGGCACGACCACGTCGAACGAGCCGTCGGCGGCGGTGATGGTCACCTCGGTGTCGCTCGCGTTGTGCACGGTGACCCGCGACCCGGCGTCCACCGGGCCGGCGACGTGGAACCGGGTGTCGTCGATCAGCACCGCGACCGACAGCTCCCCGTGGTCGTGGCCGGCCATCGGATCGGCGGGCTGCGGGGTGGTCGGCGCTGTCGCCACGGGAGTGTCGGCAGCGGGCGGCGTCACGGCCGCGGCCGGAGGCGGTGACGCGGACAGCGCGACGGCGAGCGCGACCGTCGCCAGCAGAACGCCCACCTCGACCACCGCGAAGCGCCGGAAGCTGCGTGGTTCGCCGGAGCGCAGCCGCGGCAGCGTGCGCCGGCGGTGCTGCCAGCCGAATGCGCCCAGCGCGACCAACGCTGCGGTCTTCGCGAGCAGCAGCCAGCCGTACCCGGTACCGAGGGCCCCGGACACGCCGGCCGCGGTCCCGCCGAGGACCAGCCACGCGGCCAGCAGGCCGGAGAACCCGGTGGCGAGGAAGCAGGCGAGGGCGACGGCGCTGTAGCGCTGCGCCGCGGGAGCCAGGTCGTCGCGGCCGCGGCCGTGCACGAGCAGGGCCAGCAGTCCGCCCACCCAGACCGACGCCGCGACCACGTGCAGGCTCAGGTTCGTCACCGCGAGGACGTGGTGGTCGGCCGTCGCGGAGTGCCCGGTCAGGACGGCGGGCACCACGAGCGCCGCGATCGACAGCAGCGAGCAACCCGCCGGCGCCGAGGGCGGTCGTGCAGCGGCGGGCCAGCAGGGCCACCAGCACCGCGGCGACGAGGACGACGACGGCGGCCCGCCCGGCGGCGAGGTCGACGACGAACGTGCGCGAGCGCCGACACCGTCACCGACGAGCCGACCAGCTGCACGAGCGTGAGCAGCGCGTGGATCGCGGTCGCGGCGGCCCACACGGTCGCCCAGACCGACGCCGCCCGGAGCGCCTGCCGCGACGGCCGGCGACACGCGGGGCGGGCGCAGGACGGCGGCGAACAGCAGCGTCCCGACCGTGCCGAGCGCCGCGATCCGGGCCGCGAGCCGGGTGAGGGGCACGCCGTCGTCGACGAGCGGGCCCGCCGAGCCGATGCCGGCCCCGCCCACGGTGAGCGCGACCAGCAGGACGACGACGAGGCCGAGGGCAGCGGCGAGGACGACGGCCGCCGTCGGGAAGCGGCGCGCTGCCGGGGAGGCGGCCTCCGGCGCGGCCGGCGGGCGGTCGACGACCGTCACGCCGGTCGCCGCAGCTGGCGCACGACCAGGACGACGGCTCCGGCCGCGATCAGCGCGATGACGATCCAGACCACGGGGAACGACGACGACTCGCTCGACGCGGCCGCGAGGTCGCCGTCGCCACGGGAGGCGGCCGCGCCGACCGCGGGTGCGTCCCGCGTGACGTCGAAGGCGAACGACCCGGTGAGCGGGTGCCCGTCCGCGGACGTCACCCGCCACTCGACGGTGTAGGTGCCGGCGGGCAGCCCGCCGGCCAGCTGCTGGGTGACCGTGGAACCCGCGATCTCCGGGGCCCCGTCGGTGGCCGCCGTTCCGTCCGGCCCGGTGACCACCACCTCGGTGCCCAAGCTCTGCGGCGCGTCGCTGAACTCCAGGCTCACGCTCGCCGGAGCGGTGTCGACCGTCCCGTCCGCCGCTGGGGTCGAGCCGACCAGCACGTCGTGCGCGGACGCCGAGCCGACCGGGCCCAGCAGGAGGGCGACGGCGGCCGCGGCGGCGACGACCGGTCGGAGCAGCACGAAACGACCCATGAGTGGCGTTCGGCACGCCACCCCGCCTGCGGTTCGTTCCCGCCATGCCCCACCGGGCATTTTCGATGCCACACAACCTTCAAGCGCCCGATCGTGTCGTGCGAATGAACCGATCCGAGCGTGCTGGCCGAACGACTGACGGATGGCGCGGGGGCCAGCAGCACGACGGCTGGGGGACCCGCCGGCTCCACCGGGTCCTTCTCCGACCCAGACGAAGGCGGACGCAAGGGCGCGTCCACCTGCACCACCGGGAGCGGTTCCGAATCGCTGCCGATGTCGTCGTCCTCCGGGCGCTGGCAGAACTCGAACCAGAGGAGCACACCTTGCGCAAGGCATTCGCACTCCCCACCGTCGCGCTCGCAGCGGCCGCCTTTCCCCTGCTGCCATGTCGACCGCCTCGGCCGAGGAGAGCGGCAGCTTCCAGGCCGACCTCAGCGCACTGAACCAGTCCGGTGTCTCCGGTACCGGCATGGTCACGCTCGAGGGCAACCAGGTCACCGTGATGATCGAGGCGTCGGGCCTGCTCGAGGGCTCCCCGCACGCGCAGCACTTCCACATCGGCGCCGAGGGCAGCCTGCCCGACCGACGCGGACGACGGCGACGGCGACGGCTTCGTCAGCGTGACCGAGGGTGCTCCGTTCTACGGCGCCATCGGCACGTCGCTGACCACCGAGGGCGACACCAGCCCGGACAGCGGTCTGGCCATCGACCGCTTCCCGACCGCCGGCACGCATCACCTACGAGCGGACCTTCGAGGTGACCGAGGACGTGCACGCTGCGTTCGACAACGGCACCGCGGTGCTCGTCCTGCACGGCGTGGACAAGGACGGCAGCGGCGCCTACGACGGCGACGTCATGAGCGACCTCGACCCGACCCTCCCGATGGAGGCCACGGCCCCGGCCGCCTGTGGCGCCTTCGCCGCGGCGCAGATGGGCACCGACGCCCAGCGGTGGCGCCGAGACCGGTGCCGGTAGCACCTCGGGCATCGAGCAGTCCGCCGCCTTCGGCGTCGGCGCCGTCGCGCTCGTCGGTGCGGCTGCCGCTGGTGCGGTCGCCTACCGCCGTCGCCAGGCCGACCAGGCCTGATCCGACCGACCGCGCCGCGCGAGGCAGGTCCTCGCGCGGCGCGGTCGACCCCATCCGCACACGACGCCGAGAGGACTCCCGTGACCGCACCGTCCCGCCGCCCGAGCCCGCGCACCTGGTTGGTGCTGGCGCTGGTCCTCGTGGTCGTCGGCGCCACGGCCCTCGTTCTCGGGATCACCGGGCAGCAGAGCGCGCCGCAGCCGGCCGCCGGAACGCGCGCCGCGCCCACCGAGACCTCGCGCTCCGCCGACCCGACCGACAGCATCCCGGGCGCCGGCTCCGACGTGCCCGAGGCCCCGGTGGCCGCCGACGTCGCCGAACCCGTGTCGGTCGCCATTCCCGCGATCGGCGTCACCAGCGACCTGATCCGGCTCGGCCTCAACGACGACGGCACCGTGCAGGTGCCGCCGCTCGGCGCCGACGACACCGCCGGCTGGTACGAGCGCGGCCCGGCACCGGGTGCCGTCGGCCCGGCCGTGCTCCTCGGCCACGTCGACTCCGCGCAGTACGGGCCCGGCGTCTTCTTCGACCTCGGCGCCGTGACAGCGGGGGACACCGTCGAGGTCGCCCGCGCCGACGGGACGGTCGCCGAGTTCGTCGTCGACCGGGTCGAGGTCCACCCGAAGGCCGAGTTCCCGACGATCGACGTCTACGGCAACACCGACGACGCCCAGCTCCGCCTGATCACCTGCGGCGGCGACTTCGATCCGTCGGTCCGCAGCTACGAGGACAACATCATCGTGTTCGCGACGCTCACCGGGACCCGCCCGGCCTGAGCGGCGACGGGGTCAGGCGTCCCGGACCAGCGTCCGGATCTGCCCGGCCATCTCCGGCGTCACATCGACGCCGTGCACCTCCTTGGCGTGCGGGCCGGCCTGGGCGAGGACGTCGTCCACCGTCTCGCCCCGGAGGACGCCGTCGCAGTCGAATCCGGCGTCGCGGCAGATCAGTTGCTTCATGGTCGCCTCCTGGCGCACCGGACCGGCCCTCCCGGAACGGGACTCGGATTGGGACATCCGCACCATGCGCCGGCCGCGCCCCGGCGGTGAGCATCCTCGCGACCCGATCGACGCGACCTGCGAGGACAGCCTCATGACGACTCTCGACGCCACCCCGACGCCGACCCTCGCCACGGCCGCGCCACCCTTCTCCAGGGCGCTGCGCATCGTCGCCGGCCTGTCGCTCATCGCCGCCGGCCTGCTCAACGGCCTGCCGCAGGCGGTCGTGGCGGCGCTGACCGGTGACCTGTCCTTCGGCGAGCAGATCGCCTGGGGCGCCGAGCACCCGCTGGTGCAGGGGCTCGAGCAGACGGCCCTCGTGGTCAGTTCGCTGGTCATGCCGCTGGGCCTGCTCGCGATCGCGCACGTCTCGCGCTTCCGCGCCCCGGTGCTGACGGCGATCGCCACGCCGCTGGTCATCTGGGGGATGTGGGGGTTCGGGAACGTCCTCGCCATGGGCTACGTCGCCGGCACCGTGGCGCCGTCGGTGCTGTCGGTGGACGACGCCGTCGCGCTCAACGACGGGCTCGGGAGCCACCCCGGCACGGTCGCGACCGCGCTCGTGCCGCACCTGATCGGCAGCTTCCTCGGGCTGGTCCTGCTCGGGATCGCGGCGTGGCGGTCCGGCGCCTTCCCGCGCACCGCCGTCGCCCTGCTCCTCGCCTTCCTCGTGTGGGACTTCCTGCTCCCGCCGCTGGGGCCGGTCGACGCGCACGTGCTCCTGGTCGTGGCCTGGGTCTGGCTGGGCGTGCGGCTGCTGCGGATGCCCGATTCCGTGTGGCGCGGCGCGCCGACCGGCGCGGCCTGAGCGCCGAAAGGCTGGTCAGGAACCGCGACGTCCTCATACTCCCGACCATGGAGCCCACGACCCGCGCCCGGCGGACGACGGCGGTGGTGGCCTGGACCGCCGCCGCGGTCGCGCTGGCCGCCGCGGCCGGGACCGCGTGGCTGGGGGTGGCCGACGCCGCGGCACCGGGCGAACCGGCCTCGCTCAAACCGGTGCTCCTCACCGCGGTGTGGGTCGTCCCGGGCGTCCTGCTCACCCTCGCGCGGCCACGGCTCGTGCTGGGCTGGCTCGCGCTCGGCGAGGCCCTGCTGTTCGCCGCCGCCGGGTTCGCCGAGCAGTGGATCCGGCAGGGCGACGGCGGACGGTGGCGCCGACGTCGCCTGGGCGGCGTGGGTGACCGACCGGTTCTCGGCGTTCCTCGCCGTCGGCGTCTGGCTGGTCCTGGTGCTGCTGCCCGACGGCCGGCTGCCGTCCCGGCGCTGGCGGCCGGTCGTCGGCGCGATCCTCGCCGTCCAGTGCCTGGCCCTCGCGGCCTTCGCCACGGTGCGCGGCCCGGCCGCGGGACCCGACAGCTCCCTCCCCGAGTCGGCGCAGACCGTCGCCAACCCGGTGGGCTTCCTCCCTCCCGAGGTCGGGTCCTGGATCGAGGGACTCGACACGGTCCTCCTGCAGGTGCCGCTGCTGCTGTGCCTGGCGGCGTACGTCGTCCGGCTGCGGCGCGCCGGGCCCGACGAGCGGGTCCGGGTGGTCGGCGTCCTGCTGGCCGCATCGACGTTCGTGCTGCTCGTCGTCCTCGGCCACGCCTGGCTGCCGCAGCTGAGCGAGGCGCTCGACGTGCTCGCCGCCGCGCTGCTCTCGGTGCAGCTCACGGCCGCGGTGCTCGGCCGGCGCCCGCAGGTGGTCGCGACGCTGGCGCGGCAGGCGTTCGTCTACACCGTGCTGACCGCCTGCGTGGCCGGTCTCGCCGTCCTCGTCACCGCCCTGCTGGAGCTGCTCGGCCGGGACCTGCCGACCTTCGGCGTCGCGGTCGTCGCCGGTGCGGCCGCCCTGGCCGTGCAGCCGCTGCGGTCCCGGCTGGCCCGGCTCGTCGACCGGCTGCTCTACGGGGACCTGCGCGATCCGTACCGGGCGCTGCAACGACTGGCCGAGCGGACCCACCGCGCTCCCACCGCGGACGCCGTGCTCGAGGGGCTGGCCGCCTCGGTCGCGGCCTCCCTCCGGGTGCCGTGGGCCTGCGCCCGTGCCGGCGGGCACACGGGGGAGTGGGGCACCCGTCCCGGCGGCGGGTCCGACGCGCACGCCGACCTCGTCTCCGGCGCGACACCGGTCGGGACGCTGACCGTCGCGCCCGGCGCCGGCCGGCGGCTGCACGCCGACGAGCTGCGGCTGCTGACCGATCTCGGCCGGCACGGTGGCGTCGCCGTCCAGGCGGTGCTGCTCACCGACGAGCTGCGCGCGGGGCGGGCGGCGCTGGTCCTGGCCCGCGAGGAGGAGCGGCGGCGCCTGCGCCGGGACCTGCACGACGACGTCGGGCCGACGCTGGCCGGCCTGACCATGCAGCTGGGCATCCTCCGGACGCTCGTGCGCACCGAGCCCGACGCGTCCGCCGACCGGCTCGCGCTGCTGCAGGCGGCGGCCCGCCGGGCGCTGGAGTCGGTCCGCCGGGTGGTGCACGGTCTGCGTCCGCCGGCCCTCGACGACCTCGGGCTGGTCGGGGCGCTGCGCCAGCTGGCCGACTCGCTGGGCCTGAGCGCCCGGTTCCCGGACGACGACCCGCCGCGGCTGCCCGCCGCCGTCGAGGTCGCCGGCTACCGGATCGGCGCGGAAGCCCTGCACAACGTGGCCCGCCACGCGGGCACCGACCAGGTCGAGGTGTCGGTGCGGGTCGAGGCCGGCGAACTCGTGCTCCGGGTGCGGGACGGCGGCACCGGCATCGACCCCGACCGGACGGCGGGCGTCGGGTCGATCGCCATGCAGGAGCGGGTCGACGAGCTCGGCGGATCGCTGCGGGTGGACTCCACACCGGGCGGCGGCACCACCGTCGAGGCGCGGCTGCCGGCCCTGGTCGGCGAGCCCGAGGTCGTGGCGTGAGCGCGCCGCTGACCGTGCTGCTGGCCGACGACCATCCGATGTTCCGGGAGGGTGTCCGGTTCACGCTCGGCCGCGAGGCGGACCTGCGGGTGGTCGGCGAGGCCGCCACCGGGACCGAGGCGCTGCGGCTGACCGAGGAGCTGGATCCCGACGTCGTCGTCATGGACCTCGCCATGCCGGAGCTGGGCGGGCTCGAGGCGACCCGCCGCCTCGCCGACCGCGGAGCCCGCAGCCGGGTGCTCGTCCTGACCATGAGCGAGGACGACGAGAGCGTGTTCGCCGCCCTGCGCGCCGGGAGCGGGCGGCTACCTGGTCAAGGGCGCCGACCCCGACCAGGTGGTGAGCGCGGTGCGGGCGGTCGCGCTCGGGCACGCGGTCTTCGGCCCGCACCTGGCGGCCCGGATGCTGACCTTCTTCGCCGAGCCGCGCACCGCCGGGCCCGATCTGCCGGACGGCCTCTCGGCGCGGGAACGCGAGGTGCTCACGCTGCTCGCCGAGGGGCTGTCCAACGCCGAGATCGGCCGGGCACTGTTCATCTCGCCGATCACCGTGCGGAACCACGTGAGCAGCATCTTCACCAAGCTCCAGGTCACCAACAGGCGACAGGCGATGCTGCGCGCCCGCGGCGCCTGGGATGATCCCTCCCGCTGATTCCCGCCCGCCAGGCCGCGGCGACGTCGTCGGAGGAGCTCGCGTGACCAGTGACGCCGTGCGGGAGAACGCGGCCGCCGACCCGGCGATCCCGTTCCGGACGGCCGTGCGGGCCTGGTTCGCGATCTCGCTGCAGACGTTCGGCGGGCCGGCCGGCCAGATCGCCGTCATGCAGCGGGCCCTGGTCGACGACAAGCGATGGATCGGCCAGCGCCGCTTCCTGCACGCCCTGAACTACTGCACGCTCCTGCCCGGCCCCGAGGCGCAGCAGTTGGCCACGTACATCGGGTGGCTGCTGCACGGCACGCGCGGCGGGCTGGTCGCCGGCGGACTCTTCGTTCTCCCGGGCGTGGTGGCGCTGCTCGCGCTCTCCGCGATCTACGTCGCGTTCGGCACGACGACCATCATCACGGCACTGTTCACCGGGCTCGCCGCTGCGGTGCTGGCGATCGTGGTGCAGGCCGTCGTCCGCGTCGCCCAGCGGGCGTTGAACAGCCGCGCCCTCGTCGTCATCGCGGTCGTGGCCTTCCTCGCCCTGGCCCTGTTCGGCGTGCCGTTCCCGGTGGTCGTCGCCCTGGCCGGGGCCGCCGGCTGGGCACTCGGCCGCTGGTGGCCCTCCGCGCTGCCCCGCCCGAAGGCAGCCGAGGGTCCGGAGGCCGGACCGACGCCGGTCATCTCCGACGACGTGCTCCATCACGAGACCCCCACCGCCCGCCGCACCGTGACGGTGCTGGGTGTCGGGCTGCTGGTGTGGGGAGTGCCGGTGGCCGCGGTCGTCCTGCTCACCGGCGCCCACAGCGTCTTCACCGAGCAGGGCCTGTTCTTCTCCGGCGCGGCGGTGGTGACCTTCGGCGGCGCCTACGCGGTGCTGGCCTACGTCGCCCAGCAGGCGGTCACGGTGTACGGCTGGCTGACACCGGGGGAGATGGTCCGGGGCCTCGCGCTGGCCGAGACGACGCCCGGGCCGCTGATCATGGTCGTCCAGTTCGTGGCCTTCCTCGGCGCCTACCGGGCGCCCGGCGACGTCGACCCGTGGGTCGCCGCGGTGCTGGCCTCGCTCCTGGTGACCTGGGTGACCTTCGTGCCGAGCTTCCTGTTCGTCCTGCTCGGAGCCCCGTACATGGAGCAGCTTCGTGGCAACCGGTCCCTGACCGCCGCGCTCAACGGCATCACTGCCGCCGTCGTGGGCGTGATCGCCAACCTGGGCGTCTACTTCGCCGTGCACACCCTCTTCTCCGAGAGCCGGGACATCGAGCGCGGGCCGCTGCACCTCGAGGTGCCCGACCTGACGAGCCTCCGGGTCGTACCGCTGGTCATCGCCCTGGTCGCCGCGCTCCTGCTGTTCCGAGCCAGGTGGTCGGTGCTGCGCACCCTCGGCGTGTGCGCGGTGCTCGGCCTCGTCGCCGGTCTGGTGGGACTGCCGCTGACCTGACCGCCGGTTCCCGGATCGACGGCACCGGCTGTGCGAAGGTGGCCGTCGTGCGCGCCGACCGTCGACCCGCGCGGTGAACGCGGTCACCGTGTCCGCCCTCGCGGCGGTCGTGGCCGTCGCGGGGCTGCTCGGGGTGGGCGTCGGCATGGCGATCAACCGCGTCGCGGCCCGGTTCCCGTGGCCTCCCGCGCGAGCCGCTGCTCCGGTGTCGCCCGGGGGCTCGCTCCCGCACGCCGATGATCGCCTGGCGGGGCGCCCGTGGGCGGTGCGACCGCCGTTCGTGGAGTTGGGCACCGGAGTCCTGTTCGCGCTGACCGCGTGGCGGTTCGGTCCCGTCTGGGAGCTCCCCGCCTTCCTCGTGCTGGCCGCTGCGGGTGTCCTGCTCACTGTCATCGACCTGCAGCACCGGCTGCTGCCCAACCGCGTCCTGGTTCCGGCCTTCTGCGCCGGCGCGCTCCTGCTCACGGGGGCCGCGGCGCTCACCGGGGACTGGCCGGCCCTGCTGCGGGCCGGGATCGCTGCGGTGGTGCTGTTCGCCGTCTATCTCTTCCTGGCGCTGATCTCCCCGCGCAGCCTGGGCATGGGCGACGTGAAGCTCGCCGGCCTCCTGGGCCTCTTCCTGGGCTGGATCGGCTGGGGTGCGGTCGTCGTCGGCGCCGCCGCAGGGTTCGTCGTCCAGGCGCTGGTGGGCCTCGTGCTGCTGGCCGGACGGCGGATCGGACTGCGCAGCGAATTGCCGTTCGGGCCCGCGATGCTGCTCGGCGCCGCGCTCGCGATCGCGCCGGGAGACCTGTTCCTGCGCTGAAGGTTGTAGATCTGACTACGCAGCGTGATATCTGACGGCCCGGCGTTCACCCGTTGGACGGGTCCGTGTCGGCCGTACGGGTGGAGAACCCTCAAGTCGCCGAGCGGTTCTCCCGACAGGCCTTCCACAGCCGCGAGGCCGGGTCACCCGACCCGGTCCGGACGGCCGACACCTCAGGGAGCACCACATGATCAACCTCTACGCCTCGCTCGTCAGCCTCGTCTCCATCGCCCAGGACCGCCTCCGTCGCGAGGAGAAGGGCGCGACCGCGGTCGAGTACGGCCTCATGGTCGGCCTGATCGCCGTCGCGATCATCGTGACCGTCGGCCTGCTGGGTGACCAGCTCGACGCCCTCTTCACCACCGTTACCGACGCCCTGCCGTGATCCATCCGGGACGTCGTCGTCCCGGTCGCGGCTGTCCGGCGCAGCGGCCCTCGATGCGGGGGCCGCTGCGCCGCGGCACACGAGCACCAGCGCACCAACACCCGGCACATCCCGACCCGGCACATCCCGGCCGGCACACCAGGAAGGCGGTGGAGCAGACATGAAGCGCATGCGTGAAGAGCGGGGCGCCACGGCGGTGGAGTTCGCCATGATCCTTCCGCTCCTGCTCGTCCTCGTCCTGGGCATCGCCGAGTTCGGCCGGGCCTTCCAGGTCTCGGGGACGCTCTCGGCCGCCGCCCGCGAAGGCGTGCGGGTGATGGCCCTGCAGAACGACCAGGCCGCTGCCCGCGCTGCGGTCCGCAACGCCGCGACGTCCCTCGATCCCGCCATCACGGACGCCCAGATCGCGATCACCCCGGCGGTCTGCCCGCAGACCGGCACCGGCAACGTGTCCGTCCGGCTGACCATCAGCTACCCGATGCCGCTCATCACCGATTTCTTCGGAGCAAGCGTCGACCTCACCGGAACCGGAGTCATGCGATGCAACGGCTGATCTCGCGTTCCCGGCGCCGGCTGGACGGCGAGCGGGGCGCCACCGCTGTGCTCTTCTCGCTGCTGCTCGTGCCGTTGCTCGGCTTCGCCGCGCTCGCGGTCGACATCGGGTCGCTCTATGCGGAACGGGCCCGGCTGCAGGTCGCTGCGGACGCCGCGGCCATCGCCGTCGCTCAGGACTGCGCCCGGGGCAACTGCGGCGACATGCTGGCCACCGCGACCGCGCTGGTGCAGGCCAACGACGGCGAGGCGTCCACGCTGCAGCCGGTGCTGAGCAGCGACCCGGTCAGCGTCACCGTCACCGGCAGCACGCCCCAGGAGCACTGGTTCGCCCCGGTCATCGGGCACGACTCGACCACGGTCACCGCGACGGCGACCGTCGGGTGGGGCGGGCCCAGCCGCGGCACCGCCGTCCTCCCGCTGACCTTCTCGTTCTGCGAGTGGGAGCAGCAGACCGGCGGCGCGCCGCCGGCGACGCCCGAGGGCTCCACGCACACCATCTACTTCACGAAGTCGTCGAACACGACCGGATGCACCGGCCCGTCGAACAACTTCGTCCCCGGCGGTTTCGCCTACCTCGACACGCCCGCGGGCAAGTGCGAGGCGGCGAGCGCGCGGAACGAGCGGTCCTACTCCTCGACCGGCAACAGCGTGCCGTCGGACTGCGCGCCGCTCGACTTCTCGGAGTGGCTCGGCGACGTCGTCCTCCTCCCGCTGTTCGAGGAGTCCGGTGACACCGGGCAGCAACGCCTGGTATCGCGTCCACGGCTACGCAGCCTTCAAACTGACCGGCTACCACCTCGGCGGCCAGTACAGCACCACGCCAAAGCCGTGCTCGGGCAACGAACGGTGCGTCACCGGCACGTTCGTCCGTTACGTCGAACTGTCCGACGCCTGGAACTACAGCCCGGACGCCCCGCAGCTCGGGGCGTCGATCCTGCGACTCATCCGATAGGGGCGTCGAACAATGAAGCGTCGACTGCTCGCCGCGACCGCGGCGATCGTTCTTCTGGCCGCCGGCACGTTCGTCCTGCTCAACTATGTGCGCGGCGCCGACAGCCGTGCGCTGGCCGGCGTGCGTTCCGTCGAGGTCCTCGTCGCCGACGAGCTGATCCCCGCGGGGACGCCGGCCGACGAGCTCGCGGACCTGGTGGGCACCGAACTGGTCCCGGCCAAGACGGCCCTTCCCAGCCGGGTCACTGACCTGGCCGAACTGGCCGGCCAGGTGGCGGCCGTCGACCTGCTCCCGGGCGAGCAGCTGCTCACCGGCCGCTTCGCGGCTCCGGAGTCGCTCCAGGCGGCGGGCACGGTGACCGTCCCGGAGGGGCTCTCGGAGGTGAGCGTGCAGCTCGAGCCGCAGCGCGCGATCGGCGGCCGGGTCACGGCCGGTGACCACATCGCCGTCTTCGTCTCGCTCACGTTCGAGGACGGCACCGCCGCAACGCACGCCGTGCTACACGGCGTGCTGGTCACCCAGGTGCAGGGGGGCCCCGCACCGGTCGACGAGGGCTCTACGGAGACCGCGTCGGCGGGCGCCACGCTGCCCTCGTCCAGCCTCATGGTCACCCTGGCGCTCACGGCCCGCCAGATCGAGCCCGTCGTGTTCGGCATCGAGCACGGCACCCTCTGGCTCTCCCGGGAACCCGAGGGCGCCGACACCCGCGGGACCGACGTCATCACCCAGGGCAACGTCTATGGAAAGAGCTACGCATGAGTCGCGTTGTCCTGGCGGGAGCCGACGAGGAGCTGATCCTCAGGGTGAAGCAGGCGGCCGAGGGTGACGTCAGCGTCATGCCTCCGGGCCGACTGCCCGCGGAGCCCGCACGCCTGTTCGAGCAGTTCCTCGACGGCGAGCTGCCCGACGTCCTCGTCATCGGCCCCAGCGCCTCACCGGACGCCGTCCTCACCCTGTCGGCCCGCCTGGACATCCAGTCGCCGGGCATCAGCGTCGTGCTCATCACCGAGGCGTCGCAACAGATGTGGCAGGCGGCGATGCGCTCCGGCATCCGCGACCTGCTGCCTCCCTCGTCCGGCGTTCCGGAGATCCGCGACGCGATCGACCGGGCGTCGCAGGCCGCGATCGCCCGGCGGCGCGTGCTGCGGCCAGCGTCCGAGACCGATCGCTACACCGGCCGGGTCATCACCATCGCCTCCCCGAAGGGTGGCGTCGGCAAGACCACCGTGTCGACCAACCTGGCCATCGGGCTGACCGCGGGCGCGCCGCAGTCGACCGTGCTCGTCGATCTCGACGTGCAGTTCGGGGACTGCGCCACAGCCCTCGGTCTGACGCCGGAGTACACCCTCCCGGACGCCGTCCGTGGCCCGGCCAGCGAGGACACCATGGTCCTCAAGACCTTCCTCACCCAGCACCCGAGCGGGCTGTACGCGGTGTGCGGAGCGGAGTCGCCCGGTGCGGGTGACACGGTCACCGCCGACGACGTCAGCCGGCTGTTGACCTCGCTGGCCGGCGAGTTCCGCTATGTCGTCGTCGACACCGCGCCGGGCCTCTCGCCCCAGACGCTCGCGGCCCTGGACCGGGCCACCGACGTCGTGATGCTCACGAGCATGGACGTTCCCGGCGTCCGCGGGCTCCGCAAGGAGCTCGACGTCCTGCGCGCGCTGTGCATGATCCCGGCCGGGCGGCACGTGGTCATGAACTTCGCCGATCCCAAGGCCGGGCTGTCGCTGCGCGACGTCGAGCTGACGATCGGGACCACCGTCGACGTCGTCCTGCCGCGTTCGGAGACCGTGCCGGCGTCGACGAACCGGGGCGTGCCGCTGATCGAGAGCGGTCACCGGCGCGATCCGATGGTCAAGGAGCTCAACCGGCTGGTCGCGCGGTTCGCCGCCACCCCGCTCAAGGCCACCGGCCGCGGGGCCCGACACCGGGCGGCGTCGTGAATCTCGCCGATCGTCTGGCCGCGGCCCAGGGGCTGCCGATCGCGCCGGCACCGGCGGCGTCGGTGCCGGTACCGCGCCCCGTCTCCGCGCCCGCACCCGTCGCGGTGCCCGACGCCCTGGCACGCCTGAAGGACCGGGTGGGCAAGGCCCTGTTCGAGCGCATGGGCAGCCGGCTCAACGACCCGAGCCTGTCGGCCGAGCAGCTGCGCGGCATCGTGCTCGGCGAGCTCGACGAGGTCGTCGAGGAGGAGAACGTCCCGCTCAGCAGCGAGGAGCGGGCCCGCCTCACGGCCGAGCTGGCCGACGACGTGCTCGGCTTCGGCCCCCTGCAGCGGCTGCTCGACGACCCGGCCGTCAGCGAGATCATGGTCAACGGGCCGGACAACATCTACGTCGAGCGCAGCGGCAAGCTCGAGCGCACAACCGCCTGCTTCACCTCCGAGGAGCACGTGCGCCGGGTGATCGACCGCATCGTCTCGCGGGTGGGACGGCGGATCGACGAGTCCTCGCCGCTGGTCGACGCCCGGCTGGCCGACGGCTCCCGCGTCAACGCGATCATCCCGCCGCTGGCCTTCAGCGGCTCGACCCTCACCATCCGCAAGTTCTCCAAGGACCCCTTCACCGTCGACGACCTGATCGGCTTCGGCACCTTGTCCCCGGAGATGGCCGAGCTGCTCGACGCCTGCGTGCAGGCCCGGCTCAACGTGATCGTCTCCGGCGGCACCGGGACCGGTAAGACGACGCTGCTCAACGTGCTGTCCTCGTTCATCCCCGAGGGCGAAAGGATCGTCACCATCGAGGATGCCGTCGAGCTGCAGCTCCAGCAGGACCACGTGGTCCGGCTGGAGTCCCGCCCGCCGAACATCGAGGGCAAGGGCGCCATCACCATCCGCGACCTCGTCCGCAACTCGCTGCGCATGCGGCCCGACCGGATCGTCGTCGGGGAGTGCCGCGGCGGTGAGTCGTTGGACATGCTCCAGGCGATGAACACCGGCCACGACGGGTCGTTGTCCACCGTGCACGCCAATTCGCCCCGCGATGCGATCGCCCGCCTCGAGACCCTGGTGCTCATGGCCGGCATGGACCTGCCGCTGCGGGCGATCCGCGAGCAGATCGCCTCCGCCGTCGACGTCGTCGTCCAGCTGAGCCGCCTGCGCGACGGCACCCGCCGGGTCACCCACGTGACCGAGGTGCAGGGAATGGAGGGCGAGACGGTCACCCTCCAGGACGCCTTCCTCTTCGACTACTCCGCCGGCGTCGACGCATCCGGGAAGTTCCTCGGCAAGCCGGTGCCCACAGGTGTGCGGCCGCGGTTCACCGAGAAGTTCGAGGAACTCGGCATCCGCCTCTCGCCGAGGGTGTTCGGCGTGCTGGAGCCGGCCGGCGTGCGGAGCTGGGGCTGATGTCGGACCTCATGCTGGTGACTGGCCTGGCCTCGGTCGCGATCGCCCTGCTCGTCCTGGCGCTGATCGTCGTCCCCGGTGGGCCCGGCCGGGTGCCGATCAGCCGCCTGGACCCGACCGTGGCTCCGCCGCCCTCGGCGCTGGCCGGGGCCGGCGCGGCCGCCGGTGCCGCGGTCGCGAAGGTGCTGGTCAAGCGCGGGCGGCTGGCCGCCGGGGCCGCAGCCCTCGAGGCAGCCGGGATCGCCATGGCCCTGACGGACTTCGTGCTGATGACCGCCCTGAGCACCATCACGGCGGCCGCGGCAGGCTTCCTGCTCGGGGGCGTGCTGCTCGCCGTCGTCGCCCTGGCCGTGGTGCCGCTGGGGGCCCGGTTGCTCGTCTCGTTCAAGGCCGGACGGCGGCGGGCCGCCTTCGCCGACCAGCTCGACGACTCCCTCCAGCTCATGGCCAGCAGCCTGCGGGCCGGACACAGCCTCCTTCGGGCCGTCGACGCGGTGTCGCAGGACGCGGCGGCGCCGACGTCGGAGGAGTTCTCGCGGATCATCAACGAGACGCGGGTCGGGCGGGACCTCAACGATGCACTGGACGAGGTCTCCGCCCGGATGCGCAGCGACGACTTCACCTGGGTCGCCCAGGCGATCGCGATCCACCGCGAGGTGGGCGGCAACCTGGCCGAAGTGCTCGACGCGGTCGGGCACACGATCCGGGAGCGCAACGGCATCCGTCGGCAGGTCAAGGCGCTGTCCGCCGAGGGCAAGCTCTCGGCGATCGTCCTCATGGCGCTGCCGTTCGGCATCCTGGGTTTCATCTCGGCCACGAAGCCCGAGTACCTGGCGAAGTTCACCGAGAGCACGGCCGGTTACATCATGCTCGCCGTCGCGGTGGTCATGCTGACCATCGGCGGGTTCTGGCTCAAGAAGACCGTGGCGATCAAGTTCTGATGACCATCACTGCTCCGCAGGGGACCCGGAACCCCTTGCCCGTCATTGCTGCGCTGGGGGACCCGTGCTGACGCTGTCCTTGCCTGTTCTCGTGCTCGTCGCGGCGGGCGCGGTCGCCGTCGCGGTCCTCGTCCTCGGGTGGGCGGCGCTCGCGCACCCGGCCCACGGGGCCGAGCAGAGCCGCGACAACCTGCTCCGCGGCATCGAGCTGCACGGCCCCGGAGACGGCCGGCGCCAGTCCGCGGTCACCGGCCGCCTCGTCGACGGGCTCACGCGTGGCGGCACCGTGGCCCGGCTCAACCGGCTGGCCGGCAGGGCCGGACGCCCGGCGGACTGGCCGGTGCCGAAGCTGGTCGCCGCGAAGCTCGTGCTCGCGGTGATCGCCGCCGGCCTCGGGCTGCTCGTCGTCAGCGCGAGGCCGGAGCCACTGATGATCGCGATCGCCGTCGCGGTCACGGTGGTCGTCTACTTCGTCCCGGAACTGCTGCTCTACAGCCGGGGTCAGGAGCGGCAGACGGCCATCGGGCTGGAGCTGCCCGACACGCTCGACCAGATGACGATCGCGGTGGAGGCCGGTCTCGGCTTCGAATCCGCGATGGCCCGGGCCGGCAAGAACGGCAAGGGTCCCCTGGCCGAGGAACTCGTGCGCACACTGCAGGACATCGCCGTCGGCCAGCCGCGCCGCGAGGCCTACCTGGCACTGGCGGACCGGACCGACGTCCAGGACCTGCGCCGCTTCATCCGAGCGGTCGTCCAGGCCGACGCCTACGGCGTCTCCATCGCCGACGTACTGCGCACGCAGGCGCAGGAGATGCGTCTCAAGCGCCGTCAGCGCGCTGAGGAGAAAGCGATGCAGATCCCGGTGAAGGTGATCTTCCCGCTGATCCTCTGCATCCTGCCGGTGCTCTTCATCGTGCTGCTCGGTCCTGCAGCCATGGACATCGTGGACGCCTTCAGCGAGCACTGACCTGACGAGATCTGCGAAGTGGTGGCCATCAAGCCCTGATGGCCACCACTTCGCAGATCTCATCAGGGGCTGTGGACGGCGGCAGCGGGAGTCGGCCCGGATCGGCCACCCTGCCCCGGTGCCGAGTCGTCCCGTGCGTTCCCGTCTCACCAGTCCGACCACGCGCTCGGCGGCTGCGGTGCGCGGAATCTCGACGTGGCAGCTGCGACACCGCGACATCGTTCGCCTGTCGCGCGACACGTACATCCCGCGAGCCGAGCTGCGGGAGCTGCCGGTCCGGATTGCCGCCGTCCTGCTCACCGCGCCGCCGGACGCCGTCGTCAGTCATCTCACCGCGGCTGCGGTGTGGGGCGTCCAGGTACCGATGCAGAGTCAGGACGACGTCCGCGTCCACCTCACCGTTGCGACCGGCTCCGCGGTGCGGGGACGCGGCGACCGCGTGATCCACCGCAGCCCCCTGGTGCGGGGGGAGGTGACCACCCGAATCGGATTCTCGCTCACGACGCCGGAGCGGACGTGGCGGGATCTGGCGGCGGTGCTCGCGCCCCCCGCGCTCCTGGCGGTGACCGATCAGCTGCTGGGGTTCTGGTGCACCTCGGGCGACCTTGCGCGTCAGCTCGATCGCCGGCCTACCGGTCGCGGCTCTGCGAGGGCGCGGCACGTGCTGCCCCTCGGTGATCCGAAAGCTGAGTCCCCCATGGAGTCCGTCCTGCGGTGGCTTCTCCATGCGGCGGGGGTGCCTGCTCCTGAGCTGCAGTTCGACATCTCGACCGTGGCTGGTGAATTCATCGGTCGCGCGGACATGGCGTGGCCGGACCGGAAGGTGCTCGTGGAGTTCGATGGCGACCTCCACCGCGATCGCCGGGTCTTCGTCAACGATCTGCGTCGGCAGAACCGGCTGATCGCCGAGGGATGGACCGTCCTGCGGTTCACATCGGCGGACGTCTACGGCCGGCCGGACGAGGTGGTGGCCGCCATCCGTCGGGCCCTCGGGCTCTGACGGCGTCCTCAGGTGAGTGAGATGTGCGAAGTGGTGGCCATCTGGCGCTGATGGCCACCACTTCGCAGATCTCGCAGTTCGCGGGGGTGGGCTACTGGTCGGCGGGGGCGGGCTCGTCGCGGCGGTGGGCTTCTCGGCCTTCTTGAGCGAGGACAGCCGGCTCTTCATGGCCGTCACCACCTGGAATCGGTTGGCGTGGCCCGTCTCGTAGTCCAGGAGCGTCTGCAGTCCGGTCGCGTCGAGGGAGCGGATCCGGGAGATCAGGGATCCCGTGGGCAGATGGTCGTAGTCGTCCAGCGGCAGGTCGCGCTCGGGCATCCGTCGTCCTCTCGGCAGGTGTTCTCGATCCGCCTACCCCTGCGGCGGCGATCCACACGAGTGTGGCCCGGCGGTGGCCGGGCAGGATCACCGCATGACGACGCACAACGACCCCAGCCCCGAGGCGGAGGCCAACGTCACCGCGAGCAACGTGGAGACGCGGTCCCACCTGCTCCCCGAGGAGGAGGCCGCCGGCGGCAGCGAGATCCCGGAGGAGCAGGCGGAGGCGATCCTGGCCGAGTCGGAGGAGCGCACCCTGCACCCCGACCCGGACGACCCACAGGGCGGGCACCGGCAGTCCGAGGACACCGTCTGACGTGCGGCACGAGCACCCGGTCCAGCTGCGCTGGTCCGACCCGGACTCGTACGGCCACGTCAACCACGCCCGCGCGCTGAGCCTGCTGGAGGACGCGCGGCTGGCGGTGGCCGCCGACGCGCCCCGGAGCGAGCCCGGGCGCCTGCCCGACATCATCCTGGCCCGGCTGGAGGTCGACTACCTGCGCCAGCTCTACTACCGGGTCGGCGAGGTCCTCACCGTGCGCAGCTGGGTCGCCCGGATCGGGACGAAGTCGGTGACCGTCCGGCAGGAGCTGATCCAGGACGGCGTGCCCGCGATCCGCGCCGACGGCATCTGCGTCATGTTCGACATCCGGACCGACACCAGCCGCGCGCTCACCGACGAGGAGCGCGCCTTCTGGGGCCGCTACCTCGAGGAGTGAGGATCAGGAGCGGATCTCCAGGGTGCAGCACTTGACGCTGCCGCCTGCCTTGAGCAGCTCGGAGAGGTCGACCCCCACCGGGTTCCAGCCGCGCTCCCGCAGCTGCTCGGCGAGGTCGGTGGCCACGGACGGCAGCACGACGTTGCGGCCGTCGGACACCGCGTTCAGGCCGAGGACGACGGCGTCGGCCTCGGTGGCCAGGATCGCGTCCGGGAAGAGCCGCTGCAGGACCGCCCGGCTGCCCGGGCTGAACGCCTCCGGGTAGTAGGCGACGTCGGAGTCGCCGAGCACGGCCAGCGCCGTGTCCAGGTGGTAGAAGCGCGGGTCGACCAGCTGCAGCGAGATCACCGGGACGCCGAACAGCTCCTGGACCTCGGTGTGCGCGCCCGGGTCGGTGCGGAAGCCGGTGCCGGCGAGCACCAGGTCGCCGACGACGAGGAAGTCGCCCTCGCCCTCGTTGACGTGCACCGGCTCGGTGACGGACTTGAGGTCCAGCGTCTCCAGCCGGCGCAGGTACGCCGGGCCCTCGGCACGCCGCTCGGCGTGGGTGAACCGCGCACCGAGCGCATGTCCCTCGACGACCAGCCCGCCGTTGGCGGCGAAGACCATGTCCGGCAGGCCCGGCTCCGGGTCGATGAGCTCGACCTCGTGGCCGAGGGAGAGATAGGTCTGCCGCAGCGTCTCCCACTGCCGGACGGCGAGGTCGCGGTCGGCGCCGCGGGCCACGTCCATCCAGGGGTTGATGGCGTACGCGACGGTGAAGTGCTCCGGCCGGCACATCAGGTAGCGGCGGGGCGTGGCGGTGCGCTCGGCGTCCGCGGCGGTGCGGGGGCGGGGAAGGACAGCGGTCACCAGGGAACTCCTCGAGCGGGAAGGCCGGCGTCACTGCCGGCGACCCTGGGAACGCTAGGTGGGGTGATCATGCAAGGCAACGCCGTTCCGTTGCGTGTTCAGGCCCCGTATGTTGCGTGAACGACGCCTGGACGGCGATCTGTTGCGTGAGGAGCCCGGATGGACCCGCTGGACGGCAAGGTGATCGGCTGCCTGCTGCACAACGCCCGTGCCACCTTCGCCGAGATCGGCGCGGAGGTCGGGCTGTCGGCCCCCGCCGTCAAGCGGCGCGTCGACCGGCTGGTCGCCTCCGGCGCCATCCGCGGCTTCACCGCGCAGATCGACCCCGACGTCCTCGGCTGGCAGACCGAGGCGTACGTCGAGATCTACTGCAAGGGCACGGTCGCCCCCGCGGAGCTGCAGCGCAGCCTCGAGCGGGTGCCCGAGGTGGTCGGCGCCGCGACGGTGTCGGGGACGGCGGACGCCCTGGTGCACATGCTCGCCTCGGACGTGAAGCAGCTCGAGCGGGCCCTGGAGCGGATCCGCGACGAGCCCAACGTCGACCACACCCGCAGCGTCATCGTGCTGTCCCGGCTGATCGACCGCCCGCGCACCTGAGCGCATCCCCGGGCAGGATGAGCCCGTGACCAGCGGATTCTTCGACGGGTTCACCGAGTCGCGGGTCGAGGTCGGCGCCGGCGTCGAGCTGCGGGTGCGCTCCGGCGGCTCCGGGCCGCCGGTGGTCCTGCTGCACGGACACCCGCGCACCCACACGACCTGGCACCGCGTCGCGCCGCTGCTGGTGGCCGCCGGGCACACCGTCGTCTGCCCCGACCTCCGCGGCTACGGGCGGTCCTCGAAGCCGCCGACCACCGCCGACCACGCGCCGTACTCGAAGCGCGCGATGGCCGGCGACATGCGGGAGCTGATGCGCCGGCTCGGGCACGAGCGGTTCGCCGTCGTCGGCCACGACCGCGGCAGCTACGTGGCGTTCCGGCTGGCGATGGACCACGCCGACGCCGTCACGCACCTGGCCGTGCTCGACTGCATCCCGATCGTCGAGCACCTCGAACGGTGCGACTCCCGGTTCGCCGAGGCCTGGTGGCACTGGTTCTTCTTCGCCCAGCCGGACAAGCCGGAGCGCGCGATCACCGCCGATCCGGTGGCCTGGTACGGGGCCGACGCTCCCGGCAAGGTCGAGCAGCTGGGGCCGGAGAACCACGCGGACCACCTGGCCGCCATCTCCGATCCGGCGACGGTGACGGCGATGCTCGAGGACTACCGGGCCGGGCTCGGCGTCGACCGCGCCGCCGAGGAGGCCGACCGCGCGGCCGGCCGCCGGGTCACCTGCCCGACGCTGGTGCTGTGGTCGAGCCGCGACGACCTGGAGGAGTTGCACGGGGATCCGCGGCTGATCTGGGGCGGGTGGACCGACGACCTGCGCGGCGGCGGGCCGATCGACAGCGGGCACCACATGGCCGAGGAGGCCCCGGAGGCGCTGGTCAGCGCGCTGGCGCCGTTCCTGAGGTCGTGATCGACTCCAGAAGAACCCGAGAAGGAGAGGTCATGCCGAAGACCACGAGTACCGGCAAGCCCAAGCAGAACGAGCTGCCGAGCACCCTGCAGCGCTCCGCCAAGAAGGCCCAGCGGACGTTCACCAAGGCCTACGACGCCGCCGCGGACCAGTACGGCAGCGCGAAGCGCGCCAACCAGGTGGCGTGGGCGGCGGTCAAGCACGCGTACGAGAAGGTCGGCGACCACTGGGAGAAGAAGGACTCGATGGGGCCGTCCGACGCGCGCGCCGCCGAGGGCCGGAACTCGAGCAAGAAGCCCAAGGGTGGCGTGAACGCGAACGCGACCAAGGACCACCTGCTCACGGTCGCCAAGAGGCTCGGCATCTCCGGCCGCACGCACGATGAAGAAGAAGCAGCTGGTCGACGCGATCCAGCGGGCGAACGACAAGAAGACGGCGGGCGCCCGCAAGAAGTGAGCCGCTCGCCGCTCCGGTCAGGGGAGTCGCGGAAGCGACCCTGTCTCACCGGGGTGCGGTGACCGGGCCTGCGGCAGCGAGATCGACGCCACGCGGTCGCGGCCGGCCTGCTTGGCCTCGTACATCGCGACGTCGGCGCGGTCGATCAGCCGCCAGAGGGCGTCGGGGGCGTCCTCGCCGTCGACGGGGCGGGTGAGTGCGATCCCGATCGAGGCGGTGACCGCGTGCCCGTCCTCGGTGTTGGTGGCGGCGACGGCGCGACGCAGACGCTCGGCCAGCCGGGAGGCCTCGTCGGGGTCGCTCACCAGCCCGATGACGACGAGCTCCTCGCCGCCGGTCCGGGCGAGCACGTCGGCCGGTCGGACCGTCGCCGTCAGGGAGTCCGCGACGGCGCGGAGGACGGCGTCGCCCGCGGCGTGGCCGTGCTCGTCGTTGAGCCGCTTGAAGTGGTCGAGGTCGAGCACCATCGCGGCCACCCGCGTGCCGTCACGGCGGGCCTGGCGCCACAGCCGCGGCGCCTGCTCGACCAGGTAGCGGCGGTTGTACAGCCCGGTCAGCGGGTCGAGGTTGGACAGCATCTGGGTGGACTCGAGCAGCCGCTGCACCCGGCGGCGGAGCACGAAGACGCCGAACGCACCCGCGTTGAGCATGCCCGCGCTGACGCCCACCTGGACGCCGAGGGCGACGGCGTTCGGATAGCTCGGCCACAGCGCGACCAGGCAGACCGCCACGGTGACCAGCATGTTGACGCCGAGCTCCCACGGGCCGAGGAACCAGGCGGCCACGAACGAGGCGAACAGCAGCATGAGCGGCGTCGAGTAGCGGATCGGATCGTTGATGGAGAGGGCGACGACGAGGTAGATGAGGTCGCCCAGCAGGACCAGCCCGAAGGTGCCCCAGCGTCCCGCGCGCTGCCGGACGATCAGCGGGATCGAGGCCGCCATGCAGAGCGCCATCGTCCCGGCGTAGACCCAGCGGGGGGCGCCCTCGCGCAGGACGCCGTCGAGGAACAGGTTCACCGAGCCCATGGCGCCGCCGACGAGCAGGAGCGCGGCGAGGGTGAGTGCGGCGACCCGGTGCTCGGGCCCACGCGCGACGGCGGTGGCGTTGGGCACAGCCGGCCGCGCGTCGAAGTGGGACAGCAGCCGGCCGGTCACCCAGAAAGGATGCCTCACCTTTGGCGATTCTCGGCTCAACCCGGGCACGCGTTGCCGAATCGTGTGCCCCACGTTCACCCGCGTGCGCACCCGCACCGAGCCCGGGGGAGCGGTGCCAGGGTGGCGGCATGACGCACCTGGACCCGTCACTGGTCGACGTCCGCACGCTGGCGGACAACCCGCTGATCTCCAACGGCGCCACGAGCTCGCTGCGCATGGTCGCCCCCGGCTCCCACACCGCCGGCCGGTTCGGCCTGCTCGAGTACCGCGTCGCACCGCACAGTCCCGGCGCGGCACCGCACTTCCACTCGACGTTCTCGGAGTCGTTCTACGTGTTGTCGGGGGAGCTGACGGTCTACCACGCGGGCTCGTGGGACCCGTTCGGCCCGGGTGACTTCGCGCTGGTGCACGAGGGCGGGGCGCACGGCTTCCGCAACGACGGCGACGAGGAGGCCGCGTTCCTCATCCTGTTCGCGCCCGGCATCGCGCGGGAGAACTTCTTCCTCGAGATGGCCGAGCTGCGGCGCAGCGGACGGACCCTGAGCCCGGAGGAGATGACCGCGTTCTACGCCCGCCACGACCAGGTGATGGTCGACGCCCCTGAGCAGGGCGGGCGCCGGCGGTGGAAGGCTGGGAACAGCACCCCGATCCCGAGGAGGACGCCGTCGATGGCCGGAGGACCCTGGTTCTACTGCCTCAAGCACAACACCGTCGAGCCGAAGGACGGCTGCGCCGAGCGGCACCGCCTGGGGCCGTACGAGACCCGCGAGGAGGCCGAGCACGCGGTGCAGTCCGTGCACGAGCGCGAGGACAAGCTCTCCGCCGAGGACCGCGCCTGGGAGGGTGACTGAACGTCGACGACCTCGGGACGGCGTACCGCGGCCCGGCGCCGCGGCGGGTGGTCTCGCTCGTCCCGTCCCTGACCGAGGCGATCGCGGCGACCGACGCGGCCCTGCTCGTCGGCGCCACCGACTGGTGCACCCACCCCGCAGGCCTCGACGTGGCCCGGGTCGGCGGCACCAAGTGGCCCGACGTCGCGCGGGTGCGGGAGCTGGGGCCGGACCTCGTCGTCGCCAACGCCGAGGAGAACCGGCCCGAGGACGTCGCCGCGCTGCGCGAGGCCGGCATCGCGGTGTGGGTCACCGCGCCGGCGACCGTCGCGCAGGCGCTGGACTCGCTGGCCCGGCTGTGCGCCGTGCTCGGCCGACCCGATCCGGCGTGGCTGAGCGCGGCCCGCGCCGCGTGGGCGGCGCCTCCGCGGCTGCCCGACGTCCGCGCCGTCGTCCCGATCTGGCGGCGGCCCTGGATGGTGCTGGGCCGCGACACCTTCGCCGGCGACGTGCTCGCCCGCCTCGGTGTCGCCAACGTGTTCGCCGGGTCCGCCGACCGCTACCCGAAGCTGGCCCCCGGTGACCTGGCCGGCGTCGACGCCGACCTGGTGGTCTTCCCCGACGAGCCGTACGCCTTCACCCCCGACGACGGACCCGAGGCCTGGCCGCAGGCGACGCCGGTGTTCGTCAGCGGCCGGCACCTCACCTGGTACGGCCCGTCGCTGGTCGAGGCGCCGCAGGTCCTGTCGGAGCAGCTGTCTCACATCCGGGCCTGACCCACCCCCGGGACGCCGTCGGGACCGAGACGGCCGGCGAGGAGGAGAGCCTTGCGCACCGCCGCGCCGGCGATCCGCTGTCGATAGGCGGCGGTCGCCTCGTCGTCCTCGAGGAACGTGCCACCGACGCGCACGAAGTCCAGGAGCTCGCGGATCGTCTCCTCGGACGGGTCCGCTCCGACGAGGGCCGACTCGATCTCCCGGAGCCGGGCGGGCCGTTCGAACAGGGATCCGACGGCGACCCGCGCCTCCTGGATCTCGTCGTCGGCGATCCGGAGGACCGCCGACACGGTGGCGATCGAGAAGTCCATCCCGCGGCGGGCCAACTTGACGGTCGCCCCCGTCCAGCCGTCCCCCGACCGCTCGTGGGTGACCCGGGCGACGAGGTCGTCGGTCCGCAGGCCCTCGTCCACGACCTCGGTGATCGGCACCCGGCGGCCGTCGCTGAGGTGGACGGTGACGTCGAGGGCGAGCAGAGCGGGGACGAGGTCCGCCTGGGGGAATCCCGAGGCGAGGTTGCCCCCGACCGTGGCCAGGGTGCGCACGCTCGGGCCCGCCGTCACGGAGGCGGCCATGGTGAGGGCGCGCTGCGCGCCCGTCGCGGGACCGCGTTCCACCCGTCGCAGGGTGGCGAGGGCTCCCACGGAACCGTCGCGCACCTCGTCGTGCTCGGGGATGCGGTGCAGGCTGATCAGGTGCGGCGGCATCGGTTCGCCCCGCGCCGCACGCCACATCAGATAGGTGGCGCCGCCGCTGACGGCCGCCTCGGTCCCGTGCTGCGCCAGGAGGCTCCGTGCCTCGTCCCACGACGCGGGCGCGTGGAACGAGTGGCCGAGCCGGCCCGCTGGTGACTGGACGGTGAACAAACCCGGTCCTCCTGGAAGTCGATCGGTACGTGGTCAGCTTCCCGCGCCTCAGAAGCGGTTGAAGCGCCAGCCCCCGTCGACCGGGAGAACGGCCCCGGTCAGCAGGTCGAACGGCGGCGCGCAGAGGGAGGCGACGATCTCGGCGATCTCGGACCGGGAGACCAGCCGCCCGGCCGGGGTGCGCGCCACCGCCCGGTCGACGAAGGTCGGGTCGATGTCCCCGATGTCCGCCGTGCTCTCGATGATCTGGCCCGGTGCCACCGCGTTCACGGTGATCTCCGGTCCGAGTTCGAGGGCGAGCGATTCGGTGAGCGTGACGACGGCGCTCTTGGCCAGGCCGTACACCGAGTGGTTCCGCAGGTAGGCCGACCCGGCGGAGAGGTTGACGATCCGGCCCCATCCGCCCGATCGCATGCCGGGGACGACCTGCTGCACCGCCCGGAGGGTCAGCGTGAGATTGCCGTCCATCACGTGCGCGAACTCGTCCGCCGGCATCTCGGAGAAGGGGGTCATCGAGAACGGGCCGTGGTTGTTCACGAGGATCTCGACCGGGCCGCCCAGCGCGTCCTGCGCGGCCGCGACCATCGCGGTCGCCGCGTCGGGATCCGAGAGGTCGGCCGGGATGGCCCGGTGCGGGAGGTCCGGTCGCGCGCCGGAGGTCGTCGACGACGGCCTCGGCCTCGCTCTGCGAGCGGTGGTAGGTCACCACCACCGTCGCCCCTCGGGAGGCCAGCGACCGCGCGATCTCCGCCCCGAGGTTGCGGGAGGACCCGGTGACCAGCGCCCGGCGGCCGTCGAGCGGACGGGAGGAGGGCGCGCTCATGACGCCTCGGGTTCCGGGCGCGGGTCGTGCTCCCGGAGGTCGGTGTACGTGCGCCCCGCCGCGATCTTCCCGTCGCGGAGGGAGAGAACCGACGTGACGAACGCGGGCGGGGTGGCGGCCGACCGCAGCTCGACGACGCACCGGTTCCCGTCGTCGCTGGGAACGACGGCGGTGACCTGGACCGGGCGCTGCAGCGGCGCGAGGGCCTGGTGGAGGGCGGCGCTCGCGTCGGCCGGCCCGCTCGCCTCCTCGTCCGTCAGGGGCGTCCACCAGCGCACGTCCGGTGTGCAGGCGGCGGAGACGGCGTCGCGGTCGCCGGCGAGCCAGGCGGAGGTGAGGCTCTCCACGAGGCTGCGGGTGCGTGCCCGGGCGCCTTCCATGTGCGGTCTCCTCGTCGGGGGTGGCGGCGTGCCCACACTTGCATGCGGTTCGGACCGCAGACTAGTCTCACGCAACGACATTGCAAGTGGTGCAACAACGCGATCGGTGCACGGACGTCGATCGGGTCCGCGGTCCGGCCTCTGATCGGACGAGATGCCTGAGGGGGCCGGGGGATGAGCACGCTCCGCTGGAACGGCCGGGAGATCGAGGTGGAGGCCCCCGCCACGGCGCCGCTCCTGGACGTGCTCCGCGACGAACTCGGCGACAGGACCCCCAAGCCGGGCTGCCGCGAGGGCCGCTGCGGTGCGTGCACGGTGCTGCTGGACGGCGAACCGGTCCTCAGCTGCCTGGTACCGCTGGGTCGGGCGCTGGACGCGTCGGTCACCACTCTCGAGAGCCTGGTCGGCGAGGGCTCTCTCGCATTCGGGGGACTCTCCGAGGTGCAGGCGGCGTTCGCGCGGGCGGGTGCGGTGCAGTGCGGCGTCTGCACCCCGGGGATGATCATGGCTACTCAGGCGCTGCTGGCGGAGTTCCCGAGTGCCACGGAGGAGCAGATCCGCGAGGGCCTGGTCAACAACCTGTGCCGCTGCACGGGTTACCGGAAGATCCTCGACGCCGTCGCCACGCTCACCGAGCGGTCGGAGACCACCGATGGGTGAGGCGTTCTACCGCAGTGACGCGCGGGCCAAGGTCGCCGGCCGAGCCGTCTACGGCGTCGACCTGGAAGTCCCGCGCATGCTCGTCGGCCGCGTCGTCCGGTCCACCGTCCCGTCGCGGGCGCATCACGCGCCTCGATGTCTCGCGCGCCGCGGCGATCCCCGGGCGTCACCGTCATCACCGCAGCCGACCTGCCCGTCGCCCGCTACGGGATGGTCATCAAGGACCAGCCGCCGCTCGCCGGCGACGTCGTCCGGTTCTCCGGCGAGCCGTTGGCGGCCGTCGCCGGCCCGGACGAGGAGACCGTCGCTCGCGCCGTGGCCGCCGTCGTGGTCAGGATCGAGCCCGAGCCCGGTGTGTTCGACCTGCGGACGGCGCTCGAGCCCGGCGCCGCTCTCGTGCACCCGGATCTGGCCGACTACGAGCTGAGCGTCGACACCGCGCGCGAGGGCAACCTGTGCGGGCGGACCGTCGTCGAGACCGGCGACGTGGCGGCGGCCTTCGCCCGGGCGGCCCTCGTCGTCGAGGGCGAGTACGCCACGCCGCGCGTCCACCAGGGCTACATCGAACCGCGCGCCTGCCTCGCGGTCGTGGACGAGCACGGCGGCTTCCACGTCACCACGAGCACGCAGAACCCGTTCGGGGTCCGCGCCACCCTCTGCTCGGTGCTCGACCTCCCGGAGTCGCAGGTGCGCGTCACCGCCTCCACCGTCGGAGGCGGGTTCGGCGGGAAGCTCGACGTCACGTTCGAGCACTTCGCCTGCCTGCTGGCCCGGAAGTCCGGGCGGCCGGTGAAGATGGTGAGCTCCCGGGCGGAGGAGCTGGCCACCGCCAACCCGCGGGAGAACTCCGTCGTCCGCATCCGGAGCGCGGTGGACGACGACGGGCGGATCATCGGCCGCGAGGTCGAGTGCCTGCTCGACGCCGGGGCGTACGCGCACGACACCCCCTTCATCGGTGCGGTCGCCACCCTCCAGGCCACCGGCCCGTACCTGGTCGAGAACGTCCGCAGCACGGCGCTGTCCGTGTACACGAACACGCAGCCCACCGGCGCCTACCGGGGTCCGTCGGGGCCGCAGATGGTGCTGGCCGTCGAGGCGCACATGGAGGAGATCGCCGGCCGCCTGGGGGAGCGGGGCGTCGACCTCCGGAGACGCCACTTCTTCCGCGACGGCGACGTCGCCCTCAACGGTCAGGTTCTCCGGCGGCCCACGGCCGAGATCTGCCTCGACCGGGCGCTCGAGGCCATCGACTTCGACGCGCCGCGCCCGCCCGGGCGGGGCGTCGGCATCGCCTGCGCCTGGTGGACGACGACGGCCGGGGCGGCCGCCGCCACGGCGCAGGCTCGAGAACGACGGCACGGTCTCCGTGATCACCGGCGGCACCGAGATCGGGTCCGGCGCCCTCGCCGCCGGCGTGGTCAGCCTGACCGCGCGGGCGCTGGGCGTGGCCGAGGACCAGGTCCGGCTCGCCTCCACCGGCGACACGGCCACCGGCGCCTACGACTTCGGCGCGCAGGGCAGCCGCACCACCTTCAACGTGGGCAACGCGGTGCTCGGCGCCTGCGACGACGTGCGCGAGCAGATCCTCGACGAGGCCGCGCACCTGCTCGAGGCCGATCCGGGCGACCTCTCCCTCGACGGCGGCGTCGTCACGGTGCGGGGCGTCCCGAGCGTGTCCGTGACCCTCCGCGAGGTCGCCGGGTCCGCCACGAACCGGAGCGGCCAGATCCATGCGTCGTCGCGGTACGTGGCCCCGCCGACCCCGTACGACGTGTCCTGCGTCGGTCCCCAGCACTTCTACCCGACGTTCAACTCGCCGAGCTTCCACTGCCACGCGGTGGAGGTCGAGGTCGACCCGGACACCGGGCAGGTGCGGATCCTGAAGTACGTCGTCGCCCAGGACGTCGGAAAGGCGCTCGTGCCACCGGCCATCGAGGGCCAGATCCAGGGCGGCGTCCTCCAGGGGATCGGGATGGCCCTCTTCGAGGAGGAGCTGCTGCGCGACGGCGTCGTCCGGAACACCGGCCTCGACAGCTACAAGCTGCCGACGATCATGGAAGCCCCCGACGTCGTCTGCCTGCTCGTGGAGGAACCGTCGCAGGACGGTCCGCACGGCGCCAGGGGCGTCGGCGAGCCGCCGATCATCCTGCCGGGTGCCGCGCTGGTGAACGCGGTGGCCGCGGCCACCGGCTGCGTCGTGTCCGAGCTGCCCATGACTCCGCCGAAGGTGCTGCAGCACCTGTCGGCTCGACGATGACCTCCGGGGAACCACGATGACTGCGACCGACGTCGGCACCTTCGAGCGCATCGACACGATCGACGAGGGCACCGTCTCCGACCTGGCCCTCGGCGCGACGCTCCTCGGCACCGGCGGGGGCGGCGACCCGCGGATCGGCGCGCTCATGGCGCAGGCGGCCGTCCGGGAGCACGGCAGCGTCCGGGTCATCGACCCCGACGACGTCGAGGACGACGGCGTGGTCGTGCCGGTCGCGATGATCGGCGCGCCGACCGTGATCCTCGAGCGGATCCCGGGTGGGCACGAGCTCGACCTGGCGATGGACGGGTTCGAGCACCTCCAGCAGCAGCGCGTGATCGCCACGATGCCCATCGAGGCGGGCGGCATCAACTCGACGATCCCGATCGTGCTCGCGGCCCGGCGGGGGCTGCCCCTCGTCGACGCCGACGGGATGGGGCGGGCGTTCCCGGAGGTCCAGATGGTCACCCTGGGCGCCGGGGGAGCGAAGGCCTGGCCCCTCGTCCTGGCCGACGAGTCGTCGAACGTCGTCAGCATCTCGGCCGCCCGCGACAACGAGTCCGCCGAGCGACTGGCCCGGGCGGCCGTGGTCGCGATGGGCGGGTCGGCGGTGGTCGCGCACTACGCCGTGGACGCCGCGCACCTGCGGGCCTGGGCGGTGCCGCACAGCGTCTCCCTCGCGGTGGCGATCGGCCGTGCCCTGCGCCGCGCGCGGGCCGAGGGATCCGACCCGATCGCGGCGATCGCCCCCA
Source organism: uncultured Actinomycetota bacterium (assembly GCA_963784165.1). Lineage (GTDB taxonomy): Bacteria > Actinomycetota > Actinomycetes > Mycobacteriales > Geodermatophilaceae > Blastococcus_B. The sequence goes on from CAWAQI010000021.1 coordinate 52,804, forward strand.
TCTGCGGTGCGACCAGGCTCTTCACCGGTCAGGTGGTCGACGTGCAGCGGTCCACGCAGGCCGGCTTCGTCCGCGGTCGGCTCACCCTCAAGGGCCTCGACGCCGACGCCGGCCGGAGCGCGGAGGTCGACTTCCAGAACGAGAACCTCGTCGTCCGCTCCGAGGACGCGGTCCTCGCGGCGGTGCCCGACCTGATCAGCCTCGTGGAGGCCGACAGCGGGCAGCCCCTCACCACCGAGGGGATGCGGTTCGGGCTCCGGGTGCACGTCGTGGGCATCCCGTCGTCACCGGTCTGGTGGCGGCCCGAGGCACTGCCCCTCGTGGAACCCAGGGCCTTCGGCTACGACATGGACCCCATCCGCCTCGGGGGCGCACGATGACGCTGCGCATCGGGATCGACGTCGGCGGCACCAACACCGACGCCGTGCTGCTGGCCGAGGACAGGACCGTCCTCGCGGCGGTGAAGCGCCCCACGACGTCGGACATCGAGTCGGGGGTGCGGGCAGCCCTCGAGGCCGTGCTCGAGGGGCAGGACGTGGCCGGCGTCCAGCAGGCCATGCTCGGGACGACCCAGTGCACCAACGCCATCGTGGAGCGCCGCGGCCTGCGCCGGGTGGGTGTGCTGCGCATCGGTGCCCCGGCCACGACCGCCGTCCCGCCGCTGGCGGACTGGCCGGCCGACCTGCGCGAGGCCGCCCTCGCGGACGCGCGGGTGATCGGCGGTGGGCACCACTTCGACGGCCGGGAGATCGCCCCGCTCGACGTCGCGGCCGTGCGGCGCGCGGCCGAGGACTGGAAGGGCACGGTGGAGGCGGTCGCCGTGTCCAGCGTCTTCTCTCCGGCGGACTCCGGGCACGAGACGCAGGCGCGGGAGATCCTCCGGGAGCACCTGGACGTGCCCATCTCGATCAGCTCCGAGATCGGCTCGATCGGTCTCCTGGAGCGGGAGAACGCCACCGTGATGAACGCGGCGCTCACCGGTGTCGCCGAACGGGCCACCCGTGGCTTCACCCAGGCGCTGGCCGCGGTGGGGGTGCAGGCGACGCCGTTCCTCAGCCAGAACGACGGCACGCTCATGACGCTGGCCTACGCCGCCGAGTACCCCGTCCTCACCGTGGCCTCGGGCCCCACGAACAGTCTGCGCGGTGGCGCGCTGCTCTCCGGGCGCACGGACGCCGTCGTCATCGACGTCGGCGGGACCACCTCCGACTTCGGCGCGCTGCGCGGCGGGTTCCCGCGGGAGTCGGGCATCGCGGTGGAGATCGGCGGCGTGCTGACGAACTTCCGGATGCCCGACCTCGTCTCCGTCGGGCTGGGCGGCGGCACGATCGTCCGCCGGACCGACGACGGCCTGCGCATCGGCCCGGACAGCGTCGGGCACGACATCACCCGCAGGGCTGTCTGCTTCGGCGGTGACACGCTCACGTTGACCGACGTCTTCGTGCTGGGCGGGCTCCCTCTCGGCGACCGCGCCGCGGTCCGGGACGCGGTCAGCGACGCCGAGGCGGCCGAGGTGCGGGCGTACGTGCGGGAGGTCCTCGACGCGGCGCTCGACCGGATGCGGACCAGCGCGGTGCCCGTTCCGGTCGTCGCGGTCGGCGGCGGTTCGTTCCTGGTGCCCGACGACCTGGCGGGCGCCGCGGAGGTGCTGCGCCCGCCGCACCACGAGGTGGCCAACGCCGTCGGTGCGGCCATCGCCGAGGTCAGCGGCGAGGTGGACCGCATCTACCGGCTGGACGGGCAGCCGCGGGCCGGCGTCATCGACGGAGCCCGTGCAGGAGGCGCGGCGGCGTGCCGTGGAGGCCGGCGCCGACGAGGCCGGGGTCCGGGACATCGACCTGGAGGAGATCCAGCTCGCCTACCTCCCCGGCGATGCGGTGCGCATCAGGGCGCGCGCGGCCGGGCCGCTGGGGGGTCCCCGTGGGTGAGGCGCCGGTTCGACGTCGTCGCCGTGGGAGAGGTGATGGGGCTGCTCGACCCCGTCGACGACGGCCGCCTGGAGGACGTCTCCGGGTTCCGGCTCCGCGTCGCGGGGGCGGAGGGCAACGTCCTGATCACCCTCGCCCACCTGGGACACGCCACCGCACTCGTGACGGCGGTGGGAGCGGACCCGGTCGGCCGGCTGGTGACGCGGACCCTGGGCGAGCACGGGGTGAACATCGATCACGTCCGGGTCGACCCGACCGGCCGCACCGGTGTCTTCTTCAAGGAGCGCTTCGGCTCCGGGGAGCGCCGCGTCTACTACTACCGCGACGCATCGGCGGCGTCCCGGTTGAGCCGGAGCGAGGTGGACCTGGAACGGATCGGCGTCCCGAGGATCCTCACCGTCTCCGGGGTCACCCTCGGTGTCGGCGAGGGAGCCGACACCGGAGTCGCCGCGGTGGCCCGCCAGGCCCTGTCGTGGGCCGCGGCCCAGGGCTGCACCGTCGTCTTCGACCCCAACCTCCGGCCCAGCCTCTGGGACGGGCCCCGCGCGGCCCGGGAGTTCGCGGAGCTCCTCCCCGACATCGACGTCCTCCTGGCCGGGCGGGACGAGGTCGCCGCCCTGCTGCCGGGGGAGGACCCGGACCAGGCGGCGCGCCGGCTCGTGCGGGAGGGGATGTCCGCGGTGGTCCTCAAGGACGGGGCCCGCGGTGCGGTGGTCTACGAGGAGGACGAGGTCACGCTCGTCGAACCGTTCCCCGTCGACGTCGTCGTCGATCCGGTCGGTGCCGGCGACGCCTTCGCCGCCGGCGTGATCAGCGGACTGCTCCACGGCTGGCCCGTGCGCATGGGCGCCCGGGTCGGCGCCGTCCTCGGCGGTCGGGCCATCACGGTGTCCGGAGACTGGGAGGCGGCCCGCGTCGGCGAGGACGCCCCGCATCTCCTCGAGCAGTACGTCGCAGCCGTCGGGCCCGTGGAGGACTCCGCGTGAGGACCACCCGGGAGGTCGTCGAGGAGCTGTACCGGGCGTTCCTCGCCGGCGACAAGGACGGGATGCTCGCCGTGATGCACCCCGACGTCGAGGTGAGCTTCCTCGGCCAGGTGTACCTGCACGGCACCGCCGCGGCCGACCGGTTCTTCGACTTCGCCGGGGGCCTGCTGCGCGACGTCGACTTCACGCTGGAGGACGTCCTCGTGGACGGGGACGTCGCGGCCGGGGTCTGGCACGAGACCGCCACGACGCTCTCGGGGGAGCCGTGGGAGAACCACGGCGTGGACGTCGTCCACGTGCGCGACGGACGGGTCGTGGCGCTCCACGAGAACAACGACGTCCGCAAGGTCCACGCGCACTTCCCCCGCTACGACGCCGAGTCGAACCACGTCGGACGGTGACGTTTCAGTGAAAGGGAGAGCCATGATCGCGCCCTCGGTGGGTCTCGTCCTCGGTAGCGAGATCCCGCCCGAACAGCTCCGGCCCATGGCGGTCGAGGCGGAGCGAGCAGGCTTCGGCGAGGTGTGGCTCTCGGAGGACTACTTCTTCAGCGGCGGCGTCTCGGCCGCGGCGATCGCGCTCGCGGCCACCGAGCGGATCCCCGTCGGCCTGGGCGTCGTGTCCGCGATGTCGCGGCATCCCGCGCTCCTGGCGATGGAGATCGCCACCCTCGACCGGGCCTTTCCCGGCCGGCTCATGCCCGCGGTCGGACTCGGCGTTCCTGGCTGGCTCGACCAGATGGGCATCAAGCCCGCGTCACCGCTCCGGGCGGTGCGGGACTGCCTCACCGTGATCGACGCGCTGCTCGCGGGGCGCGAGGCGGTGTCGACCGAGACCTTCCGGGCGATCGACGTCCGGCTGGTGCACCCACCGGCCCGCCCCATCCCGCTGCAGACCGGGGTGGCCGGCCCCAAGATGCTGCAGCTGTCCGGCGAGCTCGCCCACGGGACGCTGCTGTCCGTCCTGGCCGGCACGGACTACGTGCGGTGGGCGCGGCAGCAGATCGACACGGGCCGCGCCCGCGCCGCAGAACCGGAGCGCCCGCACCGGATCACGACGTTCGCGCTCTGCGCGGTCGACGACGACTCCGCCGTCGCCAAGGCCGACGCCCGGAACGCCGTCGCGTTCTACCTCGCCGCGGGTGGCCCGAACGCCCTGACCGAGGCGTACGGGATCAGCGACGAGCTGCGGGCCCTGCTGGCCGACGGCGACGCCGGTGGTCTGGTGGACCGCATGCCGGACCAGTGGGTCGACGACCTGGCGGTGGCCGGGGATCCCGACGAGTGCAGCCGGAAGATCCAGGCCCTGCTCGACGCGGGCTCGGACCACGTGGCGCTGTTCCCCACCCCGGCCGAGAACGCGCAGCGGACGCTGGCCGCGCTGGCCGCGTCCGTCCTCCCGCGCTTCGCCGACGCCTCCCAGAGCTAGGAGCATCGATGGTCAAGCCCGCCGAACGCATCCGCCTCATGCGTCGGTCCGGCATCCGCGAGATCATGGATCTCGCCGCCGGACGCCCGGACGTGCTGCACCTGGAGGTCGGCCAGCCCGACTTCCCGACCCCGCCGCACATCGTCGAGGCGGGCTGCGAGGCCGCGCGTTCGGGCTTCACGACCTACACCGCGAACAAGGGGCTCGTCGAGGTGCGGGCGAGCATCGCGGCGAAGCTGAAGACGGTGAACGGCATCGACGCCGCGGTCGACGACATCGTGATCACCGCCGGGGCGGTGAACGCCCTGATGGAGACGCTGGCGACCCTGGTGTCGCCCGGCGACCGGATCCTGATCCCGGATCCGGGGTGGCCGAACTACCAGATGATGGCCGACGTCCTCTCCGCCCAGGCGGTCCTGTACCCGCTGCTGCCGGACGAGGGCTACCTGCCGGATCTGGACCGGCTGGACGAGCTCGCGCGCTCGTCCGGAGCGACCGTGCTGATGATCAACAGTCCCGGCAACCCGACCGGTGCCGTCTTCCCCCGGGACGTGATGGAGCGCCTGGTCGACCTCGCGGCGCGGCACGGCATGTACCTGCTGTCGGACGAGTGCTACGAGCAGGTGGTCTTCGAGGGGGAGCACGTCAGCCCGGCCTCCCTGGGCGCGCCGGACCACGTGCTCAGCGTCTTCAGCATGTCGAAGAGCTACGCGATGACCGGCTGGCGCATGGGGTACGTGACCGGGCCGAGCGACGTCGTCGACCTGGTCGCGAAGGTCCAGGAGCCGATGATCAGCTGCGCGACCGCGATCGCGCAGAAGGCGGGTCAGGCGGCCCTCGACGGCGACCAGGACTGCGTGCGGGAGATGACCCGGTCCTACCGCGACCGGCGGGACCTGGTCGTGGAGATCCTCCGGGAGGGCGGCCTGCTGGTCTCCGTGCCGCACGGCGCCTTCTACATCATGGCCGACGTGTCGGCCGCGGCTCAGGACTCGTACGCCTTTGCCCGGCGCCTCATCACCGAGGCCGGGGTCGCCGTCGCGCCGGGGGAGACCTTCGGGCCGTCGGGGGCCGGCACCGTGCGGTTGTCGCTGGCGACCGCCACCCCGGACCTCCGCGAGGGCACGGAGCGGCTCGTCCGGGCGGTCTCGAGCTGGGGGCGGTCGTGAACGCCGAGCAGCACGTCCGGGAGGGCCGGCTCGTCGCGATCATCCGGGTGCCCGAGCTGACCCGGGCGTCGGCCGTGGCGATGACCGAGGTGCTGGTCGAGGAGGGTGTGCGGGCGCTGGAGTTCACGTTGACCAGCGCGGGCGCACTGGAGGCCGTCGAGGCCGCGGTGGGCGTCGCCGGGGACCGGGCGGCGGTCGGCGCCGGAACGGTGCTGTACGAGGAGCAGGTGACGGCGGTCGCCGAGGCCGGTGCGCAGTTCGTCGTCTCCCCGCACGTCTCGCCGGCGGTGATCGCGGCGTCGCACGACCGGGGACTGCTGGCCCTCCCCGGGGCGTTCACGGCGACCGAGGTCCAGCTGGCCGTCGACAGCGGCGCCCGGATGGTCAAGCTCTTCCCGGCCCAGCCGGCGGGCATCCCGTACCTGAAGGCGCTCCGAGGACCGCTCGACCAGGTCGCGTTCGTGCCGACGGGCGGGGTCGGGATCGACGACATCGGCCCGTTCCTGTCCGCCGGAGCCGTGGCGGTGGCCCTCGGGTCGTCCCTCGTGCAGTCGACGGGCGATCTCGAGGGGCTGCGCACCCGGGCGCGAGCCGCGGTGGCCGCGGCCCGTGGCCCGGCGGGTCAGTAGGGCGTGAGTCCGTAGTCGGCCGTCAGGCACTGACCGTGGAGCACCTGTCCGCCCGGCGTGGACAGGAACGTCAGCACGTCCACGATCGAGTCGACCGTCGGGTGGAAGCCCTTCGGCGACAACGGGTTCGCCCAGGCGTCGAACGCCTCACGGGTGCCGGCGAACCGCTCCACGTGGTCGTCGACGACGGACTGCCCCAGGTCCGTCTCGGCGATGAGGCCGGGCAGGACGCAGTGCACGTCGATGCCGCGCGTGCCGTACTCGACCGCCAGGACCCGCGTCAGCGCCATGAGTCCGGCCTTGGCGCAGGAGTACCCGGCGTCGTTGACGAAGCCCTTCTTGGCGGCGTTGCTGGACACGAAGATGACCTTGCCGCTGCCGGCGTCGAGCATCGCGGGCAGGAACGCTCGGGTGACGCGCCGCGCGCTGTTCAGGTTCACCTCGAGCATGTGGTCCCACTCCTCGTCGGTCTCCTCGAGGAACGAGCCGAAGGTCAGCGCACCGGCGTTGTTGATCAGGACGTCGGCCCGGCCGAACTCCTTCAGCACGGCGGACGCCATCGCCTCGACGTCCTGGGGCGACGTGACGTCGCAGGAGACGGGGAAGGCCGCACCGCCGTCGTCCCGGATCTCGTCGGCCAGCCGGGACAGCGCCTGCTCGTCGCGGGCGACGAGACCGACGCTCGCGCCCTCCCGTGCCAGCCGCCGGGCGAGGCCCGCTCCGAGGCCCCGCGACGCGCCGGTGACCACCACGACCTTGTCTTCCAGGACCACCGATTCCGCCTTCCGTCGTTCCGCCGCGACGACGCGCGTCCGCGCTTGCGCATGATGCACCGGTCTGCGTAGTCTGCACCAGCGTTGCAGTGAGCGCAAGAGCGCCACAACGGCTCGAGGGACCCAAGAGGTGGAGATGTACACGAAGCGGACGCGCAGCCGGGGTCGGTTGAGGACCGTGGGGCTGCTTGCTGTCATCGGCTCTCTCGTCGCCGGCTGCGGCGGGAGCGACGGCGACGGCGGGGGCGACGGGGGCGGATCGGGCGAGGAGCCGGTCCAGGTCGCGTTCTTCGGGCCTCTCGCGAACACCTACGTCGAGGCCACCCTCGCGGGCATGGACGAGGCGGCGGAGGGCGGCGCCGCGGAGGTCACGAAGTTCGACAGCGGCTTCGACGCCTCGAAGCAGTTCTCGCAGATCCAGGACGCGATCACCCAGGGTCGTTTCGACGCCTTCATCATCATCCCGCTCGACGCCGCGGCACTCGTCCCGGCCGTCGAGGAGGCCATCGCCGCGGACATCGCGGTCATCAACACCGACCTCACCCTCGGGCCCGAGACGGACACGTCGGACCCGCAGATCGAGGGGCAGGCCGGCACGGTCGTCAACCCGCCGTCCGTCGCGGGGCGAGCGGGTCGTCGAAGCGATCGTCGCCGCCTGCGAGGACCTCGACCCGTGCAACGTCGGCTACATGGCCGGCGAGCCGGACTTCGACTTCGAGCGCGAGGCGAAGGAGGGGCTCGACGCGATCACGGACGACCACCCCAACATCAACGTCGTCTCCTACCAGTCCGGACACGGCTACGTCGCCGAGCCGGCCATCGGCATCGCGCAGAACATGCTGCAGGCGAACCCGGAGATGAACGTCCTGATGGTCACCAGTGACCAGGCCTCCGCCGGTGCGGAGCAGGCGCTCGAGGACGCCGGCCGGCTCGAGGACATCCGGCTGGTGAGCTCCGGCGGCAGCTGCCCGGCGGTCCAGGCCGTCGAGGAGGGGCGGTGGTTCGCCACGATCATCGACCTCCCGAAGACCGAGGGGCGCCTCGGCATGGAGATCGCGATCGACTGGGTGCAACGGGGACGAGACGGAGCCCCAGGGCCTGAACCCCCTGGACGCCCTCGACCGGGACCCCTTCGTGACCCAGGAGAACCTCGGGGACTTCGAGTGCGAGTGGGAGGGCTGACGCCCCCTCGGTGACCGCATCGGTTACCGGGGTCGGTCCAGACGGCGGCCCCGGTAACCGATCGGCGCCTCATCGCGCCTCCCGCCCTGCCACGCGGGACCATCGATCATCGCGAGAGATTGGGCACGTCGATGCATGCGCTTCTCCAGGACATCAACAAGCGCTACGGGAGCCTGCAGGCGCTTCGTGACGTGACCGTGGACATCCGGAGCGGAACGGTCCACGCGCTCGTCGGGGAGAACGGCGCGGGGAAGTCGACCCTGATGAAGATCCTCGCCGGCGTCGAGCAGGCGGACTCCGGCCAGGTCGTCGTCGACGACCGCGAGGTCCACTACCGGACGCCGCACGCCGCGCTGGCGGACGGCGTCACGATCATCGCCCAGGAGCTGTCGCTCGAACCCCAGCGGACCGTCCTGGAGAACGTCTTCCTCGGCGTCGAGTCCAGGCGTCGCGGCATGCTGGACCGGCGTGCCATGCGGCGGCGGTACGACGAGCTGGCCGGCCGGGTCGACCTCCGGGTGTCGCCCGATGCGAGGGTCGGCCGCCTCCGGACCGCCGAGCAGCAGAAGGTCGAGATCCTGCGCGCACTGGCCCGGCAGGCGCGGCTGGTCATCATGGACGAGCCGACCGCGGCCCTGACCACGCACGAGGCCGACCGGCTCCTCGAGATCGTGCGGGACCTGCGGGCGTCGGGCACCACCGTCGTCTACGTCTCGCACTTCCTGGCCGAGGTCCTGGCCGTTGCCGACGACGTCACGGTCCTGCGCGACGGGCGACACGTCCGGACCGCTCGCGCGTCGGAGGAGACACCGACGAGCCTGGTGACCTCCATGCTCGGGCGGGCCAGCGACCTGAGCTTCCCCGACCCGGCCTCGCGGCCGGAGCCGGGGGAGGTCGTCCTCTCGGTCCAGGGACTCAGCCGCCCGCCGGACTTCTCCGACATCAGCCTCGACCTGCGGGCCGGCGAGATCGTCGGGTTGGCCGGGCTCATCGGCAGCGGCCGGTCGGAGGTGGCGCGGGCGATCTTCGGCGCCGATCCGGTGGTCGCCGGCTCCATCGAGCTCGACGGGCGGCCACTGCGGAAGCACCATCCCCGGGACTCGATCCGCGCCGGCCTGGCGATGCTCCCGGAGTCGCGCAAGGACCAGGGGCTGCTGATGAGCCGGCCGATCGGGGAGAACGTCACGCTCCCTCATCTGCGGTCGCTGAGCAACGGCGGGGTGGTCAACAGCCGCAGCGCCAAGCGGGAGACGCAGCGCATCGTCAAGACACTCGACGTCCGTGGCGGCGACGCCCGCACCTCGGTCAACCGGCTCTCGGGCGGGAACCAGCAGAAGGCGATGTTCGCCAAGTGGCTGCTCCGCACACCCCGTGTCCTGGTCGTCGACGAGCCGACGCGCGGCGTGGACGTCGGTGCCAAGCACGCCATCTACGAGCTCATCGATTCCCTGGCCCGGGAGGGGATGGCGGTGCTGGTGATCTCCTCGGAGATCGAAGAGGTGCTGGGTCTGTCCGATCGCATCCTGGTCATGCGCAACGGGCGACTCACCGCCGAGTTCAAGCAGGGCGAAGCCAGCGATGACCTCATTTTGCGCGCCGCGTTCGGCGCCCACGATTCCGGGGAGAGTGCATGGACATCCAGCAACGGACCGATCCGGTGACCACCGAAGAGACCGTGGAGCCGCGGACCCGCGCCCTGCGGTGGGAGCAGGTCTCCCGGCTGCGTGACTACGGCATCCCGATCGCGGTCCTGATCGTCTTCGTCTACCTGTCCTTCGCGAGCCCGTCGTTCCTGAAGCCGCGGAACCTGCTCAACGTCCTCGACCAGTCCTCGATCGTCGGCATGGTCGCGGTCGGCGGGACGCTGGTGCTGATCGCCGGCGGACTCGACCTCTCGGTGGGCGCGATCTTCGCGATCTCCGGGGTGTTCGCGGCCATGCTGGTCGACGTCGTCGGGATCCCGATCGCGATCCTGCTGGGGGTCCTCGTCGGTGGCGTCCTCGGGCTGATCAACGGGGCGATCAGCACGGTCGGTCGCGTCAACGCGATCATCACCACGCTGGCGACCGGGATCATGATCCGGGGCTTCGCCCTCGTCATGACCGGCGGATCGCTGGTCCGGACGGAGGATCCGGGCTTCTCGGCGCTCGGGCGTGGCGAGATCTTCGGGATCAAGTACGTCGTCCTCGTCTTCCTGGTGATCATCGCCGTCTGCTGGTTCCTGCTCAGCAAGACCGCGTTCGGTCGCTACATCTACGCGGTCGGGGGGAACTCGGACGCCGCCCACCTGTCGGGGGTGCGGGTCAACCGGATCCGGATGGCGACGTTCGTCATCAGCGGGCTCACGGCCAGCATCGCGGGCGTCCTCGTCGCCTCTCGTGTCGCGACCGGTCAGGCCGACGCGGGCCTGGGCCTCGAGATCAGCGCCATCGCCGCCATCGTGATCGGCGGGACCAGCATCAACGGCGGTGAGGGTGCCGTCTGGCGCACCGTCTTCGGTGTGCTGCTGGTGACCCTCGTCGGCAACGGGTTCAACCTGCTCAACCTCAACCCGATCTGGCAGCAGGTCTTCATGGGTGCCGTGATCCTCGCGGCGGTGGCCATCGACTCGTGGTCCAAGAAGGGCGGAGGAGCACTCAGATGACTGCGGAGCTGCTCCGCCAGGACCTCCTGGGGCTGTACGAGCAGTGGTTCACGGCGCTCGGTCAGGACGATCCGTCGTTCTTCGAGCGCACGCTGTCCGACGACTGGCACTACACCGACGTCCGCGGCACGAACCGGGGCAAGCAGGAGTACCTCACCTACATCGCGCCGCTGCGCTCGGACGTCCCGGTGAACCGGATCGTTCACCTCGTGGTCCGCGAGTTCGGCGACCTCGTGCTGGTCCACGGGGACTACGAGGTGGGGGAGGAGTTCGCGCCCCCGGAGGGATCGACGACGAGGTTCACCGCGGTGTGGCAGCACCACGACGGCGACTGGAAGGCCCTGGCGCACCACGCCACCGTGCTCCGAACCGAGTCCTGACCGACGCGCTCGACTGCGACGGCCGCCCATCGTCGGCGGCCGTCGGGATCCGCACGTCCTCCATGTCCATCGCGACCGCGTCGCGTGCCCCCAGGGAGTAGCAGTGGACCTCGCACTCGAGGGAAAGACCGCCGTGGTCACCGGCGCCAGCAAGGGAATCGGCCTCGCGCTCGCGCGGGCCCTGGCGGACCACGGCGCCAGGGTCGTCGCGGCCAGTCGGTCCATGACGGACGAGCTGGAGGAGCTGACCGGTCGTCCCGACGTCGTGCACGAGGCGGTCGATCTGGGCACCGTCGACGGCCCGGGGCGGACCGTGGAACGGGCGCTCCGCGAATTCGGCGGCCTGGACGTCCTGGTCAACAACGTGGGGATCAGCCTGCCGCGGGAGGGCTTCCTCAGCCTCTCGGACGAGGACTGGGACTCCTCGTGGCGCGTGAACTTCCTCAGTGCGGTGCGCGCCTGCCGGGCCGCCATCCCCGCGATGCTGGAGTCCGGCGGGGGATCGATCATCAACATCACGTCGCTGAACTCGCGCCAGCCCCACCCGATGGTGGTCGAGTACGGAGTGGCCAAGGCGGCCCTCACCAACCTCACGAAGGCCCTCTCCGAGGAGTTCGCCGGTCGGAACGTCCGGGTCAACGCGATCGCCCCGGGGTTCGTCCGCACCCCGATGTGGACCGGCCCGGGCGGGTTCGGCGAGCACGTGGCCACGCTGACCGGCGCGGCCGACGTCACCGAGGTGATCGAGTCGAAGGCGCCCGAGATGCTGGGCATCACGGTGGGGCGGTTCGCCGAACCGGACGAGCTCTGCGGTCTCGCACTCCTGCTCGCCTCGGATGCCGGCGCGCATGATGACCGGCGCCGAGTACCTCGTCGACGGCGGTGTCTCCAAGACGCTCTGAGGGGTGACCGCGCGCTGCGGGAACCGCCGGTCTTGTTGCTCCTTGTGCAACGATAAACGCGCTGATGCAGTGGGCCGGCAGCGTCGCCGGAGCGAGGAAGGTGGGTGTCAACGGTGAGTCAGAGCCTGGAGCGTGTCCTCGTCCTCATGGACGAACTGGCTGCGGGGCCGAAACGGCTCGGCCAGCTGGCGGTCACGCTCGACATCCACAAGTCGACCGTGCTGCGCACCCTGCAGACCCTCGAACGGCACGGGTGGGTGCGTCGGGACGGGGACCCGCCGGAGTTCCGGCTCGGGCTGCGGCTGGTCGAGCTCTCCAACGCCGTGCTGGCGGGCCTCGACGTCCGCTCGGTCGCGCGTCCCTCGCTCCAGCGGCTCGGGGCGCTCACCGGGGAGACCGCGCACCTCGCCGTCCGGGACAAGTCCGAGATGGTCTACCTGGACAAGGTCGAGAGCGTGCACCCGGTCCGGATGTACTCGCGCATCGGTGCGCGCGCCCCGCTGCACTGCACCGGCGCGGGCAAGGTCCTGCTCGCCTTCTCGCCGGCCGACGACTGGCCGGACCTGGAGCTGCGCAGGTACACCGACCAGACCATCACCACGCCCGAGGAGCTCGCGGAGGCGTGTGCCGAGATCCGCCGTCGGGGCTGGGGATGGGACGAGCGGGAACACGAGGAGACGGTGCGCTGCATCGCCGCGCCCGTGTTCGGCGCGAGCGACGACCTGGTCGCCGCCATCAGCCTGTCGGTGCCCACGAGCCGGCTGTCGACGAAGCAGTTGAGGACGCACGTCCCGCTCCTGCTGGACGTGGCCGGAGAGATCAGCAAGGGCCTGGGCGCCCGACCCGGACAGGCCTGACAGCTCCGTCGTCCCCCATGCCGTTCCACCCAGCGCAACGCTATTGCGGAGGGTGCTTGACCCTCCGATGACCCCTGCGTAGCCTTCCGGTCAGCCCCACAAGGGCACCGAACCGAGACGCCTGCGCCACCCCTGCAGGCCACGCAGAGAGGGTCACCACCGTGACCGACGAATTCCAGGCGGCCGACGACGCCGTCTTCTTCGGGGGCGCCAACGCCCACGAGCAGGTCGTCCACTTCCAGGACCAGGCCACCGGACTGAAGGCCATCGTCGCCATCTACTCCACCGCCCTCGGTCCCGCGTTGGGCGGCACCCGCTTCTACCCGTACGCCGACGAGCGGGACGCCCTGCGCGACGTGCTCAACCTCTCGAAGGGAATGGCCTACAAGGCCGCCCTCGCCGGCCTCGACCTGGGGGGCGGCAAGGCCGTCATCATCGGTGACCCGGCGAAGATCAAGAGCGAGGCGCTCCTGCGCGCCTACGGGCGCTTCGTGCAGTCCCTCGGTGGTCGGTACTACACGGCGTGCGACGTCGGGACGTTCTCCGAGGACATGGACGACATCGCCCGGGAATGCGACTACGTGACCGGCCGTACCGTCGCTCACGGTGGCGCCGGGGATTCCTCCGTGCTGACGGCGCTGGGCGTCTTCCAGGGCATGCGCGCTGCCGCCGAGGTGACGTGGGGCTCGCCGTCCCTGGCGGGGCGCACGGTCGGCGTCGCCGGCGTGGGCAAGGTGGGGCGCCATCTCGTGAACCACCTCGTCGAGGACGGTGCCTCCGTGGTCGTCACGGACGTCGACGAGTCCGCCGTCGACCGGATCGTGCACGAGCAGCCGGGAGTCACGCGGGTGGGCAGCACGGCGGACCTCCTGGACGCTCGACCTGGACGTGTACGCCCCGTGCGCACTCGGCGGCGCGCTCTCCGACGACGTGGTCGACACGCTGTCCGCCACGATCGTCTGCGGTGCCGCGAACAACCAGCTGGCGCACCCGGGCATCGGGAAGTCGCTCCAGGACCGCGGAGTGCTGTACGCGCCGGACTACGTCGTCAACGCCGGCGGCCTGATCCAGGTCGCCGACGAGCTGGAGGGGTTCTCCTTCGAGCGGGCTCGGCAGCGGGCAGCGAAGATCTTCGACACGACCAAGCTCGTGTTCAGCGTTGCCGCCGAGGAGGGCGTGCCGCCGTCGGTGGCCGCTGATCGCCTCGCGGAGCGGCGGATGCGCGAGGTCGGTCGGCTGCGCACCGTGTGGCTGCCCGACCGCTGATCGCCTGTCGGGAGACGCATCACGATGAACCTCAGCTCCGGGCTCCCGTCGACCACCGACGCGGAGATCCTCGCCATCCGCCCTCCTGTCGCGGGCGACCCGATCCAGTTCGTGACGCCGGACGGACAGCTCACCGAGCGCGGCCGGGCGCACGGCATCGACATGGACACCGACCTCGAATCGACGCAGGGTCTCTACCGCGACATGTTCCTGGCGCGGCGCCTGGACGCCGAGGCCCTGGCGCTGCAGCGCCAGGGCGAACTCGGCCTCTGGCTCATGAGCCTCGGCCAGGAGGCGGCTCAGGTGGGGTCCATCCGGGCGCTGCGCGAGAGCGACTACGTCTTCCCGAGCTATCGCGAGCACGCCGCGGCGCTGGCCCGCGGCATCGGTCCGGCCGACCTCCTGCGGCAGTGGCGGGGCGTCGCGCACGCCGGCTGGGATCCGCGCCCCTACCGGTTCCACTTCTACTCGCTCGTGCTGGGCACGCAGACGCTCCATGCCACCGGGTACGCCATGGGTGTGCAGCGGGACGGCACGGACGAGATCGTGATGACCTACTTCGGCGACGGCGCCAGCAGCGAGGGGGATGTCAACGAGGCGCTGAACTGGGCGAGCGTCATGACCGCGCCGGTCCTGTTCTTCTGCCAGAACAACCACTGGGCGATCTCGACCCCGGACGCCCAGCAGAGCCGCACCCGGCTGGCGCAGCGGGCAGCGGCCTTCGGACTGGAGTCCTACCTGGTCGACGGCAACGACGTGCTCGCGGTCCATGCCGTCACGGCCACGGCGTCGGAACGCGTGCGCAGCGGGCACGGCCCGGCCTTCATCGAGGCGGACACCTATCGGATGGCGGGGCACAGCACCTCCGACGACCCGACCAAGTACCGCGACCGGGCCGAGGTCGACCTGTGGCGCTCCCGCGATCCGCTGCACCGCGTGCGCACGCTGCTCGAGGACTCCGGGGCCGACCCGACCTTCTTCAAGGAGCTCGACACCGAGGCGGAGGACCTGGCCGTGGCCACCCGGGAGGCGTGCCACTCGCTGCCCGAACCGGACATGGCGGAGTTCTTCGGGACCGTCTACGCCGCCCCCCACCCGTTGATGGAGCGGCAGGCCGCCGAGTACGCGGCGTACCGGGCCTCGTGGGCCGAGGGCGAGCTCCCGTGACCACGCTGACCTTGGGCGCATCGATCAACGCCGGCATCCGGCGCATGATGGAACGCGACCCCAAGGTCATGGTCATGGGGGAGGACGTCGGAGGTCTCGGCGGAGTCTTCCGGGTCACCGACGGACTGCAGGCGGACTTCGGTCCGGAGCGCGTCCTGGACACACCGCTCGCGGAGTCCGGCATCGTGGGAACCGCGATCGGCCTGGCCATCCGCGGCTACCGGCCGGTCTGCGAGATCCAGTTCGACGGCTTCATCTACCCGGCCTTCGACCAGATCGTCAGCCAGCTGGCCAAGATCCGAGCGCGGTCGGGAGGCCTGGTCAGCCTCCCCGTGGTGATCCGCGTCCCGTGCGGCGGCGGCATCGGCGCCGTGGAGCACCACAGCGAATCCAACGAGGCGTTGTTCGCGCACACGCCGGGGCTCCGCGTCGTCGCGTGTGCGAGTGCTGCCGACGGCTACGAACTCATCCAGCAGGCCATCGCCAGCGACGATCCGGTCCTGTTCTACGAGCCCAAGGCGCGCTACTGGGACAAGGGCGAGGTCGACCTCGAGCGCGACCCGCTGCTCGATCCGGCTGACATGCACCGGGCGCGTGTGCTGCGGCCCGGCACCGACTGCACCGTGGTCGCCTACGGGCCGAGCGTGAAGACGGCGCTGGCCGCGGCCGCAGCCGCCGAGGAGGACGGCTACTCACTGCAGGTGGTGGACCTGCGCTCGATCTCGCCGCTCGACGTCGAGACGCTGCGTGCCTCCGCGGTGGCGACGGGACGCATGGTCGTCGTGCACGAGGCATCCACGTTCCTCGGGCTCGGCTCCGAGATCGCCGCCACCATCACGGAGGAGTGCTTCTACGCGCTGGAGGCGCCGGTCCTGCGGGTAGGCGCGTACGACCTGCCGTTCCCGCCCAGTCGGGTCGAGCACGACTTCCTGCCCGACGTCGACCGGGTGCTGGACGCGGTCGAGCGGACTCTGAAGTACTAGGCGGCCGGAGAACCGGCTGCTTCGCGCTGCTCGGCCACCGGCGACACGCCGCTCCACTGCACGTCGACGACGAGCGTGCTGGGCACCCGGTGGAGACGGGCCTCCAGGAGCTCGACGTCCTCGGGCTCGGCGGCGATCGATTCGATGCGCAGCCGCCACCGCCCGCCGCCGGCCTCCTCGGCCTCGAAGCGGGTCAACGAGTAGTTGCGTCCCGTGAGCAGGGTGAGCACGCGCTGGACGCCGGTCATGTCCATGACGGTGGCGTGGACGCGGACGCTGCTGACGGCAGCGTGACGGGTGTTCTGATACATGGGGGTCCTCCGAGCACCGTGCTCTCTGGCAGGTGCTCTGGGTGGTGGGGGCTGCTCTCGAGGCAAAGCCCTCGGACCCACCGGCTCGAGAGTCAGACGCCGGCGAGTCCGCACCTAATCAGTCGGCCACCCACCCCGACAGAGTAAGTGCCACGCCCGGGTCGGATCAAGCGCTGCGGCTGCATGTCGCCGGAGGCCTCCCTACTGTCGGGGAGTGAACCCGCTGCTGGCCTGGCCGAACACCGCTTCATCTCTCTCACGACGTTCCGCCGCAACGGGACGGCGGTGTCGACGCCGGTGTGGGTCGGCCGCGACGGCACGGCGCTGGTCGTCCTGACCCCCGCGGGCAGCGGGAAGGTCACCCGGCTGCGCCACGACCCGCGCGTGGAGATGCGGCCGTGCGGACGCTTCGGCGTGGTCGAGGACGGCGTCGAGCCGATCGCGGCGCGGGCCCATCTCCGGGAGCATCCCGACGACGTCGCGCGGGCCCGCGAGACCATCCGGCGGACGTACCCGATCGAGTCGCGGATCGTCCTGGGGATCGAGCGGCTGGTGGAGCGACTGCGCGGCCGTCCACGGACAGTGCGGCTCGCCCTGCACATCAGTGGCGCCCCTGCCTGACCTGGACCGGACGCGACGAGCATCGCGCACGCGGCGGGTTCCCGCAGGCCGTACGTGCGGCCATGCCCGGCGCTGCGCGGGTGTCACACTCCGGGCGTGCTGCTCGCCGGTGCGGTCGCGGTCCTCCACGCCGCCGCGGTGCTCTTCATGGTCAGCGGCTCGCTGCTCGCACTGCGCTGGCCGCGACTGCTCTGGCTGCACGTGCCGGTCAGCCTCGGCATCCTGGCGCTCTACCTCACCGGCTCCGACTGCCCGCTGACGACGTGGGAGCTGGCCCTGCGCGAGTCGGCCGGCGAGCCCGGCTACCGCGGCGGCTTCATCGGCCACTACGTCACCGAACCGCTGGGCTTCCCGATCCGGGAGACGAGCACCCAGATCGGCATCTACGTCGTGGCATTCCTGCCGAACCTCATCGGCTACGGCCTCCTCGTGACGCGACACCTGCGCCGGGACGGGGTCACCGCACCGGGGCGGTGATGGTCGCCCACGCTCTCCTCCCGGCATCACGGATCGTGGCGTCTCCGGTCGCCTGTCCCACGGCATGGCTAATCGGACGTCTCTAAGGAGTGGCCTGTCGGATCTCGCGGCGTCATCCGTGCCCGCGCCCCGCATGGTGCAGGGAGCGCGGGGGCCGGAACGAGGAGACGGTCATGGCGTGGTGGATCTGGGGTTTCATCTGTTGGGCGGCGATCACGACTCTCGCTGTCCTCTGGCTCGGGGCCGTGTGCTGGAGGAGACGGCGACGTCCGAGGGCCCCGGGACCTTCCCATGACGTCGTGTCCGTCCAGGGTCTTGTCGGGGAGGCGCCCCGAGAGATGCGGGCCGCCGAGGCGGGGTGGGGTGCGCCGGCCCCCGCACAGCGCGCCCCCGCCGGCACACCGTCCCCACCGGGCCCGACGACACAGCCGCTGCTCGACCTTCCGCCCGGAGCGATCGGGCGGGATCTGCCCGGGATGGACATGCGGCAGATCCTGCTCGGCAGGCTCGTCGACGGCGCCCGCAGGGGGGACTACACGCTCCCCGGGCGGCTGCTGCACCTCCAACGGGCCGGCACACTCCTCGGTGACCTCGAGCTCCCGAGCCCTGCGCAGTTCGGTCGGGACCAGGCAGCGGCCCGGCTGGTGAGCGCGGCGCTGGACTCCCAGCCGCTGGATCCCATGGGCCTGTGTGCCGAGATGCATCGCGCCCGCACAGATCGGCTGCTGTCCCAGGAAGCGCTCGAGCTCGTGCGGTCGGCCACCAAGCAGGCCGAGGACGCCGCGGTGCGAGAAGCCGCCGAGGAGACCGACGCGATCATCGCCGAGCACCTCCGGCCGGCATTCCACGAGACCATGCACCGGGCCGGAGAAGCAGCCCGACGACTCGGCCCCTACATCGACGACGAGTTCCGACTCGACACGGCGCGGATCATCACGGCGAGCCTCAAGGTCCGGAACGCCTATCTCGCCCTGCCGGACCTGGTCCGGCGGCACAGCTCGATCCTGGCGGCCCGAGAGCTGGCGAACGCGCTCGGGGAGCGCACCCCGCAGTGCGATCGTCGAGGCCTGTGTTCGCTCTTCGAGCGTCCACGTGCCTTTGCAGCGGCGGGCATGCCCTACGACGAGTTCCCGAGTCCGCCGGTCCCCCAGGACGACACCGCCCGGCTCCTGTGGCTCCTCAGCGACGAGGCGGCCGCGGGACGACCGTGGCTACCGACCGTCGCCGAGCAGGACGCCGCCTGGCGAGCACAGTTCGGTCGGCCTGCCGAGGCCCCGCCCCTGGTGACCGCCGAGTGATCACGCGCTCCCCGGCAAGACAGGTACGGCGAACCCCTACGCCCCCGGTCGGCGATGAACAGGACAGAACCACCTCGGTCTCGCCGATCGCAGGTCTGCGTGACGACCCAGAGGAGAAACGACCATGCCGCGTTCGCAGCCCCGCCCCCACCTGGCCCACGAGGAGGGGAGACCGTGAGCGTGCGCAAGATCGCCTCATGGCTGGTCCTCGCCATGGTGGTCCTCTTCCTCATCAACTCACCGGAGAGCGCCGCGCAGATCGTCCTCAGCGGCGCGAGCGCCCTCGCCGCCGCCGGTTCCTCGCTCGCTTCCTTCGTGGCCTCGCTCGTCTAACTGGGTCCGGGTCGAGTGACGCCGCCCTAGCACAGCCCAGTCCGACACGCCCAATTGGCGCGGGCTGTTTTGCCGTTCCGACCTGCCGGGTAACGAATCGTCGTCCAGAAGCCGACGGGAAGTTGTCTCGTGACCGCGAACGGAGATCGCAAGCACGGGGGCAACGGGGGAATCGTCAGTGCAGTCCGCGGAGCGCTGGAGCAGTTCGCCGAACTGACCCAGCTGGAACCGACGGGCGCCACCGGCGTGCGCCGCGAGGAGCACGGCTGGTCCGTGCTCGTCGACGTGGTCGAGCTCGAGCGCGTCCCCTCCACGACGAGCGTGATGGCCACCTACCGCGTCGACATCGACGCCAGCGGCGCGCTCACGGGCTACGAGCGCCTGCGCCGGTTCAGTCGCGGGGCGGTGGACCCGACGTGACCGCCGAACCGTCGCTCCGACGCACCGGCGGGATCGGCTCGGGCTCGCTCGGCCGCCAGCCCGACTCGCTGGCCGACGTCCTGGAACGGGTCCTCGACAAGGGCATCGTGATCGTGGGCGACGTCGTCGTGAACGTCCTCGACCTCGAGCTGCTCACCCTCAAGCTGCGGCTCTTCGTCTCCTCCGCCGAGACGGCCCGGGAGATGGGCCTGGACTGGTGGACCCACGACCCGTTCTTCTCCGGTCGTGCGCCCGAAGCCGTCGAGGACGGCGACGAGGTGCGCGCGCTGCGGGACCGCGTCGCCGAACTGGAGGAGCTCGTCCGCCGCGCGGGCCTGGCCGACGGCGAGCGGGCCCTGCCCTCCCGGGAGCGGCGGCCGTGACCGACGAACTCGACCGCATCGCCCGCGCCGCCGTCCCGGAGGTCGTCGCCGCCGCGCTCGAGCGCGCGCGGGAGCGGGCCGTCGACCGGCTGGCCGACCTGCTCACCGACGCGATCGTCGCCCAGGCCCTGACCGGCGCGGTGCGCGCCGCCGTCCCCGCGCCGCGGCCGTCCGAGGACGGCGCCGAGCGGCCCGGCGCCGCGCTCTACGCGTACGGCATCACCACGGCGGGCCTGCCGGTGCCCGACGACGTCGAGGCGCTCACCGGCGACGCGCCGCTCCGCCTGGTGACCGCCGACGACCTCGCCCTGCTGGTCAGCCCCGTGCACGCCGACCAGTTGCACGTGGACGAGGACGACCTCTCCGAGACCGGACGCCTTGCCACGCTCGCCCGCGGGCACGACGCCGTCGTCCGGGCTGCGGCGCGCACCGGCCCCGTGCTGCCGCTGCGGTTCGGCACCGTCGTCCCCGACGAGACCGCTGCCCGCCGCCTGCTCGACGAGCACGCCGACTCGGCGCGCCAGCGGTTGGGACGGATCGGGAACGCCCGGGAGTGGGGCGTCAAGCTCGTGCGCCGGCTCGACCAGCCGGTGCCGGTCGGTCCCCGCCCGCAGGACCGGGTCGGCGTCACCGGCACGGAGTACCTGACCCGCCGCCGGCAAGCCCTCGACCAGTACGACAGCGTCGAGGCGGCCGCCGAGGAGGCGGCCCAGCTGCTGATCGACACGCTGCGCCCGCACGTCACCGAGACGGTGCGCCGCGGCGGTTCGCCCGGGTCCTCGCTGCTGCTCGACCTCGCCGTGCTGGTCGGCGCGGACGCCGAGGCCGCCTTCCTCGCCACCGCCGCGGAGCTGCGCCAGCGGCTCGAACCCGACGGTCTCGAGGTCGAGGTCAGTGGCCCGTGGCCGCCGTACTCGTTCGCCTCCCTGGAGGACGGCGATGGGTGAGCGGTCCGGCATCCTCGGTGGCACCTCCGACGGCACCAGCCTCGTCGAGCTCCTCGACCGCGTGGTGCACCGCGGCGCCTACGTCAGCGGCGACGTGACCATCTGCCTCGCCGGCATCGACCTGGTCCGGCTCGACCTGCGGCTGCTGCTGACCGCCGTCGCCGACTCCGAGCCGGTGCGCCGATGAGCGCCCTCCCGGCGCCGCGCCGGATCGAGGGCACGGGCCAGGACGTCGGCCGGGGCCTGGGCCGGCTCGTCGTCGCGCTGCTGGAGGTCGTCCGGCAGGTAGTGGAGCGCCAGGCGCTGCGCCGCGTGGAGGCCGGCGATCTCACCGACGAGCAGATCGAGCGACTCGGCCAGGCCCTGATGCAACTGGAGGCCACCTTCGACGAACTGATCGACCACTTCGGCGTCGTCCCCGACGACCTGTACCTGCCCTTGGACCTCACGGGACTGGACCGTCTCGTCGACCACTCGAGGAGAACCCATTGACCATGGCCAGCGCCAACCGCGCGCCCCGGCCCAGCAGCCTGGCCGACGTCCTGGACGTCGTCCTCGACAAGGGCATCGTCATCGACGCGTACGTGCGCGTGGCCGTCGTCGGCATCGAGCTGCTCACCATCGACGCCCGCATCGTCATCGCCAGCGTGGACACCTACCTGCGGTTCGCCGAGGCCGTCAACCGGCTCGACCTGCAGCCGTCCGAGCAGGTCGCGGGTCTGCCGGGCCTGATGGACGAGATGCGGGAGGGCGGCGCACGGGCCAAGACCCGGGGCGCGCTCAGCGGTGCGAAGGAGAAGGCGCAGGAGGTGATCGGTTCGATCACCGGTCGCGATGACGACGACGAGGACGAGGACGAGCGCGACGAGCGTGCGAGCCGCCGCGGGGATCGCGGCGTCCCGGCCTCCCGGCGCGCGCGCTCGCGGAGCTGACCGTGCTGCTCGTACACGGCCTCTTGCGGGAGCACGATCGGGCGGCGCTGGACCGGGTCGATCCCGGTTCGGTGCACCCCCGGGCAGTGGCGGCCGGGGGGCTGGTCGCCGCGGTGTCCGAGGCCCCGGAGCACGGGCTCACCGACGACGACGCCGTCACGCACCTCGACCTGCTGGTCGCGATCGTCGCCGAGGTACCCGTGCTGCCGCTGCCGCTGGGGACCACGGCGCCCGACGACGACGCCGTCCGCGAGGAGATGCTGACGCCCGCAGCCGACCAGCTCGAGCGACAGCTCGCCGCGATCGCCGACCTCGTCGAGGTGCGCCTGGATCTCACCTTCTCCACGGACGCACTCGTCGCGGACATCGCGCGCGAGGATCCGGACATCGCGCGCCTCGCGGCTCGGGCGCGGGCCCCCGGAGCCGGCTTCGGCGACCGGATGGCCCTCGGCGAGGCCGTCGCCGGCCGGGTTGCCGACGTCGAGTCTGCGCTGTCCGAGGAGTGGACCGCGGCACTGGTCGGGCTCGCCGACCGGGTCGTCGTCCTCGCTGCGGACGAGCAGACGCGGCGGACCGCCTACTGCCTGCACCGGGACCAGCTCGCGGCCGCCGACGACGCCGTCGCCCGTCTCCGGTCGGCGGCAGCCGGCCGCGCCGACGTCGAGTACGTGGGTCCGTTGCCGGTCTACAGCTTCCTGGAGGACCTCCCGCCGGGCCCGGAGCCCGCGCCTCCCTCGCGCTGGGGGTGGTGAGCACAGCAGCAGCAGACACCGTCGGTACGGGGGACGACATCGATCACGGGGACGCGACGAAACGCAAGCTCCAGAGGAGGAGTGCAATGACCGAGAACCCCATGCCAGACCCGTCGATGCTCAAGATGGGTGCCGTGGCCCTGGGCGGCTACGTCCTGGGCCGCCTGAAGAAGGGCAGGGCCGCCGTCGGCTTCGCCATGTGGGCGGCCGGCGTCAAGGCCGACCCCAAGCAGCTGCTGCGCCAGGGGCTGATCAACTTCGCCAGCTCCGCAGAGGGCCAGCAGCTGCTGAGCCAGCTCCGCGGTCCGTTGCTCGAGGCCGGCAAGAAGGCCGCGGGCGCGACGATCGAGGGCCAGGTGGCGGCCCTCACCGCGGCGCTGCAGCAGCGCACCTCGGCGCTGACCGACGGCGCCCAGAAGGCGACGGGCGAGCCGGAGCAGGCCGGCGACGCGGCCGGAGCAGGCCGCCGGAGAAGTGTCGGCGAGACCGGCGACCGGAGGCAGCGGACGCGGTCACCGAGGACGCACGAGGACAGGAAGCGGCAGGCGGAAGCCGGCCGGAGGAGGCGCGCTGGCGGAGAGCCGACGAGTCGGGACGACCGACAGGCCGAGGCCGCCCGACCGCGCGGAGGACAGGAGCCGGAGTCCGGCGTCCGAGGCCGACGAAGCGGAAGCCGCCGAGGACGACGAGCGACGACGACGAGGCCGAGGACGACTACGAGCGGACGAGGACGAGGACGACGATGACGAGGACGAGGACGACTACGACGAGGACGAGGACGAGGAGGACGAGCGACGAGGACGAGGACGAGGACGTCGCAGAGTCCGACGACGAGGCGCGAGGCCGACGAGGCCGAGGCCGACGAGGAGGAGCCCGAGGACGAGGAGCCGGAGCCGCCGAGGCCGGCGGCCAAGAAGGCAGCCAGGGCGCCCAGGAAGAAGGCCCAGCCGGACCGACGTGACCGCGACCCGGCGGAAGGGCGCCGGTCCGCACCGGCATCCCGCTCGCCCCGTCGTCCGCGCAAGGAAGGAGCCCGGTCATGACCAGCTCGAACGGACAGCAGCAGCAGGGCGGCGGGCTGATGGACCAGCTGGGCCAGGCAGCCAAGGACTACGCCAAGGCGCGGGGACAGGACGCCGTCAAGAAGGTCGGCGACAAGCTCACCGGCGTCACCGGCTCGCTGAGCGACAGCAGCCGAGAACGGCGGCTTCAAGTCGACCGCCGTGACCTCCGCCGTCCAGCGGGTCGCCGAGGGCGAGAACCCGGTCAAGGCGTCGCTCGGCGGGGTCGGCGAGGGCATCAAGGAGAAGGTGAAGGGCGCCTTCGGCAAGAGCGGGGGCGCCGGCGGCAACAAGAAGTTCGTGAACATCATCGAGGACATCTCCGTCGGTGTCCCGGTGGACGTCGCCTACGACCAGTGGACCCAGTTCCAGGAGTTCGCGAGCTTCATGAAGGGCGTCGACTCGGTCGAACAGACCGACGAGGTCAGCAGCAACTGGCGGGTCAAGGTCTTCAAGTCCCGGCGGAACTTCAAGACCACGGTCACCGAGCAGGTCCCGGATCGCCGGATCGCCTGGACGAGCGAGGGGGCGAAGGGCACCACGAAGGGCTTGGTCACCTTCCATCCGCTCGCCGACGACCTCACCCAGGTCCTGCTGGTCATCGAGTACTACCCGCAGGGCCTGTTCGAGAAGACCGGCAACATCTGGCGCGCCGGCGGTCGACGGGCCCGCCTCGACCTCAAGCACTTCCGCCGCTTCGTGATGATGCGCGGCGAGGCGACCGGGAGCTGGCGCGGGGAGATCCAGGACGGCGAGGTCGTGCGCGAACCCGAGGAGGTCGAGCAGGACGAACAGGACCAGCGCGACGCCGAGGAGCAGGACGACGAGCAGGGCGCCGACGACCGGGATGAAGCCTCCGACGACACCTCCGAGGACGAGGACCAGGAGGACGTCGACGAGGACGACACCGACGAGGAGGACGAGGAGCCGGAGGAGGACGAGGAGCCGGAGGAGGAGCCGGCACCTGCGCGCGGCCGTCGCCGTCGTGAACCGGCCCGCGCTCGATGACGACCCAGGAGGCGCAACGCATGTCCCAGTCCGGCGAGGACATCCTCGCCCCCGAGCAGGAGCTGCGGCGGCAGCTGACCGTGCGCGAGCAGGTGCTCGACATGTTGCTGGAGAAGGTGGAGGGTGACCGCTATCCGTCGTCGTCGATGCTCGACGACATCGAGCGGCTGCTCACGCCGTGGCGGCGGGAGGACTACGCCGAGGTCCTGCTCGACAAGATCCGGCAGGACCGGTACCCGAGCCGGGCGATGATCGACCGGCTGGTCCGCCTGTCGGGCTGAGACCGACCGGGACGGCGTCCACGGGCGCCGTCCCGGTCACATCACCCGGCGGCTCAGGCGCCGGAGCAGCCCGGCGAAGTCGTCGTTGCGCCACCACTCGACGATCCGGCCGTCCTCGATGCGGTAGGTGTCGGTGCCGCCCCAGCGGATCTCCTTGCCCGACGCAGGGATGCCCGACAGCTCGCTGGCGTGGGTGCCCGTCGTCGTCCAGCGGGCCACCACGTACGGGCCCTCCGCGACGAGCAGCTCGTGGGTGACCTGCATGTCCGGCACGAGGATCCGGAAGCGCCGATAGGCCTGCCGCAGCTCGTCGATGCCGTGCGTCGCCTCGGTCGAGTCCGGCGTTCCCGCGTACATCGTCACGTCGGCGGCGACGAACTGGTCCAGCAGCTCCTCGCGGTGGGTGTTCACGCATTCGGCGACGAAGCGCCGGACGACGTCCTTGTTCTCCTCGGTGCCCATGAGCCCACAGGGTGTCAGCTCGACACCTTCTGGGGTGTTCCTCCGGCTCCGGGGTTCTGCAGGACTCCGGGAGCCGGAGGAAAACCCCAGGAGCGGGGCTACTCGAAGGAGTGCTCCGGGCCGGGGAACGTGCCGCTGCGGACGTCGTCGGCGTACTCCTTGGCCGCCCGCAGCAGCTCGGCGCGCAGGTCGGCGTACTTCTTCACGAACTTCGGCACCCGGCCGCCGGTGAACCCGGCCATGTCGGGCCACACCAGCACCTGCGCGTCGCAGTCGACGCCGGCGCCGATCCCGATGGTCGGGATGGTCAGCTCCTTGGTCACCTGGGCGGCGAGCTCGGCGGGCACCATCTCCATGACGACGGCGAACGCCCCCGCCTCCTGGACGGCGTGCGCGTCGGCCAGCAGCTTGTCCGCGCCCGCGCCGCGACCCTGCACGCGGTAGCCGCCCAGCCCGTGCTCGCTCTGCGGCGTGAACCCGATGTGCGCCATGACCGGGATGCCGGCCTCGGTGATCAGCCGGATCTGCGGGGCGACGCGCACCCCGCCCTCCAGCTTGACCGCCTGCGCGCCGCCCTCCTTCATCAGCCGGACGGCGGTGGCCAGCGCCTGCTCGGGGCCGGACTCGTAGCTGCCGAAGGGCATGTCGGCGACGATCAGCGCCCGCTTGGTCGAGCGGGTGACCGCCTTGGTCATCAGCAGGATGTCGTCGACGGTGACCGGCACGGTGCTGTTGAGCCCGAGGACGACGTTGCCGCCGGAGTCGCCGACCAGCATCACCGGGATGCCGGCCTCCTCGAAGACCGAGGCGCTGATCGTGTCGTAGGCGGTCAGCATCGCCCACTTCTCGCCGCGCTCCTTGGCCTGCTGCAGGTGGTGCACCCGCACCCGGGCGGACGACGTCCCGCCGTAGAGCACCGATTCACTCATGTGCCGCTCCTTCGCGGACGCTGGGCAGCGTCTCCCGCCACCGGTTGGTGATGGGCAGCCGCCGATCACGTCCGAACGCCTTCAGGCTGATCTTCGTTCCGGGCGCCGACTGCCGGCGCTTGAACTCGGCGGCGTCCACCAGACGGAGGACACGGGCGACCGTCTCGGCGTCGTGCCCGCGCTCGAGCAGCTGCGCCATGCCGAGGTCGCCGTCGACGTAGTCGGCGATGATCGCGTCGAGCTCGTCGTACGAGGGCAGCGAGTCGCTGTCCATCTGCCCGGGCGCGAGTTCCGCCGACGGCGGCTTGTCGATGCAGTGCTGCGGGATCGGCTCGGTCTCGCCGCGCTTGCGGGCGTACTCGTTGCGCCAGCGCGCGAGCTCCCAGACCAGCGTCTTCGGCACGTCCTTGATCGGCCCGAACCCGCCGGCCGAGTCGCCGTAGAGGGTCGAGTAGCCGACGGCGACCTCGCTCTTGTTGCCGGTGGTCAGCAGCAGGTGCCCGTGCTGGTTGGACAGGCCCATGAGCAGCGTGCCGCGCACGCGGGCCTGCAGGTTCTCCGCCGCGACCCCGGTGAGCTCGACCGACCCGTGGTAGGCGTCGACCATCGGCGCGATCGGCACCACCGAGTAGTGCAGGCCCACGCGGGTGGCGAGGTCCTGCGCGTCGCTCAGCGAGTGCTCGCTGGAGTACTTCGACGGCAGTCCGACGCCGTGGACGCGGTCGGCACCCAGCGCGTCGGCGGCGATGACCGCCACGACGGCCGAGTCGATGCCCCCGGAGAGGCCGAGCACGACCGAGGGCATGCCGTTCTTGTCGATGAAGTCCTTGAGCCCCAGGACGAGCGCCCGCCAGACCTCCTCGCAGTCGGTCAGCGGCTCGACGACCAGGCCGGCCTCGGCCTCGAACGCCGGCACCGGCTCCTCGGAGAGCACGTGCCGGGTGACCGTCATCGGCCCGATCCGGCCGTCCGTGCGCTCGGGCACCCACGACGGGTCGATGGTCAGGTCGACGGTGAGCAGGTGCTCCACGAACTGCGGTGCCCGGGCGAGGAGGTCTCCGGTGGGGGAGACGGCCATCGAGTCGCCGTCGAAGACCAGCTCGTCCTGGCCACCGACCTGGTTGCAGTAGAGGACGGTCGCCCGCGCCTCGGCCGCCCGGCGGCGGACCAGCGGCAGCCGCAGGTCGTCCTTGGCCCGCTCGTACGGGGAGGCGTTGGGGGAGACGACGAGGTCGACGCCGGCCTGCCCGGCCACGCCGCACGGTCCGCCCTCGACCCAGAGGTCCTCGCAGATGGTCAGCGCGATGTCGATCCCGTGCAGCCGGACGACGGGCAGTTCGGTGCCGGGCACGAAGTAGCGGGCCTCGTCGAAGACGCCGTAGTTGGGCAGGTGCCGCTTGTAGTAGCGGACGACGACCTCGCCGCCGTAGAGCAGGGCGGCGGCGTTGCGCGGGGCGCCGCGGCGCGGGTTGGCGTCCATCGGGCGGTCGTCGTCGGTGGGCGTGGACTCGACCGGCGCCGGTCCGGCGCCCTCGGTGTGCGCGAGGTACCCGACGACGACGGCGACGTCGCCGTGCCCCTGCTCCTCGAGCGCCGCGGCCAGCTCGACCAGCGTGCGCTCGCTGGCGTGCGCGAAGGACTCCCGGAGCACGAGGTCCTCGGGCGGATAGCCGGTCAGGGTCATCTCGGGGAAGACGACGAGGTGGGCCCCGGCGTCGGCCGCTGTCGCCGTCCACCGGGTGACCAGCTCCGTGTTGCCGGAGAGGTCACCGACGCGGGTGTCGACCTGGGCCAGACCCACCCGCAGCTGCACCGGCTGATCGTTCACGGCCACAGTGTCGTCGCAGGCCGGTCAGCGCTGCCAGACGGACGGACTGTCTACATGATCACTCCGCCCCGGTAGGGCCAAAATGGCCATTTTGGCCCTACCGGGTTGAGGTCAGGGGCGCCACCAGGCGATCACCTTGGTCCGCAGGGAGGCGCCGAGCCGGCGGTAGAAGCGCTGCGCGGCGACGTTGTCCTCGCGCATCTCCCAGCGGATGAGCATCCCGTCGGCGAGGGCGGCCAGTGCCCGCATCAGCAACCGGCCCACCCCCGCGTCCCGGAAGCCCTCGCGGACGTACAGGTCGTCCAGGACGAGGATGTCCGTGCCGAGCCACAGGTGCAGCCGGCGGACGGCGGAGACGTACCCGGCCGGGTGGCCGTCGCGCCGGGCGACCAGCACGACCACCTCGGGCCGGGCGAGCATCGCCGTCCAGGCGGGCAGGTCGCTGACGACGTCGGAGGCGTCGCCTTCGAGGGCGGCGATCTCCCGGACCATCGTCAGGACGGTCTCCGCGTCCTCCGGTCCGGCGCGCCGGACGTCCACGATGCTCTCGGCGGTCTTCATCGCAGGGATCTCCGTTCGCCTCAGCAGTGCGCGTACTCGTGCGGCCGCAGGGCCATGGCGCCGGCCATCGCGAACAGCATCAGCACGTGGCCCCAGAGCAGCATGCCCCCGCTGGTGATCAGGCCGGCCCACATCGGCGGGAACAGCACGAGGAACGGCAGGTACATCGCCGCCCCCATCTCCGCGCACGGCCGCCAGGAGTGACCGCGGAAGCGCATCCAGGCGGTCATCCCGATGGTCATGTCGGTGGCCATCACCATCGCCATGGCCTCGGGGGAGTCCAGGAAGGCCGACCAGCCGGCGGCATCGAGCAGGAACGTCCAGACGGGGTGCAGCGCGAACATGCCGACGGCCATCGCGATGACCATCTCGACGTAGTGGACGGTCAGCTTGCGCCACCTGTGGCGCCGGGCAGCAGTAGCCGTCTCGCGGGTCAGGGTCACAGCGGTCTCCTCTCCGGAGGGTCGGGTCGGTCGGGCGGTCACGGGACGAGGACGTAGCCGGCCTCGTCGACGGCGGCGGCGATGTCCGCGCGGTCCACGGGGCGGTCGACGGTGACGGTGACGGTGCCGGCGGCGAGGTCGACGCGGACGTCGCGGACGCCGTCGACGGCGCCCACCTCCTGGGTGACGGCGCGCTCGCAGTGGCCGCAGGTCATGCCGCGGACGGCGACCGTCGTGCTGCCCACGAAGGTGCGCGGGGTGCTGTTCAACATGGCGGGATCTCCCGGTGTCGTCGGTGTGGGACGACACGAGGTTCGCCGGGGAGCAGGGGCGCTCGCGCCGGGAAGATCGCCGGGATCGGGTGGAGCGCCGGGAGCAGGAGACCTCGCCGCTGGACCTGCGGGAGGTCAGCGCTGGAGCAGGGCTGCCAGCTGGTCGGCGTGGTCGCGCTGGTGCCCGGGGAGGAAGGTCAGCAGTCCGGCCACGGTGACCCGTCCGTCGACCGCGTGGATCCCGGCGCGGTCCAGATCGGCCGCCCGGACGTCGGCGATCTCCCGCAGGAGGCCGGCCTGGGCCGTCCGTAGCTCGGCGACCAGGCGGTCCGGCGCCGTCGTCCGGTAGTCGGCGAGGCGCTCGGGTGCGTCGGGGACGAAGTCGGCGAGCGCCGGCTCGCGTTCCGTCCGGATCCGCCGGAGGCGGTCGGTGAAGATCCGCGCGCTGTCGCGCAGGTGACCGGCCACCTCGCGGGGCGTCCAGTCGAGCTCCGTGGCGTACTGCGGGAAGTGACCGAGCCGCACCAGGCGGCGACGCTGCTCGGGCAGCAGGCGCGCGTCCCAGGCGTTCCGGGTGAGCGCCGCGTCCACCAGGCCGGCCACCCGCCACTGCTCGTCGGCCAGGGTGGCGACGGCAGTCGCGACGACGTCGGGCAGGGCCTCGGTGACGGTCACGGCGCGCAGCATGCCTGCTGATCCCGCCGACGAGGGCCGCGGCGGGCGCGATCCGCCCGATCCGGTGGCGCTGCTGGGGACGACCCCGGTGATGAACCTGGCGATTTCCCCGGCGCGAGCCCCGGTGCCCGGCTCCGACGATCGGTCCACCGATCCGGAGACCAGGAGAACCGCCATGACGACGACGCTGACCGCCCCGCCGGCGACCGAGACGTGCGCCCTCGACATCGGGGGCATGACGTGCGCCTCGTGCGTGGGCCGCGTGGAGAAGGCGCTGAAGAAGCTCGACGGCGTGCGCGACGCCCGGGTGAACCTCGCGACGGAGACCGCGACGGTCGACTTCGACCCGCAGCAGGTCGGATTCGCGGAGTTCGCGGCGGTGGCCGCCAAGGCCGGCTACACCGCGTCCCCGCGGCACGAGGAGCGCGCTCCCGAGGCGCCGGAGCCGATCGACGACGGCGGGGACACCGAGCTCGACGGCGTCAAGCGGCGGTGGCAGGTCGCCCTCACCTCGGGTCTCGGCCTCATGGTGCTGATGTACGTGCCCCTGCCCCTGGACACCATGGACTGGCTGATGCCGGCGATCCTCGTCGTCGCCACGTTCGTGCAGTTCTGGGCGGGCCGGACCATCTACGCGGCCGCCTGGGCCGCCGCCCGGCACGGCGCGACCAACATGAACACCCTGGTCGCGCTGGGCACCGCCGTCGCATACGGCTACAGCGCCTTCGTCACTCTCTGGCCCGCGGCCGCGGAGCGGTGGGGGCTGCCGCTGCACGTCTACTACGAGACGTCGCTGGTGATCATCGCGCTGGTGCTCATGGGCCGGTGGATGGAGACCCGCGCCAAGAAGCGGACCACCGCCGCGATCACCGCCCTCGTCGGGCTCGCGCCGCCGACCGCCCGCGTCCTGCGCGGGGACGCCGAGGTGGACGTGCCCGTCGCCGACGTCGTGGTGGGCGACCTGATCCGCGTGCGTCCCGGCGAGAAGATCCCCGTCGACGGCGTCGTCACCGCCGGCAGCTCCTCGGTGGACGAGAGCATGCTGACCGGCGAGCCGCTGCCGGTGACCAAGGCCGCGGGCGACCAGGTGATCGGCGCGACGCTCAACCGCACCGGCTCCGTGGTGTTCCGAGCCACCGCCGTCGGCGCGGACACCACGCTCGCCCAGATCGTCCGGCTGGTCGAGGACGCGCAGGGCTCCCGCGCTCCCATGCAGCGCCTGGCCGACCGCGTGTCGGCGATCTTCGTGCCGGCCGTGCTGGTCGCCGCCGTCCTCACCTTCGCCGGCTGGGCGCTGTTCGGCCCCGACACCGGCCGCCTCACCATGGCCATCGGCACGACGATCGCCGTCCTGATCATCGCCTGCCCCTGCGCTCTGGGACTGGCCACGCCGACCGCGGTCATGGTCGGTACCGGCAAGGCCGCCGAGCTCGGCATCCTGATCGGCGACGGCGAGGCCCTCGAGCAGGCCAAGCGACTGACCGCCGTCGTGCTCGACAAGACCGGCACGATCACCCGCGGCCGGCCGTCGGTCACCGGGATCGTCCCGGCGTCCGGCTGGTCCGCGGACGACGTCCTGGCGCTGGCCGCTGCCGCGGAGACCGGCAGCGAGCACCCGCTGGGCGAAGCGATCGTCGCGGCCGCCCGGGAGCGCAGGCTGGCCGTCCCGGTCGCCGAGGCCTTCGAGGCACTCGCGGGTACCGGCATCGATGCCACCGTGGGCGCGCGCCGGGTGCTGGTCGGGAACCGGGCGCTGATGACGAGCGCCGGCATCGGGACCGCCCCGCTCGAGGAGCACGCCGCCGCGGCCGCCCGCGAGGGAGCCACCCCGGTCCTCGTCGCGGTCGACGGCGAGCTCGCCGCCCTGATCGCGGTCGCCGATCCCGTGCGCCCCGAGTCGGCCGAGGCCGTCGCCCAGCTGAAGGCCCTCGGCCTGCAGGTCTGGATGCTCACCGGCGACAACGAGGTCACGGCGCGCGCCGTCGCCGCCCGGGTCGGCATCGACTCCGTCCTCGCGGACGTGCTGCCGGCGCAGAAGGCCGAGAAGGTCGCCGCGCTCCAGGCCGACGGGCACGTCGTCGCGATGTGCGGCGACGGCATCAACGACGCACCGGCGCTCGCGCAGGCCGACCTCGGCATCGCCGTCGGCACGGGCACCGACGTCGCCGTCGCCGCCTCCGACATCACGCTGGTGGGCGGTGACCTGCGCGGGATCGTGTCGGCGATCGCGCTGTCCCGCCGGACCGTCACCACGATCAAGCAGGGCCTGACCTGGGCCTTCGCCTACAACGTGCTGCTCATCCCCGTCGCGGCCGGTGCGCTCTACGCCTTCGACGGCCTCCTGCTCGACCCGGTGCTCGCGGCGGCCGCCATGGCGATGAGCTCGGTCAGCGTCGTCACCAACGCGCAGCGACTGCGGGGCTTCCGCCGGCCGACCTCGGCCGAGGAGATCCTGCAGCCGTCGCTGCGCAGCCGGATCGGGCAGTACGCCTACCTGACGACGGTGGCGGTCGTCGCGCTCTCCATCGGCGCCGGGCTCACCGCGCTCAGCCGGACCGACGGCGCCCAGCGCGGGATGAACGGCGTGCTGGCCTGGGCCGAGACGACGGGCATGCCCATGCGGCCGGCGATGAGCACGATGATGACCGCCGAGATCGAGCCGACCGGCTCCGAGCAGGCGCAGGTCGCCGTCGCGCTCGACGTCCCCGCCGACGCCCGCCCCGGCGAGCCGACGACGGTCGTCGTCCGGCTCACCGACCTGGAGGCCGACGCGCCGCTCGACGACCTCACGCTCAGCCACGAGGTCTGGGCGCACCTGATCGCCACCCGCGCCGACCTGGGCACCTTCGCCCACGTCCACCCCGAGCCGACCGGCCGCCCGGGCGAGCTGTCGGTCGAGCTCACCTTCCCGACCGCCGGCACCTACCTGGTGAACACCGAGTTCCGCCGCGAAGGCGAGATGGGCGACGTGCACGACGCGCAGACGATCACCATCGCCGGCACGGTGCCGTCACCGATCACGCTGCAGCCGTCCCCGCGGACCGTCGTGGTCGACGGCGTCCGGGTCGAGCTCGAGGGCGACGCCGTCGTGGGGGAGACCAGCGAGCTGGCCTTCACCTTCACCGACGCCGCGACCGGCCGTCCGGTCGACGACCTGCAGCCCTACCTCGCGGCCGCCGGCCACGTCGTGATCATGCGCGCGGACGGCGAGACGTTCGCCCACGAGCACGCCGACGTCGAGGACGCCGACGGCGACCCCGTGTTCGCGCTGCCCGGCCAGGAGTTCGGGCCGGAGCTCGACGTGCACGCCGAGTTCGCCAGCCCCGGCGTCTACCAGCTGTGGGGCCAGTTCCGCACCGCCGAGGGCGACGTCCTCACCGTTCCGTTCACCGTCCAGGCCCGCTGAGCCCCGAAAGGACTCCTCCCATGACCACCACCACCGACACCCTCGACGTGCTCGTCATCGGCGCCGGCCAGGCCGGCCTCGCCCTCGGCCGGCAGCTGCAGCAGCGGGGCGCGCGCTTCCTGCTGGTCGACGCCGGCGACCGGATCGGCGAGGTGTGGCGGTCCCGCTGGGACTCGCTGCGCCTGTTCACCGCCGCCGAGCACGACGGCCTGCCGGACCTGCCGTTCCCCGCCCCGGCGGGGACGTACCCGGGCAAGGACGCCGTCGCCGACTACCTGGAGGCCTACGCCCGCACGTTCGACCTGCCCGTGCGCCTGGGCACGCGGGTCACCCGGCTGCAGCGGGTCGACGGGCTGTTCGCGGTGGAGACGACGACCGGACCGCTGACCGCCCGCCAGGTCGTCGTCGCCACCGGCCCGTTCTCCGCACCGCGACTCCCGGAGCTCGCCAGCAGCCTGGCCCCGGACGTCGTCCAGCTGCACAGCTCGGCCTATCGCCGCCCCGAGGACCTGCCGCTGGGGCACGTCCTGGTCGTGGGTGCCGGCAACTCCGGGGTGCAGATCGCCGAGGAGCTGGCCGCCACCGGGCGGACCGTGTCCCTGGCGATCGGCAGCCGGCCGCGCACCGTGCCGCAGCGGCCGCTGGGCCGCGACCTGTTCTGGTGGCTGACCCGGACCGGCCTGATCCGGGCGACGGTGGACTCCCGGCTCGGCCGCCGCTTCCGCGACCGCGAGCTGGTCATCGGGACCACCTGGCGGGGCCTGTCCGAGCGGGGCGTGACGCTGCTGCCGCGGGCGGTGTCGGCGGTCGGGCGCACCGTCGCCCTCGGCGACGGCGTCACGACGGTGGTCGACGCCGTCGTCTGGGCGACCGGCTTCCGGGCCGACTTCGGCGTGGATCGACGTCCCCGGTGCGGTCGTGGACGGCACCCTCGCGCACGTGCGCGGGGTCAGCCCGGTGCCCGGCCTGTTCTTCCTGGGCCTGCCGTGGCAGCACACCCGTGGCTCCGCGCTGCTCGGGTTCGTGGGCGAGGACGCCGCATGGC
The DNA here is from genome assembly GCA_963784165.1 of uncultured Actinomycetota bacterium. Classification (GTDB taxonomy): domain Bacteria; phylum Actinomycetota; class Actinomycetes; order Mycobacteriales; family Geodermatophilaceae; genus Blastococcus_B. The sequence goes on from CAWAQI010000021.1 coordinate 87,543, forward strand.
TGGCGGACCGCCTGGCGGCGGATCGGGGTACCCATGCGGCCGATCGGGCCGTCGCCGCCTCCTGAGTTCGGCAGCAGGGTGTGATTTCTTGTGCGTCAGTCGAGCCGCCGCGGCGCGGGTCAACCCGTGCCGCCCGACGTTGAGCCGCACCGTGGCCCGGCTAGACGTCCGCAGATGCGGGTCAACCCCCGCCGTTCCGCCTCGGGCGGGGACGACCGGGCGGACTGCGCACAACTGTCACACCTTGCTGCCGAACTCGCCGCCTCCTGAGTGCGCCCGAGGCCGGATACGGCACGGAACCGACCACGTGGAGTTCTAGGCTGCCCCGGTGCTGCAGGGCCGGGACGTCGAGCAGGCGCGCATCGCCGCACTGCTCGACGCCGCGCGGTCCGGCTCGGGCGGTGCACTGGTCGTCCGCGGCCAACCCGGCGTGGGCAAGTCGAGCCTGATCGCCGACGCGGCCGCCCGCGCCGGAGGGATGACCGTCCTCCGCACCCAGGGGGTCGAGTCGGAGTCGCCGCTGGCCTTCGCCGCCCTCCAGCGGCTGCTCCGCCCGGTCATGGGGTGCGCCGACCGCGTGCCGGAGCCCCAGGCGCACGCCCTGCGGGCGGCGTTCGGCGAGGCGGCCGGCGGCGATGCCGACCGGTTCCTGGTCTTCCTCGCCGCCCTCAGCGTGCTGGCCGAGGCCGCCGAGCAACAGCCGGTCCTCGCGGTCGTCGACGACGCGCACTGGCTCGACGACGCCTCGGCCGCGGCGCTCCTCTTCGTGGCCCGGCGGGTCGAGAACGAGCGCGTCGCGCTGCTGTTCGGGGCCCGGGACGGCGACGTCCGGCGATTCGAGAGCGGCGACCTGCCGGATCTCGTCGTCGGCGGCGTCGACGCGGAGGCGGCCGGCCGCCTTCTCGCCGACCGGGCCGGCGTCGACGTGCCCCGCAGCGTGAGCGACGCGCTCGTCGCGGGAACGGGCGGCAATCCCTTGGCCCTCGCCGAGCTGGCCGACGCGCTCGCGGTCGGACCAGCTCACCGGTGCGGCGCCGCTACCGGTTCGGCTGCCACTGACCGACGGCGTCGAGCGCGCCTTCCTCGACCGCCACCGCAGGTTGCCCGCGCCCGCACAGGCGGTCCTCCTGGCCGCGGCCGCGGACGACTCCGGCCGGATCGCCGTCGTCCGCGCGGCGGCCGCGGACCTGGGGGCCGACGACGAGGGCTGGGCCGCCGTGGAGCGCTCGGGATTGCTCCGCGTCCACGGGGGAACGCTCGACCTGCGGCATCCCCTCGTGCGGTCGGCTGTCTACGGGGGGAGCACCAGCACCGAACGACGGCGGGCGCACCGGGCGCTGGCCACCGCGCTGGCCGGTGGCGCCGACGCCGACCGACGGGCCTGGCACCTGGCCGCGTCGGTGGACGAGCCGGACGACGCGGTGGTCGCGGAGCTCGACGGTGCGGCGGAACGGGCCGCGGGCCGTGGCGGGCAGGAGGCGGCCTCGGCCGCGTGGGAACGCGCGGCGGAGCTCTCGGTCGAGCCGGAGGGCCGGGCACGGCGGCTGTTCCTCGCCGCGTGGGCGGCCTGGCGGGTGGGGCGGCCCGATCGGGCGCACGTGCTCGCGGACGCCGCGTCGGCGCTCACGCAGGAGCCGAGCCTCCTGGCCGACGTGCGCGGACTCCTGGGGCACCTGGAGTTCCACAGCGGGTCGCTCGACCGGGCCTACGGCATGGTCCTCGACGCAGCCGCAGAGGTGGCACCGCACGACGCCTCCCGGGCGCTGGAGCTGACGATGCTGGCGGCGGCGCTCGGCGCGTTCGGCGCGCGGTGGGAGACCGCGGTCTCCCCGATCGACCTCCTGCCCGAGACGGTGGGGGAGTCGGCGCGCGAGCGCTGCCTCGCCGACCTGACCCGGGGCCTCGTCGCGGTGAGCCGCGCGGACTGGCGGCGGGCTTCGGAGTGCCTCGGCCGCGCCGTCGCGCGCTCGGGCGAGCTGTCCACCGCGCGCGACGAGGACGTGCTGCTCAACCTCGGGCTCGCCGCCTGGCCGCTCGGGGACGACGACGTGGCGCTGCGCCTGCAGGACCGCCTGCTGGCCCACGCCCGCGAGACCGGTGCCGTGGTCATGGTGGTGCACGCGCTGACCCGGCGGAGCCTGCCGGAACTCGCCACCGGCCGGTGGGACGACGCCGGCCGGGGCGCTACCGAGGCGCTCACCCTGGCGGAGAACTCCGGTCAGCCGGTGCTGGCCGCCTGGCCGGCGGCTGTGCTCGCCGTCCTGGCCGCGTTCCGCGGTGCGGCGGGCGACGTCGACGAGCACGCCGCCACCGTCGACCGGCTGGTGGCGAGCTTCTCGCTCGGGGTCGTCACCGACCTGGTCACCGACCTGGTGCGGTGGGCGCGCGGGCTGCGCGATGCGCACACCCCCGGGGCCGGGCTGCCCCACCTCGAGCAGATCGAGTCGGTGACGATGCGCCACCTCGCCGCCATCGACCGGATCGAGGCGGCTGTCCGGGCCGGCCGCAGCGACCTCGCCGTCGCGTGGGTCGAGGAGCTGGCCGCCTATGCGGACGGATCCGGCACCCCGTGGGCGCACGCCGCGGTGCAGCACGGCCGGGCGCTGCTCGCCGACGGCACGACCGCCGAGGGCCACTTCCGCCGGGCGCTGGAGTTCCATGGCTCGTCGGCGCGCACGCCCGACCGGGCCCGGACCGAGCTGGCGTTCGGAAGCTTCCTGCGCCGGTCCCGCCGTCGCGTGGACGCGCGGACCCACCTGCGCGCGGCGCTGGAGGTGTTCGACGCTCTCGGGGCCGAGCTGTGGGCCGAGCGCGCCCGCCAGGAGCTCCGTGCCTCCGGGGAGACGGCTCGACGACGTGACGTCGGGGACGCGCCGGCACTGACTGCGTCGGAGCGTCAGATCGCGGTCCTGGTCCGGGAGGGGCTGTCCAACCGCGACATCGCCGGTCGGCTGTTCGTGAGCCCGCGGACGGTCGACTTCCACCTGCGGAACGTGTTCGCCAAGCTCGGCGTCGCCAGCCGGGGTGAGCTGGCCGCCGCACCGGTTTTCGATAGCCAGAGTTAGTTCTAGAATCGACGCATGGCCGACCGGGATGCGCAGGTGGCCGCGGTCGCCGCTCTCGCGGAGCCGACCCGCCGCCGGTTGTACGAGCACGTCGTCCGCTCGCCGCACCCGGTGAGCCGGGACGACGTCGCCGGCGCGATGGGCGTGCCGCGTCCGACGACCGCGTTCCACCTCGACCGGCTCGTCGCCGACGGCCTGCTCGACGTCCACTACGAGCGGAGGTCCGGGCGCACCGGCCCGGGCGCCGGGCGCCCCGCCAAGCTCTACCGCCGCGCGGAATGCTCGGTGTCGGTCTCCCTGCCCGAGCGCCGGTACGACCTCGCCGGAGAACTGCTGGCCGCAGCACTCGTCGAGGCCGACCGGTCGGGGGAGCGGCCCGCGGCCGTGCTGGACCGCCGGGCGTACCGGCGCGGCCAGGAACTCGGCGCGAGCGCGCCCGCCGGTCGGGACGCCGTGCTCGAGGTGCTGGAGGAGCACGGCTTCGAGCCGCGGGTCCAGGAGGACGGCATCGCCGCTGGCCAACTGTCCGTTCCACGCGCTGGCCCAGGAGCACACGGAACTCGTCTGCGGGATGAACCTGCGCCTGCTCGAGGGAGTGCTCGACGGTGTCCCGGACTCGGGGCTGTGCGCGTCGCTGCGTCCCGAGCCAGGAATGTGCTGCGTCCGGTTCGACCCGCTGGGAGGTCGTTGACAGCGGAGTGACCGTGGTCTCTACTACTAACTATCATTGGTTATAGAAGGAGACTTCCCATGGCACTCCACCTGCACCGCTCGTCGACCACCTCGGGCAAGGCCGTCGACTCGGCCGTCGACCCCGCCCGTCAGGCCTTCCTGCTCCTGCGCACCGCCTTCACCGTCGCGCCGATCGTCTTCGGCCTGGACAAGTTCGCGAACCTGCTGACCGACTGGCCGGCGTACCTGGCGCCCTGGATCGACGACATCGTCCCGGGGACGGCGCAGCAGGCGATGTACGCGGTCGGCGTCGTCGAGATCGTGGCCGGCGTGGTGGTCGCCGTCGTCCCGCGGTTCGGTGGCTGGCTGGTGGCGGCCTGGCTGTTCGGGATCATCGTGAACCTCCTGACCATCCCCGGCTTCTACGACATCGCCCTGCGCGACGTCGGCCTGCTCGCCGGCGCGGTCGCCCTCGCCCGGCTCGCCGTCGTGTACGCCCCGGGTCGCAGCACCCGGACGCAGGCGTGAGCGCCCCGCGGCCGGCCGTGCCGCAGGAGCGGCCGGTGCCACTGCGGGTGGTGCGCGAGCGGGGAGCCATCGACGTCCCGGCGGCCGAGCGCGCCGTGGCCGACCTCCTGCGGGCGCTGGGCCGCGACCCGTCGTCGCAGCACCTGGCCGAGACTCCGCGCCGCGTCGTCGACTCGTTCGCGGAGATGCTGACCGGGCCGCAGTTCGACCTGACCACCTTCCCGAACGACGAGGGCTACAACGAGCTCGTGCTGGCCACGGCGTTGCCGGTCCGGTCGCTGTGCGAGCACCACCTGCTGCCGTTCGCCGGGGTGGCGCACATCGGGTACCTCCCCGGCGACCGCATCCTCGGGCTGTCCAAGCTCGCCCGCGTGCTCGACCTGTTCGCCCGCGACCTGCAGGTGCAGGAGCGGCTGACCCAGCAGGTGGCCGACTGGCTGCAGGAGAACCTGGACCCGCGCGGGGTCGGCGTGGTCATCGAGGCCGAGCACATGTGCATGTCGCTGCGCGGTGTGCGGGCCGCCGGCTCGCGGACGATCACCTCCGCGCTGCACGGGCTGCTGCGGGACGACGGCCGGTCCCGCGGGGAGTTCTTCTCCCTGGCCCGGACGGCGGCCTAGCGTGACCCATCCGCGGAGAGAGGGCTGAGCGACATGGACACCTTCGTCCTGATCGGTGGCGGGATGGCCGGGGCCAAGGCGGCCGAGACCCTGCGCGCGGAGGGCTTCGCCGGGCCGCGTCGTCCTCGTGGCGGGAGAACCCGAGATCCCGTACGAGCGGCCGCCGCTGTCCAAGGGCTACCTGCTCGGCAACGACGACCGCGAGAAGGCCCGGGTGCACGTTGCGGCCTGGTACGAGGAGAACGACGTCGAGCTGCGGACCGGTACGCAGGCGGTCGCGCTCGACGTCGGCGACCGGCGGGTGGAGCTGGACTCGGGGGAGTCGCTCGCCTACGACAAGGTGCTGCTGGCCACCGGCTCGTCGCCGCGGCGCGTTGTCGCTGCCCGGCGCCGATCTCGACGGCGTCCGGTACCTGCGCACGCTGGCCGACTCCGACCGGCTGCTCGCCGACGCTCCGCGGCGGCGGACGTCGGCTGGTCGATCGTCGGCGCCGGCTGGATCGGGCTGGAGGTGGCGGCGGCCGCGCGCACGTACGGCAACGACGTCACCGTCGTCGAGCCGCAGCCCACGCCGCTGTACGCAGGCGCTCGGGTCCGGAGATGGGCGAGGTCTTCGCCTCGGCTGCACCGGGAGCACGGCGTCGACCTGCGCACCGGCACCGGCGTGCGGGAGTTCCGCGGCAGCGGCGCGGTCGCGGTCGGTGGTCACCGACGGCGGGGACGAGATCCCCGCCGACCTGGTGCTGGTGGGCGTGGGTGCGGCGCCGAACACCGCGCTGGCCGAGGCGGCCGGGCTCGAGGTGGAGAGCGGCGTCGTCACCGACGCGGCGCTCCGGACGTCGGCGCCCGACGTGTTCGCCGCCGGCGACGTGGCCAGCTCGTTCCATCCGCTCTACGGCCGGCACGTCCGCGTCGAGCACTGGGCCAACGCGCTCAACGGCGGGCCGGCGGCGGCGCGCTCGATGCTCGGCCAGGACGTCAGCTACGACCGGGTGCCCTACTTCTTCACCGACCAGTACGACCTGGGCATGGAGTACTCCGGGCTCGGCGGGCCGGATGACACGGTCGTCTGCCGTGGCAACCGCGAGGACGGCGAGTTCATCGCGTTCTGGCTGTCCGGCGGGAAGGTGGTCGCCGGCATGAACGTCAACGTCTGGGACGTGACCGAGCCCGATCCAGGAGCTGATCCGGTCCGGCCGCGAGGTTCCGACCGAGCGGCTCGCGCGACCCCGCCGTCCCGCTGGAGGAGCTGCTCGGCTGACCGCGACACGCAGCGCCCCGCCCGTGTGCCGTTCGCCTGGAGGGGGCAGGCTTGGGGTGACGTCACTCCCGGAAACGAGCGGACGCGATCATGCCCAACATGGACCGACAGCAGGAGTTCGTCCTGCGGACCCTGGAAGAGCGCGACATCCGTTTCGTGCGGCTGTGGTTCACCGACGTCTCGGGCTACCTGAAGGCCGTCGCGGTGGCCCCGGCCGAGATCGAGGCCGCCTTCGCCGAGGGCATCGGCTTCGACGGCTCGGCGATCGAGGGCTTCGCCCGCGTCTACGAGTCGGACATGCTCGCCAAGCCCGACCCCGGCACCTTCCAGGTGATGCCCGCGACGGCGGGCCGGCAGAGCGACACCGCGCGGATGTTCTGCGACCTGACGATGCCCGACGGCTCGCCGTCCTGGGCCGATCCGCGGCACGTGCTGCGCCGGACGCTGTCCAAGGCCGCCGAGATGGGCTTCACCTTCTACACCCACCCCGAGGTCGAGTTCTTCCTGCTCAAGGACCTGCCCGTCGACGGGACGCCGCCCCAGCCGGCCGACAACGGTGGCTACTTCGACCTGTCCACGCACAACGTCGCCCACGACTTCCGCCGCGAGGCGGTCTTCGCGCTCGAGGCGATGGGCATCTCGGTGGAGTTCAGCCACCACGAGGTCGCGCCCGGCCAGCAGGAGATCGACCTGCGGTACGCCGATGCGCTGTCGATGGCCGACAACGTGATGACGCTGCGGCACGTCGTCCGCGAGGTCGCCCTGGCCCAGGGCGTGCACGCGACCTTCATGCCCAAGCCGTTCACCGACCTGGCCGGCTCGGCCATGCACACGCACCTCTCGCTGTTCGAGGGTGACCGCAACGCCTTCCACGACGCCGCCGACCCGATGCGGCTGTCGACGACGGCGAAGCAGTTCATCGCCGGCCTGCTCATCCACGCCCGCGAGTACACCGCCGTCACCAACCAGACGGTGAACTCCTACCGGCGGCTGCTGGCCGGCACCGAGGCCCCGACGGCGGCGACCTGGGGCCGGGCCAACCGCTCGGCGCTGGTGCGGGTGCCCTCGTACAAGCCGAGCAAGGCGAACTCCGCGCGCGTCGAGGTCCGCTCGCCGGACTCGGCCTGCAACCCGTACCTGACCTTCGCGATCCTGCTGTCCGCAGGCCTGCGCGGGATCGAGAAGGGCTACGAGCTGCCGCCGGAGGCCGAGGACGACGTCTGGGCGCTCACCGACACCGAGCGCCGGGCGGCGGGCTACGAGGACCTGCCGGTCTCCCTCGGCGAGGCGCTGACCGCGATGCAGGGCAGCGAACTGGTCGCCGAGACGCTGGGGGAGCACGTCTTCGAGTTCTTCCTGCGCAACAAGTGGGAGGAGTTCAACTCCTACCGGCAGAACGTGACGCCGTTCGAGCTCCGCCGCTACCTGCCCAGCCTGTAGGGCCCGCCAGAGGACGGCCACTTATGGCCATCGAGTGCCGCCCTCGGTCGGGGAACTAATGTCGGGGGCGTGAACCGCCTGCTCGTCGCCGTCGTCCACGAGACCGATCCGCTGGCCCGTCTCGGCACGTGGCTGCGCGACGCCGGGATGGAGCTCGACGAGCGGCACCTCGCCCTGGGGGAGGAGCTGCCGGCCACCCTCGACGACCACGACGGTCTGGTCGTCCTCGGCGGGCCGCAGTCGGCGCTGGACTCCCCGGAGCAGAGCCCCGAGCTCGTGCCGGTGCGCGACCTGCTGCGCCAGGCGCTGGCGGCCGACTTCCCGACGCTGGCCATCTGCCTCGGCGCGCAGCTGCTGGCCCAGGTCGGCGGCGGCCTGGTGCGCACGGGCATCGACGGCCCCGAGGTGGGCGCGACCCTGGTGGCCAAGCGCGACGCGGCGGACAAGGACCCGGTGTTCGGCCCGCTGCCGCTCTCGCCCGACGTCCTGCAGTTCCACCACGACGAGATCGCCGAGCTGCCCACCGGTGCCACGCTGCTGGCGAGCAACCCGTTCTACGCGAACCAGGCGTTCCGGGTCGGCCGGCACGTCTACGGCCTGCAGTTCCACATCGAGACGACGCCGGAGATCATCCACGAGTGGGCCGAGCGGGACGTCGTCGGCGTCGCCGCCAGCCCGCACGACCGGGAGACGATCTGCCTGCTCTCCGACGAGGCGCACCCGCACATCGAGGCGGCCTGGGCGCCGTTCGCCGCGCGGTTCGCCGACCTGGTGCGGGCCCGCGCGCGCCAGGCCGCGTGACCGGAACCGCATGACCAGGGAGAGCGTGGAGATCCCGCGGGGGGCCGTCGTCCGGCTCGCCCGCTTCGGCTTCGACCACGCCGAGCGGGCCGCCCGCCTGCTCTCCGACCCCGCCCTGGGCCTCTGGGACCTCGAGCGCAACGAGCCGGCGGACCCCGAGGCCGGGCCGGTGGTCGCCGCCCTCGCCCGCGCCGGCGACCCGGACCTCGCCGTCCGCTCGCTGCACCGGCTGGTCGAGGCGCTCGACGCCTCCGACGAGTCCGGTGGCGCGGCCGCGGCGATGCTCGCCGGCCTGCGCGGCTCCGGCCTGCTGCGCAGCCGGCTGCTGTCCGTCCTCGGGGCGAGCTCCGGGCTGGCCGACCACCTCGCCGCCAACCCGGCGGACTGGGCCGTGCTCGACGACGACGGCGACGGCTTCCCGCGCGGCTCGGACCGCCCGTCGGCCAAGGAGATCGAGGCCGACCTGCTGGCCGCCATCGGCGCCGACCCCGACGACCCGCCGTGGGGCGTGCGGCTCGGCAAGGGCGCCCCGGACGCCTCGCCGAAGCGGATCGCCGCCCTCCGGCTGGCCTACCGGCGCGCCATCCTGTCGGTCGCCGGCCGCGACCTGGGCGACGGGCTGCCGGCGGAGGAGGTCGCCTCGGAGCTGGCCGACATCGCCGGCGCCGTGCTGGTCGCCGGCCTCGCGCTCGCCGTCGCCGAGCAGCCTGCCGACGCCGCGGCCTGCCGGCTCTCGGTCATCGCCCTCGGCAAGACCGGCGGGCGCGAGCTGAACTACGTGAGCGACGTCGACGTCGTCTTCGTCGCCGAGCCGGTCGAGCCCGGCGCCCCGGAGGCCCCGGCCCTGAGCAGCGCGACGAAGGTCGCCGCCGCGCTGATGCGGATCTGCCGCGAGGCCGCCTGGGAGGTCGACGCCGCGCTGCGCCCCGAGGGCAAGGCGGGCGCGCTCGTCCGGACGGTCGCCGGCCACGTCGCGTACTACGAGAAGTGGGCCAGCACCTGGGAGTTCCAGGCCCTGCTGAAGATGCGCGCCGTCGCGGGCGACCCCGACCTGGGGCGCAGCTACGTCGAGGCGCTGTGGCCGCTGGTGTGGAAGGCCGGCGACCGCCCCGGCTTCGTCGGCGAGGTGCAGGCCATGCGCCGCCGGGTGGAGGAGAACATCCCGCCGGCGCAGGCCGAGCGGGAGCTCAAGCTGGGCCGCGGCGGGCTCCGCGACGTCGAGTTCGCCGTCCAGCTGCTCCAGCTCGTGCACGGCCGGGCCGACTCGTCGCTGCGCAGCGGCGGCACCCTCCCGGCGCTCGCGGCGCTCTCCGCCGGCGGGTACGTCGGCCGCGAGGACGCCGCCACGCTGATCGCCTCCTACCGCTTCCTCCGCACGGTCGAGCACCGGCTGCAGCTGCTGCGGTTGCGGCGAACCCACCTGCTGCCGACCGACGAGCAGCAGCTGCGCTGGCTCGCGCGGTCCCTGGGGTACAAGCCCGACCACCGCGGCGAGGCCGTCGACGTGCTGCGGGCGGAGCTCGCCCTGCACACCCGCGAGGTGCGCCGGCTGCACGAGAAGCTGTTCTACCGGCCGCTGCTGTCCGCGGTGGCCCGCGTGCCGGGGGAACACCTGCAGCTGGGCAGCAAGGCGGCGGGGGACTGGCTGCGTGCTCTCGGCTTCGGCGATCCGGAGGGCGCGCTCCGCCACCTGGCGGCGCTCACCGGCGGGGTGTCGCGGTCGGCGTCGATGCAGAAGCTGCTGCTGCCGGTGCTGCTGCAGACCTTCGCGGCCTGCCCCAACCCCGACGCCGGGCTGCTCGCCTACCGCCAGGTGAGCGAGGCCCTCGGCGGCAACCAGTGGTACCTCCGGCTGCTGCGTGACGAGGGCCAGGTGGCCGAGCGGCTGGCCCAGCTGCTCGGCTCCAGCCAGTACATCGCCGCCCTGCTCACCCGCACGCCCGAAGCACTGCGGATCCTGGCCCGGGACGACGAGCTCGAGCCGCGCAGCGCCACCACGCTCGCGAGCGCGTGGGGGCAGGCCGCGGGCCGCGCGCCGGACCCGCAGTCCGGGATCGGCGTGCTGCGGGGGCTGCGGCGGCACGAGCTGCTGCGGGTCGCCTGCGCCGACCTGCTCGGCCGGCTCGACGTCGTCGCGGTGGGGCACGCGCTCACCGACATCGCCGTCGCGACGCTCCAGGTGGGACTCGACGTCGCGGTGCGCGCGCACGCCCAGGAGTCCGGGACGGACCTCGCGGACATCCCGATGGACCTCGCCGTGATCGGCATGGGCCGGCTCGGGGGCAGCGAGATGGGCTACGGCTCGGACGCCGACGTGATGTTCGTGCACCGCCCGCGCCCGGGGGCCGAGGAGGCGAAGGCGACCGCCGCCGCCAACACGGTGGCGCACACGCTGCGCCGCCTCCTGGGCGAGCCCGCACCCGACCCGGCCTTCGACATCGACGCCGACCTGCGGCCCGAGGGCCGGCAGGGGGCCCTGGTGCGCAGCCTCTCGGCGTTCCGCGAGTACTACGAGCGCTGGGTGTCGGTGTGGGAGGTGCAGGCACTGCTGCGCGCGGTGCCCGTGGCCGGCGACGAGAAGCTCGGCGCCGAGTTCGTCGAGCTGGTCGATCCGATCCGCTATCCCGCGGAGGGGCTCACCGCCGAGCAGGTGGCGGAGATCCGGCGGATCAAGGCCCGGATCGAGCGCGAGCGGCTGCCCCGGGGGGCCGACCCCGCGACGCACACCAAGCTGGGCCGCGGCGGGCTCTCCGACGTCGAGTGGACCGTCCAGCTGCTCCAGCTCCAGCACGCGGCCGACCTCCCCGAGCTGCGCGGGCCCTCGACGGTGGCGGGGCTGACGGCGCTGGGGGAGGCCGCGGCTGCTCGACGCCGAACAGGTGGAGTCGCTGCGGACGGCGTGGGTGACGGCGAGCCGCGCGCGCAACGCGATCTTCCTCGTGCGCGGCCGGCCGAGCGACCAGCTGCCCCGTCCGGGAGTCGAGCTCGCCGGGGTCGCCCGGGCCTGCGGCTACGGGGCGGACCAGGACGCCGGGCAGTTCCTCGAGGACTACCGGCGGATCACCCGTCGCGCGCGCGGCGTCGTCGACCAGGTCTTCTACGGCCAGCCGCCCGCCGGCTGAGCCCCGACGGGATTTCGGTACCGAAGTCTCTGGCGTGTTGCACCGGCTCCGGGGCAGCCTGGCGCCAGGTCCGTACCGCGGGTCACCGACGGTGACACGGGGAGCGGTTGCGGCGCGCCCGGAGGTTCGTCGTGTCACCCTCTCTCGTCCGCTCCCTCGCCGCCGAATTCCTCGGGACCGCGCTGCTGGTGTTCATCGCCGTCGGCTCCGCCGTCGCGGGGATCGACAGCATCGGCGAGTTCGGTGTGGCGTTCGCGTTCGGCCTCACGCTGCTCGCGCTGGCCTACGCCATCGGCCCGATCTCGGGCTGTCACATCAATCCGGCGGTCACCCTCGGCGTGCTGCTCTCGCGCGGGATGACGGCCGCCGAGGCCGGCTACTTCTGGGTCGCCCAGTTCGCCGGAGGCATCGCGGGGGCCGCGGTGCTGGCGCTGCTCACCAGCGGGTTCGGTGACATGACCGACCAGACGGGCGCGCTCGGGGCGAACGACTACGGCGCCACGATCAGCCTGGGCGGCGCGTTCGTGCTCGAGGTGCTGCTCACCTTCGCGTTCGTCACGGTGATCCTCCTGGTCACCGGCAAGGCGGCGTCGCCGGGCTTCGCCGGGCTGGCCATCGGCCTGAGCCTGACGGCGGTGCACCTCATCGGGATCCCGCTCACCGGCACGTCGGTGAACCCGGCCCGCTCGCTCGGCCCGGCGCTGTTCGCCGGCGGGGAGCCGCTGGCCCACGTGTGGCTGTTCATCCTCGCGCCGCTCGTCGGCGCCGCTCTCGCCTTCTTCGCCGTCCGGTTCCTCTCCGTTCCGCTCGTCCCGACCGGCGGACGCCGCCGTGGGCGTCGACGAGACCGGGGTGCAGGTGCCGACCGACGGGACGCCGCGTGCCGCCGGCGCGGCACGCCGGCCGGGACGGACAGCCGGGGCAAGCGGCGCAACCGGACCTGACCGGGTGTGCGGTGCGGCGGGCCGGGGCAGTGTGGAGGGCGTGTCGCATTCCCTGTCCGCCGAGCCGGACGACCCCGACGCGATCCCCGAGGCGGCGATCGACGACGTCGAGACGCGGCTGCCCCGGGCCGGGAGCGGCGCGACCATCACGCCGTACCGGGACGGGCCACTGATCGTCCGCGGGGACTTCCGGCTGGTCGACCAGGACGGCGCCGAGATCGACCCCGGCCGCGACACGATCGCCCTGTGCCGGTGCGGCAAGTCCGGCATCAAGCCCTTCTGCGACGGCACCCACAAACGGTCGGGCTTCGCTGCCCCGAGCGCCCCCAGCCGGCCGCGTCCCGCCGCCCGCATCCTGCGCGAGGCCCAGGGAACATGATGGAGCGGCGGGGGGAAGGGTGGTCCTTCTTCAGGCGGCGAGGGTCCGCTCGCGCCGGAGGCCGGAACGGCCGGCCTCCCACGCGCCGAGCAGGTGGTGCGCGGTGACGCCGTCCAGAGCGAGTGAGCTGGCCGCGCCGAACAGGACGTCGGCCGCGAGCTCGGGCTGCTCGGCGACCAGGGAGCCGCACATGTCGACCGCGGCGATCTGCTCGTGGACGGCGTCGGCCTCCACGTGCTCGTCGTAGAAGACCGTCGTCCGCTCGTCGAAGCCGAGCCGCCGCAGGCCGGCCGAGTAGCGCCGGCTCGGCTCGCTCGAGGTCATCTCGACGGCGGTGAGGTGTCCGACCGCCGCGCCGCGCCAACGGCGGTGCAGGCCGAACAGCGACATCGTGTTCACCGACGCGAAGGCCACCGCCGGGGCGTCGTCCCAGAGCGCGCCATAGGTGGCGTCGAGGTCGAGGTCCCGCAGCAGCCCCGCGAACAGCTCGCTGTGCATGCGGGCGGCCGAGCCGCCGCCGTACTCGTCGGCCTGGATCTCGACCATCGCCGACTTCGTCCGGCCGGTGAGCCGGGGGACGGCGAAGGTGTGCGGATCGCCCTCCTTGAGGTGGTAGACCGAGCGCAGGGTCAGGTACTCCCGCCACTGCTCGAGCGTGCCGCGCTTGGCCATGTAGGTCGACAGCGACGGCCCGTCGTCGGCGGCGATCAGCGCGGCGAGCTGGCGGTCGATCGGCTCGTCGGTGACGGAGACCGGCCCCACCCGCTCCCGGAGCGCGGCCAGGTGCGCGGTCTCCAGGACGGCGCGCAGCCGCAGCAGCGACGGCTCCCACTCCCACCCGTCGCCGACGCCGTCGAAACCGCGGTAGTGCAGCTCGTAGCAGACGGCGAGAGAGGTCTGCAGGTCCTCGTCGGTCAGCGCACCCGTGGTCGACGACGCGACTCGCCCGGCGGTGTCGAGCGCGACCGCCGACAGCTCGGATCCGGTGGCGAGGTCGCGGCAGAGGGTCTCGCTCAGCGGACCCCGTGGCTCGGGCAGGTGCATGTCCCGAGCATGCCCACTGCCTGCGCGTTCGATGCGCCGGTGGGCGTGATGTCGCTCGCCCGGAGGACCGGGGAGGACCGGTCGGCGAACGTTCGAGCGCACCGAGAGGTTCCGATCGCGCGGAAATCTTTCGGCCGGAAACGGTTGAGTTCGGCGACACCCGGGAAAACGGGACCGGCAGATCAATCCCAGCCAGCCCGGAGGCGTTCAATGGCGACCACCCACGAGGCGTCGGCCCCCAGCACGGGAGCCATACGCAGCCTCATCCCCGCGCGGATCGACCGGCTGCCCTGGTCCCCGTTCCACACCCGGATGGTCATCGCCCTCGGGGTGGCCTGGATCCTCGACGGTCTCGAGATCACCGTCGCCAGTGCCGCCGCCGCCCAGCTCACCAGCGAGGACACGCTCGGTCTGAGCACGACTCAGGTCGGGCTGATGGCGACGGTCTACCTGGCCGGTGAGGTCTTCGGGGCGCTCTTCTTCGGCAGCCTGGCGGACCGGCTCGGCCGCCGGAAGCTGTTCATCATCACCCTGGCCGTCTACCTGGTCGGCAGCGGCCTGACCGCGCTGACGATCGGCAACGGGTTCGGTTCGCTCGCCTTCCTGTACGCGACCCGGTTCATCGCCGGCATGGGCATCGGCGGTGAGTACGCGGCCATCAACTCCGCGATCGACGAGCTGATCCCCGCCCGCTTCCGGGGCCGCGTCGACCTCATGGTCAACGGCACCTACTGGGCCGGGGCCATCATCGGCACGCTGGGCACCTTCATCTTCCTCAACCAGCTCGAGCCGAGCATCGGCTGGCGCGTCGCGTTCCTCCTCGGTCCGGTCCTGGGCCTGGTGATCATCTTCGTCCGCCGGCACCTGCCGGAGAGCCCGCGGTGGCAGGTCATGCACGGCCACGAGGCCGAGGCCGAGAAGACGATCGCCTACATCGAGCACGAGGTGGAGGCGGGCGGCCGCGAGCTGCCCAAGGTGCCCGAGGACAAGGCGGTCGAGATCACGCCCGCCGAGAAGATCGGCTACTTCGCGCTGGCGCGGGTGCTGTTCAAGGAGTACCCGCAGCGGGCGATCTACGGCGCCACGCTGATGATCACGCAGTCGTTCCTCTACAACGCGATCTTCTTCACCTACACCCTCGTCCTGACCAACTTCTACGGCGTGGAAGCGGAGGCGGCGCCGCTGTTCCTGATCGCCTTCGCGGTCGGCAACCTGGCCGGGCCGTTCATGCTGGGCCACCTGTTCGACACCGTCGGCCGCAAGAAGATGATCTCCGGGACCTACATCCTGTCCGGGCTCCTGCTCGCGATCACGGCGTTCCTGTTCCAGGCGGACGTGCTGACGGCGGTGACCCAGACGATCGCCTGGTGCGTGATCTTCTTCTTCGCCTCGGCGGGAGCCAGCGCCGGATACCTCACGGTCAGCGAGATCTTCCCGCAGGAGGTCCGGGCCAAGGCGATCGCGGTCTTCTTCGCCATCGCCCAGTGCTTCGGTGCCCTGGGACCGGTGATCTACGGCGCGCTGATCGGCGACGGGACGGACCGGCAGCCGATGTTCTACGGCTACCTGCTCGGCGCCGGCGTCATGATCCTCGGTGGGGTGGTCGCGGCGTTCCTCGGCGTCAACGCCGAGAACAAGTCCCTGGAGGACGTCGCGACGCCGCTGTCGATGCGCCGCCGTCCGGGCACCCGCGCCGAGGGAGCGGCCCGCACCGGGCTGTGACCGCACCGCTGGGCTGACGCCGCGGCCCCCGCCCCACGTGGGGCGGGGGCCGTTGCGCGTCCGGATCCGGGCGTCGTCATGATCGTTGCGATCACGACGCTCGTGGCGCCCTTGCCACGCCCTGTGCAGAGCTGTTTCCTGCAACGACAGCTTCAGAGCGAGGAGTGCGGATGGACTTCCTGCAACCGACGACGTGGTCCGAGGCCCTGGCCATGCGCGCGGAGCGACCCGACGCGCTGGCGATCGCGGGCGGCACCGACGTCATGGTCGACCTCAACTTCGACCGTCGTCGCCCCGGTGCCCTGCTGGATCTCGGCCGCGTCCCGGAGTTGCGGGAGTGGTCCGTCGACGACGGTCGCGTTCGCCTCGGCGCCGGCGTCTCCTACGCGCGGGTCATCGAGGAGCTCGGTACCCAGCTGCCGGGTCTGGCGATCGCCTCCCGCACGGTGGGCTCGCCGCAGATCCGGATGCGCGGCACCGTCGGGGGCAACCTCGGCTCGTCGTCCCCGGCCGGCGACGCGCACCCGCCGCTGTTGGCCGCCGAGGCGGTCGTCGAGGTGGAGTCGGCCGCGCGCGGCACGCGGCTCGTGCCCGCCGCCGACTTCTACACCGGCGTGAAGCGCAACGCCCTCGAGCCCGACGAACTCATCGCCGCCGTCGTCATCCCCTCCGCCACCGGGCCGCAGCAGTTCAGCAAGGTCGGCACCCGCAACGCCATGGTGATCGCCGTGTCGGCGTTCGCCTGCGCGCTGCACCCCGACCGGCAGGCCGTGGGCACCGGCATCGGCTCGGCCGCACCCACCCCGATCCGCGCGTTCGAGGCCGAGCAGTTCCTGGCCGGCGAACTGGCGGACGCCGGGCTCTGGACCTCGCGCGGCGAGCTGCCCGAGACACTGGCCCAGGCCTTCGGTGAGCGCGTCGCCGCCGCGGCCTCACCCATCGACGACGTCCGGGGCACCGCCGCCTACCGTCGGCACTCCCTCGCGGTGATGGCGCGGCGCACGGTCACCTGGGCATGGGACGAGTACCAGCACGACCGGAAGGCGGCCTGAGCATGCGGATCACCACGACGGTCAACGGCACCGAGCACGAGGTCGACGACGTCTGGCCGGGCGAGAGCCTGCTGTACGTGCTGCGCGAGCGGATGGGGCTGCCCGGCTCGAAGAACGCCTGCGAGCAGGGGGAGTGCGGCTCGTGCACCGTCTACCTCGACGGCGAGCCGGTGTGCGCGTGCCTGGTCGCAGCCGGCCAGGCGCAGGGCCGCGACATCGTCACCGTCGAGGGGCTGGCGGAGGGAGGGGAGCTCCATCCGGTGCAGCAGGCGTTCGTCGAGACCGGCGCCGTCCAGTGCGGGTTCTGCACCCCGGGGCTCGTCGTCGCCGCGCACGACCTGCTGAACCGCGTGCCGCGGCCGAGCGATCCGGAGATCCGCGAGGCGCTCGCCGGCAATCTCTGCCGCTGCACCGGCTACGAGAAGATCCTCGACGCCGTCCGCCTGGCCGCCGAGCGGCAGGCCACGCGCATGACCAGCCGGACCCACCCACGCAGCCCGTTGCGACCACCGAAGCGGGCACCCGCGTCACGACCCAGGCACCGCCGGCCGGCCGCATCGGCGACAGCCCGCTCCGCCCCGACGGCACGCTCAAGGTCACCGGCGAGTTCGCCTACGCCAGCGACCTCTGGCACGACGAGATGTGCTGGGGCGTCACGCTGCGCAGCCCGCACCCGCACGCCCGCATCCGGGGGATCGACATCACCGCAGCGCTCACCGTGCCCGGGGTCTGGGCCGTGCTGACCGCCGACGACGTGCCGGGGGACAACGCCTTCGGCCTCGAGCACGCCGACCAGCCGGTGCTCGCCTCGGAGTTCGTGCGCTACGAGGGCGAACCGGTGGCGCTCGTGGCCGCCGACCACCCGGAGACCGCCCGGCGGGCGGCCGCGCGGATCGCCGTCGACTACGAGGTCCTGCCGGCCGTCACCGACCCCCGCCGGGCCATGGACGACGACGCCCCGCCGGTGCACCACCAGGGCAACCTGGTCCGGCACCTCAAGCTCCGCCGCGGCGAGGCCGAACCCACCGCCCCGGTCGTGGTCTCCCTCGACTTCGAGGTCGGCATGCAGGACCAGGCGTTCCTCGGCCCGGAGTCGGGGCTCGCCGTCCCGGCCGAGGACGGCGGCGTCGACCTCTACGTCGCCACCCAGTGGCTGCACGTCGACCAGCGGCAGATCTGCCTGGCGCTCGGGATGCCGGCCGACAAGGTGCGGCTGACCCTCGCCGGCGTCGGCGGCGCGTTCGGCGGCCGCGAGGACCTCTCGGTGCACGTGCACGCCTGCCTGCTGGCGCTGCGCACCGGCAAGCCGGTGAAGATGAGCTACAGCCGCGAGGAGTCCTTCTACGGGCACGTGCACCGGCACCCGGCGTGGATGACCTTCGAGTTCGGCGCCGAGCGCGACGGCACGCTGGTCTACGCGAAGTCGAACGTGCTGCTCGACGGCGGGGCCTACGCCTCCTCGACCGCGGCCGTCGTCGGCAACGCGGGGACCTTGGGTCTCGGCCCGTACCGCTTCCCGTCGGTGTCCGTCGACGCCTATGGCGTCTACACGAACAACCCGCCGTGCGGCGCCATGCGCGGGTTCGGCTGCGTGCAGGCCGCCTTCGCGCACGAGGCGCTGATGGACGAGCTCGCCGACACCCTCGGCATGGACCGGGTCGAGATCCGCCAGCTCAACGGCATGCGCGAGGGCGACCTCAACATCACCGGCCAGGTCATCGACTCCGCGGCGCCGGTCGCCGAACTCCTGCAGATCGTCCGGGACATGCCGATGCCGCCCCCGGCGGACACCTCCGACATCCGGTCGTGCCCGGGGGCCGTCTGCAACACCACCCACGGCGAGGGCGTGCACCGTGGCGTCGGCTACTCGGTGACCTACAAGAACGTCGGGTTCTCCGAGGGCTTCGACGACTACTCGACCGCCCGGGTGCGGCTGGAGATGACCGGCGGCGAGGCGGTGGCCACGGTGCACACGGCGTCCGCCGAGGTCGGCCAGGGCCTGATCACCGTCGAGCAGCAGATCTGCCGCACCGAGCTGGGGGTGGAGCGGGTCGTCGTCGCCCCGAAGGACACCGCCGTCGGGTCCGGCGGCTCGACGTCGGCGTCCCGGCAGACCTACGTGACCGGCGGCGCGGTCAAGGCCGCCTGCGAGGCGGTGCGCGCGGCGGTGCTGGAGCGGGCGTCGATGTCCCTCGGCCGGCCCGCGACGGACCTGCGGCTGGACGGCGAGAAGATCGTCGGCACCTCGGGCGAGGTGCTCACCGGGCTGGCCGACGTCCTCGGGGACGACGCCGTCGACGAGACCGTCGAGTGGCGGCACCGGCCCACGCACGCGATCGACCCCGAGACCGGGCAGGGCGATGCGCACGTGCAGTTCGCGTTCTCCGCGCACCGGGCGGTCGTCGACGTCGACGTCGAGCTCGGCCTGGTCAAGGTGGTCGCGCTGGACACGGCGCAGGACGTCGGCAAGGCGATCAACCCGGACGCCGTCGTCGGCCAGATCCACGGCGGGTCGGCGCAGGGCATGGGGCTGGCGCTGATGGAGGAGATCGTGGTGACCGACGGCCACGTGCGGAACCCGTCGTTCACCGACTACCTGATCCCGACGATCCTCGACATGCCGCCGATGCGGGTGGAGGTGCTCGAGTACGCCGATCCGCACGCGCCCTACGGCGTGCGCGGCGTGGGGGAGCCGCCCACGATCTCGTCCGGGCCGGCCGTGGCTGCCGCGGTGCGCGACGCCTGCGGCAAGCCGCTGCGCCGGGTGCCGATCCGCCCGGAGCACATCACCGGCACCTGACCCGCCAGGCAATGGAAGCTATACATGCGTTCCGCGGTCGACGACGCAGGTAGAGCTTCCATTCCCTGAGGGGAGGGCGTGATGGACGTTCCCGTCCCGACGCTGGTCGGGCAGAGCGTGGTGGTCGAAGCGGACGCGGTGCGGATCCTCGATCGCCGGGTGTTCCCGTTCGAGCGCAGCTGGGTCACGTGCCACTCGTACGAGGACGTGGCCACGGCGATCGAGGACATGGTCACCCAGAGCCTCGGCCCGCTGTTCGCCGCCATGGGTGGCATGACGCTGGCCGCCCGGGCAGCGGACCCGCTCCCGCCGGACGAGGCCGGGCGGCTGATGACCGAGGCGGGCCGGCGGCTGGTCGCGACCCGGCCCACCAACAACGGCATCCGCGACGCCGTGACCGACCTGCTCGCGGCCGCCTCCGCCGCCCTCGCCGCGGACCAGCCGCTGGCCGCCACCGTCGAGCGCGCGGCCGGTGATCTCCGGGAGAGCTACCTCGCGCGCTACCGGGCGCTCGGCGAGCACGCCGCCGTCCTGATCCCCGACGGCGCCACCGTGCTCACCCACTGCTGGGCGGAGACCTACCTGACCGAGACCGTGGCGGCCGTGCTGCGCGCGGGCAAGCGGATCGACGCGATCTGCACCGAGACCCGGCCCTACCTGCAGGGGGCCCGGCTGACCGCCGAGAGCCTGGCCGAGATGGGCGTGGCCACGCGGCTGATCACCGACGGGATGGCCGCGCACCTGATGAGCCGCGGCGAGGTCACCGTCTTCGTGACCGGCGCGGACCGGGTCGCCATGGACGGCGCCGTCGTCAACAAGATCGGCACGCTGCAGATCGCGATCGCGGCGCACACCTTCGGCGTTCCCTTCGTGGCCCTGGTGCAGGCGCCGGACCGGCATGCGCCGACCGCCGCCGACGTCGAGTTGGAGGACCGCGACGGCCGCGAGGTCCTGCACTGCCTCGGCCGGCGCACCGCATCGGAGCGGGTGACCGGGATCTACCCGGCCTTCGACGTGACGCCGGCGCGGTTCGTGAGCGCCGTCGTCACCGACCGCGGGCGGTTCGCGCCGACCGACGTGGCCTCGTACTTCGCGGCATGAGGCCGCCGAGGACGCGCGCGGAGGTGGTCGACCAGCTCGTGGAGGTGGGCCGCTCCGCCGTGGCACGCGGGCTCGTGCTGGCCAGCGGTGGCAACCTCTCCGGTCGGCTGCCCGACGAGGCGGAGTTCGTGGTGACCGCCGCCGGCACCTGGCTCGACCGGCTGACCGCCGCCGACTTCAGCGTGCTCACCCTCGGCGGGGAGGTCGTCGGCGGTGCCGAGCGGCCGTCGACGGAGTGGAAGCTGCACCAGCGGACCTACCTCGCCCGGCCGGACGTCAACGCGATCGTGCACCTGCACCCGCAGCACACCGTCCTGGTCGACGCGCTCGGGCACCCGATCCGGCTGTTCACCCTCGACCACGCCGTCTACGTGCGGTCCGTCGGCACCGTGCCCTACTTCCCGAACGGGTCCGACGAGCTGGCCGACGGCGCCGCCGAGCAGGCGAGAGCGCACGACTGCGTCGTGTTGTCGCACCACGGCTGCTCGGCCCTCGGTGAGGACATCGGCACGGCCTACCGCCGGGCGCTGAACCTGGAGGAGGCGGCCGATCGCCACCTACCGCGCACTCCTCCTCGGCGACACGACCACCGCGTTCCCCGCGGGGGTCCCATTCCACGCCTGACCCCGTCGATCCGCCGGATCATCGCCCCACCGATGAGTTCTCCCGGCGCCTCCGGTTCCACTGTTCACCGACGAACAGCAGGGCCGGACGGCCCGGAGCGAAGGAGCAGGACATGGACTGGAAGCTGGAAGTCGTCATCGTGCCGGTGGCCGACGTCGACCGCGCCAAGGAGTTCTACGCCGACAAGCTGGGGTTCCCGGTGGACGTCGACCACGAGGCGGGCGAGGCCTTCCGGATCGTGCAGATCACCCCGCCGGGATCGGCCTGCTCGATCATCTTCGGCAAGGGCGTGGGCAGCGACGTGGCGCCCGGCTCGGTGAAGGGCAACCAGTTCGTCGTCTCCGACATCGAGGCGGCGCACGCCCACCTCGAGGCCCAGGGCATCGCCAACGGCGGGATCGTCCACTTCGAGGGCGGCGGCATGGTCCCGGGACCGGACCCGGCGCGGCAGAAGTTCGGCTCGTTCATCTTCTTCGACGACCCCGACGGCAACACCTGGGCGGTCCAGGAGGGCGAACGGAATGCCGGTTGACCCGGCGACGCTGACCGACGCCGACCTGGAGGCGGCCACCGAGCGGCACCGGCGGGAGCTGCACGTGCACTGCTACCGGATGCTCGCGTCGTTCGACGACGCCGAGGACGCCGTCCAGGAGACGTTCCTCCGCGCCTGGCGCAGCCGGGCGACGTTCGACGGGCAGCACCTGCGGGCCTGGCTGTACCGGATCGCCACCAACGTCTGCATCGACCTGATCCAGGCGCGCAAGCGCCAGGTGCCGGAGATGACCTCGTACGCCGAGGTCGGCTGGCTGACGCCCTACCCGGACCGGCTGCTCGACCAGATCCCGTCGGCCGAGGACGAGCCGGACGCCGTGGCGGTGGCGCGGGAGACGATCGAGCTGGCGTTCCTCGCGGCCCTGCAGGTGCTGCCGCCGCGGCAGCGGGCCGCCCTGCTCGCCCGGGAGGTGCTGGGTCTGCCGGCGATCGAGACGGCGGCGCTGCTGGAGACCAGCGTCGCGGCGGCCAACAGCGCGCTGCAGCGGGCCCGGACGACGATGCAGCAGCACCTGCCCTCGCACCGCAACGACTGGACCGCGGCTCCGCCCAGCGCGGCCGAGCGCGAGCTGCTCGACCGGTTCATCGACGCCCACCAGCGCTGCGACGCGGCGGCGGCCGTCTCGGCGGCGGCCACCGACCTCCGGGTCACCATGCCGCCGGCGCCGATGTGCTTCGACGGGCTGGACGCGGTCGCCCCGCTGCTGGAGCGTGCCTTCGGGCCGGAGCGGGAGGGCGACTGGCGCCTGCTGCCGACCTCGGCGAACCGGATGCCGGCCGCGGCCAGCTACCTGCGGCGGTTCGGGGACACCGAGTTCCGGGGCTTCAAGATGGACGTGCTCCGGATCGAGGACGGCGAGATCGCCGAGATCACGACGTTCGGGTACTCGATGTTCGCCCTGTTCGGGTTGCCGTCGGTGCTGCGGCCGTGAGTCACAAGTCGGCAAGGCGCGGGATCACGTGCTCGCCGAGGTTGCCGACGAATCCCACCGGGTCGCCCTGCAGCGGCATGACGTGCACCTCGGTGATTCCTACGGCGGCGTAGGCGGCCATCGTCTCCGTGAACCGCGCCGCCGCCTCCGCGCCGGGTGCCAGTGGGGCGGTGTAGAGCACCGTCTTCCGGATGCGGCCGTAGTCAGTGCCCTCGAGCGTGCAGTGCTCGCGGAGCACGTCGAGCTTGCGCGACATCTCGGCCGGTCCGGCGGGGTCCGGACCGGCGAACAGGTTGCACGCGTCGGCGTACTTCGCGACCAGCCGCAGCGTCTTCTTCTCGCCACCACCGCCGATCATGATCGGCGGGGTGCGCAGCGGTTGAGGCGAGTTGAGGGTCTCGGCGAGCCGATAGTGCCGGCCGTCGAACGGCCCGTGGTCCTCGCTCCACATCTGCCGGACGATCTGCAGCGTCTCCTCCAGCCGCTCGAACCGCTCGGCCAGCGGCGGGTAGTCGACGCCGAGCGCCCGGTGCTCGCGCTCGTACCAGGCGGCTCCGATGCCGAGGACGGCCCGGCCGCCCGACAGCACGTCAAGGGTGGACACGATCTTGGCCAGCAGGCCGGGATGGCGGTACGTGACGCCGGTGACGAGCAGCTGCAGCTCGGCGGTCGTGGTCAGACCGGCGAGGAAGCCCAGGCTGGTGTACCCCTCCAGCATCGGCTGGTCGGCCGAACCCATCATCTCCAGCTGGAAGTAGTGGTCCATCAGCGACACGTTGTGCACCCCGGCGTCGCCGACGGCCTGGGCGACGGCGGCCATCGTCGGGCCGATCGACGGCGGCCCGCCGGGAAGCGTGAAGTTCACCAGGTGGACGCCGACCTTCATGGGACGTCCATCGGGCTGGGGGCGGGGCGATCCGACGACAGGCCGACGAGCTCGGCGCTGACCTGCCAGAGGCGGGCGGCCACGGCCTCGTCGTAGCTGCGCGCGGACGACCGCTTGGGCTTGCGGTTGGCGAAGTACCGGCCGGAGACGTGATCGAGCTCGCGGTCGGAAGCGAGGTGGATCGAGGTGGCGGCACCCTGCTCGGGGGTCTTCATGAACAGCCGCGCGAGCGGGACGAACAGCCGCTGGACGGCGCCGGGGTCCTCAGCGCCGAACGCCGTCCGGACCACCCCCGGGTGCAGCACGTTGGCGCTGACGCCGGTGCCTTCCACCCGGCGGGCCAGCTCGTAGGTGAAGAGCACGTTGGCCAGCTTGGACTGGTTGTAGGCGCGCTGCCCGGAATACTTCCCTTCACCCTGGAGATCGGCGAAGTCGATCCGGCCCATCGCCTGCGCGCCGGAGGACACGGTGACGACCCGGGACGGTGCGTCCTGCCGCAACCGGTCGAGCAGCAGGTTGGTGAGCAGGAACGGCGCGAGGTGGTTGAGCGCGAACGTGTGCTCGAGGCCGTCGGCGGTGACGCGACGGGTGTTCCAGTAGCCGCCCACGTTGTTCACCAGGACGTCGAGCCGGGGGAGCGTCTCCAGGACCTCCGACGCGAGCCGCCGCACCTCCTCCTGGGACGACATGTCCGCGATGTACACGTCGACCTCCGGACCGCCGGCGGCGCGGATCTCGGCGGCTGCCTCGTCCGCGCGGCGGCGGTCCCGGCCGGTGATCGCGACGCGCGCGCCCAGCCCGGCGAGGCCCACGGCGGTCGCCTTGCCGATGCCGCCGGTGCCTCCGGTGATCAGCGCCGTCCGGCCGGCCATCGCTCCGGGCTGGGTCATCGCGTCCTCTCCTTCTGCCGTCGGTGTGTCAGCGGGCGATCTTGAAGTTGAACATGGGGGTGCCCAGTGCACCCATGAGGCGCAGCCAGACCGGAAGCAGCATCTCGGTGCCGCGGGCGGTGGAGAGGTCGCCGAGGTCGATCACGTCGGTGTGACCGATGCTCTGCAGCAGGTCGATGACGGTCTTCTTCGCGACCTCGTCGTCGCCGGACACGAAGACGGAGTGGTCGCCGCCGGCGGCCAGACCCGGCTCCACCATGAGCGCGGCGGTCATCGTGTTGAGCGCCTTGACCACCCGGACGTCGGGGAACGCGCGCTGGATCTGCTCGCCGAGCGAGTCGGTGTCCTTGACGAACAGGGTAGGGGGGAAGCCCTGGGAGAAGTCGAGCGGGTTGGCGATGTCGAGCAGCACCTTGCCCGCCAGGTTCGCGGCCCCGGCCAGGGTCAGCACGTCGATCGAGACGCCGCCATTGGTCGCGTTGACGACGACCTCGGCCTGCGCGGCGGCCTCGGCGAACGGCGCGAGCCGCACCGCGGAGTGGCCGGAGTGCCAGGCGGAGAAGGGCGGGTTGCCCATGCCGTCGGGCTCGGTGCGGGCCAGCGTCGCCTGCGGGTCGCGCGTGCCGATCGTGACCTCGTGCCCGAGGTCGGACAGCTTCGCGGCGACGGCCTGGCCGACCATGCCAGTACCGAGAACAGCGATCTTCATGAAGAGTTCCTTTGCGAGGACGGGGGAGACAGACGGGTCCGTCTGTCGGCGTGCGAGAAACGTAGCAGACAGGTCTGTCTACTGCCAGGAGGGCGTTCCGTGCTGGGTGACTGACAGAGTTTGACATCTGTCAGTCGTCACTCCTATCGTGGGCGCCATGACGACGACTTCTCTCACCGCCCGTTCGCTCGGCATGACGGGTCCCCGGGTGTCAGCTATCGGGCTCGGCCTCATGGGCATGTCCGACCTGTACGGCCCGGCCGACGAAGCCGAGAGCATCGCCACCATTCATGCCGCCCTCGACGCGGGGGTGACGCTCCTGGACACCGGCGACTTCTACGGGATGGGTCACAACGAGCTGTTGCTCCGGGATGCGCTGCGCGGCCGGAACCGTGAGGACGTCGTCATCAGCGTGAAGTTCGGCGTCCTCCGCGATCCGGCCGGCGGCTGGTTCGGCGCCGACACCCGACCGCTCGCGGTCAAGAACTCGCTCGCCTACACGCTGCGCCGCCTCGGCACCGATCACGTCGACGTCTACCGCCCCGCCCGCCTCGACCCGGCCGTGCCGGTCGAGGAGACCGTCGGTGCGCTCGCCGACCTGGTCGAAGCAGGGGTACGTCCGGCACATCGGCCTGTCGGAGGTGGGCGCCGACACGCTGCGGCGTGCAGCGACCGTGCACCCGATCTGCGATCTGCAGATCGAGTACTCGCTGATCTCGCGGGGGATCGAGGAGGAGATCCTCCCGACTGCCCGCGAACTCGGCATCGGCGTCACCGCGTACGGCGTCCTCTCCCGGGGGCTGCTGTCCGGCCACTGGTCGGCCGATCGGCAGGCTCGCGACTTCCGTGCGCACCTGCCGCGCTTCACCGGCGAGAACCTGGAGCGCAACCTCGCCCTGGTCGAGGCGCTGCGGGTCATCGCCGAGACCAAGGGCACAACGGTCGCCCAGGTGGCGATCGCGTGGGTGCTGAGCCGCGGCGGGGACGTCGTCCCGCTGGTGGGTGCGCGGCGCCGCGACCGGCTCGCGGAATCCCTGGGGGCCGCTCGCGCTCGTTCTGAGCGCCGAGGACCTGGCCGCGATCGAGGCCGCCGTCCCCGGCGACGCCGTCGCCGGCACGCGCTACGACGCCGGGCAGATGGCGTTCCTGGACAGCGAACGGTCGTGACTGCCGACAGCGGGGTGCTGACGGCGGACGCGATCCTGCTCGCGGCCGAGGACGTGCTGCGGCGGTTCGGGCCGGCCAAGACGACCGTCGTCGACGTGGCCAAGGCGCTCGGCGTCAGCCACGGCAGCGTCTACCGGCATTTCCCCAGCAAGGCGGCCCTCCGCGACGCGGTCGCTGAGCGCTGGCTCGCCCGGGTGGCATCCCCGCTCGAGGAGATCGTCGCCGGACCGGGGGCGGCGGTCGAGCGGCTGGGGCGCTGGCTGGACTCCCTCGCGTCGACCAAGCAGCGCATGGCGCGGGAGGACGCCGAGCTGTTCGCCACCTTCCGGCAGCTCACGGAGGAGGCGCGCGAGGTGGTGGCGGCGCACGTCGACCACCTTGCCGGTCAGGCCGCCCGGATCGTCGCCGACGGCGTCGCGTCCGGGGAGCTCGCCGCGACCGACCCCGCGGTGACCGGGCGCGCCGTCTTCCAGGCGACGGCCCGGTTCCACCACCCGGCGCACGCCGACGAATGGGGAGATCCGGCACTCGGGTCTGATCTCGCGGCCGTGTGGGCCCTGCTCGTGGCCGGGTTGCTGCCCCGGTAGGGGTGCCCGCAGTCCGTGGCGCGGGGTGGTAGACAGACGAGTCTGTATCATTCCGTGGGTCCTCGATCACCGGGAGGCTGGGATGACCGCCGTGGCGACAGCGCCGCCGAGCGCCGCGCGCGAGCGCATCCTCGAGACGGCGTTCCGGCTGTTCTACGCCAAGGGCTGCGCGCGGTCGGCGTCGACACGATCATCGCCGAGTCGGGGGTGGCGAAGGCAACCTTCTACAAGCACTTCCCGGCGAAGGACGACCTGGTCGTGGCCTACCTGGAGAAGGTGGACGGGGTCTGGACCGGCCAGTTGCACGCGGCCGCCGAGGCGGCCGGGCCCGACCCGGCCGCCCAGCTGGTGGGGCTGTTCGACGCGCTCGCCACGGCCTGCCGGCGGGACGGCTACCGCGGTTGCGCCTTCATCAACGCCGCCGCGGAGTCGGCGCCGGGTACCGGCCCGCACGCGCGCACCGTCGTCCACAAGCAGCGGGTGCTCGCCTGGCTGCGCGACCTCGCCCAGGAGGCCGGGGCCGAACAGCCCGAGCAGCTGGCCCGCGCACTCGCGCTGCTGCTGGACGGGGCGCTGTCGAGCGGGGCGCTGGACGCCGATCCCGAGGCGGCCGAGACCGCGCGCGCCACCGCGGCCCTGCTGGTCAGGCAGGCCGTCGGCGGCTGAGGGGCTGCGCTGCGCCGTCGGCTGGGCCAGGGTGGAGCGCATGACCGATGCCTCCGGACCGCCGTTCCGCGCCGACCACGTCGGCAGCCTGCTGCGCCCGCAGAACCTGCTCGACGCCCGCGCGAAGCACGCCGCCGGTGAGATCGACGCCGACGAGCTGCGCGGGATCGAGGACGAGGCGATCCGCGACGTCGTGCGGATGCAGGCCGACGTCGGGCTGCGGACGGCCACCGACGGCGAGTTCCGCCGCGCCTCGTGGCACATGGACTTCATCTACGCGATCGGCGGCATCACGAAGGTGACCGACCAGAACATCGTCGTCCACTTCCACAACAAGGACGGGACGATCGACTTCACGCCGGCCGGGCTGCACGTCGACGGGCCGCTGCGGATCGACGAGCCGATCTTCGGGCCCGACTTCGCGTTCCTCCAGTCGGTGGTGGGGGAGGGGCAGACGGCGAAGCTGACCATCCCCTCGCCGTCGATGGTCCACTACCGCGGCGGCGCGGCGGCCATCGATCCCGACGTCTACCCCGACGAGGACCAGTTCTGGGAGGCGCTCTCGGCCGCCTACAGCCAGCAGGTCCAGGGCATCGCCGCGCAGGGCTGCACGTACCTGCAGTTCGACGACACCAGCCTGGCCTACCTCAACGACCCCGCACAGCGCGCGGAGCTCGCGGCCCAGGGGCGGGACGCCGAGCACCTGCACGAGCGCTACATCCGCCAGATCAACAAGGCGCTGGCCGGACGCCCGGAGGGGCTGACGGTCACCACCCACATGTGCCGCGGCAACTTCCGCTCGTCGTGGGTCGCCGAGGGCGGCTACGACTTCGTCGCCGAGGCCCTGTTCGGCGGGCTGGAGGTCGACGGCTTCTTCCTCGAGTACGACGACGCCCGGTCCGGTGGCTTCGAGCCGCTGCGCTTCGTGCCGCCGGGCAAGCGCGTCGTCCTCGGCCTGGTGACGACGAAGCGCCCGGAGCTCGAGAGCAAGGACGACCTCAAGCGGCGGATCGACGAGGCGTCGCGGTTCGTGCCGCTGGAGCAGTTGGCGCTGTCGGGGCAGTGCGGGTTCTCCTCCACCGTCGAGGGCAACGCGCTCACCCGCGACGAGCAGATCGCCAAGCTGGCGCTGATCGTCGAGACCGCCGAGGAGGTCTGGGGCTAGCGCTGCGCCGGCGCGGTCTCGACCTCCGGCAGGGTCGTCGGCGCACCGAGGAGCCAGGCCAGGGCGACCGCGGTGATGGACTGCGCGCACAGCAACCCGACCAGCACCACGATCTGGAAGCGGGCGGCGTCGACCGCGCTCGCCCCGCCCAGCAGCGCGCCGACGAACGCCCCGGGCAGGGTCACGAGTCCGACCGTCCGGGTCTGGTCCAGGGCGGGGACCAGGGCCTCGGCCGCGGCGTCCCGCGCGATGGCCACCACCGCCTGACGCGGGGTGGCGCCGAGCGAGAGCCAGGCCTCGACCTCCTCGCGTCGCCGGCGCAGGCCGTCGAGCAGCCGTCGTCCGGTGAGCGTCGCGGCCGTCATCGTGCCGCCGATGACGATCCCGGAGACCGCCACCAGCGTGCGCACCGACCGGTCGAGGATCGGCAGGCCGCAGATGAGACCGATGCTCACCGCTGCGCCGGCGCCGCACGCGAGGACCACGGCCCAGCCCGCACCCGGGATCCCCCGCAGCCGGCGCGTCGCCGTCCACGTCGCCACCGAGAACATGACGGCGAGGACGATCACGACCAGGCCGGGGGCGGCGAAGACGCCCCGCAGCGCCAGCGCGACGACCGTCAGCTGCACGAGTGCCCGGGCGGCGGCGACGAGGACGGCGCGGCGCTGGCCCACCCGCCCGACGGTCAGCACGGCCACCGCGATCGCGACCAGGGCGACGAGTCCGACCGCGAGACGGACGGAAGGACTCACGGCCGGACGCTACCGGCCCTCACGCATGACCGGGCCGGACCAGCGGTCGCCGCCTGAGGGCCAGCGCACAGTTCCGAGAGTGCGCGGACGCGCGAACCTAGGATTGGCGGTCGTGCGCCCCTTCCTCCTGCTCTCCTCCCGCGCGGAGGACGTCGCGGCCGAGGGCGAGTACGAGGCGTTCCTGCGGTGCAGCGGCCTGGCCGAGGCCGAGCTGCACCGCATCCGCATGGAGGCCGCGCCGCTGCCCGAGCTCGACCTGGACGCCTATTCCGGGGTGCTCATCGGCGGCGGGCCGTTCAACTCCAGCGATCCACCGGAGCTGAAGTCGTCGGTGCAGCACCGCGTCGAGCGGGAGATGGGGCTGCTGCTCGACCGGATCGTCGACCGCGACTTCCCCTTCTTCGGCGCCTGCTACGGCATCGGCACGCTCGGTGTGCACCAGGGCGGGGTCATCGACCGCACCTACGCCGAGCCGATCTCGGCTGCGTGCATCGAGCTCACGCCGGACGGCCTGGCCGATCCGCTGCTCGACGGCATGCCCGCGGAGTTCGACGCGTTCGTCGGGCACAAGGAGGCGTGCAGCGTGCTGCCGCCGTCGGCGGTGCTGCTGGCCACGTCGGCCGGCTGTCCGGTCCAGATGTTCCGGGTCAAGCGGAACGTCTACGCGACCCAGTTCCACCCGGAGCTGGACCTGCCGGGCCTGCTGACCCGCGTGCACGTCTACCAGAACTACGGCTACTTCCCGCCCGCCGAGCTCGACGCCCTCATCGCCCGGCTGCAGCCGTCGGTGGTCACCGAGCCCGGCCGCATGCTGGCCAACTTCGTCGCTCGCTACAGCTGACGGCCGCCCGCAGACCGATCGCAGAAAGTTGGTGCGCGGGCGCACCCCTTCATCCGTCGGCGGCGATGACAGGAGTGAGATGGCCGCGCCCGGCAACTTCCCGTGCTCTTCCCAGTGGGCGCGGGCGGCCGGCGCGGCGCGGCCATCTCGCCAGGCCCAGCCCACCGCCGTCGCACAGGCGACCAGCGGGACCAGGAGGGACTCCATGACCCACCCCACGAGCACCGAGCCGACCCAGGGCGGCGACGCCGTCGAGAACTTCGTGGTCGACGACGCGGCCGCGCCGCAACTGGCCGCCATCCAGCAGGGCTACGAGGAAGCCAGGGCGTCGATCATCGACCCCACGCGCGCGCCGCTGAACTGGGTCCATGACCCAGCGGATCCCCACCCCGACACCGAGGCGATCGACGTGGACGCCGTCCCGCCGCCGGTTCCGCACGACGCGACACCGCCGACGGAGGCCATGAGCATGGCGGCGAAGCACCTCGCCGAGCTGCAGGCCATGGGCGAGGAGGCACCGCCCGCCCATCGCTCGACGCGCCCAGCGGACGTCCTCGGTCTCCGGCGGTGGTGGCGTGCCTTCTGGACGCCGTAGAACGCCTGCCGCCGGGGACGGCCGGGCTCAGCCGGCGACGGCTGCCGGGCCGTAGGTCAGGTGGGCGACCCCGTTGCTCAGCTTCTCGGCATCGAGCAGCGACATCGGGGTCCGCGGGGCGCCGTCCGGGAACAGCCGGATGCCGGTCCCGACCGCCAGCGGGTAGACGAACAGGTGCAGCTCGTCGACCAGCCCGTCGGCCAGCATGGCCCGCACGAGGGTGGCACTGCCGCTGACGTACAGGTCCCCGACCCCGTCCTTGAGCGCCCGGAGCCGGTCGGCGTCGTAAGCGCCGACGACGGTCGAGTTCGACCAGACCGACTCGGCGTCGTCGAGGGTCGAGGAGACGACGTACTTGGTCGTGTCGTTGAAGAACGGGGCGCCCGGGTCCTCCTCGACGGTCCGGGTGGACCATGCCGGCGCGAACATCTCGAACGTGGTGCGGCCGAGCAGGATGCCCGACGACGAGCCGGTCAGGGTGCCGATCGTGGCGGCCAGGTCGTCGGGGAACCCGTAGTCCCTCGTCCACATGGGGGCGTCGACCACGCCGTCGACGGTGGTGAACTCGTGGACCTTGATGGCGCCCACTGGCTGCTCCTCTGGTCGTCGGCCGGACGTGGGGCAGCGTTGCAGGTCGTGATGTCGAGCGACACCCCGGCCGCCGCGCGCCGGAGAGCGGTACGATCCGGTGTCGAGGAGGACGACCTGGGATGCCCGCCTCCACTCGGTGGGGCTGATGCCGAACCGGTCGCGGAACCAGCGGGAGAAGGCGCTGGGGGCGGCGAAGCCGAGCTGGCCGGAGATGTCCGTGAGCGAGAGGCGGTCGTTGGTGAGGTACCGCTCGGCCAGCGTGGTCCTCGCTTCGTTCACGATCGACGCGTAGTTCTCGTCTTCCGCCTCGAGGCGACGACGCAGGGTGCGGGGCGTGAGGCCCAGGCCGTGGGCGACCTGCCGCATCGAGTAGCGCCCCACCGGAAGCAGGGTCTCGACCAGTTCCCGGACCTGATCGGCCACGGTCCGGGGACGTGGCGACGGCACCGCCTTCAACAGTTGCGGGCGGTACGGACTGCAGCAGCGGGTCCGCCAGCACGTTGGTGTCGGCGAGTTCGCCGGCGCGGAACACGAGTCCGCTGAACTCGTGGTCGAACTGGATCCGCGGGCCCAACAGCCGCCGGTGCGTGCCGAGCCGCTCGGGCGCTGAGTGGGAGAAGCACACCGCCTGCGCCTGCCAGTCGGCTCGCACCAGCAGCCGGATGACCCCGAGGAGGCTCGCGACGGCCAGCTCCAGACCCTGTCGGGTGGGGGCGGGCTCGCCGAAGCCGAGCCACACCCGGATCGTGGCCAGCCCGTCCGCCTCGGCCAACTGCAGGGAGATCGCTTCGTTGTAGCTGTACTCGTACCTGATCAGCAGGAGGAGCGCGCTGCGCAGGTCGGGCTCCTCCCGGAGGACCACGCTCAGCGGACCCAGCATGGCCAGCCGACGCCGCTCCGACAGCCGCAGGCTGAAGTCCTCGCAACCGGAGTCCTCGGCCGACATCTCCAGCAGCCACGCGGCAGCGGCCGCCGGGATCCACTTCTCCGGGGCAGCCAGATCGGCCATGTCGAGCCCGGCCCGAGCGACCTGGCGCGCCGGATCCAGACCGAGGGACTCCGCCAGCTCGACGAATCCATCGAGGGATGCGCAGCGGATGCAGGGAGGCATCAGGGCCGCCTTCGCCGAGTCCCCAGAGGGTAAGCCTTCTGTCCCCGGCGGTACTGCGCTCGCCGGTGCGCGTTGGCAGGGTTGTCGACGATGCCTTTCCCGCTGCTCGAGACGCCCGTCTCCGCCCGCCCCACCGTCCTCACCGTCGCGATCCGACGCGAGATCCTGGCCCTCCTGGCCGGGTCCGACGCCGTCACGCTCGCCTCCGCTACTGCGCAGATCGCCGACGGCTGGAGCGCACGCCGACGACGGCGAGGGGATTGCCCGTCCGCCGTGGGGACCGTTGCGGCGATCGTCTTCCAGGTCGGGGCGGACCTCGTCGACGAGGTCGCGGACCGGCGTTCCACGAAGAACGACGCATGAGTGAACGGGTGACGTGGGAGGTGTGCCCTCGGTGCGGCGGCGTCGCGGCGGTGGGCTGGTCGCGGGTGCTCGGGACCGGCGGGGCGTCGGGCGAGTGCCGTCCGGTCGAGTTCGACTGCCTCACCGGCTGCGAGGTCGGCTTCGACGTGCTGGCTCAGGTCTACCGCCTCCTGCGTCGCCTCCCGTCCGAGTCCGCCTCGGAGCCGGGGCAGGAGCCGTAGGCCGAGCCGCCCCGCGACGAACAGAGTCCAGGGCGATCCGGCGTCCCTCACCTGAGCCGGGCGACGTGCCGGCACTCCAGAAGCCCGTTCAGTCGCGACTCGGCGTCCTGCTCGGCGCGAACGGAGTCGCTGTTCCTGTAGCGGGCGCTTGCAACGCGGGCGAGGCGCAGCGCCCCGAGGGCGTCGGCGATGCGACGATCGAGCGTGGCGAAGTCCGGGAGGGTCCGGATCGGTGCTGTCATGTCAGGCCTCGGCTCGTGCGTGTCCCGATTCGCTGAAGACTTCTGGGCAGCCGACCGGCGGGCATCACCCCGACCTGACGAATCGCCGGCGGCCCGCCAGACCCGGTCCGAGACCCACTGACGCTGGGCTGCGCGACGCCCCTGCCTCCCGACCGCGTGCCGACTGATGGCGTTCGCCCTTTCCGGACGACGCCGGTCCTCCTGCGCGGAGGCATGGTGAGCGGACCGACACCCGGAGGGGCACGCGGATGAGACCGTCACTGTCAGGGCCGTACGACTGTCGCCCGCGCTGGATCCGGCGTGACCCCCGGGCGGCCACCAGCTCCGCGTCGGACCTCCGGCCATGACCCCGCCACGATCGGGCCCCGCCTCCGGGCGGCCGGTCATCGACGCCGGCCGCCTGTGGGCGGGGGGAGCCGCGACCGCCGCCGTGGCGGCGCTCGTCGGGCTCGTCGGGGTGCTGATCGCCGAGGGATTGTTCAACGTGACCATGGTGAGGCCACCCCTCCTCCCGATCGGCGGCTCGTTCGCGGTGCAGTACGCGGTGACGGCGGCAGTGCTGGCCCTGGTGGCCACCCTCATCGCCCACCTGCTGGCGTTGTCCGCACCGCGTCCGCAGGCGTTCCTGGGCTGGATCATCGGCCTGGCCACGTTGGTCGGCGTCGTCCTGCCGTTCGCGCTGGAGGGAACTCTGGTGGGGCGCATCGCCACCTCGATCGTCAACCTCCTGATCGGCACGTCGATTCTCAGCCTTCTCCGGTCGGTACTGGTCAGGACGGTTCGCCCAGGAGCCCCGCTGTATCCGTGACCGGCGCGGTGTCACCTCTCGCGGATGAGGCGCCGCCTGGGCAGTCAGGGATGAATGGGCCTGCGAGGCCTCGCTGTGAGGTGACGGCCGAGCGACGCCACGCGGGGTTGCATGGACAGGCGCGAGAAGGGGAGAGCGGAATGCTCAAGCAGATACCGGCCATGCCTGCGGGCACGATCGGCTTCGAGGCGCTCGGGAAGGTCGAGGACGACGACTTCGAGGACGCCGTCGAACCTGTCCTGCGCCGGGAGATCGCCGCCGGCCGCAAGATCCGGTTGCTCTACCTGCTCGGTCCCGAACTCCGGGAGTACGAGAGCGAGACGCTGGGCGAGGAGATGAAGTTCGCCGCACGTCACCACAGCTCGTACGAGCGGGTCGCCGTGGTCAGCGACGAGGACTGGCTCCGCCCCGCGCTCCGCGTGCTCTCCGTGCTGGTTCCTGGCCACATCCGGGCCTTCCCGGTCGCTGAGTTGGGGGCGGCGACGGAATGGCTGGCCGCGGGTGTCGGCGATCCGGCCTGACCGCCGTGACTGCGCATCCCCGGTTCTTCTCCGTCGGCGGCGAGCCGGCGGACGTCATCGATCTGAGCCAGTGGCGGCTCAACGACCTGCCTGATGAGAACTCGGACGAGGACTGGGACGACGACCGCGAGCTGATCGACCCCAGCGGGATGCGCGTCGAGACGTGGCGTGAGGGCTATCCGTACCCCGAGCGCATGCAGCGTCGGGAGTACGAACTCGAGAAGCGCCGACTGCAGATCGAACTGCTCAAGCTCCAGGGTTGGGTGAAGGACACCGGACAGAAGGTGCTGCTGCTGTTCGAGGGCCGAGATGCCGCGGGCAAGGGCGGCACGATCAAACGGTTCACCGAGCACCTCAACCCGCGGGGTGCTCGCGTCGTGGCGCTGGACAAGCCGTCGGAACGCGAACGCACCCAGTGGTACTTCCAGCGATACGTGCAGCATCTCCCGGCGGCCGGGGAGATCGTGTTGTTCGACCGTTCCTGGTACAACCGGGCCGGCGTCGAGCGCGTGATGGACTACTGCACGCCCGGTGAGTACGAGGAGTTCGTGCTCCAGGTCCCGGAGTTCGAGCGGATGCTGATCCGCAGCCACATCCACCTGGTGAAGTTCTGGTTCTCCGTCTCCCGGGGCGAGCAACGGACTCGGTTCATCGTCCGCCAGATCGACCCGGTCCGGCAGTGGAAGCTCTCACCCACGGACCTGGCGTCGCTGGACCGGTGGCACGAATACACCGCCGCCAAGGAAGCGATGTTCACGCACACCGACACGGCGGATGCTCCGTGGACGGTGATCAAGAGCAACGACAAGAAGCGGGCTCGCCTGGAGGCCATGCGGCACGTGCTGTCGCGGTTGGACTACACGGGCCGCCGCGAGGACGTCGTCGGCAACCCGGATCCGATGATCGTCGTCTCCGCCGCCGATGTCCGGGACGACGACGAGGACGAGGTCGTCCTGCCCCGTACGGAGCGCCTCAGCCCGGCCTGATTCGTCCTACGGGGGTGATCACACGGCCGCCCCGGGCGGCGAGCGTTCTCAGGGGCCGAGCGTCGACGCCGGGAGGTGTGGCTTGGACTCGTTGCGTTCCCGGGGCTGGTGGGCGCGGGCCTCGTTGGGGCTCGTCGTGCTCGCGGCGGCCGTGTTGCTGGGGTTTGCCGGACGGCGCGGCATCTGGCTGGTGCTGGTGACCGTCGGGACCGTCGTCGTGGTCGCGGCGGCCGGTTTCTGGTTCCTGCAGCAGCGCGGGGCGCTGCGCTGGTTGGCCCTGGCCCTCGTGATCGGCGCCCCGCTGGTGGCGCTCGCGCTGTTCATCGCGGCGCACCTGCTCTGGGTGGCCGTGCTGGCCGCAGGGCTGCTGCTCGCCGCGGTGCTGGCCGGAGGCACCGCGCTGCGTCCGGATCGGTCTGCCTGGGCGCTACCGGTCGTCGATGCCCCCGACGCCCGGCGACCGTTCGTCATCATGAATCCGCGCTCCGGAGGCGGAAAGGTCGTCCGGTTCGGATTGCAGCAGCGGGCGGAGGCGCTCGGCGTGGAGGTGGCGCTGATCGACCGGCCGGGCACCGACGTCCAGCAGCTCGCCCAGGACGCCGTCGCCCGGGGTGCGGACCTGCTCGGCGTGGCCGGCGGGGACGGCACGCAGGCGCTGGTGGCGCAGGTCGCCGCCGAGCACGACGTGCCGTTCCTGGTGATCAGCGCCGGCACCCGCAACCACTTCGCCCTCGACCTCGGCCTGGATCGCGAGAATCCGGCCCGCTGCCTCGACGCGCTGACCGACGGGGTGGAGGCGCGGGTCGACCTGGGGGAGGTGAACGGGAGACCGTTCGTGAACAACGCCAGCTTCGGCGCCTACGCCGAGATCGTGGAGAACCCGGCCTACCGCGACGACAAGCGCGGCACCACGCTGGACGCGCTGCCCGACCTGCTCAGCGGCCGCCGGGGTGCGCACCTGGTGGCCGACGCTGACGGGGTGGCCGTCGACGGGCCGCAGGCGCTGCTGATCAGCAACGGCCCCTACGACGTGTCCGACCTTGCGGGGATGGGCCGGCGGCCCCGGCTCGACCGCGGTGTGCTCGGGGTGATCGCCGTCCGGGTGGACAGCGCCCGGCAGGCCGTGCGGCTGCTGAACGGCGCCGCCCAGCGGGGGAGGCTCCAGACCCAGGCGCGGGAGGTGGTGGTGCGCGCCGACGAGGCCACCGTTCCGGTGGGCATCGACGGGGAGACGGTCCACCTGCCGACCCCGGTGCGCTGCACGATCCGCCCCGGCGCGCTGCGGGTGCGACTGCCCCGCCAGCGGCCCGGCGTCCAGCCACCGCGGGGCGGGATCAACTGGGCGTTGCTGTGGGGGCTGGCCGCCGGCCGACCGTGGACCGCCGATGCGCTCAACCGCATCGACCACCTGTCCCCGGTGCCGCCGGCCGGCCCCACTGCCTGACCCGCGCGCGGCGGGCCCGCTGTCAGCTTCCGGTCGGGGTCGTGGCCTCTGCCGCTTCCGGCGAACGGGCCGCCTGCGGTGGCACCGGCGGGCCTGCGTGGACTTCTCCCAGTCCGCCTCGGCCTGCTTCATGTCTGCGGCGAGCTGATCGGCGGCCATGTCGGTCGCCCGGGAGATGACGCGGTTGGCAGCCTTGATGGTCGCGGCGACCTGATCGGCGAGGTTGAACTCGTAGACGGCGATCAGGCCGGCCTGGCCCGCGTCGAGCGTCTCGCCCAGGTCCTTGAGGTCGCCCCGCTTCATCCCGCCGCTCGCGTGCCCGGCGACCCCACCGATGGCGGCACCGGTCCCTCCGGCGGCGGCGATGCCGATCCCGACGGGTGGGAACAGCACCGCGGTGACGCCGACGGCCAGGCCCCAGCCGAGGCCGACCGCCGCGCCGTGCCGGGTCGGCTGCTCGTGCTTCTTGACGATGTGGACCTTGCCCTTGTCGTCCTTCGCGATGACCGACGCGTCGAAGTCGTGCGAGGTCTTCACCTCGCGGTACAGCTCCTTGATCGCCTCGTAGTCGGCGACAGCCGCCTCGACGTCGTCGTACGACGCCGCGATCACGTACAGCGCGTCGTTCACCTGCTTGGCCATGGCGCCCGTCCTCACGTGTGAACTGGTGGATGCCGCCACTCTCAGCACCGGGGCGATCAGCGCACATCACCCGGCGCGGATGAACACCCACCGATTGCTCAGCCGAGGGTCGTTCCTTCCAGTGAGGCGGATTGGGCTTGATGTCGGGCAGGCGCCTCATCCGGAACGAGTTGAGCAGCCCGATCAGGCTGGCGAGGACGGACACGAGCAATGCGACCTGGAGGGACAGGTTTCGTGATTCCGAGTTGATGCGCAGGATCTCGTCCTGGACGTCCGCGGGTTCGTCGTCGAGGAGCGCGTCGAGTTGGGTGTTGCTCAGCACCTGGGCGTCCTCTTCCAGGACCTGGGCGATCTGCTCCTGCTGATCGGGCGGGATCACGCTGCTCGCTTCGGTCTTGTCGGTGAAGCTCAGGGACAGGGCCGCCAGCATGATGCCTCCCGCCACCGCCAAGCCGAACGACAATCCGAAGGACCCGGCGGCCGAGTTCACCCCGGCGGCCTCGCTGGCCCGCTCCTCCTCGACGGGAGCCAAGGTGTAGTTGTTCAGCTGCGACACCAGCAGGCCCAATCCGGAGCCGGCCAGCAGCAACGGTCCGACGAGCCACCAGCCGAAGTCCGCGCGAGGGACGAGCGGGATGACCAGCAGCATTCCCACCGTGGTGAGCGCGAACCCGACACCGACGATGGTGCTCGCGCGCCGCTTGCCGGGCCTCCGGCCGGCCAGAATCGCCACCGCGAACATGCTCAGCGACAGCGGGGCGAGGGAGAGCCCGGCCTGCATCGCGTTGTACTCGAGGGTCATCTGCAGGAAGAGGGGAAGCACGATCATCGCGCCGCCCAGGGTGATCTGCTGCAGCATCTGCTGGGTGGCGCCGAGTCGGAAGTGCGGGAGGGCGAAGAGGTCCGGGTCGATCAACGGCGGCTTCCCCTGGCGCTTGCGGCGCACCAGCCAATACCCCAGCGAGACGAGTCCGACGATGCCGATCGCGATCAGCGCTCCGACGAACTCGCCGCCCTCCTGCCAGACCAGGATCCCGAGGACGACACCGCCCATCCCGAAGACGGAGAGCAACGCGCCCACCAGGTCGATGCGGCGAGGTCCCGTGTAGGCCACGTCCCGGACCATCCTGATGTTGACGAGCACGACCGCGATGATCACGACCTCGAGGCCGAACCCCACCCGCCACGACAGGAAGGTCGTGACGAACCCGCCGAGCAGTGGCCCGACGGCGGCGGCGATCGCGGCCGCGGCCCCCACCAGGGCATAGGTCTTCTTCCGGGCGGCACCGTCGAAGTTCCCGTGGATGAGCGACTGCATGGCCGGCAGCAGCAACGACGCGCCCAGGCCTCCGATGATCGCCCAGAAGATGATGATCGCTGTCAGGCTCTGGGCCAGGGTCATCGCCAGAGCGCCGATCGCGTAGGCGACCAGCCCCAACACGTAGGCCAGTTTGCGGCCGATGAGGTCGCCGACCTTGCTGCTGATCAGGATGAAGGCGGCGGAGACCAGCGCCTCGAGCGCGATCGCGGACTGGACGCCGGTCGCCGTCGTGTCGAGATCCTCGACCACCGCCGAGATCGAGACGTTCATCAGCGACGTGTCGACGACCAGCACGAACATCGCCGCCGCCAGCAGCAGGGCCAACCGCTTACTGTGCGGCTTCTGTGGAGGAGCGGGGGTGGTTGCTGCCTGGCTCACCGGACCTCCATCAGCAGCGCGCGGAGCGGACGCCCGAGGCTGCTGCTCGTACGCTTCGCCGCGCGGCAGCGGCCCGCCTCACCTGGAGCGGATGGATCGCCCCCATGGATCGCCCCGGAGAGCGCTCAGAGCAGCCCGCTCAGTCCCTGGCTGATCAGGACGACGCCGATCAGCACCAGGAGCGTGGCCGTCACCACCGCGCTGTGCGCGGTCAGCCGGCGCCGCAGTCCGGCCAGCGGTCCGGCCATGCGCTTGCGGCCGACCAGGTATGCGAGCACGGGGCCATCACGGTGCTGGCTGCGATCACCGTGAAGAGGTGTGGGCGATCACCGCGCCGGCAGCGACGCACACGAGCACGGCCTTCGGGTTCAACGCCGACAGCACCAGTCCGAGGCCGGCGGCCCGGACCGCGGTGAACCGATCGATCGCGGCCATCCACGAGGGCGCCTCCGGCTGTTCTCCCGGATCCGGCCGGGAGAACCACTGCCTCGCGGCCAGGAGGAGCAGGAGCGTGCCGAGGCCGAGCTCGATCCACGCTGCGACCGAGGACGGTCCGCTGCCCGCGGGATCGGTGCCCGTCAGGAGGAGGACCACCGTGGTGACCCCCGCGATGCCCGTGACCCAGCCGGCCAGGGCCACTGGGATGGGCCCGCGATCCGTGCATCGAACGCCCACACACCGGTCGAGGGCGAGGCCGCCGGGCCCGGGCGTCGGCATTCTCGCCCCATGCAGGTGACGCGACGGGGCCTCGCGCATCCGACGATCGAGCGGTGATATGGCTGCTGGTGAGCGTCGTGGGGTTCGTCCTCGAGGCAGCGCTCATCGTTCTGCTCGGGCGTCAGGTCACGAGTGCCTACGAAGCGGACGAGACCGACGGCGGTGCCCCGGTGGTGGCCCGACGAATCGACCGGGCACGCGGTCGCACGGGACGCCTGATCGCCGGTCTGCCCGTCATGCACGCGGGGTGATGCGTCCGCCCTACCGCATCCGCGAGTCTGCCTTCGGTGGCATCGGCGGATCGTGCGCCGTCGGGACGCGGTGGAGGCGGCATGCGTGCGGTGACGGTGGTGCCCGGAGGCGTGGGGTCGCTCCTGGTCGAGGACGTACCCGAACCCGATGTCGGAGCGGGGTCGGTGCTGGTCGAGGCGCTCGCGGTGGGCATCTGCGGCACCGACGCCGAGATCGCCGCTGGCCGGTACGGCTGGCCGCCGCCGGGACGGCAGCGCCTGATCCTCGGTCACGAGTCGCTCGGGCGCGTGCTCGATCCGGGGCCCAGCGGGCTGCAGGTGGGCGAGCACGTGGTGGGGATCGTGCGCCGCCCGGATCCGGTCCCGTGCCCGCACTGCGCGGTCGGCGAATGGGACATGTGTTCCAACGAGGGATACACCGAACGGGGGATCAAGCAGGCCGACGGGTTCATGTCGGAGCGCTGGCGGATCGAGCCGGAGTACGCGGTACGGGTGGACCCTGAGTTGGGAGTTCTCGGCGTGCTGTTGGAGCCGACGACCGTGGTGGCGAAGGCGTGGGAACACATCGGCGCGATCGGCCGGCGCACCTTCTGGGATCCGCACACGGTGCTGGTCATCGGGGCGGGGCCGATCGGCCTGCTCGGCGCGCTCATCGGTGTGCAGAACGGCGGCGACGTGCACGTGCTCGACCGGGTCGACAGCGGGCCGAAACCGGCCCTCGTCAAGCAGCTCGGCGCCACGTATCACACGGGTGCGATCGCCGACATCGGGCTCCGGCCGGACATCGTGCTGGAGTGCACCGGCGTGCACAGCCTGATCCAGCAGGCGATCGCCGGCGTGGCGCCCGGCGGCATCGTCTGCCTGACCGGCGTCGGCGCGGTCGGGGCAGCCGCTGGGTCGTCGGGGTTGGCGACGGCGGCCGTGTTGAGGAACCTGGTGGTGTTCGGTTCGGTGAACGCCAACCGTCGGCACTACTACCGAGCCGCGAGAGCGCTCGCGGCGGCTGATCGTGGCTGGCTGGAGCAGCTGGTCACGCGACGCGTCGGCCTGGAGGAGGTGCACCACGGGCTGCAGCGGGCACCCGAGGACATCAAGGTGATCGTGGAGTTCGCGCGGCTGTGAGCACGCCCACGGGACGCACCCCTGGCCGAGGACTCCGCGTCTTCCGGGGTGGTCGTGAGCACCTGCACGGCCAGACCCGGGACGTTGAGCGAGGGGCCCCGATGGGTCGCCGAACGGGGTCGAGCTGCTCTGGGTCGACATCCTCGCCGGGGAGGTGCACATCGCCGCACTGGGCGCTGACGGCCTGGCGTCCCCGCGGACCCTCCACGTGGGTCGGCACGTCGGCGCGGCCGCACCCGCTGTGGCCGGCGGCTACGTGCTGGCCGCGGCAGCCGGCTTCCTGCACGCGGACGACGCGGGCGTCCTCCGGGAGCTGGCGCAACCCGAGGGGGACCGCGCGGACGTGCGCATGAACGACGGCATCTGTGATCCGCAGGGCCGGTTCTGGGCCGGCACGATGGCCTATGCGGAGACCCCCGGGGCGGGGAGGCTGTACCGGCTGGAACTGGACGGCAGCTGCAGCCTGGTGCTCGAGGGGCTCACCATCTCCAACGGCATGGGCTGGAGCCCCGACGGCGCGACGATGTACCTCGCCGACAGCGGCACCCGAGAGGTCTACGCCTTCGACTTCGACCCGGCCAGCGGAGCACTCGACCGCCGGCGCACGCTCGTCCGGGTGACCGCGCCCGGCGCGGCGCCCGATGGCCTGACCGTCGACGACGACGGAGATGTGTGGGTCGCGCTGTGGAACGGCGGCGCTGTCGCCCGCTATGCCCCGGACGGGGCCCTGCGGACGACCGTCGCGGTCCCCGTCGACCGGCCGACCTCGTGCGCCTTCGGCGGCCCCGACCGGTCCACGCTGTTCGTCACCACGTCCCGTGACGGCCTCGACGAGACGGCGCTCGCTCGCCAGCCGGCGGCCGGACACGTGCTGCGCATCGACGGCCTGGGCGCCACCGGACCGGCCTGCACTCCCTATCGCGGCGCGGTGGGCGCCTGCCTGATCCGATGCTGATCCGTGGCCCCGTCGCCGGTCAGTCGTCAGCGCCGTGGTCGTGTGTCGAGGCGAATCGGACAGCCGCTCGGACGTCGGGAAGAGGTTCACCGTCGGACGTCATCAGCCCGTCGCGGGCGCACCGGACGCAGTAGCCGACGAACGGGGTTCCCACGTACTCGAACCGTCCGGCCGTGGATCGCCTGATCGTCAGGTGCCCGTCGTCGGACACATACGTGCCGGAGAAGGCGAGCGTTCGCTCGAGCAGGTCGTCGTCGGATGGCACAGGTCCTCCTCGTGTGCCGTCGCTCCGCCCTGGTGGAACCGGCTGCGTCCGCGGTGCGGAACTGGTCCGTTGGCGGGGAATGTCCTCGACTCCGATGGGCACGGTGCGGCCGGGAAGCATCCGCGGGCTCACGACGTCTGTCGACGGCTCGAACATGGCCGGCGCCTCTCTGCGTGGTCGAGGCAGTCCGGGGCAGGGGAAGCGCCGGCCGAGTCACCTCTGTGCACCAATGCCGTCATCGTGGGTGACAGTGCGTACGGGGTCATCAGGCGATGTGGCTGAATTGCAGCCAACCGGGTCGGGCGCCGCCGACGTATGGCGCGCTGCAGGCGTCACGGGTCGAGCAGGCCGAGTACCTGTGCCCGGGCGACCGCGGCGTCGCGGGAGTGCACGCCGAGCTTCCGGTACATCGACCACACCTGGGCCTTCACCGTGTGCCGGGAGAGGAAGAGGCGATCGGCGATGCCCGCCACGGTCAGGTGGGTGACCAGCAGCGGGAGGATGCGCAGCTCGGCGGAGGTGAGCGTCGCGGTGACGGGGGCGGCTGCCTGCAGGGCTCCTGCCCGCAGCCCGTAACGTCATCCGTCCGCGGGCCCAGCACTCCCAGAT
This sequence comes from uncultured Actinomycetota bacterium, assembly GCA_963784165.1. Classification (GTDB taxonomy): domain Bacteria; phylum Actinomycetota; class Actinomycetes; order Mycobacteriales; family Geodermatophilaceae; genus Blastococcus_B. The sequence continues at coordinate 131,007 of CAWAQI010000021.1, forward strand.
CCGGCCGACGCCGCAGCACGGCCTCCGCGTCCCGGACGAAGAGTCGCGCGCCGCCGGGGTCACCGAGGCCGATCGAGACCTCGGCCATCTCGAGCAGGCTGCCGACCGCGTACCAGGGGATCGCGTGCGACAGCAGCGGCCGGAGGCGTTGCGCCTCGGCCAGGTGGGCCCGGGCGTGCGCTGTGTCCGCCTCGGTGCAGCGCCACGCGGGCGGCCACAGCGAAGGCGAGAACGCTGGTGAGGTGCGATTCGGTGTGACCGCGGCGTGCCGCTGACAGGGCCCGCTCGACGAGATCCGCCGCGTCGCTCCCAGTCGCCCCCGACCCATGCGGGATCAGCGCGCGGTAGGCGAGCGCCGCGGTGATCAGCGGGGCCCGACGCGGTCTGCTCGATGCAGCTCGGTCGCGTCGGTGAGCCGGACCTCCGCCGTGTCGACGTCCCCGAGGAGCAGGTGCGCGACCCCGCTGAGGAACACCCGAGTCGGGTACTCCGTGTCCGCAGCGGTTCCCGGCTCCCGGGATGCGCCGGCCGCCGTCCTCGACGTCGCGGCACATCTGCTCCACGCCGCGGCGGCACATGATCGCCCGAAGGGTCGTCAACCACATCGGGAAGGTGCGCGTCGCCGTCGTCCCCCGAGCGCTGGCCGGACCAGCGTTCCGCGAGGTCCCCCCAGCGGTCGGCGGCGGCCGGTCGTCCGGTGAGCGCGCAGATGTAGGCCGCCTGCGCGGCGATCGCCGGATGTCTCTCGACCGCGTCCTGCCGTCCAGCCAGTCGAACCAGCCCATGACCGTCGCCGATCGACCCGACGCGTACATCGGCTGGGCGAGGGCGATAGCGATCCGGGCGACGGGTCGACGTCGTCGGCGTCCTGGGCGTAGTGCAGGGCGGTCTCGAGCTGGCCGTCGGTCTCGAACCAGGCCCCGGCTCGGCGCAGCAGCGTCCGGGCCTAGTCGCGACCGCCGCCGCTCCAGCCTCGCCCGGAGCAGGTCCCGGAACAGCGGGTGGTAGCGGTACCACTCGCCCCGGCCGTCGAGGGGGACGAGGAACAGGTTGTTCTGCCTGAGGTGCTCGAGAACCGCCGCGGAACCCGTCTCCTCGAGCACCGCGTCGCACAGCGGCGCCGACAGGCGATCGAGCACCGACGTGCGGGTCAGGAAGGCGAGGTCGTGCTCGGAGAGCCGCGAGAGCAACTCGGACTGCAGATAGTCGGCGACGAGCCGGTCCTCGTCGTCGGTGACGCGGGCTGCCGGCGGCCGGCCGGGAGCGGGTGCGGGAGAGGGCAGCCAGGTAGAGCCCCGCGGCCCAGCCCTCGGTGCGCCGAGCCAGCGCGGCGACCTCCTCGTCCGGGAGGTCGGCGCCGGCGGCCCGGAGCAACGAGCGAGCCCCTCCGCGGTGAAGGCCAGGTCGTCCGGCGCCGAACTCGAGCGCGCCGACCCTGGGCGCGCGGACGGGCCGAGCGGCACCGGCATGCTCCGCCCCGCCAGGGCGACCTGGTCGTTCCGCGGACGTGGCCGACGAGCGTCACCAGCGCGTCCAGCGCCGCGCCGTCCTCGAGGTGGTGCACGTCGTCGACGACGAGGACGAGCGGGCTGCGGCAGGTGGGACAGGGCCGCACCCAGGCGGGGGACGACCGCCGCGGGCACCGAGATCCCGCCCGAACGGAGGGCGTCGAAGATCTCGGCGGGCAGCGGGCTGATGCGATGCGAGGGCCGACCGCGAGGTGGGTCAGCAGGACGATCGGGTCGTTGTCGTGCGGGTCGAGGGACAACCAGGCGAAGGGGCGGTCGTCGGCCTCCGCCCACAGCGCGAGGAGCGTGGTCTTGCCGTACCCGGCCGGCGCGGTGACGGCAACGGTCGGCACCGCGCGGGCGGCGCGCAGCCGGGCGAGGAGCTGCGGCCGGGAGATCACGCCGGGACGGATCGCGGGCCGGTACAGCTTCGACTCGAGGATCTCGACCGGGAGGTCACCGGGCGGGACGCGGCAGGGGAAGTCTGATGCACCGTTCGTCCGCCGTGCGGTTGAGTGGCCATCACATCCTCGGGTTCCGCCGACATGCGTGCGCGATCAACGTAGCGACGCCGCGCGGTCGGCTCCAGGATTTCGCCGTCGTCAGCGCGTCGTCGGCTCATCGCATCCGGATGCGCGACTCACGGCAGCAGACCGCGGTCGTGCGCGATGAGCACCGCGTCCCGCCGGGACGAGACGCCCAACTTGGCGTAGATGGACCGGATGTGGCTCTTGACGGTGTTGACCGACACCGTGAACTCGGCGGCGATCTCCCGCGCGTTGAGCAGCGACGGCAGCATCGCGAGCACGGCCAGTTCCCGTTCGCTGAGCAGCGCAGCGGCGTCGGGCACGGACGGCAGCACGGGCGGCGGCCACCTGGGCAGCGAACGGTCCCGTGCCGTTGCCGGCCGCCCGGGAGGTCAGCAGCTGCTGCGTGCGCGGCCCGGCGAGGGCGAACGGCCGGGCCGCGCCCGACCGTCTCGGCCTGCGCCAGCGCGCGTTCCAGCGCCGCGCCGACCCGCGGTCGACGTCGTCGGCCAGCAGCGCTGCCTCGGCTTCGACGAGGTGCGCCTCGACCGCGGTGTGCGGCAGCAGCGATCGGCGTGTCCGGCTCGTGCACAGGTGCCACGATCGCCCGGGCCGCCTCGTGCCGGCCGTTGGCTGCCTCGGTCCAGGCCCGGAGCAGCAGGGTCTCGCCCGTCGTCACCGACCCGCGCGGCCAGCCATTCCTCGACCTGAGCCGCGGCGTCCATGTTGCCGTTCAGCAGTGCGGCCCGGTGCTCGAGGACCCCGAGCCCGGCGAGCATCGACGGCGGCGCCGGCGTGTCCCCGAACTCGGCACGTGCCGCGCGGATCTCGGCGAGCCCGGCCGGGCGGCGGCCCTGGTCGGCGAGGGCGGCTCCGTGCACCGCGTGCAGCGTGTACGCCGATTCCGGGGGGAGGGTGTCCCAGGTGCTGAGGGCCTCCTCGCACCGAGCTGCCGCCGCCGCCGGATCGCCCGACCATCAGGTCGGCGTGCGCCAGCATCCCCATCGGTCCCGCCGACCAGGCCGACGGGTGCCGACCGCGGCGGGCGGCGGCGGCCACGGCACGTTCGGCCATCGCCACCATGCTCGGATAGTCGCCGCTCATCGCAGCGAGCGTGGCGAGCATGGACAGGCTCTGGACCTCCAGGTAGCCGAGGTCGTCGGACTCGCGCCAGCACCAGGGCGTGCTCGAGTTCGCGCCGTCGCCAGATCGACGTCGGTCCCGTCGGGGTTGCCGAACTCGGCGGCCCCGCGGCTGACGTGCAGCAGGGCCTCGCATCTCCGGGGCTACGGACTCGCCGTCCGGCAGGGCGGCGAACGACTCGCCGACGAGGCCGAGGCCGGCGGCGAGGAGCTCGGCGCTGGAGCGCAGCGTGTCGAGGCCGGCATCGGGTACCGGTGGCCAGGCGCGGCGTGCACTCCTCAGTTCGGCGGCGGCAGCGGGCAGCGCCCGGGCGTCCAGATGCGTGATCGCCGCCAGTGAGCGCGAGCCACGGATCAGTCGTGCGCGCCTCGGCGCCCACGGCGGCCAGCGCACGGCGCAGCGGCCCGAGATCCCCGCCGAGCAGCAGGGTCACGCCCGAGCGGTGCACCAGTTCAGTGATCAGATCGCGGTCGCCGGCCCGCTCGGCGTGGCGCAGGGCATGGACCGGCTCGTCGTGCGCAGACCACCACCGGGCGGCGGCGGCCTGCAGCTGCCGGTAGACCTCCGGACGGGTCCGAGCGAGATCGGCGGCCAGGTAGGACCGGAGCAGCGGATGGATGCGGTACTCGCCGGGTGAGGTGCGTTCCACGAGCGCGGTCTCGTGAACGGAGCTCGTCGAGCAACCGGTCGGCGTCGGGGCGAGCGGACAGGCTCGACGGCGAGGGCAGCCGGCATGGGGGAGCACACGCTCACGACGCGCAGGAAGTCCTGGGTGTCCGGGTTCAGGCCGTCGAGGATCTCGCCGGTCAGGTACTCCGCGACCGAGCGCTCGTCTCCCGAGAACTGGGCGAGGAACGCGACGGGGTCGTCGGTTCGGCGCAGCGCGAGCGCGGCCAGCCGCAGTCCGGCTGCCCAGCCCTCCGTACGAGCATGCAGCACCGCGACCTGCTCCCGGCTCAGCGCGAGGCCCGTCGCCTTCAGCAGGGCGGCGGTGTCGTCGACGGTGAAGCGCAGGACGTCGGCGCGGATCTCGTGCACCCGACCCTCCAGCCTGAGCCGGGGGATCGAGATCGGAGGATCCGACCGACTGGCGAGGACGAGCCGCACCCCCGTCGGCCGGTCGGCGGATCAGCCGGCCGAGGTCGCGCAGGACCTCACGGCCGGTCAGCTCGTGCACGTCGTCGAGCACGACGCGCACCGGCGCGTCGAGGGCCTCCAGCATCTCGACCAGCGACTCCAGGAAGTCCGGGTCGTCCGGACGGAGTGCGGACTCCTCGGACTGCTGGGCGACGCGTGCGCGGGCCACGGACGGCAGAGCGAGCAGCGAGGTCAGCACCGCCGACCACAGTCGTCGCGGGTCGTTGTCGTCGGTGTCCAGCGAGATCCAGGCGGTCTCCGGGCCCTCGCCACTGCGCACCCAGTCCGCCAGCATCAGCGTCTTGCCGGATCCGGCCGGAGCGCTGACCACGATGACCTGAGCTGCGGTGGCCTGGTCCAGCCGCGCCCGGAGAAGGGGGCGCGGGGTGAACTCGACCGGCAGCTCGGGGACGACGATCTTGCTGGTATGCACACGCAGTGGTGGGGTCGGGCGATTGACCATCACTGGGCTTCTTCCAGTCGCCGGGAACGGCCCCGCTGCCGTGAGCGGCACTCTCAACCGGGCGGGCGGACGTGGGTGGCGGAACCCGGTACCGGCAGTATGGGGTGTCGGCCGCCGACCGTGAACGACGTCGCGCGCCCCGGCGAGCCTGCCTGCCGTCCGGTCATGTCAGCAGGCCGTGTTCGAGAGCCGTCAGGACGGCGGTGCGGCGAGAGTTGACCCCGAGCTTGCCGTAGATCGCCCGGACGTGGCTCTTGATCGTGTTCACCGACACCGCGAGATCCTCCGCGATCTCGCCGAGGTTGCTCAGCGAGACGAGCTGTGTCAGCACATCCCGCTCACGAGCGCTCAGCTGCGGCGTCAGTGGTTGCTGCACCCGCTGACGGGCGGCCAGGCACCGGTAGGCGAACGCGGCCGGATCCCTGGCCCCGCCGAGCTGGTCGACCAGCAGGACCCGGAGGCCCTGGCCGGCGAGCGCGAAAGGCCGCAGGGCGTCCAGCGGCTCGGCGAGGACGAGGGCGGACTGCAGGGCCTGTCGGGCGGCCGGCCGGTCGCCCGAACGCAGCGCGCCCCAGACCTCGACGAGCCACGCCTCCACGACGGTCTCCCGCAAGATGGGCGTCGGCGTGCCGTCGAGCAGCGGTGCGATCGTCGCGCGGGCCTGTCGCGAGGAGCCCGCGGCCGCCTCGGACCACGCCCGCATGAGGGTCAGTTCGGCGTCGGCGTGGCCATGGCCGACCAGTCGGCCCATCGACGTCGCCGCGGCGGCGGAGAAGCCGAGGAACAGGGCCGCACGGTGCTCGAGCAGTGCGGCCGACGCGGCCAGCGGCGGGGGGACGGGCGTCGCGCCCAGTTCGGCACGGGCCTCCTGCAACTCGAGCAGCCCGGCCGGTCGGTGCCCGAGGTCGAACAGCGCCCCTCCGCGGGCCGAGCGCAAGGCGAACCGGACCGCTGGCTCCTGGTCGGCCGGAGCGATCCGCAGTCCCTCGACCGCGACCTGGAGCGCCCGTTCCGGGGTGGCCCGCGTCAAGCAGGCCTGCGCCAGGGATGCATGCGCGCCCGCCGTCCACGGCGAGTCCTGCCACCCGTGCGCGGCCGCGGCCGTGATGGCCGCTTCGGAGGCTGCCGCGGCGCGACGGTGGTCGCCGGCGGTCAGCGCGGCCGTGCCGATGAGGCAGAGGCACTGCACCTCGAGCAGTCCCAGATGCTGGTCTCGGGCGAGGGCGAGGGCGGCCTCCAGGTTCCCGAGGACCGAGGCGTCGGCGAGCGGCTTCCCGGCCTCCGCATCGAGGAGCTCGGAGGCGCCGCGGCCGGCGAACGCGAGCGCGGCCAGCGCCGGGTTCTCCGGGGTGGCGCCGTCGTCGGCGGACGGACTGCCCACACCGGCCAGCCGCTGCGTGGCGCTTCCTGAAGTGCGCGAGGTCCGGCGCGTCGGGTCCGGTCACCACGCCACGCGCCCGGCGAACGTCTGCCCGGGCAGCGACGCGGTCGCCGGTTCCTACGTGGATCTGGGCCGATACCAGCGGCAGCCACGCATCAGCAGCGGCCGACTCCGAGTCGACCGCGCCGAGGGCGCGGCGAAGCTCGGTGTGCTCCCCCCGCGCCACGAGTTCCGGCGCCCAACGGTGGAGCAAGCCGGTGAGCAGCGACGAGTCGGCTGCCTGCGCCGCGTGACGCAGCGCCTCGAGCGGGCGGTCCTGGGCTGCCCACCACCGTGGCTGCTCGTTGGTGCAGCTGCGTCGCCAGGTCCGGGCCGTAGCGGTGGAGGTCGGCGGTCAGGTAGGAGCGCATCAACTCCTGCAGGCGGAACTCCGTCCGGTGCGGACCCGACGCGACGACGAGACCGGTCGTGCGCTCCAGCGCACCCAGGACGTCGGCAGCGTCGGCCCTGCCGGAGAGCTCCGCCGCCAGTGCGGTGGGGAGCGGATCGCAGATGCTCGTCCGGCGCAGGAACTCGCCTTCTGCGGCCGAGATGCGGGAGAAGACCTCGCCGGCGAGGTAGTCGGCGACCGGTCGCTCGTCACCGGAGAAGGCGGCGAGGAACGCGTCGGGACTCGGGTGCTCGCGCAGCGGCAACGCGGCCAGACGGATGCCTGCCACCCATCCGTCGGTACGAGCATGGAGCAGGGCAGTCTGGCCGCTGGTGAGCCGAAGTCCACACCGTGTCGCGAGCGCCGAGGTCTCGTCGGCGGAGAATCTCAGCTGTGCCGTCCGCAGCTCGCACAGCCGGTCCTCCAGACGGAGGCGCGCGACCGGGAGGGCCAGGTCGAACCGGCTCGCGAGGACGAGCCGGATCGTGCTCCGGCGGTTGCGGAGGAGGAGCCGAAGACCGTGCAGCGTCTCCGCGCTGCGCAGGTGATGCGCGTCGTCGAGAACGAGCGCGACGCGCGTGGGCAGGGCCTCGAGCGCGTCGAGCAGGTCGGTGAGGAAGTCGATGCCCACCGTCGTCCGCGGCACGACGAGGGTGTGCAGCGGGCTGGTCGACGGCACCGCCGGGCAGGCCACGAGGGCCGCGAGGACGGAACTCCACAGCCGTCGAGCGTCGTCGTCCTCCTCGTCCAGGTCCACCCAGGCCGACTCAGCCGGGTGCCGGCGAACCCAGTCAGCGAGCAGCAGGCTCTTCCCGTAGCCGGGGGGCGCACAGACGAGCGTGAGTGCGCGGTCCTCTCCCTCGTCGAGGGCGGTCAGCAGCGCGGGTCGGGACACGAACTCCACCGGGAGGGCGGGAACAGCGATCTTGGATCGCGACACGTGCGTCATCACCACTCCTCTCCCTCCGGCCCACCGCGGTGAGGGAGATATGCGCGTCCCGTGTGTCTCGAATCTGCGAGGGCGATGCGCTGAAGGGAAGGGTCCAAAGTCCATCTCGATCGTGGGAGGCCCCGAAATGTTCGCGGCGGTCGCCTCCGCTGGGTGGTTGACGGCCGGGCGCGCGACTACCCGGAACGCGTTCAGCCCCCAGGGCGCGGCGCAGGTCATGTGGATACCGTCGAGCCGCTGGGGCAGGACCGTCTCACCCAGCCAGGGTGAATCCGCGGTCCGCCATGTTCGGCTGCAGCGCCGAGCAGCTGCACACGCGCGGGTGTCGACCGACGGGCGGCTCATCGACCCACGGCCGGGGCGGCGCGGGGTCAGCGCGGGGGCGCGTCGCCCGGCGCATGAGGCCCCCTCGCGCGCGCACCGTGGTGCGCGCAGTCCCCGCGATCATGCTGCCGCGAGATGTCCGGGGCATAGGCCTTCGAGATGAACTCTGGGGGGCGACATCGCCCTCGGCTGGGAGGTGCCCATGGCCCCCCGACATCCTGGCGTCCGGCCGCCGCAGCCGGACGCCAGGCACATGTCGGTCAGAAGGAGGTGTTCTTCAGTTCGCGGCCGTGCACGGTGAGCGCGTAGATCACCAGGACGTCCACGGTGATGACGATGACGCTCCAGATCGGGTAGGCCTCGATGAAGAGCAGGTTGGTGATCGCACTCAGCCCCGCCAGGACGACGCCGGCGGTGCGGGCGGCCAGGTTGCCGGCCATGATCCCGATGCCGCTGAGGACGACGAGGATGCCCAGCGCCAGGTGGATCCAACCCCAGACGGTGAAGTCGACGCTCACCACGAGCCCGCTCTCGGTGACCCGGTAGTAACCGTCGTCGAAGATGGCGACGAAACCCTGGATCCCCTCGAACGTACCGAGCAGAACCATCATGGCGCTGGCGAACGCGATCCATCCGGTCCAGGCCGTCACCGGCTGCTCTTTGCTGAACGGGTTGTCGGACCTGTCCGCGTCGGAACGCGACGAGCGGGTTGCAGCCATGGAGGCCTCCTCGAGAAGCGGAGACCCGGGTCAGCCGCCCGGATCGCGCCCACCGTCCCCCTCCCGGTTCGGCGAGTCCGTCATGCGATTCGGGTGAATCCGCTCCGGACGACGGTCCGCCCCCGGGCGCGATCCCGGCGCAGCCCTGCCCGTTCGTGAGCTGTTGCACCCCGTGGCGGCGCCGACCGTTGCTCTCGCCTCGAGGGGGTGGGTCGGACGAACAGCTGTCAGACCTACGGATGCGTTCGTGTGCGGCACGGGACACGCCAACCGGGCGATGCCGGTCGCCGCGAACTGCCGAACAGTGGGGGACAGGCAGAAAGGAGTCTGACCATGGACTCGAAGGTCTACGAGTTCCGCGTCGACGGACAGCTCTCCGAGCAGGCGCGGGAGGCGTTGTGCGACATGCGCATCGAGGAGCACCCCGGGGGCGCGACCCTGTACTGCGAGGTGATCGACGAGTCTCACCTCCTGGGCATCATGGCGCAGCTGCGGACGCTGAACCTGGTCGTCGTCTCCGCGCACCGGATCGCGTCCGGCGCCGTCTGACAGCCGACTCGGAAGCGAACGATGTCGTCCCGGACATGTCAGAGTCCCGCCGACGCGCCCCGAGGGACGGTCGACGGGACAGATTTCTGTCGACGGTGAGATCGCGACGAGCCGTCGGACGGGTTGCTGATCAGAGCGGCTCTGCGCGCGGTGCACGCCCGCCGTCGTGAATCGGCAGCCTGTGGCGGAGCATCCGCGGCCACCTGCTCGACGGACACGACGCTGAGCCCGAGGGACTGGATCAGGGCCAGGAGGCGGTGCAGGTCCTCGTCGTCGTCGAGCGTGCCGGCGATGACGGTCTCCGGGGGCGCCGCGGTGACGCCCATGCCGACGAAGGCGTCACGCGCACGGGAGGACAGGCGTCCCGCAACTCGGACCTCGTATCGCCGCATCGGCATGATGCTGACCCCAGACGTTGCCGGGCGGTGACCGGCGGCCCACCGACTCCGCCAACTCTCGACGTCATCTGCCCGCGGGACCTCACCTCGGGCAGATGAAGACGAAGCCCTCGTCGGGCGGAAGAGACGTCGGCGTCCCTGTCGGGGTCACACCTGGGGGGTGATCCACTCCGGGCTCCGGCCTCCGACACTGCGGCAATGTGGATGTACGGGTCGGCCCGCCCCGTTCCCGCGGCCTACCACCGCACCGCGGCGCGCGGCGCTCGACGGATCCCGGGAGCGGGGCTGGGCTGGTTGCCGTGGGGCGCGCTTCGCCGGAGGGCCGACGAGCAGGCCCCGGGGACGCCGACGCTCGACGCCGAAGCAGTTCTGCTGCCGCCGGTTGCGCCTGCGCGCGACGAGGAAGTCCGCACGTCAACGCGCAGCGAGTCCCTCGTCGGCGCAGGTGCGGTCGACGGTCAGCTCCGACGGGTGGAGTCGCGCCTCCTGGCCTTGGCGGGTGGCGACCCGGCGCTCGAGCACGAGATCCGCCGCTACCTGGCCGACTCGTGTGCGCGGTTCGAGACTGCGCGCGTCCGTCAGTTCGTGCCCATCCTGGTCGAACGAGAGGTGCGCGAACGGCTCCGCGCCACGGATCGACCGAGCGCCGAAGACCGGTCGGCCTAGCGTCCGCTCGCCCGACGGGCTCAGGATGCGTGGGTGTCCGCCGGTTCCGGCGCGCGGGGGAGGAGCAGCGCAGCGACCCACCCGACCATCGCGAGGACGCCGAGGACCACGATCGCCAGCGCGAACGGCTTGCCGAACGACGCCGAGGCACTGGCGACCAGAGACCCGGCGATGGCCACACCCAGTGACGAACCGAGGTTCGAGACGCTGCGCGAGACGCCCGAGATGTCGCCCTGGACCTCCTCCGGCCAGGCGGACTGCACCAGGTTCACCGACGCGGTGAGCATGATGCCGACGCCCACACCCATCACGAACAGACCCGGGATGAGGGGCCAGACGGCCGTCGAATCCACGCGGACCAGCGCCAGGAGGGCGAAGCCGACGACCGTGCCCCCGAAACCCATCCGGATGAGCCGGCGCTGGGAGTGCCGGCCGGCCATCCGCTGCGCGGCCGCCGAGGCGAGCAGGACGCCGATCGTGGCCGGTAGGAGGACGAGCCCGGTCTCGATCGCGGAGTATCCCCGTTCCTGCTGCAGGTAGACCGAGATCACGAACGACGAGCCCATCAGGACCAGCCACTGCAGGTTCTGGGTCAGCAGGCCGAGGTTCGACGTCCGGTTGCGGAACAGGCTGACCGACACGAGGGGGGTCCGGCCGGCCTTCTCCCGCGACCGCACGTGGACGAAGAAGGCGATCAGGATGACGACGCCGATCGCCACGAACAGCCACACCGGGGAGATCCCGCCCTGGGAGATCACGACGGTGTCGCCGATGCGGAAGTCCTGCTTCGCGGTGAACCAGCCGTACGTCCCGGTCTGCAGGATGCCGAAGACCACGAAGAACAGGCCGACCGCCGACAGGACGGCGCCGAGCACGTCGAAGCTCGGCCGCTGGGTCGGCAGAGGCGGATCGACGAGCCGCCGCGCGAGCAGCGCGATCCCGGCCACGACCAGCACCTGCAGGAGGAAGGACGCCCGCCAGCTGATGTAGCTGGTGATCAGCCCGCCGATCAGGGGCCCGGCAGCGGCGCCGACACCGCCTGCGCCGCTGACCACACCGAAGTACTTGGCGCGGGTGGACATGTCGTCGAACAGGACGGTGACCAAGATGTAGATGGGCGGGATCAGCAGGGCCGAGCCGATGCCCTCCAGCAGCGAGTAGCCGATCGTCAACACGGTCAGGTTCTGGGCGAACGCCGCCAGCAGGGCGCCGGCCCCGTACACCACGAGGCCGGCGATGAAGCATCGCTTGCGACCCACGATGTCGGTCAGCTTGCTCCCCGGGATCATCAGCGCCGCCATCGTGAGCGTGAACAGCGTGATGGTGGTCTGGATCCCCGTCACCGACGTGCCCAGGTCGTCGGCGATCGTGCTGATCGCCACGTTCATGTTGGACCCGGCGAAACTGCAGATGAACTGGGCGAGCGCCAAGGGCAGAACGAGTGCCGCCGCTGCCGCCGGGGCGCTGACGCCGTCGGTCCGGGACGTGGTCATGAAGGATCCCCTCACGGGCTCTCGCGCGATTCCTGGGTCGCGTCGGCCGCCGCAGTGCACCCGTCGCCGGACCACCGTCGCCCGGATCGACGCCCCGACACCTCACCCGGTGTGTGCGACTCGATCGGTGGTGGACCGGTTCTCCGCGCGGCGCCGCCGGCGCGCACGGACCAGGAAGATCGCGAGGAGGGCGAGCGCGGCGACCACAGCGAGGACGGCGACGACCACCGGGATCCATGCGCGGTCGCGGCAGTCGTCGACGGGGTCGTCATGGGTCAGGGCGCACGTCATGAGAGCGGCGTGCCGTTCCCCGTAGCGGGACGCCAATTCGGCCTGGAAGTCCTGCCATTGTCGTCGGCTCTCGAGGATGGCGGCCGCGACGGCTTTCGCGAAATTGTCCCCGACCATCCCGCGCGCGGTCGTCGGACCGGTGGCTGTCGCCCGTTTCCGGGTCCACCAGTCCGTTGTCCTTGTTCAGGGCCGCATGGGTGACCCGGTCCGAGCACTCGCCCACGCCGGGAACCTCGTCCCGGACGACGAAGCAACCGGTGATCAGCCCGTCGGGCACCGCCGGGGACGTCTCGCTCCGGAGGTCGAGCACCGGGCTCGGGCCGGGACGATCCAGACCCGGCGGATTGTCGGGCCCGGTGGGTCGCGTCGGGTCCGCCTCGTCAGCCCAGTTGCTGTGCGCGTAGAAGTCCTGGGCTCCGTGCAGGACACGTCCGAGCGCCTCCAGGGCCGTGCACTTGGCGCGTTGCTCCGCGGCCTCGAAGGGATTGCACTCCGCCTCGAAGGTCACTTCGTCGGCGACGATCCGACCGTCGGCGTCGAGGAGATCCGCGGCGGCCTCCACTCCCTCCATGAATCGCATCCGCAGGTGTTCGACGCAGGTCCCGAGTCCGGCATTCGCCAGTTCGAGCGTTTGGGGATAGTCGGCTTCCAGGAAGTCGGCATTGTCGCAATGTGCGGTCGGGTCGAACACCTCGTCGCTGTCCGGCGCTCCGACCGCCCCGAACTGACGGTCGTGTCCGGCGAGAAAGTCCATGGTCGTGGGGTCGAAGCAGTTCTCATCCGAACCCGCGTCGCCGGCACAGGCCAGAGCGGCACGAGTGATGCGTTCGTGCTCGCGGTGCTGGCCGCCACCGTCGATCGTGCCGAACGCGGCGGCCGGCGAGGCCGGTGTCGCCATCCAGATCGCGACGACGAGGGCTGCGACGAGGCGTGGCCACCGCGCGTCGTGCACGCCGTCGAGGTCACACGGAACGGCTCGCCCGCCCGCCGAGCGCGGCGTCGAGGGTGACCGCGGCATCGATCAGCGCCAGATGGGTGAACGCCTGGGGGAAGTTGCCGATCTGCTCGCCGGTGAGGGCGATCTCCTCGGAGTACAGCCCGACATGGTTGCCGTAGGTGAGCATCTTCTCGAAGGCCGTCCGCGCGTCGTCGAGCCGCCCCGCCCGGGTGAGCGCGTCGACGTAGGCGAACGTGCAGAGGGAGAAGGTGCCCTCGGAGCCCCGCAGGCCGTCCGGTGATGCTTCCGGGTTGTAGCGGTACACCAGGCTGTCGGTGACCAGCTCCTCGTCCATCGCCTTCAGCGTCGACTCCCACCGGGGATCCCGACCGTCGATGAAGCCGACGGTCGGCATCCGGAGGAGCGCCGCGTCCAGGACGTCGGTGTCGTAGTGCTGGACGAATGCCTGCCTGGAGGTGTGGAAGCCCTGCTCCATGACCTGCTCGTAGATCCGGTCCCGTTCGGCCGTCCAGCGTTCCAGCGGGGCTGGGCGGCCGTGCTCGATCGCCATGCGGATTCCCCGGTCGAAGGCCACCCAGCACATGACTCGTCCGTACGTGAATGCCTGGCGACCGCCACGGGTCTCCCAGATGCCCTCCTCGGGCTGGTCCCAGTTGTCGGCCACCCAGTTCAGGACGCTGCGGATCGCTGACCACCCCTGGTACGGCAGTGCCAGACCGGCCCGATCGGCCTCGAAGATGCTGTCCATGGCCTCGCCGTAGATGTCGAGCTGCAGCTGCTCGGCGGCGCCGTTGCCGATCCGCACCGGAGCCGAAGCGCGGTAGCCCGCCCAGTGGTCGAGGGTCTCCTCCTTGAGGTCGGACGAGCCGTCGATGCGGTACATGATGTTCATCGGCCCGCTGTCGCTGCCCACCCGCTCCCGCACCCGGTCACCCAGCCAGTGGGCGAACTGGTCGGCCTCCTCGACGAAGCCCAGGCGGAGGAGCGCGTGTACTGAGAAGGAGGCGTCGCGCACCCAGGTGTAGCGGTAGTCCCAGTTGCGCTCCCCGCCGACCTGCTCGGGCAGGGCCGCCGTGGGCGCAGCCACCAGGCCGCCGGTCGGGGCATAGGTCATCAGCTTCAGCGTGATCGCCGAGCGATGGATGGCCTCGCGCCACCGGCCGGAGTAGGTCGACCGAGCCACCCACGACCGCCAGAAACCGACCGTCTCGTCGAACAGCCCCCGGATCTCGGCTACCGGCATCTCGCGCGGCGGCCCGTCCGCGGCCGACTCCAGCATGAGTCCGCGGATCTCACCCGCCACGAGCTCGACCGACCCGTGCACGTCCTCGTCGGTGACCTCGACTCGCGCCTTCCGCTCATCGCCGGCCTCGCGAACCAGGTGCACTGTCAAGGACGACCCGTCCGCGGTGAACACGGCGCCGTGGTCGGTGACCTGCGTGCGGTGCGGGTGGCGGCCGTAGTCGAAGCGCGGGGCGATGTCGACCTCGAAGGTCATCCGCCCCCGAATGCACTGCAGCATCCGGACGAGCCGGTGGTTGTCGGTCGCCGTCGATCCGGCCGGCGGCATGAAGTCGACGACCTGACCCAAGCCGTCCGCCGTGAAGAACCGGGTGACCAGGACGGCGGAGTCCGGGTAGTACATCTGCTTCGTCGTGTACTCGGTGCCGGCGGGGTGGATGCGGAAGTGGCCGCCGCGTGCATCGTCGAGCAGGGCCCCGAACACGCTGGGGGAGTCGAACCGCGGGAGGCAGAACCAGTCGACGGACCCGTCGGTGGTGATCAGTGCGGCGGTCTGCAGGTCACCGATGATTCCGTGTTCGGCGATGGCGGTCTCGGTCATGGCAGGTCCCTCCAACGGCTCCACGGTCGGGCTCGGGTGTGCCGTGGCACCTGGCCACCGTGGGCCGCCGCCCATCACGGCACCTCACCCCGTCTGGGCGACTCCTCCGCTCCTAGTGGACGAAGGACTTGAACACGATCACGACTCCGCCGATCGCAGCGATACCGGCGGCCTGTGCCAGGGCGCGCGGGACGGGTGCACCTGCGAACCGGGCGGCCCAGTACCCGTAGAAGCCGATGAGGCCGAGACCGCTCCATTTCGCGAGGGTGAAGGCGGTGGGGAGTTCCAGGACGTGCACGACCGCGAGCAGGAAGAACACCGCGGGGAAGGCGACTCCGAGCGTGACGGCCCAGCCCTCGGTGAGCAGGTGGGCGAACTGGTGCCGCGTCACTCGGTGGCGCTCACGCGTCTCGATACCGATGACCTCGCTGTAGACCTCGGCCAGGGCGACAGTCACTCCGGTCAGGCCCAGCCACGCGGCCATCACGGCGGCACGCGGCGGATGTTCCTCGACCGCGACGACGAGCGTGAGGCCGATGATCGCGCCGTACACGACCCGGGCGACCTGCCGGGAGCCGAGATGGGCTTCGACTGCGGCACGCACGAACGGATGGTTTTGCGCGTGCCGGGCCGGTGCCTCACCCGTGAGGGATGAAGATCGAGGCCGCCCGCGACTAGGCCTGACCGTGCCCGGGTAGCACAGCGTCGGATCCGGAGGCGGATCTGCGCTCGAGTCCAGTCCGCGGGCGAGCCGATGAATCAGGCATGGGGGGTCGCACAGTGGCTCGGTCTTGGACCGACGAGCCTGCGGCGGCGGTGGCCGCCACGCTGGCTCCCTATGCCTGGCGGGAGTTCACCGAGCGGATGTTGGTGCGTCGCGTCCTGGGGGCCGTCGATCAGCAGGAGGTCATCGGTTTCCTCGCGGGCATCCCCGGGACCGACGTCGGTGTCGGTCGGGGCGGTGGAGCCGGCGGAGGGCGCCGACGAACGTCTGGATGTCCTGCTGAGCGCGCTCGACGGTCAGCAGTGGCGTGGCTGGTCGCTCGCCCGGTTGTGCGCCGAGCTGATCGCGTCCTTGGAGGACTGGCATGCCGAGCGGGACTCGCTCGAGACGGACCTGCGGCGGTTGCTCGACGATCACTAGGCAGGCGAGCCCGCCCGGGATGGACCCGGGCGGGCTGCCGCTCGTCGACCTACTGACGGGCCATCGCCATGCGCAGCTCGCTCTCGCTGTCGTCGATCAGGTCGCCGGAGACGTCCACGGTCACGTTGTGCAGCGTGCCGGTGAACGGGAACGGCGAGGAGTACTCCGCCGTCACCGGCGAGCCCGGGTTCGAGCCACACGTGAGTGCCCCCGGGTTGATCGCGAACGGAATGGTCACCGGGGCCTCGGCTTCCGCGACGAGGGCTCTGTCGATGTAGAGCTGCAGTCGCCCGGGCGCCCCTTCCCGGCTGGCAAGTTCGCTTCACCCGTCGGCTCGAACTCGAAGCGGAGTTCGTGGGCGCCGGCCGGAACGGACTCGGAGGAGGAGACGCGATACATGCCTCGCGACAGGTAGTTGTGCACGTAGTGCAGCGCGCCGTCCTTCATGAAGAAGGAGTACCCCCCGGCCGCTGAGCCCTGGCTCAGCAGGACGCCCTCGGCGCCGCCCTCGGGGATCTCGACCGAGGCGGTGATGCTGTGCGGCCGGTTGAGCACCCGCGGGCCGGCGAAGAACGGGGTCGACTGCGTGCCCGGGATGTATGTGTAGCTGTTCCGGGGCGCGGCCGCCTGGGGCTTCTCGGCGATCATGCGCTCGAGTCCGCTGCCGTCGACGGGCATGACGCCGTACCTGCCGGCCTCGACGTACCAGGTGCCGATGAGGGCGATCAGCTTGTCCCGGTGCGCCTCCGCGACATTGTTGTTCTCCGCGAAGTCTTCGTCGACGTGGTAGAGCTCCCAGCCCGTGGCGTCGAGCTCGGAGAGCTTGTCGGCCGAGATCGGCTGCCCGAACCCCACGCCTGCCTCGGTGAACGAGGGCCCCGGCCACGGACACACGGCGCGCCATCCGTCGTGGTAGATGGCCCGGTGGCCGAGCATCTCGAAGTACTGCGTGTGGTGGTCGCTCGCGGCGCTCGGCGTCGTCGAAGGTCTTCGCGAAGCTGACACCCTGCAGCGGTGACTGCGTCACGCCCCGGATCGTGGCCGGCGGCTCGATGCCCAGCACGTCCAGGACGGTCGGCACCATGTCGATGATGTGGGCGTACTGCGTCCGCACCTCGCCCTTGGCCGCGATGCCCTGCGGCCAGGAGACGATGAACGGGTCGGAGGCGCCGCCGCGGTAGGTCTCCCGCTTCCACCGCCGGAACGGTGTGTTGCCGGCCCAGGTCCAGCCCCACGGGTAGTGGTTGAAGGTGGTCGGGCCACCGATCTCGTCGATGCGCGCGAGGCTGTCCTCGAGGGACTCCGGGGCGTTGTTGAAGAACTGCGCCTCGTTGGTGGTGCCGGTGGGGCCGCCCTCCGCGCTGGCGCCGTTGTCGGAGATCACCATGACGATGGTGTTGTCCAGGTCTCCGCGCGCACGGAGGAAGTCCAGCAGCCGCCCGAGGTGGTGGTCGGTGTGGCTGAGGAAGCCGGCGAAGACCTCCATCATGCGGCTGAACAGCCTGCGTGACGTCTCGGGTAGCGAGTCCCAGTCCGGGACGTCGGGGTCGTGCCGGGAGAGCTCGGTGTCCGGGGGGACGATGCCGAGCTCCTTCTGCGCGGCGAAGACCTTCTCCCGGTAGGCGTCCCAGCCGTCGTCGAACTGCCCCGCGTACTTGTCCGCCCATTCCTTGGCCACATGGTGGGGAGCGTGCGCGGCACCGAAGCAGAGGTGGAGATAGAAGGGCTTGTCGGGATCGATCTGCTTGGCGTCGGCGATGAACTGCATCGACTTGTCGACCAGGTCCTCGGTGAGGTGATAGCCCTCCTCGGGCGTCGCCGGCGGCTCGACCTGGTGGTTGTCGTACACCAGTTCCGGATACCACTGGCTCGTATCGCCGCCGAGGAATCCGTAGAAGCGCTCGAAGCCGCGCGCCAGCGGCCAGCGGTCATACGGCCCGGCGGCGGTCTCGTTGTTGCTCGGCGACAGGTGCCACTTGCCGACCATGTACGTGTTGTAGCCGTGCCCGAGCAGCATCTCCGAGAGGAAACCGTTCTCGAACGGGATCGCACCGTTGTACCCGGGATAGCCGGACGCCAGTTCGGTGATCGCGGCCATGCCGTTGCTGTGGTGGTTGCGGCCGGTGACGATGCAGGACCGGCTCGGCGAGCACAGCGCCGTCGTGTGCATGTTGTTGTACCGCAGCCCGTTCTCGGCCAGCGCGTCGAAGTTCGGCGTCGCGATCGGGCTGCCGTAGCAGCCGAGCTGCCCGAAGCCGGTGTCGTCGAGCACGACCATGAGCACGTTGGGGGAGCCGGGCACCGGCCGCGTGGGTTGCGGCCATGCCGGGCTGGACTCGTCGGTCGTCCGCCCGATCACCCCGGAAAAGGCGGCGCCCGCTGGGTACTCGTTCAACGGCATGGCTGTCTCCAGATCGTGGGGGAGCGGTAGGTCAGCCAGCACACAAGCGCCCTGGACGTCGCGCGCCGCCCGGATGGGATGAGCGGCCGGCCGCTGTCATGCCGGTCCTCGCCGGGCGTCTCCCGAGCGCGGCCTGCGAGGCCCGCGGCAGATTCATCCCCCGCAGGCGATGGCCCCCACGACGTCTCGCACGAGTCTTTCGGGACACACCCGGCTCTCCGAGAGGTGCCGACGATGACCCAGCTGGACCATCCCGAGACCCAGCCCGTCCCGACGGCGGCTCTGACCCAGGACGAACGTCTCGAGCTGGAACGGCTCCGGCGCGAGGTCGACAGCCTGCGGACGGCGCAGCCGCCGGCCCGGCGGAAGTTCCGCTGGCGCTCGCTGCTGGCGACCGTCCTGATCGTGCTCGGCTGTGTCCTGGCTCCAGTCGCCGGGCTCGCGGTGTGGTCCAACAACCAGATCTCGAACACCGACCGCTTCGTGCGCAGCATCAGTCCGCTGATCGAGGACCCCGACGTGCAGGCCAGGCTCGCCGACCGGGTCACCACGACGATCTTCGAGCACGTCGACGTCCAGGGGATCGCCGACGACGCAGTCGACGCGCTGGTCAACCAGGGACTGCCCTCCGCGGTGGGCGATCGCCTGGAGGACCTCACCCCGACCCTCGCGTCCGCGGTGACGAGCTTCGTGCACGACAAGGTCGCCGAACTCGTCGCGAGCGACGCGTTCGTCAGGGTGTGGAACCAGGCCCTCGCCACCGCCCACCGTCAGATGAACTCGATCCTGTCGGGCGAGAGCGAGGCCATCGTCGTCAGCGGCGACAAGGTGTACCTCGACCTCGCTCCGTTCATCGACCTGGCGAAGCAACGGCTCAGTGACGCGGGACTGACGGCGGTCAACCTGGTGCCCGAGGTCCATCCGCGCGTGGAGCTCGCGCATGCCGACACCCTGGTGCGCGCGCAGACGGCGTACACCGCGCTCAACACCGTCGCCGGCGTGCTCCCGTGGATCGTCCTCGGGCTGTTCGTGGTCGGCGTGTACCTCGCCCGCAACAGGTTCCGCGCCATGGTCGGCACGGGCCTCGGACTGGTCCTCTCGATGGTGGTCCTGGCCGCGGGGCTGCTGGTGGCGCGGAGCCTGCTGATCGGCGCGGTGCCGGCCGGCGCGGCGCCGGCGACAGGGTCGGGCTTCGACATCGTCGTCACCTACCTGCGGCTCGGCCTTCGCGCACTGATCGTGCTGGGTCTCGTGCTCGCCTTGGCGGGCTTCCTGGCCGGCCGGTCGGAGAGCGCCGTCCGCATCCGCCGGTGGTCGGCCGATCGCCTGCACAGCATCCGTGGCCCAGCGGCCGGCGGCCCGGTGCCCAGGTGGGTGCGCGCGCACATCCGCGGTCTGCGCATCGGCGCGGTAGCCCTCGCCGTCCTGGCGTTCGTGTTCATCTCGCAGCCGACCGGGGCCACCATCCTCATCATCGCCGCGCTGCTCCTCCTCGCCCTCGCCCTGATCGAGTTCCTGGGGCGTCCGGAGGTGCCACCCGGCGACGAGGCCCCGATCGACGAGGCACCACGGGACGGGGCGCCGAACGACGAGGGTGTGCCCGTTCCTGGCCAGCGAACCGGGGTCTGACATGGAGGGGCTCCCGACGACGCACGCCGGCGTCGTGACGCGGATGCTGGCCGCCGGGGTCGACGTCGTCGTCGTCGTCCTGCTGACCGTCGCGCTGGACCTCGCGGCGGCGGGCGTCCGCTTCGTGTGGTCACCCGCGGACTTCCAGTGGCCCCGGCCCGAGGTCCTGACCGCCGGAATGGTCATCCTCGGCGTCGCGGTGCTCTACCTGACCGTCGGGTGGGCCATGACCGGCCGCACGTACGGCGGCCGGCTGCTCGGGCTGCGCGTGCTGTCCCGAGGGCTCGGACTGCTGGGCTGGGTCCGGTCCTTCCTCCGGGCACTGACGTGCGTGATCTGGCCCGTGGGACTCCTCTGGAGCGCGGTCAGCTCCACGCGCAGCTCTCTCCAGGACATCGTGTTCCGGACGGTGGTCGTGTACGACGCACACCCGTACGTCGAGCATCGGGCGGCGGAGTCCCACCCGCGGCAGAGCGTCTGACCTCGAGCTGGTCAGAGGGCGCTGATCAGAGGGCGGCCCTGGCCGGGGGCACCGGCGGAACGCTCGTCACCTGGTGCGGTGGCTCGGAGGTCACGGGGGTGAGCGCCGCTCGCGAGCGGCGGGTCGTGAGTCCGACGGCGATGAGGCAGGCTCCCTCGAGCAGCAGCACGATGCCGAGGATCGACGCCAGGGCGACGAGGCTGGCACCCGGGTAGTCGAGCACGAGCCCACCCGCGATGATCCAGAGGACGCCACCGGCGATCCGCCACCACCGGGCCGTGCCGTGGCCGGCCGAGGCCCCGTCGACGAGGATCCCCTGGACGATGCGGATCACTCCGCCGACGACCCACGTGATGCCGATGAGCAGGCCCAGCACCAGCGCGGTCTGCAGCGGGGTGCGCAGGCACAAGAGGCCGGCGAGGATCGACAGCGTCCCGAGCACGCAGGACAGCACCCGGCCGCCCGTTCCGCCGACGTCGGAGGCGGCGGAGACGAACTGCAGGACACCGGTGACGATCAGCTGGATGCCGAACAGCCAGGCGAGGACGCCGACGGTCGCCTCCGGCCACGTGAGCACGAGGATGCCGAGCAGCGCCCCGACCATCCCCTCGACCACCAGCAGGACGGGGGAGCGGCCGACCTCGGTCAGGCGGTCGCCGACGGTGGCTGGTTCGGGTACGACGGTGGGCGCGACGGACATGGCTCCTCCTGGCATCGACGTCGGTCAAGGCTCGGCGCCGCGCCCGATCGACACCTCCCCCCACGCAGGTGAACCCACCTTCCGGGGGTGAGCCGGGTTCGTCGTCGGACTCCTAGCGTCGCCGCATGACGACACCTGTGACGGCCGGTCGGGAGTCAGGGCGCGGCCAGCATGCCGAGGTCGACCCTGCCGAGGTCGCGCCTGCGGGGGTCGACGACCTGCCGCGGCGGACGGCCTGCCGGCCGCGGATCTCGTGACGCGGACCGAGGCCGGACCGAGTCCGCGACGGACGCGCCGGACGCGCCGGCCCTGCTCGTGCGGCCGGTCCTGCCCAGGGCCCTGGTCATCGTCGTCGGTGCCGCGGCGGGGTTCCTGGTCCTCGGCGGCATCTACCTGACCGCCTGGCTCGTCGGCCCGGTCTTCCTGGCGCTGATCATCGTGATCGCGATCAGCCCGGTGCAGTCGTGGATGCTTCGACGGGGATGGCCGTCCTGGCTGAGCACGCTGGTGCTGGTGCTCGCCGTGGTCGGGCTGCTGCTGTTGTTCGCGGTCGTGATCATCGTGTCGATCGCCCGGCTGGCCGCCCTGCTCCCGCAGTACGCCGACCGGTCCGACGATCTGATGCAGTCCCTCTCGGGCAGTCTCCAGCAGTTCGGCGTCGATCCGGGCCAGTTGAAGGAAGCGGTGAGCTCCATCGATCCCGCGAAGCTCGTTGCCGCTCATCGGCGCCTTCCTCGCCGGCATCTCGGGCGCGGTGTCCTCGCTCGTGTTCCTGCTGTGCCTGCTCCTCTTCCTCAGCGTGGAGGCCGGCGGGCACCGAGCGGCGGCTCGCGGCGGTGGCAGCCGACCGCCCGAGCCTCGAGCGAGCGCTGCGGAGCTTCGCCCACGGGACCCGCACCTACCTGGTCGTCACCGCCGTGTTCGGGCTCATCGTGGGCGTCCTCGACGCCGGCGCGCTCGCGATCATCGGCATTCCGCTCCCGGTGCTCTGGGGGTTGCTCAGCTTCCTGACGAACTTCATCCCGAATGTCGGCTTCATCATCGGGCTCGTGCCACCGGCGCTGCTGGCGCTGTTGAACGGCGGGGTCGCCGGAGATGCTGGCGGTCATCGGCGTCTACTGCGTGCTCAACCTCGTCATCCAGTCGATCATCCAGCCACGTTTCGTCGGCGACTCGGTCGGCCTGGGGACGACGGTCACGTTCCTCGCCCTGATCTTCTGGGCGTGGTTGATCGGTCCGATCGGGGCCCTGCTGGCGATCCCGTTGACGCTGCTGATCAAGGCCCTGCTGGTCGATGTCGACCCGACGGCGGGCTGGGCGATCGCTCTCGGGGGAAGCCTCGAACGGCCGCCCAGACCATCCCGCCAGCGCCGCGGCCGGCAAGCCGACAGAGGCCGGCGCCGGATGCCCGCGAGAGCGTCAGCGAGCAACCTGCGAGTGGCTGAGCGGACTCGGCCTCACGGCTCCTGGGCCAGCGCCTCGCCCGTCGGGGTCGCCCCCTGGGTCTGCCGGCTCTCGGCGATCTGCACGGCTCCGAACAGCACCTTCGCGATCACCCCGACGGCGAGCAGGCCGACGAGCATCTGGGTCATGACGAGGACACGAGCCAGCTCGGTGACCGGGGTGATGTCCCCGAAGCCGACCGTCGCGAAGACGGTGACCGTGAAGTACAGCCCATCGGTCCGGCCGAGCGGTTCGGTGAACGACTCCGGCAGCTGAGCGGACACCGTGCAGTACGTCGCGGCGAACACCACCATCAGCAGCGGTACGCCCACGATCAGGGCTCGGATCGCCCGGAGTCTCGGTCGGCTGCGACCGGAGGATGCCCCGCACCTGGATGGACGACGAGCACCCCGAACAACAGCAAGGGTCAGCAACGAGCATCAGAACGGTTCTCGCGCCCAGCGGACGGTCCAGGGGTGCCAGGTAGTAGGCCGTCACCAGCACCACGACCGTCACCACGGAATGCGCCACCATGTCGAGGATTCCCCGACGTCCCACGGCATCGATGGCCACGGCGCATCCCTCCAGGCTTCGACGTCCGGTACTCGGCTCTCGACCCCGTCACGGGGAGGTCGGCGTTGCGGCCCGGCACAGGTGGGCCGGCCCCGGCGGTCACGGGACCTTGCGCGACCACACGGGTTCGACCACGGCCCAGTCCGCTGCCCAGCGACGCAAGCGGCTCCGCTCGAGCAACGAATGCAGGCCGAGGTAGGCGAGAACCGCCAGAGCCGAGATGCCGATGAAGGTCGAGAAGCCGTAGACGATGGCGCGGGCGGCGACGTCGGAGCCGTCGAGCGGTCGCGTCGTGACGTCACCCTCCTGGTCGACCCAGATGCTGGTCGTGCTGCCTGCCCTCGCCCCGACGGGTACGTCGATGACGCCCTCGCGCGCCCGCCCCGACGGTGCGGTCCACTGTGCGGTGACGGCGGCGTCCACCCCGGCGTGCTCTGAGCCGCCCGACCCTGCTGCAGGGTCCTCCGTCAGCGTCGCGGTCACGCGGTACCGGCTTGCGGACTGCGCGTCGGCCACGCTCTGCGTCGAGGTGCCGGTGGCCGTGGCGACGGCCAGGCCGACCGCCACCGCCGTGAGCACGACGGTGACGAGCAGTACCCGGGCGAGCACCTCGGCGCGGTCGGAGGCCCGCTTGAGGGGGCCAGAACCCAACATGAATCGCCGCGCCAGTCGGCGGGCGGTCGATGCGTCCTCGGACACCGCCGACCCCCTCTCCTCGCTCGTCGGGCGACTCCGTTCGGAGCCGGCGTGCGCTCTGGCGGCCAGGATCGCGCCCTGGCCGTCAGCACCGCCTCATCCACGCGGGATGACCTGATCAGCCCCGCCCCGCGGCACGACGACGGTGATCAGGCGACCGTCACTTCTCGCGCGGTGGGCGACTGGGAAGCGGCGGAGCCGGTTCGGGGCGACCTGGTCGACGGCCACGACGTGGAGGCCGAACGACTGGATGAGGGACAGCACGTCGTGCAGTTGTGTGCCGTCGCCCACCGTGCTGCTGATGACCGTCTCGGCAGGTACCTCCACGACCTCCATGCCGGGAAAGGCGTCCTTCAGACGCGGCGACAGCCGTCCCTTGACCCGGACCTCGTACCGCCGTGCGGGCATCACCGTCTCCTGACGTCGCCGTTGTGCCAGTACCTCGGCAGGTCAGAACGAGGAGCTGCGCAGTTCGCGCCCGTGCACCGTGAGGGCGTAGATCACCACGATGTCGACGGTGATGACGACGATGCTCCAGACCGGGTAGGCCTCGATGAAGAGCAGGTTCGCGATCGCGCTGAGCCCGGCCAGGATCACTCCGCCGGTCCGGGCCGCCAGGTTGCCCTTCAGGACGCCGGCACCGCAGAGCAGGAGGAGCACGCCCAGGAGCAGGTGGACCCAGCCCCAGACGGTGAAGTCGAGGTTGACCACGAGGCCGCGCTCGGTCACGGCGTAGTAGTCGTCGTTGAAGATCGCCACGAGGCCCTGGGTCGCCTGGAACGCGCCGAGCAGGAACATCATGAAGCTGGCGAAGACGATCCAGCCGGTCCAGCCGGTCGGCTCGGGGTCGTGCGACGCGCTGGACGTGTTCACGGTGGGACGAGACGAACCGACGTCGGTCATGGGTTCTCCTTGGAGGCCGGGGGGAGCCGGGTCCGCTGCCCCGGATCGAAGCCACCGTGCGGCGCCGCGCAGCGGCGCGCGCCATTCGTTTCGGGTGAATCGACGGAGGGGCGGTCCGTCAGGTCCCGATCACGGCACCGGCCCGGTCGGACTGCGGGCGTCATCGACCGCCCGGGCCACGTGCGTGGCTCCGCTGGTGGCGGCGCGCCGCCAGGGAGCGACGCCTTCGATCTCGATCTCCAGGGAGAAGCTGAGGACCGTCCTGATGAGCACGATCACAGCCAGGATCACGACGTTGTTCAGCGTCGGTTCGACCGCGACGGTGCGCACGAGGTCAGCGGCGACCAGGATCTCCAGGCCCAGCAGGATGGCCCCACCGAAGGCTCGCCGGAGGATCTCGTAGGCCTGCTGCTTCTCCCCGGATCGGCGCAGCACGCCGACTGCCAGGCCCACGGCCAGGAGCAGACCGGCCAGGAGCACTGCCGCGCCGATGACCTCGAAGGTCCGCGCGACGAGCTCCATGCCCTCGGTGAACGTCATGCCCGGGTCATCCGCATTCGTCCGGCCGTCATCGGCTGTCGGCAGCCATCCGGAAGCCGACGTTGCCGGCCGTGCTGTCGGGCGTGTTGCCCGAACGGGCGGCGCACCGGTAGCGCCAGCAGTAGGAGTCGTGGCACAGGTACGAGCCACCACGGGTCACGCGCTGCCCCGGCCGGCCGGGGCCGAACCGGTCGGCCGTCCACTCCCAGACGTTGCCGGTCGTGTTGTGGAGGCCGTAGCCGTTGGGGGCGAATGCCTGCGCCGGTGCCGTGCCGACGAACCCGTCCTCGCCGGTGTCCATCCCGGGAAAACGGCCCTGGAACACGTTCATGCGGTGTTCGCCGTTCGGCGTCAACTCGTCGCCCCACGGGTACCGGCGACGCTCGAGGCCGCCGCGTGCCGCGAACTCCCACTCGACCTCCGACGGCAAGCGCCCGCCGGCCCAGCGGCAGAAGGCTCGCGCGTCGATCCACGACACGTGCACGACCGGGTGGTCGGACCTGTCGTCGATGCCGGAGGCCGGCCCCTCGGGGTGCCGCCACGAGGCGCCGTGGACCTGACGCCACCACGGAGCCTGGGCCACCGCGCGCGTCGGCGGGAAGTCGTCCGGCAGCAGGCCGCCGAAGACGAACGACCACCCCTCTCGTTCAGCGGTCGTCAGGTAGCCGGTGGCCGCGACGAATCGGCCGAAGTCCTCGTTGGTCACCGTGTACGCGGAGATCCGGAAGCCGTCGACGTCGACCGCGCGCGCTGGGCTCTCGCCGTCGTCCGGGTAGCGGTCCTCGTCCGACCCCATCCAGAACGTGCCACCGGGAAGTTCGACCAGGCCCGCGGCTGCCGGCGCGATGTCGCTGCGCAGGCGTACCGGTGCGGGGGGCGTGGCCTGCCCCGTGCCGCTCCGGCCGCGCTGGGGGCTGCAGCAGGGTCCGCCGGTCTGGGACGTGGACACGCGCAGCGCCTCGGGTGGCATGCGCCGACTATCGACGGGACGGCGCAGAGTGACTCACCCTCCGGGGATGGTTTCGGACCCGACCGCGGCGCGTACGGCCCCACGGACGGTCAGGTGGATGTTCTCGGCGCCGAGCCGCTCCTCGACCCCGAGCCGCTGCATCGTCGTCCGCACGGCTGTCCGGACGCGGGCCATGACGAGGCGGACGCCGCGTTCGTCGAGATCGTCGAGAAGCGCGGAGAGCGTCTCCGCCCCGGTGATGTCCATGTCGACCATGCCCTCGGCATTGAGCACCACCGTTCGGACCGGTGGGTCGGACTCGTCGACCAGCCGCACGATCTGCTCGCGCAGGACGTCGGCGTTGGCGAAGAAGAGCGGCGCGTCGAACCGGAACACCAGCAGACCCGGTTCCTGCCGTAGTTGGCCGTGGTCCTCGGTACCTCGCCAGGTCTGGTGCCCGGCGACCCGGCCGAGCACTGCGGTCGGCGGCAGGACGGCGCGCCGCAAGACCTCGAGCAGGGACACCGCGACCCCGACCCCGATGCCTGGCAGGACGCCGACGATCAGCACGCCGACCATGGTGACGGCGGCGAGCACGAAGTCGGTACGGCGGGCCCGCCACAGCCGGCGCAAGGCCGGGACGTCGACCATGCGGACCGCGGCCACCAGGACGACGGCCCCGAGCGCCGCCTGGGGCACGTACCGGAACACCGGCGTCAACAGCAGCAGGGTGACGACGACGAAGGCTCCTGCTGCCACGTTGGCCACCTGGGTCCGGCCACGCGAGTCCGCGACGACGAAGCTCCGGGAGTTGCTGCCGGCGGCCGGGAACCCCTGCAGCAGTCCGGACCCGAGCGACGCGGCTGCGAGCCCGAGGAACTCGCGGCGGGCCGAGATCGGCTCGCGGTCGCGGCGGGCGAGTGCGGTCGCGGTGAGCATGCTGCTCGCGAACACCAGGATGGCCACGCTGGCGCCGGCGCCGAGCAGGTCCAGCACGTCATCGGCGCGGACCCCGGGCAGGGACGGCGCCGGGACACCGGCCGGCACGGCCCCGACCACCGGCAGCCGCTCCTCCCAATCCGCCGCTGCGACCACCGCCGTGGCGGCGGCGATCGCCACGAGGATGGCGGGGAGGCGGGGCGCCCAGCGCATCATCACGACGGCGACGACGAGGGTGCCCGCGCCGATGGCCAGCGCGTACGGGTTCGCGTCGGGCAGGTGGGTGGCCACCTCGCCGACCTTGAGCCACCAGGCATCGTCGGACGTGGGGATGGCGAACATCTTCCCGATCTGGGACGCCGCGATCACCACGGCCGAGCCCGTGAGATAGCCGGCGAGCACCGGGGTGGACAGCAGCCGGGCCACGATCCCGAGCCGGAGCACCGCTCCCAGCACCAGGAAGCCGGCGGTGACCAGGGCCAGCAGGGCGGCCAGATCCGCCGCGCGTTCCGGCGCATCGGCCACGAGGCTGCCGAGATAGGCCGCCGTCACGATGGCCACGGACGATTCGGGCCCGACGTGCAGGTAGCGACTGCTGCCCATCAGGGCGTACAGGAGCAACGCCGCGAGTGCGGTGTAGAGCCCGGCCACGGGGGAGAGGCCGGCGAGTTCGCCGTAGGCGAGGCCCTGCGGAACCAGGATCGCCCACACCGCCAGGCCGGCCAACAGGTCCCGGGGTAGCCACTTCCGCCGGTAGTGCGTCAGCTCCGCCGCACCGGGCAGGATGCGGCGCAGCAGCTCTGACGGGCGCATTCCCGACTCGCCCGTGCCCGGCCGGTCGTCGCTCACCGTGGTAGACGAGGACCGAGACCGTCGGGGCTCGCCGGCGCAAGCGCCTCCGCTCCGTCTGCGGGGGCGGGCACCGGTTCCGCCGGGCCCTCCCTCAGGTCCGGATCGGCCGCGGCCGCGGTGACATGCCAGGCGGCGTAGGTCCGCGCGGCCCAGGCCGCGGATGCGCCGTGCAGCAGGACGCTGAGCCCCACGGTGAGCGCGACGACGTCCACGAGGAGTTCGGCGGCCGGCGGGCCGTCGTGCAGCATCAACAGGGCGAAGACGATCGAGGCCAGGCCGCGGGGCCCGAACCAGCCGATGTAGAGCACCGTCGGCAGCCGGAAGTGGCTGCCCGCCAGGGCCAGCGCCACGGGCAGCATCCGGACCACGGTCAGGCTGAGGATCGCGTACAGGGCGATCCGCCAGTCGATGGCCGACAGCGCGGGGCCGAGCAGGACGGCGCCGAACACGAAGAAGCTCAGGGACGCGAGCAGATCGCCCAGTTCCTCGGAGAGACCCACCACGCTTCGTGGACCGGCGGTGGCCGCCTCGGTCGGCGGGACGTTCCGGCGCCAGACCACGCCGAACGCGAGCCCGGCCACCCAGGCGGTGATGAAGCCGCTCCCGTCCAGGGACACGGTGACCGCGTAGCCGAGCCCGGCGAACATCAGCGCGGGTACGCGACGCCACTCCTCGCTGACCCAGCCGTGGACGGCGGACCAGGCGAGCAGCCGCGCGCCGAGCCACCCCACGGCAAGACCGACCACGGTGCTGAGCCCGAGCGCGAGCAGGAAGACCTCGCCGATCCCCGCGCTGTCGGTGTCGCCGGTCGCCGCGGCGAGCAGCAGCACGAAGAACGGCAGGGCGATGCCGTCGTTCAGGCCGCTCTCGACGTTGAGTCCCTGGCGGACCGTCGCCGGCACCCGCGGATCGGCGATCGCGGGTTGCCCGAGGGCCGCATCGGTCGGGGCCAGGATGACGGCGACGAGGGCCAGCTCCCAGAACGTGAGGCCGGGCAGGAGAAGCCAGGCGCCGACCGTGCCGAGCACCATCGTCAGAGGGAGCCCCACCCCGAGCAGCCGCAGGGGGAGGGCGTCGTCGCGCCGGAGCACCGACCAGCGCACGCCCGCGGCGTCGGTGAAGAGGACGGCGACCAGCGTCACCTCGAAGAGGAGCTTCACCGCCTCCTCGTCACGGGAGACGTCCAGCAGGTCCAGCCCCACCGGACCGCAGGCGAGCCCCGCCGCGACCAGCAGCATCGGACCGGACACGAACGTGGGGGTCAGCCGCCGCGACACCAGGGCGACGCCACCGACGGCCGCTCCTGCTGCAGCAGCCGCCCACGCACTCACGGGGTCACTGCCGTACCCGGATGGTTGCGACGCAGAATCCGGTCGAAGAAGTGGGCCACCGAGTCGTCGGCGTGCATGCCCTCGGTCCGGACCGCGCGCGCAGCCTGGGATGACACCACGCCGGCGGACTCCCGGATGATCTCCGCCAGGTCGATGGCGTCGATCACCTGGCGGGCGATCCCGGCAAGGTCCATGCGAGCGAGCGCCGCCTCGATGTCCACCCGGGCCACGATCTCGTCGGGATCGACCCGCTGGATGATCGCGCCCAGGTCGACCCGGGAGACCGCTCGGTCGAGGTCGGCCTGGTCGATGATGGCGTCCAGGTCGAGCCGGGAGATCACCGCGCCCAGGTCGACCCGGGAGACCGCTCGGTCGAGGTCGGCCCGGTCGATGATGGTGTCCAGGTCGAGCCGGGACGCAACGGCGTTGAGGTCGACCCGGGACATCACGGCGTCCAGGTCGACGCGGGCGACCACGGCGTCGACGTCGAGAATCTTCGCCAGCGCGTCGAGGTCGACATGGGCACGCACCAGGTCGGTCACGTCGACCGCCGCGAGTGCTCTGTCCGCCGCGAGGGGCAGGAGCCAGCGGACCACCTCGGCGGCCGCCCGTTCCAGCGCCTCCTGGAACTTCTCGCCGCGGTCGGCGAGCCGCTGCGCCAGCCCGGTGTGCGGCCGCCCTGCGGTCACCCGGGCACCGAACTGCAGCGCGCCCGACACCGCCGCGACCATCGGGCGTGCGGCGGCGGCCGCCAACGTCGTCGCGGCCACGCCGGCCCCGAGGGCGATGTGCATGGCGTCGCGGAGGTCGCGCTCGTGTAGCGGCCTCGGGCGCCGCTGGTCGCCGTCCACACCGGAAGCGTCCTGCGGACGGGGCCGCCCGCCCTCATCCCGGGTGGATGAGTGCGACCGTCGCGCCGTCCGTGGGGCCCCAGATCCTTCTCGACGGGTGATGCGGTGGGCCGGGGCGGCTCGAAGACTTCGCGCTGATCGGATCGACCCCTGGAGCTGAGGAGCTGGGCATGGCCACCTTGACGGTGTGGAAGTTCGACACGGTAAGCGGCGCGGAACGCGCGCTCGCGCTTCTGGAGCGGTTGCAGAAGGAGGAACTGGTCCAGCTCAACGACGCCGCCTACGTCTACTGGCCGGAGGGGAAGAAGAAGCCCAAGACGGAGCAGCTGCACCACCTCGCCAGCGCCGGAGCGTTGGGCGGCAGCTTCTGGGGCCTCCTGTTCGGCCTGCTCTTCTTCGTTCCGCTGCTCGGAATGGCGGTCGGCGCGGCCATGGGCGCGTTGACCGGCTCGATGGCCGACGTCGGCATCGACGACCAGTTCATCCGTGAGGTGCGGGAGAACGTCACCCCGGGGACGTCGGCGCTCTTCGTGATGACGTCCGGCCAGGTGGTCGACAAGGTCATCGACGAGTTCAAGCAGACCGGGGCCACGCTGATCTCCACGAACCTGAGCAACGAGCAGGACGAGAAGCTCCGGGCGGCCTTCGCCGAGGAGTGACGCCGAGCGCCACGGACGGTGGGCAGCTCGAGGCCGGAACCCGCCTCGAGCTGCCCACCGTCATGTCCGGCCGGCTTGCGCTCCAGCGCCGGACGTCGAGGCCTGGCGGGCGAGCCGAGTCATCCCCCGGAGGTGAGGCGCTGGACCACTACGGCGCCCACGCTCCGCAGTAACCGTTCGCCTGTGGAAAGGAAACTGGGATGTCGTTCTGGGAATTCATGTGGTTCCTCTTCGTCACCTGGGCCTTCGTGGCCTACCTGATGGTGATGTTCCGCATCATCGCTGACATCTTCCGGGACCGGGACATGTCGGGCTGGGGCAAGGGGTTCTGGTGCCTCGCCCTCGTCATCTTCCCGTTCATCACCGCGATCGTGTACCTCGGCGTTCGGGGCCGGGCCATGGCGGACCGGTCCATGCAAGCCGCCGCGATCCAGCGGCAGCAGCAGGACGCCTACATCCGGGACGTGGCCGGTCACACGACGCCGACCGACCAGATCGCCCAGGCCCGGGGGTTGCTGGACTCGGGTGCCATCTCGCAGTCGGAGTACGACACGTTGAAGACGAAGGCCCTGGCCACGGTCTGATCCACGTCGACGCGCGCCGTGATGGCTCATCGGCTCAGGGCTGGGGATCGCTGCTGAGCCGATGAGTCATCTGACTGTGGCCGAGGCGACGCGGTCGTCGTCCTGAGGGGGAGGAGCGGGACGCTGGCACTCCACCAACTGCGGTCGCTCCGCCGGTGGGAAACCACCTTCCCGGGTCGGTGCGTGGGCTCGTTCCTGGACCTGCAGGGCATCGACCGGGCGACGGCGATCGCGGCTCAGGCGTTCACCGCGCTCATCCCGCTGCTGCTCCTCGTCTCGACGCTGGCCCCGTCCGATCGGAGCGACCTCGTCTCCGACGCGATCATCAACAGGTTCGGCCTCACTGCAGGAGCCGCGGAGGCCGTGCAAGAGCTGTTCGCGCATTCGGGCGTGGGCTCCATCGGGCTGCTGAGCGTCGTTCTGCTCGTCTTCTCGTGTGTCTCCTTCACCCGACGGCTCCAGCGCATGTACCTCCAGGCCTGGCGGCTCGAACCGCTGGCCGGGGCCCGGGGGTCGTTCAACGCAGCGCAGGGTCTGGTCGCGCTGCTGCTCGAGTTCGTGCTCCTGTACCTCGCCCGCCAGCTCTTCGAGGCCCTCCCGTTCGACTGGGTCCTCGGGGTGCCGATCTCCGCCCTGGCGAGCCTCGTGCTGTGGACCTCCGTCCCGTGGCTCCTCCTCGATCGCCGGATCGCGTGGCGACGGCTCCTTCCCGCGGGCGCTGCTGACAGCCGTCGGAACGGGTCTCTACGGCGTCGCCACCTCGATCTACATGCCCCGGCTGATGGAGAGCTACAGCGTGCGGTACGGGCTGTTCGGCGTGACGGTCGCGCTGGTCGGGTGGTTGCTGTGCATCGCGGTGATCCTCGTCGTGACGACGGTCGTGGCCGCCGAGTTCGATCGCGCACCGGAGCGGTGGGCCCGCCACCTTCGCGCCCGGCTCGGCATCGAGCAGCCCGGCGCGGACGTCCCTGAGGCCTCGGCCGTCCCGGCGGTGCCGTCCGCGACCGCCGTCGGGGCGGAGCCCGAGAGTGCCGGCCCAGACGGGGCCGCTCCCGGCGGTGCCTCACCCAGCGAAGATGATCCCGCGGCACCCCGCGCCGGTGTGTGATCGGGTCCTCGAAGGAGGCCGCCATGTGTCGTT
This sequence comes from uncultured Actinomycetota bacterium, assembly GCA_963784165.1. Classification (GTDB taxonomy): domain Bacteria; phylum Actinomycetota; class Actinomycetes; order Mycobacteriales; family Geodermatophilaceae; genus Blastococcus_B. The sequence goes on from CAWAQI010000021.1 coordinate 163,602, forward strand.
GGCTCGCGTATTCAGGAGCGCCCGTGCTGCTCGAGGACCTGCTCTACAAGCCCAGGAACTCGCTGGTCGTGCAGAGCCTGCATTCGCAGCTGGGGGCGGAGACCACGAACGGGGACGGCTTCGGCGTGGGGTGGTACGGGACGAGCGAGACACCAGGCGTGTTCCGCAGCACCGAGCCGGCGTGGAACGACCGCAACCTCCGGGAGCTCGCGGGCCAGATCAGGTCGCCGCGGGTGCTCGCGCACATCCGGGCATCCACGGGGTCGCCCGTCCAGCAGACGAACTGCCATCCCTTCCGCCGCGGCCGCTGGCTGTTCATGCACAACGGGTACATCGACGGCCTGCGCACGGTGCGCCGTGACCTGGCCATGGAGGTCGACCCCGTCCTGTACTCCGAGATCGAGGGCACGACCGACACCGAGCTGCTGTTCTTCCTCGCCCTGACCTACGGGCTGGAAACCGATCCGCCGGCCGCTGTGGCGCGAGCGGTCGGCTTCGTCGAGGCGACCGGTCGGCGCCACGGACTGGAGTTCCCGATCCAGATGACCGTGGTGACCACCGACGGCGACACCCTGTGGGCCTTCCGCTACTCCAGCGAAGGCAAGTCGCGGTCTCTCTTCCACAGCACGGACGTGTCGACGCTGCGCCACCAGTACCCGGACAATCCCGACCTCCACGACCTCTCGGACGACGCCCGCATCGTCGTCTCCGAGCCGCTGGGGGACCTCCGCGGTGCCTGGAACGAGGTCCCGGAGTCCACCTGCGTCATCATCCGTGGCGGTCACGAGGAGCTGCGGCCGTTCACGCCGACCGTTCCCGCGCTCGTCGCCTGAGACGTCGGTCGCCGCCGGCGATGGTGCAGCCGGCGGCGACGATAGGGGCGACGGGGTCCAGCAACTCAGCTGGCGAGGATCTTGGCCTTCTCTGCCGCGAACTCCTCCTCGGTGAGGACTCCCTGGGCCTTCAGGTCACCGAGTTGTTTGAGTTCCTGCAGCCGGTCCGTGCTCGAGGGTGCGCGCTGTTCCGGGATCGGCGCCGGCACGGGTGCGGACGCCTGTGCGTCCTGTCTGGCCCACTTCTGGTCCTGACGGTGCCGGACGCGACCACCGACGGCAGATGCCGTTCCGGCGACCGCGGCCGTCCGTGCGATCCCGCGGAGAAGTCCCATGTCAGCCTCCAACAACTGTCATCGTGGCGGGCTGGCGGGAGTCCGCAGCCTCGATCGCTTCCAATGCGTCCAGCGCGTCCATGACGTCCTGGGCCGGGATCCGTGCGCCGGCGATCAGCTCGCCGCCCGCGTCTCGCGCAGCGGCGACGAAGGGGACGGCCCACGCGTTCTCGTACACGATGAGCACGGCCAGGGTGCCCGGCTCCATCGAGCCGGCCGCCTCGCGCATGTCGTCCTCGGTCAGCAGACCTGACCGCACCCACGCGAGATCGGCAAAGCCGCCGAGCTGGTCCACACTCTCGGCCAGGTCGAGGGCGTACGCCTCACCGTCGTCGGTCTTGCCGACGACCAGCACGTCGTAGAGGGTGACGATCCCCTTGTCCACGAGGTCCAGCAGCGCCTGGGCTGCCTCGCCGGAGAGCCGGTCGCTCTGGAACTCGATCAACAAGAAGTCGATCGGGCCGTGTACGTCTGCCCTGCTCATTCTGCGTTCCTCCCTCTGGTGCCGGTGCTCCCCGGCCACCGCTGTGCCGCACCGATGGACCCGGCCGCTCCAGAGGTCCCGTCCCGGCCGGCCCTACGGCACCCACCCTCCGGCCGAACGGTCGTGCCGTCGTCGCCCGAGCCGGGTGAACAGGACCGCGGACAACCTGCGTCGACGGTCAGGTCAGCACCCCGGCCCGACCTCAGCGGCGAAGCCGGTCACGCCGTCGGCCAAGGCGCCGATCGACGAGCCCACGGCGCGCAGGGTGCTCGCGGACGGAGCGTCGGCCGCGGCGGTCACCGCCGATTCCACGGCGTCGAAGGCGCTCTGCAGTTGGTCGACCTGACTGGAGTACTGCGATGCGGCGGCATCGACGACGTCTCCCAGGTCCGACTTCACCGACGCGACAGCGTCCTGCAGAGCGGGGACCCCGTTCTCCGTGACCTGCACATTGCTGAGTGCGGTCATCGAGGTCTGCAGCGCGTCGACGGAGGTGCAGACACCAGACGCGTCCCCGCTGGCGGACGAGCTGGCGTCCCCGCTGGCCGAGGAGCTGGCGGACGAGCTGGCGGACGAGCTGGCCGACGAGCTGGCCGAGGAGCTCGCCGAGGGGCTGTCGGATGAGCAGCCGACGATGAACGCAGCGAGGACGAGGGCGGGCAGCGCGGCGAGCGAACGAGTCATGGATCCACGCTGTCCGCGGCCGGGACCACCGTGATCCCTCGGTTCGGGTGAACGCGCGAGCGGTCTGTGCGGCGTGGCCTCGTCGGCTGATGCCCCTGGTCCCGGCTCATCACATGAGGATGAGACGCGTGGTGACCCGTCTCGGCAGGCTGGGGCGAGGCGTCCGACGTCGTCCGTCGGATGCCGTCACGGCATCGTCCCAAGCTTGGAGGGAACGGATATGAGCACTGACGTGTCCGGCTCGTACGCCGGAGCGCCACCTGCCAAGCGCAGTTCCGGCCTACGGACGGTTGCCGCCGTGTTCGGTATCGCGGCCGTTCTCGTGGGTGGCTTCCTGTTGTTCAACCCGTTCTCCGCCGCACGGACGTTGGCACTGCTCATCGGCCTGGCCCTGCTCGTCGGGGGTTGTTTCGAAGTCGCCGTGGCCTGGGACTCCCCGCACCGGGTCACCGCGATCCTGCCCGGGGTGATCCTGGTGATCGGTGGAATCGCGGCCGCCGTCTGGCCGGGCGCCACGCTGTGGACCCTCGCCGTGCTGACCGGTGTGTCGCTGCTCCTCCACGGGATCGGTCGCGTCTTGCTCGCCTTCATCGGCAGGTCGGAGATCCCCGGATGGGGATGGCTCGCCCTGGCCGGGGCATTCAACATCCTCGTCGGCATCATGGCGCTCGTCTGGCCGGAGGCCACGGTGCTGGTCCTGTCCCTGATCTTCGGCGCACAGATCATCGTCTTCGGGCTGTTCCTCCTGGTCGCTGCTTTCGCGGGTTCCCGGACTCCCGCGTAGGTCGACATCGAGGAGCTGCCGTCGCCCCGACGCTCACCTCGCACGGGCGATTCCCCCAGTCCACAGCGGCGCGATGGTTGCGGCACCAGAGCCGGGCCGAACCCGGAGAGCCGCCCATCCCTCCGCCGTCACGACCGGCCGGAGGACACGCCTCGCGAAGGAAGAGTCGATGACGACGACCGCCGTTCGGCCCACCACCGAGCCGCCCCAGCCCACCCGCGAACAGCGAGTGGCGCGGGGGAAGGCAGCGCGTGCCGAGGTACCCCGATCGAGCCACGCCGAGTTCACGGTCGCGTCCGGATCGAGCGGATCCCCTGGCCCTGCTGGAGGGTCAAGGGCTCACTCGTGTGCCGGAGCTGCTGCCCATCCGCTACGGACGAATGGCGTCCTCAGCCTTCGCGTTCTTCCGCGGTGCCGCGCTGCCGATGGCCAGCGACCTGGCGCTGACGCCGCATTCCGGGTTGGTGGTGCAGGTGTGCGGGGACGCGCACCTGGCCAACTTCGGGGCGTTCGCCTCGCCGGAGCGGAACCTCGTCTTCGACATCAACGACTTCGACGAGACGCTGCCCGGACCGTGGGAGTGGGACGTCAAGCGGCTGGCGACCAGCCTCGAGATCGCCGGTCGCTCGCGCGACTTCTCGACGAAGGAGCGCCGAGGGATCGTCCTCGCCGCGGTCGCCGCCTACCGGGGGGCGATGCGCGAGTTCGCCGGACATGGATGCCCTCGCCGTCTGGTACGCCCATGCCGCCATGGACCGTCTCGAGGCCATCGCCGCCACCCGCTTGGGAGGCCGCCAGCGCAAGGCGCTCGCGCGCAGCATCGCCAAGGCCCGCACGAAGGACAACCTCGGCGCCCTGGGCCGTTTCGCGAGCGTCGACGACGGATCCCCGCGGCTGAAGGCCGAGCCGCCGCTGGTCGTGCCGATCCGGGACCTCGTCGGCAGCGCAGCTGAGCTCAAGAAGTTGGACCAATCGCTGCGACAGATCCTGCACGCCTACGCGGAGACGCTCGACCCCGAACGACGGGTCCTGCTGGACCGCTACCGCCTCGTCGACATGGCACGGAAGGTCGTCGGCGTCGGAAGCGTGGGAACGCGCTCGTGGATGATGCTGATGCTCGAGGACGGCACGAATCCGCTGTTCCTCCAGGCGAAGGAGGCCGGCCCCTCCGTGCTGGAGGCGTACGCCGGTGCCAGCACGTTCGAGAACTCCGGGCAGCGTGTCGTGGTCGGTCAGCGGCTGATGCAGGCGGTCGGGGACATCTTCCTCGGCTACGTCAGGGTGAAGGGGATCGACGGTCAGTCGAGGGACTTCTACGTGCGGCAGCTGCGGGACTGGAAGGGGTCGGCCGAGGTCGAGACCATGGTGCCGGCGGGGATGCAGGCCTACGGACGAGATCTGCGGATGGACCCTCGCCCGGGCCCATGCCCGTTCGGGGGACCGCATCGCGCTGGCGGCCTATCTCGGCGGGAGCTCGGCCTTCGACGTCGCCATTCGCGAGTTCGCCGAGGCCTATGCCGATCAGAACGAGCGGGATCACGACTCGCTGCTCGTCGCCATCCGGTCCGGTCGGATCACCGCGGAGTCGGGCGCGTAGCCGCCGGACGCGTGCGCGGGGCCCTGACCCTGCCTTCGCGCGTCGCCCCGACGTCATCGAACACAGCACACCGATACCGAGATAGACAGAAACGGAGCGTGGGATGTCCGACGTCAAGGTAGAGAACAAGGTCACGATGACCCGGCAGGAGGCGGCTCGCTGGCTCGCCGACGTCGCGCAGGCGTTGAGCGCCGACGGGAAGGCCAAGTTCCGGCTCGCGGGAAGCACCGTCGAGCTCGAGGTTCCCGATGAGGTCCGGTGCGAAGCCGAACTGGAGGTCGATGGGGACGAGATCGAGCTGGAGTTCGAGATGAAGTGGTCGACGGCGCACGCGCCGGCTCCTGCGAAGCGCCGGGTCGCCGCCGCCAGCAAGTGACCCGCCGGCCTCGCCGCCGCTCCCAACGGTCGCGCGGCCTCCTCCCTCTGAGGTGATGGCGCGGTCCGGACGCGTGCCTACCGTCGGCACCATGACCCGCACCGTTGTCGCCGCGGACGTGACTCCTGCCGACGTGGCCCTGTCGAGCTGGCGCGACGGACCTGCTCGACAGGCGATCGTCGAGTTCGTCGCCCGCGTCCGCGGCGAGCGTGGGTCCGCGCCGGTCCCTGTCGATGAGCGGGTGGCGTCTTCGACAACGACGGAACGCTCTGGTGCGAGAAGCCGATGCCCATCCAGCTCGACTTCATCCTGCGCAGGCTGGTCGACATGGCCGAGGCGGATCCGGAGCTGCGGGTCCGGCAGCCGTGGCAGGCGGCGTACGAGCACGACTACGCGTGGCTGAACGCGGTGATCCAGGCGCACTACGCCGGCGACGACCACGAGCTGAAGACTTCGCCGGTGGTGTCCTGGCCGCGTACGACGGGATCAGCGTCGACGAGTTCGAGGCCCGTGCCGAGGCCTTCCTGCGGACCGCGTCACATCCCACCCTCGAGTTGAGCTACCTCCAGTGCACCTACCGCCCGATGGTCGAACTACTCGGGCTCCTCGCGGCGAACGGCTTCGCCAACTACATCGTCTCGGGTGGTGGCCGGGACTTTCTGCGACCGGTCAGCGACGAGCTCTACGGCGTCCCGCGGGAACGCGTGATCGGCAGCACCGTGTCGCTCGCCTACGCCGGCGACGAGCGCGGCGGAACCATCACCCACACGACCGTGCCCGAGTATGTCGACGACGGACCGCAGAAGCCGGTCCGCATCTGGAGCCGGGTCGGCCGCCGGCCGCTGCTCGCGGCCGGCAACTCCAACGGGGACGCGGCGATGCTCGACTTCACCCAGCACGCCGACAAGCCGTTCCTGCGGCTCCTGGTCCTCCACGACGACGCGGATCGGGAGTTCGCGTACACGACCGGCGCCGACACCGCACTGGAGCAGGCGGCACGCGACAGCTGGTCGGTCGTGAGCATGAAGAACGACTGGGACGCGGTCTTCTGACCGGGTGCCGGGGCGGCCGGGGTCAGCTCGCGATGAGGGCCGGGCTCGTCCGGCGCCGGGAGAAGTCGACGGCGAGCTCTTCTTCGAGGTCGCCCCACACCATGTCCACCGACGAGCTGTGATCGGCATGCCCGAGCAAGGGCGCGATGCTGTCGCCACGGCGGTTCACGAGGACGACGAGGAGGGCCGAGGTGCCGCGCTCCAGGAGGCGCGCGGCCGTATCGAGCTCGTCGGGGTCGGCGTTGAGGCGGAAGTGGCCGACGATCGCGCCGGCGCCGCTCAGGCCGACCGCGGTGAGCACCTCCACGCCGGCAGCGGGCGCGAGGACGAAGAGCGCACCGCCGAGGAGCGCACCACCCCACTCGAGGTGCTTGGCGGTGCTGTGGTTCCGCCCGACCTGGAGCCGGCCGTCGACGTCCCGGCTCAGGACGGCGATCGAGGTGTGGTGGAACCCGCCCTCTGCGCGTGTTCTCCACACGGCCTCGAAGTCCTGCACCGCGCCGTCCGGCGTGCTGTAACTGGCGGCTACCAGCGCGATCGGCGCGTTCACGTTCATGGTGCGACCTCCGGGGCGAATTCCGACGGTTTCGGACACCGAACGTAGGAAAGTCCGTCGGCGGGGACATCACCCCGAGGTGATTACCGGCGGCTCTCCCCACCGGCCGATCGGCGGGCGCCCTGTCCGGTCGAGCGCCGAACGCGCCGCTCTCGATGGTGGTGCGGAGCCTTGCCGTGGCCGGAGCGGCGGATGGCGAAGGGCAGCGCGTACCAGGTGAGCAGCCCCACCAGGGCGGTGAGGGAGCTCCCGAGGATCGCCTGCCACCGGCCGAGCACGACGTCGAGGATGAGCAGGACCGAGCTGCTGATGGCCGGGATGAGCAGAGCGAGGCCCAGGATCAGCAACCGATCGGCGGCGGTCACCAGCGCGGCCTTCTGACGGCGGCGGAAGACGATCCGGTGGAACGACACCGGGGCGATCAGCAGCATCGTCGCCAGTGCCGTGGACAGCAGCGCCACCGTGTACACGGCCAGGTCGAAGGTGCCGAGTTCCCGGAACCGCTGGGTGAAGGCCAGGCCGAGCAGGAACGCGAAAAGGATCTGCACGCCGGTGAACGCGACGCGCAGTTCCTGCAGGAGTTCCGCCACATTGCGGTCGAGGACCTGGTCGAGCGACTCTCCTCGTGATGCCGCGGTGCGCAGTGCCGGCGTGTGGTCGAACCGTCGGCGACGGGGGGCGCGTCTGCGCACCGCGGGTCGCGAAATCCCGCTGGTCATGACGTGACCCCGGATCTGGATCCGGGGTCAGCCGCGGTCATCCGAAGATGGATCAGTCGCGCAGTTCGCGGCCGTGCACGGTCAGGGCGTAGATCACCAGGACGTCCACGACGATGACGATGATGCCCCACACCGGCGCGGCCTCGATGAAGAGCAGCGCCACGATCGCGTTGAACGCTGCGAGCACGGCGCCGACGATGCGTGCCGCCAGGTTTCCGGCCAGGACACCCATGCCGCTCACGAAGATGGCCGCACCCAGGAGGAGGTGCACCCAGCCCCAGGTGGTGTAGTTGACGGCCAGCGCGAGGCCGTCGGCGGTGACGTGGTAGTAGTCGTCGTTGATCAGGGCCATGAGGCCTTCGAGCATCTGGATGAAGCCGTTCAGCAGCATCATGAATGCCGCGAACAAGACCCACCCGGTCCAGGCCGTCGGGCCGGAGTTGGGCTCGGGGACCACGTGCGACGTGTCCACATCGGGACGAGACGATCCGAGGTCGGTCATGAGGGCTCCTCGATGACGGCGGACCTGGTCGGCCGCCGGGTGAGGTCACCGTCCCGCGCACCGACGGAGGCCGCGTCGCACGATTCGGGTGAACGTACGCGCCACATCAGCGCGGCCGCCCCGGAACGTTGTGCGCAAGGCAGCAGTTCCGGGCGGTGGATCTGCTGTTCAGCGCACATCGTTCGGCCGCCGGAACATGTCGGGATGACGTGTCAGGTCAGGTCGGCCGGCGCGATCGTCGGCTTCCCCGGCGTCCAACAGCTTCTCGAGCAGCCGGCGCAACTGCTGACGACCGCGCTCTCCCAGGACCTCGGTGATGCGCTGTTCCAGGCCGTCGATGGTGGCGAGTCCGGCCGCGATGCACGCCTGCCCGCGCTCTGTGAGGACGATCAGCTTGGCGCGCCGGTCGGTCGGGTCGGGCCGACGGACGACGTAGCCCAAACCCTCGAGCTCGTCCACCAGCTCGCCCATCGCCTGCGGCGTCATGTTCGCGCCGCGGGCCAGATCGGTGAGGCGTGAGCCCTCCGGATCGATCTGCGCGAACACCGCGGAGTGCGACGGCTTCTGCGGGTAGCCGGCGCCCACAACCCCGTCGACGATCCTGAACCCGAGCAGGCTGTAGGCCCGGCCGAGCATCGCGATGGTGTTCGGCTCCTCACCCTGAGCTTTCGGCACGCACACTCCATCAAGTTCAGGCTCGCCTGATTATCAGGCTGACCTTAGCATCCTGTCGAGGCTGCTCCGGCCTCGTCCGAGGAGGTGCGAGGAATGAGCGCAACGGCAGTCCAGGAGCGTCCGAACACCCAGGAGATGGTGGTCATCCACCGCATCTTCCGACGCGGCTTCCCCCAGCTGGCCGACCTGGCCCGCAGGGTTCCCGCGCACGACACGGCGTGGGCCGGCGCGGTGGCGGCACACGCGGAGTTCCTGCTGAACGGCCTGCACCATCACCACACCGCCGAGGACGAGCATCTGTGGCCGCTGCTGCTCGAGCGCACCCAGCCGGACGCTCTGCTCGTCGCCCGCATGGAGGACCAGCACGCGGTCGTCGCCGAACACGTAGCGCGCATCCGCCAGCTGCTTCCCGGCTGGCGTGCCGCGCCCTCCGGCTCGGAGCTGGCCGCCGAATTCGACAAGCTCGGCATCGCGCTCGCGCAGCACCTCGACGAGGAGGAAGCGGAAATCCTCCCGCTGATCCGTGCGCACATCACGGGCGCGGAGTGGCAGGAAATGGGTGATGCCGCCTTCGCGAAGTTCAGCAACGAGGAGAAGCTGATCGCGTTGGGGCAGATGCTGGACGTCGCGTCGCCGGAGGAGGCCAGCGGCTTCCTGGCCACGCTGCCGCTGCCCATTCGCCTGATGTGGCGCCTGGCCGGACGCCGCCGATACGCGAGATACATGGAAACGGTGTCCCACACGGCTGGGTGATACCACCGATGACATCGATGCAACGGCGCTGGCTGCGCATGGGCAACCACATCGGCGTCTGGACGTACCGCAGGCTGGACGGACGGTTCGCCAGTGGCAGCAAGGACGTGCACGTCCTGATGATCACCACGCCCGGCCGGCGCACCGGGACCCCTCGGTCCACGTGCGTTCGCTACCTGGAGACCCCGGACGGGTTGGTCGTGTGGGGGACCGGCTCGGGTTCCCGGCGGGACCCGGACTGGTTCCAGAACCTTCGTGCCGTCGAGGAGGCGGTCGTGCAGGTGAGGGCCCGTCGGTTCCGCGTCCGGCCTCGCGAGCTGCTCGGCGCCGAGAGGGACACGATGTGGAACGAGATCATCCTGGCTGAGGCGCCCGGGGTGGCGAAGTACGAGCACAAGGCCGGTCGGGTCATCCCGGTCGCCGTCCTGCAATCGGCCGACGTGCTGACCGAACCGCAGATTGAGAGCAACAGAAAGGCCGGTGACCTGTTTCAGCAGGTCACCGGCCCGTCTCTGTCAGATGTCGTAGTACATCGCGAACTCGTGCGGGTGCGGGCGCAGGCGGATCGGGTCGATCTCGAACTCCCGCTTGTACTCGATCCACGTCTCGATGAGGTCCGGCGTGAAGACCCCGCCGTCCACCAGGTACTCGTGGTCGGTCTCGAGGTTGTCGAGGACGGCGTCCAGCGACGCGGGCACCTTCTCGATGCCCAGGGCCTCCTCGGGCGGCAGCTCGTAGAGGTCCTTGTCGACCGGGGCCGGCGGCTCGATCTTGTTCTTGATGCCGTCGAGGCCGGCCATCAGCATCGCCGAGAAGGCGAGGTACGGGTTGGCCGACGGGTCGGGCACGCGGAACTCGATGCGCTTGGCCTTGGGGCTGTCGCCGGAGATCGGGATGCGGCAGCAGGCCGAGCGGTTGCGTGCCGAGTAGACGAGGTTGATCGGCGCCTCGTAGCCGGGCACCAGACGGTGGTAGCTGTTGACCGTCGGGTTGGTGAAGGCCAGCAGCGACGGGGCGTGCGACAGCAGACCGCCGATGTAGTGGCGGGCGGTGTCGGACAGGCCCGCGTAGCCGGTCTCGGCGTGGAAGAGCGGCTCGCCGTCCTTCCAGAGGCTCTGGTGGCAGTGCATGCCGGAGCCGTTGTCGCCGAACAGCGGCTTGGGCATGAAGGTCGCCGTCTTGCCGGCCGCCCAGGCGGTGTTCTTGATGATGTACTTGAACAGCATCAGGCTGTCGGCCGAGCGCAGCAGCGTGTCGAACTTGTAGTTGATCTCGGCCTGGCCGGCGGTGCCCACCTCGTGGTGGCCCCGCTCGAGCTCGAGGCCCGCCGCGGTCAGGTTCGTCATCATCGTCGAGCGCAGGTCGCTGTAGTGGTCGTAGGGCTCGACCGGGAAGTAGCCGCCCTTGGGGCGGGTCTTGTAGCCCAGGTTCGGGCCGCCGTTCGCGCCGGTCGCCGAGCCCGAGTTCCAGGAGCCCTCGACCGAGTCGATGTGGTAGTAGCCCTCGTTGATGCCGGTCGAGTGCCGGATCGAGTCGAAGACGTAGAACTCCGCCTCCGGACCGAAGTACGCGGTGTCGGCGATCCCGCTGGCGGCGAGGTACGCCTCGGCCTTCTTCGCGACGTTGCGCGGGTCGCGGCTGTAGGCCTCGCGCGTGATCGGGTCGTGGATGAAGAAGTTCACGTTCAGCGTCTTGTGCGTGCGGAACGGGTCGAGATAGGCGCTGCTGGCGTCGGGCAGGAGCAGCATGTCCGACTCGTTGATCGCCTGGAACCCGCGGATCGACGAACCGTCGAAGCCGAGGCCGTCGGAGAAGGTGTCCTCGCCGAACGTCGACGCCGGGATGGTGAAGTGCTGCATGACGCCGGGAAGGTCGCAGAAGCGGACGTCGACGTACTCGACGTCGTTGTCGCGGATGTAGGAAGCGACCTCGTCGGGACTGTTGAACATCGATCCTCCGGGAGTGGGCGGATGGCCGACTCGCAAGCTACGAGCGGGGAGTTGCCCGGGAGTGTCCCGAGTGTTTCGGGGCGGTAACAACGCCTCCGGCGTGTCGCCGAGGGGTCGGCCGCTCCGCCTCCGGGTGCGCTGACGGGCAGGTCTTACGCTGGTGGACATGGTCAGGGACGCACCGCCACCCTCTCAGGCGCGCGTCCCCGGCGCCTCCCTGGGCCTCCCCGCGGAGGGCCCGGGGCGCCTCGCCACCTGGAACCCGCGCATCGTGGCCTTCGTCCTCGACGCGATCGGCGCGGCCTTCGTCGCCGGCCTCTTCACCGCTCCCGACCTCCCGGGCAACTGGAGCCTCCTCGCGTTCGGCCTGGTGACGGCGGGGACGTTGATGGTGTTCGGCCAGACGCCCGGCATGCGGCTGCTGGGCCTGCGGCTGGCGCACCCGCGGCCGGGCTCACGGCTGGCGCCGTGGCGGGCCGTCGTCCGCACCGCGCTGCTCTGCCTGCTGGTGCCGGCCCTGCTGGTCGACGCCGACGGCCGCGGGCTGCACGACCGGCTCACCGGCACCGCCGTCGTCCACGAGCGGTGATCGTCCGTCGCGAGCGGCCGGCCGACCACGACGCCGTGCGGGCCCTGCACGCCGCGGCCTTCGCGCCGTCCGAGGTCGAGGCGCGGCTGACCGACGAGCTCCGCGAGGACGCCGGCTTCCTGCCGCACCTCTCGCTGGTGGCGGTCGACGGCGACGACGTCGTCGGGCACGTCATCGCCACCCGAGGGTGGCTCGAGCCGTTCGGGACGCCGGTGCTCGGGCTGGGACCGCTCGGCGTGCGCCCCGACCGGCAGCGGTCCGGGGTCGGCACCGTCCTCGTGCACGCGCTGCTGGCGGTGGCCGAGGCGGCCGACGAGCGGTTGGTGGCGCTGCTGGGCTCGCCGGACTACTACCGCCGGTTCGGGTTCGTCGCGGCCGCCGACGTCGGGATCACCGCGCCCGACCCCGCCTGGGGCGCGTACTTCCAGGCGCGGCACCTCCACGGTCCGCCGGTCTCCGGCGCCTTCCGGTACGCGGAGCCGTTCACCCGCCTGTGAGGGCGGACGTCGCTAGCGGCGGCGGACCTGCCGCTGGCTGACGCTCATCTGCTTGCCGCCGGGGAGCGGTCCGCCGGGCACCGGCATCCGAGCGCCCCCGAGGGCGCTCATCCGCTTGCCCAGCGCGTTGAGCTCGGCGGGGGTGAGGTTCCGGGGGAGCTTCATCACGTGCTGGCTCAGCTTGCGCAGCGGGATCTGGCCCTCGTCGTCACCGACGACGACGTCGTAGATCGGGGTGTCACCGACGACGCGGGCGACCTTCTTCTTCTCCTGCGCGAGCAGGCTGCGGACCCGCGAGGGGGAGCCCTCGGCGACCAGGATGACCCCGGGGCGACCGAGCACGCGGTGCACGGCGTCGAGCTGCTGGGTGCCGGCGACGCCGGAGGTGACCCGCCAGTCGCCGCGCATGCCCTCGAGCACCCACGCCGCCGCTCCGGGCTGGCCCTCGACCTGGCGGTAGGCGGAGCCCTGCGCCCGGCGACCGAAGATGATCATCGCGGCCAGGCCGCCGCTGATGATGGCCAGCGGCAGGAACAGGAACGGGCTGTTGAACAGGATGCCGACCAGCTCGATCACGCCGGCGACGCCGACGAACCAGATCAGCATGATCCAGGGCAGCTTGGGGTCGTTCTTGCGCGTCAGCGAGTACGCCTGCTTGATCATGCGCAGGTTGTTGCCGAACTTCTTGAACCGGCCGACCTTGGGCTCGCCGCCCTTGTCCGCCTTGCCGCCGGTGGTGGCCTTGCCCGGCTTCGCAGCCTTGCCCTTGGCCGATGCGGCCGTCGCCCCGCCCTCCTTGGGAGTGCGACCGGCCTTGCCGCTCGGAGTCGACGAGTCTGTGGGCTTGCTGCGTGCCATGCCCTCAGGATAGGGGCGCGCCGGCGAACTACCCGCGCGCGTCGACGACGACCTGCCGGTGTCAGCCCTGCCGGGCGAGGCCGCGGGCCTCGATCGCCTGCTGGTACAGGCGGCCGGCCCGGTACGAGCTGCGCACCAGCGGCCCGGCGAGCACGCCCGGGAAGCCGATCCGCTCGGCCTCGGCCTGGAAGCCGACGAACTCGTCGGGCTTCACCCAGCGGACGACGGGGTGGTGCCGGGGGGAGGGGCGCAGGTACTGGGTGATCGTGAGCAGGTCGCAGCCGGCGTCGTGCAGGGCCTGCATGGTCTCGACGACCTCGTCGGGCTCCTCGCCCATGCCCAGGATCAGGTTGGACTTGGTGACCAGGCCGGCCTCGCGGGCGGCGGTGATCACCGAGAGGGAGCGGTCGAACCGGAAGCCCGGCCGGATCCGCTTGAAGATGCGGGGCACCGTCTCGACGTTGTGCGCGAGCACCTCGGGGCGGGAGGAGAAGACCTCGGCCAGCTGATCGGGCTCGGCGTTGAAGTCGGGGATGAGCAGCTCGACGCCGCAGCCGGGCAGCTGGGCGTGGATCTGCCGCACGGTCTCCGCGTAGAGCCACGCGCCGCCGTCGGGCAGGTCGTCGCGGGCGACGCCGGTGACCGTGGCGTACCGCAGGCCCATGGTCGCGACGCTCTCGGCCACGCGGCGGGGCTCGTCGACGTCGTACTCGGCCGGCTTGCCGGTGTCGATCTGGCAGAAATCGCAGCGCCGGGTGCACTGGTCGCCGCCGATGAGGAAGGTCGCCTCGCGGTCCTCCCAGCACTCGTAGATGTTGGGGCAGCCGGCTGCCTCGCACACGGTGTGCAGGCCCTCGCGGCGGACCAGCGACTTCAGCGCGGTGTACTCGGGGCCGGTCTTGAGCCGGGTCTTGATCCACTCCGGCTTGCGCTCGATCGGGACCTGGCTGTTGCGCACCTCGAGGCGCAGCAGTTTGCGACCGGCCGGCTCGAGCGGAGACCCGGCGGCGGGCGTCGGGACGACCGGCTCACTCATGATCTCCACGGTACCCGGAGACGCCGACGCCCCCGCTGCGGTGCAGCGGGGGCGTCCTGCGGAAGGGTGGGGCTCAGGCCTTGTCGCCACCGGTTCCCGGCGCCTGGCCGGCGTCGCCGGTGGTGTCGGTCGTGCCGTCGGCGGCTGCCGCGCCCTCGTCGCCCTCCGCGAGCTGCGCGGTCTGGTCACCGAGGTCGGTGTCCGGGGGAGTGGCGTCACCGGGCGCCGTCTCGGCGTCGGAGACGGTCTTGCCGGACTCGCTCGGGGAGCTGGGCACGGGGTCCTCTCGGTAGCTGGGCACCGGACCGTCACCGGCGGGGGCCGGGGTCCAGTCCGCGTCCTTCTTGCGGCGCAGCAGGACGAACACGGCGGTACCCACCACGAGGACGGCGAACACCCACGGCCAGCGCCGCGGGTCGGGCTCGGCGCCGACCCGGCGCTTGACCTGCTTGGCGGTGGCGGCCGCCTTCTTCTCGAAGTCCCGGCGCGCGTGCCCGGCGGTCTTGCGGGCCTTCTTCGCCTTCTTCCGCGCCTTGCGGGTGGACTTCTCGGCGCTGGCGAGGAGCTCGGCGCGCCGGGCGTCGATCTCGCTGCGGGCGCTCTCGACGCCCGCGACGAGCGTCTCGCGCGCGCTCTCGAGGGCCGGGGTCACCGCCTCGCGGGCGGCGACGACCTTGGGCGTGGCGTAGGCCAGCGCCGCGACCTGGGCCGCTTCGAGGCGGGGGACGACGTCGTCCTTGAGCGCCTTCTGCGCGGCCTTCTGTGCGGCCTCCACGCGCGGAGCGGTCGCCTCGTAGGCGTGCTCGAGCCGGGGGCCGAGATCGGCGGCGGCGCGATACGCGGCGTTGACGGCGGCCTCCCGAGCGGCCTCGACGCGAGGCGCGATCACGTCTCGGGCCGCTTCGACCCGTGGCCCGATGGCATCCCGGGCGGCGTCCACCGCAGGGGTGGCGGCGGCGACGGCCGCCGCGACCTTGGGAGCCACGGCCACCTTGGCGGCGTCGACCCGTGGGCCGAGCTGCTCCGCCGCGAGGCGCCCGGCCTCGGTGGCGGCGACCCCGATGTGGGCGAATCCCTCCTGGAGCTCGGCACCGATGACCTGACCGCGCGTCTTCTTGCGGAACACGAGCTGCACCTCCGAGTTGATCGTCTCGCGGCCATCCTGCCCGGTCCGGGCGGCGAGCACACCCCGGGGTGGTCGTCGGACGGCGCATTGCCGCCGGTCTGGTTAGCGTCGGGGCGTGCAGCTGCGGATCTTCACCGAACCCCAGATGGGCGCCACGTACGACGATCTGCTGGCGGTCGCCCGAAGCGACGGAGGAGACGGGCTTCGACGCGTTCTTCCGCTCCGACCACTACCTGACGATGGGCGGCGACGGCCTGCCCGGGCCGACCGACGCCTGGGTGACCCTCGCCGGACTGGCGCGCGACACGAGCCGGATCCGGCTGGGGACGATGGTCACCGCGGCGACGTTCCGGCTGCCCGGCCCGCTGGCGATCTCGGTGGCGCAGGTGGACCAGATGAGCGGCGGCCGCGTCGAGCTCGGCCTGGGTTCGAGCTGGTACGCCGACGAGCACACCGCCTACGGCATCCCGTTCCCGCCGGTGAAGGAGCGGTTCGACCGCTACGAGGAGCAGTTGGCGATCCTCACCGGCCTGTGGGCGACCCCGGTCGGCGAGACGTTCGACTTCGAGGGCGCGCACTACCGGCTGCAGGGCTCGCCGGCGCTGCCCAAGCCGGTCCAGGACGGCGGCATCCCGGTCATCGTCGGCGGCAAGGGCAAGCGGCGCACCCCGCGGCTGGCCGCCCGGTACGCGGCGGAGTTCAACGTGCCGTTCGAGACCGCGGAGGCCAACGGGCGGCTCTTCGACGGGGTGCGGAGGCGTGCCAGGAGGCCGGGCGCGACCCGGCGTCCCTCGTCCTGAGCTCGGCGCTGACCGTCTGCGTCGGCCGGGACGACGCCGAGGTGGCCCGCCGGGCCGACGCCATCGGGCTGGACGTCGACCAGCTCCGGCGGCAGGGCGTGGCCGGGACGCCGGACCAGGTGGTCGACCAGCTCGGCGCCTTCGCCGAGGTCGGTGCGCAGCGGGCCTACCTGCAGGTGCTCGACCTCGCCGACCTCGACCACCTGGACCTGATCGCGAGCCGAGGTGGCGCCCCAGCTGCGCTGAGACGCCACCCGGCTCGGTGCGGCTCAGTCCCGCGGACGTCGTCCGTAGGTCAGGGCGTGCATCGGCGTGAGCTGCACGGAGCCGAGGTCGGCGAAGCCGTGCCGGGTCAGCAGATCGTCGTAGGCGGCGCGGGGGAGGAGCTGGTCGTCGATCTGCGCCTCGAAGAACTGGATGCCGGTCATGATCCGGCCCGGCACGCTGCGCAGGGCCTCGTCGGTGTCGGGGAACGGGAAGTCCGAGATGACGAACGTGCCGCCGGGCTCCAGCGCCGCGCGCACGTTCTCGGTGACCCGGTCGATGTCGCGGCACTCGTGCATGGAGATGTTGTTGAGGACCAGCCGCGCCGGGACGTCGAGCTCCATGTCCTCCAGGGCGCTGCAGACCAGTTCCACCCGGTCGGCGAGACCGGCCGCCGCCAGCCGCTCCCTGGCACGGTCGATCGAGTGCTGGTCGCCGTCGACCCCGACGATCGTGCAGGTCGGGTAGGTGGTGGCCAGGCGCACGAGGCCGATGCCGGTGCCGCAGGCGGTGTCGACGACGCGACAACCCTCCGCGAGCGCCTCTGCGACGCCGGGCACGCGGTCCAGCCCGCCGGGGATCAGCCGCGTGTAGAACGGCGTCCCTGTCCCGGTGACCGCGGCGATCCACTCCGGGCTGGTGTCGTCCCACCACATCCGCTCGCCGCTGACGAAGGCCTCCTCGAACCGTCCGAAGACCTCGGGGGCCTCGAGGACGCCGAACACCCCACCGACGAACGCCGGCGAGGTCGTGTCGAGCAGCAGGGTGGCCATGTGGTCGCCGAGGCGGTAACCGGCGCCGTCGCGCTCGATCAGGCCCGCGGCCAGGGCCGCGCGGCACCACACCGAGACGTAGAAGTGGTCGAGCCCGCGCTCGTCGGCCAGGTCGTCGGGCGTGCTGCCCGGCCGGTCGGCGAGGGCGCGGACGAGGCCGGTGCGCAGGCCGATGGACACCGTCCGGTGGCCGACGTAGCCGGCGAGCAGCGAGAGGATCTTCGGGGCGGTGTCGGCGAGGGTGGGGGCGGTGCCGGACTGAGTCGGGATGGTGGCGGTGGTGACGGTCATCGGGGGGCTCCGGGGTCGGGCGGATCGGGATGGCCACACCGTCGTCGACCCCGCGCGGCCCGCTCCAGTACGCGGTCTGTACCTGGCCGGTACAACTTCTGTACTACCCCGGGTCGCCGCAGACACCTACCGTGCGGATGTCGGTGCCGTGCCGCTCGGAGGGGGAGCCCCCATGCCGTCGCACTACGGACAGTTCTGCCCGGTGGCCAAGGCCATGGAGCTGTTGGACGAGCGCTGGACGTTGCTGATCATCCGCGAGCTGATGATGGGCAGTCAGCACTTCAACGCCCTGCGGCGCGGGGTACCGAGGATGTCCCCGGCGCTGCTGTCCAAGCGGCTGCAGACCCTGGTCCGGGCCGGGGTCGTCGAACGCTGGGAGGACGGCAACCGGGTCACCTACCGGTTGACCGAGTCGGGCAAGGAACTCGAGCCGATCGTCGTGGCGCTGGGCCAGTGGGGGATCCGGTGGATCTCCGAACTCGGTGACGAGGACCTCGACCCGCACCTGCTGCTCTGGGACATCCGCCGGGGGATCGACACCGAGGCCGTGCCCGACGGCCGGACCGTCATCGGCTTCGTCTTCCCCGACGATGCCCCCGGACTGCCGGCGTTGGTGGCTCGTCATCACGGGGGAGGGCGTGGATGCCTGCGACTTCGACCCCGGGCATCCCGTGCGCGTGACCGTCGAGACGAGTCTGCGCACGATGACCCGCATCTGGCGCGGAGACCTGCCCTGGGCCACCGCCCTGCGCTCCGGTGACCTGGTGCTCCACGGCGAGCCGCAGGCCTGCCGGGCGCTGCCCCGCTGGTTCACGCTGAGCAGCCTGGCGCCGACGCCGCGGCCGGTGCCGCGGGCGAGATGGCTCGGGTCTGAGCCGGCGTCAGCGCGCCGCGCGGCGGCGACACCAGCGGTGCGCGCTCGGCGGCCAGCCAGTCGAGGAACGCGGCGACCGGCATCGGCCGGGCGATCGCATAGCCCTGCGCGACGTCGCAGCCGAGCTGCTGGAGCACGGCGGCCGTCGCCGCGTCCTCGACGCCCTCGGCCACGAGGCTGATGCCGAGGTCGTGGACCAGGGCGACGGTGTGCTTGACGATCGCGGCCGCCCGCGGATCCGTGCCGACGTCGAAGGTCAGGCTCCGGTCGAGCTTGAGCTCGTCGGCGGGCAGGTGCCGCAGGTAGGCCAGCGAGCTGTACCCGGTGCCGTAGTCGTCGATCGAGGTGCGCACCCCGAGCCGGCGCAGCTGCCCGAGGACGGTGCGGCCCCGCTCCGGATCGGCCATGAGCGTGTCCTCGACCAGCTCGAGGGTCAGCGCGCGGGCGGGCAGGCCGTGGCGCACCAGCGCCTGGGCCACCTTGCCGGGCAGGTCGAGGTCGGTGACGTTGGCCGCCGACAGGTTCACCGACACCGGCACCTCGCGCTCCGGCCACCAGCGGGCGGCGGCCGTCAGCGACAGCTCCAGCACCGCGTCCGCGAGGGGGCGCAGCAGGCCCGCCTGCTCGGCGGCCGGCAGCAGCTCGGCGGGGGAGAGGAGGCCCAGGGTCGGGTGCTGCCAGCGCACCAGCGCCTCGGTGCCGACCACCCGGCCGTCGACGAGGCCCACCTGCGGCTGGAGGTGCACCTCGAGCTGGTCGTCGACCTCGAGCGCCGTCCGGAGGTCCTCCATCCGCCGCAGCCGGTCGCCGGTCCCGCCGTTCGGGTCGGGCACGTAGACGTGGACGCCCGCGCGGCTCGCCTTGGCGGCGTACATCGCGACGTCGGCGCAGCGGAGCAGTTCCTCCACCGTGGCGGCCGGAACGGGAGCGCTGGCCACGCCGATGCTGACCCCGACGTGCAGCCGGATGCCTTCGACGGTGATCGGCTGGAGCACCAGTTCGCGCAGCCGGTGGGCCAGCAGCTCCGCCTCGTCGAGGCCGACATCGGGCAGCAGGACGGCGAACTCGTCGCCGCCCAGCCGGGCCAGCAGGTCGCCGGACCGCAGGGCCGGGCGCAGCCGCGGGCCGATCTGGCGGAGCAGGTGGTCGCCGGCGTGGTGGCCCAGGCTGTCGTTGACCTCCTTGAAGCCGTCGAGGTCCAGCAGGAGCAGCGCGGCCGGCCGGGCGGCCGTCGCGTCGTCGAGCATCCGCCGGGCCCCGTCGAGCAGCGCCCGACGGTTGGGCAGGCCGCTGAGCTCGTCGGTGCGGGCCTGCTGCCGGATCTCGTTGAAGGAACGAACCTCGCGGAAGGTGACGGCCGTCCGGGTGATGGCGGCGAGCACGCAGCCGATCGCCAGCCAGGCGGCCACGACCGGCATGTCGTCGCCCCAGCCCACGGCCAGCACGACGAGGCTGGCCACGTTGCAGGCCAGCGGGATCGCGAGCAGCCGCCATCCGACGCGGGAGCGCGGCTCGCGGTCCTGAGGCGGCTGCGGTCGGGCACGGTGCGCCGCCAGGGCGGCCAGGCAGATCCCGGTGAGCCAGGTGAGCTCCAGCGGACTGCCGTCGGCGTACGTGCCGGCAACGGTGCGGCTGAACAGGACGACGTCGCCGACGAGGACGCAGCACAGGGCGGCAGCCACCGTGAACAGCGTGCGGTCGAGCCGGGCGCCGAGGATCGATCCGACGGCGACCAGGAGCGCCAGCAGCAGCACGTCGGTCGTCGGCATGACCAGTTCGATCACCGGCAACCTCGGGCGGCCGGTGGCGCCGGAGAGATACGGCCCGAGCAGGAACGCGACGCCCGCCGCCGACGCGCCCAGGGCGCCGATCACGCCGTCCAGCCACATGCTCGGGTGGAAGCGTGGCACCCGTGCGCGGATGAGCACGACGAGGGTGACGTAGAGCGTCAGGTATCCGGCGAGGCCCAGGACGTCGGCCAGCAACGGGTACTCGCCGACGCCGGTCGGCCCGGCCGCCCAGGTGCGCAGCGAGTTGCCGGCGGCGCTGAGCAGGAAGGCGACCGAGAGGGCCCGCCAGGCGGCGCGCTCGGCCCGGACGCGCCCGCCGGCCAGCCAGCAGACGGCCGCGGCGAAGACGTACGGCGCACCGAACAGGACGACGTCGTAGAGCCGGTCCCAGAGCAGGCCGGCCGGCCGCGGACCCAGGCCGGTCGCGAAGAGCAGCACCGCGCCGACGGCCAGCACCAGGCACGCGAGGGACAACCTCCGGCGGACGTCCGGTGCCGGAGCGTTGCTGTTCACCTAGAGGTCATCGACCGGCGTCGCGTCGGCTGGAGTCGTACCGGGAGCTGACCTCCCCCGGACGGGTGAGGCCGGCCACCGGAATCCTGCGAGCCTGGTCCGGGCCGGTCGCGGTAGGCTCGACCCCGTGACCAGGCGGCTCCTCCTTGCCCGGCCGTGCTGACCTGAACCGTTCGGACAGCACGGCGACCCCTCCTGCGTGAGGGGTTTTCTTATGCCCGCCGCCGTTCCACCATCCGGGAGCACCACGATGAGCCAGACCGCCGACCAGCCGCCGCACCGCTACACGCCGGCCCTGGCCCAGCAGATCGAGCTGGCGTGGCAGGACCGGTGGGAGACCGAGGGGACGTTCCACACGCCCAACCCCGTCGGGCGGCTGAGCGCGGGCTTCGACAAGGTCGCCGACCGGCCCAAGTACTTCGCGATGGACATGTTCCCGTACCCCTCGGGGGCCGGGCTGCACGTCGGGCACCCGCTGGGCTACCTGGGTACCGACGTCACGAGCCGCTTCCGGCGCATGGACGGCGACAACGTCCTGCACCCGATGGGCTACGACGCCTTCGGCCTGCCCGCCGAGCAGTTCGCCGTCCAGACCGGGCAGCACCCGCGGATCACGACCGAGGCCAACATCGAGGCCATCCGCGCGCAGCTGCGCCGGCTGGGTGTCGACCACGACGACCGCCGGTCGTTCGCGACGATCGACCCCGGCTACTACAAGTGGACCCAGTGGATCTTCCTGCAGATCTTCGGGTCGTGGTTCGACGAGTCCGCCGGCAAGGCGCGTCGCATCGACGAGCTGGTCGCCGAGCTGGATGCCGGCACGCGGCAGCCCGCGCCGGGGACCAACCCGTCGGGCCGGCCGTGGGCCGAGCTGGACGACGTCGAGAAGCGCAAGGTCGTCGACGCGCACCGGCTGGCCTACCTGCACCAGGCACCGGTCAACTGGTGCCCGGGGCTGGGCACCGTGCTGTCCAACGAGGAGGTCACCCCGGACGGCCGGTCCGAGCGCGGCAACTTCCCCGTGTTCCGGCGTCCGCTGACCCAGTGGATGATGCGGATCACCGCCTACGCCGACCGCCTGCTGGCCGACCTGGACCGGCTGGACTGGTCGGACTCCCTGAAGCTGATGCAGCGCAACTGGATCGGCCGCTCGACGGGCGCCCGGATCGGGTTCTCGCTGCGGGAGCGAGACCATCGAGGTCTTCACCACCCGGCCGGACACGCTGTTCGGCGCCACCTACATGGTGCTGGCGCCGGAGCACCCGCTGGTGCCGGCGCTGACCGCCGACGCGTGGCCCGACGGCACCGACCCGCGCTGGACCGGGGGAGGGGCCACCCCGCGCGAGGCGGTCGAGGCCTACCAGAAGCAGGCGTCGCGGCGCTCCGAGCTGGACCGCCAGGACGCCGGCCGCGAGAAGACCGGTGTCTGGCTGGGCGTGACCGCCGTCAACCCGGTCAACGGCCAGGAGCTGCCGGTGTTCATCGCCGACTACGTGCTGACCGGCTACGGCACCGGCGCGATCATGGCCGTGCCCGGCGAGGACCAGCGGGACTGGGACTTCGCGTCCGCGTTCGGGCTGCCGGTGATCCGCACCGTGGCGCCCCCGGCGGACTGGGAGGGCGAGGCCTGGACCGGCGGCGGTCCGATGATCAACTCGGCCAACGACGACGTCTCGCTGGACGGCCTGGAGAAGGCCGAGGCGATCGCCACGATCACCGAGTGGCTGGTCGCCCACGGCCACGGCGAGGCGACGACCACCTACAAGCTGCGCGACTGGCTGTTCAGCCGCCAGCGCTACTGGGGCGAGCCGTTCCCGATCGTCTACGCCATCGACGGCGACGACGCCGACCTGCCCATCGCCGTCCCGCCGTCGATGCTGCCGGTGCTGCTGCCGGAGGTCGACGACTACTCGCCGAAGACGTTCGCCGACGACGACGCCGACTCCGCGCCGGAGCCGCCGCTGTCGCGCGCGACCGAGTGGACGACGGTCGAGCTGGACCTGGGCGACGGCCCTCGCAAGTACCGGCGCGAGACCAACACGATGCCCAACTGGGCCGGCTCCTGCTGGTACTACCTGCGCTACCTGGACCCGGGCGACGACGAGCAGATGGTCGACCCCGAGCTGGAGAAGTACTGGCTGGGGCCGCGCGGCGACGGCGACGTCGGCGGTGTCGATCTGTACGTCGGCGGCGTCGAGCACGCCGTGCTGCACCTGCTGTACGCCCGCTTCTGGCACAAGGTGCTGCACGACCTGGGCTACGTCTCCAGCGAGGAGCCGTTCCGCCGGCTGGTCAACCAGGGCTACATCTCCGCCTACGCCTACACCGACGAGCGCGGCTTCTACGTGCCCGCCGCCGACGTCGAGGAACGGGACGGCCGGTTCTTCTACGAGGGCGCCGAGGTCAACCGCGAGTACGGGAAGATCGGCAAGAGCCTGAAGAACATGGTCACGCCCGACGAGATGATCGGGGCGTACGGCGCGGACACCTTCCGGGTGTACGAGATGTCGACCGGCCCGCTGGACCAGTCGCGGCCGTGGGAGACCAAGGCCGTCGTCGGCTCGCAGCGGCTGCTGCAGCGGATCTGGCGGGTCGTGGTCGACGAGGGAACCGGCGCCGTGCGGGCCGCCGACGTCGACCCGTCCGAGGACACGCTGCGGGCGCTGCACCGCGCGATCGCCGGGGTGCGCGACGGGTTCGCCACGCTGCGGTTCAACATCGCGATCGCCCGGATCACCGAGCTCACCAACCACCTGACCTCGGCGTACGGGGCGGACAAGCCGGTGCCCCGCTCGGTCGTCGAGCCGCTGGTGCTGCTGGTGGCGCCGCTGGCCCCGCACGTCGCCGAGGAGATGTGGGCGCGGCTGGGCCACGACGCGTCGCTGGCCTGGCACCCGTTCCCGGAGGCCGAGGAGCGGTGGCTGGTCGACGACACCGTGCAGGTCGCCGTCCAGGTCAACGGCAAGGTGCGCTCGCAGGTGTCGGTACCGGCCGACGCCGACGCCGCCGCGCTGGAGGCTGCCGCCCGCGCCGACGAGAAGATCGCCGGCTACCTGGACGGGGCGACCGTGCGCCGCGTCGTCGCCGTCCCCGGCCGGCTGGTCAACTTCGTCCTGGGGTGAAACGGGACCCGTCAGGCGGCGGGGCGGATGCGGATGATCTCGTTGCGGTCGGTGGCGCGACGGGACAGCCGCTGCACCACGCGGCCTGTGACGTAGCCCAGCTGGAAGCGCAGGCCGTAGTCGCGCCTGAGCGCCGCCAGCGCCTGCGGCCACTCGGCGTGGTCGATGATCTCGGCGGCGCCCTCGACCGCTTCTCCCTGCGGCCCCCCGTAGGGGCCCGACGCGAGCTTGCGAGCGACGGGGGGCGGGGGGTCCTTTCTCTTGCCGGTGTCGGTGCGGGTCCAGACCACGAGGTCCGCGCCGTCGGCCGCGGCCCAGACCGGCGTCGGGACGGGCTCGCCGGTGCGCCGGAACGTCGTGAGGCTGACGTACTCGCTGGTGGGGAGGGCGGGCATCGCCGGCGTCAGGCGGCAGGCACGCCGGTGAGCACCCGGCGTACGGACTCCTCCACCGCGTCGATCACCTCGGCGACGGGGACGTCGCGGCCCAGCTCGGCCGACAGCGACGTGGCGCCGGCGTCGACGATGCCGCAAGGGATCATGTTGCCGAACGCCGCCATGTCGGGGTCGCAGTTGAGCGCGAAGCCGTGCATGGTGACGCCTCTGGCCACGCGGACACCGATGGCGGCGACCTTGCGGTCGGGACGGTGTCCGGCCTCGGCTCGTCGGCGCGCACCCAGACCCCACTGCGGCCCTCGACCCGCTCCGTGGCGAGCCCCAGACCGGCGCAGACCTCGATGAGCGCGGCCTCCAGGCGGCGGACGTGCGCGACGACGTCGACCGGGTCGGCGAGCCGCACGATCGGGTAGCCGACCAGCTGCCCGGGACCGTGCCAGGTGATCTTGCCGCCGCGGTCGACGTCGATGACCGGGGTGCCGTCGAACGGCCGCTCGTGCGGCAGGGTGCGCTTGCCCGCGGTGTAGACCGGCGGGTGCTCGAGCAGCAGGAGGGTGTCGGGCGCCGAACCGTCGACCACCCGGGCGTGCAGCTCGCGCTGTCGCGCCCACGCGTCCTCGTAGTCGACCAGGCCCAGCCGCAGCACCTCGAGCTCGCTCACGGCCACAGCGTATGCCGCCGCTCAGTCGAGGCGGCGCGGCTCCAGGCGGGTCTCGGTGACGGTGCCGTCCGGGCCGCGCTCCACCCGGTACGCGGCGGCGTCGTCGCGGTCGGCCACCACGTCGACCAGTTCGGTGCCGCGGTAGACCAGGCCGACGCCGTCGTCGGTGGCGTGCCCGTCGGGCAGCGTGCCGTCGGCGACCAGCTGGTGGTACACCGGCCGGCGCTGCTCCTCGGAGTCGTAGTGGACGCCGTTCGACGTCGGGATGAACCCGAGCCCGTTCGTGACCGGTCGCAGGTCGGGCCCGAAGGAGTCGGTGGTGCCGCCGACGTGCCAGCACAGCGAGCCGGCCGAGACCCCGCCGAGCACCACCCCCGCCTCCCACACCTCGCGGAAGATCTCGTCGAGGCCGTGCACCCGCCACACCGCGAGCAGGTTCGCGACGCTGCCACCGCCCACCCAGACGAGGTCCTGCTCCAGCAGGTGCGCCCGCATGTCCTCGACCGTCGGCATCGTGAACAGGCTCAGGTGGCTGACCTGCACTCGGGTGCCGGCGAACGCGCCGTAGACCCCGCCCAGCCGGACCGGGTCGTCGCCGGTCGCGGTGCCGAGGTAGCAGAGCCGGGGGCGATCAGGCTGTCCGGCCAGCTCGACCATGAGGTCGAACACCGGCGCAGGCTTCCAGTCGTACGGGCCCCGACCGCGGCTGGCGAAGCTGCCCATGCTGGTGGCGACGATCGTGGGTGCGGAGGCGGGCATGCCACCGAACCTATGCGGGCGACCCTGTGGACAACCGACGGGGGCGGCGGCGAACCGGCCTACCGTTCCCGGTCATGTCCGCAGCCGATCCGGCCGGCACCGCCGACCCGCCCGTCGTCCCCGGGTACGTCCTCGAGACGCTGCTCGGGCGCGGTGGGTCCGGCGAGGTGTGGCGCGCCGTCCCGCGGCGCGGTGGACCGGCCGTCGCCGTCAAGGTGCTGATCGACGGCGACCCCGAGCGGCAGGCGCGCGAGGCGGCGCTGCTCGGCGAGCTCGACCATCCGCACCTGGTCCGGCTGATCGAGGTCGTGCACCAGCCGCGACGCGGCACTGCCGCGCGCGTTGCCCTCGTCCTCGAACTGCTCGAGGGCGGCAGCCTCGCCGCGTTGCTCGCCCGCCGCGGACGGCTGCGGCCGGGGGAGGTGGTGACGACCATCGCGCCGGTCGCCGCAGCGCTGGCCCACGCGCACGCGAACGGGATCGTCCACGGCGACCTCTCGCCGGGCAACATCGTCTTCACGGCCGAGGGCCGCCCGGTGCTCACCGACCTCGGGGTCGCACGGGTGCTGGGGGAGGTGGCGGCCGCAGAGGTCACCCCGCCCTACGTCGACCCCACGGTCGCGCGGGGCGGCGCTCCGGGACCGGCCTCCGACGTCTTCGGCGTGGCCGCGGCGGCGTTCCACGCGCTGACCGGCATCGCGCCGTGGAACGCCGCGACCCCGGCCGACACGCTCGCGGTCGCGGCCGCCGGCTACCTGCCCGACCTCCCCGAGCTGGCTCCGGAGGCCCCGGCCGAGCTGATCGCCGTCGTCGAACGCGGGCTGTCGGCCGACCCGCACGATCGTGGGTCCGCGGCGGCCTTCGCGCTGGATCTCCGGCACGCCTGCCGCCCGGAACCGGTCCGGTTGCCGGTCGTCGGCGTCCCCGACGGGGACCTGGGCCGGACCGGGCGGGCGCCACGCACCGAGCTCACCCACCAGGTGCCCGGGCGGCGGCCGCGGCCGGCACCGGCCGTGGTCGACGTCGGGACGGCGGGACGGTTGTCGGACCTGCGCGAGCGGCTGGCGGACATCGCGAATCGTCGGACGGCCGCGCTGGCCGTTCTCGCGGGCGTCCTCGTCGTGGCCGGCCTGGCCGGTCTCCTGTGGGCGCCGGCCGCCGAGGAACCGACGCGACCCGACGTTGCCGCGGCGACGTCCGCTGCTCCGGTCGAGCCGCTGCCGGCCCCCGAGCAGCCGGCGGAGCCTCCGCAGGCGGAGGACTGGGCCGCCGTGGTGGGGCAGCTCTACGACCGGCGGGCGGCCGCGTTCGCGGCCGGGGCGGTCGCGGACCTCGACGCCGTCTACGCGCCGGGCAGCGCGCTGCTCGCTGCCGACCAGACGTACGTGCAGGAGCTGGCCGCGAACGGCGAGGCGCTGCGCGGCTTCGCGCCCGAGGTGGTGCGGGTGGCGGCACGGGCGGTCGGCGACGACCGCGTCGAGCTGGACGTGGTCGACCGCTGGCCGGACTACGAGCTGGTGGCGGCGGACGGAGCCCTGAGCACCGAAGCAGGCCGAGCCGAGTCCGCCGTCCGCATGGTGCTCGTGCGGGGCGATGACGGCTGGCGGATCGAGACCGCCGTGCGCCGGGGCTGAGGCGTCACGCCTTGGTCAGCGCCGTCCGCAGTGCCTCGGAGAGGTCGGTGCAGCTGAACTCGTAGCCGGACTCCAGCAGCCGGGTCGGCAAGGCCCGCTGGCCGCCGACGACCGTAGATCGTCCGAAGTCGCGCAGCACCAGGTTCAGCGGATAGCCGGGAACTCTCAGGACCGTGGGCCGCCGGAGGACGCGGCCGAGGATGCGAGTGAACTCGGCGTTGGTCACCGGTGTCGGAGCCGTCAGGTTGACCGGGCCCGCGACATCTGCTGTGAGCAGGTGCCGGATGGCGCCGACTTGGTCGGCCAGGCTGATCCACGGCCAGTACTGACGACCCGAACCGATGCGCCCGCCCAGACCGAGGCGGAAGACCAACCCGAGGACCCGCATCAACGGAGCGCCACGCGCGATCACCAGGCCGGTCCGCAGGTGCACGATCCGGACCCCGGCACCCTCGGCGGGAGCTGTCGCGGCTTCCCACTGGGCCGGCATGTCGGCCATGAAGCCCGTCCCTTGGGGGGCCTCCTCGGTCACGGCTCGATCGCCGGTGTCGCCGTAGTAGCTGACGCCTGAACCCGAGAGCAGCACGCGGGGTCGTGACGGGTCGGCTGTGGCGGCTGCTGCCAAGGCCTCGCTGATCGTCACGGTGCTGTCCACGCGGCTGGTGACCAGTCGCTGCTCGTAGGCTCTCGTCCACGGACGCGGCGCGAACGAGGCGCCGGCGAGATTGACGACGGCATCGACATCGGCGAGGACGGCCGGGTCGATCCGACGGTGCTGAGGATCCCACCGGTGCTCGTCGGCCGTGCGCGGGGTCCGTCGTACCAGCCGCAGCACCTCGTGCCCGTCGTCGCGCAAGGCGGGCACCAGAGCGCGGCCCATGACGCCCGACGAGCCCGTGACAGCGATCTTCACGACTGGTCCTTCCGCATGTCGGGTCTCGGTGGATGCAGAACGCGAACGGGGCCCCGGCGGATGCCGGGGCCCCGTTCGGGCGGAGGTCAGGCCAGGCCGAGCTCCCCGTGGAACTGGCCGGCCTCGAGCCGTTCGCGCACCGTGGTGAGGAACCGGGCCGCGTCGGCGCCGTCGACGATGCGGTGGTCGTAGGTCAGCGCCAGATAGACCATCGACCGGACCGCGATCACCTCGCCGAGCTCGGGGTCGTTGACGACCACCGGGCGCTTGACCACCGAACCGACCCCGAGGATCGCCACCTGCGGCTGGTTGATGATCGGGGTGTCGAACAGGGCACCCCGGCTGCCGGTGTTGGTCAGCGTGAAGGTGCCGCCGCCCAGCTCGTCCGGGGTGATCTTGTTCGTGCGGGTCCGCTCGGCCAGGTCGGCGATCTTGCGGGCGATGCCGCCGAGGCTGAGGTCACCGGCGTCGTGGATGACCGGTACGAGCAGCCCGCGCTCGGTGTCCACCGCGATGCCGAGGTTCTCGGTGTCGTGGTAGGTGACCGTGCCGGCTTCCTGGTCGATCGAGGAGTTCACCGACGGGTGCGCCTTGAGCGCCTCGATGGCCGCCTTCGAGAAGAACGGCAGGAACGAGAGCTTGACGCCCTCGCGGGCCTCGAAGTCCTTCTTCGCCTGCTGCCGCAGGTTCGCGATCCGGGTGACGTCGGCCTCGACGACGGTCGTCAGCTGCGCGCTCACCTGCAGCGACTCGACCATCCGGCGCGCGATGACCGCCCGGAGCCGGGACAGCTTCTCCGTCCGGCCGCGCACCGACGTGTCGGGCGTGGCCGCGGGCGACGGCGTCCGTGTCGCCGGAGCGGAGGCAGCCGGCGCGGGGGCGGAGGCCTTCTCGGCCGCGGCCATCACGTCCTGCTTGCGGATCCGGCCGCCGACGCCGGTGCCCGAGACGCTGCTCAGGTCGACGCCGCGGTCGGCGGCCAGCCGGCGCACCAGCGGCGTGACGTACGCGCCGCTGCCGTCTCCGCTCGGTGCCGACGGCGCGGCGTCCGCCGGTCGGGCCTCCTGCTTCGGCTGCTCGGCAGGCGCTTCCTGCTTCGGGGCTTCCTGCTTGGGCTCCTCGGCCGGGGCCTCCTGCTTGGGGGCTTCCTGCTGCGGGGCCTCCTGCTTCGGCTCCTCGGCCGGCGCCTCCTGCTGCGGCTGCGCGGGCGCCGACCCGCCACCGGCGGAACCGCTGCCGATGATCGCGAGCTCCGCGCCGACGTCGACGGTCTCGTCCTCGTTGACCGTGATCGAGAGCAGCGTGCCGCTGACCGGCGCCGGGATCTCGGTGTCCACCTTGTCCGTGGAGACCTCGAGCAGCGGCTCGTCCGCGGTCACCTCGTCGCCGACGGCCTTCAGCCAGCGGGTGACGGTGCCTTCGGTGACGCTCTCGCCGAGCGCCGGCATGGTGACCGCCGTCCCCTCGCCGCCACCGCCGCCGCCACCGCCGCTGTCGGACGACGCGGCGGGCTCGGGCTCGGGCTCCGGGGCGGCCTCTTCCTGGGCAGGCTGCTCCGCCTCCGCTCCGCCGTCCGTGTCCTCGACCTGGTCGTCGGAGCTCTGCGGAGTGCTCTCCTCGTCCTCGGCGGACGCCGGGGCGGCGGAACCGCCGCCGTCGCCGTCCCCACCGATGACGGCGAGCTCGGCGCCGACCTCCACGGTCTCGTCCTCGGCGACGAGGATCTTCGTCAGCACGCCGGCGGCGGGCGACGGGATCTCGGTGTCGACCTTGTCGGTCGAGACCTCGAGGAGGGGCTCGTCGGCCTCGACCTGCTCACCCTCCTGCTTGAGCCATCGGGTGACCGTGCCCTCGGTGACGCTCTCGCCCAGGGCGGGCATGGTGACGGACGTCGGCATCCTGGCAGGACTCCTTCTGGGCGGCGTTTCAGGCGGGGGAGGGGAAGCGGTCGATCAGCCGTGCACGTGCAGCGGCTTGCCGGCGAGGGCCAGGTGGGCCTCGCCGAGCGCCTCGCTCTGCGTCGGGTGCGGGTGGATGAGGCTTGCGACGTCGTCGGCCTCGGCCTCCCAGTTGTAGATCAGCTGCGCCTCGGCGATGAGCTCACCGACGCGGCTGCCGACCATGTGGACGCCGACCACGGGACCGTCGGGCGCCTGGATGAGCTTCACCGCGCCCGTCGTCTTCAGGATCTGGCTGCGGCCGTTGCCCGCGAGGTCGTAGACCAGCGTCGTCACGTCGCCGTACTTCTCGCGCGCCTGCGCCTCGGTCAGGCCCACCGACGCCACCTCGGGGTCGGAGTAGGTGATCCGCGGGACGCCGGCGTAGTCGATCGGCGCCGGCTCGAGGCCGGCGACGCGCTCGGCGACGAGGATGCCCTCGGCGAAGCCCACGTGGGCCAGCTGGAGGGTGGGGATGAGGTCGCCGACGGCGGAGACCGTGGGCACGTTGGTGCGGCAGTACTCGTCGACGAGGACGAAGCCGCGGTCCACCTGCACCCCGGCCTCCTCGTAGCCCAGGCCCTGGCTGACCGGCCCGCGGCCGACGGCCACGAGCAGCAGCTCGGCCTCGAACTCCTTGCCGTTCTCGAGCGAGACCTTGACGCCGTTCTCGGTGTTCTGGACACCGGAGAAGCGGCTGCCGAGCTCGAAGCCGATCTTGCGACGGCGGAACGCGCGCTCGAGCAGCTTGGAGGAGGCCTCGTCCTCGAGCGGGACCAGGTGCGGCAGGGCCTCGATGATGGTGACGTCGACGCCGAAGGACTTCCAGGCGCTGGCGAACTCGCAGCCGATGACGCCGCCGCCCAGCACGATCGCCGAGGCGGGTACCCGGTCCAGGTTCAGGGCGTGGTCGCTGGTGATGACCCGGGTGCCGTCGATCTCCAGGCCGGGCAGGCTGCGGGCGTAGGAGCCGGTGGCCAGCAGGATGTGCTTGCCCTCGTAGCTCTGGCCGTTCACCTCGACCGTGGTGGGGGAGGTGAGCCGCCCCTCGCCCTCGACGTAGGTGATCTTGCGGGCCTTCACCAGGCCCTGCAGGCCCTTGTACAGCTTGGAGACGACGCCGTTCTTGTAGTTGTTGACGCCGTCCATGTCGATGCCGGCCAGCGACGTCTTGACGCCGAACTGCTCGCCCTCGCGGGCCAGGTCGGCGACCTCGCCGGCGTGCAGCAGGGCCTTGGTGGGGATGCAGCCGCGGTGCAGGCAGGTGCCGCCGACCTTGTCCTTCTCGATGAGGACGACGTTCAGCCCGAGCTCCGATGCCCGGAACGCCGCGGCATAGCCACCGGAGCCACCACCGAGGATGACCAGGTCGGCGGGGGAGGTGGGTGCACTCACAGAAGCTCCTCTGTCGCGGTGTGCGGGCCCGCTCGAGCGGGCGGGCTCGTGCTCATCCTGCCACCAAGGGAACGACCCGGCCCGGAGCCCCGTTGCCCATGCCGAGCGGCGTCGATCACCAGGTGTTGATCACCGGCGCCGCCGAGCGGAGGGAGCGGGAGATGGGGCTGTTCGGCCGACTGCGCGGTGGCGGCCGCGCGCGGGGCGATCACGGCCGTCGAGGCACCCTCGACCGCGGCTCGCAGCGCACCGACCTGACCCACCTCGAGCAGTTCGTCGCCAGTCGCCGCGGCGTCGAGGGGTACGTCGAGCCGCGCACCGCCGTCACGGAGACGACGATCGTGCTCGTCGCCGCCGACGGCGAGTGGACCCGCCGCCGCATCGACGGTCCCGACGTCGCCCGCAAGCTCTCCCGGGACCTCGCGATCCCGGTCTACGACGCCCAGGTCACCGGCTATCCCCAACGAATGCGCGACTGGAGCGCCCGCCAGAAGTCGAAGGACCTCCTCGACTAGAAGGACCACCGGCCCCCACCACTCGCTCGCTCGCGGCGGGCCCCTGCCGGTGGCCGCTCCAGCACGTTACGAGTCGGCGATGAGGGCCTCGATGGTGGCGAGGAGGGTGCGCACGGGGACGCCGGTGCCGCCCTTGACCGTGTAGCCCCACGGGGCGCCGGTGTTGTAGCTCGGGCCGGCGATGTCGATGTGCGCCCACGGCAGGCCGTCGGGCACGAACTCGGCGAGGAAGTGCCCGCCGACGAGCATCCCGCCCATCCGGTCGGCGTTGGCGTTCACGAAGTCGGCGATGGGGGAGTCGAGTCCCTTGCGCAGCTCGGCCGGCAGCGGCATCGGCCACATGCCCTCGCCGGAGCGCTTGCCCGCGGCGACGACGGCGTCGCGCAGGTCGTCCGAGCCCATGACGCCGGCCGTGCGGCTGCCCAGGGCGACCAGCTGCGCGCCGGTCAGCGTGGAGGTCTCGATCAGCGCGTCGGGACGGTCCTCGGCGGCGCGGGCGATCGCGTCGGCCAGGATCACGCGGCCCTCGGCGTCGGTGTTGGTGATCTCGGCCTTCTTGCCGTTGCGGAAGGTGATCACGTCGGCCGGCCGGTAGGCGGTGCCGCTGGGCAGGTTCTCGGCGATCGGCACGGTGGCGATGACCTCGACCGGCAGTCCGAGCTGGGCGACGAGGCACACGGTGGCGATCACGGCGGCGGCGCCGGCCATGTCGCTCTTCATGTCCTCCATCTTCAGCGCGGGCTTGATCGACAGGCCGCCGCTGTCGAAGGTGATGCCCTTGCCGACCAGCGCGATCTTCTTGCGCGCCCCGGAGCCGGAGTAGGTCAGCCGCAGCAGCCGCGGCTTGCGGGTGGAGCCGCTGCCGACGGCGAGGATGCCGCCGTACCCGCCGGCGGTCAGCGCGTCCTCGTCGAGGATCTCCGCGGTGAGCCCGGCCTTCTCGCCGGCGGCGGCGCCGCGCGCGGCCAGCTCCGCGGGGTAGAGGTCGTTCGGCGGGGTGTTGACCAGGTCGCGGACCAGCGCGACGGCCTCGGCCACGGCGCGCACGCGGCGCAGCGCGTCCTCCGCCTGGGAGGCGGTGGGTACCACGAGCTTGACGTCGCTCGGCGGTGCCAGGCGGCCCACGGGCAGGTCGGACTTGTAGGCGGTGAACTCGTACGCCCCGAGCAGGGCGCCCTCGCCGACGGCGTGCAGCCGGGCGTCGTCCGGCGCCCCGCCGACGGCGGCGAGCAGGGTGACCACCGAGCGTCGTCCACCGAGGGCGCGGCTGGCCGCACCGGAGGCCCGGCGCACCGCCTCGGGGGAGTAGCCCCCGGCGGCGTCGGGCGCGCCGAGCCCGGCGACGGCGATCACCGGGAACGGGCCCTGCCCGAACGTGGGCAGACGGGTGACCTCGTCCTCACCGCCGCGGACGCCCAGGTCGGCGAGGGAGGGGAGCAGCCGGCCGCCGAGCAACCGGTCGACCGCCTCCGCTCCGGGGGTCGGTAGCGGGCCGTCGGGGCCCTTGCCGACGGCGACGACGACGGCGTCCCCGGTCAGCTTCTCCAGCGGGTGGTCGGTGGCGGTGATCGTCGGCGGCACCGCTCGATCGTAGGGGGCCCGCTAGCGTCCCTCTCGTGACTCCCCGGACGTCCCCCCTCCACGACCGTCATGTCGCCGCCGGCGCCAAGCTCGCCGACTTCAGCGGGTGGTCGATGCCCATCGAGTACGCCGGCGGGGGAGTCCTCGCCGAGCACGCCGCCGTGCGCAGCGGGGTCGGGCTCTTCGACGTCTCGCACCTCGGCACCGGCACGGTCCGCGGGCCGGGCGCGGCGGAGTTCGTGAACCGATGCCTGAGCAACGACCTCGGGAAGATCGGCCCAGGCCAGGCGCAGTACACGCTCTGCTGCCTGCCCGACGGCGACGCGCAGGCCGGCGGCGTCGTCGACGACCTGATCGTCTACCTGCACGGTCCGGACGACGTGCTGCTCGTGCCCAACGCGGCCAACGCCGCCGAGGTGCTCGGCCGGCTGGCCGACGAGGCGCCGGACGGGGTCACGGTCACCGACCGGCACGCGGAGGTCGCCGTCCTCGCCGTGCAGGGGCCCCGGTCCCTGCAGGTGCTCGAGCTGCTCGGCGTCCCCGGGGAGCTGGCCTACATGTCCTTCGTGACCGGCACCGGCGCGCACGGCGCCGCCGAGGTCACGGTCTGCCGGACCGGCTACACCGGTGAGCACGGCTACGAGCTGCTCGTCGACGCCGACCGGGCGGCGGAGCTGTGGGACGCCGTCCTGGACGCCGGCCAGGACCTCGGCATCCGTCCGTGCGGCCTCGGCGCCCGCGACACCCTCCGCACCGAGATGGGCTACCCGCTGCACGGCCACGAGCTGTCCCGCGACATCACCCCCGTGCAGGCCCGGGCCGGGTGGGCCGTCGGCTGGAAGAAGTCGGACTTCTGGGGGCGCAACGCCCTGGCCGCCGAGAAGGAGGCCGGCCCGCGCCGCCTGCTGTGGGGGCTGAAGTCCACGGGCCGGGGCATCCCGCGCCCGGGGATG
Organism: uncultured Actinomycetota bacterium; assembly: GCA_963784165.1. Classification (GTDB taxonomy): domain Bacteria; phylum Actinomycetota; class Actinomycetes; order Mycobacteriales; family Geodermatophilaceae; genus Blastococcus_B. Next base: position 198,177 of record CAWAQI010000021.1, read on the forward strand.
GCGGTGCTCGACGCGGCCGGCGCGGCCATCGGCGAGGTCACCAGTGGCACGTTCTCGCCCACGCTCCGGACCGGGATCGCGCTGGCGCTGCTGGACACGACGTCCGGGGTGGGGGAGGGCGACGAGGTCGCCGTCGACGTCCGTGGCCGCCCGCAGGCGGTCGAGGTCCTCCGGCCGCCGTTCGTCGAGTCACACGTGCGCTAGCGACTCCGCTCAGTTCTTGCGGGTCGGGTCGCTGTCGGCCTTCGTCGGCTCCGGGTTCTCGGGCAGCGTGTCGGCCATCTTCGCGTCCCGGTCGCCCATCGGCTGGGGCTCGCCGGTGGTGGTGTCGTGCGCCGTCTGGTGCTCGGCCTCGGAGTTGATCTCCGCGCCCAGCAGCACCAGGTAGCAGGTCAGGTAGAGCCAGAGCATCATCACGATGACGCCGGCGATCGCTCCGTAGGTCTTGTCGTAGGACCCGAAGTTGTCCACGTAGAGCGCGAACCCCACGCTCACCGCCGCCCAGATCACGGTGACGATGACCGCACCGAGGCTGACCCAGCTGAAGCGCGGGGCGTCGCGGTCGGGGGCCACGCGGTAGAGGACGGCGAGGGAACCGGCGAACACCGCGAGCAGCAGCACCCACCGGGCGACCTGGGCCAGGATCGTGCCGACGACGCCCAGCGGCAGCGCTTCGAGGATCGCGGGGACGAGCGCGACGAGCCCGAACGTCACGATCACGAAGGCGATCCCGCCGAGGGTCAGTCCGAGCGAGAGCAGCTTCAGCTTGACGGCGTTGCGCGCTTCCACCTCGTCGTAGGCGATGTTGACGGCGGTGACGAGGTTGCCGATGCCGCCCGACGCGCTCCACAACGCCGCGAGGATCGAGACGACGAGGGTGATGCTGAGCGCGCTGCTGCTGTTGCTGACGATCGCGTTCAGCTGGTCCCCGATGAGGTCCGCCGCGCTGTCGGGCAACTGGGCCGACAGGTCCTCGATCTGCTGGGCCACCGTCTCCGGGGTCGCGACCAATCCGTAGAGCGAGACGAGCGCGATCAGCGCCGGGAAGATCGACAGGAAGCCGAAGAACGCCACGCCGCCGGCGATGATCGGCATGTTGTCGGCCTTGTGCTCGGCCCACGCGCGCTTGAGGATCTGCTTCCACCCGCGCCACGGGATGTCCGTCGGCTTGTCGGCATGGATGCCCGGCAACTCCGCGGCGCTCGGCGCGCCCGGCGGTGGGCGGTCGGGATCGGTGGTCGGTGGCCGGGCCGCCGCCTCCTTCGCTGCTGCGGCGGCCGCCGCCCGGCGGGCGGCCTTCTCCTCCACGCGCTCGCGGATGCGGTCGACCGCGCTCTCCCGCTGCCTGGTGCCGGCCACGACGTGCTCCTCGGTTGTGCGGAGGTGACCCTGATGGCCCTCCTGCAGGGGCCGCCGCGAGCCGCGAGCGGTGGGGGGCAGGAGGGTCCTTGCTCAGTCGCCGGGCCAGGTGCCGGTCAGCTGGGTGAACCCGCGCGCGCCGGCGCGGTCGACAGCGGCCTTCACCGCGGCGAAGATCGCGCCCTGGATCGCGGCGGCGAGGACGACCTCGCGCATCTTGTACTCGCTCTGCAGCGCCGAGGGGGCTTCGTCCTCCTGGGCGATCAGCTTCCAGATCTGCTTGAACAGGATCCCGCTCAGGGACCCCGCCACGAGACCGCTGATCAGGCCGATGGGCCGGTAGGCGAACTTGGCTCCCTTGTGCTTGGGCGCCTCACCCTTGTTCTTCTTGCTCAACGCGTCCTCCTTCGTGCGCGCGGCGACTCCGCGCGCTTCCGGCGCAAGATCACCATGCCGACGACCAGCCCCACCAGTGCCAGGGCTGCGCCGATCACCAGCGGCGGGCTCTCGCGGAAGGTCTCGACGGCGGTGTCCTTGGCGCGCAGGGCGCTCTCCTTGGCCCGGGCCGGGACGTCGAGGCGCGAGCTGAGCTCGTCGACGGTGCGCCCCAGCTGCTCCCGGGTCGCCTCGATGTCGGCCTTGATCGCATCCAGGTCCGCGTTCGCATCGCCGTCGCCGGCCGCGTGTCCGTTCGCGCTCGGCGTCGTCGGGGTGCTCATCGCGCGATCCCCTGCTTCACGGTGGCGATGTCGGCCTGGACGCCGGCGATCGCCTCGGTCGGCAGTGGCGGCGAGGCCTTCTCGACGTCCTTCTTGCCGATCAGTGCGAGGACGCCGGCGGCCGCGAAGAGCACGACCGAGACGATGAGCGCGGCGAGCCAGGCGGGCAGCACGAGCGCCAGCGCGAGGATCGCCGTCGTGATCAGGGTGGCCAGCCCGAAGAACGCGAAGAGGCCCGCGCCGCCGAACAGGCCGGCGCCGACACCCAGCCGCTTGGCCTTCTGGGTGACCTCCGCCTGGGCGAGGCGCGCCTCGCTGCGCACCAGCGTGCTGATCTGCTCGGTCAGCTGGGTGATCAGCTGGCCGGTCGAGGCGTCGGCGGGGTCGTCCGCCGTCACCGAGGCGCGGGTGGCCCCGGTGACCTCCGGTTGCTCGGGTGCTGTCATCTGTCCTCCGCTCGGACCGTCGCTGAAGTCCATGCCCGGGCAGCGACGGGGGTAATCCGGGAACGGGCCACATCTGGGGCACGGGACGTCGGTCACTAGCCTGCCCGCATGAGCTGGCACTGGCGCCTCGAGGACCCGGCCGGAGCGGCCATCGACCCGAGCACCGTGGGGGTCGAGGTGCCCGAGTCCGACAACCAGGGCGACGCCGAGTCGTGGCTGGGGGAGCACTGGCGTGACCTGCTCGCCCGTGGGGTCGCCACGGTCACCCTGTTCGAGGGCGACGAGGAGGTCTACGGCCCGATGGGTCTCGCCGCGACCTGACCCTCCACCTGAGGTGGAGGGTCAGGTCGCCAGGTTCAGCCGCGCTGGGTCTTGGCGGGGTCGCGCTCGGGGACGTCGCCGAGCACCTCGTCGATGCGCTTCAGGACGTCGTCCTCGAGCGTGACGCCGGCGGCCTTGACGTTGTCGTGGACCTGCTCGGGGCGGCTGGCCCCGATGATCGCGGCGGCCACGTTCTCGTTCTGCAGCACCCAGGCCACGGCGAGCTGGGCCATCGAGAGCCCCAGGTCGTCGGCGATCGGGCGCAGGCCCTGCACCGCGGTGAGGATCTCGTCGGTCAGGAAGCCCTGCATCGAGCCGCCCACGTCGGCGTCCCCGGCGCGGGTGTCGGACCCGGGCTGCTCGCCCGGCCGGTACTTGCCGGTGAGCACGCCCTGGGCCAGCGGCGACCAGACGATCTGGGAGACGCCGTGCTTCTCCGACGTCGGTACGACCTCGGACTCGATGACCCGCCACAGCATCGAGTACTGCGGCTGGTTGCTGATCAGCTGGATGCCGAGCTCGCGGGCGAGCTCGACGCCGGCGGCGATCTCGTCGGCGCGCCACTCGGAGACGCCGATGTAGAGCGCCTTGCCGGTCCGCACGAGGTCGGCGAAGGCCGTCATCGTCTCCTCGAGCGGCACGGTCTCGTCGTACCGGTGCGCCTGGTAGAGGTCGACGTAGTCCGTCTGCAGCCGGCGCAGGGAGGCGTGGCAGCTCTCGATGATGTGCTTGCGGCCCAGGCCGCGGTCGTTCGGGCCGCGACCGGTGGGCCAGTAGACCTTGGTGAAGATCTCCAGCCCCTCGCGGCGCTGACCGGCAGCGCGCGGCCGAGGACGGACTCGGCCTTGGTGCCGGCGTAGACGTCGGCGGTGTCGAAGGTCGTGATGCCCACGTCGAGAGCGGCGCGCACGCAGGCGTGGGCGGCGTCCTCCTCGACCTGGCTCCCATGGGTGAGCCAGTTGCCGTAGGCGATCTCGGAGATGGTCAGGCCGGAGCGGCCGAGGCGTCGGAATTCCACGTATGCCAACGCTAGTGGAAGGACCCTCCTGCCCCCCACCGCTCGCAGGCTCGCGGCGGGCCCCTGCAGGAGGGCCGGGTTACACCTGGGCGCCGAGCGGTACCTCGGGCTTGGGGAAGCGCCAGCGGCGGATCATCGTCGACCGGCTGATGCCGTACCAGACGACGCCCTTGGTCTTCGTGCTGCCGTCGGGGAAGCGCTCGGCCACCTTCGCCTTGAGCTTCCGGCTGAGGATCACCGAGTCGACGATGAGGATCAGGAAGAAGCCGAAGAGCACGTAGCTGGCGTAGGCGCGGACCACCAGGCTCGGGACGAGCGTGCCGACCAGCGCGACACCCGCGATGAGCAGGAAGAAGCTGCCGACGTTGCGGCGGCTGTCGACGACGTCGCGCACGAGCTTGCGCACCGGGCCGCGGTCGCGGGCGGGCAGGTACGAGTCGTCGCCGCGGGCCATGCCGGCGCGCGAGTCGGCCCGGCGGGAGGCCTGGGTCTGGCGCATGCGCTTGTAGGCCTCCTTCCGGGTGGTCGGCGGAGGCGGCGGGGGACCGGGACGACGGCCCTGGGCGGCGCTGCGCTTGGGGGTCGGGCGGCCCTTCCCGGAGGTGACGACCACCCGGCCGTTGGACTCGGTGGCAGGCGTGCCGGTCGTCGACTCGTCGGTCGTCTCGGCGCGGTCGCGGCGGCCGGGGAGGCGGAGCTTCACGAGCTCAGAGTCTACGTGTGCATCCGCGGTGTTCCGGGAACTCGCTACTGGCGCCGTACAGTAGGGACGCAGCGGAACACCTGCCGCCCCGGCGGTGTTGCTCCGCTGAAGGACGTGCCGCAGCGGGCACCCCTCGGATCTTGGAGGACGGAACATGTCGGTGCAGGACACCTCGGTTCAGAACGGCGTCGTGCTCAGCGACACCGCAGCCGCGAAGGTCAAGGCGCTGCTGGACCAGGAAGGCCGCGACGACCTCCGGCTGCGGATCGCCGTCCAGCCCGGCGGCTGCTCCGGCCTTCGGTACCAGCTCTTCTTCGACGAGCGCTTCCTCGACGGCGACCAGACGTTCGAGTTCGGCGGCGTCGAGGTCATCGTCGACCGGATGAGCGGCCCCTACCTCGGCGGCGCGGTCATCGACTTCGTCGACACCATCGAGAAGCAGGGCTTCACGATCGACAACCCCAACGCGCAGGGCTCCTGCGCCTGCGGCGACAGCTTCAACTGAGAAAGGACCCCGTCCTCCTCACCCCTCGCACGCTCGGGGTGAGCCTCTGGACGGGGCCACGCCGGAACGCCCGGTCCCTCGCAGGAGGAACCGGGCGTTTCGTCGTCCGGGGCTACAACCGCACCGGGTAGACGGTCTCGGGGATCTCGGGCTTGATCCGCTCCTCGACGAAGATGCCGTGCCAGACCATGAACACCAGCAGCGTCCAGAGCTTGCGGGAGTAGTCGACCGACGAGCCCGCACGCTGGTTGTCCCGGTGCTCGTCGAGCATCCAGAGGATCTGCCGGCGGTCGAGCCACTCGTCGGTCTGGCTCTCCTCGATGATCTGCCGGGCCCACTCGTGCAGGTCCTCGGCCAGCCAGTGGCGGGTCGGCACCGGGAAGCCGAGCTTGCGCCGGTTGAGCACGTGCGGGGGCACGATCTGCTCCAGCGCGCGGCGCAGCGCGTACTTCGTCGTCGCCTTGGTCACCCGCTGGTCGACCGGCAGGGTGCCCGCGACCTTGAAGACCTCCGGGTCGAGGAACGGCACGCGCAGTTCGAGCGAGTTGGCCATGGTCATCTTGTCGGCCTTGACCAGGATGTCGCCGCGCAGCCAGGTGAACAGGTCGACGTACTGCATCGCCGTGATGTCGTCGTAGCCGGCGTCGCGGGTGCGCCGGTAGAGCTCCCGGGTCACCGCGACGTGCGAGAGGTCCGGGTCGCGCCGCTCCAGGAAGCCGAGTTCGTCGTCCCGGAAGATCCGCGCGTTGCCGTAGTAGCGCTCCTCCAGCGGGATGGAGCCGCGCCGCAGCAGGTCCTTGCCGCGCATGCCGTCGGGGAGACGGGTCGACAGCGTGCCGAGCGCGCGGCGCAGGCCGGTCGGGAGCCGGTCGAAGGCGGCCAGGGACAGCGGCTCGCGGTAGATGTTGTAGCCGCCGAACAGCTCGTCCGCGCCCTCGCCGGAGAGCACGACCTTCACGTGCTTGCGGGCCTCGCGGGCGACGAAGTAGAGCGGCACGAGTGCCGGGTCGGCGACCGGGTCGTCGAGGTACCAGACCACCAGCGGGATCGACTCGGCGAACTCCTCGGGCGACACCACCTTGGTGATGTGCTCCACGCCGATCGCCTTCGCCGACTCGGCGGCGACGTCGATCTCGGAGAAGCCCTGGCGCTCGAAGCCGACCGTGAAGGTCATCAGGTCGGGGTTGTACTTCTTGGCGAGGGCGGCGATGGCGGTGGAGTCGATGCCGCCGGAGAGGAACGAGCCGACGGTGACGTCGGCCCGCATGTGCACCCGCACGGAGTCGTCGAGCACGTCGGCGATGCGGTCGTAGAGCGCCTGCTGCTCGTCCTTGGCCACCGGCCGCACCGGGAACTCCGGCCAGAAGTAGCGGTGCGTGGTCAGCTCGCCGTCGGACACGCGGAAGGTCGTGCCGCTCTCGATCCGGCGGATGCCCCGGTGCAGGGTCGCGGGCTCCGGCACGTACTGCAGCGTCAGGTAGTGCTGGAGCGAGGCGCCGTCCACACCGCCGGCGCCCTCGGTGCCGCCGAGCAGCTCGAGCAGCGCCTTCTTCTCGGAGCTGAACGCGATCGCGCCGTCGGCCAGCCGCGTGGTGAACAGCGGCTTGATCCCGAAGGGGTCGCGCGCGCCGAACGCCGTCCCGGTCTCGCTGTCCCAGATGACGAACGAGAACATGCCGCGCAGCCTCGGGACGACGTCCTCGCCCCACAGGTGGTAGCCGGCGACGATCGCCTCGGTGTCACCCTCGGTCGCGAACGAGGCGCCCGCGGCGGCGAGCTCCTCGCGCAGCTCCAGGTAGTTGTAGATCTCGCCGTTGAAGACGATCCGGTAGCGGCCGCCGGCGTAGGGCATCGGCTGGTGGCTGTGCTCGATGTCGATGAACGACAGCCGGTTGAACCCGAACACGACCCGCTTGTCCCACCAGACCTCGTTCTCGTCGGGCCCGCGGTGGCGCATGCAGTGCAGCGAGCTGCGGATCCCCTCGACGGTGTCGTCGAGCACCCGGTCGCGATCGGTGGACAGGTAGGCGAGCAGGCCACACATCAGGCGCAGGTCCTCGGGGATGGGGGAGGGGCTCGGGTGGGGGGAGCGGCAGTCGGCCGATCACACGCGTTCGCCGGCGCGGGTCTTCCGGGTCGCCGTCCGCTCGGCGTAGAAGGACAGGAACGGCACCGTGCCGGCGAGCACGGTCAGCACCGTCCCCTTGAGGCTCCACTTGGCGCGCAGCGCCAGGTCGATCGCCGAGAGGAAGAACAGGAAGTAGAGCCACCCGTGCGCGGTGCCCAGGATCAGCACCGGGGTCGGCATGTCCGCGAAGTACTTCAGCGGCACGGCGACGACGATCAGCGCGATGAGCAGGACGCCGACGACGTTGGCCATGAACCGGTAGCGCGTCAGCGCGGCGCCGACCGCCTGTTCGGAGCCGCGGCCGGTCGTCGTGCGAGGGGTCTCGGTCCGCTCAGCGGCCATTGCTGCTCCGTTGTCCCAGGGCGCGCTCGTTGAGCTCGGCGAGGTAGGCGTTGTACGCGGCCAGCTCGGGGTCGCCGCTGGTGTCGATCCGCGGCCGCTGGTACAGGACGACGTCCCGGCCCGGCGCACCCTCGTCGGGATCGCGGTTGAGCTCGATCCGGATCATCCGGATGTAGAACCACAGGCCCATGAACCCGTAGAGCGGCCACTGCAGCGCGTAGCTCCAGTTGACCGCGCCGCCGCCCGCCTCGGCCTTGGTCAGCTGCCAGTAACCGAGGAAGAAGGTGGCCACGAAGAGCACGGCGACGAGGACGTGCAGCAACACCCACTTGGGGGTCAGCAGCCGCATGAACACGCTCCGACTCTAACCGCCGGCGCCCGGCGACCGGACCCGTGCCGACCGTGATCCCGACCGCCGGAACGGCGACCCGCCGTAGAGGTGTCTCCGGTGGTCAGCCGCCGAGCGGAGTCCGATAGTCTCGCCCCACACTGATCGGCGGGGGACGCCGTCTGCCGGGCCCCGGCCCGACGGACTCCCGCGGAGGACCGTCCGGGGCACCGGACGGAGGACGAGGAGGCAGCGAGCAGTGGCTCGAGGCAGCAGGCTCGCGCGGCTGGCCGCGCTCGGTCTCCTGGGGGTGCTGACCCTCACCGGTTGCTCCATGCCGAACAACGAGTTCTGGCGGTTCGGCTGGCCCGATGGCGTCACCGAGCAGGCGACCGACATGCGCGAGCTGTGGACCGGCTCGGTCATCGCCGCGCTGGTCGTCGGCGTCCTGACGTGGGGTCTGATCCTGTTCCCGGTGGTCCGCCACCGGAAGCGCGGCGACGACCTGCCGAAGCAGACGGCGTACAACCTGCCGTTGGAGATCGTCTACACGATCGCCCCGTTCGTGATCATCGCGGTGCTGTTCTTCGTCACCGTCGTCGTCCAGAACAAGGTGCAGGAGCGCAGCGACAGCCCCGACGAGACGATCGCGGTCAACGCTTTCAAGTGGAACTGGCAGTTCGTCTACGCCGACACCGAGGGTGAGGACGGCGAGCCGGTCGACACGGTCGGCAACAGCAACGAGATCCCGATCCTGGTGCTGCCCACCGACCGCACGATCCGCTTCGAGCTCTCCTCCGCCGACGTCATCCACTCGTTCTGGGTGCCGGAGTTCCTCTTCAAGCTCGACGTCATCCCGGGCAACGAGAACGGCCGGGACAACGTCTTCGAGGTCACCGTCGAGGAAGAGGGCGCGTACGTCGGCCGCTGCGCCGAGCTGTGCGGCACCTACCACGCGTTCATGAACTTCGAGGTGCGCGCGGTGTCGGGCGACGACTACGACGCCTACCTCGAGGCTCGCCAGTCGGGCATGAACACGTACGAGGCGCTCGAGGAGATCGGGCAGCCCGGCGAGGCCACGACGACGACGCCGTTCGACCTCGGGGAAACCGCCCAGCAGGCCAACGGTGGCTGAGCCGGTGTCGTCCCCTTCTCCGATCACCGCGGACATCGAGGAGGCGCGGCCGTGAAGGTCGAGTCGCTCATCTTCAACATCATCGGGGTCTTCTGCGTCATCGCGGCCGTCGTCTACGGCCTGTGGGCGAAGGAGCCGATCGGCACGACAGCGCTCGTCCTGTCGGCCGGCCTGACCTTCCTGATCGGTGGCTTCTTCTGGTTCGTCTCGCGCCGCATCGACCCGCGTCCCGAGGACCGCAAGGACGCCGAGATCGCCGACGGCGCCGGTGAGCTGGGCTTCTTCCCGCCGTACAGCTACTGGCCGTTCGGCCTGGCCCTGTCGGCCGGCCTCATGGGGCTGGCGCTGGCGTTCTTCTACTCCTGGCTGATCCTGATCGCGGCAGCCGCGCTGCTGGTCACCATCGGCGGCCTGCTGTTCGAGTACTACACGGGTCAGAACGCCCAGCAGAGCTGAGCTCGCACCGTCCTCGACGAGGGCCCCGTCCGCACCCGCGGACGGGGCCCTCGCCGTTGGTGGAGCGTGCGCCCGGTGCCGGCCTGGGCGGGCGGAACGGTGTGCACTCGTCGGCAGGGAGCGGCACGAAACCTGCCGACTAGCGCCCAGTCTTCGACGCCGCCAGGCCCGGAGCGTGTGCGCGTGAGGCGCAAGGAATCGTCGCCGGACGTGGTCGTTAGCGCACAGCGTTCGACGTCCCGGCCGGCTCACTCCATGCAGAAGGGCCCCGGTGGAGTCCACCGGGGCCCTTCTGGCGATGCGTTGTGCGCGAGGTCAGTCGCGCGGCTCCTGCGGCCGGCCACCGTCGGACGGGCGACCGCCCTCGGAGGGACGACCCGAGCGCGTCAGCTCGCCGCTGGTGGGCTCGCCGGCGGCGATGCCACGAGACTCGGCCTGCTGCTCCAGCTCGACGTCGGCCGGCTCCTCGATCGGCTTGAAGAAGCCACGGATGGCGCGTCGCGCACCGCCGACCTGGTTCATCTTCTTGGGCACCGGAGCGCCGCCGTAGGCCAGCGCGCCGTGGCCGTGCTCGTCGACCGCACCGAGGGGCTGGTGCACCTCGATGAACTCACCGTGCGGCAGCCGCCGGATGACGCCGGTCTCGATGCCGTGGTCGAGCACCTCGCGGTCGTGCTGCTGGAGACCCAGGCAGATCCGGTAGGCGATCACGTAGGCGATCGGCGGCAGGACGATCGCAGCCGATCCGACCCACCCAGGTCATGGCGTTGAGGCTGATGTCGAACTTGTCGGCGATGACGTCGTTGCCGCCGGAGATCATCAGGATCAGGTAGAACGTCAGCGCCATCGCCCCGAGGCCGGTGCGGACGGGTACGTCGCGCGGCCGCTGGAGCAGGTGGTGCGACGTCTCGTCCTTGGTCAGCTTGCGCTCGATGATCGGGTAGAGCGCCAGGACCGTGAACATCATCCCCGCGATGACCACCGTCGGCCAGAACAGCGCCGGGACCGTGTAGTCGCCGGGCAGGTTGATGTCCACCGGCGGGAAGAGGCGGGTCGACCCGTCGAGGAAGCCGATGTACCAGTCGGGCTGCGACGCCGCCGACACCTGGGCCGGGTTGTACGGGCCCCACAGCCACACCGGGTTGATCTGGACCAGACCGCCCAGCGTCGCGCAGACACCGAAGACCACGAAGAACAGACCCGTGGCCTTGCCGGCGAACACCGGGAAGAGCCGGTTGCCGACGACGTTGTGCTCGGTGCGGCCCGGGCCGGCGAACTGGGTGTGCTTCTGCTTGATGAGGATCAGCAGGTGCAGCGTGATCAGGAGCAGCAGGATCCCGGGCAGCAGCAGGACGTGGACGATGTAGAAGCGGCCGATGATGTGCTCGCCGACGAAGTCCCCGTTGAACACCGCGAAGTGCGCCCAGGTGCCGATCACGGGGACCGACAGCAGGATCGCGCTGATGATGCGGAGGCCGGTGCCCGAGAGCAGGTCGTCGGGCAGCGAGTAGCCGGTGACGCCCATGAGCAGGGCGAGGACCAGCATCACGACACCGATGAGCCAGTTGGTCTCACGGGGACGGCGGAAGGCACCGGTGAAGAAGATGCGCAGCAGGTGGACGACGATCGCCGAGACGAACAGCAGCGCCGCCCAGTGGTGGATCTGGCGCATGAACAGGCCGCCGCGCACGTCGAACGACAGTTCCAGCGTCGAGTCGTAGGCAGCCGACATCTCCACGCCACGCAGCGGTGCGTAGGAGCCGTCGTAGACGACCTCCTGCATGGAGGCGTCGAAGAAGAACGTCAGGTAGGTCCCCGACAGCAGCAGGACGATGAACGAGTAGAGCGCGATCTCGCCGAGCAGGAACGACCAGTGGTCGGGGTAGACCTTGTTGAGGGTCCGCCGGATCCACGGCGTCAGGTGCATCCGCTCGTCGAACTCGTAGGCCGTCTTGCCCAGGCGGGTGGTCGGGGCACCCGGGGCGGTAGCGGTGCGGGCCATCAGATGCGCTCCCGGTTCCAGTACGTCGGGCCGACGGCCTCAGGGTAGTCGCCGCGCGCGACGAAGTAGCCCTCGTCGTCGACCGTGATGGGCAGCTGCGGCAGCGCACGCGTGGCCGGGCCGAAGACCGGCTTGGCGCCGTCCGTGACGTCGAACTGCGACTGGTGGCACGGGCAGAGGATCCGGCTGGTCTCCTGCTCGTACAGCGACACCGGGCAGCCGGCGTGCGTGCAGATCTTGGAGTAGGCGACGTAGTCGCCGTAGCGGAAGTCCTCCTGGCCCGCCCGCGACTGGAGGTTCTCCAGCTGATCGGCGCGGAGCCGGATGAGCATCGTCGCGGCGTCGGGCTGGCGGTTGCCGCCCTCGACGGCCGGGAAGACGGTCTCCAGCGAGCCGGGCTCCTGGTCGCCGGGGCGGATGAAGCTGCCGTCGTCGCGGGCCAGGCGCACGCCCTCGCGCCAGGACGTCTGGCCGAGCGGGTTGCCCTTGTTGGGGTTCTTGATCAGACCGCCCAGGGGCATGATCAGCATCAGGCCCACACCGCCGCCCATGAGCAGCAGCGACCGGGTGATCAGCTTGCGACGGGCCAGTCCGCTGTTGTGGCCGGCCCTGACCAGCGTCGCGCCGGTCGTCACGCGGTCGAAGTGTGAACCGTCCTCCTTGGCCTGCACGGCGGTCTCGTGCGGCAGCAGCTTCTTGGTGAACAGCACGAAACCGAGACCGACGCAGATCAGCGACAGGCCCATGAGCAGGCCGAGGACCGGCGTGAACAGTGCGCTCCAGCCGCCCTCGGTCACCTCCCAGTGCCAGTCGGGCAGGAACCAGCCCGATCCCACGTAGGCGACGACGAACAGGAACGCGAAGATCCCGCCGAAGGCGAACAGGCTGCCGACCTGCCGGACCGCCCGCCTCTCCATCGCCGAGCCGGGCTCGGGCCCACGGTCCACGTGCAGGATCTCGACGTGGTCGTACCGCGCACCGAGGCGGTCGAGCTCCTCGCGGTCCATCGCCGCGAGCTGCTCCGGCGTCCAGTCGTCGTCCGGTCCGCCGTACAGCTCGGCGGGGCCGTCGGAGCCGCCGGTCGAGCCGGGGCGGGTGTCGCGCGTGCTCACGCCTTCGTCCCCATCCAGAAGATTCCGAACATCAGGGCGCCGATGCCGACCACCCAGATCACCAGACCCTCGCCGACCGGCCCGATCCGGCCGATGCCGGCGCCGCCGGGGTCGGCCTGCGCCTTGATGGTCTGGACGTAGTTGATGATCGCGCGCTTCTCGTCCGTCGTCAGCTGGTTGTCACCGAAGACCGGCATGTTCTCCGGGCCGGAGAGCATGGCCGTGTACATCTCCAGGTCGGTGGCGTCCTGCAGGCTGGGTGCTGCCTTCCCGGAGGAGAGCGCGCCGCCCTGGCCGACGAAGTTGTGGCAGGACGCGCAGTTCAGCCGGAACAGCTCGCCGCCCTGGGCCAGGTCGCCGTCGCGGAGGTCGCCCGAGGGGAGCGTCGGACCGCCGCCGTTGGCCTGCACGTAGGCCATCAGCTGGTCGATCTCCTCGTCGGAGAAGACGGCGTCCTTGTCGGCGGCGTCGGCCTCCTGGCGCGCCAGCGGCATGCGACCGGTGTGCACCTGGAAGTAGACGGCCGCCTCGCCGACGCCGATCAGCGACGGGCCGCGGCCCTCGACGCCGTCGAGGTTGGCGCCGTGGCAGGAGATGCAGCTCTGGTCGTAGAGCTCGCGGCCGGCGGCTTCGGCGGCCGACTCCGTCGTGTCGTCGGCGGCCTGGGCCGGCGCGAACACGGAGTACATGGCCCCGGTCAGGATCAGCGCGGCCAGCAGGCCGGCGACGTTGGCCAGGCGACGGCGGACCTTGGAGCGACGGCGGGCACGGGCCCGCGCTGCCGGGCCGTCCGTGGACTGCGGGTTCGTGGTGGACACCGGTTCCCTAGCGGATCAGGTAGATCGTGGCGAAGAGCCCGATCCACACGACGTCGACGAAGTGCCAGTAGTAGGAGACCACGATCGCCGCGGTCGCCTGGGCCGGTGTGAAGCGGCCCATGGTGGAGCGGATGAGCAGGTAGACGAACGCGACGAGCCCGCCGATGACGTGCAGCGCGTGGAAGCCGGTGGTCAGGAAGAACACCGACCCGTAGGTCGACGAGGAGATCGTCGTGTCGTGCTCGGTGACCAGGACGCGGTACTCGTTGGCCTGGCCGAGCACGAAGACCAGGCCCATGACGAACGTGATCGTGAACCAGCGCCGCAGCCCGTAGACGTTCCCCTGCTCCGCCGCGAAGACGCCGAACTGGCAGGTCACCGACGAGAGCACCAGGACGATGGTGAAGACCGTCGCGTAGGGAAGGTCCAGCTCGGTGGGCAGCGGAGGCCATTCACCGGTGGCCCGCGCGCGGGCCGTGAAGTACATGGCGAACAGGCCGGCGAAGAACATCAACTCGCTCGAGAGCCAGATGATCGTGCCGACGCTGACCATGTTCGGTCTGGTCAGGGAGTGCACCCGAGAGGTGTCGAAGGTGCTGCTCGCGACGGGGGCCGTTGTCACGGGGGTCATCATGGCATCGCAGGAGGTCAGTAACGACTCCGGGTCGGCCGCGTGGCGCACAAAGTGATCAGCCCGAGACGCACCACGTGACGGAGCTGGCCCGCCGTGCCCGGGTGTCGGGGGACCGGGGCACTAGTCTCGCGGCTGTGAGCCCCGCCGCCTCCGCCGCCGATGACTCCTCGATGCCGGCCGCCGTGCTGGTCTTCAGCCACCGTCCGGAGGTCCGCGCCGCCGTGCGGACGGCGGTCGGACGACGCCCGGCCGCCGACGTCGGCCCGCTGACGTGGCTCGAGGCGGAGACGGGCGCAGAGGTCATCGCCATCGTCGAGCGCGGTGGTGTCGACCTCTGCATCCTCGACGGCGAGGCGCAGCCCACCGGGGGTCTGGCGATCAGCCGCCAGCTCGACGAGGAGGTCGCCGACCGGCCCTCGGTGTGCGTGCTCATCGCCCGGCAGGCCGACCGCTGGCTGGCGCACTGGTCGCGGGCGGAGGGCACGCTCCCCATGCCTGTCGACCCGCTGATCGCACCCGCCGTCGTCGCGGAGCTGCTGCGCGACCACGCGCGGCGGCCCGTCACGCGCCGGTGACTGCGGCGCCGGCCGGCCCGACGCCCACCTGGCCGCGCCTGCTCACCCGTCTGCTCGGCCGCGAGGACCTCTCCGCCGCCGACACCTCCTGGGCGATGAACGAGGTGATGGCGGGGGAGGCGACCCCCGTCCAGGTGGCCGCCTTCGTCGTCGCGCTGCGCGCCAAGGGCGAGTCCCCGCAGGAGGTGGCCGGCATGGCCGCCGCGATGCTCGAGCGGGCCACGCCGGTGCAGCTTCCGCTCGCCTGCGTCGACATCGTCGGCACCGGCGGCGACGGCGCGCACACCGTGAACATCTCGTCGATGGCCGCTGTCGTCACCGCGGCCGCCGGGGCGCCGGTCGCCAAGCACGGCAACCGCGCCGCGTCGTCGTCGTCCGGGGCGGCGGACGTGCTCGAAGCGCTGGGCGTGGCCATCGACCTGCCCGCCGCGGCCGTCGCGCACTGCGTCCAGGAGGCCGGTATCGGCTTCTTCTTCGCGCCGGTCTTCCACCCCGGCATGCGCCACGCGGCGGTCCCGCGCCGGGAGATGGGCATCGGCACCGTCTTCAACTTCCTCGGCCCGCTGACCAACCCCGCCCGCCCGGTGGCCTCGGCGATCGGCTGCGCCGACTCCCGCATGGCCCCGGTGCTCGCCGCCGTCATCGCCGCTCGCGGCGCTCGGGCGCTGGTGTTCCGTGGCGACGACGGACTCGACGAGCTGACCACGGCCACGACGTCCGCGGTGTGGGTGGTCCGCGACGGCGAGGTGGAGGCCGACCGGCTGGACCCCTCGGCGCTCGGCATCCCCACGCCGCCACCGGACGCCCTGCGGGGCGGAGACCCGGCCACCAATGCTGCGGTCTTCCGGCGCGTCATCGAGGGCGAGCAGGGGCCGGTGCGCGACGCCGTGCTGCTCAACGCCGCCGGTGCGCTGGCGGCCTTCGACGAGCGGGCCTCCCGGCTGCACGATGCGCTGGCGGCGGGGATGGAGCGCGCGGCGACGGCGGTCGACGACGGATCGGCGGCGGCGCTGCTCGACCGCTGGATCGAGGTCAGCCGGACGGCGAAGGACGCCGTCGGGGCCTAGTCGGTGCTCTCGAAGCCGATGGAGAACGCGGCCTCGAGGTCGTGCTGGGAGTAGGCGCGGAAGGCGATGTGCGTCTCGGTGTCGAGGACGCCGGGCACCTTGTTGATGCGCCCCGCGATGACCTCGGCGACCTGGTCGAACTCGCGGACCCGCACGATCGCGATCAGGTCCACCTCGCCGGCGGTCGAGTAGACCTCGCTGACGCCGTCGAGGTCGGCGATGGCCGCCGCGACCTCGGGGATCGAGTCGGTGGCGGCGTCGATCATCACGATGGCGGTGATCACGCCGGCGATGCTATCGGTGACCGTTGTCGCCCGCCCGCACCCGCGGTCACCCGGTCCGGCCGCGCGCGGGTGCCCAGGGAGCGGCCGTCGGCGAACGGGTCGCGATGGATCCGCCCGCTCTCGACGCGGGCGAGGAACCCGCTGAAGGCCCCCGTGCCCGGGGCGGGGCAGGCCAGCGTGCCCGCGAGCTCGACCAGGCGGGTGCCGGGCTTCTCCATGTAGCGCAGCACCAGTTCCGTCTCGTCGACCGACGCCGCGAGCTCGTCCTCGGGACCCGTGGGTGTCTCCGCCGTCGACATCAGCTCGGCGAGCGTGCCGCGCACCGACGTGCCCCGCGGCGCGCACCCCGCGGAGACGAGCCGGCCGCGGCGCACGACGGAGAGGTGCCAGCCGCCCTGGCCGTCGGGCCGGGCGAGGACCAGCTCGGGGACGGTGGCCAGGGACTCGAGGCGCTGCCGACGGCGCACGGCGCGGACCAGCACCGCCACCCGGTCGCGCAGCACGGCGGCGTCCTCGTAGCGCTCCTCGGCGGCCAGGCGGTCGACCCGGTCGAGCAGCGGCCCCACCAGGGCGCGCGGATCGGAGAGCACCGCCGCCTGGAACACCGCGGCGATCGCGCCGTACTCGTCGACCGACTGGGCGCCGACGCACGGGGCGCCGCACCGGCCCATGCCGGCCAGCGCGCACTCGCTGCCGAGCACGCGCAGGGACAGCCGGCCGGTGCACTGCCGGAGCGGGATCGACTCGTGCACCGCCGCGACCGCGGCGTCGGCGGCGCGCCGGTCGGGGAACGGCCCGAGGAAGACACCGGTGCCCGGCCGCACCCGGCGGACGACGGACAGCCGCGGGAACGGCTCCTCGGTGAGCCGCACCCACAGCGCGCGCTCCGGGAATCGGGAGCGGCGGTTGTAGCGGGGTTTGCATTCGGCGATCAGCCGCAGCTCGCGGACGGCGGCCTCGAGGTCGTGGGCGCACGGGATGGCGTCGATCCGCTGGGTCAGCGCGACCATCTCGGTGATCCGGGCGCGTTGCTCGCCCGAGGTGAAGTAGCTGCGCACCCGGGTGCGCAGGTCGTTCGAGGTGCCGACGTAGAGCGGCTCGTCACGCGGCCCGCGGAAGAGGTAGACGCCCGGCCCGTGCGGCACGGCGTCGGCCAGGTGCCGCTTGCGCCGGCGCTCGGGATCGATCTGGCGCGTCAGCCCGGTCAGCTCCTCGAGGGAGGTGATGCCCAGCGGGCCGAGCCGCTCGAAGAGCCCGTGCAGCACGTCGACGGTGGCTCGGGCGTCGTCGAGCGCCCGGTGGGTCGGCGACGTCGTCGCGCGGAAGTAGGGCGCGAGGGTGGCCAGCTTGCAGTTGGGCACCTCGTCGCGGGTGAGCAGCCGCCGGGCCAGGACGGCGGTGTCGACGGAGGCCGCCGGCGGCCAGCCGATCCCGTTCTCCGCGCACGCGGCCTTGAGGAAGCCGATGTCGAACGGCGCGTTGTGGGCGACCAGCACCGCGCCGCGGGCGAACTCGAGGAACCCCGGCAGCACCGCGCCGATCCGCGGGGCCGCCGCGACCATCATCGACGTGATCCCGGTCAGGACGCTGATGTAGGGCGGGATCTCGCAGCCCGGATCGACCAGCGTCTGGAACTCGCCGAGGATCGCGCCGCCGCGCACCTTGACCGCGCCGATCTCGGTGATCGCGCTGTCCTTCGGCGACCCGCCGGTGGTCTCCAGGTCGACGACGACGAACGTGACGTCGGCCAGCGGCGTGCCGAGCTCGTCGATGGCGACCTGCTCGAACCGCGCCGGCTCGCCGTGCAGCAGGGTGGGGGAGAGGGGCACGGGGCGGACGGTAGGTCGGGCTAATGACACTCTTGTGATGCCGCGCCGGGGCCGGGCCGCCGGGGGTCCCTCGCCCGGGTGGGGGAACGCGCGCTCTCACCTGGCGGTTTGTCCGGCCGCAGGACACCATGGCCCGGTCGGGTCAGCTCAGGCCCGCTCCTGGGGTGGTGGCATGGTCTCGCGCTCTCTGCGGCGCACTCGACGCCGGACGACGGCGTCCCGACTGTTGCTCGCGGCGGTCGCCGGGGCCCTCGCTCTCGCGGTGCCGCTCGCCACGCCGGCCTCGGCCGACCCCAGCGACCAGCCGGGTGGTACCACCGCGGTCCTGGAGAGCGACGCCCTCGATCGGCTGCAGCAGCGGGCCGCCGAGGTGCAGGCCGGTCTCCAGGAGCAGCAGGGCGAGGTCGTGGCCGCGCGCGAGGCGATGGACGCGGCCGAGGCCGATGTCGCGGAGGCCCAGGCCGTGGTCGCCGAGGCCGAGGAAGAACTCGCGGGCTACCAGGACGTCGTCGCCAGTTATGCCGCCGCCGTGTACCGGGACGGCGGAGCGCTGACCCCGCTGACGATCCTGCTGTCGGGCGGCGACCCCGGCGACGTGCTCTCGGCCATGGGGTTCCTCGAGGTCGTCGACCAGCACGCCGCCCAGGTGATCGGGGACGCGGAGGCGCTGCGGCAGCGCGCGCTCGACGTCCAGAACCGGGCGAACGCCGCGCTCGAGCAGGCGCAGGCCCGCGCCGACGAGGTGGCCGCGCGCGTGGCCGAGCTCGAGGCCGAGGCCGCCGCCGTCACCGACGAACTCGACGCAGCCCTCAGCGAGGTCGACCAGCAGCTGGCGCAGTTGCAGGCCGAGCAGGTCGAGGTCAACGAGCAGACGGCGGCGAACTGGCGTGCCTACGTCGAGCAGCTGACCGCCGCCGGCATCACTCCTCCGCCGGCCGCCGCTCTGCTGGACCCCGCGGCCGGGCTGCCCGACGGTCTGGTCCCGGTCGGGGCGAGCGCCGGTGGGGCGCAGCGCGGCGCGGCGCAGAAGCCCGGCCAGCCGACGTCGCTGCTGGTGCTGCCGGCCGAGACCCTCGCCGCGGTGAGCGCGGCGATGGACGCCCTCGGCAAGCCGTACGCGCCCGGGACGGCCGGTCCCGATTCGTGGGACTGCGGGTCGCTGGTCTCCTCGGTGTACGGCGGCACGGGTATCTCGCTGCCCACCAACCAGGCGGAGCTCTTCGCGGTGACGACGCCGATCGACGCGGCCGACGTCCTGCCCGGTGACCTCGTGTTCCTCGGCACCCAGGAGTCGGGGCTGGGTCACGTGGGCATCGCCCTCGACCCGCAGACGATGCTGGCCGCCGACGGGCGGGCAGGGGCGGTCGTCGTCCGGACCCTGCCCGCCGACCAGGTCCTCGCCATCGGCCGGCCGAGCCTGGGCCAGCGCGCCCCGGTGGACGCGCCCGCGCCGGCCGACGGCGCCCTCCGGGTGGAGTGCGGCAACACCGTCTACCCGCCGAGCTACGACGGGGCGCGGCAGTGGGGCGGCTATCCGAACGGCCTGATCCCGCCCAGCGCCATGTGCCCGCTCGGGGTGGGCGGCCACCAGCTCCGGTGCGACGCCGCCGCGGCCTACCGGGCCATGTCCACGGCCTTCGCCGCGGAGATGGGCGGCCCGATCTGCATCACCGACTCCTACCGGACCTATGCCAGCCAGGTGGACCTGTACGGCCGCAAGCCCGCTCTGGCGGCCGTGCCGGGTACCAGCAACCACGGCTGGGGCCTGGCCGTCGACCTCTGCGGTGGCATCGACAACTTCGGCACGCCCGCCTACCAGTGGATGGTCGCCAACGCCGGCCGGTTCGGGTACCTGCACCCCACGTGGGCCGACCCCGGCAACGGTCGCGAGGAGCCCTGGCACTGGGAGTACGCCGGCACCTGATCGGAAATTGTCGGTGGCCGCTCCTACCGTGCGAACGACTCACGGAGGAGAAGACATGCTCATCGACTGCGACACCTGCACCGCCCGCGGTACGGGCTGCGCCGACTGCGTCGTCACCGTGCTGCTCGGCGCCCCGCCGGGCTGGCAGGGCGTCGACCCGGTCGTCGTGCCCATGACCGCCCGCCCGCGCGCGGCGACCGCCGCGTCCCTCTCCGCGGAGGACGTCGTCGTGCCTCCGCCCGGCGTCGTCGTCGAGTTCGACGAGGTGGAGCGTCGCGCCGTGCGGGCGCTCGCCGACGTCGGGCTCGTGCCGCCGCTGCGGCACCGCGAACGGGCCGACGGCGGCCCCGGACACGGCCGCCGCACGGGCTGAGACGCCCGGGCTGGGCGTCACCCGACCGGTTGAAACCGTGGCTTATCCCACACGCTCGGAGCGCTCTCGGGAGGCGCGCCGAGCGGGAATGTTGCGATTCGTGGGAGCTGCGTCACATTCGCCGCGACGGCGTCCATTTGTCACAGGAACATCACGCCCGTAGGGTCGGCGCGTTCGACCGAGTGGTCGTCGCCCGCACCCGGGTGGCCTCGGCCGTTCACCGCCGAATCGTTCGACGGCGTCGCGAGACGCTGGAGAGCGAACCGGGGACCCACCGCAGTACTGGGGTGAGTTCTCCGGCTGGCCGGTTCTCCGGCCTGCAGGGGATAGGGCGCGTCTTCCCAGCCCGAACCCGTCAGCTAACTCGGTAGGCGGTTGCAGAGGAAGAAACGGAGAGCCGCCGCACGTGGCGACCCCTCACGCTTTTCGCACGCATGCCCCCGATCAGTTCCCCTTCGATCCGCTGCCGTCCGGCCGCACCCGCAGCCTGCGGTCCGGCCTGCTGATCGGCGCCACCAGCGTCGCGCTGACCTTCACGGTCCTGCCGGGCACCGCCGTCGCGGACCCCACCGAGGCGACCACCCCGGAGCAGGCCACCCAGTTGGTCGCGCAGGCCAGCCACGAGCTCGAGGTCGTCACCGAGGAGCTCAACACCGCGAAGGTCGAGCTCGAGCAGCACCAGGCCGAGGCCGCCGCCGCCGAGCAGGACGCCGCCGCCGCTCGCGAGCAGCTCGGCGAGCTGGACGACCAGATCCGGCAGATCGCCCGCACCGCCTACACCAGCGACGGGCTCAGCGAGCTCGACGTGATGCTGAGCAGCGACTCGGCCGAGGAGTTCCTCTCCTCGCTCGGCACCCTCGACGCGATCGCCGGCCACACCAGCGACGTGCTCGCCGACGTCGCGGACCGTGCCGAGGCCGCCGACGTGGCCCAGGCCGACGCCGACGAGGCCGCGGCCGAGGCGCAGCGGGCCTACGACGAGATCGTCGCGCAGCAGGCCGAGCTCGAGGACCAGATCGACGAGTACCAGGCGCAGTACGACGCGCTGACCGCTGCGCAGCAGGAGGAGGTCGTCGCCGCCCACGTCGGCGAGGCCGTCGCTCCGGCGGCGATCCCCAGCGGCGTGATCGCGCCCAGCGCGGCAGCGCAGGTGGCCGTCGACACCGCTCTCGCGCAGGTCGGCGACCCGTACGTGTGGGGCGCCGGCGGTCCGGACGCCTTCGACTGCTCCGGCCTGACCCAGTACGCCTACTCGGCCGCCGGGGTCGCGCTGCCGCACTCCAGCGGCATGCAGTCCGGGATGGGCGCCCCGGTGTCGACCAGCGACCTGCAGCCGGGTGACCTGCTCTTCTACTACAGCCCGACCAGCCACGTGGCGATGTACATCGGCAACGGCCAGATGGTGCACGCCTCGACCTCCGGCTCGCCGGTCAAGGTCGTCGCGTTCGACTCGATGAGCGGGTTCACCCACGCTCGCCGCATCGCCGGCTGAAGCACCACCCAGCGCACGGCCAGGGCCGGTGACCTCTCCGTGAGGTCACGCGCGCCCGGCCGGTGACCGCTCCGTGCAGGTCACCGGCCCTCGGCGTCGGTCCTCCTAAGATCGGCGCGTGACGCCTCGCCGCGCCGCGCTCGTGGCCGCGGTCGTCCTCGGAGTCGCGCTCGTCCTCGTCATCGCGTTCCGCACGCCGTGGGACGTCCTGCCCGAACCGCCCGGCGGCAGGACCCCGATCGACCCGACCGGCGGGCTCACCGAAGCGCAGCTGTCCCGCGCCGAGTCCTTCGTCGCGGCCATCCGCCCGGCCTCCCTCGTCGCGCTGGTGCTGGGCCTCGTGGTCTCGGGCATCCTCGGCCTCACTCCGCTCGGCGCGCGGGTCGTGCGGGCCGCCGGAAGACCGCTCGGCAACCGCTGGGTGAGCGACGTCCTGCTCGGGGTCTTCGCGCTCACCGTCATCGGCCGGCTCGTCACCCTGCCGCTGTCGGCCTACGGGGAGGTGGTCCGGCACCGCTACGGGCTGTCGACCCGCAGCTGGGGGCTCTGGATCCGCGACGTCGCCGTCTCCACGGGCATCGACGCCGGCCTGACGGCCCTCGGGCTGCTCGCCCTGGTCTTCCTCGCCCGGAAGGCGCCGCGCACGTGGTGGGCCTGGGGCGCCGTCGGGGCCGCGGGGCTGGTGGTCGCCGGCTCGTTCCTGTGGCCGGTGGTGATCGAGCCCGCGTTCAACACGTTCGAGTCGATGCCGGCCGGGCAGCTGCGCACCGACCTCCTCGAGCTGGCCGACGAGAACGGCACCCCGGTCGAGGACGTGCTGGTGTCCGACGCCTCGAGGCGGACCACCGCGCTCAACGCGTACGTCTCCGGGTTCGGGTCGACCCGGCGGATCGTCGTCTACGACACCGTCCTCGATCGGCTCACCGACGCCGAGGTCGAGTCGATCGCTGCCCACGAGCTCGGTCACGTCGCCAACGACGACGTCCTCACCGGCACCCTCATCGGCGCCCTCGGCGCCGGGGTCGGGGTCGCCGCGCTCGGGTGGCTGCTCTCCCCGCGCCTGCTCCGCCGGGCGGGAGCCGAGTCGCCCGGCGACCCGCGAGTGGTGCCCTTGGTGCTCTTCCTCGTCGCGGTGGGCAGCCTGGTGTCCGCGCCGGTGCAGAACCTCGTGTCGCGGCACGTCGAGGCGCGCGCCGACGTGCACGCCCTCGACCTGACCGACGACCCGGACACGTTCATCGAGATGCAGCGGGGCCTGGCCACGACCAACCTCGCCGACCCCGATCCGCCCGGCGCCTGGCAGTGGTTCTTCGGTTCGCACCCCACGCTCGCCGAGCGGGTGGCGCTCGCCGAGGACTGGGCGGAGCTGCAGGCCCCGTGACGCGCACGCTCGTCGTCACCAACGACTTCCCGCCGCGGCAGGGCGGCATCCAGACATTCGTCGCCGCGCTGCTCGAGCGCCGGCCGCCGGACAGCCTCGTCGTCCTGGCCTCCCGGTCGCCGGGATGGGAGGACTACGACGCCGCCCTCCCGTACCCGGTCGTCCGCCGACCCACGGCGATGCTGCTGCCCACACCGGCGACCGCGCGCGCCGCCGCGGAGCTCGCCCGGCGGCACGGCTGCGACAGCGCGTTCTTCGGTGCGGCGGCGCCGCTCGGGCTCATCGCGCCCGCGCTCCGCGCCGCCGGGGTCGGCCATCTCGTCGGCGCCACCCACGGGCACGAGACCGGCTGGGTGGCCCTGCCCGGCTCCCGCCAGCTGATGCAGCGGATCGCCGGCCGGCTCGACGTGCTCACCTACATCAGCGAGTACACCCGGGAGCGCCTCGCACCGGCGCTGGGCACGCGCACCCGGCTGGCCCAGCTGTCGCCGGGGGTCGACGTCGACCGGTTCACCCCAGGGCTCGACGGCACGCCGATACGGCGACGGCACGGTCTCGGCGACGCCCCCGTCGTCGTCTGCGTGTCCCGGCTCGTCGCCCGCAAGGGGCAGGACGTCCTCGTGGCCGCCTGGCCGCGCGTGCTGGCCCGCCACCCCGACGCCCGGCTGCTGCTCGTCGGCGGTGGCCCGGACGAGCGGAAGCTGCGGCGCGCGATCGCCGGCCGCGGACTGCAGGACTCCGTCGTCCTCACCGGCGCGGTGCCGCTGGCCGAGCTGCCGGCGCACTACGCCGCCGGCGACGTCTTCGCGATGCCGTGCCGGACCCGTCGGGCCGGTCTGGACGTCGAGGGGCTCGGGATGGTCTTCCTGGAGGCGTCCGCCTGCGGCCTGCCCGTGGTGGCCGGCACCTCCGGCGGCGCGCCGGAGACCGTCCAGGAGGGGGTGACCGGGCACGTCGTCGAGCCGCGGTCGCCCGACGCCGTCGCGACGACGATCGCCGACCTGCTCGACGACCCGGCGCGCCGGGCGGCCATGGGCGCGGCCGGACGTGCGTGGGTGGAGCAGCGCTGGTCGTGGACGACGATCGCCGCGACCTTGGCCGACCTGCTCGAGAAGTAAGGCCCCGCTGCCGGGGGGCAGCGGGGCCTCACTTCAGCGTGCGTAGAGCGCTTCGACTTCCGAGTCGAATTCCTTCATGACGACGGCGCGCTTGAGCTTGAGGCTCGGCGTCAGCATCCCGTTGTCCTCGGTGAAGTCGGTGCCGAGCACGCGGAACTTCTTGATCGCCTCGGCCTGGGAGACCGCCTTGTTGGCGTCCTTCACCGCGGAGTCGAGCTCGGCGCGCAGGTCCTCGTCGTCCTGGAGCTGCTCGGCGGTGAGGCCCTTGTCCTTGCCCTTGGACTCCAGCCAGCCGGGCAGGGCCTCCTCGTCGAGGGTGATCAGCGCGGCGATGAAGGGCCGCTGGTCGCCGACGACGATGCACTGGCTGACCAGCCGGTGGGCGCGCAGCCGGTCCTCGAGCACGGCCGGGGCGACGTTCTTGCCGCCCGCGGTCACCAGGATCTCCTTCTTGCGGCCGGTGATCTTCAGGAAGCCGTCGCCGTCGAGCTCGCCGAGGTCTCCGGTGTGGAAGAAGCCCTCGGAGTCGATGGCCTCCTTGGTGGCCTCCTCGTTCTTCCAGTAGCCGCGCATGACGATGCCGCCGCGGATGAGCACCTCGCCGTCGTCGGCGATCCGGAAGTCCACGCCGGGGAGCGGCCGGCCGACGGTGCCGATGCGCAGGCCGTCGTCGTGGTTGACCGATGCGGCGGCGGTCGTCTCGGTGAGGCCGTAGCCCTCGAACACGGTGACGCCGATGCCGCGGTAGAAGTGGCCGAGCCGGTCACCGAGCGGGGCGCCGCCGGAGATCGCGCCGAGGCAACGGCCGCCGAGGGCCGCGCGCAGCTTGCCGTAGACCAGCTTGTCGAACAGCGTGTGCTGGGCGCGGAGCGCGAGGCCCGGGCCGCCGGTGTCCTGGGCGCGCGACCAGTCGATGGCCACCTGCGCGGCCTTGTCGAAGATCTTGCCCTTGCCGTCGGCCTCGGCCTTGCCCTTGGCGGTGTTGAACACCTTCTCGAACACGCGGGGGACGGCGAGCACGAACGTCGGCCTGAACGCGCCGAGGTCGCCGACGAGGTCCTTCACGTCCGGCGTGTGGCCGACGACCGTGCGCGTCTTGACGGCGCCGACGTGGATGACGCGGGCCAGCACGTGGGCCAGCGGGATGAACAGCAGGATCGAGCCCTCGACGTTGAGGAACCGGCCCAGCAGGCTCATGCCGTTGCCGATCTCGAACAGGAAGTTCCCGTGCGTGAGCTCGCAGCCCTTGGGGCGGCCGGTCGTGCCGCTGGTGTAGATCAGCGTGGCCAGGCTGTCGGCGGTGAGCGTCTTGCGGCGGGCCTCGAGCTCGCTGTCGGGCACGTCCTTGCCGGCCTGGGTGAGGGTGCCGACCGCGTCGTCCTCGATGACGTGCACCGAGCGCAGGTCCGGCGCCTGGTCGCGCACGGACTCGACGGCGCTGGCGTGCTCGTCGCGCTCGACGATCACCGCCGTCGCGCCGGAGTCGGACAGGATCCAGGCCACCTGGTCCGCGCTGGAGGTCTCGTAGATCGGCACGGTCGCCGCACCGGCGGTCCAGATGGCGAAGTCGATGACCGCCCACTCGTAGCGGGTCTTCGCCTGCAGGGCGACCCGGTCGCCGGCGGCGACGCCGGACGCGATGAGACCCTTGGCGACCCCGGCAACCGTGTCGCCGAACTCCTTCCAGGTCACGTCCTGCCACTGGCCGCCGCGCTGGACGCGGAACCCGGTCTGGTCGCCGACCTCGGCGACGTTCTTGGCGAGCAGATCGGGCAGCGCCTCGTCGGGCCCCACCTCGGTCGTCGCAGGAACGCTGAACTCGCGCACGCCCGGTCCTCTCCTCCCCGCCCGGCCGGGCACCGTCGCCCGCGGCCCCGGAACAGGGACGTCACCGCAAATCTAGCGGCTGGTGCTACCCATGAGTAGCCGAGTTCAGGGCTTACGGCCTCCTGAGCGGCTAGCCTGCCTCCATGGCCGAGCAGTCCACCCAGTCGATCGTCGTCGACGCCCCCGCGGCCGACGTCATGGCGGTCATCGCCGACTTCCCCTCGTATCCGCAGTGGGTCTCCGCGGCGAAGAAGGTGGAGGTCGAGGAAACCGGCGACGACGGCCGCGCCCGCCGGGTGCACTTCGTGCTCGACGCCGGGGCCGTCAAGGACGACTACGTCCTCGAGTACGAATGGGACGCCGACCGGCAGGTCACCTGGAACCTGGTCAAGGGCCAGATGCAGAAGCGGCAGGAAGGTTCCTACACGCTCGCGGAGACCGACGGCCGGACCGAGGTCACCTACAAGATCACCATCGACCTCTCGATCCCGATGCTCGGCATGATCAAGCGCAAGGCGGAGAAGGTCATCCTCGACACGGCTCTCAAGGAGCTCAAGAAGCGCGTCGAGGGCTGATCGGCCGGTGCGCACGCTGATCGTCACCGGCCCTGGGGGTGCCGGGACCTCGACGCTGGCCGCGGCGGCCGCCGTCCGAGCCGCCCGTTCGGGGCGCCGGACGCTCCTGCTGACCCGCCGGCCGTCCGGCCTCGCGGGCCTCGACGCCGAACCGGGGCTCGAGACCGCCGTCGTCGACCCGCGCGCCGCGCTCGAGCAGCTGTGGGGCGGCTCGGCCGCCACCCTCGCCGAGGTACTGCCCCAGCTGACCCTGCCGCCCGCGGGCTCCGTGGTGCCGCTGCCCGGCACCGGGGAGGTGGCCCTGCTGTCTGCCCTCTCGCGGGCCGACGCCGAGCTGGTCGTCGTCGACGCCGGCCCGGTCGACGACGCGCTCGCGCTGGTCGGGCTGCCGGCCACCCTGCGCTGGTGGCTGGACCAGCTGCTCCCGCCCGGGGTGCGCGCGCTGGGCGCCGTCCGCACCGCCGCGGTGAACTACGGCGCCGCCAAGCGGGGGCCGGTCGACGCCGCCCTGGCGCTCGTGCCCGTCGTCGAGGGACTGCTCTCCCGGGACCGGCTGGCCGATCCGGCCGACACCGCCGTCTCGCTGGTCGCCCTGCCTCGCCCGGCCGCCGCGGGCGCGGTGCGGATGGCTGCCACGACCCTGGCCCTGCACGGACTGCGCGTCGGGTCCGTCCTGACCCGGGTGCTGCCGGGCGGTGGGCCGGGCCAGTGGTGGGTCCAGCGGGCCGCGGCGCAGACCGAGGCGGTCACCGCCTTCGCGGCGGTCGCGCCGGTGCACAAGGTGCCCGAGCGCGCCGCGGCCCCGGCGGACGCGGACGCCGCAGCCGGTCTGCTGGACGGTTGGCAGCTCCCTCTCGACGGCGGAACGCCGATCCCCGCGGCCGAGCGGCGGGAGGACGGCTGGTCGCTGACCCTGCCGCTGCCCTTCGGCGAGCGCGACTCCGTCGACCTCATCCGCTGGGGCGACGACCTCGTCGTCACGGCCGCCGGTGTGCGCCGGTCGATCCGGCTCGACTCGCTGCTGCGCCGCTGCGAGGTGACCGGCGGCCGGCTGCACGACCCCGGGACCGCCCGCGCCGCGCTGGAGGTCACTTTCCGTGCCGATCCACGGCTCTGGCCCGCCGATCTGCTGGCCGCTGAGGGGAGAACCCGATGAACCCCGCCACCGACTGGATCGACCAGGCGCGCGGACTGCTCGACATGCTGAAGCAGGGGATGGCGACACCGTCCGACGGCGCCGGGCACGGCAGCGACTGCCGCTGGTGCCCGGTGTGCCAGGCCGCGTCGGTGGTCCGCGGCGAGCGGCCCGAGGTCACGGCCGCCCTCGCCGACGTGCTGACCTCGGCCGCGGCGGCGCTGCGGACGCTCGCCGAGGCCGACCGACCGGCCGCGCCCGAACCCGCCGCCGAGCCGGGCGGCCGAGAGGCCGGCGGCCCCGGCGACCCGCCGCCCGGGGTGCAACGGATCGACATCGCGTGACCGCCGGCGGGACCGGCGAGGGCCCCGCCGCGCTCGGCATCGACATCGGGGGGACGAAGGTCGCCGGTGGCGTCGTCGCCTCCGACGGCACCGTGCTGGCGACCGCCCGGCGGGCGACGCCCGGTGCGTCGGTCGCCGACACCGAGGACGCGATCGTCGCCGTCGTCGAGGAACTGGCGGCCGGTCACGACGGCGAGGTCGTCGGCGTCGGCGTCGGCGCCGCGGGCTGGTTCGACCGCACCGGCGACACCGTGCTCTTCAGCCCGCACCTGGCCTGGCGCAACTCGACCCTGCGCCAGGACCTCGCCGTCCGGTTGCAGCGCCCCCTCTGGGTCGGCAACGACGCCGACGCGGCCGCCTGGGCCGAGTACCGCTACGGCGCCGCCCGCGGCGCCGACCTGGCGCTGATGATCACGCTGGGCACCGGCATCGGCGGCGGCATCGTGCTCGACGGCCGGCTGCGGCGCGGCTCGCACGGGGTGGCGGGGGAGTGGGGCCACATGCGCGTCGTCCCCGACGGCCGGCAGTGCGCGTGCGGCAACCGCGGCTGCTGGGAGCAGTACGCCAGCGGAACGGCCCTGGCGCAGGCGGCACGCGAGGTGGCCCGCACGTCGCGCGCGGCGGCCGGAGGGCTGCTCGAGCGCGTGGCCGGCGATGCGGAGGCGCTCACCGGGGAGGTGGTCGCCGCCGCCGCGTTCGACGGGGACGCGCTCGCCCTGGAGCTGGTCACCGACGTCGGCCAGTGGCTGGGGCAGGGCATCGCCGACCTCGCCGCGATCCTCGATCCCGAGGTGGTCGTCATCGGCGGCGGGGTGAGCCGGCTGGGCGAGCTCGTGCTGGCACCCGCCCGCGAGCGGCTCGACCGTGCGCTGCCGGGGCGCGGCTTCCGCCCCGGCCCGCGGGTGGTCGCCGCGGAGCTCGGCCCGGAGGCCGGCCTGATCGGCGCGGCCGACCTGGTGAGGGACGAGGTCAGCGGGACCGAGCGGTGAGGTCGTGCCGAGTGGGGCCCGGAGGGTCCTGCGCAGGCACGACGCAGCGGCTCAGCTCGACCGGGGGACGGCACCTGGGCGCGGTGTCCCCGGAGGATGCGGTGGGCACAGCTCGCGGGCCAGCTGCTCGAGGAACAGGCCGATGTCGGTGATGATCCCCATCGCCTGGGCGCTGCCGCGGTCGGCCAGCTTGGTCACCGTCGCCGGGTTGATGTCGACGCTCACCAGCGGGATCGACGCCGGGAGGATGTTCCCGGTCGCGATCGAGTGCAGCATCGTCGCCACCATGATCGCGAAGCCGACGTTCGGCAGCTCGGCGCGCATCGCCCGCTGACCCTCGATCACGTCGGTGTAGACGTCGGGGAGCGGGCCGTCGTCGCGCACCGAGCCCACCAGCACGAACGGCTTGCCGGCCCGCACCATCGCGTGCATGACGCCGCCCTTGAGCACGCCGGACTCCACGGCCGCGGCGATGGAGCCGGCCGCGCGGATGGTGTTGATCGCGCGGATGTGGTGCTCGTGCCCGTGCGGCACACCCGAGCCCTTGGCCAGGTCGACGCCGAGCGACGTCCCGAACAGCGAGGACTCGATGTCGTGGGTGGCCAGCGCGTTGCCGGCGAAGAGGACGTCGACGTAGCCCGCGTCGACGAGCCGGACCATGGCGGGGGAGGCGCCGGTGTGGACGACGGCCGGCCCGCCCACCCAGAGGATCCGCTTGCCCGCCGCCTTCACGTCGCGCATGCGCTCGGCGATCTGGCGCACGAGGACCGCCTGCGGCTTCTCGCTGGAGACGGCGGAGCTCATGAAGCCGAAGGTCTCCTCCTCGCCGCGGGCGGGCGCCGGAGGCATCTCGACGCGGACGCCGTGCGCCCCGCACACGACCGCCTCGCCGGCCGTGACGTCGCTGACCGGCACGTTGCGGATGAACGGCCGCCCGTCCCGCTCCTCGACGACGAGCCCGCAGTCCATCTCGGCGCGGTCCACGGCCAGCCACTCGCGCTCGAGCCGGACGAAGGTGTCGAGGTTGGTCGTCGAGTAGAAGTCGTCGGGGAAGACGCCGTCGGCGGGGGCCGGCCGGGTGAGCGCGGTGCCCGGGTCGACCGGGTTCGCGCCGTGCACCTGCACCCGCATGACGATCCGCTCGAGCAGTTCGGCGTCCTCGGCCTTGATCTCCACCAGCGCGCGCGACTCGTCCTCGTGCTGCCGGCCGAGGTCGAGCTGCTCGATGCGGTAGTCGCCGCCGTACTCGAGGACGTCGTCGAGCACCCGGGCGAGGATGCCGGTGTCCATCAGGTGTCCGGTCAGGGCGACGGTGGTGGAGGGGGAGGCGGAGGTCACCAACGCAACCTAGACGACGGCTCCGTCGTCCCCGTCGTCCTCCAGATTCCGGTCCCGCATGCGCGAGACCAGCAGCACGACGCCGCCGGCGATCGCGAGGACGCCGAGCACGAGCCCGACGTCGGACGAGAGGTTCAGCAGGCCGGGGGCGCCGACCAGGACGACGCCGGCGAGCACCAGCAGCACGGCGTACAGCGACGCCGGCGCGGGAACCGGCAGCGGCGGGGGCGGGGGCGGCTCGTAGTGCTCGTCGGGCCGGTCGAGGATCGCCGGCTCGTGCGGCGGCGGCGGGGGCATCGGCGCGGGCTGCTCCGCGGGTTCGTCCGCGACGATGTTCCGGCCGTCCTCGGCCTCGAACGCCGACACGATCCGCGCCCACTCGGCGTCCTCGTCGAGGTCCTTGCCGATGTCCCGGCGGACGACGGCCCGCTCGGGCACCGCGCCGGCGGGCCGGTCCGCGCCCTCGCGGCCGACCTGCTGCTCGACGAGCGTGCGGGCCTCGCTCCGGCGCGCGCGGTCGACGAAGAGCCGGTCGGTCGGCGGGCTGGGCAGGAACACCGTGCGGGTGTACTCACCGACGTCGGCCGAGGGTTCCAGGTACGCGGCGATGCCCACCGCGTGCAGGACGTCGAGCAGGTGCTCGCCGATGCGGGGGTCGACGTCGCGCAGCGGGCTCCACAGGACGGCGTCCAGCCCGTTGTCGCGGCGCCCCCGGCGGGCGGTCACCAGAGCCTCGTCATCGCGGCTCCGCGGCCGGCGTCCGCTCGCGGATCCAGGCGGCCGATCCCTCGAAGATCGTCGGGGCGTCGTTGTCCAGGGTCGCCACGTGGTAGCTGTTCTCCAGCACCACCTCGCTGGCGTCGGTGCTGGAGATGCCGGCCAGCAACGTCTGCGTGGAGACGGCCTCGACGACGTGGTCCTCGCGGCTGCGGTAGACGAGCACCGGGGCGGTCACCTTCGCCAGGTCGGCGCGGGTGGCGGCCCACAGCGCGCGGAGCTGCATCATCGCGCGGGTCGGGAGCTTGGGGTAGGCGAGCTCGGTGATGCCGGGCTTCTTGATGTCGCTGGCGATCGGTGCCCAGCTCGGCGTGATGCGGGCCAGCAGCGGCAGCAGCTTGGCGTCGAGCCGCTGGGTCAGCAGAGACGGGTTGACCAGGACCAGCCCGGCGACGTCGTCCGGCCGTGTCTCGGCCAGGCGGACGGCGAGCGTGCCGCCCATCGACAGCGCCGCGACGAACACGCGGTCGCAGTCGGCGGCGAGGGCGTCGAAGGCCTCGCCGACCGTTGCCGACCACTGGTCGTGGGTGCTCAGGTTGCAGTCCTGCCAGCGGGTGCCGTGGCCGGGGAGCAGCGGACAGCGCACGGTGAAGCCCTCGGCGGCCAGGTGCTCACCCCACGGGCGCATGCTCATCGGCGTGCCGGTGAAGCCGTGCACGAGCAGGACGCCGGTGCGCCCCTCCGGGGCCCGCCCCGAAGCACCGCCGCCCGGGAACTCGAACGGCTCGCCGCCGGGCATCACGTCGGTCGCAAGGTCAGCCAACGGGGGTCCTCCTCCGGTCCGGCACCGCTGCCGTCCGTGCACGGGTGGTTGCTCACAGACGGCGGCCGATTGTCCATCGGCCGCCTCGCTCCCTAGTCTGGCAGTTCACGAGGGAGGCGTGTTGTTCTACTGGTTCCTCAAGTTCGTCGCGGTCGGACCCCCGGTCAAGGTCATCTTCCGGCCCAAGGCCGAGGGCACCGAGCACGTTCCGGCGACCGGTGGAGCGATCCTGGCGAGCAATCACCTCTCCGCTGCGGACTGGATCTTCATGCCGCTCTCCCTCAAGCGGCGGGTCACCTTCCTGGCCAAGGCCGAGTACTTCACCGGAACGGGTGTGAAGGGTTTCCTCCGGCGGTTCTTCTTCTCCGCCAGCGGTCAGGTACCCATCGACCGGTCCAGCGCATCGGCCGCCGAGGACGCCATCCGCACCGGTGAGGTCATCCTCCGCGAGGGCAAGCTGCTCGGCATCTACCCCGAGGGCACGCGTTCCCCGGACGGGCGGCTCTACCGCGGCAAGACCGGCGTCGCCCGGATGGCCCTGGAGACGGCGAGCCCCGTGATCCCCGTGGCCATGATCTACCACCACAAGAAGCTGCCGTTCGGCCGGAAGGTCACCCGGGTGACGGTGAAGTTCGGCGAGCCCCTGGACTTCTCCCGCTACGAGGGGCTCTCCGGCGACCGCTTCGTCGAGCGCTCGATCACCGACGAGATCATGTACGAGATCATGACCTTGTCGGGCCAGGAGTACGTCGACGTCTACGGCGCCCAGGTGAAGAAGTCGATGGACAAGACCGGTGCCAGCGCGCCCGAGGTCGTCGCGACGCTGCAGCCCCCGGTCGACGAGGTCGGCGACCGCGCGCCGACGTCCCTCGCCGGGTAGTCGTCGAGGCAGGCGGCCCGACTCGACGTCTCAGCGGCGCGCGCTGCATGGTCTCGAACGGGATGGGACAGCCGTCGCTGGCGGCGCACTCGACGAGGTCGGCGCACCCGGCATCGAGTGCCGCGCGGAGGGTGTCGCGGATGGTCATCAGATCGCTGAGGCGCTCCTCGACCTCCACCAGCTTGGCCTGAGCCCGCGACCTGCAGCCCGGCGTCGCTGGGTCCGGATGGAACGGGCCGGCCGATGGCGGTGCCGGCCGACCTCGAGCAGTTCGGCGACCTCGTCGAGGGTGAAGCCGAGCCGTTGGGCGGCCTTGATGACCCGCAGCACGGTGATCGTCTCGGCCGGGTACAGCCGGTGGCCGCCCGGGCTGCGGAGGGGCTCGGTGAGCAGCCCGCGCCGCTCGTAGTAGCGCAGCGTCTCGACGTTCACGTCGGCGGCGGCGGCCACCTGCCCGCTGCGCAGTCCCGCGGCGTCGCCGGCGAGACCGGTCGTCACGCGGCGGCGTTCTCGGCTCGCTGCACCAGAGCGGCGAGGACGTCGGAACGGGCGGCTGGCACCTCGATGTCGAGGGCGAGCGCGCCGCCGCTCTGCTGCGGGGTGAGCGTGAACGTGAAGAACGAGCAGCACGCGGTCTCGGCGTCGGCGAGCGCCTGGACGCGCTCGGTCAGGTTCTGATCGCCGTCCAGCAGGAGCCGGGCGTGGTTCGCGGCGGTCCGCTCGACGGCGCGGAGGGAGGTGGCGAAGAGGTCGTCGAACTCGGCGACACGGAAGGGCTGCTCGGCGGTCGGCAGCGTGCAGGAGTCGACCGGTACCCAGGTCGTCGGTGCGTCCATGCGGAAACGATAAGCCCGTACCCAGGTACGGAATGCAAGCCTCGTCCCCTCGGTCGTCAGTGGGCGACGAGCCGGTCGAGGACGTCGCGCAGCAGGGCGAGCAGCTCCGGGCGGGGCATCGTCGGTTCCTGCGCCCACGAGCCGACGAGGTCCTCGGTGAAGGCGAACCACGCCAGCACGAGCTGCCGGCACAGGGCGTCGTCGGCCAGCCCGAGGGCCTGCAGCGCCACACCGACCAGCCGGTCCCGGGTGTCCTGGTAGACCTCGGCCACCCACGGGTCGCCGCCGGCCGCCCCGCGGACGAACGCCAGGTGGGTCTCGCGGAAGGTCTCGACCCAGCCGACGTAGCGGTCGAGCATGCCGGTGATCTGCTCCTCGCGCGGGACGTCGGCCGCCGGGAGCAGGTGCTCGAGCATCAGGTCGGCCGCCGCCCGGGTGACGGCGGTGTAGTACTCCCGCTTGGTCGCGAAGTAGTGGAACAGCAGGCTGCGGCTGATGCCGGCGCGGCGGGCGACCTCGTCGATCGTCAGTTCCTGCACCGGCGTCGTCGGCAGCAGTTCGAGCCCGATCTGCACGAGCTGCGCCCGCCGGTCGCCGGCGGAGCGGCGCAGCGGACCCGGGGCGGGGGAGGCGGTCACCTCAGGCGGCCGCCCGGTCCCGTGCCGCGGCGGTGAGCAGCCGGTCGATCGCCTCGGTGACCAACTGCGGGCGCTCCTGCGGGAGCATGTGGCCGGTCCGCTCGACGACGTGCAGGGCCGCGTCGGGCAGCGCCTCGGCCATCTGCCGCGAGTGCCGCTTCGGCGTGAGCTGGTCGCCGTCGCCGACCAGGATCTCGACCGGCACGCCGCTCAGCGCGGTGAGCTCCTCGCGCTTGTCGTGGTCGCCGAGCGCCGGCATGAAGGAGATGAACGACCGGACCGTCGACGCGTGCATGATCTCCGCGCCCACCAGCACCATCTCGTCGGTGGCGTCGGCGCCGTACAGCAGGCTGCGGACCATCTTCTGGTGCCGCGGGTGGTCCGGGGGCAGCAGCTGCCGCAGCCGCTCGACGACGCGGGCACCCACGAGTGCCGCGTTCAGCATCCCGGGGCTCAGCCGGGCCATGCGGCCGGCGGCGCTGCGCTTGTCCGCGGTCAGGTCGCCGGCCGACGTCGAGACGAGCGCGACGCCGCGGACGCGGTCCCCGAACAGCTCGGGCCGGGACGCGGCCAGGCACATGATCGTCATGCCGCCCATGGAGTGCCCGCCGAGCACCACGGGGCCGGTGGGCGCCAGCTGGTCGATCACCTCGGCGAGGTCGTCACCGAGCAGGTCGATCGTGATCGCGCCTTGTGGGACGGTGGGAGGAGGCCAGGTCGAGCGGCCGTGCCCGCGCTGGTCGTAGCGGACCAGCCGCAGCTCGCCGGCCGCCGCGCGCGGCTGGAGCAGCTCGGCGACGTCGTCCCACGCCGCCTGGGACAGGGTCCAGCCGTGCGCGAGGACCAGGGTCACCGGGGCGTCGTCGGAACCCTCGACCGTCGCGTGCAGCTGCGCGCCGTCGGGCAGGGCCACGGCGGCGGTGCGCTTCCAGACGGTGCTCATGCCGCCACCTCCGGCGTCCCGACGTAGTTCTCGCGGTCCAGGGATCTGGTCAGCTTCCGGAACCGGAAGGTGAAGTCGGGCCAGAGCGTCGTGTTGTGGCCGTGCTTGTCCAGGTACCAGCTGGCGCAGCCGCCGGCCAGCCACACCGTGCCCTGCGACTTCTCGGCGATCAGGTCGCGGTAGGCCTCCTGCGCCTGCGGGGTGGTCTCCAGGACCTCCAGGCCCTCCGCGGCCATGGCGCGGAGCGCGGAGTCCACGTAGGACACCTGCGACTCGATCATGTAGACCATCGACGTGTGGCCCACCCCGACATTGGGTCCGACCAGCAGGAACATGTTCGGGAACCCGGCCACGGCGGCGCTGCGGTTGCTGACCATGCCGTCGTCCCAGACCTCGGCGAGGCTGCGCCCGTCGCGGCCGCAGATCTTCTCGGCGATCGGCAGGTCGGTCACGTGGAAGCCGGTGGCCAGCACGATCGTGTCCGTCGGCCGCTCGACGCCGTCCGTCGTGACGATCGACCGCGGCCGCACCTCGGCGATGCCCGCCGTCACCAGTTCGGCGTTGGGGGCCGCGACGGCGGGGAAGTAGTCGTTGCTGATCAGGATCCGCTTGCAGCCGATCGTGTAGTCCGGCGTCAGCGCCTTGCGCAGCTTCGGGTCGCGCACCTGGCGGTGCAGGTGGGCCTTCGCCAGCCGGCCGACCGGCTTGAGGAAGCGCCGCTGCTTGGCCATGCCGATGACGAGGAACTCGCGCAGCAGGTACAGCGCCGCGCGGACGGACTTCTGCAGGCCCGGCACCAACCGGTAGAGCGTCTGCATGAACGGCTTGACCGGGTGGTCGGTGCGCGGCACCACCCAGGCGGGCGTGCGCTGGTAGACCGCGACGCTGTCGACGACCGGCTGGATGGCCGGGACGACCTGGATGGCGCTGGCACCGGTACCGACGACGGCGACGCGCTCGCCGCGCAGCTCGTGCGAGTGGTCCCACCGCGCCGAGTGCATGACCGTGCCCTCGAAGGAGTCGAGGCCGGGGATGTCGGGATAGGTCGGGTCGGCCAGGGCGCCGGCCGCCGAGATGAGGACCCGGGCGCGGAACTCGCCGGCCGTGGTGCGCACGTGCCAGCGCCGCGCGGCGTCGTCCCACCGCGCGGCGACGACGTCGGCGCCGAAGACGCAGTGCCGGCGGACGTCGAACCGGTCGGCGACGCCCTCCAGGTAGGCCTGGATCTCCGGCTGCTCGGAGTAGGAGCGCGGCCAGTCGGGGTTCGGCGCGAACGAGAAGGAGTAGAGGTTGCTCTGCACGTCGCAGGCCGCGCCGGGGTAGGTGTTGTCGCGCCAGGTGCCGCCGACCTCGTCGGCGCGCTCGAGGACGACGAAGTCGCTCTCGCCCCGCCGCTTCAGGGCGATCCCCATGCAGAGGCCGGCGAAGCCCGACCCGATGATCGCGACGCCGACCTCCCGGACGGCACCGGACGCGGCGGGTGCGAGCGCGGGCTGGGTCTTCTCGAGCGTGCTGGTCACCGATCGGCTCCTGGAGGTCGTTGGTCCCGGCTTGCTGAGCAACGCTCAACAAGCTACAACGGTTACTGAGCAGCGCTCAATTCGAGCGCCCGGATTCCAGGAGCACCGATGTCGATCCTCCGCAGGCACCGTCCCCGTACCTCCCTGGCCGGACGGACGGTGCTGATCACCGGAGCGGCCCGCGGCATCGGTGCCGAACTGGCCCGCAAGGCCGCCGCCCGGGGCGCGCGTGTCGCCCTCGTCGGCCTGGAGCCCGAGGAGCTGGCCCGCGTCGCCGACGAGCTGGGCCCCGAGCACCTGTGGGTGGAGGCCGACGTCACCGACCCCGAGGCGCTGAAGGCCGCCGTCCAGCGGACCGTGGACACCTTCGGCGGGCTCGACATCGTCGTCGCCAATGCCGGCATCGCGCCGCTGACCACGGTGATGACGTCGTCGGCGCATGCGCTGGCCCGCACGATCGAGGTCAACCTGATCGGCGCGATGCTCACCGCCCACGCCGCGCTGCCGGCCGTGGCCGAGCGCAAGGGCCACGTGCTGCTGATCAGCTCGGCCGCCGCGTTCACCGTGCTGCCCGGCATGAGCGCCTACTGCGCGGCCAAGGCCGGGGTCGAGCGCTTCGGCGACGCGCTGCGGCTCGAGGTCGCGCACCGCGGGGTCACCGTGGCCAGCGCGCACCCCACCTGGATCGACACCGACATGGTCCGCGACACCGAGGCCGCGCTGCCGACGTTCGCGAAGACCCGCAAGCAGCTGCCGGGCCCGCTCGGCGCCTACACGTCGGTCGAGGCGTGCGCCGAGGCGCTGGTCGAGAACCTGGAGACCCGCGGGCGCCGGGTGTTCGTGCCCGGCTCGGTCGGCGTCGTCTCGGCGCTGCGCCAGATGGTCACCGGGGTCGTGGCCGAGAAGATCGCGATGAAGGTCTCGGCTGCCCGGGTTCCCCAGCTCGAGCGGGACATCCTGGCGCTGAACGGCCAGGAGTTCGGCAAGAACTCGATCGGCGCGCGGACGAAGCAGAACCCCGCCGCCTGACTCGCGACGTCGACTGTCGGGCTGTCGTCGTCTCGAGCGCATTGAGACCGGCCGACACTCGGCGCATCGGACGCGTCAGCGAGTCCAGCCGCCGGCGCGGGTGAGGGCGTCGCGCCAGCGGTCGTGCCGGCCGTCGTCGCGCCGTCCCTCCTCGGGCTCGAACCGGCGGTCCAGTGACCAGGTGGCCGCCAGCTCGTCGGTGCTCGACCACACCCCGGTGCCGAGCCCGGCGAGGAAGGCCGCGCCGAGCGCCGTCGTCTCGGTGACCTTCGGCCGCCGCACGGGGACGGCGAGCTGGTCGGCCTGCAGCTGGAGCAGGAGGTCGTTGGCGCTCGCGCCGCCGTCGGCCGACAGCTCCGGCACCGACAGCCCGGCCTCCGACACCATCACGTCGACGACGTCGCGGACCTCGAACGTGATCGCCTCCAGGGTGGCCCGGGCCAGGTGCGCGCGGGTGGTGCCGCGGGTGATGCCGACGATCGCGCCGCGAGCGTGCGGGTCCCAGTGCGGCGCCCCCATCCCGGTGAGCGCGGGCACGAAGACGACGTCGCCGGAGTCGGGCACGGTGCGGGCCAGGCCCTCGATCTCGGCGGCGGAGTCGATGAGCCCCAGCCCGTCGCGCAGCCACTGCACCGCCGCGCCGGTGACGAAGATCGAGCCCTCGAGCGCGTAGACCAGGCCGTCGCCGATGTCCCAGGCGACGGTGGAGAGCAGGCCGGCGTCGGAGCGCACCGGCGTCGTCCCCGTGTTGGTGAGCACGAACGAGCCGGTGCCGTAGGTGCACTTGCTCATCCCGGGGGAGTAGCAGGCCTGCCCGAACAGCGCCGCCTGCTGGTCACCGGCGATGCCCGCCACGGGCAGCTCCAGGCCCAGGAACGAGTCGGGGTCGGTCGTCCCGACGACGCCCGAGCTGGGCACCACCTCCGGCAGCGCCGACCGGGGGACGTCGAACAGCGCGCACAGCTCGTCGGACCAGGCGCCCTTCTCCAGGTCGAACAGCAGCGTGCGGCTGGCGTTGCTCGGGTCGGTGACGTGGGACCTGCCGCCGGTGAGCCGGGCGATGACGTAGGAGTCGACGGTGCCGAGCGCGAGCGCGCCGTCGTGGACGCCGAGCCAGAGCTGCGGCTCCTCTTCTCGGCGAGCCAGGCGAACTTGGTGCGCGGTGAAGTACGGGTCGAGCCGGAGGCCGGTCAGCTCGGCCACCCGCGGCTCGACGCCGTCGTCGCGCAGCCGCTCGCAGATGCCGGTGGTGCGCCGGTCCTGCCAGACGATGGCCGGCCGGGGGGAGCGCAGCGTGCGGCGGTCCCAGACGACGGCGGTCTCCCGCTGGTCGGTGATCCCGACGCAGGTGGGCTGCTCGTCGGTGCCGGCGAGTGCCTCGCGGCAGGCGGCGACGGTCGCCGTCCAGATGTCGTCGGGTTCGTGCTCGACCCAGCCGGGGCGGGGGAACAGCTGCGCGAACTCGCGGTAGCCGCGGGAGAGGACGCCGCCGTCCTCGCCCACGACCAGCGCGGTCACCCCGGTCGTACCTGCGTCGATGGCGAGAACCGGCATGACGGCACGCTAGCCGCCCGGCTACGCCGTTCGCTTCGTCCCGGCCATCAGGACCGCAGGCATCGGCACGCGGTACCGGTCTCCGTCGAGGAACCGCTCCGTGGCCGCCCGAACGGCTTCGCGGATACGGCGCAGGGCGTCCGCCGGCTGTCGCTTCAACAGCGCGGCCGCCCGGACGGTCCCGTGGTAGATCGAGTCGTAGAGGTCGTCCGGGGAGCGGAGTTCCCAGGTCTGCGGCACGACGGTTCCCCGCACGTCCTCGAAACCGGCCTCGGCGAGGCTCAGCGTGGATGTCTCGACGTCGGCGTAGCGGAAGAAGTGCGGTCCGGGTGGGAGCCCCACGTCGAGAGAACCGTGCCGCTGGATCGCGCCGTAGAGGATCTCGAACCCCTTCGACACGTCCGGGGCCGCCCACACGGTGAAGGCGAACCTCCCGCCGGGCCGCAGAACCCGGACGCTCTCGCCGAAGAACGCCTCCGGGTCCGGGAAGTGCGGGACGCCGAAGCTGCTGACGACGACGTCGAAAGTGCCTGCGCCGAACGGCAACGCGTCGGCCTCCCCGACCTCGAACGTGATCTCCGGGTGCTCGGCGGCCGCCCGGCGCACTTGGCGAGCGGAGAAGTCCAGGCCCAGTACGGCGGCCCCGCGGGCAGCGGCGGCCACCGCCACCACGCCCGATCCGGTGGCGACGTCGAGCACGGCATCCGAGGGGGCCACTGCGACGGCGTCCAGCAGCGGGTCGATCACCTGCGCGACCACGGGCCCCAGTCGGTCCTGGTAGGCGGAGCAGACGTCGGCGTCCTCCCATCCAGCGTGCTCGTAGTCCCGGAACGTGCTCACGCGCCCTCCCCGCCACCAGTGGTGATCGCCCGACGAGGTCGCAGATCAGTATGAGTGCGAGGCGACCTACCGTGGCCGCGTGCGGCGCTTCTTCTACGACACCGAGTTCATCGAGGACGGCACGACGATCGACCTGGTCTCGATCGGCGTCGTCGACGAGACCGGCCGCGAGTTCTACGCCGTCAGCACCGAGTTCGACGAGCGCAAGGCCATCCCGTGGGTGCGCCGCAACGTGCTCGACCAGCTGCCCTCGCCGGCGGACAAGGCCTGGCGCAGCCGGGAACGGATCCGCGACGACCTGCTCGCCTTCCTCACCGGCCCCGGCGAGGAGATCGAGCTGTGGGCCTGGTTCGCCGCCTACGACCACGTCGCCCTCTGCCAGCTCTGGGGTGCGATGCCCGCCCTGCCCCGGCCGATCCCGCGGTTCACCCGCGAACTGCGCCAGCGGTGGGACGACCTCGGCCAGCCGGCCCTGCCGCCCAAGCCGAACGGCACCCACGATGCCCTCGTCGACGCCCGCTACAACCTGCTGCGCTGGCAGGCGATGACGGCAGCCGAATGATCGACGATGACCAGGTGCGCGTCGGATCGGTCGACGATCTCGACGCCGTGATGGCCCTGTTCGACGCGGCGGTCGCCTGGCTGGCGGCCCAGGGCCGGACCGGTCAGTGGGGCGACCAGCCGTGGTCGGCCTCGGCGGACCGGGTCGCCCGGATCCGCCGGATGATCGAGGGCAGCGAGCTCCTCCTGCTCGAGCGGGACGGCGCGGTCGTCGCGGCCCTCGCGCACGGGCCAGTGGCGCACGACTACGTGCCCGCGGCGACCGACCGGGAGGACTACGTGATCCTCCTGGTGGCCGACCCGTCGGTCCGAGGGGTCGGGCGACGGCTCCTGGACGAGTCGTGGTCCCGCGCCCGGGCGGACGGCGTCGAGCGGCAGCGGGTCGACTGCTACGCCGGGGACGACGGCAAGCTGGTCCGGTTCTACGAGTCGGCCGGCTTCACGCGCACCGAGACGTTCGACGTCGAAGGGCTGGCCCGGCCAGCTGCTCGAGCGCCGCGCCTGACGGGGATCAGCCGCCGAGCACGGCCTGGGTCTGGGTGACGTGCGCGAGCGGCCGGCCCTCGTCGTCGGTCACGTCGACGAGCACTGCGATGGGCGGGGGCAGGGAGGTCCTTTCCGTGTAGCGGTCGGGCGACGGCGCGGGCCGTCCCTCCGCGGACGCCCCGCATCAGGGACGTCGACGACGCGACGGTGGACGTCGTCGCCCCCGGCGGCAGGTTGAGGAAGGCGCAGACCGCGCCGACCGTGTCGG
Source organism: uncultured Actinomycetota bacterium (assembly GCA_963784165.1). GTDB lineage: Bacteria > Actinomycetota > Actinomycetes > Mycobacteriales > Geodermatophilaceae > Blastococcus_B. The sequence continues at coordinate 239,549 of CAWAQI010000021.1, forward strand.
CCAGGGTCATCAGCGCCCCGCCGTGCATCACGAACCCGGCGGTGCAGCGCTCCGGCGACCAGGCCAGGCGTCCGGTCACCTCTTCCGGGGCCGCCCGGTCCACCTCGATCCCGGTGGCGACGGCGAACGGCATCATGGCCAGCAGGGCGGCCGGGTCCACATCGGGCACGGAGCGGGTCTAGCACAGGAGGTCCAGGGACGTGGACGACGGACGCACCGACGTCCCCAAGGCCGGGGGAGAGCGCGAGACGTTGCGCGCCTACCTCGACTTCCACCGCGAGACCCTGGCGAGCAAGTGCGCCGGGCTCTCCGACGACGACCTGCGCCGCCGCACCACGCCGTCGTCCCTGTGCCTGCTCTCCCTCGTGCGGCACATGGCCGAGGTGGAACGCGCCTGGTTCCGCCGGGTCCTCGACCGCCAGGACGTGCCGCTGGTGTGGTCGCCGGACGGCGATTTCCAGGTCGCCTACGACGCGGCGGACGCCGACGTCGCCGAGGCGTTCGCGGCATGGGAGGCCGAGATCGCGCACGGCCGTCGGATCGAGGCCGCCGCGGAGTCCCTGGACGTGGTCGGGGTCGACCGCCGCTCGGGCGACGAGTACTCGCTGCGCCGCATCCTGATCCACCTGGTGCAGGAGTACGCCCGGCACAACGGCCACGCCGACCTCATCCGCGAGGGGATCGACGGCGCCACCGGGGTCTGATCAGCGGCAGGCTGCAGCCCGTGGAACAGCCGATCGTGCCCGCAGCCCGCACGGTTCTGGCGAAGGCCTTCGCCCACGACCCGCTGATGGTGTGGTTCTTTCCGGACGACGAGGCGCGGCCGCACGCCTGCGCCGCGCTCTTCGGCCTGTTCGCCGAGCAGTACTCGCGGCGCGGCCGGGTCGACGTCATCCGCCGGACGGCGCCGGTCGCCGCGGCGATGTGGCGGTGGCCGGACGGCGGCGGTGACGACGGTGCCGCCGACGAGGACCTGCCCAGCGTCCCGGGGCTGATGTCGGCGTTGATGGGCGCCCAGCGAGCGGAGCAGATCCGCGGCGCGATGTCGGTGATCCCCGAACTGCGGCCGCCCGAGCCGTACGCCTACCTGCACGTGTTGGGCGTCGATCCCGCCCTCCAGGGTCGGGGGCTGGGCGGGGAGGTGCTCGAGCGCGGACTCGGTGCGGCCCGGGACGCCGGGCTGGTCGCCTGCCTGGAGACGATGAACGCGGCGAACGTCTCCTTCTACCGGTCCCACGGGTTCGAGGTGCGGCACGAGGTGCGGCTGGCGCACGGCGGGCCGACCGTGTGGGTGATGGGAACGGCGACGCCGGGCGCAGTGGGACAGCAACCGGGGGTGTGATCAGCCGCGCAGGTGCGCCCAGTCCTCGGGGTGGGCGCGCAGGTGCTCGGCGACGGAGCGGGGCGGGTGGCCGGCCAGCCGCTCGACGACGTCGGTGACCGAGGCCAGTTCGCCCTCGGCGATCGCCAGGTAGCTGGTCACCCAGCCCTCGATCTCCCAGTCCGGATGGCCGGAGGGACGGCGGGTCGCCCAGGCCTCCTCGACGGTCTGCGGCCGGTACTCGGCGGGGATCCCGGTGACCTCGGTCAGCACCTCGGCGGCCTCGCCGAGGGTGAGCGCCTCCGGGCCGGTGACGTCGAGGGCCTGGCCGTCCAGGTCGTCGTCCTCGCGCAGGAGGACGGCGGCGGCGACGTCGGCCAGGTCGTCGCGGGAGACGAACCCGACCCCGCCGTCGCCGGCCGGCGCCGCGATCACGGCCCGGTCGCCCTCGCGGACCGCGAAGAACGGCACGAAGTCGGCGTACATGTTGTGCCGCAGGAACGTGTGCCGGACGCCGGTGGCGGCGATGGCCTGCTCGGTGGCGTAGTGGTGGCGCACCAGGGTGAAGACGGCGTCCGGGCGCGCGCCGACGAACGAGGTGTAGACGATCCGGCGCACGCCCGCGGCGGCCGCGGCCCCGACGGCGGTGAGGTGCTGCTGGAGCCGGTCCTCGGCCTCGGCGGCCGACACGAGGTAGAGGGTGTCGACGCCCTCGAGCGCCGTCCGGAAGCCGTCGGCGTCGGCGTAGCCGCCCGGATTGGCGACGATCTCGGCCCCGGGGACGTCGGGTGCGCGGTCGGCGTCGCGGACGACGAGGCGCAGCGGAGCCCCGGCCGCGGCGAGCCGCGCGGCGACCCGTCCGCCGAGGGAGCCGGTGACGCCGGTGAGCGCGATCATGCGGTGGCCGTGTCGTGCGTGGTGACCTGCGGCATCATGACGCGGGACAACCCCGAACCCCTCGCGAGACTTCCCGGAGGAATCTCCATGCGCATCGGCATCCTCACCGGCGGCGGCGACTGCCCGGGTCTCAACGCCGTCATCCGGGCCGTCGTCCGCAAGGGGATCGGGGTGCACGGCGACGAGATCGTCGGGTTCCGCGACGGCTGGCGCGGCGTGCTCGAGGCCGACACCGTGCCGATGGACCTGAAGGCCGTCCGCGGGATCCTGCCGCGCGGCGGCACCGTGCTCGGTACCTCCCGCACCAACCCGTACGGCGTCGAGGGCGGGCCGGACCGGGTGATGGCCAACCTGGAGCGGCTGGGCATCGACGCGCTGGTGCCGATCGGCGGCGAGGACACCCTCGGGGTCGCGACGAAGCTCGCCGAGGCCGGCGTCCGGGTCGTCGGCGTCCCGAAGACGATCGACAACGACCTGGACTCCACCGACTACACGTTCGGCTTCGACACCGCCGTCACCGTGGCGATGGAGGCGATCGACCGGCTGCACACCACCGGTGACAGCCACCACCGCACGCTCGTCGTCGAGGTGATGGGCCGGCACGCCGGCTGGATCGCGCTGCACGCCGGGATGGCCGGCGGCGCGAACATCATCCTCATCCCCGAGGTGCCGTTCGACGTCGACGCCGTGGTCGCCCACGTGCAGCACCGCTTCGACTCCGGCTACTCGCCGATCGTCGTCGTCTCGGAGGGCGCCACGCCCAAGGACGGCGGCATGGTGCTCACCACCGGCGAGAAGGACGCCTTCGGGCACGTCCGGCTCGGCGGCATCGGCACCGCGCTGGCCTCCCTGGTCGAGGATCGGACCGGGCGGGAGGCGCGGGCCGTCGTCCTCGGGCACGTGCAGCGCGGCGGCACGCCGACGCCGTTCGACCGCGTGCTGGCCACCCGGTTCGGGCTGGCCGCCATCGACGCCGTCCACGACGGGCAGTCGGGCGTGATGGTGGCGCTGCGCGGCACCGACATCGTGCGGGTCCCGCTGTCGGCGGCCACCGCCCAGCTCAAGCTGGTGCCGCCGGAGCGGTACGCCGAGGCCGAGGTCTTCTTCGGCTGAGCCACGGTCTTCGTCGGCACGGCCGGGGCCGCGCCGTACGCTCGACGGCGTGAGTCTCCCCGAACCCGCCGAGCTGGTCCCCGGTCTGGACCGGTGGCGGGAGCTGCCCGCTGCCCAGCAGCCGACCTGGCCGGACCCCGACGAGCTCCGGACGGTGCTGAGCACGCTGTCGACGGTGCCGCCGATCGTGGCCCCCGCCGAGATCGACGACCTCCGCCGGCGGCTGGCCGAGGTGGCCCAGGGCAAGGCGTTCCTGCTCCAGGGCGGCGACTGCGCGGAGACCTTCGACCTCAACACCGAGCCGCACCTGCAGAGCACCACGCGGACGCTGCTGCAGATGGCCGTCGTCCTGACCTACGGCGCCAGCGTGCCGGTGGTCAAGGTCGGCCGGGTCGCGGGCCAGTACGCCAAGCCGCGCTCCTCGGAGCTCGACGCCCTCGGCCTGCCCTCGTACCGCGGGGACATGGTCAACTCGCTCGAGCCGGTGCTGGAGAAGCGCATCCCGGACCCGCAGCGGCTGGTGCGTGCCTACGCGAACTCGGCCGCGGCGATGAACATGATCCGCGCCTACGCCCGGGGCGGCCTCGCCGACCTGCACGCGGTGCACGACTGGAACAAGGACTTCGTCGCCCACTCGCCGGCCGGCGTGCGGTACGAGGTGATCGCGCAGGAGATCGACCGGGCCCTGGCCTTCATGCGGGCCTGCGGCGTCGACTCGACCGCGCTGCACAGCGTCGACCTCTACAACAGCCACGAGGCGCTGATCCTCGACTACGAGCGCGCCCTGCTGCGGGTGCACGAGGGCCGGGCGTTCGCGTCGTCGGCGCACTTCGTGTGGGTGGGGGAGCGCACCCGGCAGATGGACGGCGCGCACATCGAGTTCGCGTCGAAGATCGTCAACCCGATCGGCGTGAAGATCGGCCCGACGACGACGCCCGAGCAGGCGACCGAGCTCGTCGAGCGCCTCGACCCCGAGGGCCTCCCCGGCCGGCTGACGCTGATCAGCCGGATGGGCAACGGCAAGATCCGCGACGTCCTGCCGGGCATCGTCGAGAAGGTCACCGCCAGCGGCCACCAGGTCGTGTGGCAGTGCGACCCGATGCACGGCAACACCCACGAGTCGTCGACCGGCTACAAGACCCGCCACTTCGACCGCGTCGTCGACGAGGTGCTGGGCTTCTTCGCCGTCCACCGTGCGCTGGGCACCTGGCCCGGCGGCATCCACGTCGAGCTGACCGGCGAGGACGTCACCGAGTGCCTCGGCGGCGCCATGGACATCAGCGACGAGGACCTCAACAGCCGCTACGAGACGGCGTGCGACCCGCGGCTGAACACCGGGCAGTCGCTGGAGCTGGCGTTCCTCGTCGCGGAGATGCTGCGTGGCTGAGCTCGATCGTCGATCTGCGGTCGGACACGGTCACCCGGCCGACGCCCGGCATGCGCCGGGCCATGGCCGAGGCCGAGGTCGGCGACGACGTCTACGCCGAGGACCCGACGGTCACCGCGCTCGAGGAGCGGGTGGCGGGGATGTTCGGCCACGAGGCCGCGCTGTTCGTGCCCTCGGGGACGATGGGCAACCAGATCGGCATGCGGCTGGTCTGCGAGCCGGGCCAGGAAGTGCTCTGCGACGCCGACGCGCACGTCGTCACCTACGAGATGGGCGCCGCGGCGGCGATCTTCGGCATCTCGACGCGCACCGTGGTGTCCGTCGGGCGGCCGGCTCGCCGCCGACCAGCTGATCGAGCAGGTCCGGCCGAAGGGCGACTGGCACCTGACGGCGACCGCCGCCGTCGCCGTCGAGAACTCGCACAACCGCGGCGGCGGGCTGGTGCAGCCGCTCGACGAGCTGCAGAAGCTGTGGGACTGGTCGCGCTCGGCCGGGGTGGCCGTCCACCTGGACGGCGCCCGGATCTGGAACGCGGCGAGCGCGTCCGGGGTCCCGCTGTCGACGTACGGCGGCCTCGCCGACACGGCGTCCGTCTGCTTCTCGAAGGGCCTCGGGACGCCGGTCGGCTCGGTGCTGCTCGCCTCGGCCGAGCGGATCGCCACCGCGCGGCTCTGGCGGAAGCGGCTCGGCGGTGGCATGCGCCAGGTCGGCGTGCTGGCCGCGGCCTGCCGCTACGCGCTGGACCACCACCTCGACCGGCTCGCCGAGGACCACGAGCACGCGCAGCTGCTGGCCAAGCGGCTCGGCGTCGACCCGTCGACGGTCGAGACCAACATGGTCGTGCTGGACGACGTCGCCGCGCCGGTGGTCGCCGAGGCCGCGAAGGCGCAGGGCGTGCTGGTCAGCCAGGTGAGCCCGCGCCGGATCCGCCTCGTGACGCACCTCGACGTCGACCGCGCCGCGATCGACCGCGCCGCCGACGTCCTGGCCGAGCTCCTCGACCGCTGATCGAGGAGCCAGATCGGCGATCTGGACGCCAAGAGGCAGTTTTCGCGCCCACATCGCCGATGTGGCCGGTGCGGTGCGGGGATCAGGCGGCGGAGCGGGCTTCCTCGCCGTCGCGCAGGGAGCACAGCAGCGCGATGTCGCGCTTGTGGCCGTCCGACGGCGAGCCGTCGAGTTCGGACGGCGTCTCGACGACGACCGGCACCCCGGCCACCGACGGGTGGGCCAGCAGCTCCGCGAACGGCGCCACCCCGATCGAGCCCGCGCCGATCGTCGCGTGCCGGTCCCGCTTGGAGCCGCACTCGTCCAGCGAGTCGTTGGCGTGCACGAGCGCCAGCCGGCCCGGGCCGACGATGGCTTCCAAAGAGTCGAGGGTCGCCGTCATCCCGCCCGGCACCGACAGGTCGTGCCCGGCCGCCCAGGCGTGGCAGGTGTCGAAGCAGACGCCGACCAGCGGGTGGAAGTCCAGGGCCTCGAAGTACGGACCCAGGTCCTCGACCGTGGCGGCCAGCGCCTTGCCGCCACCCGCGGTCGGCTCGATCAGCAGCAGGGGGCCGTCGGCGGGGAGGGCGTCGAGCACCGGCAGCAGCCGCTCGCGGAGCTGGCGCAGCGCCGCCTCGTAGCGGTCCTCGCCGACGGCCGAGCCCGCGTGGACGACGACTCCGGAGGAGCCCAGCTGCGCGCCGCGGGCGAGGTTGTGCGCGATCGAGGCGATCGACTGGTCGACGGTCGCCTCGGTGGGGGAGCCGACGTTGACCAGGTACGGCGTGTGGATGAACGACGGGATGCCCCGCTCGGCGCAGCCGGCGGTGAACAGTGCGTCCTGCGTGGGATCGCCGGCGGACAGCTTCCAGCCGCGCGGGTTGCCGACGAACATCTGGACGGCCCGGGCGGCGACGGCGTCGGCGTAGGCGAGACCACCGCGAGCCAGGCCGCCCTTGAGCTGGAGCGTGGCGCCGATGGGTGACGGGTTCTGCACGAAGGATCGGCCTACCAGAAGCTCAGGAGGATCTTGACGGTCGTGCCCTGCTCGACCTTCTCGCCGGCCTTCGGCGTCTGGCCGACGACGCGGTCGCCGGTGATCCACGACGACGCCTCGACCTGCAGCCCCGCCTCTTCCAGGATCCGCCGCGCCTCGTCCGAGCTCTTGCCCTGCACGTCGGGCACCCTGACCTCCGGCTTGCCCTCCGACACCTGGATGTCGACCGTGCTCTGGTAGGGCACCGGACCGGCGTTCGGGTCGGGGCTGACGGCCATGACCTCGCCCTTGTCCACGTCGGCGCTGCGCCCGTCCTCGACCCGGTTCACGGTGAAGCCGAGCTGCTCGAGGTTCGCCGTCGCGGCCTCGGGGGTCTGGCCGATCACGTTGGGGATGGTCACCGGCTCGTGGCCCAGGCTGACGACCACGGTGACGACGGCGTCGCGCGCCAGCTGGGTGCCGGCCGGCGGGTCGAAGCCGATCACCAGCCCGGCGGCGACCTCGTTGTCGTACTGCTCGATCGTCGTGACCTGGATCGGCAGCGTCTCCTGCAGCCGCTCGACCACGGCTCCGGCCTCCTGGCCGGCCAGGTCCACGGGGACGACGAACCGCTCGGGCCCCTTGGAGACGACGACCTTCACGTCGGTGCCGCGGATCGCCTCGCCGTCGGTGGGGTCGGCCTCGATGACCGAGCCCGCGGGCACGGTCTCGCTCCACTCCTCGACGACGGGGTTCGGGTCGAGCCCCGCGGCCTGGAGCAGGTCGATCGCGGCCTCGCGGTCCTTGCCGACCAGGTCGGGCACGTCGGTCCAGCGGCCGGAGCCGAGCCACCACCCGATGGCGCCGATGGTGATCGCCATCAGCATCACGATCGCCACGACCAGGCGGGCCCGGCGGCGCCGGATGTGCTGCGGCACGCCGGGGCGGGTCCGCTCGACCGCGGGCTTGCGGCCGTTGACGTTCATCGTCGGGCCGGCGCCCATGACCGGGAGCTGGCTCGTGCGGCCGGCGCGATCGGTCCGGTGCTGGCCCAGGACGGCGGTCCCCGGGTCGCTGGGGTGCCGCGGGCGGGGCCGCGTCGGGCGGTTGGTGGGCCGCAGCGTGTCGGGTCCGGCGGTGCTGCGGCCGGTCGGCACGGGCACGACCTCGATGCCGAGGTCCTTGCGCAGGTCGGCGAGCTCGGCGAGGAACGCGCCGGCGTCGACCGGACGGCCGCCGGGGTCGCGGCGCGTGGTGCGGGCGACCAGCTCGTCGACCTGCCACGGAACGCCCGGCACCTCCTCCGACGGCGCGGGGACGTCGTGGTGCACGTGCTGGTACGCGACCGCCAGCGGCGTGTCGCCGCCGTAGGGCGGGTGCCCGGTCAGCATCTCGTAGAGCACGATCCCGGCCGCGTAGATGTCCGACCGGGCGTCGGCCCGGCCGCGCTCGAGCTGCTCGGGGGAGAGGTAGGCGACGGTGCCGATCAGGACGCCGCCGGTCTGGCTGGTCTGACCGGTGCCGACGACGGCGCGCGCGAGGCCGAAGTCGGCGACCTTGACCACGCCGTCGACGCCGATCAGCACGTTCTCGGGCTTGATGTCGCGGTGCACGATGCCGGCCCGGTGCGCGGCGGTGAGGCCGGCCAGCACGGGCTCGAGGACGGCGAACGCCTCGCCGACGGTCAGCCGGCCGCGCGCCGTCAGCAGGTCGCGCAGCGTCCGGCCGCGGACGAGCTCCATGACCAGGAACACCAGGCCCTGGTCGCTGCCCTGGTCGCTGACCGAGACGACGTTGGTGTGGCTGAGCATCGCCGCGGCCCGCGCCTCGCGGGTGAAGCGGTCGACGAACGTGGGGTCGTGGACGAGGTGGTCGGCCATGACCTTGACCGCGACGGTGCGGTGCAGCCGCAGGTCCGTGGCGGAGTACACCGTCGACATGCCACCGCGGGCGAGGCGCTCCTCGAGGCGGTAGCGGCCCTCGAGGACCACCCCCACCACGGGGTCGCTCACGACGGTGTCCACCCGGATGAGTGTAGGAGCGGAACCCGCCAGGATCGGCCAACCACGCGCTGGAGGGGGCGGCCGGGACACCTGGTGCGAATGGTCCCCGGCCGCCGAGTCCGTCTGGCCCCGTCCCGGGGCCCGCCCTGAGCCTGCGAAGGGTGGGGAGGACGGGGTCCTTTCTTCAGCCGAGATCGAGACCCGGGTACAGCGGGTGACCGGCGAGCAGCTCGGCGCAGGCGGCACGCGTGCGGTCCGCCAGGCCCTCGGTGGTCGTGAACTTCGCCCGGGACGGCTCGCCGGACGACGTCGTCGTCGGCGTGGTCGCGCCCAGGACCTCGGCGATCAGCTCGGCGATGCGGTCGAACTCGGCGGCACCCAGGCCGCGGGTGGTCAGCGCCGGGGTGCCCATCCGGACGCCGGAGGTGTACCAGGCGCCGTTCGGGTCGGCCGGGACGGCGTTGCGGTTGGTGACGATGCCGGCGTCCAGCAGCGCCGACTCCGCCTGCCGGCCGGTCAGCCCGAAGCTGCTGACGTCCAGGAGGACGAGGTGGTTGTCGGTGCCGCCGGTGACCAGGTTCACACCGCGCTTGGTCAGCCCCTCGGCCAGGGCGACGGCGTTGTCGACGATCGCCTGCGCGTAGCCGGCGAAGGCGGGCTGCCGGGCCTCGGCGAAGGCGATCGCCTTGGCGGCCATCACGTGCGGCAGCGGGCCACCGAGGACCATCGGGCAGCCCCGGTCGACCGAGTCGGCGAACTCCGGCTGGGCCAGGACGAACCCGCCCCGCGGGCCACGCAGCGACTTGTGGCTGGTGCTCGTGACCACGTGCGCGTGCGGCACCGGGTCGAAGTCGCCGGTGAAGACCTTGCCCGCCACCAGCCCGGCGAAGTGCGCCATGTCGACGACGAGCGTGGCGCCGACCTCGTCGGCGATCTCGCGCATCGCGGCGAAGTCGACCCGCCGGGGGTAGGCGGAGTAGCCGGCCATCAGGATCAGCGGGCGGAACTCCTTGGCCCGCGCGCGGACGGCGGCGTAGTCGAGCATGCCCGTCGAGGGATCGGTGCCGTACGAGGACTGCTCGAACATCTTGCCGCTGATGTTGGGCCGGAAACCGTGCGTGAGGTGGCCACCGGCGTCGAGGGACATGCCGAGCATCCGCTGGTCGCCGAGGGCCCGGCGCAGGGTGGCCCAGTCGGACTCGGAGAGGTCGTTGACGTGCCGGACGCCGGCCTCCTGCAGCGCGGGCAGCTCCACCTTCTGCGCCAGCACCGCCCAGAAGGCGACCAGGTTGGCGTCGATGCCCGAGTGCGGCTGGACGTAGGCGTACGGGGCGCCGAACAGCTCGCGGGCGTGCTCGGCGGCGACCGACTCGACCGTGTCGACGTTCTGGCAGCCCGCGTAGAACCGGTGGCCCACGGTGCCCTCGGCGTACTTGTCGCTCAGCCAGTTGCCCATGGCGAGCAGCACGGCGGGGCTCGCGTAGTTCTCGCTGGCGATGAGCTTCAGCGACTCCCGCTGGTCGGTCAGCTCCTGGCCGATGGCCGCGGCGATCCGCGGCTCGACCGAGGCGATGACCTGCAGCGCGCTGCGGTACGCGGACGAGGCGGCGGCACCGTCGAAGGCGGGGGTGACGGCGGGGGCGGGCGAGAGATCGGTCATCAGGGCTCCTGCACGAGGGGTCGGCGGGGTGCCCAGGCGCACGGCGGGTACCCGGCAGGCCGCTCCCCGGTGGTGATCCACCTGATGCGCCAGTCACGGCCCCGGGGAAGGTTAGCGCGCCCTCGGCCGCCGGGCACCGGCCGGTGCGCGAGCCGGCCCGCGCCGCCTCCTAGGCTTCCGGCCATGGAGACGCTCACCCCGGCGGAGGTGGCCCAGCAGCTGGGCGTGTCACCCAACCGCGTCCGCCAGCTGCTGCGCGACCGCAAGCTGATGGCCGTCCCCGGCAGCGGCTACAGCAAGATCCCCGCCGACTTCGTGCAGGACGGCGCCGTCCTCAAGCACCTGCCCGGCCTGCTGACCGTGCTGCGCGACGGCGGCTTCAGCGACGAGGAGGCCTTCGACTGGCTGTTCCGCGAGGACGACTCGCTTCCCGGGACACCGGTGCAGGCCCTGCGCGACAACCGGCACACCGAGGTCACCCGCCGCGCCCAAGCCATGGCGTTGTGATCCGTGGGCCACTGGACGTACGCCGCGCTCCTCGCCGGCTGTCTGGTGGTCACCGCGCCGCTCGAGGTCTTCCTCCGCGCGCGGGTCTACGCCCGCTGGCGGCGGTTCCTGGTCGCCGTCGTCCCCGCGTTCGTCGTCTTCGTCGCCTGGGTGCTCTACGCGATCGACCAGGGCCACTGGAGCTACAGCGCCGAGCGCACCCTCGGCGTCCGGCTGCCCGGCGGCATCCCGCTCGAGGAGGTCCTCTTCTTCCTCGTCGTCCCGCTCTGCTCCGTGCTCGCGCTGGAGGCGGTGCGCCGGGTGACCGGCTGGAACGCCGGCTATCCCGCCGAGGAGGCGGATCGGTGAGCTATTCCGCGCTCGCGGTGATCGCCGTCGTCGCCGTCCTCGTCGTCGACCTGGCCGTCTACCGCACGCGCATGGTCACCCGCCCGGTGTTCTGGGCCGCCTACGCGATCATCGTGACGTTCCAGCTGCTGATGAACGGCGTGCTGACCGGCCTGGACGTCGTCGTCTACGACCCGGACGCCATCTGGGGACCGCGGATCGCCTACGCGCCGGTCGAGGACCTGCTCTTCGGGTTCGCGATGGTCACCCTCACCCTGGCCACCTGGGCGGCGGTCAACCGGCGGGCGAACACCGCCAGGCGCCGCGGCGTGGACACCGACACCCGCCGGTCGAGCACCCGGTAGTCGGCCCGCTCGATCGCGCCGAGGATCCCGCCGTAGAGCGCGGTGGCCGCCCGCACGCAGTCCCGCGACTCCGGCGCCAGCATCGGCGTCCCCGGGGCTGCGTCGTCGTACCGCCGCCGGACGACGGCGACCATCTCCCGCATCAGCTCCCGGAAGTTCGCGTCGAACCGCTTGGCCTCGAGCTGCTCGCGGGTCACGCCGTGCGCGGCCATCAGGTCGGCGGGCAGGTAGATCCGGCCGCGGTCGACGTCCTCGCCGACGTCGCGGAGGAAGTTGGTCAGCTGGAACGCCTCGCCCAGCGCGATCGCGTGCGGAGCGGCCTCCTCCCGCCGCACGCCGGGCGCCGTCCCGAGGACCGGCAGCACCTGCAGCCCGATCACCGCGGCCGAGCCCCACATGTACCGGTCGAGGGCGGCGAGGTCGGCGTAGCCGGTGACGTCGAGGTCGCTGGACATCGCGGCGAGGAAGTCGACGAGGTGCTCGACCGGGATGTCGTAGCGCCGGTAGGTGTGCACCAGTGCCAGGCGGACCGGGTCCTCGGACCAGCCGCGGTCCAGGTCGTCGAGCACCGCGCGGGACCAGTCGGCGAGGTCGCCGCCCGGGTCGGCGCCGGGGTGGTCGACGAGGTCGTCGGCGGTGCGGGCGGCGGCGTACAGGGCGTGCACGGCCGGACGGCGGTCGGCGGTGAGCAGCCGGGTGGCGAGGTGGTAGCTCTTGCCGTGCCGGGCGGCGATCGCGGCGCAGTGCCGGTAGGCGGCGTCGAGCTCGGCCTGCCGGGCCCCGACGGCGGTCATCCCGTGATCCGCTCGGCGGCCAGCCGGCCGCTGATCAGCACCATCGGCACGCCGACGCCGGGCTGCACCGACGAGCCGGCGAGCACGACGTTCTCCGGGCCCCGGCGGGGGAGCGTCGGCGGCCGGAAGGGGCCGGTCTGGCCGAAGGTGTGCGCCAGGGCGAACGGCGTGCCGGCGGCCATGCCCTGCGCGGCCCAGTCGAGCGGGGTGGCCAGCTCCTCGACCTCGATCGCGTCGGTGATGCCGGTCCAGCCGCGGGCCTCGAGCGTCGCCGAGGATCTCGTCGCGGTAGCGCGGACCGAGCCGGGCCCAGTCGAGGTCGGGGTTGCCGCCGCTGCGCCGGTCGAGGTTCGGGGTCGGCGCCACCACGCTGAGCACCTGCCCGCCCACGGGAGCCAGCGAGCGGTCCGTGTACGACGGCATGCTCACCAGCAGGCTGGGGTCGCTCATGAGCTTCCCCGCCGAGCCCGGGACCCCGCCGAGGGGCCGACCGTCGCGCGTGAGCTCGGCGAACACCTGCTCCCAGGCGGCCCCGAAGCTGATCGTGTGGTGCGCCTGGCCGGGCAGTTCGGCCCGCACACCGAGGTGCAGGGCGACGCAGCTGGGGGAGTACGTGGGTCGCCGGGGCGCGCGCAGCCCCGGCACGAGTCCCCAGGGCGCGTCGGTCGTGACGACGACGGCGTCGGTCGGCAGCCGGTCGCCGTCGGCCAGCCGGACGGCGGACACCCGATTCGCTCGCATCTCCAGCGAGGCGACCGGCGTCCCGTAGCGGAACTCCACCCCGGCGTCGGCGGCCGCGGCGGCCAGCGCCCGGGGCACCGCGCCGATCCCGCCGACCGGGTGCCAGACCCCCGCGCCGATGTCCAGCTGGGCGATGACGGCGTAGGCGGCGATGGCCCGGAACGGGGAGACGCCGGCGTAGAGCGCCTGGAAGCTGAACAGCCGCCGGAGCCGGTCGTCGTCGAAGGCGCGCGCCACGTGCCGCGAGAGCCGGCCGAACCCGCCCCGCCGGACCAGGGCGAGCAGCTCCGGGCCGAGCAGGTCCAGCGGCGAGTCGAGATTGCGGTCGATGAACGTCGACAGCTGCAGCCGGTACAGCTCGGCCAGGTCGGCGAGGTAGCGGCGGAGGTTGTCGGCCTCGGCGGGCCCGGCCAGCCGCGCGACCTCGGCCGCGAAGGCGTCGGGGTCGGCGTGCACGTCGAGGTGCGAGCCATCGGCGAACTGCGCGCGGTAGGTCGTCTCGAGCGGGACGAGGTCCAGCCGGTCGGCGAGCTTGTCGCCGACGGCGGCCAGGGTGTCGGCGAGGATCTCGGGCGCGGTGAACACCGAGGGCCCGGTGTCGAGCACGTACCCGTTCCGCCGGACCACGCCCGCACGGCCGCCCGGCCCCGGACCGCGCTCGACCACGGTCACCTCCCGGCCCGCGCCGCGCAGCCGGAGCGCCGTCGCCAGGCCGGACAGGCCGGCGCCGACGACGACGACGCGGTCGGTGCGGCCCGGAACGGTGCGCACGGTCAGGCGCTGCGCGAGGTGGCCGCGACGGCCAGCGCGTCGAGGGCCGCCCGGGCGTCCTCGGTCAGCGGCGCCTCACCGATGGCGCGTCGGGCGAGTGCCGTCTGCTCGGTGATCCGCCGCTCCACCAGGTCGCGGGCGCCGGTGCGCACGATGAGGTCGCGCAGCGCGTCGAAGTCGGACGAATCGGCGTCCTGGTTGCCGAGCAGGCCGGCCAGCAGGGCGCGGCCGGCGTCGTCCGTGGCCTCCTCGGCCAGGGCGACGAGCAGCGTCTGCTTGCCCTCGCGCAGGTCGTCGTCGGCGGACTTGCCGGTGATCTCGGGGTCGCCGAACACCCCGAGGACGTCGTCGCGCAGCTGGAACGCCTCGCCGAGCGGCAGGCCGATCGCGGTGCAGGCCTCGATCGTGCGGGGGCCCGCGCCGGCGATGGCGACGCCCAGCTGGAGCGGGCGCTGCACGGTGTAGCCGGCGCTCTTGAAGCGGGCGACCTTCAGCGCGCCCTCGGGCCCGGGCAGGCCGCCGGCGGCGCGGAGCAGGTCGAGGTACTGGCCGGCGGTGACCTCGCTGCGCATCGTGTCCCACACGGCGCGGGCCCGGCTGAGGGCGGCCTCGGAGATGCCCGAGCAGCGCAGCAGCTCGTCGGACCAGACCAGGGCGAGGTCGCCGACGAGGATCGCCGCGCCGATGCCGAAGTCGCCGCCGTCGCCGCTCAGGTCGTCGCCGGCGTGCCGGTCGGCGAAGCCGATGTGCGTGGCCGGGCGGCCGCGGCGGGTGCGGGCGCCGTCCATCACGTCGTCGTGCACGAGGGCGCTGGCGTGCACGAACTCGAGCGCGGCCACCGCCCGCAGGACGGCGGCGTCGTCCTCACCGGCTCCCGAGCCGGTGTCGCGGGCGCCGCGCCAGCCCCAGTAGGCGAACAGCGGCCGCAGCCGCTTGCCGCCGCCGGCCAGGGCGCACACCTCGTCGACGACGGGGACCAGGCCGGTGTCCATCGCGGCCAGCGTGCCGCGCTGCCGGTCGAGGAACTCGCCGAGCGCGACGGAGACAGCGGCCCGCACCCGCTCCACGTCCGCAGCGTCGAGGACCGGGGCGGGGGCTCCGCGGTGCTGTGCTCCGGCCGTCACGCGGTCAGTATCGCCCAACCATGCGGGGCGCGATCGCAGCAGCAGGTCAGCCACCGGGGTACCGGTCATCGAGGGTCCACCCTTTCCCGCGTCCGTTCCTCGGCGGTTCTTCCCGGCGAGGGCGCGGGCCGGATGCACGCGGCGGCAGAAAGCCCGGACGGGCGGTTCCGTACCCTTCGTGCTCGTGACCCGGACCGTCCGCGAGCTGCTGGCCGCCGAGCGGCCGACGTGGTCGTTCGAGTTCTTCCCGCCGAAGACGCCCGAGGGCGAGGCGCAGCTGTGGACGGCGCTGCGCCAGCTGGAGCGGCTGCACCCCTCGTTCGTGTCCGTCACCTACGGGGCCGGCGGCTCCACCCGCGAGGGCACGGTGGCGATGACCGAGCGGATCGCCTCCGACACGACGATGACCCCGCTGGCGCACCTGACCGCCGTCGAGCACAGCGTCGCCGAGCTGCGGCACGTCATCAGCCGGCTGGCCGCCGCCGGCGTGCGGAACATCATGGCGCTGCGCGGCGACCCGCCCGGCGCCGATCCGCAGGCGGAATGGCTCGCCCATCCCGAGGGCCTGCAGTACGCCTCCGAGCTGGTCGAGCTGATCCGGTCGATGGGCGACTTCTCGGTCGGCGTCGCCGCCTTCCCCGAGCGGCACCCGCGCTCACCGGACTTCGAGACCGACGTCGAGATGTTCGTGCAGAAGTGCCGCGCCGGCGCCGACTTCGCCATCACGCAGATGTTCTTCCGCCCGGAGGACTACCTGCGCCTGCGGGACCGCGTCGTCGACCGGAGCTGCGACGTGCCCATCATCGCCGGGGTCATGCCGGTGACCAACGCGCGGCAGATCACCCGGATCGTGCAGCTGTCGGGGCAGGCGTTCCCGTCGGACCTCGCCGCCCGGTTCGCCGAGCTCGACGGCGACCGGCCGGAGGCCAAGGCGGCGGTGCGCGCGTTCGGCGTCGAGGTGGCCACCGAGCTCTGCCGCACCCTGCTCGACGAGGGCGTGCCCGGCATCCACTTCATCACCATGAACAGGTCGACGGCGACGCGCGAGGTCCATGCCAACCTCACCGCCGACCTCGAACCCGCCGCCGACGACGCCGTCGCGGCTCCTATCCGCTGAGGTCGGCGGCCGCCTGGGCGGCGGCGCGGCGCTCGCCCTCCCGCTCGGCCGCGTAGCCGCCGAACACCCCGACCACCGGCATGTTCGACAGCGCCCGGTGGCGCAGCTTTCCCTTGGGGCGGTCGTCGAGGGCGTCGTCGATCCGGCCGAGCAGGCCGGCGACCCGCCACAGCGTGCGTGCCGTACCCAGGGCGCCCTTCCGCCGGTGGGGCTCGCCGAACGTGTCGGACCGGTAGGTGCCCTTGGCCCGGGTGAGCATCGGGCGCACGCGGTCGGCCGGGAGGTCGCGGTTCGTGAGGATGCGGGCGAGCAGGGACACCCGCTCGGCCGGGTCGACGATGCCGCGCTCGCCGGCCACCCCCAGCACGATCATCGACTGCACCACCGTCCCCACCGTGTTCTGCAGCGGGAGCAGGTCGGCGAACTTGCCGGCGAGGCGAGGCGCCGCCGCGAGGCCGGCCGCGAACCGCGGCACCCGGTCGGCCCACCACTGGTCGCGCTCGTGCTGCGGCAGGTGCGGCGGGCGGCCGATCCGGGCCGCGAGGGGCGTGAGCAGCCGGTCGACCCGGCGGAACACGTCCACGATGACCGCATCACTGATCGGGGGAGCCATGAGGGTGTCATGCCCAGGTGGACCGAAGATCAACACGCGCTGGCTACCGTGCGCCTTGTGATCATGGTCGCGGCGGTCGTCGCCTACGTGCTGCTGGCCGGGCTGGCCGTCTTCCAGATCGCGCTGGCGGCCGGCGCGCCGCTGGGCCACTTCGCCTGGGGCGGGAAGCACCGTGTGCTGCCGCGCGGCCTGCGGATCGCCAGCGCGCTCTCGGTCCTGCTGTACGCATTCTTCGCCTGGATCATCGCGAGGGCGGTCGAACGCGCCACCGATGTCGGCGACTTCGTCTACGAGACACCCCTGGCCCTCTGGGTGCTGACGGCGTACTTCGGCATCGGCATCCTCGCCAACGCTGCCTCCCGGAGCCGACCCGAACGGTTCGTCATGACCCCGGTCGTCGCCGTCCTGTTCACCTGCTGCCTGGTCATCGCGCTCGCGTAGCTGCCCCACCGCTCGTGCCCGTGCCACGATCCGCGCCGTGGTCGGCTTGTACCGGACGCCCGCTGGACACGAGGCGATCCGGTCGTGGTGCACCGTCCGCCTGGAGGAGTGGGCGGTCCCGCACGAGCGGCGGACCGTGCCCACGGCGCTGGGGGAGACCTCGCTGGTCACGGCGGGGGAGGGCCCGGCCACCGTCCTGTACCTGCCGGGCACCAATTTCAACGCCGCGAGCAGCCTGACGCTGGCCGGTGCCCTGGCCGCACGGCTGCGCGTCGTGGTCGCGGACCTCCCTGGGCAGCCGGGGCTGTCGGCCGGCCGGCGGCCGCCGGACCGGCTCGCCTACGGCGCGTGGATCGCGGAGATCGTGTCGTCCGTGGCCGCCGACCGGCTCGTGCTGGCCGGGCACTCGCTGGGTGCGGCCGCCGCACTGACGGCGGATCCGGCCGGCGTCCAGGGGCTGCTCCTGCTCGACCCGGCCGGGGTGATCCGGCTGCGGGTCCGCCCGGGGACGCTCGCCGCGACGCTGCCCTGGCTGCTGCGGCCGACCCCGGTCCGCAGCGCCCGGCTGCTCGGCGAGATGCACGCCCGGGGCCGCTCGCCCTCACCCGAGCACGTCGAGTGGATGACCCTGGTGGCGCGGCACGTCCGGACCAGCCTCGCGCCCTCACCGTTGCCCCAGACCGTGCTCGACCGGTGGCAGGACACGCCGCGGGCGGTCCTGAGCGGTGACCAGGACTGCTTCCTGCCGGTCCCACCGCTCGCGGCCGCCGCGCGGGCGAAGCTCGGCGTCGACCTCGACGTGGTGACGGACGCCGGGCACCTCACACCGGAGGACCAGCCGGCGCGCGTCGCCGAGGCGGTCAGCGCTCTGGCGTGACCTCCCGTGCGACGTCGAGGTCCAGCGACGGTTCGCCCGGCCGGCAGGAGCGGTGCACCTGCCGACCGGGCGGGACGACCGCCGATCAGGCCGGGGCGCGGAGCAGGTAGAAGCGGAACATCATGTGCTCGATCTCGGCGACCTCGCAGGAGACGAAGCCGGCGTCGGCGGCGTACTGCCGCACCGTGGTCGGGCGGATCGCGGCGCCCGTGCCCACCCCGCCGTCGGCCAGCGAACCCGGCAGGCAGACCAGCAGCGACGAGCCGTAGAACAGCCGCTCGAACGGGTCCCCGGGCGCGGTGAACTCCTCGGCCGCCTTCTCGTCGGCGACGAGGAGCACCCCGCCGGGCACCAGCGACTGCCGGATCGAGGTGAGCACCTGCACGGGGTGGCTCAGGTCGTGCAGGGCCTCGAACATCGTCGCCGCGTCGTACCGCTGCTCGGCCGGCTCCGACAGGTCGCACACCTCGAACTCGACCCGGTCCTCGACGTCGTCGCCGGAGACGAGGTTGCGGGCCAGCGCGATCGACGTGTCGTCGATGTCGAACCCGTGCACGACCGCCTCCGGGTATCGGCGGGCCAGCGCCTGCGTCGACCAGCCGGCCCCGCAGGCGAGGTCGGCGACGCGGGACGGCCCGGTGCTCAGCCGGTCGTCGATCTCCGGGACGGCGGCCAGCCAGCCGCCCAGCTCGTGTGCGAACGCCGGCCGGTTGAACGCCGCCTGGGCGTCGACGACCTCGGCCGGGTAGTCCGACCACGAGATCCCCTCGCCGGTGCGGTACACCTCGACCAGCTGGTCGAACATGCGGCCCAGCGGGGGGATGAACGCGGCGATCGGCGCGACGTAGGCGGGCGAGGTCGGGTCCAGCAGGACCGGGACGGCGTGCTCGGGGAGGCTGAACCGGCGCTCGGTGGCGGTGCCGTCGGTCTCGACCTCGAGGATCCCGGTGACCGCCTGCTGCTCCAGCCACTCCCGGGCGTAGCGCTCGGCGATGCCGGCCCGTGCCGCCAGCTCGGTGCTGGTCGCCGGGCCGCCCTCGTGCAGCGCGGTGTAGAGACCGAGCCGCGTGCCCAGCCCGATCGCGAAGAGGTCCATGGATCCGAGGGCCGCCTCGAAGATGCGGCCGACGAGCGCCTCGACGGCGGCTGCGGTCTGTTCGTCGGGGGCCTCCTCGTCGGGGGCCTGCTCGGGGGACCGCTGCGGCGGGACGGTGACGGTGTCGGTGTCGGTGGTGGTCATGACTTCCTCCTGGTGTGGGGCGGACACCCGGGAGGCGTCAGATCCCGGTCTGACGACGTCAGCCGCCCGGCCGGCCGGTCCTGACCCGCCAGCTGACCGGTTCCTCCGGGTCGTAGCAGCACTCCCGGCCGGTCCGGACCGCCGCCCGCAGATGCCGGGCCAACGCGGGGAGCGGATCGTCGAGCCGGGCGATGACGTCGCGCAGCCGCATGGTGACCGCCTTGCGCGCGCGGTCGGTGTCGTCGCCGAGCCGGCGGGACCGGCCACCCAGACCGAGGGCGGCCGACAGCTCCCGCAGCAGGAAGGCTCGTTCGTCCCGGAGCCGTTCGGCGCGCACCAGGTCGGCGTCGTCGGAGGCCTCGGCGATCTCGTCCTCGAGCGCCCGGAGGCGGTCGCGGTAGGCCGCACGCGCCTGGTCGTCGAGCACCTCGTCGGCGCCTCCGGGCGGCCCCAGGTCCACCCCCGCGCCGCTGGCGAGCAGGCGGACGGCGGGCACCGGCGTGCCGGGTCGGGACACCAGGGTGGCGAGGTCGTGCAGCCCCTTGAGATCGGGCAGCGTCGTCTGCGCGCCCGCCCAGCCGACCACCCACCCGCCGCCCTCCCGGCGCAGCCGGCCCTGCCCGGCGGACGGCGAGTCGACGGCGCCGGTGATCCGCCGCAGCGGGCCGCTGGCCCCGGTGGCGCGGTAGGCGGCCTCCGCCTGTGCGCGCAGCCGGTCCGCGTCGGTGCCGCGGCCCAGCAGATCGGCCAGCCGGGCCAGCCACTCGGCCGTCGAGACCCCAGCAGGCGCCGCCGATGCCGTCGACGATCCAGACGTCGGCGAACGGGGACATCAGGTCGAACAGGGCCTTCGCCCCGACCTCGTCACCGAGCAGGATCGCCGCCTCGACCGCGCCGAGCATGCTGCTGAGGAACTCCGCGTCCTCGGGCAGCGAGCGGAAACCCACGTCGGCGAGCGGGCGGTAGCAGCGGGCCGTCGCCTCGACGTCCCGCACCTCGGCGTACATCCACGCCTGGGCGACCAGGAACTGCGGCAGGTCGGGCGGGATGTTCGGCGCATACGCCTCGACCGCGCGGACGAGGTCCACCTGCTCCTCGGGCCGGCCGGAGCGGGCGGCGAACCGCAGCGTCGTCGTCAGCATCTGCGCGTTGTGGCTCTGGGCCCGGGCGCCGAGGGCCTCGACCTGGTCGGCGTAGGCCTCGGCGTCGGACTCGCGACCGGCGAGCAGCGCGCGCATCCCGCGCCACAGCGGCGGATACCAGAGGTGGGCCGGCTCGTTGGTGCTGCGGGCCAGCCGGTCGAAGGCGGTGATCTGGGCGTCGGCGGCGGGGAAGTCCCCGACCTCGAGGAGCGCCACCAGCAGGAACCGGCGGGCCAGCAGCTCGCCGTTCGCGTCGCCCAGCCCCTGGGCGAGCTCCAGCATCCGGCCGGCCACCGCCCGCCGTTCGGCGACGTGGCGCGGCCCGCCGATCATGTCCGCGTACCCGGCGAGCACGTGCAGCAGGGCGCCGTCGTCGGCGGCCTCCTCGGCCTCCGTCACCGCGGCCCGCGCCATCGCCACCCGCTCCGCCTGCGACGCCGAGACCGACGTGGCCACCGTCAGGCGGGCACGCACCCGGGCCCGCAGCCCCCCGGGCGGCAGCCGCCGGGAGGCCTCCTCGAGCAGGGCCACCTGGTCCGGGTCGTGCAGTGCGACCTCGAAGCCGCCCTCGCCGGCGGAGAGGGCGAGGGCAGCGCGGGCGAGGACGTCGTCCCGTCCGGAGTCCCGCGCCGCGGCGGCCGTGTGCAGAAGCACGATCCGTGCGCCCGCGACGTCGCCGGAGCGGGCCCGGAGGTCCCCGAGGTGCAGCTGGTCCTCGAGATCGTCGACCCGCTCGCCGACGAGCTCGGCGAAGAGGACGGCCTGGTCCAGGGCGGCCGCGGCCCGCGCGCGGTCGCGCGCCCGGCGGCCGTACCGGACGGTTCGCTCGGCGGCCTCCGTCCCGGCCACCCGGGCCCAGTGCCGGGCGAGGGCCTCGTCCGCGTCCGGCCGGCACTGCTCGAGGGCCCGGCCCGCCTGTTCGTGGAGGGCGGCGGCCCGGCGGGCGCCGAGGCCGTCGAGCAACACCTCGCGGACGACGCCGTGCACGAACTGCACGGGGCCGCGGTCGTCCAGCGGCTCGACCAGGCCGCTCCGGACGGCGTCGTCGAGCAGCTCCCGGACGACGTCGACGGGCCGGTCGAGCGTGGCCGCGAGGACGGGCAGGTCCGCGTCGGTGCCGAGCACGGCCGCGGCGGTGACCACCTCGACGGTGTCCGAGCTCAGCCGCGCCAGCCGCCGGGAGAGGACGTCGCGGACCCCCCGCGGCACGCGCTCGGCACCGGTCTGGCCGAGGACCTGCATCCGGACGATCTCCCGCACGAAGAACGGGTTGCCACCGGCCTGGCGGGCCGCGCGCTCGAGGAACTCGTCCGGCAGGGCGCCCACCGCCGTCTGCCGCGCCAGCGTGACCGCCTGCTCCGGCGGGAGCGGGCTCAACGGCACGCGATGGACGCGTGGGGGCAGATCACCGACGTCCTCGTCGCTCTCCGCGCTCCGCCAGGTCGCCAGGACCGCCACCGGCCGCCCGGCGGTCGCGTCGATGGCGCCGCGGAGCAGCCACCGGGTGTCGGAGTCCGCCCAGTGCAGGTCCTCCAGGCAGAGCAGCACCGGCCGCTGCCGCGCGACGGCGTCCAGGCGGGCGACCAGCGCCGTCAGGACCCCGGCCCGTGCCGCGGCGTCCGGGGCCTCGACGTCGAGGGCGGCGAACACGTCGCGCCACGGCCAGTAGGGCGGGACGCCGTCGAGTTCGGTGCAGTGCCCCCACGCGACCAGGAACCCCCGGGACGTGGCCGTCTGGGCGATCTCCTGCAGGGTCCGGGTCTTGCCGATGCCGGCCTCCCCGAGCAGGAGGGCTGCCGCCCCCGCGCCGGACGCCGCCTCCTCGAGCAGTTGGCCGAGCGTGTCGAGGACCTCGGCCCGGCCGATGAACGACGTCCGCCCGCCCGCCGTCATGCCGGGAGTGTGCCGTTCGCTGCCCGGTCGAGGAAGGCTTCCCCGTGGGCCCTGCCTGCACAGCTCGTCCACGTACCGTTTCCGGCATGGCGGCGCGAGGTCATGGGGCGGCCCGGCGGTGGGCCGCCGTCGTCGGCCTCGTCGGCGTCCTCGTCGCGACGCCGCTGGTGATCGGCGCGCTGCCGGCGTCGGACGCGGCGGTGTCGGCGGCCGACCTGCGCGCCGACGTCCTCGCGAGCGCCGACGTCGGGTTCACCGGGTACGCCGAGTCGGCCGGCGGGCTCGCGCTCCCGGTCACCGACCAGCTGACCTCGGTGGCCGACCTGTTCAGCGACCGCACCGAGATGCGCGTCTGGTGGCGCAGTGCCGACGACCACCGGGTCGACGTGATCACCGCGGCCGGGGAGACCGGCATCCACCACACCGCCACCGGCACCTGGACCTGGGAGTACGAGCGCGGGACCGCCACCATCGGCGCCCCGACCCCGCTCGCGCTGCCCGCCCCGCCCGATCTGCTGCCCACCTCGCTGGGCCGCCGCCTGCTGTCCGAGGCGACCGACGCGGAGCTGAGCCGGATCGGCGCCCGACGGGTCGCCGGCCGGGACGGCCTGGGCCTCCGGCTCGTCCCGGCCGAGCAGGCGTCGTCGGTCGGGCGGGTCGACGTGTGGGTGGACGCCGACAGCGGCCTGCCGCTGCAGGTCGAGGTCTTCGAGAAGGGGGTGGGCCGCGCGGCGCTGGACACCCGGTTCCTGGACCTCGAGGTCGGCCGCCCGTCGGCGGAGGTCACCGCCTTCACCCCGCCGATCGGTTCCTTCGTCCGGCAGGCGCGGCAGGCCGAGATCGTGCTCGAGGCCGGGCGGCGGATCGACCCGGTGCCGCTGCCGGCCGAGCTGGCCGGTCTGCCGCGCCGTCAGCTCGACGGCGTCCCGCCCGGCATCGGTCTCTACGGCCGCGGGGTCACGCTGCTCGCCGTCGCACCGGTACCGGCCGGTCTGGCCGGCGGGTTGCGCAACGTGCTCGCGCAGGCACCCGACGCCGTCCGCGACGACGTGGGCACCCGGCTGGCCGCCGGGCCGGTCGCGCTCATGCTGGTGGAGACGCTGGGCCGGGGCCCGTACGTGCTGACCGGCACGGTGACCCTGGACGCGCTCGCGGAGGCCGCCGCGCAGCTGCCGAGGCGCGAGTCGTGAGCTCCGTGATCACGACCCGCGGGCTGGTCAAGCAGTTCGGCCGGCTGCACGCGGTCGACGGCATCGACCTCGACGTGCGCACCGGCGACGTCTACGGGTTCCTGGGCGCCAACGGCTCGGGCAAGACCACCACCGTCCGCATGCTGCTCGGGCTGGTGCTGCCCACCCGCGGGGAGATCGACCTGCTCGGCGCCCGGATGCCGCGGGCCGGCCGCAGCGTGCTGCCCCGGGTCGGCGCCCTCATCGAGGGTCCGGCGCACTACGGGCACCTGTCCGGCAGGGAGAACCTCGCGCTGCTCGACGCCGCCGGGCCGGGCGGCTCGCGGCGCACCCGGCGGGCGCGCATCGACGAGGTGCTCGGGCAGGTGGGGCTGAGCGGGGTCGGCCGGCGGCCGGTCAAGGCGTACTCGCTCGGCATGCGGCAGCGCCTCGGGCTGGCCGGCGCCCTGCTCCGCCGTCCGGAGCTGCTGGTGCTCGACGAGCCGACCAACGGGCTGGACCCGCAGGGCATCACCGAGGTGCGCGAGCTGCTGCTCGACCTGCACCGGACCGGGACGACGGTCTTCCTGTCCAGCCACCTGCTGGCCGAGGTCGAGCAGCTGTGCTCGCGGGTCGGCGTGCTCGACCGCGGTCGGCTGGTGCTCCAGGACGACCTCGCGACGCTCACCGCCCCGACCGGGTCGACCGTGGTGCACTCGCCGACGCCGGACCGGGTGCGGGCGGTCCTCGACGGCCGGGTCACCGAGGTCGAGGGCGAGCGCCTCGTCGTCCGCGGCGACGACCCGGCCGAGGTGAACGCGCGGCTCGTCGCGGCCGGCATCGCGGTGACCGGACTCGCGCTCGAGCGGCCGACGCTCGAGCAGGTCGTGCTGGCGGCGGCCGGGACCAGCACCGACCGGGTGGAGGCGACCTGAGTGATCGCCGTCGAGCTGCGCAAGATGTTCCGCCGTCCGCGGACGTGGGCGACCATCGGCGTCCTCAACGCGCTGCCGGTGCTGGTCGCCGTCCTGCTCGTGCTCACCGATCTGGCGCCGCGTCCGGGGGAGGGGCCGCCGTTCCTGTCCGCCGTGCTGCAGAACGGGGCGCTGTACCCGCTGGCGGCGCTGGCGATCGTGCTGCCGCTGTTCCTGCCGATCGCGGTCGCCGTGGTCGCCGGCGACTCGGTCGCGGGCGAGGCGCAGGCGGGCACGCTGCGCTACCTGCTCGCCCGTCCGTCCGGCCGCACCCGGTTGCTGGTCGCCAAGCTGGTCGCCGTCCTCGCGTTCGTGCTGGTGACGGTGCTGGTCGTGGCCGGTGTCGGGTACGTCCTCGGGGCGACGCTGTTCGAGGCGCAGCCGACCGTGGGGACGTCGGTGTCGGGCACGTCGCTGACGCCGCAGGAGCTGGGCGGTCGCACGCTGCTCGCCATCGGCTACGTCGCCGTCTCCATGCTCGGCGTCGCCGCGTTCGCACTGTTCTTCTCCACGCTGACCGACTCACCGCTCGGCGCCACGATGGGTGCGCTGGCCGTGCTGGTCGCCTCGTCGCTGCTGTTCACCCTCGACGCGGCGTCGCCGATCGCGCCCTACCTGCCGACCCGGTACTGGCTGGCGTTCGTCGACTTCTTCCGCGACCCGATCCTCTGGCGCGACATCGTCCGCGGCCTGGCGCTGCAGGGGGTCTACGTCGGCGTGCTGCTCGCGGCGGCGTGGGCGAACTTCACGACGAAGGACGTCACGAGCTAGCCGCCCAGGCCGGCGCAGTCGCTCGCGTCGAGCGGCACCGGCTCCCCGGGTGCCAGCTCGGCGAGGACGATCTCGATGACGAGGGGGTCGCGCGGCAGGTCGCCGTGCCCGAGTCGCGCCTGGGCGCACACCGACTGCACCGGCAGGTTCAGGGCGCCGTCGAGCCGGGCGGAGTCGGGCGGGGTGACGGTCCGGTCCTGCGTCGTCCAGATCGAGACCCAGGTCGGGCCGTCCGGCGTCTCGTCCTCGGCGTTCAGCCGGGCCAGCACGTCGCTGTCGGTGCCCAGCTGCCGGCAACCGAGCGGGCACTGCTCGGGGGCGACGTCGCCGGCCAGGTCGGCGAGCGTCGTGCCGTGGTGCGGCGAGCCCAGGGTCACGATCCGCCGGGCGACGTCGGCCCCGCCGTCGGCGACCCAGAGCCGGGCCACGATGCCGCCGGCCGAGTAGCCGACGACGTCGACGCTCTCCGCGCCGGTCCGGTCGAGGGCGTCGTCCACCGCGTCGGCGAGCGCGTCCGCCGCCCCGGCGAGATCGCCGGTGCCGTTGCCCGGCAGCTGCACGACCGAGGCGTCGCGGCCCGCGGCGGTCAGCCGGCCGGCGAGCGTCTGCAGCGAGGCCGTCGAACCGCCGTAGCCCGGGACGAGCAGCACCGGGCCGGGCCGTTCCTGCGACACCGGCTCGGCCGCCGGGGCCGTCGCCCGCGACACGAGGACGACGACCAGCGCCGCCATCGCGATCACGACGAGGGCCGCGACGCCCAGCATCAGCCGGCGGCGCGCGGGGGAGAGTCCGGCGAGCACACCCCTACTGTCCCTGGGAAAGGCGAGCGGTGGGACGAAGGGGCGGGCGGGGCGTGCTGAGCCGGGAGGACTACCTGGCCGCGTGGTCGCGGTGGCACGGTGGCACGGGCACCGAGAGCGGGCTGGTGCGCGGCTGGCTGTCGGTGGCCTACGCGCTGGCCCGTCCGCTCGCCGGCCTGCCGCCGGTGGTCGCGACCGCCCTCGGCCTGGTCGTCGCCGGCGGCAGCGATCGTCCCGGCGGCCGCCGGGGGCGGATGGCTGGTGGCGGCGGGTCTGCTGGTCGGGTTGAGCGGGCTGGTCGACTCCCTCGACGGCGCGCTGGCCATCGGCACGGGGCGGGCCTCGCAGCGCGGCTTCGTCCTCGACTCGGTCGTCGACCGGTTGACCGAGGTCGCCTACGCCGCGGCGCTGTGGGTGGCGGGTGCGCCGGGCTGGCTGGCCGTCGCGTTCGGGGCGCTGTGCTGGCTGCCGGACTACCTGCGGGCGCGGGCCGGCCAGGCCGGGGTCGACCGCACGGGGCCGATCTCCGTCTGGGAGCGGCCCACCCGCGTGGCGATGGCCGGCATGACCCTCGGCGGGGCCGGCGTGGTCTCCGGGCTCGGCTGGGCGGATGCCGTGGTGACCACCGGCGCGGGGGTGGGCGCGGTGCTCGGCCTGGTCGGCACGGTGCAACTGGGGCTCTGGCTGCGGGGGACACTGGCGGGACCGGACACGGCCGGGGGAGCGGGCACGGCCGACGGCTCCTAGGCTGTTCAGGCTCCGGTCACCATCTCGACACCGCCCGGTCGCTGGCACTCCCTTCCAGCGCCACCACCCAGGGAGACACCGTGCCCGTCGCCGTCACCGGTTCGATCGCGACCGACCACCTGATGACGTTCCCCGGCCGCTTCACCGAGCAGTTCGTGGCCGGGCAGATGGAGAACGTCTCGCTGTCGTTCCTCGTCGACGACCTGGTCCAGCACCGCGGGGGAGCCGGGGCGAACATGGCCTACGGCATGGGGCTGCTCGGCCTGGAGCCGGTGCTGGTCGGCGCCGTGGGCAGCGACTTCGCCGACTACGAGGCCTGGCTGAGCCGGCACGGCGTCGACACCGCGAGCGTGCACTGGTCGGAGCTCAAGCACACCGCCCGGTTCGTCTGCACCACCGACATGGACAACAACCAGATCGCCTCCTTCTACTCGGGGGCGATGTCGGAGGCGTCCGGGATCGAGCTCGCGCCGGTCGCCGCCCGCGTGGGCGCGCTCGACCTCGTCGTCGTCGGGCCCAACGACCCGAAGGCGATGGTGCGGCACACGCAGGAGTGCCGGGACCGTGGCTACGCCTTCGCCGCCGACCCGAGCCAGCAGCTGGCGTGGGCGGGCGGCGAGATGATCCGCGACCTGGTCGACGGCGCCGAGGTGCTGTTCACCAACGAGTACGAGGCCGCCCTGCTGCTGCAGAAGACCGGCTGGACCGACGGCGAGGTGCTCGCCCGGGTCGGCACGTGGGTGACCACCCGTGCCGCGGAGGGCGTGCTGGTGCGCCGGGCCGGCGAGGAGCCGCTCGCGGTCAAGGCGGTGCCGGAGACCAAGCCCGTCGAGCCGACCGGCGGCGGCGACGCCCTGCGCGCCGGCTTCATCGCCGGGCGCGTGTGGGGCCTGAGCCTCGAGCGGGCGACCCAGCTCGGCTCGGCCGTGGCGACGGCGGCCGTCGAGGTCGTCGGCACCCAGGAGTACGACCTGCCGCGGGCGAGCTTCCTCGCCCGCTTCGCCGACGCCTTCGGCCACGCGGCCGCCGACGAGGTGGCCGAGCACCTCCCGGCCTGACGGTCAGACTCCGTAGGCCGTGTACGTGACGCCGTTCCGGAAGCGCTGGGTGTCCAGCAGTCGCAACCGCGGCGCCTCGATCCCCTCGGGGAACAGCCGTCGCCCGCGGCCCTGGACCGCGGGGTAGGTGAACAGGCGGTACTCGTCGACCAGCCCCGCACCGATCAGGGCGTGGCAGAGCGTGATGCTGCCGGTGACGACGATGTCGCGCCCGGGCTGCTCCTTGAGCTCCCGCACCGCGCCGACGGGGTCGCCGCTCAGCACGGTCGTCGGTTCCCACTCCGGGTCCTGCAGCGTCGAGGAGACGACGTACTTCTGCACCTGGTTCAGGTAGGCGGTGATGCCCGTCGGGTCGTCGGTCTGGTGCGGCCAGTAGCTCCGCAGGTCCTCGAAGGTGCGCCGAC
Source organism: uncultured Actinomycetota bacterium (assembly GCA_963784165.1). GTDB lineage: Bacteria > Actinomycetota > Actinomycetes > Mycobacteriales > Geodermatophilaceae > Blastococcus_B. Next base: position 267,768 of record CAWAQI010000021.1, read on the forward strand.
CGGTGAGGAAGGCGTCGGCCCGCTCGTCCTGCCGGTGCACCTCGGCCAGCTGGTCGCTGTTGTCCTCCTCGCCCGAGGCCTGGGGGTCGAACCAGTCTCCGAGGAATTCGATCGAGCCGTCGACGGTGATGTTCTGCGTGATCGCCAGGGTCCGCATGCAGTGGAGACCCGCCCGGCGCGGCGAACTCACCGGTCCCCGGGTTCCTCCCCGCGGACGTGCTCCCCGATCGACGGGTCGTCGGCCCACTTCGCGAAGGGGATCCGGCGGATCTCCTTGACCTCGCCGATCGTCGACCACTCGTTGCCGCCCAGGCGGGCCAGCGGCCGGAGGTGCTCGATGCGGGGACGGCCGTCGCGCACGGCGTCCGCCCAGACGCTGATCAGCACCACCCGGCCCAGCACGAGGGTGCTGTCGCCGAGCTTCAGCGTGGCGTGCAGCGTGCACTCGATGGACACCGGCGACTCGGCGACCCGCATCGCGGCGACCCGCTCGGCCGGCTCGAGCCGGACGCCGGCCTGCTCGGCCTCGCTGTGGTCGGGCGGGAAGTCCGTGCCGGTCGCGTTGACCTGCTCGAACAGCGCCTCGGGGGTGAGGTTGACCGTGAACTCACCGGTCGCCTCGACGTTGTTGAGCGAGTCCTTCCGGCCGACCGAGGTGAACTGCACGATCGGCGGCGCCACGCAGGCCACCGTGTAGAAGGAGTGTGGCGCCAGGTTGTCCACGCCGTCGGCCGAGCGGCTGCACACCCAGGCGATCGGCCGCGGCACGACGACCGAGTTGAGCACCCGGTAGTACACCGAGCGCTCCAGTTCGGCCGGGTCGAAGGTCACGCGCGGCGGGGAGTCGGTCACCGGTCCATCGTGTCCCACGGCCCGCCGGCGCCCGGCACCACCGGTCGGCCGCGCCAGGTCAGCGTTCCGCGGCGGTGGCCGAGCAGGGATCGGGCCATGAGCACGTCGAGCAGGACGACGGACAGGGGGTGGGCCAGCGGATCGGGCCAGAGCCGCCCGCCCGTGCGCGCGGCGACGGCCGCCCGCCCGGCGACCCCGGCCGCGTAGCCGACCAGGCCCGCCCGCGACCCGCGGAGGGCGGCCACGGGCGGCACCACCCAGACGGCGGTCAGCGCGGCGGCGGCGGCCACGCTCGCCGCCGGCGACCCGCCCACCGCCTGCCACAACGACTTCGCGTAGCCGTCGCGCAGCTGCCCCCACCCCTCGTACATCCGGCAGGCCGCCAGCCGCGAGCCGTCGACCGGCGCACCGCGCCCGCCCGTGCGCTTGACCGCCCGCAGCAGGGCGATGTCCTCGAGTACCTCCCCGCGCACGGCGGCGTGCCCGCCCGCCCGCGCGTAGCCGCCGGCGGTGAGCACCAGGAACTGGCCGGTGGCGGCGGCCAGCGACGGCCGGGGCGACCGCTCCGCCAGCCGCACCGGCAGGGTCGTGCCCCAGAGCCAGGGCACGAGCGGCTGCACCAGACGCTCGGCGACGCCTTCCGCCAGTGGCCGCGGCCACGGGGAGACGAGGTCGAGCCCGTGCCGGTCGATCAGCGCGACGGCCGAGGCCAGGGCATCGGGGAAGAGGCGCACGTCGGCGTCGACGAACGCCAGCACGCCGTCGGCGCCGGGCTGGGCTTCCGCCGCCCCGACGGCGCAGGCATGCGGCTTGCCGAGCCAGTCCGGCGGCAGCGGACCGGCGGACACCAGCCGCACCCGTGGGTCGGTCACCGACGCGGACGACCTCCGCGGTGCCGTCGGTCGAGCCGTCGTCGACGACGACGATCCGCAGGTCCGGCACCCCGCGCTGGTCGAGCAGCGCGGCCAGGCAGTCGCCCACGTGCCGCACCTCGTCGCGCACCGGCAGCACGACCGTGACCGGACGGCGGACCGGTGGCGGGTCGTCCGGCGGGCGGCGCACCAGGGCCATGTTCACCGCGGCGTGCAGCGCGCCCAGGACCGAGGCACCGGCCAGGGCACGCAGCAGCCGTCCGCTCACCGTCGCGCCCGCCACTGCACCGCGAGCGCGACGAGTACCGGCACCGACAGCGCCGCACCCCACGCGGCCGAGCCCGGCAGCCCGAGCCAGCCGGCGTGGGCGAGCGCGCCGCCGAGGGTCATCCAGCCGAGAGCGAGCATGGGCGCCGCGATCCCGATCCGGGGAGCGTCGGCGACCGCCGTCCGTTCGACCATGAGGTCGAGCAGGGTCATGAGCACGGCCCCGGCCAGCAGCCACCCGGCCAGGTTGGTCAGCGGCACGGTGTCGATGCCGGGCAGCCCCGGCTCGGGGTGCGCCCACGTCCAGTAGCCGGCCTGCACCATCTGCGGATCGAGGACGACGTCCCAGGCGGCGAAGATCCCGGCGGCGACCGCGATCCGGACGGTGCGCCGCCGTGCCAGCCGCTCGGCGAGCAGCCAGCTCGGCCACGCCATCATCAGCCAGGCCAGCGGCACCAGGAACGGGACGCCGAGCAGCGTCGGGCCCAGCGCGTCGCTGTAGGAGTACTCGCCGTACGGGACGCCGGTGGCCAGGCCGACCGCCTCGAAGGCGACGGCGGTCGCTCCCGACCAGCAGCAGGAGGCCGAGCCCCGTCCGCGCGCCGCGGCTGAGGACGGCGTGGGCCACCGAGAGCGCGGACCCGAGGACGACGATCGTCCACGAGACGGCGTCCCGCGCCGTGCCCGTGGTCAGCGGATAGGCGATCGCGGTGCCGACCAGCGCGAGTGCCAGGAGCAGCGGCAGCACGGCGGCGCCCGAGATCCGCACCGGCCGGGGCGCCACCGTCGTCGTCATCGCGGCCGCCGGACGCGGGCGAGGGCGCCGGCGACGACGCGGCGCAGCGGCCGCCGGTCGGCGAGCAGGACGCGCGCCGCCGTCCGGCCGGAGTTGCCCGACACCCCGCCACCCGGGTGGGTGGAGGCGCCGGCCAGGTAGAGCCCCGGCAGCCCGGGCACGGTGTAGCCGGAGAGCGCCGGCGTCGGCCGGAAGCCGAACATGCTGGCCAGCCCCATCTCCACGTGCATGACGTTGCCACGCGGCAGGGACAGTTCGCGCTCCAGCGCGAGCGGCGTCTGGACGTACACGTCCTGGACGGATGCGGCGAAGCCGGGTGCGAACCGGTCGACGGCCTCGATCAGCCGCCGGGCCTCGCCCTCGGCCAGGGCGTCCCAGTCCGCGCCGTCGGCCAGGGCGTACGGGTACCACTGCCCCCAGATCGTGACGACGTGCCGACCGGGCGGGGCGAGGGTGTCGTCACTGGCCGAGAAGCTCATCGCCAGCGGGACGGGGGAGCGGGGCAGCCGGCCCGCGCCCCAGTCGCCGTGCGCGGCGGCGAGCTCGGCCCGGTCGGTGCACAGCAGCTGCAGGCCCGACAGCGCCAGGGCGGGGTCGACGCCGGGGTAGGCGGGCAGGGCGTCGGTGAGCGCGCGGACGACCAGCCCGAATCCGTTGCCGATCGGCGGATCGGCGTCGGCGAGGGCGGGTGGGGCGGCGTTCCCGGCCAGCGCCCGCGTGACCCCGATGTGGCACGCGGCCACGACGGCGCCGGCGCGGATCCGCCGTCCGGAGACGGTCTCGACGCCGACCACGCGGGAGCCGTCGTCCACCAGCAGGCGCGCGGCGCCGTCGCCGAGCACGACCCGGCCGCCGTCGGACTCCAGCCGCCGCCGCAGCGCGGCGGTCAGCCCGCCCGAGCCGCCGACCGGGTGGCCGGGCGGGACGTCGTGCAGCAGCGCCACCCAGCCGACCATGGCGGCGGTGCCGGGCTCCGACATCGGCGGGCCGCTCTGCGCGCCGAACCAGGCGAGCGCGGCCTTGAGCCGCTCGCTGGAGAACCAGCGGTCGAGCAGGGCGTCGCCGGAGCCGAGGAAGTCGACGGCGAGGTCCGCGCCGGAGGTGCGCGGCTGCCCGTTCCGCGCGGCGCCCAGCGGCCAGAACGACCGCACCAGCCCCGCCGGATTGGGTGCCCGCCCGAACGCGGCGACGACGGCCCGGCTGCGCGGACCCCAGACGGCGACGAACCGGCGGTACGCGGCGGCGTCCTCGGGGCCGCAGGCGGCCTCGATCGAGGCGCAGGTCGCGTCGAGGTCGACCGAGAGGACCAGCGGCCGGCCGTCGGGACCGGGGTCGCCGGGGCGGGGCGCCGGGGCGAAGCCCCAGGGGTCGCAGTCGAGATAGGTGAGTCCGTGCGCGGCGAGGTCGAGCTCCTCGACGATGCCGCTGTGCCGGATGATCACGTGCGCGCTCGAACCCCGGTCGACGCGGACGCCGGGCCAGCGCTCGACCGTCGACACCGCGCCGCCGAGCACGTCGTCGGACTCGACCACCTCGACCGACAGGCCGGCCCGCGCCAGGTAGCAGGCGGCGACCAGACCGTTGTGGCCGGAACCGACGACGACGACGTCGGCGGCCGTCACTGCGAGCGGGAGGCGCCGGGGCGCAGGGGCAGCGTCGCGCCCAGGATGGCGAAGGGCCGCGCGTCGCCGGGGAAGTGGTAGCCGCGGGCGAGGTCGACGAAGCCGTCGGCGTGGTAGAGCCGGAACGCCTTCGTGTCGGCGTCCGGGGTCGACAGCAGCGCCGCCGGGTACGGCAGGGCCTCGAGCAGGGCGTGCAGCAGCCGCCGGCCCAGGCCCTGGCTCTGCTGCTCGGGGTGGACGTGCAGCTCGCAGACCTCGAACGCGCCGGGCAGCCAGCGCTTCGCCGTCCGCCGGTCGAGCGCGGCGCGGACCTGGTCGTGCCACCACTGACCGGGCTCGACGAGGTAGCCGTAGCCGAAGCCGACCAGCTCCTCGCCGTCCGGCGTCTCGGTGAACGCCCCCACGGCCCGGAAGCCGGGCCGGTCGGTGTGCTGGATGGCGTAGCCGTAGCGGCCGGTGACCACCGCGGCGTCGTAGCCCATGGCCAGCCCGTAGATGGTCAGGGCCTCGACCATGTGCTCGCGCATCCAGGCGATGGGGAGCTCGGTGACGCGGGTGGTCGGCTTGGTGCCGGTCATGAGGCGCACACCGGGGCTTCGGCCGCAGCGGGGACGGCGGATGCGACCTCGGCGGGGGTCCCCTCGGTGAGCCGGAGCAGCTCGTCGTAGCTGGTGGAGAAGACGGCGGCGGGGTGCCCGGCGGCCGCCCAGACCGTCTCGTAGCGGGCGAGCTCGACGTCGACCAGGGTGCCGATCGGCTCGGGGTGCCCGATCGGGGCCACCCCGCCGATGGCCTGGCCGGTGTGCCGGCGGACGAAGTCGGCCGGGGCCGGGGTGATGCGCTCGACGCCGAGCAGGTCGGCCACCGCCCGCTCGTCGACGCGGTGCGCCCCGCTGGTGAGGATCAGCAGCGGCAGCTCGCCGACCGCGAAGACCAGGCTGTTGGCGATCGCCCCCACCGGGACGCCCAGGGCCGCGGCGGCGGCAGCGGCGGTGCGGACGTCCGCAGGCAGCACGCGCAGCTCCCCGGGGGCGCCGGCCTCGGCGAGGAGCCGGGCGACCTCGGCCACCCGGGGGTGCTCGGGTGCGGACATGCGGGTGATCCTGCCACCGGCCTCGGGGCGTTGCCGACACGGTCGGGCGCGACGGTCGCGCCGTCTTGACGGCGCCCGCGCGGTCCGGTCTACTGGACGTGTTCGAACACCTGTTCGAACGAGCAGGACACTGCCGGTCCACCACCGCTCCACGGCCCTTCCCCGCCCGGAGCAGTGGCAGGGGCCGGTGGGGTGCGGTGCGGCGTGCGAGGTGGGGAGTCTGCCATGAGCCGGGTGCTCGGTGAGGTCGTCGGTCGGGTCGGCGAAGAGGTGCAGGTCGAGCGGGGTGCACTGGGCCCGGTGCAGTTCTGGCGCGGCTCCTCCCGGTACGTCGTGGGGGAGTTGCTCGACTCCTGGGTCGAGACCGCCCCCTGGTGGCTCCGCGATGCCTCCCTGGGCGGGAGCTTCGGCGGCGCCTCCGCCGAACTGGTCGCGACCCGTGAGGTGTGGCGGGTCGAGGCGGTGCGCGCCGGCCGGTCGCGGATGAGCTTCGCCGGTGTCTACGACCTGTCCTGGGACGCCGCCGGCAACCGCTGGTGGCTCGTGCGGGTGCACGACTGATGGGCGCCGCCCGCGCCGTGCCCGCCGGTCAGCTGCCCCTGCCCCCGGCACTGCCCGCCGCCGCCGGCCAGCTCCTCGACCAGGCCCGCCGCGCCCTGGCCGAGGCCTCCCTCGCTCCCGATCCGCGGCAGCGGTACGCCACGGCGCACCTGGGTGCCCTGCGGGCGGCCGCCGCCGTGCTGGCCGCCCGCACCCGGCCCGAGCCGGCCCGCCGCCGGCCGCGCAGCGCCTGGGTGCTGCTCGGCCAGGTCGCGCCCGAGCTGGGGGAGTGGGCCACCTTCTTCGCCGCCGGCGCCGCCAAGCGGGCCGCCGCCGAGGCGGGGCTCTCCCGGGCGGTCACCGAGCGGGAGGCCGACGACCTCGTCCGCGACGTCGCGGGCTTCCTCGCCGTGGTGGAGAACAGCCTCGGCGCGCTGCCCGAGCCGCGCCCGCGTCCGCGCGTGGTCGGTGGCACCGCTTCCCGGCCGCCGTCCTCCGGGCCCGGGCGGTGAACGACCCCTACGTCCATCTGCACGTCGCATCCGGTTACTCCATGCAGTACGGGGCCAACCACCCCGCCGACCTCGTCAGCCGCGCCGCCGAGCACGGCATGTCCGCGTTGGCGCTGACCGACCGCGACGGGCTCTACGGCGCGGTCAAGTTCGCCCTCGCCTGCCGGTCGGCCGGCGTGCGGCCGATCTTCGGCGTCGACCTCGCCGTCGCCCCGGCCCTCGGTGCCACGTCGCACCCGCCGCTGGCCACCGCCCTCGGCGGGGAGGAGTCCGGCGCGCGGCCGCCGCGGCTGCGCACGGCGCCGGTGCGGAAGAGCCCCGCCCGCGGCGGGGCGAGCGTCGACCCGCGGCTGCCGCGGGTCACCTTCCTCGCCCGGGACGGCGCCGGCTGGCGCTCGCTGTGCCGGCTGACCAGCGCCACCCACCTGCGCGGCACCCGCGGGGAGCCGGTGAGCTCGCTGGCCACGGCCGCCGAGCACGCCGCCGGCCTGATCGCGCTGCTCGGGCCCGACTCACCCGTCGGCCGGGCGCTGCTCACCGGCCGGGCCGACCACGCCGTCGCCCACCTCGACGCCTGGCGCGCCGCCTTCGGGTCCGGCCGGCTGGTGCTCGAGGTCGTCCACCACCGCGGCCGGGGCGACCGCTCCCGGGCGCAGGCGATGCTCCGGTTCGCCGCCGAGCAGGGCGTGCCGGTGGTGCTCAGCAACGCCGTCCGCTACGTCGACGCCCTCGACGCGCCCACCGCCGACGTGCTGGACGCGTCCCGCCGGCTGGTGGCGCTCGACCTCCGGCACGTCGACCGGCGCACCGCCGAGGGCTACCTGAAGTCGGGCAAGGAGATGGCCGAGGTCGCCGAGGACCTCGTCGGCCCCGACCGGGACGCCGCGCTGCGGCTGCTCGAGCGCACCGCCCGGCTGGCCGAGCAGTGCGCGGTCGACATCCGCGAGGACCTCGGCATCGGCAGCGTCCGCTATCCCGAGCTCGACGTCGTCACCACCCCCGCCGAGCGGGGGATGAGCCCCTCGCAGGTGCTGCGGGCGCGCTGCGAGGCGGGCATGGGCCGGCGCGGCATGGCGCCCTCGGAGCGGGTCCGGCAGCGGCTCGACGAGGAGCTGGGGGTGATCGACCAGCTGGGCTATCCGTCCTACTTCCTCACCGTCGCCGACGTGGTCGACCTCATCAAGAGCCTGAGGGTCCGCGCCGCGGCGCGTGGTTCCGGCGCCGGGAGCCTGGTCACCTACCTGCTCGGCATCTCCGACGTCGACCCGATCCGCTACGGCCTGCTGATGGAGCGCTTCCTCTCCCCGCTGCGCCACCAGCTGCCCGACATCGACATCGACGTGGAGTCGGCGCGGCGCATGGAGGTCTACGACGCGGTCATCGACCGCTTCGGCGCCGACCGGGTCAGCTGCATCTCGATGATGGACACCTACCGGGTGCGGCACGCCATCCGCGACGTCGGCGCCGCCCTCGGGCTGCCCCCGGCCGAGATCGACGCCGTCGCCAAGGCCTTTCCGCACATCCGGGCCAACCAGGTGCACGCCGCGCTCAAGGACCTCCCCGAGCTGCGGGCCAGTCGGCTGGGCTCGAAGCGGACCGGCGGCAGCGGCGATCTCGACCTGCTCTTCGACCTCGTCGCGCGGCTCGACGGCCTGCCCCGGCACATCGCGCTGCACCCGTGCGGGGTGCTGCTCTCCGACGCCACGCTGCTCGACCGGACGCCGGTCGAGCACAGCTACCTCGGCTATCCGATGAGCCAGTTCGACAAGGACGACGTCGAGGAGCTCGGGCTGCTCAAGCTCGACCTGCTGGGCATCCGGATGCAGTCGGCGATCGCGCACGCGCTCGACGAGGTGGTGCGGGTCGACGGCGAGGTCGTCGACATCGACGCGATCCCGCGGGACGACCCGACGACGTTCGAGCTGATCCGCTCGACCCGCACGCTCGGGATGTTCCAGATCGAGTCGCCCGGGCAGCGGGAGCTGGTCGGCAAGTTCGGGCCGCAGACGTTCGAGGACATCGTCATCGACATCTCGCTGTTCCGGCCCGGCCCGGTGAAGAGCGACATGGTCACCCCGTTCCTCATGGCCCGGAACGGCTGGCGGGAGACGGTCTACCCGCACCCCGACCTCGAGTTCTGCCTCGAGGAGACCGCCGGGGTCGTCGTCTTCCACGAGCAGGTGCTGCAGATCGTCGCCCGGATGACCGGCTGCACCCTGGCCGAGGCCGACGAGGTGCGCCGCGCGCTGGGGGAGAAGGACGCCCATCCGGAGGTGCGCGCCTGGTTCGTGCCGCAGGTGCTGTCCGCCGGCTACCCGGTGGACGTGGCCGAGCAGGTCTGGACGGTGCTCGCCGCCTTCGGCTCGTTCGGGTTCTGCAAGGCCCACGCGGCCGCCTTCGCGCTGCCCACCTACCAGTCGGCGTGGCTGAAGGCGCACCACCCGGCGGCCTTCCTCGCCGGGGTGCTCACCCACGACCCGGGGATGTACCCGAAGCGGCTGATCCTCGACGACGCCCGCAACTTCGGCATCCAGGTGCTCGGCCTCGACGTCAACGCCTCGTCCGACACCTACCGGGTGGAGCTGCTGGAGCCAGACCCTGAGGGTGAGGTGGAGGCTGAGGTCGGAGTGGTTGCAGGGGTCGGCCACGGCCGGAGTGGATGCCGCTCACCATGCGGGATCCGTCCCGCTACGGCATCCGGCTCTCGCTCGCCGACGTCAAGGGCATCTCCGACGACGAGGTGGCCCGGGTCGTCACCGGTCAGCCCTATCGGTCACTGACGGATTTCTGGTCGCGGGCCTCGGTGTCGCGCCCGGTGGTGGAGCGGCTGGTGCTCGCCGGCGGCTTCGACTCGCTCTACGGCTTCGGGGTGCGCGACCGCGAGGTCCGCCGGCCCACCCACCGCCGCAAGCAGGTGACCCGGCGGGACCTGCTGCTGCAGATCGGCGAGCTGGACCGGTGGAGCCGCAGCGGCGCGAAGGCGAGCTCCGCTGGTCAGCTGAGCATCGACCTGATGGGGCTGGGGCTGCCGGAGGAGTCTGATGGTGCCCCGGAGGAGACCGGACCCAGCTGGGCCGAGGGCAGCGGGCTGCCCGAGTTCACCGACGCCGAGCTGGTCCGCGCCGAGCTGGAGGTGCTCGGTCTGGACGCCAGCCGGCACGTCATCGACTTCTACCGGCCGTTCCTGTCCGCGCTGGGCGCCGTGTCGGCGGGGCAGCTGCTCACCTGCCGCAGCGGGGCGGAGGTGCTGGTCGCCGGGGTCAAGGTCGCCACCCAGACCCCGCCGATCCGCTCGGGTCGCCGCGTGGTGTTCGTGACCCTCGACGACGGCACCGGCTGCACCGACTCGACGTTCTTCGAGGACGCGCAGGGTCCCTACGCCGCGACGGTGTTCCACTCCTGGCTGCTGGTCATCCGCGGGGTGCTGCGGCGCACCGGTCCGCGCGGGGTGTCGCTGCGGGCGACCGGGGCGTGGGAGTTGCCGGCGCTGCACGAGGCCTGGGAGGCCGACGGTCTCGACGGCGTCCGCGACCTGATGGCCGCGCCGGGGGAGTTCACCGAGCAGGCGATCGCCGGGGCGGCGGCGTCACGGAACTCGCGGCCGGTCATGGTCCGCCCGGTGCTCGTGCACCCGACCGGCTTCCGGATGTCGCCCTACGCCGACATCAAGCCGGCCGGCGAGGACTCCAAGGCGGCGGCTCGCCGGGCGGCGTCCGGGCCGCCGCGCAAGCTCTGGCACTCGAGCCCCGGCAGCTCCGGCCACTGATCATCGTGCTCACGGGGTGAGCAACTCGTCGAGGCGACGGGTCACCGGCCACGCGCCCGCCGTCGTGTTGGACAGCACGGTGTGGGTCACGCCGGTCGCCTGGTCGTGGACCGTCCGGAACGACACCCCCGCGTCACCGCCCACCAGGATCACCGCGTCGCCTGTCGCGTGCAGCCAGAACCCCAGCCCGTAGCGCATCGACTCCGACGGCACGTCGCTGTGCGGGCGCACCATCTCCGCGAACCGGTCCAGCGGCACGACCCGGCCGGCGTAGAGGGCCGCCCACAGGGCGTGGACGTCCGCCGCCGTGGTGTAGACGCCGCCGTCCCCGCTGCCGCGGACCGGCAGATGCAGGACGTTGGTCCGCAGGCCCTCGCCGTCGAGGTAGCCGAGGGCCATGCGGTCATCGGGCTCGTCCGAGCGCAGGAACTCGGTGTCGTGCATACCGGCTGGTTCGCACACGCGAGTCCGCACCAGCTCGGCGAAGGGCATCCCGCCGGCGCGTTCCGCGATCAGCGCGAGGACGACGAAGCCCCCGTTGTTGTAGGCGAAGCGCTCTCCGGGCGGGAACTTCTGCGGGTACCCGTCCAGCACGGCGAGATAGTCGGGGGTGGTGGCCAGCTGGTGGACCGGAACGGTCAGCACGTAGTCGGTGTCCGACTCGACGACGTCCTCGTCGAAGTAGTCACCGATGCCCGAGCGGTGCGCCAGGAGCTGCCCGATCGTCACGTCGGTCGTCGATCAGCGGCAGGTCCTCGCCGAGCACGGACCGGGCAGTCGTCTCGAGATCGAGCAGACCGTCCTCGATCAGGCTCACGACGCTCAGCGCGGTGAGCCCCTTCGTCCCGCTGGCGATGCCGAACCGGGTGTCGACGGCGTTGGGGATGCCATGGCCGCGGTGCGCCGCGCCATACGCCTTGGCGAACTCCACCCGGCCGGCCTTGTCGACACGCACCACGCCGGAGAACCGGGTCTCCGCCGCGACGCGATCGACCGATTCCTCGAGGTCGTCCACCCGCCGACCGTAGCCACCTGGGCGGCGATCCAGGGGGCGGGTTTCGGGTGGAGTTCGCGAGCGCATTGCTGATAGGCCCCCGACCGCGAGGACCTGGACACCGGCGCGTCTCGGCATGATTTCTCGTTCCGAGAGTGCCCGTGACCTGCGAAAACTGTCGTACCCCTGCCATAGCTTGTCGGTGTGCCTCGGATCTCCGGCTCCTCGACCGTCGAGGGCGTGCTGGTCGACTGGTCGTTGGACCAGCCGGTCGAGCTGCCGGGGCTGCCGGTGGCGTTGTTGTCCAAGGAGCAGGCCGCGGCGGAGTTGCAGCGGCGGCAGCGCCGGCAGGCGATGGACGCCGCGTACGAGTCGGAGCTGATCCTGCGGCTGGCCGAGCTGACCCCGGACGACGGCGATCCGCGCGCCGGGCACCCCGGGGGCGCGCACGCCGGGCTGGGCCGCGGGGCGCGACGTGGTGGGGGTGAGTGAGTTCTTCGCCTCCGAGCTGGCGCTGGTGCTCAACCGCGGCCGGGGCACCGCGAATCATCTGCACCACCGGGCGCGGGTGTGGGCGGAGAACCTGCCCGCCACCCACCGCGCGCTCGCCGCCGGGGAGCTGGACGTGGCGCGGGCCGCGGCGCTGGCCGACGTGCTCGGGTCCGACCAGCCCGGAGCTGGCGCGGGCGGTCGAGGCGATCCTGCTGCCGGAGGCGGTCGACCTGTCGGTGGCCCGGCTGAAGGCCCGGGCGCTGGAGTTGCTGCTGGAGCGGGACGCCGCCGCCGCGCGACGCCCGCCGGAAGGAGGCCGCGGCGCTGCGCGGACGTGTTCCTGCAGCCCGGCCCGGACGGGATGGCCACCCTCGGCGCGGAACTGCCGCCGATGAGGCGGCCGAGGCCTACGCGCAGCTCGACGAGCTGGCCCGGATGGCCAAGGCCGACGGCGACCCCCGGCCGATCGCGCAGATCCGCACCGAGCTGTTCTCGCTGCTGCTGCGCCGCCCCGGCGGGTCCGGCCAGCCCGGGGTCGCCGCGCACCTGACCATCACCGCCACCCTCGACTCCCTGACCGGCGCCACCACGCAGGCGGGGTGGGTGAACGGGCTGGCGATCACCGCCGCCCATGCCCGGGAGCTGCTGGCCCGGATCGGCGCCCTCGGGCTGCAGGCCCCCGACGGCGGCCGGCTGACCTTCGCGATCACCGACGCGAACGGCCGGCTGCTGGCCACCACCACCGTCGCCGAGCTGCTGCGGGTCGCCAAGACGGGCTGCGCCGAGCACCCCGACGAGGCGTGCGGCTGCCCGGTGCTCGGCACGCCGCCCGACACCGACGCCTACGAGCCCACCGGCCGGCAGGAAACGTTCGTCAAGACCCGGGACCGCACCTGCCGGATGCCCAACTGCGCCCAGCGGGTCGGCTGGGCCGATCTGGACCACGTGATCCCGCACTCCTGCGGCGGGGACGACCGTCCTGCACGAATCTGTGCTGCCTGTGCCGCACCGACCACCGGCTGAAGACCTTCGCCGCCGGCTGGACCTTCGTGCTGGAGCCCGACGGCACCCTGCACGTCACCACACCCTCCGGGATCACCCGCACCACCCGGCCACCCGGCCTGCGCAGACCCCCACCCGAACCACCACCGGACCCACCGGACGACGACCCACCACCCTTCTAGCTCCGCCGGCGCGCCCGCCGATGACTTCGCGCGCGCGTCGGGGTCTCACTTCCAGCCGGCCAGAACAGCCGGACCGGAGAGAGGACGAGTCATGCCCAAGCAGATCCCGTGTCTGTGGTTCGACGGCACCGCCCTGCCGGCCGCGGAGCACTACACCGCGATCTTCCCGAACTCCTCGATCGACAAGGTCACCCACTACGGGCCCGACATGCCCCCGCCGATGAAGGAGGGCGACGTGCTGACGGTCGAGTTCACCCTCGACGGCCAGGAGTACGTCGGCCTCAACGGCGGTCCCCAGTTCTCGCTTCAGCGAGGCGATCTCCTTCCAGATCATGACCAAGGATCAGGAGGAGACCGACTACTACTGGGAGCGCCTCACCGAAGGCGGCGAGGAGAGCATGTGCGGCTGGCTCAAGGACAAGTTCGGGCTCTCCTGGCAGGTGAGCCCGATCGAGTTGATGGAACTGACGACCGACCCCGACCCCGGCCGGGCGCAGCGAGCCATGCAGGCGATGCTCCAGCAACGGCGCATCGACATCGCCGAGATCAGGCGCGCGGCCGACAGCGTTCCGGCCTAGAGAAGGGACCGCACTAGGCTCGGCCGGGTGCTCCCGCCCGCTGCCGAGCAGCTGCCCGCCCGGACCGCAGCCGTCTGGGCCGCGCTCGACCCGGTCGTCGGTGTCGGCACGTCGCTCCGGGTGCTCGACGTCGGCGGCGGCAGCGGGATGTTCGCCGTCCCGCTCGCCAAGCTCGGGCACGAGGTCACCGTCGTCGACCCCAGCGCCGACGCCCTGGCCACCCTCCGGCGGCGCGCCGACACGGGCGGCGTCGGCGGTCGGGTCCGCGGGGTACAGGGCGACGGCGACCTGCTCCACGAGGTCCTCCCGGTGGCCGGTGACGACGACTCCGGCTACGACCTGGCGCTGTGCCACTCGGTGCTCGAGGTGGTCGACGACCCCGCGGTGACCCTCCGCGAGATCGCCGGCGCCCTGCGGCCCGGCGGTCAGGTCAGCATCGCGACGGCCAACCGCGCCGGCGCGGTCCTCGCCCGGGCGCTCAGCGGCCACCCCCGCGAGGCGCGCGCCCTCCTCGAGGACCACGACCCGACCCCGGGTCGCGACCGCCCCGCCCGCCGCCGGTTCGACCCCGCCACCCTCCTCGCGCTGGTCGACGCGGCCGGCCTCGAGGCCGGCCCGTGGCGTGGCGTCTCCGTCGTCGCCGACCTGCTGGACGCGGCCTCGGGCGCCGACCCGGAGGCGGTCCGCGCCCTGGAGCTGGCCCTTGCCGACTCCTCGCCGTTCCGCGACGTCGCCACCGGCCTGCACGTCCTGGCCACGCGGCGGTGAACCTTCCGGCGGATCTGCACCGCCCCGCCTACGGCACGCAGACCCTCGCCGACGTCCTGCCCGGCGTGGCCACGGCACTCGGGGTGCGGGTCGAGCGCGACGGGCTGCCCGCCGACCCGCTCGGGCTGACCGAGGCCCTCGGCGGGGCCCGGCGGATCGCCGTCCTGCTGGTCGACGGGCTCGGGGCCGACCTGATCCGCGCGCACGCCGACCTCGCGCCCACCCTCGCCGCCATGGCGGCCCCGGCCGGCGACCTCTCGGCGCCGTGCCCCAGCACCACCCCGGTCAGCCTGGCCTCCCTCGGCACCGGCCTGCCCCCGGGCAGCCACGGCATCCTCGGCTTCGTCACCGCCGTCCCTGGCGAGGACCGCACCCTCAACCACGTCGTCTGGCGTGACGACCCCGCGCCGGAGGAGTGGCAGGCACGGCGCACCGTCTTCGAGCAGGCCGCCGACGACGGCGTCGAGGTGTCCGCGCTGGGGCCGTACACCTTCAAGGGCTCCGGTCTGACCCGTGCGGTCTACCGCGGCGCCGGCTACCCCGGCTCGGTCGGCGCCGGCGACCTCAACGCGCTCATGGTCCAGGCGCTGGCGGCGGCGCCCCGCACCCTGGTCTACGGCTACCTGGCCGAGCTCGACCTCACCGGGCACGTCCGCGGCGTCGACTCCGCCAGCTGGCGGGCGCAGCTCGAGCTCATCGACCGCGCCGTCGAGCTGCTGGTCGACCAGCTGCCCGACGACGCCGCGCTCCTGGTCACCGCCGACCACGGCATGCTCGACGTCCCACCCGAGACGCGGCTCGACCTCGACCGGACGCCCGAGCTGGGGGAGGGGGTCCGGCTGCTGGCCGGGGAACCCCGGGCCCGCTACGTGCACGCCGAGGACGGCGCCGCGCACGACGTCCTGGAGCGCTGGCGGGCCGTGCTCGGCGACCGGGCCTGGGTGGCCTCCCGGGAGGAGGCGATCGCCAGCGGCGTCTTCGGGCCGGTCGACGACGCCCTCGCGGCCCGCATCGGCGACGTCGTCGCCCTCGCCCGCGGCACCTGGGCGATGACCGCGACCGAGCGGGAGCCCGGCCCGAGCCGGCTCATCGGCTACCACGGGTCGCTGACGGCGACCGAGCTCGCGATCCCGCTCCTGGCCGCGCGGGGCTCCGCCCTGGGCTGACCCCGGTCAGCCGCCGGCCGACTCCAGCGTCACGTGCCAGGTGCGCGAGTGCGCCGGATGAGCGGCGTGGCAGGTCAGGTGCGCGGCCTGCTCCGACGGCCGGCTCTCGACGGCGGCGACCACCTCGCCGTCCGGACCGGCCAGCGTCACGACCCAGCGCTCGATCTCCGAGCCCGGTCGGGTGAGCTGCCGGACGCCCACGACCGGCAGGTCGTTCACGCCGAGCAGGCCCAGCGCCTGCCGGGCCGAGTGCTGGGCGGCCTGCGCGGGCGGCGGCACGCCGGCGCGACCGCGGAGCCAGGGCAGCGCCACCTGGCCCCGGCTGTGCGCGGCGACCAGCTCGGCGCCGTCGCCGGGGACCTGTCCGTAGTAGAAGCCGTGCGGCAGGACGAGCGCGTTGGCCGCGAACCGGTCACCGCCCAGGTGGCTGCACTCCCAGACGTCGGCCGGCCCGGGAGCGGGCATCGTCCGGGCGAGGGGCCGGCCGCGCAGGGCGCAGCACGCGTCGTGGCCGCCGTGGGTGCAGACCAGGTAGACCGGCCCGGCGGCCGGCTCGCCGACGGAGCCGTCCCAGGGTGCCTCGAGCAGGTCGGCGTCGGTCGCGCGCACCGACCACCACAGCCCCTCGCGGCCGAGCCGGCTGTCGGCATAGGCCCACCGGCGGCCGGAGTCGGCCAGGCGCCCGCCCGGCCGGCGGACCAGCAGCAACCGCACGTTCTCGGCCCGGGAGCGCCGCGCCAGCAGCGGTGCGACCTCGGCGTCGAACCGCGACTCGGCCAGCGCGTCGCGGCCCCACGGCCCCGGCTGCTCGATGAGCACCCACCGCTGGGCCGGCGCGGCGGTCGCGACGGCGGCGTCGCCGCGCAGGAGCGCCTGCACCGAGCAGCGGCTCTCGTCGAGCCGTCCCAGAGGGCGGACGGCCGTCACGCCCCCAGCCGGCTCATCGGCCGGTCCCGGATGCGTCGCCACGGCTCCCATCGTGCCTGTCGCCCGGATCGTCTCCGCCAGGGACCGTGACGACGGCGTCGGTGACCAGCCGTCGGGCCAGGGTCAGGCGATCGTCGGGGTCCAGCCCCGGCAGGTCGGCCACCTTGAGCTCACCCGCGGCGAGCAGCTCGGTCAGCGCCGGGCGCACGTCCGCCGGGAAGGAATGGGTGCGCCGGCCGGCGACCAGATCCACGCGACCGTCGGCGCCGTCCCGGAGGACGCAGCGCAGGCGACGTCGGAGCCGCAGCACGGTGTCCGGCGTCAGCGCCGCGGCCGCCGCCGACTGGGCGAGCGGCGCGACCGGCTCGGGCCGGACCTGCGCCCAGGTGCGGGCGCGGAGACGGTCGGCCACCTCGGCCGGGTCCACCCGTCCCAGCCACTCGCGCAGGCCGTCGAGCACCGCCGTCACGTCGTCGCGGACGGTCGTCGGGTCGCTGAGGTCGAGGCCGAGGGGCAGTGAGGTCCGCAGGTCCGGGTCGTCGACGGCGAGCGTGCGCACGAGGTCCAGCGCGGACTCGGCGGCCGCCCAGCGGGTCACCGAGTGGACGCCGATCGTCAGGTGGCAGCTGATCTCGCCCAGCGCGGTGGCCGAGTGCAGGAAGCCGCGCGGGAGGTAGAGGGCGTCGCCGGGGCGGAGGACGGCGTCGATGACCGGCTCGCGCTCGGCCGCCGCGGCCACCTCGTCGGCCCGGTCGTCCCAGGGCTGGGTGCGCAGCGGGTTCCGCAGGACGGGCTCGTGGATCCGCCAGTGCTTCTCGCCGGCCACCTGCAGGACGAAGACGTCGTGGACGTCGTAGTGCGGGCTGAAGCCGCGCGAGGACGGCGGGGTGATGTACGCGTTGACCTGCGTCGGGTGGCCGAGGTCGGCGGCCAGCTGGTCGGCGAACTCGATCAGCGGCGGCCACAGCCGGTGCAGGCCCTGCAGGACGACCGTGCTCCCGTCGGCGAACAGCCGGAGCACCGCGTCGGAGGACACCTGGTCGGCGATCTCGGCGCCGGCGCCCCCGGAGGTCGTGAACCGCTTGCCGTCGACGACGGCGCCGTCCTTGGCGATCCGCAGGAACGGTGTGCGCAGCCCGCGGGTGGAGAGCAGCTCGTCGACGGCGGGCAGGTCGAGGAGGTCGGTGAAGGAGTTGCCGGTGTCGGCCGCGCGGGTCAGCAGCGGGCGACGGGCCCAGTACTGCTCGGCGAAGGCCTGCGGGTCGAGGTTCGTGCAGCGCCGCAAGGCCGGGCGGAGCTCGCGCTCCGCCCGGCCCTCAGCACTCGGGTTCTCGGTCAGGCCGAACCGTCCGCGCCGCCGTCGGCGCCACCGTCGGCGCCGCCGTCCGCGCCACCGTCGGCGCCGCCGTCGGCGCCGCCGTCGGCACCGCCGTCGCGCGCCGACCGTCGCGCGCCACCGTCGGCACCGCCATCGGCACCGCCGTCCGCGGGACCGTGCGCACCGCTGTCGGCGCCACCGTCCGCGCCACCGTCAGCACCGCCATCGTGGGCGCCGGGCGTACCCGAGGCGCCTCCGTCGGCCGGACCCTCCGTGCTGGTCATGTCGTCGTCGTCGAGTGCCATGTCATCTCCGATCCGGTCGTCGCGCCGGCCGCGGTCCGCGGCCCGTCGGAGCGCTGTCCACCGAGAACGATCATGCCGATCCGGAGACTGCTGCGCAGGTCGGGACGGCACGCTGTCGCGAGGAGGCGCTGCTCAGGCGAAGCGCTCGTCCTCCTCGGTCTCGGTGGTGGGGTCGATCCCGCCTGCGCCGCCGTCGGCACCGCCGTCCGCGCCGCCATCGCGCACCGGCGTCCGCGCCGCCGTCGCCTCCGACCAGGGGCTCGTCGCCGGCGTCCCGACCGGCCATGGCGTCGTCGAGCGGCGTGCCGCCGCGGGGCGGGTCGTTCTCCGGGATGGTCGTCATGGCTGTCCTCCGTGTCGCTCCGTCGCAGCCGGGAGGTGCCCCGGTGCTGTCGATCATGGCGATCCGTCGGCTGCGGCGCGCGGCGAGACGGGGACACGCCTTGCGCAGGTCAGAAGGGCGTTCGGGCCACCGAGCCGCTACGATCCGAACATCTGTTCGAACGAAGGAGGCGACGTGACAGCGAGGGGCGGCCGGGCGGCGGGGTGCACCGTCCTGCACGTCGACATGGACGCCTTCTTCGCCAGCGTCGAGGTGCGCAAGCGCCCGGAGCTCGCGGGCACGCCGGTGATCGTCGGCGGCGCGGGCAACCGCGGGGTGGTCACCTCGGCCACCTACGAGGCCCGGCGGTACGGCGTGCACGCGGCGATGCCGACGGCCCGCGCGCTGCGGCTGTGCCCGACGGCCACCGTGCTGCCGGGCGACATGACGCTCTACTCCGAGGTCTCGCGGTCGGTCATGGCGCTGTTCCGCTCGATCAGCCCGCTGGTCGAGCCCCTCTCGCTCGACGAGGCGTTCCTCGACGTCCGGGGCGCCGGCCGTCGGCTCGGGGATGCCGCGGAGATCGGCGAGTACATCCGGGCCCGGGTCTTCGACGAGCAGGGCATCACCTGCTCGGTCGGTGCCGCCCCGACCAAGTTCGTCGCGAAGCTCGCCTCCACCAATGCCAAGCCCGACGGGATGCTCGTCGTGCGCCCGGCCGAGGTCATGGACTTCCTGCACCCGCTGCCGGTCGGTGCGCTCTGGGGGGTGGGGCCCAAGACCGAGGAGGTCCTGCTCCGGCTCGGGCTGCGAACCGTGGGCGACCTCGCGCACGTCCCGGCGAAGACCCTGCAGCGGGCCGTCGGCGCGGCGTCGGGCAGCCACCTGCACGAGCTGGCCTGGGGCCGGGACCCGCGGCGGGTCGTCCCCGACGAGCCGGAGAAGTCGACCGGGCACGAGGAGACGTTCTCGACCGACATCGACGACCCCGTCGTCATCCACCGGGAGCTGCTGCTGCTGTCCGAGCGGACCGCCGCCCGGCTCCGCTCGGGCGGCTGGCTGACGCGCACGGTGAGCATCAAGGTGCGCTTCGCCGACTTCGCCACGATCACCCGCAGCCGCACCCTCGACGTCCCCACCGACGTGGGCCAGGAGCTCTACGACACCGCGCGGGGTCTCTTCGACGCCCTCGGGCTCGACCGGGCCCGGATCCGCTTGGTCGGAGTCCGGGCCGAGCGCCTGGTCGACGCCGGATCCGCGCCGCAGCAGCTCGAGCTCGGGGCCCGGGAGCACGGGCGGCGGGAGGCCGAACTGGCCGTGGACCGGGCGGCCCGGCGCTTCGGGGCCGGGGCCGTCCGCCCCGCCACCCTGCTGCGCCGCGACGGCCGGCCGGGTGGGGGAGCGGGCTGGTCACCGGTCGTGCCGCGCCCGGCGGGCTTCACGAGCCGCCGGAAGACCTCCGAGGCTCCGGGCGGGGATCCGGGCTGACCTGCGCGGAAAGCGCTCTGCGGGGCTCCGGGAACCACCCGAAACGGGTGATCGTTGGCCCTTACTGACTGGTCGCCGCACGGTCGCCTTTCGCCCGTTGCCAAGGCCTCGTATCCTCGTTGTCACCGCCGGAGGGTGCCTCCGACGGCCTTGGCTCCGCCCACCTGGAGGTCGACGTGCCGCTCTCCGAGCACGAGCAGCGTCTGCTGGAGCAGATCGAGCGCGCACTCGTCGACGACGATCCGAAGTTCGCTTCGACCGTCCGCACCGGCGACCGGCGCCTCAAGGCCCGCCGGAAGCTGCAGCTGGGGGCTCTTCTGGTGCTCGTCGGCTTCGCCGTCCTCGTCGGTGGCGCGGTGGCACGGTCCGTGCCGTTGGGGGTCCTCGGCTTCCTCATCGCCTTCGCCGGCGTCGCGCTCGGCGTCTTCCACTACAAGGCGGCCACCGGTGCCGTCGAGGCCGGGGGCGGGCCCGTCGCCGGGCGCGGGTCCACCGCGGGTCGCGCGGGCAAGGGTGGTCGGGCGGGCCGTCAGCCGCTGAAGACCCGCCTCGAGGAGCGCTTCCGCCGCCGTTACGACCAGTAGCGACTAACAAACAACGACAGACTTCCCGAACCGCCGCCGTCCACCTGGACGGCGGCGGTTCGGCGTTCACACGGTGCGCGTCCGCCGGCCGCCGAGCAGGACGGGCCGACGACGGGACCACCCCGCGGCCCCGGCTCGGACCGCCGCCACCAGCGAGGCCGGCCACAACCGGGCACGGAGCCGCACCCGCGGGGGCGCCGTGGCCAGCAACCCGTGACGCGCGGTACGCAGCGCGGCGAGCAGTTCCGGCCCGACGGGCTCGCCACCCCCGCGGCCGTAGCTGGCGGCCTCCTCGGCGCGGGCCAGCTGCTGCACGGCGTCCGCGAGCGCGGTGCGCATCGCCCCGCTCCGGGGCGACTCCGGCCGCCCGCCGAGCCCGGCCAGCTCCCGCGCAGCCTGGCGCGGCGTCCACGCGGGATCCGCGCGCAGCCCGACGTCGAGGGCGGTCGCGGTCAGCTCGTCCCACAGCGCGCCCGCCCGGCCGTCGGCGATGCGGCGCCGGCGCTGCCAGGCACGGGCAGCGGCCGGCAGGGCGACGAGTGCGAGGGCCAGCAGCACCGCGCCGGCGACGATCGCCACCGTGCCCCAGGGACCGGAGCCGCCGCCGCCGCCCGTCGGGGTGGGCACCGGCCCGCCCGCCCGGTCCTCGCGGGGGGCGTTCGGCAGCGGCGCGGTGGTCGGCTCCGCGGTGCCGGGGTCGTCGTCCGTCCCGGTCGCGCCACCCACCCGCGGTGACCAGGGCAGGTCGAGCGAGCGGTCGACGCCGAGCGGCGTCGGGTCGAAGGGCACCCAGCCGAGCCCGTCGAAGTACACCTCGACCCAGGCGTGGGCGTCGTCGCTGGTGATCACGCGGCTGCCGTCGTCCCGCTCGGTGCCGGGGGTGTACCCCAGCACCACGCGTGCCGGGACCTGGGCCGCGCGGACCATCACGGCCATCGCGCCGGCGTACTGCTCGCAGTAGCCACGCTTGAGGCGCAGGAAGTCGACGAGGTCGTCGCCGCTGGTCCCGGGTGCGGTGGCCAGGCTGTAGATGAACCCGTTGGTGCGGTCGGTGAGGTAGTCGAGGATCGCGCGGACCTTCTCGTACGGCCCGGTGGCGTCAGCGGTGAGCTGGCTGACCAGATCGGTGACGGTCGGGTCGAGCGGCGGCAGGGCGGTGAGCCGGGACTGGAGATCGTTGTCGAGCGGCAGGGCCTCGGCGCCGCGCAGCAGCGCGGCGGAGGGACGTGGCTCGCGCGCGTCGACCGAGTAGCCCTCGCCCTCCGTGGTCACCTCGCGGCCGTAGATCGTGCCGGTGGCCGGGTCGAACCGCCAGTTCTCGTCGCTCTCGTCGCTCATCCGCACCGACAGGGGGAAGACCGGCACCGGGAGGAATCGGCCGTTGTGCTCGATGACCTCGATCTGGGCGCTCACGGAGCGGGTCGACTGGCCGGGCGGCGGCGGGTACAGCTCGTCGTCGTCGGCGATCGAGGTCTCCCCGGCGAGGTTGCTCATCGTCCAGCCGGCCTCGGGGTCGTACTGGTCGAGGGCGAGGGCGCGCAGGAAGCTGGGGTCGTCGACCGAGGTGGTCATCCGGAAGAGGTCGATCGGCTCGGGCCGGGTGAGCTCGCCGCGCAGCTCGACCACCGGGTCCAGGGACGTCCCCGTGCTGCCGCCCGCGCCGCCGCCGAGGCCGGTGGCGAGCGAGCCCTCGGCGAGGGTCGGGACGAGGGCGCCGATGACGAGTCCCGAGACCAGGGCCACGGCGCCGATGCGCAGCGCCGAGATCGTGCCGGTGCTCGGCCGGAGCCCGCCGGTGCGCGCGGCGCGACCGCGGGTGGCCAGCCGGCCGTGCTGGTCGGTCCACAGCAGGAGGAGGAGCCCGGCGGCCGGCGCGGCGACGGCGGTGAACCCGATGCCGCCGCTGATCGTGCCGACCGGCACGCAGTAGAGGACCAGGAGCCCCAGCCCGGCGACGCCGGCCTGCCGCCCGGCGACCGCGATGAGGTCGACGACGATCGCGACGATCCCCACGAGCAGGGTGGTGAGCGCGACCAGGCCGGTGAGCGGCAACGCGGGGGGCGCCTGCTCCTGCACCTCGGCGGCGCCGTCGGTGAGGACGGCGGCGACGTCGGCCAGGCTCTCGGACGTCGGCAGGAACCCGAACAGGGACGACGACGGCGCGTAGAGCGCGGAGAACAGGCACGCGAGCAGGGCCGCCTGGCCGAGGGGCACCGCGATGACCCCCAGGCCCGCCACCCGATCGGGCACGGGCCGGCCGCGGGCCACCCGCGCCCACAGCGCCGGGCCCGCCGTCCGCAGCAGCAGACCGCCCGCGAAGACGACGAGCACCGCCGCGAGCACGGGCGGGAACCAGCGGCCGGTCGCGTACACCGGGCGGAGCGCGCCCGCCCCGAGCAGGGTGGCCAGCCCCGCGGCCAGGGCGGTCCGGAGATCCTGCGCGGTCACGCCGACGCCCCGACGGGGCCGTACGGGCCCGGCTGACCGGCGAGGCCATCGGGCATCCGGTTCGACGTCGCGGCCGGCCCGCCCAGGGTCGCCCACACGTGGGCCACCGAGAGGTCGGCGCGGGCGGTGGCGACCTGCCAGCCGGCCGTGCGGAGCAGGGTCGCCGCATCCTCTCGCTGCCGGTCGAGGGTGTCCCGCGAGGTCGCCGAGAAGGTGCGCCGCGCCTTCCCGTTGCTCACCCCGGCCCAGCTGCCGAGGTCGGCGAGGATCGCGATGTCGGTGGTGGGACCGGACCGGGCCCGCACCAGGTCGACGACGTCGTCCGGACCGACCGCGCCGAGCAGGCACACCACCGGTCCGTCCCCGGCGGCGCGGCACAGCTGCTCGACCCCGTGGTTGAGGGACGCCGCGCGGGAGGGGCTGACGGCGGCCAGGCGGTCCAGCAGGTCGTCGGCCGACAACCGGCCGCGACCCGACGTCGGCACGAGCTCGCCGAGGTCGGTGACCGTGCGCAGCACCGAGCCGCGACGCGCCATCAGGGCGCCGATGCTCGCCGCCGCCTCCACCAGCCATTCGAGGCTGTCCGGCGGCGGGCAGTCGTCGCCGTCGGGGCCGGGGACGGCCAGCCCGACACCGCGGCCGGCCACGAGGTGGGCGCGCGAGCGGGTGTCGAGGAACAGCGTGGCCTGGGAGCGCCAGGGGCGTTCCTCGAGCCGGACCATGAGCTCGCCCATCCGCGCCGTCGCCCGCCAGTGCACCTTGCGCAGGTCGTCGCCGTGGCGGTACTCGCGCGTGCTGACGTCGTCCTCACCGTGCACGGCGATCGACCGGCGGGCGCCGTCCCCGCCGCCGCCCTGGCCACCGGCCGGCCCGCCGGCGCCCAGCGGACGGACGCGCGGGACGACGAGCAGCGGCGCCGAACCCGCGCCGACGGCCGTGCGCTCCACGAGCCCGAAGGGGTCCACCAACCGGAGCCGCAGCGGGCCGAGGGTGTGCCGGCCCCGGCGCTCGCCGTGCACGCGGTAGGGCAGGTGGGCGGTCTGCCCGCCGCCGAGCCGCTCGACGACGAAGCGCGGCGACGGTCCGAGCTCGGCAGGCAGCTGCTCCACCAGCATCCACAGCCCACCGGTGCGGGCGTCGGCGTTGGTGACCTCGAGCAGGACGTCGGCGGAGCCGCCGCGGGGCACCCGGGCCGGGGTGACCGTCCGCCGGGCGGTGAGCCGGAAGCGCTCGCGGGCCACGGCGGCCGAGGCGAGCAGCGGCAGCGCCAGGGCGAAGATCGCCAGCTGCACGAGCGCTCGCTCGCCGAGCACCATGCCGAGGAGCAGGAGGGCGACGGCGCCACCGACCAGGCAGCGGCCGCGCAAGGTCAGGAACGACAGCACCCTGCCCGCCGGGCCGCTCACGGGAGGTCAGCGCCCGCGCGGGACCGGGACGGTCGTCAGCAGGTCGGCCACGACCTGCTCGGCGCTGCGCCGGCCGAGGGCCGCGTCAGCGGTGAGCAGCAGCCGGTGGGCGAGCACCGGTCCGGCGAGCGCCTGGACGTCGTCGGGGAGCACGTGATCGCGGCCGGACAGCGCCGCCGCCGCGCGGGCGGCGCGCAGGAGCTGCAGACCGGCCCGCGGGCTGGCGCCCAGCCGCAGGTCGGCGGAGCGGCGGGAGGCCTCCACCAGCGCGACGACGTAGCGCCGGACCGCGTCGGACACGTACAGCCGGCCGACGGCGGTGACCAGGTCGCGGACGGTGGCCGCGTCGGCCACCGGCGCGAGCGTGCTGAGGGGATCGGCCGTGGTCCGCTCGTCGAGCATCGACAGCTCGGCGTCCCGGTCGGGGTAGCCCATCGAGACCCGGGCGGTGAAGCGGTCGCGCTGGGCCTCGGGGAGGGGATAGGTGCCCTCCATCTCGAGCGGGTTCTGCGTGGCCATCACCAGGAACGGCCGGGCCAGCTCGTAGCTGACGCCGTCGACGGTGACCTGCCGCTCCTCCATGCACTCCAGGAGTGCGGACTGGGTCTTGGGGGAGGCGCGGTTGATCTCGTCGGCGACGACCACGTTGGCGAAGATCGCGCCGGGCTTGAACTCGAACTCCCGGCTCTCCTGGTCGTAGATCGCGACACCGGTGACGTCGCTCGGGAGCAGGTCGGGCGTGAACTGGATCCGTCGCACGGTCGCGTCGATCGAGGCGGCCAGCGCCTTCGCCAGCGTGGTCTTGCCGACCCCGGGGACGTCCTCGATGAGCAGGTGGCCCTCGGCCAGCAGCACCACGAGCGCCAGCCGGACGACGTCGGGCTTGCCCTGGACGACCTTGCCGATGTTCGCCGCGATCCGCGTGCCTTCCGCGGCGACGTCGACCGAGGAGGCCGGTCCGTCGGCGGTCCGTGTCGCCTCCGTCACGTCACCACCGTACGTGGCGATCGCCGCTCTGTGATCGCTCCTCGCGCCACGACGTCCCGGTGCCGTTCCGCGAGGCGCTGACCTGCGCGGGGAGGGGGCCTCGTCCGCGCTGGTGGACGGGTGGAGCGGGATGGTCACGACACGGCGTCGAGTGGTGTCGAGTGGGGGCTAGTGGGTTACTGTGTCGCCCGGTGGGGAGTCAGGGACCACGTGGGGTCGTGGCAGAGCCCATGGGAGGACCGATGCAGGGGGTGATCCGGTGTTCGTCGGCAGCTACCAGTTGCGCCTCGACGAGAAGGGCCGGCTCGCCCTGCCCGTCCGGTTCCGCGAGCAGGTGGCCGGCGGCATGGTGATCAAGAAGGGCCAGGAGCACTGCATCTACGGCCTGACCATGGCCCGGGTCGCCGAGCAGAGCGCTGCCGCCGCCGCGATGGCCCCCTCCGACACCGCCGCAGCCCGCATGCGGGCCCGCATGAGCTTCGGGTCGATGGTCGACATCGAGCCCGACAAGACCGGCCGCATCACCATCCCCGCGAGCCTGCGCGAGTACGCCCACCTCGACCGCGACGTGGTCGTGGTCGGCGTCGACACGCGCTTCGAGATCTGGGACCAGGCCACCTGGGACGCCTACGTGGCGGAGCAGGAAGCGGCCTACGCGGACATGGAGAGCGAGGGGATGCCGACGCTGTCGTGACTCCCGGACCGCCTGGCTGTGTCCCACAGCCGCCCGCGGGTCCCGCGACCGAACCCGAACGAGCCGCCTTCCCCGCGGCTCGACCGGACGGGCCCCAGCCGCCTTCCCCGCGGCTCGGTCCCACATCGGCGGCGACCCGGCGCAGGCACTGGCAGTCCACCCAGGCCCCCCGCGGGGCTCCACCTGACGCTCTTCCCCGACGCCAGGCGGACCCCGCGGTGGGCAGGGAGTCGGCCCGCCACCGGGTGCGGGCCCCACTTCGCTCCACTGTCTCCACCCCGCCCCACCACGCCCGCTCCCGCCCGCCCTCCAGCTCCCCGGAACCGTTACGCGTCCGCTTGGCCCCGCGTCCCACCGCCGGGCAGCCGCGCGCGGCACCATCGGGAGCGCACACCCGGATCTGAGAGGTAGTCGACGATGAGCGCCACGGGCTCTGCGCACCCCCCGGTGCACGTGCCCGTCCTCCTCGAACGCGTCACCGAACTCCTCGCCCCCGCGTGCAGCGCCGACGGCGCCGTCCTCGTCGATGCCACCCTCGGGCTGGCCGGCCACTCGATCGCGATGCTCGACGCCCACCCCGGACTCCGGCTGGTCGGCCTCGACCGCGACCCGGAGGCCCGCGCCGAGGCGGCCCGGCGGATCGAGGCCGCCGGCCACACCGACCGCGCCACCCTCGTCCCCGCCGTCTTCGACGAGCTCCCCGACGTCCTCGACCGGCTGGGCATCGACGAGGTCCAGGGCGTCCTGTTCGACCTCGGCGTCTCGTCCCTGCAGCTCGACCGGCCCGAGCGCGGCTTCAGCTACTCCACCGACGCCCCGCTCGACATGCGCATGGACCCCGGCGCACCCCGCACCGCCGCCGACGTCGTCAACACCTACTCGCCCAAGGACCTCGCCCGCGTGCTGCGGGTCTACGGCGAGGAGCGGTTCGCCTCCCGGATCGCCGCCGCGATCGACCGCGAGCGGACACACGCGCCGTTGACGTCCACCGCCCGGCTGGCCGAGCTCGTGCGCGACGCGATCCCCGCCGCCACCCGCCGTACCGGCGGGCACCCGGCGAAGCGCACCTTCCAGGCGCTGCGCATCGAGGTCAACGACGAGCTGGGCGCCCTGGAGCGGGCGCTGCCCGCCGCGCTGGAGGCCCTGGCCGTCGGCGGTCGCGTCGTCGTCCTCACCTTCCACTCGCTCGAGGACCGGATCGTCAAGCAGACCCTCGCCGCCGGCGCCGCCGACCGGACCCCGCCCGAGCTGCCGGTGCCCGTGCCCGAGCTGGGACCGGTCCTGCGGCTGCTCACGCGGGGCGGCGAGGCCGCCTCCGAGGCCGAGGTGGCGGCCAACTCCCGCGCCCAGTCGGCCCGGGTCCGGGCAGCCGAGCGGATCCGGAGGGCGGCATGAGCGACCGCGCCGCCGCGCGCTCCGTTCCGCCGCGCAGCACAGCGCCGCGCAGCACACCGCCGCGGACCCTGGCTCCGCGGACCAACGCACCCCGGACGACGCCGCCGCGGAAGAAGACCGTGCCGACGGCGACCTCGACCCCACGCCCTCCCGAGCTCTCGGTGGTCACGCCGACCGTGACCCCCGACAGACGACCGCGGGCCGGTCGCTCCGTCGGACCCGCACGCAGGCGTCGACCCGCCGCGCGCCCTTCGTGCTGCTCCTCGTCGCCCTCCTGGTGGGCACCACCCTCGGCCTGCTGATCCTCAACACCGCGATCGCCGTCGACTCGCTCAAGGCCACCCAGCTGCAGGCGGAGAACGCCGAGCGCGCGCAGGAGGTCCAGCGGCTCGAGCAGCGCGTCGTCTCCGGTGGGTCGCCGGCGCAGATCGCGAGCGCCGCCGTCGCCGCCGGGCTGGTCCCGGCCGGCCCGGCCGCCTACCTGGTCATCGCGCCCGACGGCACGGTGACGCTGCGCGGCACGCCCGAGCCCGCCGTCGACCCGGCCGCCGAGCCCGACGGACGGTGACTGAGCGGTGCCCCCCACGGTCCACGGGCCCCGTTCGACCGGACGCACGATCGCCCGCACCCCGGGGCAGCGTCCGGCCGGCGGGCGTGCCACTCCCGGCGCCTTCACCTCGCGCCGCGCACCGGGCAGCCGGCGCAGCGGCGGTGCCGGGCTCTCGATGGAGCAGCGGGGGATGCGCAACCGCTGGGGCCTGATCGTCATGGTCACCCTGCTGGTGCTCGTCGTCGGCCGGCTCGCGCTGCTCCAGGGCGTCGACGGCGCGGCCTACGCCAACGCCGCCGAGCAGGACCGGCTGCGCACCTATCCGGTCGCCGCTGTGCGGGGCGAGGTGCTCGACCGCAACGGCCGCCCGTTCGCCTACACCGTCGAGGCCTCCCGGGTGACCGCCGATCCGGCGGTGGTCGACGACCCGGAGCGCACCGCGCTGGCGCTCACCACGCTGCTCGACGTCCCGGTTCCCGAGCTCACGGAGAAGCTGTCGGAGGACAGCCGCTACGTCGTCCTCGCGACCCAGATCTCGCCGGAGACCGTCGACGCCATCGAGGCGCTCGAGCTGCCCGGCGTCCTCTTCGAGGACGACCCGGTCCGGCTGTACCCGGCCGGGGCGGTCGGCGGCCAGGTGGTCGGGTTCGTCGGCCGGGACGGCACCGGCCTGGCCGGCATCGAGCAGACGTACGAGGACGAGCTGTCCGGGACGCCGGGCGAGCGCACCGTCGAGGTGGGCAGCGGTGGCAACCCGATCCCGTCCGGCATCGACGAGTCGACGCCGGCGGTCGACGGCAGCACCGTGCAGCTCACCCTCGACCAGGACCTCCAGTACGTGATGGAGCAGCGGCTGGGCGAGGCGTGCAGCGACGGCGCGACGACGCGGGCATCGGCCGTCGTCCTCGACGTGCAGACCGGCGAGGTGGTGGCGATGGGCTCCTGCCCGGGCTACGACCCCGCCTCCTACTCCACGACCGATCCCGACCTGCTGGGCAACCCGGTGGTGTCGGACGTCTTCGAGCCCGGCTCGGTCATGAAGGCCGTCACCCTGTCGGCCGCGCTCGAGGAGGGCGTCGCCACCCCCGACACGGTGCTGAGCGTCAACGGGCACATCGAGGCCGGCGATCGCACGATCACCGACGCCCACGACCACGAGCCGATCGACTGGACGGTGACCGGGATCCTCGCCAAGTCCAGCAACGTCGGCACGATCATGCTGGCCCGCGAGGTGGGGGACGAGACCCTCGAGGAGTACATGCGGGCCTTCGGCATCGGCAGCACGACCGGGATCGAGCTGCCGGGGGAGAGCGCCGGCATCTTCCAGGCCGCGTCGGAGTGGGACCCGGGCCGCGCTGCCAACGTGCCCATCGGCCAGGGCGTCTCGGTGACGACGCTGCAGATGGCCTCGATGTACCAGACGATCGCCAACGACGGCGTGCGGATCGAGCCCCGCCTCGTCACGTCGGTCACCGGCCCGGACGGCCGCGCCACGCCCGCGCCCGAGCCCGAGAGCACCCGCGTGATCAGCGAGGCCACCGCCGAGGACATGGCCTACATGCTGGAGGCCGTCGTCGGCGAGGGCGGGACGGCGCCCCTCGCCGCGATCGAGGGCTTCCGCGTGGCCGGCAAGACCGGCACCGCGCAGCGGGCCAACCCCGAGTGCAACTGCTACGAGGGCGGCGGCTACGTGACCACGTTCGTCGGGTTCGCCCCCGCGGACGACCCGCGCTACGTCGTCGCCGTGGATCTCGAGCGGCCCTCCAGCTCGGCCGAGGGTGGCCAGGTCGCCGCGCCGGTCTTCGCCGACGTGATGCGCTACGCACTCACCGCCAACGGGGTCGTTCCCTCGGGCGCTCCGCGCCCGGAGTTCGTGCTCACCGGCACGCCCTGAGGCAGGCGGACGCGCCGAGGTGCACGGGGGTTCGGGACTGCGCCGGTAGATTGGAGTCCCGTGACCCCGACCGATCCCGGGTCGGCGCCCCGGCCTGAGCGCAACCGGCCGGTGCCGCTGACCGCGCTCGCCGATGTCGTCGGCGACCCGGTGGGCGGGCGAGGGGGTGCGGCACCCGAGATCACCGGCGTCACGCTGGCCTCCGACGACGTCCGTCCCGGGGACCTCTATGCCGCCCTGGCCGGCGCGCGCACCCACGGCGCCCGCTTCGCCGCCGACGCGGCCGCCCGCGGCGCGGTCGCCGTCCTGACCGATCGGGACGGCCTCCTGGACGCCGCCGCGACCGGACTCCCCGTGTGCGTCGTCGACGATCCCCGCGCCGTGCTCGGCGCCGTCGCCGACCGGATCTACGGCGAGCCGAGCAGCCGGCTCGCGGTCATCGGCATCACCGGCACCAACGGCAAGACGACGACCGCCTACCTCGTGGAGGCGGGCCTCGCCGCGGCCGGGATGGGCACCGGCCTGATCGGCACCGTGCAGACCCGCACGCGCGGCCGCGCCGCCGACGGCTCGCCGACCGTGACCGCGTTCCCGAGCGCCCGCACCACCCCTGAGGCGCCGGCGGTGCACGCGCTGCTCGCGACCATGAACGAGTCCGGGGTCTCCGCCGTGGTCATGGAGGTATCCAGCCACGCGCTCGTGCTCGGCCGGGTCGGCGGCGTGCGGTTCGCGTCCGCCGGGTTCACCAACCTCGGCCGCGACCACCTCGACTTCCACGGCGACCTCGAGGAGTACTTCCGCGCCAAGGCGCTGCTGTTCGACGGCCGGGCGGCCCGCGAGCTGATCACGGTCGACGACGACGGCGGACGCCGGTTGGCGGAGACCCGCCCCGGTGCCGCCACCGTCTCGACCGAGGCAGCGGCGGACTGGTGGGCCGACGACGTCGCCCCCGCGCCCGACGGCGGCTCGACCTTCGTGCTGCACGGCCCCGGTGGGCGTTCCTGGCCGGCCCGGGTACGGCTGCCCGGCCGCTTCAACGTCGCCAACGCGGTGCTGGCCGTCGCCCTGCTCGACGG
Organism: uncultured Actinomycetota bacterium; assembly: GCA_963784165.1. Classification (GTDB taxonomy): domain Bacteria; phylum Actinomycetota; class Actinomycetes; order Mycobacteriales; family Geodermatophilaceae; genus Blastococcus_B. Next base: position 298,664 of record CAWAQI010000021.1, read on the forward strand.
CGTCGGCGTCGAGGTGGAGACGGCGCTCGCCGGGCTGGCCGAGACGGTCGTGCCCGGCCGCATGGAGCCGGTCGACGCCGGCCAGCCGTTCGTCGTGGTCGTCGACTACGCGCACACCCCCGACGCCGTCAGCACCGCCCTCGCGGCGCTGCGCGACGCCACCCGTGGCCGGCTGATCACCGTGCTCGGCTGCGGCGGCGACCGCGATCCGGGAAAGCGGCCCGGGATGGGGATCGCTGCGGCCACCGGCAGCGATGTACTGATCGTGACCGACGACAACCCGCGCTCCGAGGACCCGGCCGCCATCCGCGCAGCGATGCTCGCCGGCGTCCACGAGGTCCCGGACGACGAGCGCGCCGAGGTGCACGAGGTCCCCGGACGGCGGGCCGCCCTGGCCGCCGCCGTCGCCCTGGCCCGTCCCGGCGACACCCTGCTCGTCGCCGGCAAGGGCCACGAGACCGGCCAGGAGGTGGCCGGCACCGTGCATCCGTTCGACGACCGCGAGGTGCTCCGCGAGGTCATCTCCGGGGACATCGCCGAGGTCGGGACCCGCGCATGATCCCGCTGACCCTGGCCGAGATCAGCGCGCTGGTCGACGGCGAGCTGACCGGTGCGCCCGACCCCGACGTGGCGGTGACGGGCTCCGTCACGCTCGACTCCCGCACCGTCGGTGCCGGTGACCTCTTCGTCGCGATGGCGGGGGAGCGGGTCGACGGACACGACTTCCTCGACGCCGCGGCCGCCGCCGGCGCCGTCGCGGCCCTCACCACCCGCCCCGACGAGGCGTTGCCCTGCGTCGTGGTCGCGGACCCGGTGGCGGCCCTGGGGCGGCTCGCCGCGGGCGTCCACGCAGCGGCTGACCGCCGGCGGGCTGGGCACGCTGGGCATCACCGGCTCCTCCGGCAAGACCTCGACCAAGGACCTCCTCGGCCAGGTCCTCGCCGCCGCCGGTCCCACCGTCAGCCCGCCCGGCTCGTACAACAACGACATCGGCCTGCCGCTCACCGTGCTCACCGCCGACGAGACCACCCGCTACCTCGTGCTGGAGATGGGCTCGCGCGGACCGGGGCACATCGCCCGGCTGTGCGGCGTCGCCCGGCCGCAGATCGGGGTCGTGCTCAACGTCGGCTCGGCCCACCTCGGCGAGTTCGGCAGCCCCGAGGGCATCGCCGTCGCCAAGGGCGAACTGGTCGAGGCCCTGCCCGAGGACGGCACCGCCGTCCTCAACGCCGACGACCCGAGGGTGCTGGGCATGCGCGAGCGCACCCGGGCGCGGGTGGTCACCGTGGGGCGCGGGCCGGAGGCCGACATCCGCGCGACGGACGTCGTCGTCGACGGCTCGGGCCGGGCGAGCTTCGGCCTGCACGCCGCCGGCGAGACCCATCCGGTGGCCCTGCAGGTCGTCGGGGAGCACCAGGTCGCCAACGCGCTCTCGGCCGCCGGCGCAGCACTCGCGGCCGGGATGACGCCCGCCGCCGTGGCCGCCGCCCTCTCGGCCGCCGAGCCGCGCAGCCGCTGGCGCATGGAGGTCGACCGGCGGGCCGACGGCGTCACCGTCGTCAACGACGCCTACAACGCCAACCCCGAGTCGATGCGGGCCGCGCTGGCCGCGCTCGCCGGCCTGGCGGGGGAGCGGCGCATCGCCGTCCTCGGCGGGATGGCCGAGCTCGGGCCCGATGCGGGCGCCGAGCACGAGCGTCTCGGCCGCGACGCGGTCGCCGCTGGAGCCGACATCGTCGTGGCTGTGGGTCCCGATGCGGTAGGCATAGCGGAAGGGGCGACGGCCGCGGGGCATCGCGTGGGGGAGGAGTCGGTGCACGTGCCGGACCGGGTCGCAGCCCGTGAGCTGCTGGCGCAGGTGCTGCGCCCGGGCGACGTCGTCCTGGTGAAGGCGAGCCGCTCCTACGGCCTCGAGGTGCTGGCCGCCGATCTGCTGGCCGACGGGGCCGCCCCGTGAGGTCCGTACTCATCGCGGCGGGCTTCGGCCTGCTCATCTCCATCTTCCTGACCCCGCTGGCGATCCGGGTGTTCCGTCGCCAGGGCCTGGGCCAGGAGATCCGCGACGACGGTCCCGAGAGCCACCTCTCGAAGCAGGGCACGCCCACGATGGGCGGCACGGTGATCGTCGGCGCCACCGTCGGCGGCTACGGCGCCGCGCACCTGAACCTCTCCGACCAACCGGGCTGGGGCTTCACCGCCACCGGTCTGCTCCTGCTGTTCCTCATGGTGGGCATGGGCACGGTCGGTTTCCTCGACGACTACCTCAAGATCCGCCATCGCCGCAGCCTCGGCCTGAACAAGACGGCGAAGCTCGTCGGCCAGCTGGTCGTGGGCGTCGCCTTCGCCGTGATGGTGATCAACTTCCCGAACGCCGACGACGTGACCCCGGCGTCGACGACGGTGTCCTACGTCCGCGACATCGCGCCGTTCGCGCTCGGGGCCATCGGCTTCGTGATCCTGGCGTACCTGTTCATCGCCGGGTTCTCCAACGCGGTGAACCTCACCGACGGGCTCGACGGCCTGGCCGCGGGCTCCTCGGCGATGGTCTTCGCCTCCTACGTCTTCATCTCGTTCTGGCAGTTCACCCACGACTGCGCCAACGAGCTCATCGAGGGCTGCTACACGGTGCGCGACCCGCTCGACGTCACCCTGCTGGCCGCCGCCGGCCTGGGGGCCTGCCTCGGCTTCCTGTGGTGGAACACCAGCCCGGCCCGGATCTTCATGGGCGACACCGGCTCCCTGGCGCTGGGCGGCGTGCTCGCCGGCCTGGCCATCGTGACCCGGACCGAGCTGCTGCTCGTGGTCACCGGCGGTCTGTTCGTGGCCGTGACGCTGTCGGTGGTCATCCAGGTCGCGTTCTTCCGGGCCACCCGGCGCCGGGTCTTCCGGATGGCGCCGCTGCACCACCACTTCGAGCTCGCCGGCTGGACCGAGAACACCGTCATCGTCCGGTTCTGGCTGGTGACCGGCATGGCGGTGGCGTTCGGGATCGGCCTCTTCTACGCCGACTGGCTCGACTTCGTCGGACTGTGAGCGTGGACCTGACCGACCGCACGGTCCTGGTCGCCGGGCTCGGCGTCTCGGGGGCGGCAGCGGCGCGGGTCCTGCTCGAGCGCGGCGCCCGTGTCCTGCTCACCGACGCCGCAGAGCCGCCCGTCGTCGCCGAACTGGTCGCGGCCGGGGCCACCTGGCTCGGTGCACTGGACGCGGTGCCCGGGGCCACCGACCTCGTGGTCACGTCGCCGGGCTGGCGGCCGGACGCCCCGCTCCTGGCCGACGCCGCCCGCCGCGGCGTCGAGGTGGTGGGGGAGCCGGAGCTGGCCTGGCGGCTCCGTCCCGGGGCCGACGACGGCACCGCCGCGCCGTGGCTGGCCGTCACGGGCACCAACGGCAAGACGACGACGGTGACGATGCTGGAGGCGATCCTCCTGGCGGCGGGCCGCCGCGCGGTGGCGGCCGGCAACGTGGGCCGGCCGCTGATCGAGGTGGTGACCGCCCGGGGCGACGACGGCGCTCCCGCCTACGACGTCCTCGCCGTCGAGCTGTCCAGCTTCCAGCTGCACTGGTCGTCCTCGCTCGCGCCGGCCGCCGCGGTGGTGCTCAACGTCGCCGACGACCACACCGACTGGCACGGCTCCTTCGCGGCCTACCGCGACGCCAAGGCCCGGATCCTGGCGCAGGCGCCGGTCGCCGTCGCCGACGCGGGGGACCCGGTGGCCGCCGCTCTCGTCGCCGCGCACCCGCGCCCGGTGACCGTCACCCTCGGCGAGCCGGGCCCGGGTCAGCTCGGCGTCCGCGCCGGCGCGCTGGTCGACCGTGCCTTCGCCGACGATCCCGCGGGCGAGGTGCTCGTCGAGCGGGCGGCGATCCCGCTGCCCGGCCCGCACAACACCGTGAACGCCCTCGCCGCGGCCGCGCTCGCCCGGGCGGTCGGCGTCCCGGCCGAGGCGGTGGCCCGCGGCCTGTCCGGCTTCCGCGGCGGCGCCCACCGCAACGTGCTCGTCGCCACCGTCGACGGCGTGGACTACGTCGACGACAGCAAGGCCACCAACCCGCACGCGGCCGGCGCCTCGCTCGCGGCCTATCCGCGGGTGGTGTGGATCGCCGGCGGGCTGCTCAAGGGCGCCGACGTCGATCCGCTGGTCGCCGCGGTGGCCCCGCGGCTGGCCGGGGTGGTCCTGCTGGGCCGCGACCGGGACCGGATCGCCGCATCACTGGCGCGACACGCCCCATCAGTACCGCTGGTCACGGTCCCGAGCGGCGACGATGACCGGATGGACGGGACTGCACCGATCGTGGGAGGGCCCAGCGCGGAGGAGACGATGACGCAGGTCGTCGCCGCCGCCGCCGGCCTCGCGCGGCCCGGTGACACGGTGCTCCTCGCGCCGGCCGCCGCGTCCATGGACGTGTTCCGCGACTACGCGCACCGGGGGCGGGCGTTCGCCGAGGCCGTCCGCACGCTGGGCTGAGCCGATGAGCGCCACCACCGAGGTCCCGCTCCGGCCGGGCGGTCGCACCACGCGGGTCGAGCGGCCCCCGCGGCGTCGCATCACCGGGCCGGCCTGGCTCGACGGTCCGATGACCAGCTGCCACCTGGTGCTGGGTGCGGCGGGCCTGCTCCTGGCCATCGGCCTGGTCATGGTCTTCTCCGCCTCGGCGATCGAGGCGGCGCTGGACGACCAGCCGGCCTGGGCCCCCGGGGTCCAGCAGCTGGCCTGGGCGGTGCTGGGCGTCGGCGCCATGCTGGTGGCGCTGCGGCTGCCCACGGGGCTGCTGCGGCGGTGGTCGGGGATCGCGCTGATCATCGTCGCCGTCCTGCTGGTGCTCGTCCTCGTGCCCGGGATCGGGCTGAAGCTCAACGGCGCCCGGCAGTGGTTCGACCTCGGCTTCGCGAACTTCCAGCCCTCGGAAGCGGCGAAGCTGATCTTCGCCCTGTGGGGCGCGCACGTCCTGGCGCTGCGCGAGCGGTACCTGACCATCAAGTCGCTGCTCGTCCCGGTGCTGCCGGTGTTCGCCGTCCTGTCGCTGCTGCTGATCGCCGAGCCGGACTTCGGCGGCGTCGTCAGCCTCGGGCTGGTCCTCGTCGGGCTGCTGTGGGCCGGCGGCATGCCCCTGCGGTACTTCGGGTTCGCGCTCGCCGGCGGCGTCGTCCTGGTGATCATCCTGGTGCAGGCGGCGCCCTACCGGATGGCCCGCATCACCGCGTTCCTCGACCCGTTCGCCGACCCCACCGACGGCGGGTTCCAGGCCATCCGCGGCATGTACGCGCTGGCCACCGGCGGGCTGTGGGGCGTCGGGCTCGGCAACAGCGCGATGAAGTGGAACCTGCTGCCGCACGCCCAGTCCGACTACATCTTCGCGATCATCGGCGAGGAGCTCGGGTTCCTCGGCTGCCTGGTGGTCGTCACGCTCTACGGCGTCCTGGCCTACGCCGGCTTCCGGATCGCCCGCCGCGCCGCCGACCGCTTCATCCAGCTGGCCAGCGTGGCCATCACCGTCTGGCTGATCGGCCAGGCGGCCATGAACATGGGCTACGTGGTGGGTCTGCTGCCGGTCACCGGCGTCCAGTTGCCGCTGATCTCCGCGGGTGGCACCTCGCTGGTGCTCACGCTGTTCATCGTCGGGCTGCTCGCCCGCTTCGCCCGGGCCGAGCCCGCGGCGATCGAGGACCAGCGCACCCGTCCGCGCGGCCGCCTGGCCCGCCTCCTGCTGCCGGTGCCGGCCGCGGCGGTCGAGCCGGTCCGGCTGCCCCGCCTCCGGCCGGACGGGCGCGCGCCGCAGCCGCCCGCCCGGCGCCCCGCCCGCCGCGGCTCGCCCGAGGTGTGGCCGCCCCGCGCCCCCCGCGCGTCGGCCGCCGGTGGGCGCGTCCGCCGGCAACCGCCCTCGGGCGCACCCCGGCGCCCGGGCGGGCCCCGATGACCCGCCCGCTCAGCGTCGTCCTGGCCGGGGGAGGCACCGGCGGGCACATCGAGCCGATGCTCGCCCTGGCCGACGCGCTGCGCCGCCGGGGTGAGGCGCGGAGGAGGCCGCCGCGGATCACCTGCCTGGGCACCGCCCGCGGCATGGAGACCCGGCTGGTCCCCGCCCGCGGCTACGAGCTCCGGCTGATCCCGCCGGTGCCGCTCCCGCGGAAGCCCACCCTCGACCTGCTCCGCGTGCCCGGGCGGGTGCGCCGCGCGGTGGCCGAGACGCGCGCCGTCCTCGACGAGGTGCAGGCCGACGTCGTCGTCGGGTTCGGCGGGTACGTGGCGCTGCCTGCCTACCTGGCCGCGCGGCGGGCACGGATACCGGTCGTCGTCCACGAGCAGAACGCGCTCCCGGGGCTGGCCAACCGCGTGGGGGCGCGGATCGCCGCGCGGGTGGCGGTGACCGTTCCCGGCACGCCGCTGCACCGGGGCGAGCACGTCGGCATGCCCCTGCGGACGGCGATCAGCTCGCTGGACCGGTCCGCGCGGCGGGCCGAGGCCCGGACCGAGTTCGGGCTGGACGCCGACCGGCCGACGCTGCTCGTGTTCGGCGGCTCGCAGGGTGCCGCCTCGCTGAACCGGGCCGCGGTCGCCGCGGCCGACGCGCTGACGGCGGCCGGGGTGCAGGTGCTGCACGCCCGGGGGCCGAAGAACACCGAGGTGTCGGTCCCTGTTCGCCCCGCGGGGCAGGCGCCGTACGTCGTCGTGGACTATCTGGAACGCATGGACCTCGCCTACGCCGCCGCCGACCTCGCCCTGTGCCGGGCCGGCGCGGTGACCGTCGCCGAGCTCTCCGCCGTCGGGCTGCCGGCCGCGTTCGTGCCGCTGCCGATCGGCAACGGCGAGCAGCGGCGGAACGCGCTCCCGGTCGTCGAGGCCGGCGGGGGCCTGCTGGTCGAGGACGCCGAGTTCTCGGCCGCCTGGATCGAGGAACACGTGGTGCCGCTGCTCACCGATCCGGCCGCCCTGGCCGGGTACGCGCAGCACGCCGCGGCGGCCGGGGTGCCGGACGCCGACGAACGGCTCGCCGCGATCGTGGTGGAGGTGGCGCGTGAGCGCGGCTGACGTCGCCGCCTGGACCGACCCCGTGCCGGCGCCCGACGAGCTCGGCTCGGTGCACTTCGTGGGCATCGGCGGGGCCGGGATGAGCGGCATCGCCCGGATCCTGCTGGCCCGCGGGGTGCCCGTCTCGGGCAGCGACCGCCGCGACACCCCGACCCTGCTCGCCCTGCGCGCGCTCGGCGCCCGCGTCGAGCTCGGGCACGACCCGGCGCACCTCGGCGACGCCGACACGGTGGTCGTGTCCACCGCGATCCGGTCGGACAACCCCGAGCTCGCGACCGCCCGCGAGCGCGGGCTGCGCGTGCTGCCCCGCGCGGTGGCCCTGGCCTCGGTGATGGCCGGGCGGCGGAGCATCGCCGTCGCGGGCACCCACGGCAAGACCTCGACGACGTCGATGCTCACCGTCGCCGTGCAGGCCTGCGGCGTCGACCCGTCGTTCGCGATCGGCGGCGACCTCAACGAGTCGGGCAGCAACGCGCACGCGGGGGAGGGGGACGTCTTCGTCGCCGAGGCGGACGAGAGCGACCGCTCCTTCCTGCTGCTGGCGCCGTTCGGCGCGATCGTCACCAACGTCGAGGCCGACCACCTCGACAACTACGGCGACCTCGCCGCGGTCGAGGCGGCCTTCGACCGGTTCCTGGAGACGGTCGACCCGAAGGGGTTCGTCGTCGTCTGCGCCGACGACCCCGGCGCCGCGCGGCTGCGCACGGTGGACTGCGCGGCGCGGCTGCGCACGTACGGCCGCGCGGAGGACGCCGACCTGCGGCTGCTCGACCTCGACGTCGCCGCCGACGGCACGAGCTACACCGCGGTCGTCGACGGCGCGGTCCTCGGCCGGGTCCGCATCCAGCTGCCCGGGGAGCACATGGCGCTCAACAGCGCCGCGGCGCTGCTCGCCGGCCTCGAGCTGGGCCTCCCGGCGGAGGGGCTCGTCGAGGGGCTCGCCCGCTTCGGCGGCGTCCACCGCCGGTTCGAGCTCAAGGGTGTCGCCGCCGGTGTGCGGGTGTTCGACGACTACGCGCACCACCCCACCGAGGTCAGCGCCCAGCTCAGGGCGGCGCGGGCGGTCGCCGGCAGCGGCCGCCTCGTCGTGGCCTTCCAGCCGCACCTCTACAGCCGCACCCGCGAGTTCGCCGCGGGCTTCGGGGAGGCGCTGGGCCTGGCCGACGAGGTCGTGGTCATGGACGTCTACGGCGCCCGCGAGGACCCGGTGCCCGGCGTGACCGGTGCGATGGTCGCCGACGCCGTTCCCCTGCCCGCCGACCGCGTCCTGTTCGAGCCCTCCTGGTCGGCGGCCGCACCGGCACTGGCCGCCCGGGCACGTCCCGGCGACCTGGTGCTGACCATGGGCGCCGGCGATGTCTCCATGGTCGGCCCGGAAGTGCTCGAGGCCCTCGCGGGCCGGCGCTCGGGGGAGGACGGGGGCACGTTCCGGTGAGCCGCACCGGCCTGACCACCCGCGACCGGACCCGGGCTCCCCGGCGGCCTCCCGAGGTGAGCCCGCTCCCGAACCGCCGCCGGCCGCGGACGCGCAGCCCGCGCCGCCGCGCCGTCCGGATCGGGATCGGGGTGGCGCTGTTCGCCCTCGCGCTGTGGTTCGTCTGGGCGGGGCCGTTGCTCGCCGTCTCGACGGTGCAGGTCGACGGCGTCTCGACGCTGCCGGCCGAGCAGGTCCGGGAGGCCGCGGGGATCGCCGACGGGACGCCGCTCCTGCAGGTCGACGTCGACGCCGCCGAGGCGCGGGTGGCCGCCCTGCCGCAGATCGCCTCGGTCGAGGTGACCCGCGGCTGGCCGCAGAGCGTCGTCATCACCGTGGTGGAGCGGGTGCCCGTCGCCGTCGTCGGCGAGCCCGGCCGCCGCACGCTGGTCGACGCCGAGGGTGTGCTGTTCGACTCCGTGTCGGGCGATCCGCCCGACGGCGTGGTGGCGCTCGTCGTCGACGACCCCGGTCCCGGCGACCCGTCGACCATGGCCGCGCTGACCGCGATCCGGGCCCTGCCGCGCAGCCTGCTCGGTCAGATCGCCGGCGTGGCCGCCCCGTCGCCCGAGGACATCTCGATGGCCCTCGTCGACGGCACGGTGGTCGAGTGGGGGACCGCCGAGCAGTCCCCGGCGAAGGCCAGCGCGCTGGACGCGCTGGTCGACCAGCTCGCCTCCGGCGCGCTCGAGCCGGCCTCGACGATCGACGTCACCGTGCCGGAGGCCGTCGTCCTGCGCTGACCGGCAGGGCCGAAGGGCCCCCGATCCCGGGGATTCCGGGCCAGGATGCCCCGGTGGCCGACTCGTTCTCCGCAGCACCACACGTCAGCAGGTTCCCGGTCGTCTCCCTGGACGACCTCCCGCCCGACCTCCAGAAGCGCTACGCCGCGGTCGAGGAGAAGTCGGGCTTCCTGCCGAACGTGTTCGCCGCGCTGTCCTGGCGGCCGACCGAGGCGAACGCGTTCTTCGAGATGCACGACGCGCTGATGGACAAGGAGAGCCTGGGGCTGTCGAAGGCCGAGCGTGAGTTGATCGTGGTCGCGACCAGCGCCGCCAACGACTGCCTCTACTGCGTGATCGCCCACGGGGCCATCGCCCGGATCCGCTCGCGCGACCCGTACCTGGCCGACCAGGTCGCCGTCGACTGGCGGAAGGCCCCGCTCCCGCCGCGCATGCACGCGGTCCTCGAGGTCGCCGTCAAGCTGGCCGTCTCGCCCGCCGAGGTCACCGCCGCCGATCTCGCGTCGTTGCAGCACCACGGGCTGAGCAAGGACGACATCTGGGACGTCGGCGCGATCGTGGCGTTCTTCGCCCTCTCGAACCGGCTCGCGCACTGGGCGGCGATCCCGCCGAACGAGGAGTTCTTCCTCATGGGCCGGCTGCCGCGGGCCTGATCGGACCGACCCTCGACCGACACGCCGTCCAGTGCGACACGCCCGACACGGGAAGTCGTTTTCGAGAGTTCCCCGACTCGACGTCGGACCGGGTCTGCACCCCGGCATGAGACGTTCACCAGGCATGTCGTCACACCTAGTGGTGCTGATGTGACGATCGGGTCGGCAGTGATTCGTGCGATCCGGGCCCACCGACACGCCGACCCGGTGAGGGTGTTTGTCGCGCCCTCCCGGCCCACCTAACTTCGTCCCAGTCGGACCGAGTTGACATAACTGTAAGGCTGAACTTGAGGATGAGGGTCCAGTTGGGGAGCGCCGCATGACACCTCCGCACAACTATCTAGCGGTCATCAAGGTCGTCGGCATCGGCGGCGGCGGGGTGAACGCGGTCAACCGGATGATCGAGGTCGGCCTCAAGGGGGTCGAGTTCATCGCCATCAACACCGATGCCCAGGCGCTGCTCATGAGCGACGCCGACGTCAAGCTCGACGTCGGCCGCGAGCTGACGCGTGGTCTCGGGGCCGGCGCGCAGCCGGACGTGGGCCGCCAGGCCGCTGAGGACCACCGTGAGGAGATCGAGGAGGTCCTCAAGGGGGCCGACATGGTCTTCGTGACCGCGGGCGAGGGGGGAGGCACTGGCACCGGCGGAGCGCCGGTCGTCGCCTCCATCTCCCGCAAGCTCGGCGCGCTGACCATCGGCGTCGTCACCCGCCCGTTCGCCTTCGAGGGCAAGCGGCGCGCGGTGCAGGCCGAGACGGGCATCGAGGAACTGCGCAACGAGTGCGACACGCTCATCGTGATCCCGAACGACCGGCTGCTGCAGCTGGGCGACCGGAACGTCAGCGTGATGGACGCCTTCCGCACCGCCGACCAGGTGCTGCTGTCGGGTGTCCAGGGCATCACCGACCTGATCACCACGCCCGGCCTGATCAACCTGGACTTCGCCGACGTCAAGTCGGTCATGTCCGGGGCGGGCTCGGCGCTGATGGGCATCGGCAGCGCCCGCGGTGACAACCGCGCGCTGCTGGCCGCCGAGCAGGCGATCGCCAGCCCGCTCCTGGAGGCGTCGATGGAGGGCGCCCACGGGGTGCTGCTGTCGATCTCCGGTGGCTCGGACCTCGGGCTCTTCGAGATCAACGAGGCCGCCTCGCTGGTCTCCGACGCCGCGCACGCCGACGCCAACATCATCTTCGGTGCCGTCATCGACGACGCCCTCGGTGACGAGGTGCGGGTCACCGTGATCGCGGCCGGCTTCGACGGGGGACGGCCCAGCGCCATCAAGGACGGCGCCACCTCGGCGGCGCCGGGGGCCAGGCCGGCCCCGCCGGTGACGGCGGGTCTGTCGCCGCACCGCCGCCCGATGTCGACCCACGCGGCGCCGCAGGCGACGGGGGAGCGGCTCGTGTCGCCGCCCGCCGCCCCGGCGCAGCCGGTGGCCCCGGTCGCTGCCGCCCCGGCCCGCCCGGCGAACGGTGGGGGCATCACCGTGCCCCCGCTGCCGCCGATCCCGGGCCCGGTGAGCGGTCGGCGTCCGCTGTCCAACGAGGACTTCGAGGAAGAGCTGGACATCCCGGAGTTCCTCAAGGGCTGACGCCACCGACCGTCCAGGCATGCTGGACGGCATGACGAGCAACCCCACCGGCCGCTCCGCCGCCGGTCCGACCCCGCCGGGTCGTGACCGATCGGCGGGGCGGCCGGTCCGTTTCCCCCTACGACTCGTTCAACCTCGGCGACCACGTCGGCGACGACCCGGCAGCGGTGGGTGCCAACCGGGCGCGGGTGGCCCGCGAGCTCGGCGTGGGGGAGGACCGGCTCGTCTGGATGAACCAGGTGCACGGCACCGGCGTCGCCGTCGTCGACGGGCCGCAGGACGGTCCGGTCCCCGGCACCGACGCGTTGGTCACCGCGACGCGAGGTCTGGTCCTCGCTGTCCTGGTCGCCGACTGCGTGCCGATCCTGCTGGCCGACCACGACCGGGGTGTCGTCGCCGCTGTGCACGCCGGGCGGGAGGGGGTGCGGCAGGGCGTCCTGCCGGCCGCGCTGTCGGCCATGGCCAGCCTGGGGGCGAAGGCGCGGCACGTGACGGCGCTGCTCGGGCCCGCGGTGTGCGGCGCCTGCTACGAGGTGCCCGACGAGATGCAGGCCGAGGTGGCCCGGGTGGCGCCGGAGGCAGCGGTCGCCACCCGGACCGGGACGGCAGGGCTGGACCTGCGGGCCGGGCTCGCGGAGCTGCTGACCCGCGCCGGCGTCCGCGAGGTCGTGCACGACCCCCGGTGCACGGTCGAGGACCCCTACCTCTTCTCCCACCGCCGCGACGGCGTCACCGGCCGCCAGGCCGGCCTCGTCTGGCTGGACGAGGGATGACGTCGCTCGAGGCGAACCTGCAGGCCGTCCGCGCGCGGATCGACGCGGCCGCCCGCGCCGCCGGCCGCGATCCGGCGTCGGTGGGCCTGCTCGCGGTGAGCAAGACCTGGCCGGCCGACGCCGTCCGGGCCCTGGCGGCGCTCGGCCAGTCCGACTTCGGGGAGAACCGGGCGCAGGAGCTGATCGCCAAGGTCGGCGAGCTGACCGACCTGCCGCTGCGGTGGCACTTCATCGGCCAGCTGCAGCGGAACAAGGCCGCGGCGGTCGCTCGCCTCGGCGCGGTCGTCCACTCGGTCGACCGCCCGGCGCTGGTCGGCGTCCTCGACCGCGTGGGCACCGAGACCGGCCGGCCGGTCGAGGTGTTCGTGCAGGTCGATCTCGGGGGACCGGAGGGCGACAGTCCTTCCGGCACAGCCGCCCGCGGCGGGAGCGGCGCCCGACGACGTGCGCGGTCTCGCCGACGCGGTCGCCTCGTCCGACGGGCTGACCCTGCGCGGGCTGATGGCCGTCGCCCCGCGCGAGGGCGATCCGGCTGCGGCGTTCGAGCGGCTGGCCGAGCTCGCCGCCCGGGTCCGGGCCGACCACCCGGAGGCCGTCGACCTCTCCGCCGGCATGAGCGCCGACCTCGAGGCCGCGGTCGCATCCGGCGCGACGATCGTGCGTGTCGGAACCGCGTTGTTCGGCGACCGGCCCCTACCCTGCGATGAAGAGCGAGTCACACCAGTCACACGGGCACCGCGCGCACCGGAGTGACCGGTGCCGGCGCGACGCCAGGACGCCAGCAGAGGGGGAGGTCCGATGGCTGGAGCCATGCGGAGGATGGGGATCTACCTGGGGCTCGTCGAGGACGACGACACCCGCGGGTACGGGCGGTACGACGCCCGCCAGTCCGACCATCCCGACGACCGCCGCTACGGGCGGTACGCCGCCGATGAGCATTACGGCGACCAGTACGGGTCCAACTACGAGGACCACTACGAGGACGACGTCGAGGTGGAGCCGGTCCGCGCGCCGGAGCCGATCTCGACCCGCCGCGTCGTGCCGAACCGTCCGCTGGGCCTGGCGCCCACCGCGGGCTCGGCGTCCGGCGGCTCCCGTGCGAGTGCCATGGGCAGCGGTCCGGTGAGCGCCGGCGCCGCCGGTCTGGCCGTGCGCGAGCCCGTCATGGCCGTCGCGCCGGAGCCCGAGCCGGCCCCGCGGCCGCAGCCCTACCGGATCACGACCCTGCACCCGCGCACCTACAACGAGGCGCGCACCATCGGGGAGCGGTTCCGCGACGGCATGCCGGTCATCATGAACCTGACCGAGATGGACGACGCCGACGCCAAGCGGCTGGTCGACTTCGCGGCCGGACTGTCCTTCGGACTGCGCGGTAGCATCGAGCGCGTCACGGCGAAGGTGTTTCTGCTGAGTCCGCAGAACGTCGACGTGACGGCTGAGGACAAGGCGAGGATCCGCGAAGGCGGTTTCTTCAACCAGTCCTGAGTCCCCTGCGCCAGAATGGGCGCGATGGTGACCACGGCACGCGCGGTGCCCCGAACGAACGAGGACTGTGGCTCTTTTCTGGCAGATCGTCTCGTCGGTGCTGCTCGTCTTCCTCGTCCTGCTCTTCGCACGGTTCGTCGTCGACTGGGTGATGGTGCTGGCGCGCAGCTGGCGGCCGTCCGGCCTCGTCGCGGCGGGCCTGGAGGTCGTGTACACCACCACCGACCCGCCGCTGAAGGCGGTGCGCAAGGTCATCCCGCCCTTGAACCTGGGGTCCATCCGACTGGACCTCGGGTTTATGGTGCTGTTGATCGCCGTGGTGATCCTCCGCAGCATCACGACGAGTCTCGCCATCAGAGCGGCATGACAAGCCAACCCCCCGGGGGCGACGCGGAACAGCCGTGGTCAGCCACCGCCCGCCCGAGAACGCCCCTGTTCCCGTCCGACCCGAGGTGACCGCGATGCCACTCACGCCTGCCGACGTGCACAACGTCGTCTTCAAGAAGCCGCCGATAGGCAAGCGGGGCTACGACGAGGACGAGGTGGACGCCTTCCTCGACGTCGTGGAGGCCGAACTGGCCCGCCTGATCGAGGAGAACAACGAGCTGCGCGCCGGAGGGGGCAGCCGTCCGCGCTCCGAGGAGCTGGTGGCCGCCGCGCCGGCTCCCGCGCCGGTCGTCGCCGCCGCCCCGCCGCCGCCCCCGGTCCAGCAGCCGCGCGAGGACGACAGCGCCCGCGCGTCCCGCATGCTCGCGCTGGCCACCGAGACGGCCGACCGCTACGTCAACGAGGCCAAGGCCCAGTCCGAGCAGATGCTCGGCAGTGCCAAGACCAACAGCGAGCGGATGATGAGCGAGGCGCGCTCCAAGAGCGACCAGATGGTCGCCGAGGCCAAGCACCGCGCCGACACGATGGTCGGCGACGCCCGCACCCGGGCGGAGACCATGGAGCGCGAGTCGCGCGCCAAGGCCGCCGCCCTGGAGCAGGACGCCGAGCGCCGGCACATGGAGGCCATGAGCGGCCTCGAGGAGAAGCGCAGCAGCCTCGAGCGGAAGATCGAGGAGCTGCGGACCTTCGAGCGCGAGTACCGCACGCGCCTGCGGTCCTACCTCGAGTCGCACCTGCGCGACCTCGACAGCCGCGGCTCGGCCGAGCCCGCCTCGAACACCCGCCAGACCCAGCACGCATAACCACCCGCTGCCTCGCAGCGCGACAGGGCCCCCGGACGACCGTCCGGGGGCCCTGTCGCGTCGGTGGGTCGTGCGGACGGGCAGGCGGGCGCGCCGGGTCCGCCGTTACAGTTCCCGCGTGATCTTGGGTGCCGGACTCCTCGTCCTCGCGGGCCTCGGCCTCTTCGTCGCCGGCGTGCTGACCGGGGTCACCGCCCTGTACTGGGCCTGCGTCGCGGTGTGCGCGGTGGCCGCCGTGCTGCTGATCGCCAGCCGTCGGAAGGCGCCTCCGGCCCGCGCCGCCGAGTCAGCGCCGCCGAAGGAAGCGCCGTCCACGGAGACGCCGCGCAAGGAGGCGCCGCCCAAGGAGGCGCCGCACAAAGCGACGAGGACGACGCCGAAGACCGCCGAGACCCCGCAGGTGTCCGCGGCAGCGGCCCACCGCGACGACGCCCCGGCGGCGGAGCCCGCGACGACGGTCAGCGAGGTGCCGACGTCCGAGAGCCCGGCGATCGAGCCCGCGCCGGCGGAACCGGAACCGGCTGCGGCCGAGACGTCGACCGGCCTGCACGCGACCGCACACCGGACCGGAGCCGCCGGGCCGGCCACGACCGGATCCTTCCCCGCCCAGGGGCGCGGCGCCCACGCCGCGGCCGACGTACCGCACGGCGGGGCGGGCGGCATGCAGGAGCCGGGGGTCGAGGAGGTCGAGGTCACCGACCTGCTCCTCGTCGTCGACCTCACCGACGAGGTCCTGGTCGTCGACGAGCACCC
The DNA here is from genome assembly GCA_963784165.1 of uncultured Actinomycetota bacterium. Lineage (GTDB taxonomy): Bacteria > Actinomycetota > Actinomycetes > Mycobacteriales > Geodermatophilaceae > Blastococcus_B. Next base: position 314,357 of record CAWAQI010000021.1, read on the forward strand.
CCGGTACCACCTCGAGGGCTGTCGCTTCCTCGGCGGCCGGGAGACCTTCCCGCTGCCGCTGGACGAGGCGCGCACCGACGGGTTCACCCCGTGCGCGCTGTGCGCCCCCGACCGGCATCTCGCCGACCGGGAGCGCGCCCGCAAGGCCGCCCGCGGCTGACGGACGCGAGCCCGGAGCCTCAGCTCCCGGAGCGGGCCACCCAGAACCGGGAGCCCTCGGGCCCCTCGACGCCGGCCCCGGTGCCCGGGGTGCCGGCGTGGACCGAGACGGCCAGCACCTCGCCGGCCACCTGCTCCGCGTGCTCGCCCAGTGCCTGGGCCAGCGGACCCTCGGCGGTCCACCACAGCTCGATCCGGTCGCTGACCTCCAGCCCGCTGTTCTTGCGGGCCTCCTGCAGCAGCCGCACGACCTCGCGGACCAGGCCGGCCCGCTCGAGCTCCGGGGTGAGCGCCAGGTCCAGCGCGACGGTCAGCCCGCCGCCGCTGGCCACGGTCCACCCCTCGCGCGGGGTCTCGGTGACGATCAGGTCGCCCTCGAGCAGCGGCACGGCGGCGCCGTCGACCTCGACGCTCGCGGTGCCGGCGCGGTAGGCGGCGGTGAGCTCGGCCGGGTCGGCCGCGGCGACGGCCTGCGCGACCGCCTGCACCTGCTTGCCCAGCCGACGACCCACCGCGCGGAAGTCGATCTTCAGGCTGACGTCGACCAGCTCGCCGACCCCGGCGAGCTCGATGAGTTCCGCCACGTTGAGCTCGTCGGCGACCTCGGCGACCAGGTCGCGGGGGAGGGCTGACCACCCGGGGGCGGCGACGGCGGCCCGCGCGAGCGGCTGCCGGGTGCGCACCTTGGCCGCGGTGCGGGCCGACCGGCCCAGCTCGACGAGGCGCCGGACCAGGTCCATCTGCGCGACCAGGTCGTCGTCCCGCGCCGCCTCGTCGACCGTGGGCCACGAGGACAGGTGCACCGAGTCGGCGGCCGTGCCGTCTCCCCGCCCGCCCAGGCCCGGCACGACCGCGCGGGACCACACCTCTTCGGTGACGAACGGCGTGAAGGGCGCCATGAGCCGGGTCAGGCCGTCGAGCACCTCGTGCAGGGTGCCCAGCGCCGCCGGGTCGCCGTCCCAGAAGCGGCGCCGGGACCGGCGGACGTACCAGTTGGACAGGTCGTCGACGAACTCCGCGAGCAGCCGGCCGGCCGTCTGGGTGTCGAAGTCCTCCAGCGCCTCGGTGACCTCGGCGGTGACCGACGCGAGCTCCGCGAGCGCCCAGCGGTCCAGCAGGGGCCGGTCCGCCCGCGCCGGGGCGGGCGCCGTGGCCGGATCCCAGCCGTTGGTCTCGGCGTAGAGGGTGAAGAAGCTGGCCGTGTTCCAGTAGGTGAGCAGCACCTTCCGGACCACCTCGGACAGCGTCTCGTGCCCGACCCGGCGGGACGACCACGGCGAGCCGCCGGCGAGCATGAACCAGCGGACGGCGTCGGCGCCGTGCCGGTCCATCAGCGGGATCGGCTCGAGGATGTTGCCGAGGTGCTTGCTCATCTTCCGGCCGTCCTCGGCGAGGATGTGGCCCAGGCACAGCACGTTCTCGTACGAGCTCTTCTCGAACACCAGCGTGCCGACGGCCATCAGCGTGTAGAACCAGCCGCGGGTCTGGTCGATCGCCTCGCAGATGAACTGCGCCGGGTAGGACGCCTCGAACTCGGCCTTGTTCCGGTGCGGAGCGCCCCACTGGGCGAACGGCATGGAGCCCGAGTCGTACCAGGCGTCGATCACCTGGCGGACGCGCCGGAAGGTGCCCTCCTCGCCGGGCAGCGTGAAGGTGACGTCGTCGATGAACGGCCGGTGGGGGTCGAGGTCGGCGAGGTCGCGGCCGGTCAGCTCCGACAGCTCGGCGAGCGAGCCGACGGCGACCAGCCGGGTCGGGTCGGCGTCGTTGCGCCAGATCGGCAGCGGCGTGCCCCAGTACCGGTCGCGGGACAGCGCCCAGTCGACGTTGTTGTTCAGCCAGTCGCCGTAGCGGCCGGTCTTGATGCTCTCCGGGTACCAGTTCGTCTTCTCGTTCTCGGCGAGCAGCTGGTCCTTGATCGCCGACGTGCGGATGTACCAGGACGGCTGGGCGTAGTACATGAGCGGCGTGTGGCAGCGCCAGCAGTGCGGATAGCTGTGCTCGTAGCGCTGCTCGCGGAGGAGGACGCCCCGCGCCTGCAGGTCCCGGACCAGCGCCGGGTTCGCGGCCTGGAAGAAGTGGCCCCCGACGAGCGGGATCTCGGGGAGGAAGTGGCCGGTCGGGTCGATCGGCACGACGACGGGCAGGCCGTACCGGCGGCAGACGGCGAGGTCCTCGGCGCCGAACGCGGGGGACTGGTGCACCAGGCCGGTGCCGTCCTCGGTGGTCACGTAGTCGGCGAGGACGACTATGTGAGCTTTCGAGGTAAGGGCATCCGGCTCGGGGAACTCGACCAGCTCGAACGGGCGCTGGTAGGTGACCCGCTCCCAGTCGCGTCCGGTGGTGCGGGCGAGCACCTGGGCGTCCTTCCCGAGGACGGCGGTCAGCAGTGGCTCGGCGACGACGAACGTGCCCTCCTCGGTGCGCGCGACGACGTAGGTGACGTCGGGGTGCACGGCGACCGCGGTGTTCGACGGCAGCGTCCACGGCGTCGTCGTCCAGATCAGCAGGTCGGCCGTGCCGGCCCACTCGCCGCTGGTGACCGGCAGCCGGACGTACACCGACGGGTCGGTGATCGTCTCGTAGCCCTGGGCGACCTCGTGGTCGGAGAGCCCCGTGCCACAGCGGGGGCAGTACGGGGCCACCCGGTGGTCCTCGACCAGCAGGCCCTTGTCGAACACCTGCTTGAGCGACCACCAGACGCTCTCGATGTAGGCCGGGTCCATCGTCCAGTAGGCGGTGGACATGTCGACCCAGTAGCCCATGCGGTTGGTCAGCTCGGCGAAGTCGGCGACGTGCCGCTCGACGGACTCGCGGCACCGGGCGTTGAACTCCGCGATGCCGTACTTCTCGATGTCGGGCTTGCCGGCGAAGCCGAGCTCCTGCTCGACGGCGATCTCGACCGGCAGGCCGTGGCAGTCCCAGCCCGCCCGGCGCGGGACGTGCCAGCCCTGCATGGTCTTGAACCGGGGGAAGACGTCCTTGAACGCGCGGGCCTCGATGTGGTGCGTGCCCGGCCGGCCGTTGGCGGTGGGCGGGCCCTCGTAGAACACCCACTGCGGGCGGTCCGACGTGGCCTCCATCGACCGCGCGAAGACCTTGTCGGCCTCCCACCGCTGCAGGATCCCGTGCTCGAGGGACGGGAGGTCGACCTGCGGGGCCAGTGCGCGAAAGGGGCCGAGAGAGCTCACGGCGTCCATCATCCCCGACCGGCGTCCGGGCCCCGTGATCGCCCGCCCGCCGGTCGGTACGGAACACTGCGCCCATGGGGAGCGGCGGCCGGTGAACACCACGGTCACCGTCGCCCTGGCGATCGGTGCCGTCGTCGTGCTCGTCGCGGCCGTGGCGCTCCGGGTGGCCGACCGGCTCGGGCTGCCCAGCCTCCTGCTGTACCTGGCGCTGGGCCTCGCCCTGGGGGAGAGCGGCTTCGGGGTCCAGTTCGAGGACGCCGAACTCACCCAGAACCTCGGCGTCGCCGCGCTGGTCATCATCCTGGCCGAGGGCGGGCTGACCACCCGGTGGTCCGACGTGCGGCGGGCCATCGGGCCGGGGATCTCCCTGGCCACCATCGGCGTCGGGGTGAGCGTCGCGGTGACCGCCGCGATCACGGTCTGGCTGCTCGACGCCTCGTGGGGGTTCGCCCTGCTGCTCGCCGCGGTCATCAGCTCGACGGACGCGGCGGCCGTGTTCGCGGCCCTGCGCCGGCTGCCCCTGCCGCGCCGGCTGGCCGCCTCCATCGAGGCGGAGAGCGGGCTCAACGACGCGCCGGCGATCCTCCTGGTCACCGCGGTCGCCGCGAACATCGTCGGCGAGGAGTCCGGCCCCTGGTGGCTGATCGGCGTCGTCGTGGTGCTCGAGCTGGTCGGCGGCGCCGCGATCGGTGGACTCATCGGGTTCGGCGGCGCCGAGCTGCTCCGCCGCGTGGCGCTCCCCGTGGCCGGCTTCTACCCGCTGGCCATGCTCGCGCTCAGCGTGCTCGCCTTCGCGGCGGCGTCCCTCGCGCACACCTCGGGGTTCGTCGCCGTCTACCTGTGCGGGGTCGTCCTCGGCAACGCCGCGCTCCCGCACCGGTCGGCCAGCATCGGCTTCGCCGAGGGCATGGCCTCCCTCGCCCAGATCGGGCTGTTCGTGCTGCTCGGCCTGCTGGCCTCGCCGCCCCGTCTGCTCGACGCGCTCGGCCCGGCACTGGTCGTCGGCGGCGCACTGCTGCTCGTCGCCCGGCCGCTGTCGGTGGTCCTGAGCCTCGTCTGGTTCCGCATGCCCTGGGCGCAGCAGGCCTTCGTCTCGTGGGCCGGCCTGCGCGGCGCCGTCCCCATCGTGCTGGCGACCTTCCCGCTCACCTTCGACGTGCCCGGCGCGACCATCATCTTCGACACCGTCTTCGTCCTGGTCGTCGTCTTCACGATCGTGCAGGGCTGGTCGCTGCCGTGGGTCGCCCGCCGGCTGCAGATCGCGGCGCCGATCACTCCCCGCGACGTCGAGGTGGAGTCGGCGCCGTTGGACGAGCTCGACGCCGACCTGATGCAGCTCACCGTGCCGCCCGGCTCCCGCCTGCACGGCGTGTACCTCCCCGAGCTGCGGCTGCCCGAGGACGCCGCCGTCGTCCTGGTCGTGCGCGACGGGCGGTCCTTCGTGCCCGACGACACCACCCGGCTGCGTCGCGGGGACCAGGCCCTGCTGGTGTCGGCCCGGCGCTCGCGGGCCGCGGCCGAGCGGCGGCTGCGGGCGGTGAGCCGCGCGGGCCGGCTGGCCAGCTGGCGGGGGGAGACCGGCGCGGCGAGCGAATCCGACTGAAGGGCGCACCATGAGGGTGTGTCCTCCGGCCCCGAGCAGGTCGACCTCCTCGAGAACGGCACCGGACCGCGGTGGTGGGAGACCGTGCCCGGGCCGGTTCGTCGGCTCGCTGCCGTCCTCGTCGTCGTGCTACTGGTGGTCGCCGGGATCCTCTGGCTGCGCGACCGGGCGGCCGACCGCGAGCGCGCCCAGCGCATCGACCTGGTCACCTCGCTGGCGCTGGAGAGCTCGTCGACCTCCCCGCCGGGCGGGCGGGTGTCGTACTTCGTCGTCGTGCGCAACGACGGCCCCCGCTCGGTGACGGTCACCGGGATCGGCGGCGGCGGCGAGGGGCTGCGGCTGCGCATGCGGGACGACGTCGCCGTGACGATCCCCGTGGGCGGCGAGCTGTCGATCCCGTTGTCGATCCGGCTGACCTGCGCGGACGCCCCCTCCGGCCCACTGACCGCCGAGCTGGCCATCCGCCGCGCCGACGGCGGAGCCACCAGCCGCGGGGTCGACCTCGAGCCCGGCTACCTCGTCCTCGACGTCGCGGGGACGCTGTGCGCGGTGCGCCCCGATCTCCGCGACCACGAGCTGTCCGGCCCCGTTCTGCGCGGTGTCGCGGCGAAGGCCGACACGGGCGGCTGAGCGGCCAACACGCGGGCGCCCGGTAACCGCTGGATAACGGAACCTGCCTCAGCCGTCACTCCTGTGGCGTGCAACACATGCCCGTGCCAAGGTTCGATCAATGCACCGGCGAGGCCGGAGACCTGCGGGTTTCCGACGCCGGGAGGTGCCGGTGCAGGCGGAACGAGGCCCCCAGCGGAGAGGACGCCACATGGCCGCCATCACTTACGACCACGCGACCGTGCAGTACCCCGGAGCCGAACGGCCTTCGGTGAACTCGCTGAACCTCGACATCGCCGACGGCGAGTTCCTGGTGCTGGTCGGCCCGTCCGGCTGCGGGAAGTCGACGTCGCTGCGGGCCCTGGCCGGGCCTGGAGAACGTCACCGAGGGCAGCATCCGGATCGGCGACCGGGACGTCACGCACCTGGCGCCCAAGGACCGGGACATCGCGATGGTGTTCCAGAACTACGCGCTGTACCCGCACATGACCGTCGCGGACAACATGGGCTTCGCGCTGAAGATCTCGGGGATGAACAAGGACGAGATGCGCAAGCGGGTCGAGGAGGCCGCGAAGATCCTCGACCTCACCCAGTACCTCGACCGCAAGCCGAAGGCGCTCTCCGGTGGCCAGCGGCAGCGGGTGGCGATGGGCCGCGCCATCGTGCGGAACCCGCAGGCGTTCCTGATGGACGAGCCGCTGTCCAACCTCGACGCGAAGCTGCGCGTGCAGACCCGCACCGAGATCGCGGCGCTGCAGCGCCGGCTCGGGCGTCACCACCGTCTACGTCACCCACGACCAGGTCGAGGCCATGACGATGGGCGACCGGGTGTGCGTGCTCAAGGACGGCGACCTGATGCAGGTCGACACCCCGCGCAACCTCTACGACAAGCCGGACAACGTGTTCGTCGCCGGCTTCATCGGCTCCCCGGCGATGAACCTCGTCGACGTCGACCTCGAGGCGGACGGCGCCCACCTGGGCGGTCGCTCGTTCCCGCTGCCGCGGGAGACCATGGCCGCGCTGGCTGCCGAGAACTCGCAGACGGCGACGCTGGGCTTCCGGCCCGAGTCGACGAAGGTGGTCGGCGAGGGCGAGGGCTACCCCTTCGAGGTCGTGGTGGTCGAGGAGCTGGGCTCCGACGCCTTCGCCTACGGAACCATGCACACGTCGCGCTCGAAGGAGGGCGACAAGCTCATCACGCTGCGCGTCGATGCCCGCAGGCCGCCCATGAAGGGCGAGACCATCCACATCCAGATCGACCCGGCCGAGGTCCACGTCTTCTCGGCCGAGACCGGCCGCCGGGTCTCCGGGGACGCCGTCGCCGCACCCGCGCCCGGCGCCAGCGGTGGGGCCTCGCGCGTATCCCAGACCTGATCGGAGTCCAGATCTCCGGCCGCGCCGCGGCCGGGCACCCCCCGTCCACCCCGGGCGGACCGTCTCCGCCGCCCGGGTCGATCCCTCGACCAAGCAAGTGTCCGAAGGAGTGCACATGCGCACCAGATCGAGAATTTCCGCGGCAGCCACGCTGGGTGCCGTCGCCGTCCTCACGGCCGGCTGCCTCAGCGAAGAGGGCGGTGGCGGGGGCGGTAGCGACAACACCAGCGACACCATCGAGGTCATGTACGCCTTCTCGGGCGGCCAGGAAGAAGGCTTCAAGGCCGAGGTCGAGGCATGGGCGGAGGAGAACGGCATACACCGTCAACTTCTCGCAGACCGGTAACTTCAACCAGCTGATCAACACCCGCGTGCAGGGCAACGACGCGCCCGACGTGGCGCTGTTCCCGCAGCCCGGCATCATGGTCGAGATGGCCGAGCAGGGCCTGCTCGCCGACCTCTCCGACGTCGTCGACGAGGGCGAGCTCGAGCAGCACGTCCAGGGCGTGCTCGAGACGGGCCAGGTCGACGGCACGCAGTACGCGGTGCCGATGAGCATCAACGTCAAGAGCATCGTGTTCTACCCGAAGCAGGCCTTCGAGGCTGCCGGCTACGAGGTCCCGGAGACCTACGACGACCTGGTGGCCCTCACCGACCAGATCCAGGAAACGGGCACGACCCCGTGGTGCTTCGGCATCGAGTCCGAGGCGGCGACCGGCTGGCCGGCCACCGACTGGGTCGAGAACCTGTACGTGATCAACAACGGTGCCGACGCCTACAAGGAGTGGGTCGCCCACGAGGTCCCGTTCAACGACGACACGGTGGCCGAGACGCTCGAGCAGATGGAGGCGCTGCTCCTCGCCGAGGGTCGCACCAACGGTGGCCGTCAGTCGATCGCCAGCAACAACTTCAACACCGCGGCCAACCCCATGTTCGACGAGCCGCCGGGCTGCTTCATGTACCGGCAGGGCAACTTCGTCGCGCAGGCAGGTGGGCTTCCCGGACGACGTGCTGGCCGACCTCGACAACACCGTCGGCGTCTTCCCGATGCCGGGTCAGACGGCCGACGACAAGCCGGTCCTCGGCGGCGGTGACCTCGCCGGCATCTTCGCCCAGGACAACGAGGCCGCGCAGGAGCTGATCAAGTTCCTGGCCTCGTCGGACTTCGGGACGACGGAGTACGGAGCCAGCGGCAACTGGATCTCGCCGCGGACCGACTTCGACGTCAGCCTGTACCCGAACGAGACCTTCGCGGCGATCGCCACGGTCGCCTACGAGTCGACCGACTTCGTGTTCGACGGCTCGGACCAGATGCCGGGTGAGGTCGGGTCCGGTTCCTTCTGGCGGGAGATGGTCGCCTGGATCAGCGGCGGCCAGGACATCCCGACGACGCTGGACAACATCGAGAACAGCTGGCCGGCCTGATCCGGCCGACCCGGGGTGCCGGGCGGCGCGACCGCCCGGCACCCCCACCCGTCCTCGTCTTCCCACCCGCACTGACGGGAGGCTCCCCGTGACCATCAAGATCATCAACGCCATCATCGCGGTCATCGGCGGTGTGGTCGGCGCGATCGTCCTGTACTGGCTGCTCAACAAGCTCGCGGAGCTGCTCCCGGGGAAGTGGGAGGACCGGGTCAAGCCCTTCCTCTACCTGCTGCCGGCCTTGGCAGCCATCGGGCTGTACCTGATCTATCCCGCCATCCAGACGTTCGTGTACTCGTTCGCGAACAAGAACAGCACGGCGTTCGTCGGCTTCGACAACTACACCGAGCTGCTCGTCTCGCCGAACTTCCAGAACACGCTGTTCAACACGTTCCTGTGGATCCTGCTCGCGCCGGCCGGGTCGATCGTGATCGGGCTGCTGATCGCCACCCTGGCCGACCGGCTCCGGCCCCGGGGCGAGAAGATCTCGAAGACGCTGATCTTCCTCCCGATGGCGATCGGCGGGGTCAGCGCAGCCGTCATCTGGCGGTTCGTCTACGCGGCCAACCCGCCGACGCAGAACCAGATCGGCCTGCTCAACGGCATCGTCACCGGTTTCGGTGGCGAGCCGGTGAACTGGCTGCAGATCTCGGACTTCCGGTTCAACAGCCTGCTGCTGATGGTCATGTTCCTCTGGCTGCAGGCCGGCTTCGCGATGGTCCTGCTGTCCGCGGCGATCAAGGGCGTGCCGACCGAGACCCTCGAGGCCGCCCGGCTCGACGGTGCGGGCGAGGGGGCGATCTTCTTCCGGATCGTCATCCCGCAGATCCGCACGACGCTGATCACCGTCTTCATCACCGTGCTGATCGGGGTGCTGAAGACCTTCGACGTCGTCTACGTGATGACCAACGGCAACTTCAACACCAACGTCATCGCGGTCGACTTCTTCAACCAGTTGTTCACCAACCGGAACGGCGGTTACGCCGCCGCGATCGTCGTCATGCTGCTGATCATCATGATCCCGGTCCTGGTGTTCCAGGTCCGTCAGTTCCGTGCCGAGGAGGCCGCCCGATGAGCGGAACGCAAGCGGTCACGGCGACTCCGGTCCAGGTTCCGAAACAGCCTGTCTCGGGGGTCACCCGCACCAAGCGCAAGGATCCGACCGGCAAGTCGCCGCTGTGGGTGCGGATCGTCCTCGCGCTGATCTGCCTCGCGTGGGTGGTGCCGACGCTGGGCCTCGCGATCACGTCGTTCCGCCCCCAGGACGAGGCGGCAACGTCCGGCTGGTGGACGGTCTTCACGACGCCGGCCAACTTCACGCGATCTGACCTTCGAGAACTACACGCGAGGTCTTCCAGCGGACCGACATGGGCGACGGCGTTCGTCAACAGCCTGGCCATCACGATCCCGGCGACGGTCATCCCGATCCTGATCGCCGCGTTCGCCGGCTACGCGTTCACGTTCATGCAGTTCCCCGGCCGCGACCTGCTGCTGATCGTGATCGTGGCCCTGCTGGTGGTGCCGAGCCAGGTGGCGCTGGTGCCCCTGCTGAAGTTCTACGGGGCGCTGGGCCTGAACGGGACGCTGCCCGCGGTCTGGCTCACGCACATCGGCTTCGGCATGCCGCTGGCGGTCTACATCATCCGCAACTACATGGCGACGCTGCCCAGGGAGGTCATCGAGTCGGCCAAGATCGACGGGGCCAGCCACTTCCAGACCTTCTGGCGGCTGATCCTGCCCATGTCGACGCCGGTGCTCGCCTCGTTCGCGATCTTCCAGTTCCTGTGGGTGTGGAACGACCTGCTCAACGCGCTGGTGTTCGCCGGGAGCAACGCACCGCTGACCGTGTCGCTCAGCCGGCTGCTCGGGCAGCAGGGCCAGGGCTGGCAGCTGATCACCGCCGGTGGCCTGTTCACGATGATCGTCCCGATCATCGTCTTCCTGTCGCTCCAGCGGTACTTCGTCCGCGGCATGACCGCAGGCGCGGTCAAGGGCTGAGCGCGATCGGGAGAATCGGGGCAGCTGCGGGGCAGGTTCCATCGGGGGTGGGGGAGCGGTCATGACCGACGTCGAGGCGGAGGTCCTCTCCCGGATCCCGGTGGACCTGTCCCGGGCCACGGTCTACGAGCACGGCTGGCAGTCGTGGAGCCCGACCGTCGCCTACCGGCTCGACGAGCGGCCGTTCCGGCCGGTCAGCGAGCAGCGCCGGGTGGGCAACTACCACCCGGACCGGACGGCGCCGCACGACGCGTTCTGGGGCGAGGGGCTGCTCGCCGTCGACCCCGGCACCGGCGACGGCGTGCACGTCTTCGGCGCACGCTCGGCCGACGGGGCGATCCCGTCGGTGCGTGCGCAGGTCGACGGCGACCAGGTGGTCGTGTCGGGCAGTCCGGACGTCGACGCGGTGGTGATCCCCGCTGCGGCGGAGGAGGGGGCTCCCTACCTGGCCGTGGACCTGGCACTCGCCGAGTGGGGCGACCGGTTCGCCGCGGCGTCCGGGGTCGGTCCGCTGCGTCGGCCGCCGACCGCGTGGTGCTCCTGGTACCACTACTTCGAGCACGTCACCCAGGACGACATCGAGGAGAACCTGGCCGCGATCGGCGACCTCGACCTGGACATCGAGGTCGTGCAGATCGACGACGGCTACCAGGCCGAGATCGGCGACTGGCTCGTGCTCTCGGAGCGGTTCGCCTCGCTCCGCGACATCGTCGACCGCATCCGCGGAGCCGGGCGCCGGGCCGGCATCTGGGTCGCGCCGTTCCTGGTGGGGGAACGGTCGGCCACCGCCCGCGAACACCCGGACTGGCTGGTCCCGGGCACCCCGGCGCACGACGGCTGGGGCGGCCAGCAGCTCCGGGCCCTCGACACGACCCACCCGGGGGCCGAGGCGTACCTGCGCGAGGTGTTCGGCACCTTCCGCGACCTCGGCATCGACTACTTCAAGATCGACTTCATCTACGCGGGGGCGATGGAGGGCCCGCGCGCCGACGACGGGATCAGCGGCACCGAGGCGTACCGGCACGGGCTGCGCACCATCCGCGAGGCCATCGGTCCCGACTCGTTCCTGCTGGGCTGCGGCGCCCCGATCCTGCCCAGCGTGGGCCTGGTCGACGCCATGCGCGTGGGCCCGGACATCGGACATCACTTCGAACCACTCGACGAGGACCTCTCCCAGCCCTCGCAGCGCGCCGCTGCGCAGAACAGCCGGTGGCGGGCGTGGCAGCAGGGCCGGTTCTGGACCAACGACGCCGACTGCCTGGTGGCCGGCAGCCACGTCGAGCGCCGGGAGGACTGGGCCGAGATCGTCGAGCGCTACAGCGGGCTGCGGGCCAGCAGCGACCGGCTCCGCGGACTCGACGAGTGGGGACTGGAGACCACCCGCAGGCTGCTGCGCGCCGGGCTCACCGCCCCGTTCGTTCCCTGATCGCTCCTCCTCGGATCGGGGAAGACCGTGCGCTTCGTCTTCAGCCCTCCGGCGGAGAGGGCTGCGGGCCTGCTGAACCTGCCGTGGAACGAGCCGCTGGAGGACTGGAAGGACGACCGGCTCACCGAGATCCCGCAACGCGGCATCTCGCGGCACGTCGTGCGCTTCATCGCGGAGGACGGCGAGGTCTTCGCGCTCAAGGAGATCCCCGAGCGGCTGGCCCGGCGCGAGTACTCGATCCTGCGCCGGATCGGTCAGATGGGGATCCCGGCGGTCGAGGTGCTGGGCGTCGTCGTGGACCGGCCCGACGACCTCGACGCCATCCTGGTCACCCGGTTCCTCGACTTCTCCTCGTCGTTCCGCGCGCTGTTCGCCAACCCCCGCGGTGCGCACATGACCGACCGGCTGATGGACGCGCAGGTGGAACTCCTCGTGCGGCTGCATCTGGCCGGGGTCTTCTGGGGCGACTGCTCGCTGTCGAACACGCTGTTCCGCTTCGACGCCGGGGCGCTGGCTGCCTACCTGGTCGACTCCGAGACCGCCGAGATCCACGCGCAGCTCTCCGCCGGCCAGCGCGCCTACGACCTCGACATCGCCTTCGAGAAGGTCGCCGCCGAGCTGATGGACCTGCAGGCGGGGGATCTGCTGGCCGAGGACCTCGATCCCGTCGAGGCAGCCGCGGACCTCGTCGACCGCTATCGCCGGCTGTGGGCGGAGCTCACCGACGAGGAGGTGATGCAGCGGCACGAGCAGCGGTACCGGATCGGTGAGCGCATCCGTCGGCTCAACGAGCTGGGTTTCGACGTCGACGAGGTGGAGCTGATCGAGGACGCGGGCGGCGGCAGCCGGCTCAAGCTGACGACGCGCGTGGCCGAGCCGGGCCACCACCGCCGGGTGCTGTTCGCCCGCACCGGACTCGACGTGCAGGAGAACCAGGCGCGGCGGCTGCTCGCCGACATCGCCTCGTTCCGCGGCTGGCTCGAGCAGTCCGAGCATCGACGCGTCCCGGAGGCGGTCGCGGCGAGCCGGTGGCTCACCGAGATCTTCGAGCCGATCGTCCGCGCGATCCCCGCGCACCTGCGCACCCGCCTGGACCAGGCGGAGATCTTCCACGAGATCCTCGAGCACCGCTGGTTCCTGTCCGAGGCGGCGGGGTTGGACGTCGGGACGACGTCCGCGGCCCGCGACTACTTCGCGCGGGTGCTGCCCGAGGTGCCGGAGGACCTCGTGACGCCGGTGGCGGCGATGACCGAACGGGACGGGGTCGACGACCCGGAGGCCACGGCGCCGGACTTCGAGCTCGACTGACCGGATCGGGGCACCGCCGCGGCTATCGTCGGTGTCCGCGGCCGGTCCTCGTCCGCCTGAGTCGATCCGCCCGAATCGAGGAGTGCGTCCTGTCCGAGCCCGAGCCGGAGAACCCGGCCGCCGCCCTCGCGGTCCCGGCCGCGCACCCGGCTGCTGGTCGCGCTCGCCGTCGGCGTCTTCGTCCTCGACCTGGTCAGCAAGGTCGTCGTCGTCGCGACCATCGAGCCGGGGGAGGACATCCGCGTCCTCGGCGGGCTGATCTACCTGACCCAGCTGCGCAACGTCGGCGCCGCGTTCTCCTTCGCCGAGGGCTGGACCATCGTCTTCAGCCTGATCGCCGTCGTCGTCGCGGTGGTGATCGTGCGCACGGCGCGCCGGCTCTTCTCGACCGGCTGGGCGGTGGCGCTGGGGCTGGTGCTCGGCGGGGCGCTCGGCAACCTCGTCGACCGGATCTTCCGCGACCCCGGGTTCCTCCGGGGCGGCGTGGTCGACTTCCTGTCGGCGTTCGCCCCCGACGGCCGGATCTGGCCGGTGTTCAACGTGGCTGACTCGGCGATCGTCTGCGGCGGCATCCTCGGCGCGCTGCTGGCCCTGCGCGGCATCGAGTTCGACGGCACGCGCGTCGGCGCGAAGAGCGCGGCCACCCCTTCCGAACCCGCCTGAGCCCTGCGCAGGCGCGCGCCGGTCACAATGGGGGCGTGACGACGTCCCCCGGCCTCTACCGGGCGCTCCCCGTGCCCGACGGGCTGGAGGGGCAGCGCGTCGACCAGGCCCTCTCGCGGTTGTTCGGGCTGACCCGCACGGTCGCCGCGGAGGTGGCCGACGCGGGCAACGTCGTCGTCGACGGGCGGGTGCGCGGCAAGGGCGACCGGCTCAGCGGCGGCAGCTGGCTCGAGGTCGAGCTTCCTCCACCGCCGGGCGAGCCGGCGGCACCGAAGCCCGTCGAGGGCATGACGATCCTGCACGACGACGACGACATCGTGGTCGTGGACAAGCCCGTCGGCGTCGCGGCGCACCCGAGCCCGGGCTGGGACGGGCCGACCGTGATCGGCGGGCTCGCCGCGGCCGGCTACCGGATCTCCACGTCGGGAGCGGCCGAGCGGCAGGGCGTGGTCCACCGGCTGGACGCCGCGACCACCGGGATCATGGTGGTCGCGAAGAGCGAGCGGGCCTACACGTCGCTGAAGGCCGCCTTCAAGGAGCGCACGGTCAGCAAGGGCTACCACGCGCTGGTGCAGGGGCATCCCGATCCGTCGCGGGGCACCATCGACGCCCCGATCGACCGGCACCCGCGGCACGACTGGCGGTTCGCCGTCGTCTCCGGCGGACGGCCCTCGGTGACGCACTACGAGGTGATCGAGGCCTTCCCGGCCGCGAGCCTCGTCGACATCCGGCTGGAGACCGGCCGCACCCACCAGATCCGGGTGCACTTCAGCGCCCTCCGGCACCCCTGCGTCGGGGACACCACCTACGGCGCCGACCCGACGCTCGCCGCCCGCCTCGGCGTCGAGCGGCAGTGGCTGCACGCCGTCCGGCTCGGCTTCGAGCACCCCGCCGACGGGCGTTGGGTGGAGTTCACGAGCGACTACCCGGCCGACCTCGCCCGCGCGCTGGACGTCCTGCGCGCCGAAGCCTGACGCCGGCCATGACCCCGGGCACGAGCCTGCCGGTGTCCTTGGACGACTTCGGCCCCGCTGCCCTGGCCGCTGTCGTGGTCGCGGGCTACCTCGTGGTGGGCGAGCCGGTCGTCGGGCAGGTACTGCACCGGCGGTTCGAGGGGCGGCTGCGCACCGACCCCGGAGCGCGGCGCTCCTTCTACCGGCGGCTGCTGGTCCTCGAGTGGGGGCTCTCGCTGCTGGTCCTGGCCATCTGGCTCGGCGCACCGGACGTCGACGCCGCAGCGGTCGGGCTGCGCTGGCCGCAGTCGTGGCCCGGCGCGATCACCGGCGCGGTCGTCGTGCTCGTCCTGGTCTTCGTGCTGGTCTCGACCCGGGCGCTGCGCGGCGGCGCGCTGCTGGAGGCGTCGCCCCGGGCCCGGCGGGCGGGGGAGGGGCGGCACGCGGAGCCGCCGGCTCACGCGACGCTGGCACTCCTCCCGCGTACGCCGCGGGAGCGGCGGCTGTTCACCGTCGTCGGCATCACTGCCGGCGTCTGCGAGGAGTGGCTGTACCGCGGCTTCTTCCTCGCGGTGGTGTCGGCGCTGGTGGGGGGCCCGTCGATCTGGGTCCTGGTCGCGATTGCCGCCGTCGCCTTCGGACTGGCGCACGCCTACCAGGGTGGCGTGGGGATCCTCACCACCGGCGTCCTCGGCGGCATCATGGCCGCCCTCTACCTGGAGACCGGTTCGCTGCTGCTGCCCGTCCTGCTGCACGCGGCCATCGACCTGCGCTTCCTGCTCGTGCCCGCCCGGGTGCTGCCCGCCGGCCGGGGTGCCCGGTGAGCGGCCCGACCGCGGCGGTCGCCGGACCGGCCGACTGGCCCGAGGTCGTCGCCCTGCGCACCCGCGTCTTCGTCGACGAGCAGGGGGTGCCCCCGGAGATCGAGCAGGACGACCGGGACGCCACGGCGGTGCACGCGCTCAGCCGCGACGCGACCGGCCGGGTGGTCGCCACCGGACGGCTGCTGCTGGGGGACGACGGGCCGGCGAGCATCGGCCGCATGGCGACCGACCCCGCGGCGCGGGGGAGCGGCCACGGCGCTGCGGTGCTCGCCGAGCTGGAGAGGCAGGCGGCCGAGCGCGGGGTGCCCGAGATCGAGCTCCACGCCCAGGTGACCGCCCGTGGCTTCTACGAGCGGGCCGGCTACACCGCCGTCGGCGAGGTGTACGAGGAGGCCGGGATCGCGCACGTCACGATGCGCCGGCACCTGGCGGAACACGCCGGACTAGATAGCGGCGTCAGCTAGATGGCGTCGCTAGTGTCCGGCGTCATGGCTGACGATCGGCGCGCCCAGTGGCTGCGCGGTGTCCTGGACCTGTGCGTGCTCGCCGAGCTGCGCCGCGGTGAGTCCTACGGCTACGGGATCGCCCGAGCGCTGGAGGACGCCGGCGTCGGGGCGGTGCCCGGCGGGACGCTCTACCCCGTGCTCGGCCGCCTGGAGCGCGCCGAGCTGATCCGGGCGCGGTGGGTGGAGTCGTCCAGCGGGCCGCAGCGCAAGTACTACGCGATCACCCCGGCCGGCACGGACCTGCTCGACCGGGAGCGGCGCGAGTGGTCGGCCTTCGCCGCCCGGGTGGACGGCGCGCTGGCGGTCGAGGCGGGACGGTGACCGCCCGCGACCCCGGCCCCTGGTTGGCCGGGCTGGACCGCGCCCTCCGGCGGGAGAACGTGGAGCGCTGGCACTGCGACCAGGTGCTGGCCGAGGTGGCGCAGCACCTCGCCGACAGCGGGGAGGACGCCGAGGCGGCGTTCGGTGCGCCCGAGGAGTACGCGCGGGTGGTCGCCGAGCAGCTCCAGCGGCCGGAGGCGCCGTCGGCGGCCGAACCGCGGCTCGTGATCAGCGGTGTGCACAAGAGCTATCGGCGCCGGGTGGTCCTCGACGGCGTCGACGCCGCGGTGGCCGCGGGGGAGGTCCTGGCGATCGTCGGGCCCAACGGCGCGGGGAAGTCCACCCTGCTGCGCATCTGCGCCGGGCTGGAGTCGCCCGACGCCGGCACGGTGACGGTGGCCGGCGCCCTGGGCTACTGCCCGCAGCAGCCCGCCCTGGTGGACCTGCTGCGCGCCGACGAGCACTTCGAGCTGGTCGGGGCCGGCCGCGGCCTGGACCGGGCGACCGCCCGACGGCAGGGCACCGAGCTGGCGCGGGCGCTGGACTGGCTGCCCGACCGCCGGCCGGTAGGGGACCTCTCGGGCGGCACCCGTCAGAAGCTCAACGTGGTCCTGGCGGCGCTCGGGGAGCCGAGCGTGCTGCTGCTCGACGAGCCCTACCAGGGGTTCGACGGCGACGCGTTCCTCGACTTCTGGGAGCAGGTGTGGCACTGGCGCGACAGCGGTGCCGCGGTCGTCGTCGTCACCCACCGGCCCGAGCAGCTCAAGCGCGTCGACCACGTGCTGGAGCTCGGCGTCGTCGCAGCCGGACGGGCAGCGGGCGGCCCGCGGGGGCGGTCGTGAGGCGCGCCCTGGTCGTGGCGCGGGCCACCGCCGTCGAGCTGCTCCGGCGGCGCACCGTCGTCGTCCTCATGGTCGTCGTGCCGCTGGCCTTCTACGTCGCTCGGCACGAGCTGACCGGCCAGTCGATCCGGTTCCTGGCCGTCGGGATGGCATGGGCGCTGAGCACGCTGGCGGCATTCGCCGGGATCGCCGGCCAGGCCATCGACCCTCGGCTGCGCCTGGCCGGCTACCGCAGTGGCGAGCTCCTGGCCGGCCGGGTGCTGGGCCTGGCCGCGCTGGCGGTCCCGCTGGTCGCCGGGTACGCCCTCGTCGTGCTGCTCGACCGCGACCTGGACCGCGGCGCCGGGGTGCTGCTCGGCATGGGCCTGACCGCGGCGGTCGCGCTGCCGTTCGGCCTGCTCGTGGCGGCGCTCGTCCGCCGTCCGCTGGAGGCCGCGATGCTGCTGCTGGTGGTCTCGGGTCTGCAGATGATCCTCGACCCGGCCGATCCGGCGACCCGCGCGCTGCCGTTCTGGTCGGTCCGCGAGGTCCTGACCTGGACGGTCGACGGCACGGGCGACGACTACCTCCGTCGCGGCCTGGTGCACGCCGCGGTCGCCGTGCTGGTGCTCGGGGGCGCGACCGTGATCCTGCGCACGAGGGCGCTCCGCCGTCGGCACCATCTCCTGGTGGTCCCGGCCGACGGGACGGGGGCGTCGGGGCGGATGTGACGGATCGGTCCGCCTGTGTCGAAACACTTTTCTGTCGGTCCCCCGGAGTAGACCTCGACGGTGCGAGGATCGAGGGGCCGTCCGCCCCCCTCCAGCGAGCACAGAGCACAGCTGCACCGGTCTTCCCCGCCGGTCGCCCGCCGGTTCCTGCGACGACGGGCACGCACGACCACCGAGGAGTACCAGCACCCGTGACAAGCAGTCCGTCCGATTCGTTCGCGCACCTGCACGTGCACACCGAGTACTCGATGCTCGACGGCGCGGCCAAGTTGCCCGAGGTGACGGCGGCGGCTGCCGCGCAGGGGATGCCCGCCCTGGCGATGACCGACCACGGCAACGTGTTCGGCGCCTACGACTTCTACAAGCACGCGACCGGCGCCGGCGTGAAGCCGATCATCGGCATGGAGGGCTACTACACGCCCGGCTCCCGGTTCGACCGCGCGCCCTTCGACTTCGGCGACAACCTCCTCGACGAGGAGGGCGACGGCGGGTCCAACCGCGGCAAGGCCGCGTACACGCACATGACCCTGCTCGCCCGCACCACCGAGGGCATGCACAACCTCTTCCGGATCTCCTCGCTCGCGAGCCTCGAGGGGCAGTACCGCAAGCCGCGCTTCGACCGGGACCTGCTCGAGCGCTACGGCACGGGCCTCATCGCCACCACCGGATGCCCCTCCGGCGAGGTCAACATGTGGCTGCGGGCCGGCAAGGAGGAGCGGGCGCGCCAGGCGGCGGCCGACTTCCAGGACATCTTCGGCAAGGAGAACTTCTACGCCGAGCTGATGGACCACGGCCTGTCCATCGAGAAGAAGACCCGCCCGGCGCTGATGGCCATCGCGAAGGACCTCGGCATCCCGCTGCTGGCGACCAACGACCTGCACTACACGCACAAGGAGGACGCGGCCGCCCACGACGCGCTCCTGTGCATCCAGACCGGCTCGCGGCTGAACGAGACCAACCGCTTCCGGTTCAACGGCGACGGCTACTACCTCAAGACCGCCGCGGAGATGCGCGCGCTGTTCCCCGGCGACCTGGCCGTGGCCTGCGACAACACGCTGGTGGTCGCCGAGCAGTGCGAGGTGTCCTTCACCGAGGGCGCCGACCTCATGCCGCGCTTCCCGTTGCCCCCGGGCGAGGACGAGACGTCGTGGTTCATCAAGGAGGTCGAGCGCGGCCTGCACAAGCGCTGGCCGACCGGCATCCCCGACCACGTGCGCAAGCAGGCCGACTACGAGACCGGGATCATCTGCCAGATGGGCTTCCCGGGGTACTTCCTCGTGGTCGCCGACTTCATCAACTGGGCCAAGGAGCAGGGCATCCGCGTGGGCCCGGGCCGTGGTTCCGCGGCCGGCTCGCTGGCCGCCTACGCCATGGGCATCACCGACCTCGACCCGCTGGCGCACGGGCTGATCTTCGAGCGGTTCCTCAACCCCGAGCGCGTCTCCATGCCCGACGTCGACATCGACTTCGACGACCGCCGCCGCGGTGAGGTCATCCGCTACGTGTCGGAGAAGTACGGCGAGGAGCGGGTCAGCCAGATCGTCACGTACGGCACGATCAAGGCGAAGGCCGCGATCAAGGACGCCGCCCGCGTGCTCGACCGCCCGTACTCGGTGGGCGACGAGCTCACCAAGCTCATGCCCCCGGGCGTGATGGGCAAGGACATCCCGCTGTCGGGGATCTTCGACCCGGCCCACCCGCGCTACAAGGAGGCCACGGAGTTCCGGGCCCGCTACGAGTCCGACCCGGGTGCCGCCGAGGTCGTCGACCAGGCCCGCAAGCTCGAGGGCCTGAAGCGCCAGTGGGGCGTGCACGCGGCCGGCGTCATCATCGGCCGCTACCCGCTGATCGACAGCGTCCCGATCATGCGGCGGGAGTCCGACGGCGCGGTCATCACGCAGTTCGACTACCCGACCTGCGAGACGCTCGGCCTGCTGAAGATGGACTTCCTGGGCCTGCGCAACCTCACGGTCATCGACGACGCGCTGCGCAACATCGTCATCAACGGCAAGGACCCGGTCGATCTCGACGAGATCAGCAAGGACCTCACCGACAAGAACACCTACGACCTCCTCGCCCGCGGCGACACCCTGGGCGTCTTCCAGTTCGACGGCGGGCCGATGCGCTCGCTGCTGCGGCTCATGCGCCCCGACAACTTCGAGGACATCTCGGCCGTCGGCGCGCTCTACCGACCCGGCCCGATGGGCGCGAACTCGCACACGAACTACGCGCTGCGCAAGAACGGCCAGCAGGAGATCACCCCGATCCACCCGGAGCTCGCCGAGCCGCTGGAGGAGATCCTCGGCCAGACCTACGGCCTGATCGTCTACCAGGAGCAGGTCATGGCGATCGCGCAGAAGGTCGCCGGGTACTCGCTCGGCAAGGCCGACCTGCTGCGCCGCGCGATGGGCAAGAAGAAGAAGTCCGTCCTGGACGCCGAGTTCGTCGGCTTCGAGGCCGGCATGGTGGCCAACGGGTTCTCCGCCGCCGCGATCAAGACGCTCTGGGACATCCTCGTCCCGTTCGCCGACTACGCCTTCAACAAGGCGCACTCCGCGGCGTACGGCCTGATCTCGTACTGGACGGGCTACCTCAAGGCCAACTACCCGGCCGAATACATGGCCGGCCTGCTCACCAGCGTCGGCGACGACAAGGACCGTCGGCCGATCTACCTGGCCGAGTGCCGCCGGATGGGCATCAAGGTGCTGCCGCCGGACGTGAACGAGTCGTCCTGGGACTTCACCGCCGTCGGCACCGACATCCGATTCGGCATGGCGTCGGTGCGCAACGTCGGGCACAACGTCGTCGACTCGATCGTCCGGGCCCGCGAGGAGAAGGGCCCCTTCAAGGACTTCGCCGACTTCATGCGCAAGATCGACACGGTCGCCTGCAACAAGAAGGTGATCGAGTCCCTGGCCAAGGCCGGGGCGTTCGACTCGCTGGGCCACTCGCGGCAGGGCATCGCCGCGGTCCACGCCCAGGCTGTCGACTCGGCCATGGCGCTCAAGCGCAAGGAGGCCGAGGGGCAGTTCGACCTGTTCGGCAGCTTCGGCGACGGCGCGGAGGCAGACGACCCGTTCAGCGGGGCGCTGGACATCGTCATCCCCACGGCCGACTGGTCGAAGTCCGAACGACTGGTCTTCGAGCGCGACATGCTCGGCCTCTACGTGTCCGACCACCCGCTGCACGGCGTCGAGCACGTGCTCACGTCGCACGCCGACACCCCCATCGCCGAGATCAACGCGGGCGGTGTCGAGGACGGCGCGAACGTGACCATCGCGGGCATCCTCACCTCGGTCTCCCCGCGGACGAACAAGCAGGGCGCGCCCTGGGCGATCGCCACGCTCGAGGACCTCGAGTCCGGCATCGAGGTGCTGTTCTTCCCCAAGACCTGGGCCGAGGTGTCGGAGAAGGTCGTCCGCGACCAGATCATCGTGGTCAAGGGGCGGATCAGCCGGCGCGACGACCAGCCGTCGCTGTTCGGCTCCGAGGTGACCATCCCCGAGCTCACCGAGGGCCCGCGCGGTCCGGTGCTGGTCTCCATGCCCGCGGCCCGCTGCACGCCGCCGGTCGTCGAGCGGCTGCGCGAGGTGCTCGGCAGCCATCCGGGCACCACCGAGGTGCAGCTGAAGCTGGTCAACGGCAGCCGCGAGACCGTGCTGCGGCTCGACCAGGGGCTGCGCGTGCGGCCCAGCACGGCGCTGATGGGCGACATCAAGGCCCTGCTCGGACCGACCAGCGTGGCGATCCTGTGAGGGGGACGTGCTGAGCGTCGGGCGACGCGAGCGGGCAACTCGTTGTTGACTGGAGGCGTGAGCAGTCCACCCCCACCGCCGTACGCCCGTCCCGTGCGGGCGGGCGCCCGCTGGCAGGGGTGGCGCGAGATCCGGGCTGACCTGCGGTTCTCAGCGGTGCTGGTGGTCGCCCTCGCGCTGCTCGGGGTGCCCGCCGGGGTCCTGTGGTGGCTGCTGGCCCCGCGCGCGGACTACCGGATCACCGCCGACGGCCCGGTCGTGCTCGGCCAGCCGTCGGAGGAACTCGTGGTGGCCGACGACGCCGTCCTGGTGCTCGTGCTGGCCGGGATCGGCCTGCTCTGCGGCGGGGCGGCCTGGTGGCTGCGCCGCCGGCGCGGGGTGGCCACCGTGCTCGCGCTCGCGATCGGCTGCACGCTGACCGCCGTCGTCGCCTGGCAGGTGGGGGAGATGCTCGGTACCCCGCCGACGGCGGCCGAGCTGGCCGAGGTCGGCAATGTCGTCACGACGTCGCTGACGTTCGGCTCGCCGCCCGGCCTGGCGATGGCACCGTTCGCCGCCGTCCTGGCCTACCTGGTGGGCGTCCTGTACGTCGCCGAGGACAGCCTGAACCGTTCGGGCGCCGTCGAGCCGCCGCCGACGGTCGGCCAACCGCCCCTCGAGGAGCGAAAGGACCCCGTCCCCCCCACCCCTCGCACGCTCGGGGTGGGCCCCTGGACGGGGCCTTAGTTCACCGTCATCGGTGTCGCGAACTCCTGCAGCGGCATCGGGACGGCGCCCAGCTCCTGCAGCAGGGTGAGCTCGCGTCGCAGCAGCCGCGACTCCGCGACCAACCGCCGGCGCGTGGCCGACTCGGCCAGCAGGGCCTGGCGGTCCTCGGTGGTCAGCAGCGACACCGACGCGACCAGCCAGGAGAGCGCCTCCGGGTCGTCGGCCACCGCGCGCAGCAGCACGGCCGCCTCGGCGCTCTCGCCGCTGCCCAGCACCTCGCTGAGCTCCGGCTCCTCCGGCAGCCCGCCGCCTCGCCCCCGCCCGGCCCCCAGCGCCGCCACCTCGGCGACGTAGCGGGTGAACAGGCCCCGGACGCCGCGCACGAGCACGTCCATCGATCCGCGGGCCACCGACGCGACGATGTCGTCGAGAGCCTCCGCCTTCTCCGGACGTTCCTCGACCGGCGGCACGATTCCCTCGGAGTTCCCGGCGGCCTCCTCGGCCGCCTCTTCCTCGGCCAGCCACTCGACCTCGGCCTGCAGGTACGGCGGGTCCTCGCCCACCACGACGTCCAGGATCCGGAAGCGGTCCCCGCCGACGGTCACGATGCGGAACCCGCCGTCGGACTGCGGCACGACGCGCTGCAGCCGGGCCGTGCAGCCGATGTCGTAGAGCGCCTCCGCGGGGGCGACCTTCTCGACCTCCCAGCCCTGCCGGATGGCCACGACCCCGAAGAACCGGCGCTCGCCGTCCTCGGGATGGGCCTCCAGGTCCTGCATCAACCGCCGGTACCGGGGCTCGAAGATCTGCAGCGGGAGCACCACGCCGGGGAACAGGGGCGTCCCGAGCGGGAACAACGGGATGAGCTCGCCCACCCCCGCAGGGTACGGCCGTAGCGGGCCCCCGGCTCCGGGCGGGCCGGAGCGGCGCGCCGTGCCTGGCTACGCTGGAGGCCCCGATACACCCGATCCTCGCGTGCCCACCCCCGGAGGCCTCCGTGCTCGCCCGCATCGACCTTCGCGGATCCGCGCTGCCCGCGCCGCGCGAGCTGGCCGGCCTGCTGCCGCGGGCCGCCACGGACATCGACTCGGTGATGGCCACCGTCCGCCCGCTCTGCGAGGACGTCCGCATCCGGGGCGCCCAGGCGGTGCGGGAGATCACCGCCCGTCTCGACGGCGTCGACTCCGCGGACTTCGCCGTGCCGCAGGAGGCGCTCGACCGCGCGCTCGCCGAGTGCGACCCGGCGCTGCGAGCGGCGCTGGAGGAGGCGATCCGCCGGGTCCGCCTCGTGCACGGCGACCAGCGGCGCACCGACGTTCGCCACCCAGGTCGTGGCGGGCGGGTCGGTGACCGAGCGCTGGCTCCCGGTCCGTCGGGTCGGCCTCTACGTGCCCGGCGGTCTCGCGCCGCTGCTGTCCAGCGTGGTCATGAACGTCGTCCCGGCGCAGATCGCCGGGGTGGAGTCGATCGCCGTCGCGTCGCCGCCGCAGCGCGACCACGGCGGCCTCCCCGATCCCGGGGTGCTCGCGGCGTGCGCGCTGCTGGGGATCTCCGAGGTGTACGCCGTCGGCGGGGCCCAGGCGATCGCGGTGTTCGGCTACGGCGCGGGCTCGTGCGAGCCGGTGGACATGGTCACCGGCCCGGGCAACGTCTACGTGACGGCGGCCAAGCGGCTGCTGCGCGGGCTGATCGGCATCGACTCGGAGGCGGGGCCGACCGAGGTCGCCATCCTCGCCGACGAGACCGCCGACCCGGCCCACGTCGCCGCCGACCTGATCAGCCAGGCCGAGCACGACCCGCTGGCCGGCGCGGTGCTCGTCACCCCGAGCGAGGAGCTCGCGGAGCGGGTGCTCGAGCTCGTCCCCGGCCAGGTGGCCGCCACGAAGCACTCCGACCGCATCACGATCGCGCTCGACGGCACCCAGTCGGGGATCGTCCTCGTCGACGACCTCGACGCCGGGCTGCAGGTGGTCGACGCCTACGCCGCCGAGCACCTGGAGATCCAGACTCGCGACGCCCACGCCGTGGCGATGCGGGTGCGCAACGCCGGGGCGATCTTCGTCGGCCCGTGGTCGCCGGTGTCGCTGGGCGACTACTGCGCCGGGTCCAACCACGTGCTGCCCACGGGCGGCTGCGCGCGGCACTCCAGCGGGCTGTCGGTGCAGTCCTTCCTCCGCGGCATCCACGTCGTGGAGTACGACGAGCAGGCGCTCGCCGACGTGGCCGCGCACATCGACGCCCTGGCCGGCGCCGAGGACCTGCCGGCCCACGCGGCCGCCGTCCGGGTGCGCCAGTCCGGCCGGTCCAGCAGCTGATGGGCGCACTCGACGAGCTCCCGCTGCGGCCGGAGCTGCGGGGCCGCACGCCCTACGGCGCCCCGCAGGTGCCCGCAGCCCACCGGCTCAACACCAACGAGAACCCGCACCCCCTGCCGCCGGAGCTGCTGGCGGACCTCGGCGAGGCGCTCCAGCGGGCGGCGGTCACCCTCAACCGCTATCCCGACCGGGACGCCGTCGAGCTGCGGACCGAGCTGGCCCGCTACCTGACCCGCACCACCGGTCAGCCGATCGACGCCCGCGAGGTGTGGGCGGCCAACGGCTCCAACGAGGTGCTCCAGGAGATCCTGCAGGCGTTCGGGGGAGCGGCCCGGACGGCGCTGGGCTTCACGCCGTCGTACTCGATGCACCCGATCATCGCGGCGGGCACGGGCACCGCCTGGGTCGACGGGCACCGCCGGGCGGACTTCACGATCGACGCCGCGGCCGCCGTCGCCCAGGTGCGCGAACTGCGCCCGGACGTCGTCTTCGTGACCAGCCCCAACAACCCCACCGGGACGGCGGTGGCCCTCGAGACGATCCGCGAGCTCTACGACGCCACCGACGGCGTGGTCGTCGTCGACGAGGCCTACGCGGAGTTCGCCCGCACCGGCACGCCGTCGGCCCTGACGCTGCTGCCCGGGCGTCCGCGGCTGATCGTCAGCCGGACCATGAGCAAGGCGTTCGGCATGGCCGGGCTGCGGCTCGGCTACCTGGCCGCCGACGCCGCCGTCGTCGACGCGCTGCAGCTCGTGCGGCTGCCCTACCACCTGAGCTCGCTCACGCAGGCCGCCGCCCGGGCCGCCCTCGCGCACACCGATGCACTGTTGGCCACCGTCGACGCGGTCAAGGCCGAGCGCGACCGGATCGTCGAGACGCTCCCGCAGCTGGGGCTGACCAGCGTGCCCAGCGACGCCAACTTCGTGCTGTTCGGGCACTTCGCCGACGCCGGCAAGGCCTGGCAGGCGCTGCTCGACCGAGGGGTCCTCGTCCGCGACGTCGGGCTGCCCGGCTGGCTCCGGGTCACCGCCGGGACGGCAGAGGAGACCGACGCGTTCCTCACCGCCCTGAGTGAGGTCGCGCCGGATCACCGCACCACTCTGGGAGAATCGGACGCATGAGCCGCACCGCACGGGTCGAACGCGCGACCAGCGAGACCAAGCTGGTCGTCGAGGTCGACCTCGACGGCACCGGGACCAGCTCCATCAGCACCGGCG
Source organism: uncultured Actinomycetota bacterium (assembly GCA_963784165.1). Taxonomy (GTDB): domain Bacteria; phylum Actinomycetota; class Actinomycetes; order Mycobacteriales; family Geodermatophilaceae; genus Blastococcus_B. The sequence goes on from CAWAQI010000021.1 coordinate 340,261, forward strand.
TGGGCTTCTACGACCACATGCTGACGGCGCTGTCCAAGCACAGCGGCATCGACCTCACCGTGCAGGCCGACGGCGACCTGCACATCGACGCCCACCACACGGTGGAGGACGTCGCCATCGCCCTGGGCCAGGCGTTCGCCGAGGCGCTCGGCGACAAGAAGGGCATCACCCGCTACGGCGACGCGACGATCCCCATGGACGAGGTGCTCGTGCAGGCGGCGGTCGACCTCTCCGGCCGGCCGTACTTCGTGCACGCCGAGCCCGAGAACATGACGCCGATGATCGGGCCGGACTACCCGACGTCGCTCACCAAGCACGTGCTCGAGTCGTTCGCGTTCAACGCGCGGATCAGCCTGCACGTCCGGGTCCTGTACGCCGGCCGCGACGCCCACCACATCGTCGAGGGCCAGTTCAAGGCGCTGGCCCGCGCGCTGCGCACCGCCGTGGCGCTCGACCCGCGGGTCGGCGGCATCCCCTCCACCAAGGGCGCCCTCTAGACCCGATGACCTTCCCCCTCGTCCTGCTCCTCGCCGGCGGCTTCCTCCTCGGCGGCGCCTGGAGCGTCTGGAAGCTCGACACCGAGGGGCGCGGGCGCAGCGACCCTTCAGATCGTCATCGCCGTCGTGCTGCTGGTCGCCGCCCTGCTGGCGACGGCGTCGGGCATCCTTCGCTTGGTCTAGTTCCGACCGTCGGTCCAGCTCCGACTGTCGGCGAGCCGACTCAGAGCCTCCGCCAGGGCGGCGGCGGCCGCTGGTTCGGAGATCCTCAACTCGGCCAGCAGCGCCCCGGTCGCCGCCCCGAGGGCGCGGAACAGTTCCTCCCTGTCCAGGGAACGCACGAGTGCGTCCCGCAGGGGTGCGGTGACCGTCTGCGGCAGCCGATCGGCCCCTTTGGCGTACTCGGTGGGCAATCCCAGCCGTAGGGCCGCCAGCACCAGGGTCTGGTCGCGCACCGCGCTGATCCAGTGTTCGGCGTGCCAAGGGGCGTTGCGCTCGATGGCCGAGCGGGCATGCAGGACGTGGTGCCACCCGAGGCCGACGAGATGGTCGACCACCGGCGGCGACGCGGGACGCCGAGCGGCAGCCTCGCCGAACACGACCTGGAAGCCGCCAGGACCCAGGGGGCCGAACTCGTGCGCGGGCGTGAATCCCACGTCCACCTCGAGCAGGTCCGCCAGGAGGAAGGCGCGGTAGACGGCGGACCCCGCGCGCAGCTCGAAGTGGTGCAGCACACCGAGGTTGCGGTAGAGGGCCGAGGTCCAGGCGTCACAGACCTGCTCCACCGGAACACCGGCGGCGACGCCGAGGAAGAGGTCGACGTCGGACCAGGCGTCCCCGGCGCCGCGGGCAACGGACCCGGTGACGGCGGCTGCGGAGATGGCCGGGTCCGCTCGTGCCAGGTCCAGCAGCCAGCCGAGCACTGTCTCGTGACGACCGGCCGGGACCATGATCGGCACGGTAGCCGCGCCGGAAGCGTGCGAGTGGCGATCTCGCTGCTCGGTACCGTGGGCAGCGTGAAGAAGGTCGTCATCCTCGACTACGGGTCGGGGAACCTGCGCTCGGCCGAGCGCGCCCTCGCCCGGGTCGGCGCCGACGTGACGGTCACCGCGGACCGGCAGGCCGCACTCGACGCCGACGGCCTCGTCGTCCCCGGAGTCGGGGCCTTCGCCGCCTGCATGACCGGCCTGCGCGCGGTCGACGGCCCCCGGATCATCGGCCGGCGGCTGGCCGGTGGGCGCCCGGTGCTCGGCATCTGCGTGGGCATGCAGATCCTCTTCGAGCGCGGTCTCGAGCACGGGCACGACGCCGAGGGATGCGGCGAGTGGCCCGGCGTCGTCGAGCAGCTGAAGGCTCCCGTCCTGCCGCACATGGGCTGGAACACCGTCGACGCCCCGGAGGGCACCCGGCTCTTCGACGGGCTCGCCGACCAGCGCTTCTACTTCGTGCACTCCTACGGCGTGCGGCACTTCCCGCTGGGCGCCGAGGGCTCAGCCGGCCCGCTCAAGCGGCCCTTGGTCACCTGGGCCGAGCACGGCGACCGGTTCGTCGCCGGGGTCGAGAACGGCGCGCTGTCGGCAACGCAGTTCCACCCCGAGAAGAGCGGCGACGCCGGCGCCCAGTTGCTGACCAACTGGATCCAGTCCTTGGGCTGACCGTCAGAACGGCGGGGGTTCGCCGTCGCCGAGTTGGGGGCGTCGTTCCGGGGGGATGCGCAGCAATTCGCGTATGCCGAGTCGCGTGGCGGGTGGTCGGCTGGTGCGGGTGACGCCGCCCGGTGTGGTGACCGCGAGTACGCCGTCGGGTGTCATGACGTAGAGCCAGCCGCGCGCGTGGGTCTTGAGCCGGTGGTGCCGCCGGCACAGGCAGCAGAGGTTGCTGCAGTCGGTCGCCCCACCTTCGGCGTGCGGGGTCGACGTGGTCCAGATCGGCCCAGCCGGCGCGATGACCGCAGCCGGGGTGCCGGCACGTCCGGTCACGGGTGCACACGAACCGTTCCTGCGCGGGCGTGTGCGCGTACCGGTCCACCGCGGGCGGGCACCCCAGTCCTTCGCCGCGGCGGACGGCGGTCTCGAGTTCGCGGCGGGTGACCGAGGCCAGCAGCCGCCCGTCGTGGTCGGTGACCGAGAGCAGAAGGGTGCCGTCGGTGGGCTGCTGCAGCCCGCCGGGACACAGCGCGTCGAGACGTTCGAGGAACTCCCGGGCGAGAGCGGCGGTCACCGGCTCCCCGTCGACGAGCACCGGATCGGTACCCATGCCCGGCGCGCCGGCGGCGCCGGATTCCAGCGTGTCCAACGAGGCCACCACCTCGACGTGCGCACTCACCGTCGGCCGCTCCTCGCGGGGGCGGACGATCCGATCGTGCAGCACCGCGACACGCAGCTGCCCGATGGGCCGCTGGTCGCCTGCGTCCTTCAGCGCCATGGCTTCGGCGTGCACCTCGGCCCGCAGCGCTGCCGCTTCCGGCCACGGCATCGTGGCCCGCACTTCGCCCATGCCGTCGCCCAGGCCGCGGGCGGTGACGTCGGCGTCGCGTTCGGCGGCCTTGCGCCGGCGGTCGGCGGCGGACGGGTCGGCCGCGATGAGCTCCCGGCGCACCAGCGCGCGCAGCCGCGTGATCGACAGGTCGGTGGCCTGCGGCAGCACCACGGCCTCGACCGTGGCGAGCACGTCGTCGGGGGATTCGCGGGCCGGCCAGCCGAGCTCGGCCGCGATCGCCCGGGCCCGGGGCCAATCCAGCCAGCCATCGGCAAGCGCGGCCCAGGTGGCCGGGAGCCGCCGGAGCAGGGTTGTCGACTGCTCCCAGAGTGCGGTGGCTGCCGTGCGGGAGCAGTTGAGCGTGAGCGCCAGCTCGTCGGCGAAGAACTCCGAAGTATCCTCGTCGAGCTGTCCGGCCGACCACTCCCTCGACGCGGCGCCGACCTGCCCGCGCCTCCGATCCAGGCTGGCCGGACGGTCCTCGGCGAGCCCGACCACGAGTTCGGCCTTGAACGCGGCCAGCGCGGATTCGGCCTGCTCGATCCGCTGCAGATGCGTCGCCTTCTGCTCCGCGGTCATGAGGGCGACCGGCAGCAGATCACCCAGCCGCGACGGCCGGGCCACGACCCCCGCGGGCAGCAGTTCGTGCGTTCGTACCGCCGGGCGCAGCTCGGCGACGGTCACGCCGACACCGAACGCTTCCGGAGGGAACATGCCTGCACGCTATGCCGGGGGTCTGACACTTTTCGGCGGGTTGACCTGCGGGTTCGAGGAAATCTCGCTCTGAGGAACACCCCCGCGCGGGAGGCGGACCGCGCGCCGGGACCGCTCGTGCACCGGCTGATCGTGCACTGCGGCCTGCGCCTCCCAGGGATGAGCAAGATCGTCACCTAGGGTGCCCGCGTGCCGACCCCGCGTCCGATCTCCCGTCTCGTCGGCCTGCTCGTCGTCGTGCTGCTGCTCGGTCTCGCCGCCTGGAGCGTGCTGGCGCTGCGGCCGCCGTCGCCGGCTCCGGCCGACGCCCCCGCGCAGGAGTTCAGCGCCGAGCGGGCCTTCGCCCAGGTGCAGCGGATCGCCGCCGAGACCCACGTCGCCGGGAGCCCCGCCAACGACGCGGTCGTCGACGGCCTGGTGCAGACCCTGACCGACCTCGGTCTCGACACGCGCGTGCAGCGGTCGGTGGGCAGCTGGCAGTCCGGCGCCGGCGCGACCGAGATGGCCGCCGTGCGCAACGTCGTCGCCGTCCTCCCCGGCTCCGACCCGACCGGCCGGCTGTTCCTGATGGCCCACCACGACTCGGTGGAGACCGGGCCGGGCGCTGCGGACGACGCGGCCGGCGTCTCGGCGCTGCTGGAGGCGGTCCGCGCGCTCACCGAGGGCCCGCAGCTGCGCAACGACGTGGTCGTGGTGCTGACCGACGCCGAGGAGGCCTGCCTGTGCGGGGCCGAGGCGTTCGTCGCCTCGCATCCGCTCGCCTCCGGCGGGGGCGTGGTGCTCAACTTCGAGGCCCGCGGCACCACCGGCCCGCCGATCATGTTCGAGACCTCGCTGGGCAACGCCGGGCTCGCCGGCGCCTTCGCCGACGCCGCCCCGCACAAGGTGGCCAGCAGCTTCGCCGTCGAGGTCTACCGGGCCCTGCCCAACGACACCGACTTCAGCGTGCTGCTCGCCGACGGACGCTTCACCGGCCTCAACACGGCGTTCATCGACGGTGCCGCGGCGTACCACACCCCGCAGGACGTCCCGGAGCGCCTGGACCGGGGCACCCTGCAGGCGATGGGCGACAACGCGCTGGCGCTCGCCCGCGAGCTGGGCGACCGCGACCTCGGGGCGCTGGCCGAGCCCGGCGCGGAGGACGCCACCTACTTCCCGGTGCTCGAGGAGCTGGCGCGCTACCCGGGCAGCTGGGTGTGGCCGCTCGCGGCCGGGGCCGTCGTCGCGGTCCTCCTGCTGGTGGTGGTCGCGCGGGCCCGCGGTCTGACCAGCCTGCCCCGGACGCTGGTCGCCACCCTGCTGGCGGCGGTGCCGCTCGTGGGCGGGCCGCTGGCCGTGCAGGGTTTGTGGGCGCTGCTGGTCGCCGTGCGACCCGGGTACTCCTCGATGCTCGACCCGTGGCGGCCCGGCCCGTACCGCCTGGCCGCCGTCGCTCTCGTCGTCGCGGTGACCCTGCTCTGGTACGCGCTGCTGCGCCGCCGGCTCGAGCCGATGTCGCTGGTCGTCGGCGGGCTGGTGTGGCTGGCCGCGCTCTCGGCGCTGCTCGCCGCCTACGCGCCCGGCGGTTCCTACCTCGCGGTGTGGCCCGCGCTGGCCGGGGCTCTCGCGGGGCTGGTGGTGGCGCTCACCGGCAACCGGGTGGTGCGGGTCGTCGCCGTCCTGGCCGCCGGCGCCGTCGCCGTCGTGGTCCTCGCGCCCACCGTCTCGCTGTTCTTCCCGGCGCTCGGCCTCTCGTCGGGCGCGGCTCCGGCGTTCGTCGCCGCCATGCTCGCGGTCGCGCTGCTGCCGGCGTTCGAGCTGCTGTTCCCCGACCCCTACGACGAGGGGCCGACCGCCGGGACCCGGGTGGGTGCCGCCGTCGTGCCGCTGGTCGCGCTGTTCACCGCCGCCGCCTGCGCCGTCGGCGGGTTCCTCGTCGACACCTTCGACGAGACGCACCCGGTGCCCAGCGAGCTGGTGTACGTGCTCGACACCGACGCCGGGACCGCCTGGTGGGCGACCACCGAGGCGAACCCGGGCCCGTACACCGCCGGCTACGTCGGCGAGGGCGACCAGCTCAACGGCTCCTACCCGTACCTCGACCACGACGACGTGCGCACCGGCGCGGCCGACGTCGCGGAGCTGCCCGCGCCCGAGGTCGTCGTCGTCTCCGACGCCGTCGTGGGGGAGCGGCGGGAGATCACCGTCCGGGTGACCCCGCGCCGTCCCGGCGTGCGGCTGCTGACCGTCGAGCTCACGGTCGACGGCGGCACCGTGGAGCGTGCGCGGGTCGGCGGCCGGGCCGTGCCCGACGTGGCGCTGGGGGAGAGCCGGCTGCGGGTCACCTTCCATGCGCCCCCGGACGACGGCCTGCAGGCCACCTTCTCGGTCAGCGGGGACGGCGAGGCGGCACTGCGCGTCATCGACGGCAGCGACGGCCTCGACGATCTCCCCGGCTTCGAGCCGCGGCCGGAGGGCGTGGACGCCGCCGGGTCGCACAGCTCGGACCTCGTGCTGGTGGCCGCGACGACCGACCTCGGCTGAGCCGAGCTACTGCAGGGGGAACGGCGACTGCAGCCACCAGGGCGAGTCGACGACCTCGATCCGGCGGACCCACTTCACCCACCAGAACCCGCGCCGGCCGGGGGCGACCAGCCGGACGGGTGCGCCGTGGCCGGGGGAGAGGGGCTCCCCGGCGGCGGAGACCGCGAGCAGCAGGCGGCCCGCGTCGTGCAGGGGGAGCCGTCGCCGGAAGCCGGTGACCGAGACGACGTCGACGCTCCCGTCGGCGGGCAGGTCGGTGCCGAGGTCGGCCAGCAGTCGGTCCAGCCGGACGCCGCTCCACTCCTGCTCGGCGTACCAGCCGCCGGTGCAGTCGAGGACGGCGCGGATCGTGTCGCCGCGGTCCAGGTCGGCCACGGGCAGGCGGGTCCGGGAGCCAGCGACGACGACGTCGAGCGTGCGGGCCTGCTCCTCGGGGACGGTGTCTCCGATCCACTGGGTGACCGGCATGGCGGCCGGGTCGCCGGTGCCTTGTTCGTGCGAGCCGGTGTGCCGGCGCTCGCCGCCCGGAGCGCCGGTCAGCCGGAGCACGGCTTCGCTGCCGAACCAGAGCGCTGCCGCACCCGCGCCGAGGCCGCCCGCGCGCAGCAGGGAGCGGCGGGACAGGTCGGTCGCCCGGAGGCGCTGGCGCTTGCCCCAGGCATGGATGGCGAGCAGCGGCAGGACGGTGATCGCCGCGCCCACGTGCAGGTGCAGGGCGGTGATGCCGCCCAGGGCGGCCCACGGGCCGGCGACGCCGACGGAATGCAGCACACCGGTGAGCACGGTCAGCCCGACGAGCACCCCGAGCGCCACGGCGGCGGTGGGGTCGCGCCGCCCGACCGGCCGGCGGCGGGCCCGGCGGACGACCACCGCCTTCCACGGCACGAGCAGCAGCAGCCCCAGCCCGGCGGCGCCGTGCAGCCCGACGACGACGGCGTTCCAGCCGGGGGAGCCGACCGCGTAGGCGAGGACTCCGGTTCCGCCGGCGGTCAGGAGCAGCGCGAGCAGGCCCAGGTTGGTCCGCCGTCCCGCGCGGCGGGGCAGCCGCAACGGCAGCTCGACGGACACGCCGCCAGTGTGCGCCCTGAGCCGGATCGCACGGCCGGCCCGCGGCGCGGATCCCCGTAGGGGGATGGGTGTGTTCACCCATGCGCCGAGAGTCGGTGCCCGGCCACGCTCGGAGCCGTCCCAGCGCCCCGGAAGGAGTCCCGCCATGACCGACATCGCTGCGGGCCAGTGCCAGAACTTCGTCGCCTCGGCCGACGGCTACGACCGGCTGATGGGCCGGTACCTGCCCAGCCTGGCCCCGGCGTTCGCCGACGCGGCGGGCGTCCGGCCGGGCATGCGGGTACTCGACGTCGGCTGCGGACCGGGCGGCCTGACCGCGGAGCTCGTCGCGCCGCGTCGGTGCGGAGGCGGTGGCCGCCATCGATCCGTCGCCTCCGTTCGTCCGCGCCTGCCGGGAGCGCCATCCCGGTGCGGACGTGCGGGAGGGGGTCGCGGAGGCGCTGCCGTTCGACGACGACACGTTCGACGCCACGGTCTCCTCGCTGGTCGTCGGCTTCCTGAGCGACGCCGATGCGGCCGCACGGGAGATGGTTCGCGTCACCCGGCCCGGCGGCGGCGTGGCCGCCTGCTTCTGGTCGCGCACCGGCATGCCGGCGCTGCGCACGTTCTGGCAGACGGCCGCGTCGCTCGACGACCGAGTGCACAGCGAGCCCCAGCGGCTGGGCACCGAGGAGGGCGACATCGGCGCCCTCCTCGACCGAGCCGGTGCCGTCGACATCGAGCAGGGCGTCGTCGCCGCGCGCGCCGGCTACGCCGACTTCGACGACTGGTGGGATCCCTTCACGCTCGGGATCGGGCCCGCGGGCGCCTACGTGCAGACGCTGGACGAGATCCGGCGGGCCGAGTTGCGTGAGGCGACCCGGACCGCGCTCGGGGAGCCGACCGGTCCCTTCACCCAGGAGGCGCGGGCCTGGTTCGCCCGCGGCGTCGTCGCGAGCTGAACGGCCGCGCGGCCGTCGTCAACCGCCGCCCCGGTGATGGAAGAAGACGGTCGCCTCGGCACGGGTCCGGAGACCCAGCTTGGCCAGGATGTTGGACACGTGGTGCTCGACCGTGCGACGGCTGAGGAACAGGCGCCCGGCGATGTCGGCGTTCGACAGCCCCTCGCCCAGGAGCACGAGTACGTCCTCCTCGCGGGGGGTGAGCGTCCCGGTGCCGCGCGGGCCGGAATGACCGTGGACGCCGAGGGCGCGGAGCACGCTCGCTGCCGCGTCCGCCTCCCGTGCGGCGCTGAGCCCCTGGAAGACGTCCAGCGCGGCACGGGCCTCGACCACAGCGATCGCGGGTTCGGCCGAGGCGAGTGCGCGGGCCAGGTCCAGCCGGGCCCGCGCCTCCTCGAAGGGGAGCGCCAGCCGCCCGAAGCCCGCCACCGCCGCCTCCAGGTGCCGCGTCGCTGCCGACTGGTCGGTGGCCAGAGCGGCCAGGCCACTCGCGTGCTCGGCGACCGCGTGGATTCACGGGATGCGAGCTCCGGGCAGCCAGGTCCGCCAGGTCGGTCGCCGCCGCTGCCGCTCCGGCGCCGTCCCCCTGCCCAGTCGCGCCCGGACGAGGAGCAGCAGCACCGGTCCGGTCAGCTCGCTCAGCGGGTGCAGCCGCAGGAAGCGCTCCACCCGGGAGCACGCGACGTCCGCCTCGTCCCGGGCCAGGTGGACCTCGGCCATGGGCCTGATGGCGTAGGCATCGTGCTCGGCGCCGACCAGTAGCGCCGCGGCTTCCTCCACGCGCCCCTGTCGCACGCGGACGTCGGCGAGACGGACCACGGCGGCGGTGCGCAGGGCCCGGTAGCTCCGGTCGTAGAGGCCGACGGCAGTGGTCAACTCCCGCTCCGCCTCCCCCCACCGGCCGGCCGCGGTCAGCACCCCGCCGTAGTGCGTCCGGCAGATGGCCCCGATCGGGATGCGGTTCGTCCGCTGGACGAAGCCGTCGGCCAGCGTCAGCCAGTCCTCGGCACGGCGGACGTCGGAGGTCAGCTCGCAGGCGTGCAGCATCTTGCAGTACATCGCGCCGACAGAGATCAGGTCCTGGACCTCTCCGGCCGCCACAGCGGCGAGGGCCTCGTCGAGCAGCGCCATCCCGGCGGCGACCTTGCCCGCGGCTACGAGCAGCAGACCCCGCTGGCTCATCGCGTCGAGGACGAGATCGCCGAGCGCGTGCCGCTGGGCGATCTCGACGGCCGCGGCCAGGTGCTGCTCACTGGCCACCGGATCACCGGTGACCGTCGCCCGGGTGAGTTCGATCCGCGCCCGCTCCGGGACGTCGCCGGCTGCCTCGACCAGCCGCACCGCCCGGGCCATCCAGCCGCTCATCGCCGCGCCGTCGCCGTGCATGACCCAGTACAGGTAGCTCACGAACCGCGCGCACATCGCGGCGCGGGCGTCGTCGCCCTGGGCGCGGAAGGCGGCGTAGGCCTGCTCCGTCGTGCGGAGCGCGCCCTCGTAGTCTCCTTCCGAGAACAGCGCCTGGGCCAGGCCGTCCAGGGCCTCGCCGGACGTCGTCGAGTCGCGCCGCCTGCTCGAAGCGCGCGCGGGCGAGGGCCCAGTCCCCACTGGCGAGGGCGCTGCGGCCCTCGCTCAGGACTTCCGCGGGACCGACGTCCATGCGGTCATCCTGCTGCAGACCGCCGAGACAGCGGCGGTGATTGACGGTCCTTCGGGCCGGGTGGACCCTTCCTTGCACGGCCGAGGGAGGCGCTGTCATGTCGCTCAAGCGTTGGACGCTCTGCTTGCTGCGCGGACACCGGTGGGCCCGGACCCCCTACCCGGGCAGCGAGGGCGCGGGCTACTTCATCCGCTGCATGTCGTGCGGCTTCGAGAACCACGACGCAGCCATGCCCGGCCGCCCCTCCGGGGTGCTGTAGCGCCAGCTCCTCGCGGGTTCAGTCCAACCACCGTGCGTCGTTCCACGGATAGGCCGCCGCATCCCGGTGGTCTCCGGTGTGGCCGCGGGCGCGGACGCATTGTCGGACCCCTCGTTCCGGGACCAGCCACATGATCCTGCCGGGGCATGTCGCTCGGGCCGACACGGACGGCCGGCGGCTGCTCGCCGGGCGTGCTGTCGGGCCACGGCCACTGGGGACCAGGTCGCCAGCAGCGGCTGACGTCGACAGCAAGGGGGAGGTTTCGTTCACGGCTGGCCCGGTCCTTCGAAAGGTCGCCGGGTCCGGGGCGGGGAACGCGGTCGTCCGACCGATCATCGCCACGGTAACCGGGGTTCCGCGGGAACGCATGTGGACGAGCGAGAGGGTGGACCGCTCGCCGGCTAGCTGCGCAGGTACGAGGCGCCGTTCACGTCGACGATCGTGCCGCTGGAGAAGCGCGCTTCGGGCGAGGCCAGCCACAGCACGGCCGAGGCCACCTCCTCGGGACGGGCGACCCGGCCGAAGGGCGACTGGGCCCGCACGGCGTCGCCCCGCTCGCCGTCGAGGACGTCGCGCGCCATCTCGGTCTGCACGAAGCCGGGTGCCACGCAGGTCACCGAGATCCCGTGCGGCGCGAGTGCGAGCGCCATCGACTGGGCGAACGAGTTCAGCCCCGCCTTGGAGGCGCCGTAGGCGGGGGTGTCCGGCTCGCCACGGAAGGCGCCGCGGCTGGTGACGTTCACGACCGCCCCGCCGCCGGCGGCGATCAGGTGCGGCACCGCGCGGAAGGTGGCGTTGGCCGCGCCGAGGAGGTTCACGGCGAGCGTCTGCGCCCACGCGGCCTGCCAGTCCTCGTACGACGTCGACAGCGGTGGGTGTGCCGTGAAGACCCCGGCGTTGTTCACCAGCACGTCGAGGCCGCCGAGGTCCTGCGCCGCCCGGTCGACCATCGCGCCCACCTCGCCGGCGTCGGCCAGGTCGGCCTGCACGAGCACGTGCCCCGACCCGGGCAGCTCGGCGAGCACCCGCTCGGCGCGCTCCCGCGACCGGCCCCAGTGCACCGCCACCCGGTCGCCGCGCTCGGCGAAGGCGTGCGCGATCGTCCGCCCGATGCCCCGCGAGCCGCCGGTGACCAGCACGGCCCGCCCGTCACCAGCTGCCACGGTGCACGACCTCCTCGACGGGCCGCCGGCCGCGGCGCAGTGACGGGGAGCGACGGTCGTCGTCCCCGGGGTAGCCGACCGAGACGCAGCCGACCGGGCGGAACTCCGCGGGCACCCCGAAGGCCGCCCGGAACGGGTCGAGCCGTTCCGCCGGGACGCCGAAGAAGCAGGCCCCCAGCCCCTCGTCGACCGCGGTGAGAAGCATCAGCAGTGCCGCCATCCCGGCGTCGACGTCCCAGTAGGGCACCGTCCAGCGCGACTCGGCCCGGTCGGTCCAGCCCTTGTCCGGCTCCGCATAGCGGTCGAGATAGGCGTCCTTCGACGCCAGGACGACGACCAGCAGGGGGGCCCGCGCCATGCGCTGCAGCCACGGGTCCGGGGGGTCGTCCGACGTCGTCACGTCCCAGTACCGCTGCCGGTCCTCCTGCTCCTCGAGCACCAGGAACGCCCAGCCCTGGCTGAATCCGGCCGACGGCGCGTGGATCGCGTGCTCGAGCAGCCGCTCGCGCACCTCGGCCGGCACCGGCCGGTCGGGGTCGTAGTCGCGGACCATCCGGCGACGGCGCACCACCTCGGCGAACTCCATGGCGGTCACTCTGCCCGGCCGAGCAGAATCCGGTTGCACCGACCAACGACGGGGTTCCGAAACGAGGAGGCAGCGATGGCAGGACGGGTCGAGGGCAAGGTCGCGTTCGTCACCGGAGCGGGACGGGGGATGGGGCGCTCGCACGCGGTGCGGCTGGCCCGCGAAGGCGCCGACGTGATCGTGCTGGACACCGCGGGACCGCTGCCCGGCATCGCCTACGACCAGCCCACGCTGGAGAACCTCGACGAGACGGTCCGGCTGGTCGAGGCCGAGGGGCGGCGGGCCGTCCGGGTGGACGGCGACGTCCGGGACCTCGAAGGCATGCGCGCCGCGGTGGACGCCGCCGTTGCCGACCTGGGGCGGCTCGACGTCGTCGTCGCGAACGCCGGGATCTGCACACCGACCGCCTGGGACGAGGTCAGCCCCCAGCAGTTCCAGGACACCCTCGACATCAACGTGACCGGCGTCTGGAACTCGGTGATGGTCGGTGCGCCGCACCTGGTCCGGGCCGGAGGCGGCTCGGTGATCCTGATCAGCTCGGCGGCGGGCCTCAAGGTCCAGCCGTTCATGGTCCATTACACGACCAGCAAGTTCGCCGTCCGCGGCATGGCGAAGGCCTTCGCGACCGAGCTGGCCCGGCACAACATCCGGGTCAACAGCGTGCACCCGACCGGCGTCGCCACCCCGATGGGCACCGGCGACATGCAGGCGGTCCTCGGCAAGGCGATGGCCGAGGACCAGCGGCTCGGCGTCATGTTCATGAACATGCTGCCGGTCGACACCACGCAGCCGGAGGACGTCTCCGACGTCGTCCTGTTCCTCGCCTCCGACGAGTCGAAGTTCATCACCGCCCACGAGATCGCCCCGGACGCGGGCGTCACGGAGATGTGATCGAAGGGCGGCAGGAGGGCCCTCCTACGCTGTGCGCCGTGCCGAAGCTGCAGCTGCTGCCCGCCGTCGACGTCGCCGACGGCCAGGCCGTCCGCCTGGTCCAGGGGGAGGCCGGCAGCGAGACGTCGTACGGCGAGCCGCTGGACGCGGCCCTCGCCTGGCAGCGCGACGGCGCCGAGTGGGTGCACCTCGTCGACCTCGACGCCGCCTTCGGCCGCGGCAGCAACCGGGAGCTGCTCGCCCGCGTGGTGGCCGAGCTCGACGTCGACGTCGAGCTGTCCGGCGGCATCCGGGACGACGCGTCGCTCGCCGCGGCGCTGGCCACCGGCTGCCGGCGGGTCAACCTCGGCACCGCCGCGCTCGAGTCGCCCGAGTGGTGCGCCCGCGCCATCGCCGAGCACGGGGACCGGATCGCCGTCGGCCTCGACGTCCGGGGCACCCGGCTGGCCGCGCGCGGCTGGACCCGCGAGGGCGGCGAGCTGTTCGAGACGCTGGCCCGCCTCGACGCCGAGGGCTGCGCGCGCTACGTGGTCACCGACATCACCAAGGACGGCACGCTGCGGGGGCCCAACCTGGAGCTGCTGCGCGAGGTCTGCGCGGCGACCCCGAAGCCGGTGATCGCCTCCGGCGGGGTCAGCTCCCTCGACGACATCCGCGCGCTCGCCGGGCTGACCGCCATCGGCGTGGAGGGGGCGATCGTGGGCAAGGCTCTCTACGCGGGCGCCTTCACGCTGCCCGAGGCGCTCGCCGTCACCCGGGAGGACGTGTCGTGAGTGTCATCCGGCTCGGCTCCGGAGCTCCCTGGGAGGGCATCGTCGGCTACAGCCGCGTGGTGGTGCGCGGCGAGTCCGCCTGGGTCAGCGGGACGACGTCCCTGGTCGACGGCCGCGTCGCGCACGTCGGCGACGCCGCCGCGCAGACCCGCCAGATCCTGGGAATCATCGAGCAGGCGCTCGAGCGGGCCGGGTTCTCGATGGTCGACGTCGTCCGCACGCGGATGTTCGTGACCGACATCAGCCGGTGGGAGGAGATCGGCCGCGCGCACGGCGAGGTCTTCGGGGACATCCGGCCGGCCACGACGATGGTCCAGGTCGCCGCGCTCATCGACCCCGACATGCTGGTCGAGATCGAGGCCGACGCGGTGCGGGGGCTGCCGGGGCTGCCGGGCGGGAGATGAGCCTCGCGATCCGCGTCATCCCGTGCCTGGACGTCGACGCCGGACGGGTGGTGAAGGGCGTCAACTTCGTCGACCTCCGCGACGCCGGCGACCCGGTCGAGATGGCGCGGGTCTACGACGCCGAGGGTGCCGACGAGCTGACCTTCCTCGACATCACCGCGAGCTCCGGCGACCGCGCCACCACCTACGACGTCGTCAGCCGGACGGCGGAGAGCGTGTTCATCCCGCTGACCGTCGGCGGGGGAGTGCGCAGCGTCGGCGACGTCGACAAGCTGCTGCGGGCCGGGGCGGACAAGGTCGCGGTCAACACCGCGGCGGTCGCCCGGCCCGAGCTGATCGCCGAGATCGCCGACCGGTTCGGCAACCAGGTGCTGGTCCTCTCCCTCGACGCGCGGCGCTGCCAGGACGGCGCGACGACCGACTCCGGCTTCGAGGTCACCACCCACGGCGGCCGGCGGGGCACCGGACTCGACGCGATCGAGTGGGTGGTCCGGGCCGCCGAGCTGGGCGCGGGGGAGATCCTGCTCAACTCGATGGACGCCGACGGCACGCAGGCGGGCTTCGACACCGAGCTGATCCGGGCCGCGCGCCGCGAGGTGACCGTGCCGCTGATCGCCAGCGGGGGAGCGGGGGCGACCGGGCACTTCCCGCCCGCCGTCGACGCCGGTGCCGACGCGGTGCTCGCCGCGAGCGTCTTCCACTTCGGGGTGCTCCGGATCGGCGACGTGAAGGACGCGCTCGCCGACGCCGGCCACCCGGTCCGCGCCGAGACCGACCACCCGATCGGTTAGCTCACCCGTCGGCACATGCCTCCCGGGTCAGGTGACGGTGACGCGGGCGACGTCCCGGCGGCGGGCCAGCCAGAGCAGCAGTTCCATCGGCTCGCCCTCGACGGTGCGGCCGGCTGCCCCGATCCGCCGCTCGTCGCCGGCGCCGTCGGTGCGTCGCAGCACCACGCCGCGGCGTCCCGCGCCGCGGCGGGCGTAGAGGGCGGCGGCCGACCAGAGCGTGTCCTGGTCCGCCGGTGACAGCGTCCGCGGCGTCCAGTCCGGCTGTGCGCGGCGGACGTCCTCGTGGTGGATGGCGAACTCGGTCGTGTTGATCGCCTGGGCGACCGGCGGCCAGGCCGTGGGCAGCCACAGCGGCGGGCCCGAGCGGACGCGTTCGACGACCGTCGCGTACGGCGTCGTCGTCCGGAGGTGGTCCTCGGCGCGGTGCGCCCAGGCGACGAGGGGTCCGCCGTGACCCGTCGCCTCGATGGTGTATCCGGCCATCGCATCCGGCCGGCGGTCCCGGACGACGAGGTGCGCCGCCAGGTGGGCGGTCGTCCAGCCCTCACAGCACGTGGCGGCGTCCGGGCCGAGCTTCGCCAGGAGGTCGGCGAGGGCGTTCCGCTCGCGGTCGACCAAGGGCCGGGAATCCGTGCTCACCGACGGAGGTTACCCACGAGACCCGCCGGTCCGCCGAGCTCGGTTAGCAACCCTAACGATCACGTAGCATCAGGGTCCAACGAGCCACGAACAGCAAGGAGCCCCGTGTCCCGCCGCCGCGACCCCGTCCTGCGACGCGGGTTCCGGCACATCGGCCGGGGCATCCGGGAACAGCCGGGCATGTTCGCCCTCGCCGTCGTGGGCAGCAGCCTCTACGGCGGCATGACCGTGGCCAGCGCCTACGTGATCGGTGAGATCACCGACCGCGTGATCCTGCCGTCGTTCGACACCGGCGCCACCACGGCCGGGGCACTGGCGCTCGCCGCGACCGCGATCGTCGTCGTCGCCGTCCTCAAGATCCTCGGCATCCTCGGCCGCCGGCTCTTCGCCGGGATCATGAGCTACCGCCTGCAGGCCGACTACCGCCGCCGCGTGACCCGGCAGTACCTGCGGCTGCCCCTGTCCTGGCACCAGCGGCACCCGACCGGCCAGCTGCTGTCCAACGCCAACTCCGACGTCGAGGCCGCCTGGTTCTTCGTCGCCCCCCTGCCGTTCGCCGTGGGCGCGCTGGTGATGATCGCGATCACCGCCGTCACGCTGGTGCTCACCGACCCGCTGCTCGCCGTCGTCGGGCTGATCGTCTTCCCGCTGGTGTTCGGGGCCAACGTCATCTACTCGCAGGTCATGAGCCCGCGCATGCAGCGGGCGCAGCAGCTGCGGGCCGAGGTCAGCGAGATCGCCCACGAGAGCTTCGACGCCGCCCTCGTCGTCAAGACGCTGGGCCGCGAGGAGGCGGAGACCGACCGCTTCGGCGACCGCGCCGAGGAGCTGCGCGACGGCCTCGTCGCGGTCGGCCGGGTGCGCGGACTGTTCGACCCGATCATGGAGGCGCTGCCGAGCCTCGGGACGCTCGCCGTGCTGCTCATCGGCGCCGGCCGCGTCGCCGACGGCAGCACCGACGCCGGCGACCTCGTCTCCATCGCCTACCTGTTCACCCTGCTCGCGCTGCCGATCCGGGCGATCGGCTGGGTCCTCGCCGACCTGCCGCGCGCGCTGGCCGGGATGGACCGGGTCACCCCCGTCCTCGACGCGACGGGCGAGACCCCGTACGGGCCGGACGCCGCGGCGACGGGGGACGGCGGTGCCGGGCTCGGCGTGCGGCGGGTCGACTTCTCGTTCGACGGGATGTCGCGGCCGACGCTCCGCGCGGTCACCTTCGACGTGACCGCCGGTTCCACCGTCGCCGTCGTCGGCCCGACCGGGTCGGGCAAGTCCACCCTGGCCGGGCTGCTCGTCCGCCTCGTCGACCCCGCCGACGGCACCGTCCTGCTCGACGGCGTCGACCTGCGCAGCCTGCGCGAGGGCGAGGTCAGCGGCCAGGCCGCGTTCGTGGCCCAGGGGACCTTCCTCTTCGACGACACCGTCCGCGGCAACGTCACCCTCGGCGCCGACTTCCCCGACGACGAGGTGTGGGCGGCGCTGCGCGTCGCCGCCGCCGACGACTTCGTGGCCGCCCTGCCGCAGGGGCTGGACACGCGCGTCGGCGAGCGCGGCGCGACGCTGTCGGGCGGTCAGCGCCAGCGGCTGGCGCTCGCGCGGGCCGTCGTCCGGAAGCCGCGCCTGCTGGTGCTCGACGACGCGACGAGCGCCGTCGACCCCGCCGTCGAGGCGCGGATCCTCGACGCGCTGCGGGACGGCGAACGGCCCTCGACCGTCGTGGTCATCGCCTACCGGCAGGCCACGATCTCGCTGGCCGACGAGGTGGTCTGGCTCGAGAACGGCGAGGTGCTGGCGCGGGGCTCGCACGACGAGCTGCTCGTCGCGGTGCCCGGCTACGCCGCCCTCGTGCGGGCGTACTCGCAGGCAACCGAGGTCGTGGCGTGACGCGCGCCGGCCTGCGCGGTGGGTCCGACGACGACGTGCTCCTGCCCGGAGACCGCCGCGACGAGGGCGCGTTCGACCACCCTGCGCCGCGGGCTGCGGATGATGCCCGAGTTCCGCCGCGGCCTGCCCGCCACCTTCGCCCTGGCCCTGATGGCCACCGCCGGCCGCGTGGTCGTGCCGATCGCCGTCCAGCAGGTCATCGACCGCGGGCTGTCCGGTGCGGACGGACCGGACATGGACACGGTCACCCAGCTCGTGCTGCTGTGCGCGCTGGTCGTCGTCATCACCGCCGTCGCGGTCTATCGGATGAACGTGCGGCTGTTCCGCACCACCGAGACCGCCCTCGCCGGCCTGCGGGTGCGCGCCTTCCGGCACGTCCACGACCTGTCGGTGCTGCACCAGCAGGGCCAGCGCCGCGGCTCGCTGGTCTCGCGCGTGACCAGCGACGTCGACCAGCTGTCGGTGTTCATGCAGTGGGGCGGCGTGCTCGGCCTGGTCAGCCTCGGCCAGCTCGTCGTCGCCACGGTCGTGATGGCCTTCTACTCCTGGCAGCTCACCCTGCTGGTGCTCGCCTGCTTCCTGCCGCTCGGCTTCGCCGTGCGCTGGTTCGCGAAGCGGCTGGCCGTCGCCTACGGCGTGGTCCGCGAGCGCGTGGGCGACGTGCTGGGGGCGGTGTCGGAGTCCGTCGTCGGCGCCTCCACCGTGCGCGCCTACGGCGTCGGCAACCGGACCGCGGCGCGCATCGACGACGCCATCGGCCGGCACTACACGGCGTCGGTGAACGCCCAGAAGGTGACCGCGGCCGTCTTCGTGACCGGCGAGTTCGTCGCGGCCCTGGCCAACGCGGCGGTCGTCGTGGTCGGCGTGCTGCTCGGCCTCGCCGGGGAGATCTCGGCCGGGACGCTGGTGGCGTTCCTGTTCCTGGTCACGCTGTTCGTCGCGCCGGTGCAGACCGCGAGCGAGGTGCTCAACGAGGCGCAGAACGCGCTGGCCGGCTTCCGGCGGGTGCTCGACGTGATCGACACCGAGCCCGACGTCCGCGACCCGGCCATCGCCGCTCCCGGCCAGGTGCACCGGCTGCCCCCCGGGCCGCTCGGCGTGCGGTTCGAGCACGTGACCTTCCGGTACTCGCCCGACGCCCGCCCGGCGCTCCGGGACGTCGACCTGACGCTGGTACCGCGGCGCCGCGTGGCGATCGTGGGGGAGACCGGCTCGGGCAAGACGACGTTCGCGAAGCTGGTGACCCGGCTGATGGATCCGACGGAGGGCCGGGTGCTGCTCGGCTCCGACGCGTCGGGCTGGGTGCCCCTGGACGAGGTGGCCTTCGCGTCGCTGCGCTCGCGGGTCGTCATGGTCCCGCAGGACGGCTTCCTCTTCGACGCCACCGTGGCCGACAACGTCCGCTACGGCCGCCCGGGCATGACCGACGCCGAGATCGAGGAGGCGTTCGACCACCTCGGCCTCTCCGACTGGGTGGCCACGCTCGAGGCGGGCGTCGCGACGGCGGTGGGGCAGCGCGGTGAGTCCCTGTCGGCGGGGGAGCGGCAGCTCGTCGCGGTCGCGCGGGCCTACGTCGCGGACCCCGACCTGCTCGTGCTCGACGAGGCCACCAGCGCCGTCGACCCGGCCACCGAGCAGCGGCTGACGCGGGCGCTCGACGCCCTGACCGACGGCCGCACCACCCTCACGATCGCCCACCGGCTCTCCACGGCCGAGCGGGCCGACGAGGTGCTGGTGGTCGACCGCGGACGGGTCGCCCAGCGCGGGACGCACGCCGAACTGGTGGACGTCGAGGGCCCCTACGCGGTGCTGCACGCCTCGTGGCGCCGCTCGTCGGCAGGGGAACCGGAACCGGTCGGCGGCGGGGCCGCCTGAGCCTCCGTGCCGACGTCGTCCCGCCCGGCGTCAGCACGCAACGGCACCGTTCCGTCGCGGACTGCGACTCGCGGGCTGACCTGCGACGGAAAAGATCATCCGGACAGCCGATACCCGCTGTCACAGACGTTCCGCGCAGGGCCGGAAGGCCCTACCCTCCGGCAGCGTGCAGCCGACTCCCCAGGCGGCTTCCCAGCAACTGCTGCAGGAGCCGCCCCCTCCCCGTCAACGGCCGCCGTATCCGGGTCCGTACTCGCGTGGCTACCCAGGCCCCGACCGACCGTTTCCCGAGACTCGACGCCGACCACTGCGTGCCCGACTCCGCGTCCGCCCGATGCCCCGCACTGCGCTCGTCGCAGGTGCGCTCGGCATCGCCGGAACCCTCCCGATCGCACTCCTCGTGGGCGCCGCCGTCGCGCTCGGCGGGCTCTGGGGCGACACGGGTGTGGAGTGGTGGCTCTACCCGTTGCTCGCCGCACCCCTGCTGCAGCTGTGGGGTTCCATCGACCTGCTGATCGGCCGCAGCTGGTGGCTGCTGGTCGTCACGTGCCTGCCGGGGGCCGCGCTGCTGGCCTACCTCGTCTACCACGAGGTCGTCCGGGGCCAGGGCCTCGGCTGGTACACGCCGGCCCTCGCGGCGCCGGTCCTCGCGATGTTCCTGGCTGCGCTGCCGGTGGTCCGCCGGTGGATCGCCAGCCGACGGCGGTACGCCCGGGCCGAGCGCGCCCGGGCCTGACCCTCAGGAAGGCTTCCTAGGCTTTGCCCGTGCCCTCCACCTCGTCTCGTGCCCGGGCGACCCAGCGGCGCTCGCCGCGCGCCGCCGGTCGGCCCGTGGCGCCGCCGGTCGGGCAGCGGCCACCCGTCGTGCCGTTCGCGGTCGCCTTCGGGCTGCTGATGGCCGTCGAGGTGCTCTACCTCGGCTACCTGCTCTGGGAGCCGGCGCCCGCGTTCGACTGGTACCTCGTCGTGCCCGTGGTGGTCGCCGTCGTCAGCGTCGTCGCCGCGCTGCTCGTCCTGCGCGGCACGGCCCGCGCCTGGATGCTCCTGGCCGGCACCGCGGTCCTGCCGCTGGTGGCCCTGCTGGTCCTCGTGTTCATCCTCGCCGGCCTCGGCGCGACGGCGGAGGCGTGGTCGGCGGTGCTGATGACGACCGGGCCGCTGGGCTGCCTGATCCTCGCCACCCGTCGCCCCGTGCGGGAGTGGACCACACCCCGCCGGACGACTCGCTCGCCCGGGGGACGGCGCCGCCGGGACGGCGAGCGCTAGCGTCGGGCCTGTGACCGAGAACGCGCAGGCCGACGTCGTCGTCGTGGGGGCCGGTCTCGCCGGTCTCGTGGCCACCGCCGAGCTGGCTGATGCCGGCAAACGGGTGATCCTCCTCGAGCAGGAGCCCGAGGCGTCGTTCGGCGGACAGGCCTGGTGGTCGTTCGGCGGGCTCTTCCTGATCGACTCGCCGGAGCAGCGGCGGCTGCGGGTGCACGACTCGCTGGACCTGGCCCGGCAGGACTGGCTCGGCACGGCCGGGTTCGACCGCACCGAGGACCACTGGCCCCGGCAGTGGGCCGAGGCGTACCTGCAGTTCGCCGCGGGGGAGAAGCGCTCCTGGCTCAAGGAGCAGGGCATCGGGTTCTTCCCCGTCGTCGGCTGGGCCGAGCGCGGCGGGTACACCGCGACCGGGTGCGGCAACTCGGTGCCCCGCTTCCACATCGTCTGGGGCACCGGACCGGGCGTGGTCGCGCCGTTCGCGCGCCGGGTCCGGGCGGCCGTCGACGCCGGTCTGGTCGAGCTGCGCTTCCGGCACCGGGTGGCCGAGCTCGTGGTCGACGGCGGGGTGGTCACGGGCGTCCGGGGGGCGGTGCTGGAAACCAGCGACGTCGCCCGCGGTGTGGCCAGCTCGCGCACCGAGGTCGAGGACTTCGAGATCGCCGCGCAGGCCGTCGTCGTCACCTCGGGCGGCATCGGCGGCAACCACGACCTGGTCCGCAAGAACTGGCCGGCCCGGCTCGGGCCCTGCCCGCAGCGGCTGCTCTCCGGCGTCCCGGCGCACGTCGACGGGCACATGCTCGAGGCGACCGAGGCCGCGGGCGCGAGCGTGGTCAACAGCGACCGGATGTGGCACTACACCGAAGGCATCGCCAACCACTCGCCGGTGTGGGCCCGGCACGGCATCCGCATCCTGCCGGGGCCGTCGTCGCTCTGGCTGGATGCGACCGGCGCCCGGCTGCCGGTGCCGCTGTTCCCCGGCTTCGACACCCTGGGCACGCTCGCGCACATCGGGCAGACCGGCTACGAGCACACCTGGTTCGTCGCCACCCAGAAGATCGTCGAGAAGGAGTTCGCGCTCTCCGGCTCCGAGCAGAACCCCGACCTGACCGGCAAGGACGTCAAGCTGCTGCTCAACCGGGTCAAGGCCGGCGTCTCCGGCCCGGTGCAGGCGTTCCTGGACCGCGGCGAGGACTTCGTCGTCGCGACGACGCTGCCCGAGCTGGTCGAGGGGATGAACCGGATCACCGGCGGGACGCCGCAGCTCGACCTCGCCACGGTCGAGCGGGAGATCGTCTGCCGCGACCGGGCGATCGCCAACGAGTTCGGCAAGGACATGCAGATCACCGCCATCCGCGGTGCCCGGCACTACCTCGGCGACAAGCTGATCCGGGTGGCCCCACCGCACCGGTTGCTCGACCCGGACGCGGGCCCGCTGATCGCCGTGCGGCTCAACATCCTGACGCGCAAGTCGCTCGGCGGGCTCGAGACCGACCTGTCCGGCCGGGTGCTGCGCCCCGGTGGCGAGGTGTTCCAGGGTCTGTACGCGGCCGGCGAGGTGGCCGGCTTCGGCGGGGGCGGCATGCACGGCTACCGGTCGCTGGAGGGCACGTTCCTCGGGGGCTGTCTGTTCTCGGGACGGGTGGCGGGACGCGCCGCCGCGGCTGCGCTGTGAGCTCCGGTACCGATCCCTGGGCCGACCCGAGCACGCCGACCGAGCCGGGGGCGCCCTACGCGGGTCCGCCGCCGACGGCGCCGCCCGGCTCCACCTGGGCGCCGCCCGGGTACGCGTCGCCGGGCTACGGCCCTCCCGGCTACCCGTCGTACGGCTATCCGCCGCCCGGGTACGGCTATCCGTGGCCGGTGGTGCCGCGCGGCCCGCGCCGGCCCGGCCAGGTGATCGCGTCGGCCGTGCTGGCCTTCGTCCAGTCCGCGATGGTCATCATCGCCTCGATCTACGTCTGGTTCTTCGCCTCGGTCATCACGGTGGCGACCGCGGGAGCACCGGAGAGCTTCGACGCCGAGGGCCTGGCCACCGAGGGCACCGTCCTCGCCGCCGTCCAGTTCGTGTCGGCGGTCCTCCTGATCACCGCGGGCGTGCTCGCGCTCAACCGGCGCAGCCACACCACGTGGCTCCTGCTGGTCGGGGCGCACGCCCTGCAGATCGCGCTGGCCATCTACTGGCTGGCCCGCCTGCTGAGCTTCGCCGACGACCTGCCCGGTCCCGACACGGACGCCGTCCTGCCCAGCTTCACGCTGTTCTTCGCGGCGGGACCCATCGTCGGGCTCGCCCTCGTCGTGCTCGGCGGCGGACGGAGCTGGTTCGCGCAGCAGGAGCCGGCGGCCCCGTCGACCGGGGTGGCCGGGGGAGTGGCGCAGGGCTGATCGGCCCGCGGGGGAGAATCGGCCCATGTCCGCCGTCCCGAGCGACACCCCGAGCCAGACCATGCTCGATCCCGACGTCGCCGCGCTGCTGCGCCGCGACCCCGCCGGCCTGGTCGCCGCCGTCGTCCAGCAGCACGACACCGGCGAGGTGCTCATGCTCGCCTGGATGGACGCCGAGGCGCTGCACCGGACGCTGACCACCGGGCGGGCCACGTACTGGTCGCGGAGCCGGGAGGAGTACTGGGTGAAGGGCGAGACGTCGGGCAACCGGCAGTGGGTGCGCGGGGTGCGGCTGGACTGCGACGGCGACGCGCTGCTGGTCCTGGTCGACCAGGAGGGCCCGGCCTGCCACACCGGCGAGCGGTCCTGCTTCCACCGCGAGCTTCCGTCGACCCTGGGGAGTCCCTCGTGAGGTTCGGCGGCACGAATCCCAGCCGCGAGGAGTTCGGCGCGATCGACGAGCCGATGGTGCCGATCACCCGCCGGCTGCTGGCCGACAGCGAGACCGCCGTCGGCGTCTACCGCAAGCTCGCGGGCAACCGGCCGGGCACCGTGCTGCTCGAGTCGGCCGAGCAGGGCAAGCGGTGGGCTCGGTACAGCTTCGTGGGCGTCCGCAGCGCCGGTGTCCTCACCGAGCGGGACGGCGCCACCGAGTGGCTCGGCGAGCCGATCCCGGGTCTGACCGACGACCTGCCGGCCGACCCGCTGGAGGCCGTCCGGGTGCTGGCCCGCCGGCTCCGTTCGCCGCGCACCCCGGACCTGCCGCCGCTGACCGGCGGGCTGGTCGGCTACCTCGGGTACGACGTCGTCCGCCGGCTCGAACGGCTGCCGGAGACCAGCGACCCCGACCTGGGCATGCCCGAGCTGGCGATGATGCTGGTGACCGACCTCGCGGTTCTCGACCACACCGACGGTTCGGTGCTGCTCATCGCCAACGCCGTCTTCCGGGGGTTACGACGACGCGGTCGCCCGGCTGGACGCCATGGCGAAGGCCATGACGGCACCGGTGCCCCCTGGGGTGGCCGTGCTCGATCCGGCCGAGGCGCCGGCGGTCACCAGCAACCTGGCGCCGGGGGCGTTCGAGGACGGCGTGGAGCGGATCCGGGAGCACATCCGGGCGGGCGACGCCTTCCAGGTGGTCCTCTCCCAGCGCTTCGAGGTGCCGACGACGGCCGACGCGCTCGACCTCTACCGGGTGCTGCGGGCGACCAACCCCTCGCCGTACATGTACCTGCTGCGCTTCGCGGGGCGGGAGACGCCGTTCGACGTCGTCGGCTCGTCGCCGGAAGCGCTGGTGACCGTCACCGGCACGAAGGCCGTCGTCCACCCACCGGCCGGCACCCGCCCGCGGGGCGCCACCGAGGAGGAGGACGTCCGGCTGGCCGAGTCGCTGCTCGCCGACCCGAAGGAGCGCGCGGAGCACGTGATGCTGGTCGACCTGGCCCGCAACGACCTGGGCCGGGTGTGCGTGCCGGGCACGGTCGAGGTGCCCGACTTCATGCGGGTGGAGCACTACAGCCACGTCATGCACCTGGTGTCGACGGTGGCCGGCGAGGTGTCCGAGGGGCACGACGCCCTCGACGTGTTCGACGCGACCTTCCCGGCGGGCACCGTGTCGGGGGCTCCGAAGCCGCGCGCCATGGAGATCATCGAGACGCTCGAGCCGACCCGGCGCGCGCTGTACGCCGGCACGGTCGGCTACGTCGACGTCAGCGGCGACATGGACATGGCCATCGCCATCCGCACCGCCGTCCTGCACCAGGGCAAGGCGTACGTGCAGGCCGGCGCCGGGATCGTCGCCGACAGCGACCCGGCGACGGAGGAGGCGGAGACCCGGCACAAGGCCCGCGCGGTGCTCTCGGCGCTGGCGGCCGCCGAGGGGCTGCGGGAGCTTCCGTGAGCTCGGGATCCGCGGCCCGCCGGGAGCTCGGTGCTGCCGTCCTGGGCCTCGTCGCGGCGGGCGCCCTCGCGCTGATCGCCGGCGGCCAGACCTGGGCGCGGGTGGTGGTCGAGCGGTCCGCGCCCCTGCCGCCGGTGGAGAGCACGCTCACCGGCGGCGAGGCGGTGCCGCTCGTGCCCGCGGCGGGCTTGGTCCTGCTGGCCTCCGCGGTGGCGCTGCTCGCCGTCCGGGGGGTCGCCCGCGTGGCCGTGGGTCTGCTGGCGGCCGTGGCCGGCGGGGTTCTGGTGCGGTCCGGCCTGCGTGCGCTGGCCGGGGGCGTGGACACCGGCGACCTCCGCGCCGCCGAGGTCGACCTGACGTCGGCCTGGCCGGTGCTCGCGGCCGTCGCGGGGGCGCTCGCGATCGCCACCGGCGGGCTCGTCGTCGTCCGCGGCCGCTCGTGGCCCGGGATGGGCCGCCGCTACGAACGCGCCGGAGCCGAGTCGGCGCCCCGGAGCGAAGGGGCCGAGCGCACCGACGAGGACCGCGCCCAGGACGCCTGGAAGGCGCTCGACCGCGGCGAGGACCCCACCGACGACGAACCGGCGTCGCCGCGGACCCGGCCCCTATAGCGCGACGGGCCGGTCTCGGATGCAACGGCCCCCCGGCCGGAGCGCTCGGGGACCGGCTCTAGAGTGGCTGCAACCCATCCGGCTGGCGAGGGGACCGACGTGCGACAGGCTGAGAACCGCGGGGATTCGAGCTCGTGAGCGTTCTCGACGACATCGTTGCCGGCGTCCGCGAGGACCTCGCCACCCGTGAGGCGGCCACCCCGCTGGCCGAGGTGAAGGCAGCGGCAGCCGACGCCCGGCCCGCGCTCGACGCCCTCGCGGCACTGCGGGCCCCCGGCGTCGGGGTCATCGCCGAGGTCAAGCGGCGCAGCCCCTCCAAGGGCGACCTCGCCGCGATCCCCGACCCCGCCGAACTGGCCGGGCTCTACGCCGACGGCGGGGCCCGCGTGATCAGCGTCCTCACCGAGCGACGTCGCTTCGGCGGCAGCCACGCCGACCTCGCCGCCGTGCGCGCCGTCGTCGACGTGCCCGTGCTGTGCAAGGACTTCATCGTCAGCAGCTACCAGGTGCACGAGGCCCGCGCCCACGGTGCCGACGTCGTCCTGCTGATCGTCGCCGCGCTCGAGCAGAACGCGCTGGTGGGTCTGCTGGAGCGGGTCGAGTCGCTCGGCATGACGGCCCTCGTCGAGGTGCACACGGAGGCCGAGGCGGACCGCGCGATGGAGGCCGGGGCCTCGGTGATCGGCGTCAACGCCCGCGACCTGACCACGCTCGACGTGGACCGGTCGACCTTCGAGCGGATCGCCCCGGGCCTGCCCTCCGGCGTCGTCAAGATCGCCGAGTCCGGCGTGCGCGGCCCGCACGACCTCATCTCCTACGCCGCCGCCGGTGCCGACGCGGTGCTGGTCGGCGAGGGCCTGGTCACGGCCGGCGACCCGCGTCAGGCGGTCGCCGACCTGGTGACGGCGGGGGCCCACCCCGCCACCCCGCGCACCAGTCGCTGAAACCCCGCGCCGACCCCCTGCGCCGGATTCCGCGCGCAGCGCGGGACACTGAGGGCATGACCACCAGCTCAGTGCGGCCGCCCGGGGAACGTCTCCTGCCGGCGCGCCCGGGCTGGCCTGACGACACCGGCCACTTCGGCATCTTCGGCGGCCGCTTCGTCCCCGAGGCCCTCATCGCCGCCCTCGACGAGCTGACCGAGGCGTACGAGGCCATGCGGATCGACCCCGCGTTCCTCGCCGAGTTCGACCGGCTGCAGCGCGACTACACCGGCCGGCCCAGTCCGATCACCGAGGTGCAGCGGTTCGCCGAGCACGCCGGCGGCGCCCGGATCCTGCTCAAGCGCGAGGACCTCAACCACACCGGCTCGCACAAGATCAACAACGTGCTCGGCCAGGCGCTGCTGACCAAGCGGATCGGCAAGAGCCGGGTCATCGCCGAGACCGGCGCCGGCCAGCACGGCGTGGCGACGGCGACCGCCGCCGCGCTCATGGGCCTGTCCTGCACCGTCTACATGGGCGAGGAGGACACCCGCCGGCAGGCGCTCAACGTCGCCCGCATGCGGCTGCTCGGCGCCGAGGTGATCCCGGTGACCACCGGCTCGCGCACCCTGAAGGACGCCATCAACGAGGCGTTCCGCGACTGGGTCACCAACGTGGAGACGACGAACTACGTCTTCGGCACCGTCGCCGGGCCGCACCCGTTCCCGGCGATGGTCCGCGACTTCCAGCGCGTGATCGGGGACGAGGCGCGGGAGCAGCTGCTCGAGCGCGAGGGCCGGCTGCCCGACGCCGTCCTCGCCTGCGTGGGCGGCGGCTCCAACGCGATCGGCATCTTCACCGCGTTCGTGCCCGACGACGGCGTCCGGCTCGTGGGGCTCGAGGCCGGCGGCGACGGCGTCGACACCGGCCGGCACGCGGCCACGATCACCGGCGGCTCGCCGGGGGTGCTGCACGGCGCCCGCTCGTACCTGCTGCAGGACGAGAACGGGCAGACCATCGAGTCGCACTCGATCAGCGCCGGGCTGGACTACCCGGGCGTCGGCCCGGAGCACTCGTACCTGCACGACATCGGCCGCGCCGAGTACCGGGCGGTGACCGACGCCGAGGCGATGGAGGCCTTCGCGCTGCTCTGCCGCACCGAGGGCATCATCCCGGCGATCGAGTCGGCGCACGCCCTGGCCGGCGCGCTCGTCCTCGGCAAGGAGCTGGGCCCCGACGCCCTGCTGCTGGTGAACCTCTCCGGCCGAGGCGACAAGGACGTCGAGACCGCCTCGACGTGGTTCGGCCTCGGCGACCGCGAGGACGTCGACCCGGGCCCGGGGCTGGACGAGCACCAGAACCCGACCGAGGGCGCGGTCAGCAACGACGAGGCCGTGAGCGGCCAGGACGCAGGAGAGACGGCATGAGGGCCAAAATGGCCATTTGGCCCGGGGACGGCGGCGTGAGCAAGCTGGCCGACGCGATCGGCAAGGCCAAGGCCGAGGGGCGGGCGGCGCTGATCGCCTACGTGCCCGTCGGCTACCCGGACGTCGAGGCATCGATCGACGCGATGCGGGCCGCCGTCGAGGCAGGTGCCGACGTCATGGAGGTCGGCGTCCCCTACAGCGACCCCGGCATGGACGGGCCGGTGATCCAGCAGGCGGTCGACGTCGCCGTGCGGGCCGGCGTGGGCATGCGTGACGTGCTGCGCGCCGTCGCGGCCGTGGCCGACGCGGGCGCCGCCGCGGTGGTGATGAGCTACTGGAACCCGATCGAGCGCTACGGCGTCGAGCGGTTCGCCGCCGACCTCGCCGCGGCCGGGGGAGCGGGGGCCATCACCCCCGACCTCATCCCCGAGGAGGCCGGGGAGTGGATCGCCGCCGCCGAGCGCAACGACCTGGACCGCGTCTTCCTCGTCGCGCCGTCGTCGACCGACGCGCGGCTGCGGTCGACGACCGCGGCCAGCCGCGGGTTCGTCTACGCCGCCTCGACGATGGGCGTGACCGGCACGCGGACCACCGTCAGTGACGCAGCCGAGAAGCTGGTGGCCCGCACGCGGGAGGCCCGGCCGGACCTGGCGGTCTGCGTCGGCCTCGGGGTCTCGAACGGCGCCCAGGCCGCCGAGGTCGCCGCCTTCGCCGACGGCGTCATCGTCGGCTCCGCCTACGTCCGCGAGCTGCTCGAGGGCCGAGGCGCCGACGGCGTCCGCGCGCTGACCGCCGATCTCGCCGAGGGCGTGAGGGGCCAGCTTGGTCTTGCCGGCCCCAGGAGGAGTGAGCCATGACGGTCCTCGCGACCATCCCCAGCCCCACCCAGGGCGTCTGGGAACTCGGCCCGCTGCCGATCCGCGCCTACGCGCTGTGCATCGTCGCGGGCATCGTCGTCTGCGCGTGGATCACCGAGAAGCGCTGGGTGGCCCGCGGCGGCGCACCGGGCGACGTCGTCGACATCGCCGTCTGGGCGGTGCCGTTCGGCATCATCGGCGGCCGGCTCTACCACGTGATCTCCAGCCCGCGCGCGTACTTCGGCGAGGGCGGCGACCCGATGCGGGCGTTCGCCATCTGGGAGGGCGGGCTCGGCATCTGGGGCGCCATCGCCCTCGGCGGGGTCGGCGCCTGGATCGCCTGCCGCCGCCGCGGCATCCCGCTCCCGGCGTTCGCCGACGCCCTCGCGCCGGGGCTGCTCGTCGCCCAGGCCATCGGCCGGCTGGGCAACTGGTTCAACAACGAGCTCTACGGCGGGCCCACCGACCTGCCCTGGGCGCTGCGCATCTACGAGTGGGACGGCACCGGCGCCGTCCTCGGCCCCGGCGGGCAGCCCGTCGTGCTGGGGACCTTCCACCCGACGTTCCTCTACGAACTGCTCTGGAACCTGGGCGCGGCGGCCGTCGTCGTCTGGGCCGACCGGCGGTATCGGCTCGGCCACGGGCGGGCGTTCGCGCTGTACGTCGCCACCTACTGCCTGGGGCGGCTGTGGATCGAGCTGCTGCGCACCGACCCGGCCGAGACCTTCTTCGGGGTGCGGATCAACGTCTTCACCTCGGTCATCGTGGGGCTGTGCGCGGTCGCCTACTTCGTGGCGATGCGTGGGCGCCCCCGCGAGGTCATCGAGCGCGGCGCCCAGAAGGCCGCCGCGGCGAGGGCCACGCAGAAGGAGGTTCCCGAGGACGGCGGGACGGCGGAGGACGACGAGCCCGAGCCCGCGTCGCCCGCGGCCAGTGAGGATGATCACCGCCCGGGCCGAGGGGCGTGACCTGCCGCTGGTCAGCAAGTTGACGAGCGTGTGACAGCTCGTATCGAACGTAGGAGGGGGCGGTGGGCG
Organism: uncultured Actinomycetota bacterium; assembly: GCA_963784165.1. Taxonomy (GTDB): domain Bacteria; phylum Actinomycetota; class Actinomycetes; order Mycobacteriales; family Geodermatophilaceae; genus Blastococcus_B. Next base: position 369,807 of record CAWAQI010000021.1, read on the forward strand.
CTGTGTACCCTTCGCACTGACCCGCCGGCGATCCTGGCCGGGTCGACCTCGTCGGAACCGGGCCAGCGTCGCCCCGCGGACGACAGCCCAGCGGACACCGCCCTCTGGGCCAGCGAGCCCCCACCGTGTCGGGACGACGGGACCCCGGCCGACCGGCTCCCCGCACGCGCGCACCTGCCAGCACCTTCGACCACCGGCCCGGGCCCAGCCCCGTCCGCGACCTCTCGGGGCCCCGCGGACGCCGCCGACGACGGGAGTGACATGCCTGACCTCACCGCCCCCGCCGCAGTCCCGTTCTCCGCAGCTCCCGCTGCCTCGGGCCTCTACGACCCGGCGAACGACAAGGACGCGTGCGGCGTCGCCTTCGTGGCCGACGCCCGCGGCCGCCGTTCCCGCGACATCGTCGCCAAGGGCCTCACGGCGCTGCACAACCTCGACCACCGGGGTGCCGCCGGCGCCGAGCCCAACTCCGGTGACGGCGCCGGCATCCTGACCCAGGTCCCGGACGCGCTCCTGCGGGCCAGCGTCGACTTCGACCTGCCGCCGCTGGGGGAGTACAGCGTCGGGATCGCCTTCCTGCCCACGGACGAGGACGAGCGCGCGGCCCGCTACGCCGACGTCGCCAAGCTCGCCGACGAGGAGGGCCTCACCGTCCTCGGCTGGCGCGACGTGCCGGTCGACCCCGACGGCGCCGACGTCGGCCCGACCGCCCGGGCGGTCATGCCGCACTTCGCCCAGCTGTTCGTCGCCGAGACGATGGGCGGCCGCGCCGACGAGAGCGCCTTCGGCGGGAACGTCGTCTGCAACGGCGTCACCCGGCTGGAGCGGCGTTCCTTCGTGCTGCGCAAGCGGGCCGAGCGCGCGGCGGTCGACGCCGAGAGCTCGCTGTACATCGCCTCGCTGTCGTCACGCACGATCACCTACAAGGGCATGCTGACCACCGACCAGCTGCCGCTCTTCTTCCCCGACCTCCGCGACGAGCGCTACGAGTCGGCGATCGCGCTGGTGCACAGCCGGTTCTCGACCAACACGTTCCCGAGCTGGCCGCTGGCCCATCCGTTCCGGCTGATCGCGCACAACGGCGAGATCAACACCATCAAGGGCAACCGGAACCGGATGCGGGCCCGCGAGGCCAAGCTCGAGACCCAGCTGTTCGACGGGCCGGCCGGGACGGCGGCCGAGCTCGGCCTCGACCGGATCTTCCCGGTGACCGCCAGCGACTTCAGCGACTCGGCCACGTTCGACGAGGTGCTCGAGCTGCTGCACCTGTCGGGCCGCTCGCTGCCGCACGCGGTGCTGATGATGATCCCGGAGGCGTGGGAGAACCACGAGGAGATGGACCCGGCCCGCCGGGCCTTCTACCGGTTCCACGCCTCGATCATGGAGCCGTGGGACGGGCCGGCCGCGGTCGCGTTCACCGACGGCACGCTCATCGGCGCCGTCCTCGACCGCAACGGGCTGCGCCCGGGCCGCTGGTGGCACACCAAGGACGACCTCGTCGTCCTCGCCAGCGAGGTCGGCGTCCTCGACATCCCCGCCGCCGACGTCGTCGCCAAGGGCCGGCTGCAGCCGGGCCGCATGTTCCTCGTCGACACCTCCTCCGGGCGGATCGTCTCCGACGAGGAGGTCAAGGGCGCGCTGGCCGCCGAGAACCCGTACGACGACTGGCTGCACGCCGGCCTCGTCCACCTCCCGCAGCTGCCCGAGCGGCGGCGCGCCCGGCCCAGCCACGAGTCGGTCGTCCGCCGGCAGATGCTCTTCGGCTACACCGAGGAGGAGCTGCGCATCCTGGTGACGCCCATGGCCTCGACCGGCGCCGAGCCGATCGGGTCGATGGGCACCGACACCCCGGTGGCCGCCCTGTCCGACCGGTCGCGGCTGCTCTACGACTACTTCGGGCAGCTGTTCGCCCAGGTGACCAACCCGCCCCTGGACGCCATCCGCGAGGAGCTGGTCACCAGCCTGGGCCGCACCTTCGGTCCGGAGCAGAACCTGCTCAACGCCACCCCGGCGTCGTGTCGGCAGGTGACCGTGCCGTTCCCGGTCATCGACAACGACGAGCTGGCCAAGATCCTGCACATCGACGACGACGGCGACCTGCCCGGCTTCGCCGCCGTCCGGATCACCGGCCACTTCGACGTCAACGGCGGCGGCCCGGCCCTGCGGCAGGCGATCGAGGAGCTGCGGACCAAGGTCAGCAAGGCGATCGCCGCCGGAGCGCGGATCATCGTGCTCTCCGACCGGGACTGCGACGAGAAGCGCGCGCCGATCCCGTCGCTGCTGATGACGGCGGCCGTGCACCACCACCTCGTGCGCGAGAAGACCCGCATGGAGGTCGGCCTCGTCGTCGAGTCCGGCGACTGCCGCGAGGTCCACCACGTCGCCCTGCTGCTCGGCTACGGCGCGGCCGCGGTCAACCCGTACCTGGCGTTCGAGTCGATCGAGGACCTGATCCGCGACGGCGCGCTGACCGGTGTGGAGCCCGCGCAGGCCGTCCGCAACATGGTCAAGGCGCTCGGCAAGGGCGTCCTCAAGGTCATGAGCAAGATGGGCATCAGCACCGTCGGCTCGTACACGATGGCCCAGATCTTCGAGGCCGTCGGGCTGTCTCAGGACGTCGTCGACGAGTACTTCACCGGCACCTCCTGCCCGCTGGGCGGCGTCGGCGTCGACGTGCTCGCCGAGGAGGTGGCCATGCGCCACCGCCGCGCCTACCCGGACAACCCGACCTCGCGGGCGCACCGCCGGCTCGAGACCGGCGGCGAGTACCAGTGGCGCCGCGAGGGCGAGCTGCACCTGTTCAACCCCGAGACGGTGTTCCTGCTCCAGCACGCCACCCGCTCGCGGCAGTACGAGGTCTTCGAGAAGTACACGAAGACCGTCGACGACCTGTCGGAGCAGGCCGCGACCCTGCGGGGGCTGTTCGCGCTGCGCACCGGCGTGCGGCCGCCCGTGCCGCTGGACGAGGTCGAGCCGGTCAGCGAGATCGTGAAGCGGTTCTCCACCGGCGCGATGAGCTACGGCTCGATCTCGCAGGAGGCGCACGAGACCCTGGCCATCGCCATGAACCGGATCGGCGGCAAGTCGAACACCGGGGAGGGCGGCGAGGACCCGAACCGGTTCACGCCCGACCCGAACGGCGACCTCCGCCGGTCGGCGATCAAGCAGGTCGCGTCGGGTCGCTTCGGCGTCACCAGCGAGTACCTGGTCAACGCCGACGACATCCAGATCAAGATGGCCCAGGGCGCCAAGCCCGGTGAGGGCGGGCAGCTGCCCGGCCAGAAGGTCTACCCGTGGGTGGCCCGCACCCGGCACTCGACGCCGGGCGTCGGCCTGATCAGCCCGCCGCCGCACCACGACATCTACTCGATCGAGGACCTCAAGCAGCTCATCCACGACCTGAAGAACGCCAACGACCAGGCGCGGGTCCACGTCAAGCTGGTCAGCGAGGTCGGGGTCGGCACGGTCGCGGCCGGGGTGAGCAAGGCGCACGCCGACGTCGTCCTGATCTCCGGGCACGACGGCGGCACGGGCGCCGCGCCGCTGACGTCGCTCAAGCACGCCGGCTCGCCGTGGGAGCTCGGCCTCGCCGAGACCCAGCAGACCCTGCTGGCCAACGGCCTGCGCGACCGGATCGTCGTCCAGTGCGACGGCCAGATGAAGACCGGCCGCGACGTGATCATCGCCGCGCTGCTCGGTGCCGAGGAGTACGGGTTCGCCACCGCTCCGCTGGTCGTCTCCGGCTGCGTGATGATGCGGGTCTGCCACCTCGACACCTGTCCGGTCGGCGTGGCCACCCAGAACCCGGAGCTGCGCAAGCGCTTCACCGGGCGTCCGGAGTTCGTCGTCACCTTCTTCGAGTTCCTCGCCGAGGAGGTGCGGTCCTACCTCGCCGAGCTGGGCTTCCGGTCGATGGACGAGGCGATCGGCCACGCCGAGATGCTCGACACCCGCAAGGCGGTCGACCACTGGAAGGCCTCCGGCCTGGACCTCTCGCCGATGCTCGTCGTGCCGGAGCTGCCCGAGGGCACGCCGCTGCGACGGGTCCGCCAGCAGGACCACGGTCTCGACGTCGCCCTGGACCAGACGCTGATCCAGCTGTGCGAGGGCGCGCTGCTCGACGCGCGGCCGGTCAGCCTCGAGCTGCCGGTGCGCAACGTGAACCGGACCGTCGGCACGATGCTGGGCTCGATGGTCACCCGCCGGTTCGGGGGAGAGGGCCTGCCCGACGGCACCATCGACCTGACCTTCGGCGGGTCGGCGGGGCAGTCGTTCGGCGCGTTCCTGCCGCGGGGCATCACGATGCGGCTCTTCGGCGACGCCAACGACTACGTCGGCAAGGGCCTCTCCGGCGGGCGGATCGTCGTCCGGCCGCACCGCGAGGCCCCCTTCGCGGCGGAGGACAACGTCATCGCCGGCAACGTGATCGGCTACGGCGCCACCGGCGGGGAGATCTTCCTGCGCGGACGGGTCGGCGAGCGGTTCTGCGTCCGCAACTCCGGGGCGCTGGCCGTCGTCGAGGGGGCCGGTGACCACGCGCTGGAGTACATGACCGGCGGTCGCGCGGTGATCCTCGGTGCGACCGGCCGCAACATCGCGGCCGGCATGTCCGGCGGCATCGGCTACGTCCTCGAGCTCGCCCGGCACCGGGTGAACACCGAGATGGTCGACATCGAGCCGCTGGACGGCGAGTCCGCCGCCTGGCTGCGCGACGTCCTCCTGCGGTACGCCGCGGACACGGAGTCGCCGGTCGCGGCGGCGCTGCTGGCCGACTGGGGCCGGTGGTCGGAGCAGTTCAGCGTGATCATGCCGAGGGACTACCGGCGCGCTCTGGAAGCGCAGCGGATGGCAGAAGCGAACGGAACGGATGTGGATCTGGCAGTGATGGAGGCTGCTCGTGGCTGAGACGCGCTACGCGACCGAGCGGCTCACGGCACTGGCGAAGGAGGAGGCGGCTCGTGGCTGACACCACTGGGTTCCTGAAGTACGAGCGGCAGCTGCCGCCGCGGCGTCCGGTCGACGTCCGGATCATGGACTGGAAGGACGTCTACCTCTCCCGGCAGAACGGTGAGGACGAGGTCTTCCCGGTCGCGGCCGTGCGCAAGCAGGCCGCCCGCTGCATGGACTGCGGCATCCCGTTCTGCCACCACGCCTGCCCGGTGGCGAACCTGATCCCGGAGTGGAACGACCTCGCCCGCCGCGACGACTGGCAGGAGGCCATCGAGCGGCTGCACTCGACGAACAACTTCCCGGAGTTCACCGGGAAGCTCTGCCCCGCCCCGTGCGAGGGCTCCTGCGTGCTGAACCTGCAGGAGTCGCCGGTGACGATCAAGCAGATCGAGTGGGAGATCATCGACCGCGCCTACCTCGAGGGCTGGGTGCAGCCGCAGACGCCCGCCACGCGGACCGGCAAGAAGGTCGCCGTCATCGGCTCCGGGCCGGCCGGCCTGGCCGCCGCGCAGCAGCTCACCCGCGCCGGGCACGACGTGACCGTCTACGAGCGGGCCGACCGCATCGGCGGGCTGCTCCGCTACGGCATCCCCGAGTTCAAGATGGAGAAGGCCGTGCTCGACCGGCGGCTGGACCAGATGCGCGCCGAGGGCACCCGGTTCGTCACCGGCGTCGAGGTCGGCGGCAGCGGCGAGAACGACCTGTCGACCGAGCAGCTGCGCGGGGAGTACGACGCCGTCGTGCTCGCCGGCGGGGCGACCATCGGCCGCGACCTGCCGGCGCCGGGCCGCGAGCTGGCCGGCATCCACCTGGCCATGGAGTACCTGCCGTACGGCAACCTCCAGGCGCTCGGCGAGCTCGACGACCCGCCGATCAGCGCCCACGGCAAGCACGTCGTGATCATCGGTGGCGGTGACACCGGGGCCGACTGCCTCGGGACGTCGCACCGCCAGGGGGCCGCCTCGGTCACCCAGCTGGAGATCATGCCCGCGCCGCCGGAGCGCCGGTCGGAGACCAACCCGTGGCCGACCTACCCGATGATCATGCGGGTCTCCTCGGCCCACGAGGAGGGCGGCGAGCGCGTCTACTCGGTCAACACCGAGCGCTTCGTCGGCGACGACTCGGGCAACGTGCGCGCCCTGCTGCTGCACGAGGTCGAGATGGTCGACGGCCGGTTCCAGAAGATCGAGGGCAGCGAGCGGGAACTGCCGGCCGATCTGGTGTTCCTCGCCATGGGCTTCACCGGCGCCCAGCGCGAAGGCCTCATCGACGCGCTCGGCGTGGACGTCGACGGCCGCGGCAACGTCGTCCGGGACGCCCAGTTCATGTCGACGCTGCCCGGCGTCTTCGTCGCCGGCGACATCGGCCGCGGCCAGTCGCTGATCGTCTGGGCCATCGCCGAGGGCCGCGCCGCTGCGGCCGCCGCGGACACCTGGCTGACCGGCAACTCCATGCTGCCGCGCCCGGTGGCCCCGACGACGGTCGCCCTCCGCTGAAGAGCCCTCGTGCGGTGGCCCGGCGGCCGCGGCGTCCGGTCAGCGTGGGCCGAGCGGCGCCACCCCACTAGCGTTTACGGCATGCCCCGTCGCGCCAAGATCGTCTGCACCCTCGGGCCCGCCACCAGCTCTCAGGAGCAGCTCACCGCGCTCATCGAGGCGGGGATGGATGTGGCTCGGCTCAACTTCAGCCATGGCGCACACGCCGACCACGCCACGGCCTACGAGCGGGTCCGGGCAGCCTCGGACAAGACGGGCCACGCGGTCGCGATCCTCGCCGACCTGCAGGGCCCCAAGATCCGCCTCGGCACGTTCGCCGACGGCCCGGTCCAGTGGGAGACCGGCGCCCAGGTCATCGTCACCGTCGAGGACGTGCCGGGCACCGCAGAGCGGGTCTCCACGACCTACAAGAACCTGGCCGACGACGCCCGCGTCGGCGACCGGCTGCTCGTCGACGACGGAAAGCTCGCGCTCACCGTGGTCGCGGTGGAGGGCCCCGACGTGAAGTGCCTCGTCGTCGAGGGCGGGGAGGTCTCCAACAACAAGGGGCTGTCCCTGCCGGGCGTCAACGTCAGCGTGCCCGCCCTCTCGGACAAGGACGAGGCGGACCTGCGCTTCGCCCTCCACCTGGGAGTGGACTTCATCGCCCTGTCCTTCGTCCGCCACCCCGACGACGCCGAGCTGGTGCGCGAGATCATGCGCCAGGAGGACGTCGAGATCCCCGTCATCGCCAAGCTCGAGAAGCCGGAGGCGGTGGAGCGGCTCGACAGCATCGTCGAGGCGTTCGACGGGATCATGGTGGCCCGCGGCGACCTCGGGGTGGAGCTGCCCCTCGAGCAGGTGCCGCTGGTGCAGAAGCGGGCCATCCAGGCCGCCCGCGAGCGCAACAAGCCGGTCATCGTGGCCACCCAGATGCTCGAGTCGATGATCGTGAACTCGCGGCCGACCCGCGCGGAGGCCTCCGACGTCGCCAACGCCGTCCTCGACGGCGCCGACGCCGTGATGCTGTCGGGGGAGACCTCGGTCGGCGCCCACCCGATCGGCGCCGTCCGGACGATGGAACGGATCATCGACGCCGTCGAGACCGAGATCGTGCCCGTGCCCGAGCTGCAGCGCCGGTCGCGGTCGCGCTCGGGAGCGATCGTGCGCGCGGCCAAGGACGTCGGCGAGGCGCTGGAGGTCAAGGCGCTGGCCACGTTCACGCAGACCGGCGAGACGGCCCGCCGGCTGGCCGCGCTGCACCCGCGTCAGCCGCTGCTCGCGTTCACCATCGACGCGCGCGTGCGGAGCCAGCTGGCGCTGTCCTGGGGCGTGGAGACCTTCCTCGTGCCGTCGGTCTCCCACACCGACGACATGGTGGCCCAGGTCGACTTCTCGCTGCTGTCCATCGGCCGGCTGAAGGTGGGCGACCGCGTCGTCGTCGTCGCCGGCAGTCCCCCCAACACCGTGGGCTCCACGAACCTGATCCGCGTGCACGAAGTGGGCACCGACTCGTGAGCCATCAGGACGGCGACACCCAGGCCGCCGCCCTGATGGCCGTGTTGGACCTCGAGGAGCGCGACAGCGACGTCTTCGTCGGCCTGACCCCGCGCACCTCGCTGCAGCGGATCTTCGGCGGCCAGGTTGCCGGCCAGGCGATCATGGCGGCAGGCCTGACCGTGCCCGAGGAGCGGCCGGTGCACTCGATGCACGCCTACTTCCTCCGGCCCGGGGATCCGCAGGGGAACATCCGCTACGTCGTGGACCGCATCCGCGACGGGCGCGCGTTCACCACGCGCCGGGTGCTCGCCTACCAGGAGCGTCGAGGCGAGGACGTGGCGATCTTCGCGCTCACCGCCGACTTCCACGCGGCCGAGGCGGAGCTCGCCTCGCACACTCTCCCGATGCCCGACGTCCCGGGCCCGGACGACTTGCTCCCGCTCGAGGAGCACGCGGCCCAGCACGGCGCGATCGGCCGTCCGGCCCTCGAGATCGGCCGGGCGGTCGATCAGCGGCCGCTCGAGGACCCGTTCGGCCGGCCACCGAAGTCACCGCCGAACACCCAGACCGGTGCCTGGATGCGGGTGTCGGGACGCCTGCCCGACAGCCGCGCGGTGCACGCGGCGGCGCTGACCTTCGTCAGCGACCTGACGCTCCTCGGTGCCGGCTTCGCCCGGCTGGAGGCGGGCGGCGGCGGCCACATGGCGGCGAGTCTGGACCACGCGATCTGGTTCCACGCGCCGGTCCGGGCCGACGACTGGTTCTTCTACGAGACCGACAGCCCCGCCGCCACCGGCGGACTGGCGCTGTGCTTCGGGCAGATCTGGGCGCAGGACGGAACGCACCTGGCGACCGTGGCCCAGCAGGGCCTCATCCGGTCACTGGAGCACTAGAGACGTCCTGGGGCTCGTCCGAGCCCTGGCCTGCCTCGGTGCCCTCGCCGGGCTCTTCTGCCTCCCGGCTGGCCCGCTCCTCTTCCTGCCGGGCGCGCTCCGCCTCCCGGCGGGCCCGCTCGGCCTCCCGGGCCGCCTCGCGCTCGGCCGCCGCGGCCGCGAAGTCCGCGGCGAGCCAGTCGTAGTTCTCGCGCAGCAGCGCCCAGACCCGCTCCACGTGCGCGCGGGTCGTCGTCGGGGCGCCGATCGCCACCCGCAGCACCGCTCGGCCGCCCACCGTCGTGTGGGTCAGGAACACCTGCCCGCCGTCGTTGAGCCGCTCGAGCAGGGTCATCGTGGCGACGTCGGCGTCGACGTGGTCGGCCCAGCGCGGGCGCAGGCAGACCAGCGACAGCGGGTGCGGCATCACGACGTCGAACCGCTCGTCCCCGTCGGCCCAGCCGGCCAGCTCCTGCGCCAGCGCGACGTGGCCGCGGATGTGCGCCCGCAGACCCTCGGCGCCGTACCACCGGACGACGAACCAGAGCTTCAGCGCCCGGAACCGTCGGCCGAGCTCGATCTGCCAGTCCCGGTAGTCGACGACCGCCCCGGCGTCGGTCGCGGCGTTGCGGAGGTACTCGGGGAGGATCGACAGGGCGCCGGTCAGGGCTGCGCGGTCGGCGACCCAGAAGAGCGTGGCGTCGAAGCCGGTGAGCAGCCACTTGTGCGCGTCGGTGGTGTAGCTGTCGGCCCACTCGACGCCGTCCTGCAGCGTGCGGAGCTCCGGGACGACGGCGCTGACACCGGCGTAGGCGGCGTCGACGTGCAGCCAGACGCCGTACCGCTGGCAGATGGGGCCGATGTCGGCCAGGGGGTCGATCGCGGTCGTGGACGTCGTCCCCACCGTCGCGCAGACCAGCACCGGGGTGTACCCGCGGGCGACGTCCCGCTCCAGCCGGGCGGCGAGCGCGCCGGGCCGCATGGCGAGGTTCTCGTCCACCTCGACCACGCGGACGGCGTCGGAGCCCAGGCCCGCGATGCGGACCGCCTTCACCATCGACGAGTGGGTCTCGGCCGACACGTAGACGGTGGCGCGCTCGGGGTCGACGCCGTGGCGGAGGGTGCCGCCCTTGCTGGAGCGGTGCAGGGCGGCGAGGAGCGCGACCAGGTTGGCGCCGGAGCTCGAGTCCTGGATGACGCCGCCGCCGGCGCCGGTGGAACGGAAGGCGGCCGGCAGACCGAGGAGGTCGGCGAACCAGTCGAGGACGTGCTGCTCGAGCTCCGTGGCCGCCGGGCTGGTCACCCAGGACATCCCCTGGACGCCGAGGCCGGCGGAGACCAGGTCGCCGAGGACCGAGGGGCCGGACGTGTTGGCCGGGAAGTAGCCGAAGAACCCGGGGTGCTGCCAGTGCGTCGTCCCGGGCAGGACGATCCGCTCGAGGTCGGCGAGGACGGCCGAGACCGGCTCGCCCCGTTCCGGGGCGGTGGCCGGGAGGGCGGCGCGGATCTCGCCGGGGGAGACCTGCGAGCGCACCGGGAAGGACTCGATCCGGGACCAGTAGTCGGCGATCCAGTCGACGACCTCGTGGCCGTGCTGCCGGAACTGCTCGGGAGTCATGTGCGGTGCAGGCTCGGTCACGAGGCCACCGTAGTTGGCAGGCAGAGCGCTCCACGGAGAGGCGAGCGGCGCCGAGGGCGTTCCTCGAGACGGGGGACGAGTCTTGTCGTGGCGAGTGGGCCCGGAGGGTCCGCGCAGCCGCGACGGTGGGGCTCAACGCAAGCGGGGAACGGCACGTGGCCGCGGTGCGATCCGGAGGATCGCGATGAGCAGAGTGCCCCCGGTGCGACTCGAACGCACACTGCGCGGGTTTTGAATCCGCTCCCTCTGCCGATTGGGGTACGGGGGCAGGCCGGTCTCCCGGCGCCCGCCCAGCCTATCGGGAGGTGGCCCCGGGCCTTCGTCGCTAGGCTCCGCGCCTGTGAGCAGCGAGCCGACCCGTGTCCTGATCGCCGAGGACGAAGCCCTCATCCGTCTCGACCTGAAGGAGATGCTCGAGGAGGAGGGGTACTCCGTCGTCGCCGAGGTCGGCGACGGGCAGCAGGCGGTCGACCAGGCGAAGGCGCTGGAGCCGGACCTCGTGATCCTCGACATCCAGATGCCGGTGCTCGACGGGTTGTCGGCCGCGGAGCAGATCGCCGGAGCCCGCATCGCGCCCGTCATCGTGCTGACCGCCTTCAGCCAGCGCGAACTGGTCGAGCGGGCGCGGGACGCCGGTGCGATGGCCTACCTGGTCAAGCCGTTCTCCAAGAACGACCTGGTGCCGGCGATCGAGGTCGCCCGGGCGCGGTTCACCGAGATGAGCGCCCTCGACAGCGAGGTCAAGACGCTGGAGGAGCGGCTCGAGACGCGCAAGGTGGTCGAGAAGGCCAAGGGCGTCCTCATGTCCGAGCAGGGCATGACCGAGGCCGAGGCGTTCCGGTGGATCCAGCGGACCGCGATGAACCAGCGGACGTCGATGAAGGCGCTCGCCGAGACGATCCTGACGCCCGGTACCGCCGACGAGGGTTCACCCGCCTGAGCGTTCCTGCGTCCGACGGCCGGGCAGTCCCGTCGGTGAGCGGCCGGTGACCGGATCCGGATGTCACGGCTGTGACGTGCATGTTCCCGTCGGCGACGGGCCCCTCCGGGGGGTCGGAGCCCTGTCCTGGGGGCAGGTCACGACCTCATCACAGTGGCTGTCGCCGCGGGTGCAACCGTTCGCCGGGAAGCTACGTTCACCGCACCGATCGGGCGTCCGAGCGGCAGGTCCGCCGTGCGGACCGGTCCGGCGGCGCACGGAACGATGACACTGGGAGTTGCTTGATGCGCACACGCTCCACGTACCGCGGCATCGCTGCCACCGGTGCTGCCCTCCTCGCCCTCACCGCGTGTGGTGGCGGCGACGACGGCGGCGACGACAACGCTGGCGGAGACACCGGCAGCGAAGAGAAGCAGATCAACATCTACGGCACCGACGGCAACATGGGCAACGCCCTCGGTGAGGACTTCGACGAGGACGGCGCGCTCGCCGGGATGAAGGGCACCACGCCCCTCACCGAGCTCGGGTCGGACTTCACCGACCGGCTCCTGGAGATCGACCCCGAACTCCAGGACTACAACTACGCCGGTGAGACCTACGACGCCGTCGTGATCTCGGCGCTGGCCGCCCAGATGGCCGGCACCAACGACGCCAACGTCTTCAAGGCCTACGTCAACGGCGTGACGTTCGGCGGTGACAAGTGCACCGACTTCGCCACCTGCCTGGAGATCATCAACGCCGGCGGCAACCCCGACTACGACGGCGTCTCCGGCCCGCTGGCGTTCACCGACGCCGGTGAGCCCGCGGCGGCCAGCTTCGCGCTGCTCCAGTTCGGGGAGGACAACGCTCTCGACAACGACGCCACCGAGTACGTGCTCGCCGGCGACGAGGAGAACGCGGCCACCGACGAGGGTCCGGCTCCGGCCGCCCCCGGCGCGACCGGTGGACCGCTGACCATCGGCTACCTGCTGCCCCTGACCGGCAGCCTCGCCTTCCTCGGCCCACCGGAGATCGCGGGCTTCGACCTGGCGATCGCCGACGTCAACGCTGCCGGTGGCGTCCTGGGCGCTCCGGTCGCGGCCGAGGGTTCCGACTCGGGTGACACCTCCACCGACACCGCGACGCAGTCCGTCGACCGCCTGCTCCAGGCCGGCGTCAACGTCATCGTCGGTGCGGCGTCCTCGGGCGTCAGCCAGACCGTCATCGACACCATCACCGGTGCCGGCGTCATGCAGATCTCCCCGGCCAACACCTCGGACATCTTCACGACGTACGACGACAACGGGCTGTACTTCCGTACCGCTCCGCCGGACGTGCTGCAGGCCCGCGCCCTGGCCGACCTCATCCTCGCGGATGGCAACAACACGGTCGGGATCCTGGCGCTGAACGACCCGTACGGCACCGGGCTCGCCGAGAACACCCGCAACAACCTGCTCGACGGTGGGCTCAGCGAGGAGGACGTCCCCGAGCCGGTCATCTACGACCCGCAGGCGGCGAACTTCGACGCCGAGGTGCAGCAGATGGTCGACCTCAACCCCGACGCGATCATCGTCATCGGGTTCGAGGAGTCCTCGAAGATCATCTCCGCGCTCAACGCTGAGGGCATCGGCCCGCAGCGCTGACACCCACCGGGTCGACTGACCCGGTAGCACTGCCAGCAGTGGCCCGGCACCGCAAGGTGCCGGGCCACTGTGCTGTCCGCCGGGCTCAGCGGCTCGAACGGCCGAGCGGTGATGCCGCTGTTCGGCAGGGATGTCCCTGGAGCATGCCGACTGGCGCCCCGTTCGCCGGGCGCACGGCCCCCGACACGCACGAAGGGCCGCCCCCGGATGTGGGGAGCGGCCCTTCGGGTGCGACGGCGAGCGGGCTACTGAGCCTTGGCGAGCGTGCCCAGGTACAGCTCGACGACCTTGGGGTCGTGCATGAGCGACTCACCGGTCGCGGTGTAGGCGTTGCGGCCCTGGTCCAGGACGTAGCCGCGGTCGCAGATCTGCAGGCACCGGCGGGCGTTCTGCTCGACCATGATGATCGAGACGCCGGTGGCGTTGATCCGCCGGCAGCGGATGAAGACCTCGTCCTGGTAGGCGGGGGAGAGGCCGGCCGACGGCTCGTCGAGCAGGAGCACCGACGGGTCCATCATCAGCGCCCGGCCCATCGCCACCATCTGGCGCTCACCGCCCGACAGCGACCCGGCCTTGCCCTTGCGCCGCTCACCGAGCAGCGGGAAGAGGTCGATGACGTAGTCGAAGCGGTCCTTGAACGTCTTCGGGCGCAGGTAGACGCCCATCTGCATGTTCTCCTCGATGGTGAGCGAGGGGAACACGTTGTTGTTCTGCGGTACGTAGCCGACGCCGAGCGAGACCAGACGGTGCGCCGGCGCGGAGGTGATGTCCTCGCCGCGCAGGGTCACCCCGCCCGACCGGACGGGGATCAGCCCGAACAGCGCCTTGAGCAGCGTCGACTTGCCCGCGCCGTTCGGCCCGATGATGCCGACCAGCTCGCCGTCCTTCAGGTAGAAGTCGCACCCGCGCAGGATGTTGACCCCCGGCACGTACCCGGCGACGAGCTCGTCGGCCCGCACCAGCGCACCCTCGGCCAGCCGCTCGTGCTCCTCGCGGGTCGCCGCCTTCTCGGCGGGCGACAGCTCGGCGGTCGCGACCGTGTCGGCCCGGGTCTGCTCCTCGCCCGAGTCGTCGACCTCGAAGAGCTGGTCGCCCTCGCTGAATACCGAGTCGCTCTGGCTCATCGGTCGGTCCTCTCCTGGGTGGTGCCGTCGGAGCTGAGGACGTCGCCGTCGGTCTGCTCCTCGCGGGCGATCGCCTCTTCGGCCTGGGCGAGGACGCGGTCCTCCTCCTCGACCGTGAGCGGGGCGTCGTGGTGGGCACCGAGGTAGGCGTCCACCACGGCCTGGTTCTGGCTGATCGACTCCGGCGGGCCCTCGGCGATGATCCGGCCGGCGGCCATCACGACCACCCAGTCGCTGATGTCCCGGACGACGTCCATGTCGTGCTCGACGAAGATCACCGTCATGCCCTGCTCGCGCAGGTCCTTGACGTGCCCGAGCAGGCTCTGGGTCAGCGCCGGGTTCACCCCGGCCATCGGCTCGTCCAGCATGACGACCTGCGGCTCGCTCATCAGCGCCCGCGCCATCTCCAGCAGCTTGCGCTGACCGCCGGACAGCGTGCCGGCGAAGTCGTCCTTCTTGGCGTCCAGCTTGAACCGCTGCAGCAGGTCCATCGCCTTCTCGGTGTTGTCCCGCTCCTGTTGTCTCCAGATTCCTGGGAGCAGCGCCCGCAGGAAGCTCTCGCCGGCCTGTCCCTGGGCGCCGAGCAGCATGTTCTGCATCACGGTGAGGCGGGACAGCGCCTTCGTCAGCTGGAAGGTGCGGACGACGCCGAGGCGAGCGACCTGGTGCGGAGCCATGCTGCCCAGCGACTTCCCGTTGAACGACCAGGTGCCGGTGTTGGGCTGGTCGAAGCCGGTCAGCAGGTTGAACAGCGTCGTCTTGCCGGCGCCGTTGGGGCCGATCAGGCCGGTGATGCCGCCGCGCTGGATCTCCAGGTGGTCCACCGACACGGCGGTGAGCCCACCGAAGGACCGGGTGACGTCGTCGACGACGATCGCGGGGTCGGGCTTGGAGACCCCGACCTCCCACGGCAGGTCGCGCAGCGCGATCTGGGCCAGCCGCTGGGGCGTGTCGCCGCTGCGGAAGCCCCCGGCCTGGCCCGGGTGGTAGCCCTGCGGCTGTGCCTTGTCGGACGCCGCGCCGGACGCCTCGGCCCCGGAGGCGGTGGAACCGTGGGGAGTCGCGTCAGCGGGCATCGAGCATCACCTCTCGTCGGTCGCCGAAGATGCCCTGTGGTCGGAACACCATCAACAGGATGAGCCCGAGGCCCACGAGCACGAACCGGATCTGGGCCACGTCGGTCGCGCTCAGGAGCCCCTCGGGGATGATCCCGTTGCTGATCAGCGTCCGCAGGAGGGTGTCGGCGAACTGGATGATGAACAGCAGCAGGATCGAGCCGACCACCGGTCCCAGCACCCGCGCGGCGCCGCCGAGGATGAGTGCCGCGTAGGCGAGGAAGGTGTTGGCGTTCTGGTACTGGTCGGGGATCGCCGACCCGGTGCCCACGGCGTAGACCATGCCGCCGACCGCACCGATCACGCCACCGAGCACGAGCGCCTGCATCTTGTAGACGTAGACGTTCTTGCCCAGGGCCCGCACGGCGTCCTCGTCCTCGCGGATGGACCGCACGACCCGGCCCCACGGTGCCCGCATCAGCGCCCAGATGAGCAGGCAGAACAGCGCCACGAGCGACCAGCCGATCAGCGCCACCCACAGCTCGACCCCGGACCACGTCGTGCCGAGGATGTTGTACCGCTTGCTGGTCTCCCACGGGGCCAGCTGGACGAAGCCGCGGTTGAACGCGGCCAGCCCGCGGGTGCCGCCGGTCACCGGCGTCGAGCCGACGGACCGGAACAGCAGGCGTAAGCCCTCGGCGACGGCGATGGTGACGATCGCCAGGTAGTCCGCCCGCAGCCGCAGGGTCGGGAGGCCCAGGAGCAGTGCCAGCACGACGGCGGCGACCAGACCGATGACCACGCCGACCCAGAACGGCAGTCCCCACTGGGTCACCGAGACCGCGATGCCGAACGCACCGAGCATCGCGAACGCGATCTGGCCGAAGTTCAGCAGGCCGGTGTACCCGAACTGCACGTTGATGCCGATCGCCAGCAGCGAGAAGAAGATCGCCTGGAAGCCCAGGCCGGCCTTGATCGCCGTCGTCAGCGCGTCGAGAAGGTCACCCATGGCTCAGCCGATCCGTGCGCGGCTGCCCAGGATCCCCTGGGGCCGGATGACGAGGATGACGATCAGCAGCAGCAGCCCGCCGACGTACTTGGTGTCGCTGGGGATGACCAGGGTCGACATCGAGCACGAAGACGCCGACGACGAGGCTGCCCACCAGCGCGCCGTACGCCGTCCCGAGACCGCCGAGGGTGACGCCGGCGAACATGAGCAGCAGCAGCCGGAAGCCCATGTCCCACTGCACCTGGTCGGACAGGCCGAGCAGCACGCCGCCGAGTGCCGCCAGCGAACCGCCGAGCATCCACACCACGAGGATGACCCGGTTGACGTCGATGCCCGACGACGCGGCGAGGTCCCGGTTGTCGGCCACCGCACGCATGGCCTTGCCGATCTTGGTCCGCTGGAGCATGACCGCGACCAGGATGAGGACGACGACGCAGATGATGATCGTGAACAGGTCGGCGTTGGTCATGCGGAACAGGCCGTAGTCGACCGAACGCCCGGTCTGGTAGTCCGCATACGGGTTCGACCGACCGCCGTAGACGATCTGGATCAGGTACCGGAGCATGAGGGAGAGCCCGATCGAGACGACCAGCGCCGCGATCAGTCCGGTGCCCCGTCGGCGCAGCGGACGCCACAGGCCGAGTTCGTTGAGCGCTCCGACGGCGGCTCCCACGACCATGGCGATGAGTGCGGCCGGGATCAGCGGCACACCGCCGTCGACGTTGATGTACCACGCGACGACGGCGCCGATCGTGACCAGTTCGCCGTGCGCGAAGTTGGTCAGCCCGGTGGTGCCGTAGATCAGCGACAGGCCGACCGCGCAGATCGCGATCAGCAGGCCGAAGCGCAGGCCGTCGACGAACAGCTGGATGGCGCGCACGCCACCCTGACCGGCCCCGCGGCTGCCGTCCTCGAGCCCGAGGTTGACCGGCTGGCGCCGTCCCTCGTCCACCGTGACCGTCCGGCTGTCCTCGCCGCTGAGCGTCACGCCCTCGGGCAGGCCGTCGGCGTCGATGGTGACCACGTACTGGCCGGGCTCGGGGAGCTCGACCTCCCAGCGGCCGTTCTCGTCGCTCTCGACCTGGTCGACCTCCTCACCGTCAGCGGTCTCGACGGTGATCTGGACGCCCTCGATGGGACCGCTCTTGCTGGTCGTGAGGGTGCCGACCACGGCCTCGCCCTCGGCCTGGGCCGTGCCGGGCACGAACATCGTGAGACCGAGCCCGAACATGGCGACCAGCAGCAGGCGCACGAGATACCGGCGCCGTGCCGCCGATGGTTCCGATCCCGTCGAGCGGCGGGGTGGTGGCTCCACAGAGCCGGACCGTCGACCGCGTCGCCGGACACGCTCCACAGCGTGCGTCACTCGACCTCCCAGGGCGGATGAGTTGAGGAGGGACCCTAACCCGGTTGTGTTGCGGAGCCTTCTCCTCCTGTTGACCTGTGACCATTCCGCGACACGCGGCGGTGCAATCGATGCGCACCGCTCGGCGCGCCGCCGTGATCACGCCCCCGTACGGGTGCACTCTCCTCCCACCGTCCAGGGGAGGGCTCCTGTGTCAGGAATTGGTTCGCGGTCTCGCGTGGTGACGCGCACGGCGCGCCCTGACGACCTGCCCGCGGTTCTCGCGCTCGTCCGTCAGCACCGGGCCGACGCGCACGCCGAGGAGGTCCTCACCGGCCAGACGCCCGGCGCCGCCGCGGCGGCCGGCTTCCGCCGGCTCCTGGCCTCGCCCGACCACCGGGTGGTCCTGGCCGTGGTCCCCGGACCCAACGCCATCGTCGGCAGTTCCGACGGCGAGACGCCCGTGGGACTCGCCATCCTCGGCACCGACCCCCTGTCGGTCCTGCTGGGAATCCCGCAGGTCACCGTCGACAACCTCGTCGTCCACCGCGAGCACCGGCGTCGCGGCACCGGCGCCGCGCTCCTGGCGGCGGCCGCCGGCTACGCGCGGGAGACCGGCGCGGCCCACGTCGTCGCCGCCGTCGGCGGGCACGAGGCCGAGCGGCAGCGGTTCTTCGCGCGGATGGGCTTCGCGCCGCTCACCACACGGCGGATCGTCGCGCTGGAGTCGCTGACCCGGTCGCTGATGGCCTGGCAGCGGAGCTGGCTCGCCGTTCCGGTGCCGCGCACGGACGCCGTCCCGCCGTCGGCCGGCGGTGCGCGCACTGCAGGCGGCCGCGGACGCCCAGAGCTGGACCGAGGTCAGTCGCTCTTCGTGAGGCAGGTGAGCCGGCCGGAGGCCGTCGGGCGGCCGTCCTCGTCGCTGACCTCGATCAGGAACGTCGCGAGCGTCCGCCCGCGCCGCACCGGCGTGCACACGGCCGTGACGACGCCGGACGTCGCCGACCGCAGGTAGCTGACGCTGAGCTCGACGCCGACCACCTGACGCTCGGGGCCGGCGTGCAACGCGGCAGCCCACGAGCCGATGGTCTCGATGAGGCCGCAGGTCGCCCCACCGTGCAGGTACCCGTAGGGCTGGGTGTTGCCCTCCACGGGCATCGTCGCGACCAGTCGCTCCGGGTCGTAGTCGGTGATCCGGATGCCGAGCTTGTCGTCGAACGGGCTGATCGTGCCCGTGGGGGCCCAGGCGGGCGGTGCGGTGGTCACCGGGGCACGGTAGCCAACGCCGCCGCGGCCCTCGGACCGTCGGTGGTCGCACTTAGGATCGGTCCCGATGTCTGCTCCGGTCACCACCTCCGCGCCCGCCTCTGCCGCCTCGAGCTCGGGGCCGCGCCCGCGCCTGCTCCTCCTGGACGGGCACTCGCTGGCCTACCGGGCGTTCTTCGCCCTCCCGGTCGAGAACTTCTCCACGACCACCGGGCAGCCCACGAACGCCGTCTACGGCTTCACGTCGATGCTGATCAACATCCTGCGCGACGAGCAGCCCACCCACCTCGCCGTCGCCTTCGACGTCGGCCGCAAGACCTTCCGCAGCGAGATCTACGCCGAGTACAAGGCCAACCGGAGCGAGAGCCCGACCGACTTCCGCGGCCAGGTCAGCCTGATCCAGGAGGTCCTCGGCGCGCTGCGGGTCCCGGTCATCACCGCCGAGAACTACGAGGCCGACGACGTCATCGCCACCCTGACCGTCCAGGCGGTCGAGCACGGCATGGACGTGCTGATCGCGACCGGCGACCGCGACGCCCTGCAGCTGGTCAACCCGCACGTGACCGTGCTGTACCCGCGCAAGGGCGTCTCGGACCTGACCCGCTTCACGCCGGAGGAGGTGGAGACCAAGTACGGCCTCTCACCGGCGCAGTACCCCGACTTCGCGGCCCTGCGCGGCGACCCGAGCGACAACCTGCCGAGCATCCCGAGCGTGGGGGAGAAGACCGCGGCCAAGTGGGTCCGCGAGTACGGCTCGCTGGACGCGCTGGTCGACCAGGTCGACACGGTCAAGGGCAAGGTCGGCGAGAAGCTGCGCGAGCACCTGTCGTCGGTCATGCAGAACCGCCGGCTCACCGAGCTCGACCGCGCCGTCCCGCTCGAGCTGGGTCCGGGGGACCTCGCCGTCCAGGCCTGGGACCGCAACGAGGTGCACACCCTCTTCGACAACCTCCAGTTCCGGGTGCTGCGCGACCGCCTGTTCGCGACGCTCACCAGCGCCGAGCCCGAGGTGGAGGGCGGCTTCGACGTCACGCTCGACGACGTGCCCCGCGGCGAGCTGGGGGAGTGGCTGCACGCCAACGCCCGCACCGGCCGGACCGGTCTGATCTTCCGCGGCAGCTGGGGCCGGGGCGGCGGCGAGATCACCGGCATCGGGCTGGCCGCGGCCAACGACCACGCCACGTTCGTCGATGTCGGGCCGGACATGGACGTCGCCGACGAGCAGGCCCTGGCCTCCTGGCTGGCCGATCCGGCGACCCAGAAGGTCGTGCACGAGGTCAAGGGCCCGTACCTCGCGATCTGGGCCCGGGGCTGGGAGCTGGAGGGCGTCGTCAGCGACACGGCCCTGGCCGCCTACCTCGCGCTGCCCGGTCAGCGGTCGTTCGACCTCGGCGACCTCGCCGTCCGCTACCTCAAGCGCGAGCTGAAGAACGCGGCCGAGCCCGAGGGGCAGCTGACGCTCGACGGCCTCGGCCCGTCGGAGGACGACGTCGCCGCCGAGGCCGCGCACGCCGACGTCCTCAAGGCGGTCGCGGTCAACGACCTGTCCGACGCCCTCGAGCAGGTGCTCGGCTCGCGCGGCGGCGACGCCCTGCTCGGTGGCATCGAACTGCCGCTGACGCGGGTGCTGGCGGCCATGGAGTACCGCGGCATCGCCGCCGACCTCGACTACCTGCGCGAGCTCCAGCGGGAGTTCGCCGACGGCGTCGCCGCTGCGGCGGCCGAGTGCTACGCGGTGATCGGCCGGGAGGTGAACCTCGGGTCGCCGAAGCAGCTGCAGACGGTGCTCTTCGACGAGCTCGGCCTGCCCAAGACGAAGAAGATCAAGAGCGGCTACACGACCGACGCCGAGGCGCTGACCAACCTGCTCGCCTCGACCGGGCATCCGTTCCTCGAGCACCTGCTCCGGCACCGCGACGTCACCCGGCTGCGCACGGTCATCGACGGCCTCATCCCGATGGTCGACGACGCGGGCCGCATCCACACGACGTTCCAGCAGACGATCGCCGCCACCGGCCGGCTCTCCTCGACCGACCCGAACCTGCAGAACATCCCGATCCGCACGGCGGAGGGCCGCCGGATCCGGCAGGCGTTCGTCGTCGGGCAGGGCTACGAGTCGCTGATGACGGCGGACTACAGCCAGATCGAGATGCGGATCATGGCCCACCTCTCCGGCGACGAGGGCCTGATCGAGGCGTTCATGTCGGGGGAGGACCTGCACACCTTCGTGGCGTCCAAGGCGTTCGACATCCCGATCGAGGACGTCGACCCGGAGATGCGCCGCCGGATCAAGGCGATGAGCTACGGCCTGGCGTACGGATTGTCGGCGTACGGCCTGGCCCAGCAGCTGCGCATCACGCCCGAGGAGGCGCGCGAGCAGATGCACGCCTACTTCGAGCGCTTCGGCGGCATCCGCGACTACCTCGACACCGTCGTCGACGAGGCCCGGCTGACCGGCTACACGGTGACGACCCTGGGCCGTCGCCGGTACCTGCCCGACCTCACCAGCGACAACCGGCAGCGCCGCGAGATGGCCGAGCGGATGGCGCTCAACGCGCCGATCCAGGGCTCGGCGGCCGACGTCATCAAGGTGGCGATGCTCAACGTCGAGAAGGCGATCAAGGCCGAGGGGCTGACGTCCCGCATGCTGCTGCAGGTGCACGACGAACTCGTGCTCGAGGTGGCGCCGGGGGAGAAGGACGCTCTGGAGGCCCTGGTCCGGCGCGAGATGGCCGGCGCGGCGGAGCTGTCGGTGCCACTCGAGGTGTCGGTCGGCTTCGGCGCCAGCTGGGACGCCGCGGCCCACTGAGCGAGGGTGGTCGTGCCGAGTGGGGCCCGGAGGGTCCCGCGCAGGTGCGACGGACGCGCTCAGCGCAACTGGGGGACGGCCCCTGGTCGCGGTGCGGTCCGGAGGATCGCGATGTCGTCGTCGATCAGGACGACGTGCCGCCGGGACGCCTCGAGGAGCCCCGCCGCGATCGACGCCCGGTAGCCGCCCGCGCAGTGCACCCAGATCGTCCGGTCGGCGGGCAGCTCGGCGAGCCGGTGCGGCAGTTCGTGCAACGGCACGTGCACCGTCCCGTCGAGCCCGCCGTCCCGCCGCTCGTCGGAGCGCCGGACGTCGAGCACGAACGGCTGGTGTCCGGAGGCTCGCACGGCCGCCAGGTCGCCGAAGGTGACCCGTTGGAAGGCGGCGATCGGTCCGCCACCCCACTCGAGCGGGTTCCCGACGCTCATGGCCTCCGCGCGGTCGATCCCGATGCGGCACAGCTCGCGCACGGGCTGACAGCACGTCCTCCGGCGAGTGCGCGACCAGCGACAGCGGCGTGCCCCAGGGGATCAGCCAGCCCAGATGGGTCAGGAAGCGGCCGTCGAGCCCGAAGGAGAGGCTGCCAGGCAGGTGGCCGGCCGCGAACGCCGCCCGCCGCCGCAGGTCGACGACCCACTCGCCGGCCCTGATCCGCCGCCTCAGGTCGGCCGGGTCGACCAGCTCGGGCAGGGTCGGCACGATCGCCGGCGGCCCGGCGGCGTTCAGCGGCGCCATGTGGGCGTAGTAAGCCGGGAAGGCGTCGAGCCCGGCCAGCAGGCGCGCTACGAACGTGTCCTCGTCCTCGAGCAGGGCCGGGTTGCTCCGGCACTCCGCGGCGATCGTCGACGACGAGCCGTGCGTCGGCGTCGCGGCACAGAAGCTGCCGAAGCCGTGGGTGGGGAACACCGGGGTGATCCCGGGGAGCACGGCCGCGAGCCGGTGGGCGGAGGCGTGCTGGCGCCGGGCGAGCGTCGCGGTGTGCTGGGGCCCGAGGAGGTCCGGCCGGCCGGTGGACCCGTAGAGCAACGAGCCACCGGTGAACACCCCGTGCACCCGCCGGTCGTCGTCCTCGAGCACGTAGGACAGGTGCGTGAAGGTGTGCCCGGGCGTGTGGACCGCCCGCAGCCGCAGCTGCCCGGTGCTCACGACGTCGCCGTCATGGACGGGGCGCCGACCGAAGGCCACCTCGTCGTCGGCGGCGACGAGGTACTCGGCGCCGACCCGCTGCGCGAGGGCCAGCCCGCCGGTCACGTAGTCGTTGTGGATGTGCGTCTCGGCCACGTGGGTGATGCGGACCCCGGCCGACCGCGCCAGGTCGAGCATCCGGTCGATGTCGCGCTGCGGATCGATCGCGACCGCCACCCCGCCGGCGGACACCAGGTAGCTGCGGTCGCCCAGCGACGGTGTCTCCAGGATGCGGATCTCGATCATGGATCCTCCCCTCGGACGACGCGGGGCGGCGCGGTCCGGCGCCGCCCCGCGGGAGTCACTCCGGCTGGGCCACCACGCGCAGGTACGGCTTGCGCGCCGTCCAGCCCTCGGGGAACCGCTGGTGGGCCTCCTCCTCGCCGACGGCGGGGATGATGAAGACGTCCTCGCCCTGCGTCCAGTCGGCCGGGGTGGACACCTTGTACTTCGCGGTGAGCTGCAGCGAGTCGATGACCCGCAGGATCTCGGCGAAGTTGCGCCCGGTGCTCATCGGGTAGGTGAGCGTCAGCTTGATCTTCTTGTCCGGCGAGATGACGAACACCGACCGGACGGTCGCGGTGTCGTCGACGTTGGGGTGGACCATCCCGTACAGGGCCGCCACCGAGCCGTCGGCGTCGGCGACGATCGGGAAGTTGGGGGCATGCCCCTGCGTCTCGACGATGTCGTGCGACCAGCGCTCGACGTCGGCGACCGGGTCGACGCTCAGGCCCATCACCTTCACGCCACGGCGGTCGAACTCCTCGCGGATCCGGGCGACCGTGCCCAGCTCGGTCGTGCAGACCGGGGTGAAGGCGCGGGGATGCGAGAAGAGCACGCCCCAGTCGCTGCCGAGCCACTCGTGGAAGCGCACCGGCCCCTCGGTCGTCTGCGCGGTGAAGTCGGGCGCCTCGTCGCCGAGGCGCAGCGGACGCACCTCTGTCGTCTGCGTCATCGTCGTCCCCTTCCAGGTGATTGCCGCCCGGGGAGCCCCGGGGCACCATGACGCTCGCAAGCGGTGGTTCCGAGGCGGTGGGAATCCGGTGGGACGGGCACGCAGGCAGGGGGCGTGACCGAGTACGGCCTCCTGGGCCCCGTCCAGGCACTCCGGAACGGCCGGCCGCTGCCGCTCGGCGGTCCCCGGCAGCGCGCCGTTCTCGTCCGGCTGCTGCTCGCCCGGGGGCGGGCGGTACCGGCCGGCACGCTCGCCGACGACGTGTGGGGCGGCTGCCCGCCGCCGACCGCGACCAAGACCCTGCAGAAGTACGTGTCCGAGCTGCGCGCCGCGCTCGGTCCCGACGAGCTGGTCACTCTCGGGGGCGGCTACCGGGTGCAGGGGGACTCCGACGCCGCCCGCTTCGAGCAGCTGCTCGCCGACGGCGACGCCGACGGCGCGCTGGATCTCTGGCGCGGGGACCCGCTCGGCGACCTGCCGGACGTTCCCTTCGTCCTGGCCGAACGTGGCCGACTGGAGGACTTGCGGCTGGTGGCGGTCGAGCGGCGCGCGGAGACCCTGCTGCGTGCCGGCCGGCACGGCGAGGTCGCGGCGGAGCTGGCGGGAACGGCGGCCGCCCACCCGGGCCGGGAGCACGTGACCTCTCTCCTGATGCTCGCGCTCTACCGCTCCGGCCGGCAGATCGAGGCGCTCGACGCCTTCCAGCGCCACCGCCGACGCCTGGCCGACGAGCTGGGCATCGAACCGGCCGAGGAGCTGGTCGCGCTCGAGCAGGCGATCCTCCGGCACGACGACGCGCTCGGCGCACCGGCCCGGCTCGCCCCGGCCGGCCCGCCGCGGGGCAACATCCGGCTCCCGGTGTCCACCTTCGTCGGGCGGACGGACGAGCTGGCCCGCACCGTCGCGGCGCTGCACGGAGCCGCCCCGGTCACGCTCACCGGCCCCGGTGGCGTCGGCAAGACACGGCTGGCCCTCCAGGCAGCGACCGCCATGGCATCGGACCTCCCGGGCGGGGCGTGGCTGGTCGACCTCGCCGGCGTGAGCGATCCGGCCCTCGTCGTGCACCAGGTGGCCCTCACCCTCGCCGTCGGAGATCCGCGGGACGCCGACGAGGAGGGCACGGTGCTGGCCGCGCTCGCCCACCAGGGACGGCTGCTCCTGCTCCTCGACAACTGCGAGCACCTGCTCTCGCGGTGCGCCCCGCTGGTCGACCGCGTCGTCCGCACCTGCCCCGACGTGCGGATCCTGGCGACCAGCCGGCAGCCCCTCGGGGTGGACGGCGAACACGTCCTCGTCGTCGCACCCCTGCCCGAGGCCGAGGCCTGCCGGCTGTTCGAGGACCGGGTGCGGCGCACCGGGGCGGACGACGACGACCTCGCCCGGCTGCAGGTGCCCGACATCTGCCGCGCCCTCGACGGTCTGCCCCTGGCGCTGGAGCTGGCCGCGGGCCAGGTCCGGACGCTCGGCCCGGCCGAGCTGACGGCCCGGCTCGACGCACGGCTGCAGTTCGCCAACCGTCGCTTCGACGCACCGGCCCGACAGCGGACCCTGCGGGACATGGTGGCGTGGAGCCACGGGCTGCTTCCCGGGCCGACCCAGCGGGTGTTCGCCCGCCTCGGGGTGTTCGCGTCGACGATGACGCCGGCCGGGGCCGCCGCCGTCTGCGGGTCGGACGACGCCGCGC
Source organism: uncultured Actinomycetota bacterium (assembly GCA_963784165.1). Lineage (GTDB taxonomy): Bacteria > Actinomycetota > Actinomycetes > Mycobacteriales > Geodermatophilaceae > Blastococcus_B. The sequence continues at coordinate 395,237 of CAWAQI010000021.1, forward strand.
CGCACCTGGCCGCGCTGGTCGACCAGTCACTGCTGGTCCGCGAGCCGGACGCCGGCGGGACCGCGCGGTTCCGGCTGCTGGAGACCCTCCGGCTGTTCGCGCTCGAGCAGCTGGCCGGGACCGGTGGGGAGGCCGACGCCCGCGAGGCGCACGCCCGGTACTACCTCGAGCTCCTGCGCACGGCGGGTCCTCGGATGCACGCCCCCGACCAGGAGGAGTGGATCGACCGGATCGAGGCGGAGGAGCCGAACGTCCACGGCGCGCTCGACTGGGCGGCGGAGCACGATCCCGGCCTGGCGGTGGACCTCGCGACGGCGCTGTGGCCGTACTGGGACCTGCGCTGGCGGGAGCGGTTCGCCATCTCCTACCTGACGAAGCTGCTGGATCGCTCGGGCGATGCGATGACCGCGGGGGAGCGGGGCTGGGCGCTGACGGTGATGGCCGATCTGGCCGCCAACCCCGGAGAGGTCCTGCTGGCCCGCCGTCCCGCCGAGCAGGCGATCGTGCTGTTCCGCGAGCTGGGGGACGACCGTGGCCTGTGCGGGGCGCTCATCGCGCTGGCCTGCGCCCGCCGGGACGAGGGCGCCCTGGACGCGGCGGAGCGGCACGTGGCCGAGGCGCGCGCACTGGCCGACCGCCTCGGCGACGACTGGTTGGCGGCGCGCGGGGTGATGACCGATTGGGCGATCGCGTCACGGCGCGGTGCAGACGTCCGCGCGGAGCGCCTGGCGCGGGAGGAGGTGGACGCCTTCGCGGCGCTCGGCAGCCGGCGCGGCCGCACCACGGCCCTGCGCCACCTCGCGGTGACGTTGCAGCACCAGGGGGACCTCGACGGCGCGACCCGGCTGTGCGAGGAGGCGCTCGCGGTCTGGGAGGAACTGGACGAACGACCGGCGGTCGCGCACGCGCAGACCACGCTCGCCGACATCGCCCGCGCGCGGGGCGACCACGACCGCGCGGCCGAGATCTACGAGCGGGCCCTGGGCGCCCTCGCGGCGGTCGGGGATCGCCGGTGCACGGCTTCCACGTTCAAGAACCTGGCGGTGATCGCGTCGTCGCGCGGGGAGCACGACCGCTGCGTCACTCTGCTCCGCGACGCCATCCGGCTGCGCGAGGCGCTCGGCGACCACGCCGGACTGGCCGAGTGCTTCACCGGCCTCGCCGACGACCTGGCGCTGCGCGGCCGGCACGCGGAGGCGGAGGTCCTGCTCGCGGCCGCCGAGGATCGGCGCCGGACCTGCGGGATCACCGCATCGGCGGAGGAGGTCCGTGCTGTGGAGCGGGTCGAGGCCCGGAGGCGCGACGCCGGCGTGACGACGGCCGGACTCGGACCGGCCGTCGCTGGAGGACGTCCTCGGTCTCGACCTCGGCCTGGAGCCGGCAGAGCGCGGTTGAGTCCGGAAGCCCCGGCAACCGGGTGGGAGCCCGGCGCCGGGGTGCCGATCCGCGGGCGTGTCATCGCCCGCCGCAGATGAACCGGTGGGTCATTCGCGGGACAGCATCGCCGCGGCTTCGCGCTCCAGGTCGACATAGGGTGTCCCGCTGACGTCGACGGCGACCCGGTGCAGCGTCCCACCGGTGAAGGGCCACGGCGCCTCGCCCGGATAGTCGTCGGTGACCGCCTCTCCGCTGTCCCGGCCGACGGTCAACCCCTCGCCGGCGAGGGAGAACATGCCCGGCTGGGTGCGGATCGTGCCCTCGCCGACCTTTCGGTCGCCATGGAAGAGCGTCAGAGTGCCGTGCGCGGTCCCCGGCGGGTCCTCGCCGGACTTCTCGAAGCTCGCCGACAGGATCAGGTTCGCACCCGTGGGCAGGTCCTCGGTGGCGTCGATCCGCTGTTCGGTGACGCCGGCGAAGTTGTTCACGTAGTGCAGGCGGCCGTCCCTGACGTAGAGCGCATGCCCGCCGAAGCGGCTGCCGTGCGCGAACAGCACGCCCTGTGCCGCGCCATCGGTCAGGTCGACCTGGGCGCCGATGGTGAAGTTCCGGTTCCTGAGGTTGACCGCGATGTGCTCCGGGATCTCCGCCGCGCCCGGCCGGTAGACGTAGCGGTCGCGCGGTGGGATCAGCTGCGGCCGCGGCGTGAGGATGATCTCCAGCGCGGATCGGTCGTCGAGCGGGAAGGCGTGGTTGACGCCCGCCTCGTAGAACCACAGTCCGATCAGCTCGGCCAACCGGTCAGGTTCCTCCGCCGCGAGGTCGTGCAGTTCGGAGCGGTCGGTCTCGACGTGGTACAGCTCCCAGGTGTCGTGCGCGTAGTCGCCCCACCCCGAGATCGCCGGGTGGGTGGTGACCGCCTTCCAGCCGTCGTGCCAGATCGCGCGGGTGCCGAGCATCGAGTAGAACTGCGTCCGCTTCGTGGACGGGGTGTCGGCCGAGCCGAAGCTGGACACCATGCTGACGCCCTGGATCGGTATCTGGGTGACACCTCGTACCGTGCCCGGCTCCTCCAGACCGAGGCACTCCAGCACGGTGGGCACGAGGTCGATCGCGTGGTGGTACTGGTCACGGAGCTCGCCGCGGGCGGGGATGCCGGCCGGCCAGGAGACGATGCACGGGTCACAGGAGCCGCCGTTGAACGAGTAGCGCTTCCACATCTTGAACGGCGTGTTGAAGGCCATCGCCCAGCCGGTCGGGTAGTGGTTGTAGGTCCGCGGACCGCCCAGTTCGTCGATCATGGCCAGGTTGGCGGCCAGGTCGTCGGGGATGCCGTTGAAGAACTTGTTCTCGTTGACTGAGCCGTTCGGTCCCCCTTCGCCGCTCCCCCCGTTGTCGGAGACCACGAAGATGAGCGTGTTGTCCAGCTGACCGATCGACTCCAGGTGGTCGAGCAGCCGACCGATCTGGTCATCGGCGTGGGACAGGAACCCGGCGTAGACCTCGGCCATCCGGGCGAACAGTCGCCGTTCGTCGTCCGACAGGCCCGCCCACGGCTTCGTGTAGTCGAGCATGGGGAACGGCTGGCCGTCAGGGCCGCTCCGCGTGTCCGGAGTGCCGATCGGGTTGATCGGAGGCAGCTCGGTGTCGGCAGGGACGATCCCGAGTTCTCGCTGGCGGGCGAGGATCTGCTCCCGCGCCGCCTCGTAACCCATGTCGAACCGGCCCTTGTAGCGGTCGGCCCATTCCCGCGGCACGTGGTGCGGCGCGTGCGCCGCACCCAGCGCGTAGTAGAGGAACACGGGCCGGTCCGGGGCGATCGTCTTGACGTCGTCGATGAATTGGATCGCCTTGTCGGTCAGATCGACGCTCAGGTGGTAGCCCTCGGCGGGTGTCCGCGGGGGTTCGACGGGGTGGTTGTCGTGGACCAGGTCGGGATACCACTGGTTGGTCTCGGCGCCGAGGAAGCCGTAGAACTGCTCGAACCCCCGGCCGGTCGGCCAGTTGCGCTTGGACGCGGCGAGGTTCATCTCGTCCTGGGCGCACAGGTGCCACTTGCCGACCATCGCGGTGCTGATCCCGCGCTCGACGAGCACTTCGGGGAGGGTCGCGCACTCCGGAGGCACGTGCCCGTTGCCGTTCGGGAAGCCGGTCGCCGCCTCGGTGATGCAGGCCATGCCGTTGGTCGTGTGGTTCCGGCCGGTCAGCATGCAGGAGCGCGACGGCGAGCACAGTGCCGTGGTGTGCCACTGCGTGTAGCGCAGGCCGGCTGCCGCGATCCGGTCGATGTTCGGCGTATCGATCAGGCCGCCGTAACAGCTCAACGCGCCGAAGCCGACGTCGTCGAGCACGACGTAGACGACGTTCGGCGTCCCCGGCGCGGCGACCGGCTGGCCGAACGGCGCCCAATCCGGCGTCGAGTCACGGATGTCGAGATTGACCACGCCACGGAACGGCTCGGACATGTCGGTTCCCCTCAGCAGTTGATGATCCGAGGCTGGGGGTGCCGTGGGCGCATGGCGTCACCCGACGCTGATGAACGCGAAGGACTAGCCGGGCTTCTGGCAGACGAGGATCAGCGTGCCCGGCACGAGGGCGCCCCGCTCCGGGGACCACTGCCCCCAGGTCTCGATGCGGCCCGGCGTCCACTCCGGTTCGACCAGGTCGACGAGGACCAGACCGGAGCCGACGACCGCCCGCACCCAGTCGCCGACGGTCCGGTGGTGCTCCACGTAGACCGTCCGGCCGTCGTCGTCGGTCTCGACGTACGGCGTCCGGTCGAAGTAGGAGGAGACGACCCGCAGGTCCTCGGGGTCGGGGGAGTCGGGGAACGGCCACCGCAGCGGGTGGTTCACCGAGGCGACGAACCGGCCGCCCGGCCGCAGCACCCGCGCGACCTCGCTGAAGACGGAGCCGGCGTCGGCGACGAACGGGAGCCCGCCGAACGCCGAGCACGCGAGGTCGACGCTCGCGTCCCCGGCCGGGAGCGCCGCGGCGTCGGCCTGGACCAGCGGCACGTCGAGGCCGCTCGACCGGTTGAGCTCGGCGGCGCGCGCCAGCATCCCGGCGGAGAGGTCCAACGCGACGACGTCGGCTCCCGCGCTGCGCAGCCACCGCGCGCACGGGGCCGAGCCGCAGCCGATCTCCAGGACCCGACGTCCGGCGACGTCGCCGAGCAGGTGCGCGTCGGCCTCGCGCAGGCCCTCCGGGCACCAGAGGAAGTCGACGTCGCCCAGGTCCGTCCCGTGCTCGGCGAGGTAGGCGGGGGCGGCCGCGTCCCACCAGCGCCGGTTCGCCCGGGCGGACTCCGCGGCCCCCGCGGGACGACGGGCGACGCCGCCGGCGGCCGGGTAGCCGTCGCTACCGAGCGTGAGATCGGCGGGGGACGGCGGCGGCTCGCTCATGACGCGCCGATGGTGACACGCCGCGCGCCCGTCACGGGGCGCCGACCCAGGTGGACCCCGGAGTGCGCGCGTCCGTACGATGGGGAATGCGCCAGAGGTCTGTCGTGCTCTTCCCGTCGGGGACCGCACGCGCCGGCTCTCCCCGCTGATCATCCCCGTGACCGACCGGTCGCGGGTCGTCCTGTCCCTACGCATAAACCGTCCGGAGCAACCAACCACATGACCTCCACTCAGGTCCGTCCCGACAGCACCACTCCTCAGATCGCGATCAACGACATCGGCTCTGCCGAGGACTTCCTCGCGGCGATCGACCAGACGATCAAGTACTTCAACGACGGCGACATCGTCGAAGGCGTCATCGTCAAGGTCGACCGGGACGAGGTGCTGCTGGACATCGGCTACAAGACCGAGGGCGTCATCCCCTCGCGTGAACTCTCCATCAAGCACGACGTCGACCCGCACGAGGTCGTCAGCGTCGGCGACGAGGTGGAAGCCCTGGTTCTCCAGAAGGAGGACAAGGAAGGGCGTCTGATCCTGTCCAAGAAGCGCGCCCAGTACGAGCGCGCCTGGGGCACGATCGAGGCCAAGAAGGAAGCCGACGAGGTCGTCACCGGCACCGTCATCGAGGTCGTCAAGGGCGGCCTCATCCTCGACATCGGCCTGCGCGGGTTCCTCCCCGCCTCGCTGGTCGAGATGCGCCGCGTCCGCGACCTGCAGCCCTACGTGGGCCGCGAGCTCGAGGCCAAGATCATCGAGCTCGACAAGAACCGCAACAACGTCGTCCTCTCCCGCCGCCAGTGGCTGGAGCAGACCCAGTCCGAGGTCCGCAGCGAGTTCCTCAACAAGCTCGCCAAGGGTCAGGTCCGGTCCGGCGTCGTCTCCTCGATCGTCAACTTCGGTGCGTTCGTGGACCTCGGCGGCGTCGACGGTCTGGTGCACGTCTCCGAGCTGTCCTGGAAGCACATCGACCACCCGTCCGAGGTCGTCGAGGTCGGCCAGGAGGTCACGGTCGAGGTGCTCGACGTCGACCTGGACCGCGAGCGGGTCTCGCTGTCGCTGAAGGCGACGCAGGAGGACCCGTGGCGTCAGTTCGCCCGGACCCACCAGATCGGCCAGGTCGTCCCGGGCAAGGTCACCAAGCTCGTTCCGTTCGGTGCGTTCGTGCGCGTCGACGAGGGCATCGAGGGCCTGGTGCACATCTCCGAGCTGGCCGAGCGCCACGTGGAGATCCCCGAGCAGGTCGTGCAGGTCGGCGACGAGATCCTGGTCAAGGTCATCGACATCGACCTCGACCGTCGGCGGATCTCGCTGTCGCTCAAGCAGGCCAACGAGGGCGTCGTCGGCGACGAGGAGCAGTTCGACCCGGCCGCCTACGGCATGGCCGCGTCCTACGACGCCGAGGGCAACTACATCTACCCCGAGGGCTTCGACCCGGAGACCGGCGAGTGGCTCGAGGGCTACGACTCGGCCCGCGAGACGTGGGAGCGGCAGTACGCCGAGGCCCAGGCCCGCTTCGAGGCGCACCGGAAGCAGATCGCGGCGGCCAAGGAGGCCGACGCCGAGGCTGCTGCCGGCGGCAACTACTCGAGCGACGGCGCTGCCCCCGTGGCGACCGGCGGCGAGGCTCCGGTCTCCGCTGGCGGCACGCTGGCCAGCGACGAGGCGCTCGCTGCGCTGCGGGCGAAGCTCGCCGGCGGTGAGTGAGCTCTAGCTCGACAGCACTGAACGCCAGAGGCCCAGAACCCGCGAGGTTCTGGGCCTCTGGCGTTCAGCGGGTCCTCTTACAGGCTGAGGATGATCGCGAACGCGGTGCGCGGGCGACCACCGTTGCCCGCGAGGAAGCTCCAGGTGTGCCGGCCGGCCGGCGGCGCGGCGAACAGCCAGCGCAGGAATGAGTTGGCCGGCTTCGGGGCCGAGCGCTGGAACTGCATCCGCTCACGGACGGCCGGGAGGTCGGAGACGCGGATGCCGGTGGCGGAGCCGAGCCGGTGACGACCAGCGCCCCGACGGGCGGCGCGCGTCGACGAAGAACCAGCGGCGGTGGAAACGGACATGGTCGGGTTCTGCCTCTCTCGGCGGGGGAAGATCGCCGAGGCGGACGTTATGGCGTGTGACTGGTGTGACTGGTGCGACGCGCCGGGTCAGATGGACGCGTGTTATCCGTCTGTGACCTCTTTCGCCTCGATCGCTACTCTCCGTGCGTGCTGCGCATCGGGTTGACCGGCGGGATCGGGTCCGGCAAGAGCACGGTCTCCGCCCTGCTGGCCGAGCGAGGTGCGCGGATCGTGGACGCCGACGTGCTCGCCCGCGAGGCCGTCGCGGCCGGGCAGTCCCGGCCTGGCGGCCGTCGTCGAGGCGTTCGGCGCGGGAGTGCTGTCGGCCGACGGCTCCCTCGACCGGCCCGCGCTCGCCGCGGTGGTCTTCGGCGATCCGGCCGCGCGCGCCACGCTCGACGGGATCGTGCACCCGCTCGTGCGCGCCCGGGCGGTCGAGCTGATCACGGCCATGCCCGAGGACGCCGTCGTCGTCCAGGACATCCCGCTCCTCGTCGAGACCGGCCAGGCCGCCGCCTTCGATCTCGTGCTGGTCGTCGAGGCGGATGTGGAGATCCGGGTGGCGAGGCTGGTGCAGCGGGGGCTGGCCGAGGGCGACGCGCGGGCGCGGATCGCCGCGCAGGCCACCGACGAGCAGCGCCGTGCCGTCGCCGACGTCGTCCTGGACAACAGCGGGACGCCCGAGCACCTCGCCGAGCAGGTGGATCGGTTCTGGGCCGACCACGTGACTGCCGCAGGCCGATGATCCGGCGCTCCATCGCCCGGTGGTGGCGACGGCGGAGGGCGAGGTCGCTCCGGGTCGAGCTGCTGGACGTCGACGAGACGGTGCTCTCCCGGCTCGTCGGCGCGGCCCTGAGCGATGCCGAGCCGGACGAGGTGACTCCGCCGATGGCGGGGGCTCACTGGGGGCCGGAGCGGATCGAATGGCTGCGGCGGCTGCACCGCGACCGCCGGCCGGGACTCGACGGACCGCTGGGCGAGGCCACCTGGGCCGTCGCGCTCGACGGCGAGGTCGTCGGCGGGGTCCGGCTCAAGCGCATGGCCGAAGCCGACGTGCTCGAGACCGGCATCTGGCTGACCCGTTCGGCTCGCGGCAAGGGGGTGGGCCGGAAAGCCATCGCCGACGTGCTCGAACAGGCGCAGAAGCACGGTGCGCGGGCGGTGCGGGCGGACACCAGTCCGGAGAACGCGGTCGGCGCTCTACGTCCTCCAGCGACTGGGCTTCCGGACCGCCAGGGAGGGCGACCGGGTGGTCGCCGTCAAGACGCTGGCGTAGCTCCCTGGAGGGGCAGCCAGGCGAGGACGTCCTGGATGGTGACGTCCCAGTACGCCCAGTCGTGCGCGCCCGGGCCGAAGTCGGCGGTCAGGGTCGAGCCCGGCGCTGCGGGCGCGGTCGGCGAAGGCCCGGTTGTCGTCGATCAGCATGTCCTCGGTGCCGCAGCAGAGGTAGACCGGCGGCGTGGCGGCGGCGTCCGCCCGGTCGAGCAGCCAGAGCAGGTCGTCCGTACCGCCGCCGGGACCGTCGTCGCCGAAGACGCGATCGAACAGCCGCGGGTCCTCGGGACGCACCCGCTCGGTCCGCAGGCCGGTCACGTCCACGGCACCGGAGAGGCTGGCCGCCGCGGCGAAGCGCTCCGGCTGTCGCAGGGCCCACTTGAGCGCGCCGTAGCCGCCCATCGACAGGCCGGCGACGAACGTGTCCTCCCGCCGCTGCGAGACGTTGAACCACGAGCCGACCAGCGCGGGCAGCTCCTCGGACAGGAAGGTCCAGTAGGCGCCGCCGTAGTGCTCGTCGGTGTAGAAGCTCCGGTGCACCTGCGGCATCACCACGGCGAGCCCGAGCTCGGCCACGTAGCGCTCGATCGACGTCCGGCGCAGCCAGATCGTGTCGTCGTCGCTGAGCCCGTGCAGCAGGTACAGCACGGGCGGCGGGCCGTCGGTCGTCGCGCCGGTCATGCCGATCTGCGTCGTGGTGCGCTGGGGGAGCAGCACGGTCATCGAGGTCGACAGCGACAGGGCGTCGGAGAAGAAGTCGACGCGGAGGTGGGCCACGACGGCGATCCTGCCCGGTGGCCGACGGCTCCGCGCCTTGCGATGGTGGGCGGCGTGGGCGGACCCGTGCCGGACGACGCCGAGCGCGAGCGCGCCCTGGCGCGTCAGTGGCGCCTGGCGCAGGTGAACCTGCTCCTGGCGCTGTTGCTGCTCGCGGTCGCAGGGCTCTGGTGGTTCAGCGCGGACGCGACGTGGCAGGCGCCGACGTTCACCGTGCTCGGGATCCTGATCACGGTGGCGGCGATCTCCAACGTCCGCCAGCAGCAGCGCAACCGCCGACGTCGGCAGGAACGCGAGAACCCCAGGTAGTCCGTGGACTGCCTGGGGTTCTGTGGTGGTGGGCGATACTGGGTTCGAACCAGTGACCTCTTCCGTGTCAGGGAAGCGCGCTACCACTGCGCCAATCGCCCGTCCGGTCTTGCGACCGGTCCCTCCTCCGCGCCCGTGCCCCGCGAGGGAGACGAGGTGGAGACGGGATTTGAACCCGTGTAGACGGCTTTGCAGGCCGTTGCCTCGCCTCTCGGCCACTCCACCGCACACGGGCGCCGGTCTCTCGACCAGCGCCCGAGGTTCCGAGCGGACGACGGGATTCGAACCCGCGACCCTCACCTTGGCAAGGTGATGCTCTACCAGCTGAGCCACGTCCGCGTTGCCTGCAGAACTCTACCCGACGTGCGCGGCGCCCTGGAGCCGGGGGGTGCCGCGGCGTGCCGTCCCGACGGCGCCCGGAGGGCGTCGGTGCAGGTCAGCGGGCCGACGGGTCCGCTCCGCCGCCGGACAGCAGCGTCTGCAGTTCCTCGTCGAGGGAGAGCATCCCGCTCTCCGAGCCCGACGGCACGAGTGCCTCGGTCTGCCGCAGGAAGGCGGCGACGGTCGCGCGGGAGAGCTCGAACAGCGCCTCGCCCGAGGGCGCCCGCAGGTGCAGGAAGAGGACGTCGGTGGCGCCGTGCGCGGGCCACACCCGGACGTCGCCTTCGCCGGAGGGGCGGTCGAGGCCGCTCTGCAGGAGTTCGCGGCTCACGAGCCACGCGATCCCGGCCTCCTCGACGTCGACGAGGTCGCGCTCGTCGCCGACGTCACCGAACGCGATGCGCACCGCGAACGGGTCGGTCGGGTCGTAGCAGAGCAACGCCGGCACCTCGGTCCACGACTGCGGACCGACCAGCTGAAGCGTGATGGGGGAGGAGTGCCCGGAGGTCCATCGGCTCGGCATGTCAGGTCAACGACCGATCTGCACGGGGGTGACGCGGCATTGCACTTCCTTCACATCCGTCCCACCCGTCACATCTGACGGGTCTGTCGCGGCTCTGTCATGCCCGCGCGGAGGCCTCGTGAACCGCCCAGGCGGGTGAAGTCGCGAACCGATCACCCGTCAGGATCCGAAGACCCCGTGTGACGATGGGAGCCGTGAGTCGAGCGGCCCGGCGACCGGAGGACGACGTCGCGGATGCCGACCTGGTCCGCCGCATCCGGGCCGGCGACCGCAGCGCCGTCGACGACCTCTACGACCGTTTCCGTCGGCCCGCCTTCGCGCTGGCCCGCCGCATCCTCGGCGACGACGGACTCGCCGAGGACGTGCTGCAGGACGTCTTCCTCAGCGTGTGGCGCGACCCGGGCGCGTACGACCGAGCCCGGGGCAGCTTCGCGTCGTGGCTGCTCGCCGTCGTGCACCACAAGTCCGTCGACGCCGTCCGCCGCGAGGAGTCGCAGCGCCGACGGCAGCACCGAGCCGAGGAGGAACTGGAACTGGACGCGCCGACCGCGACGCGGGACGTCGAGGACGAGGCCTGGAACCGGGTGGTGGCCGAGCAGGTGCGCGCCGCCCTCGGCGGGCTCTCGGATCCGCAGCGCGAGGCGCTGACCCTGGCCTACTACGGCGGCTACACCCAGCGAGAGGTCGCGGCATTGACCGGCGCACCGCTGGGCACCGTCAAGACCCGCATGCTCGCCGGCATGCGCCGGCTCCGCGAGGAACTCGGCGGCCCCGGCGGCAAGTCCCCTGGTGGTGCGCTCGACGAGCCGGCCGCGGCGGACGACGGAGCGGGTCGATGAGCGGCCGCCGGAACGGTGCCTCGCCGTCCGAGGAGCACCGCGTCTTCGACGAGCTCGCCGTCGGCTGGGCGCTGCACGCCCTCGAGCCGGAGGACGAGGCGGTCTTCGTGGAGCACCTGCCGGGCTGCGAGCGGTGCGCGCAGACGGTGGCCGACACCACGGAGGTCATGGCGACGATGGCGGCCGACCTGCCCCGGGCCGAGCCGTCCGACCGGCTCCGGGACCGGCTGCACGCCGCGGTCGCGGAGACCGAGCAGATCCCGCCGGGCGAGGTCCCCCACGAGCCGGTCCGGCCCGCGGCCACCGGCTTCCCCGGATACCGGGCCGTCGAGGCGCCGGCCGCCCCGGTGCCGCTCCGCCGCCGGGTCCCGGTGATGGCCCTCGCCGCTGCGGCGGTGGCGGCGATCCTCGGCCTGGGGGTCTGGAACGTCTTCCTCGCCGACTCCCGCAGCGACCTCGAGGCCACGGTGGCCCAGCAGGAGCGGATCGTCGACTCGCTGCTGACCCCGGGGGAGGCGACGGTCGCGGCGCTGTCGGCCGATGACGGGACCGTCGTCGCCACGGTCGTGGCCCGGGCCGATCGCGTCGACGTCATCAGCCACGGCCTGGCCCCCAACGACACCGAGGACCAGACCTACGTCGTCTGGGGCATCGACGACACCGGTCCGAAAGCCATCGACGTCTTCGACGTGACACGGTCACAGATGACGCTGCAGACCGTAGGCTCCGGCTCGACCGGTCTCGACGAGTACGACCAGTACGCGATCAGCCTCGAACCCGGTCGGGAGGCTCCGTCGGAACCGACGGACATCGTCGCGAGCGGGTAGGTGGACAGCTGAGCGGACAGGAGACCGTGGCGCCTCCGGACCGCCACGACCACCGGGAGACCGGGGACGAGCGGCGCGCCCGCTATGACTCCGACGAGATGCGGAGCCTGCGGGAGCGCGTCGCCGAGACGCGCTGGCGGCGCCGGCTGGCCGCCCGCCGGTCGCTGAACCACAGCTACCGGATCTGCGTCGGCGTCGTCGGTGGGCTGATCGTCGCCCTCGGCCTGGTCACCATCCCGCTGCCCGGCCCCGGCTGGCTGACCGTCATCGCCGGCCTGTTCGTGCTCGCCTCCGAGTTCACCTGGGCCGAGCGGCTGCTGGAGTTCACGAAGAAGCACGTCAAGCGGTGGACGGACTGGGTCACCCACCAGCCGGTATGGGTGCGGGTGGTGATCGCCGCGGCGACGGCGGCCTTCGTCTACGGGGTCCTCGTGGTGACCCTCCACCTCACCGGAGTGCCCGACTGGGTGCCAGGGTGGGTCCCGCTCTGGCGCTGACGGTCTGGCACAATCGTCGGCGTCCGGGCGATTGGCTCAGTGGTAGAGCGCTTCGTTCACACCGAAGAGGTCACTGGTTCGAACCCAGTATCGCCCACACAGACGAAGGGCCAGGTCCGTCGCGGATCTGGCCCTTCGTCGTCTCGAACCTCAGGACGAGGCCCGTGCGACGGGTACCGCGGCCTCGGGCCTGGGGGCGGGCGGCCGGGGTGCGGTCGGCGCGCCGCCGAGGGCGGTGTGGCTCCGCGCAGTGACTCCCCGGAGGACCAATTTGCCCAGTTCCCAGAGGACCATCAGCCCGAGGGCGGGGACCAGCGCCCAGCCGAACTGGGCGAGGGTGATGGGGGTCGTGTCCAGCAGTCGCTGGAAGACGTCCATCTGGGTGACCAGCACCGCGAGGGCGAACTCGGCCAGGATCGTCCAGTTCATCTGCTTGCTCTCGAACGTGGCGATGGTCAGCACGGACTCCGTCTCGCTGCGGCACTCGAGGGCGGCCACGATCAGGCACAGCGAGAAGGACGTGAACGCGACGGACCTGGCCACCTCGAGGCCGCCGAACTGCGTGGTGCCGATCGAGATCAGCAGGAGCAGAGCGATGGTGATCACCAGGCCGGTGAGCACGACGGTGACGATCAGCCGCGGCCGCAGCAGGGATTGCCTCGGGGCCGCGGCCGGGCCTCCATGAGCCCGGGCGTCTCCCGGTCGAAGCCGAGCGCGAGCCCGAACGCCGCGTTGACGAAGAAGTGGATCCACAGGATCTGGGCGGGCGTGAACGGTTCGCCTGCGGCGATGTTGAGCAGGCTGGCGCCGAGGAACGTGAGGACGAACACGACGAGCAGGATCAGCACGAAGCGGATGTACTTCGTCAGGTTGTCGTAGATCTTCCGGCCCTGTGCGACCGCGAACACGATCGTGGCGAAGTTGTCGTCGGAGAGGATCATCCGGCCGGCGTTCTTCGCGACGTCGGTCCCGCTGCCCATGGCGATCCCGATGTCCGCTGCCTTGATCGCCGGCGCGTCGTTGACGCCGTCGCCGGTCATCGCGACGACGTGGCCCTTCTTCTTCAGCGTCTCGACGAGCAGCACCTTGTGCTCCGGGGCGACCCGGCCGACGACGCCGATGTCCTCGATGCGGGCGAGCCGCTGGTCCTCGGGGAGGGCGGCGAACTCCTCGCCGAGGATGGACTCGCCCGGGATGCCCAACTGCTCGGCGATGGCGGCACCGGTGATCACGTCGTCCCCGGTCACCATGCGGACCCGGATGTGGGCCGCCTGTGCGGCGGCGACCGCCGCCCTGGACTCGTCGCGCGGCGGGTCGACCATCCCGACCAGGCTGGTCATCTGCAGGTCGGTCACGTAGCCGGCCAGGTCGCCGTTCGGGTCGAACGCGGCCGGGTCGAGATCGCGCACGCCCGCGGCCATGACCCGTCGGCCGGCCCGCTCCATCCGCTCCACGTGCGCGTCCGCCCGCTCCTGGGCCTCGGCGTCCCAGGGGACGGAGGCGCCCGCGGACAGGGCGGTGGCTGCCCGCGCCATCATCGCCGGCGCAGCGCCCTTCACGAAGCACCGGACGACCGAGCGCCCGTCCGCGTCGGTGGTCGCGTTGAAGGTCGCCATGAGCTTGATCGTCGCGTCGAACGGCAGGGTGGCCAGCCGCGGCAGCCGTTCGCGGGTGGCGTCGATGTCGAGGCCGGCCTTGTGGCCCAGCACCAGCAGCGCGCCCTCGGTGGGGTCGCCCACGACCTTCCCGTCGACGAGCTGGGCGTCGCTGGCCACGACGTAGGGCAGGATCGCCGCCTCGATGGACGCCGACGTCCCGGCGGCGTGGTGGATGTGCCCCTCCAGGCCGTATCCCGTGCCGGAGACGGTGTAGCGGTCGCCGGGATCCACCACCTCGACGACGGTCATCTGGTTCATCGTCAGGGTGCCGGTCTTGTCCGAGTTGATCGCCGACGTGAAGCCGAGCGTCTCCACGGACGGCAGCTCCTTCACGATGGCGTTGCGCTTGGCCAGGTCCACCCCGCCGAGCGAGAGGATCATCTGCGTCACCGTGGGCAGCGCCTCGGGGACGGCGGCGATCGCCAGGGCGACGGCGCTGATGAACAGCACGTCCCAGGCCTCGCCGCGGGAACGGCCGAGCACGAACATCACGATCATCGTGAGTCCCGCCGCGGCGGCGATCCAGAGGGTGAGCCGGTCGAGTTCGGCGGTGAGCGGCGTCTTCTCCTTGGGCTTGGCCGAGAGCATCGCCGAGATCTTCCCGAGCTCGGTGTCCGCGCCCGTGCCGGTGACGACCATGGTTCCGCTGCCGTGGGTCACGGGCGTGTTCATGAAGGCCATGTCGGTCTGGTCGCCCGGGCCGAGTCCGCTGCCTTCGGGGCTCCGGGCGTCCTTGTCGGCGGGAACGCTCTCGCCGGTCAGCGCCGACTCGTCGATCTGCAGGGAGCTGGCGGCGACGATGCGGCCGTCGGCCGGCACCTGGTCGCCCGCCGCGAGCAGGACGACGTCGCCGACGACGAGCTGCTCGGCGGGGATCTCGGCCGCGTCCCCGTCCCGGCGGACCCGCGCCGTCGCCTTCAGCATCGACTTCAGCGCGTTCATCGCGCTCTCGGCCTTGCCCGCCTGGCGGAGCCCGATCACGGCGTTCAGCACGGTCAGCACGAGGAGGAGGACGGCGGTGCCCCACTCGGCGACCAGCAGCGACACCGCCGCGGCAGCCAGCAGGATGATCTGCATGTAGCTGCGGTACTCCTCGAGGAACCGGAGCCAGCCGGGCTTCGGCCGCTCCTCGGGGAGTGCGTTCGGCCCGTTCGCGCGCAGCCGTTCCGCTGCGGTCGCCGCCGACAGCCCGACAGCGGGGTCGACCCCGAGGGCCTGCGCGACGTCGGCGGGCGACCGTGAGTACCACCCTCCGTCGGAGGGCGTGGTCACCTGCGGCGCGGCATGAGTCGTGCACCGTCGTGCTCCGATCTGCTGCGGACCGGGCTAGCGGCCGGTCCTCGTCGACTTCGCCCGCGTGCGCCCGGCCTTCGTGCGAGTGCCCGTGGTCGTGGCCGTTGTGCGCCGCGGCGTACGGGTCCCGCGCGGCTCCCTCGGGTGCCTCCGCCTCGAGTTCCCGCTTGACGTCCGCCAAGTCCCCGCGGGCCTTCTTGCTGACCGCCGGGTACTGGGGATCGATCTCGATGAGCGTGTGGGCGAGAACCGCCGCAGCACAGATGCGGGCGAACCACTTGTGGTCGGCCGGGACGACGTACCACGGCGCGTGCTCGGTGCTGGTCGCTGACAGCATCCGGGAGAAGGCGACCTGGTAGTCGTCCCAGCGCCGGCGCTCGCGGGCGTCGGCAGCCGAGAACTTCCAATTCCGCTCGGGGACGTCGATCCGCTTGAGGAAGCGGATGCGTTGCTCCTCGCGGGAGAGGTTCAGCAGGAGCTTCACGACCGGGAACCCGTTGTCGACCAGGTAGCGCTCCCAGTCGTTGATCTCCCGGTAGCGGCGGTCCCAGATGTCCTCGTCCATCGTCGGCAGGCCCTGGCGGGCCAGGTTCTCCGGATGCACGCGCACCACGAGAACCTCCTCGTAGTGCGACCGGTTGAAGATCCCGATGTCCCCTCGTGCGGGCAGGCGGGCGGTGTAGCGCCAGAGGTAGTCGTGGTCGAGTTCTGTCGCGGACGGCACCTTGAAGCTGCTGACCCGGACGCCCTGCGGGTTCACCCCGCTCATGACGTGCCGGATCGTCCCGTCCTTTCCGCCCGCGTCCAGGGACTGCAGGCACACGAGGACCCCGTGGGTGTCCGCTGCGGCGAGCCGTCGCTGGTAGTCGGCCAGCAGGGCGATGCCGGTGTCGAGGAGTTCTCGGCCGTCCTTTTTCCGCAGGAGGTCGGAGCGGTAACCCGGGTCGAAGTCCCTGGCGAGATCGACCGTGGCTCCGGGCCGCACCCGGAGCGGCTCGATCAGCTCCGCGATGCGCTTCTTGCGCTGGTCGGTCACCTCGACCATGGGGACCACCTCCTGCTCGGTGCACTGCGGTCGGACGGCAGTGCGGTCGACCCGCGCCCGGATGCGACGCCCGGCTCAGGCTGTTCCGCCGCCCCGGAAGTCGCCTCGTCCGGATGGGGTGAACGCCCGCGGCGCCCCTCGCACCCCTGGCGCTACCCCGGCGCTCCCTCGCCGGTGTCGCGGTGCCCGAGTCGAGAGCACCGCGCGTGGCCTGGTGCTTCCGGACGGCCGGGTACGTTCGCGCCGTGACGGAGGAGGGGCGGCTCGTCGGGCGGGTCGCGCAGGTCTGGCTCTACCCGGTGAAGTCCCTCGCCGGCACCCCGGTGCCGGCCGCCGAGATCCGCCAGGACGGGCTCGCCGGCGACCGGGCCTGGACGGTCGTCGACGCCGAGGGCCGGCCGATCCGGGCCAAGGACGCGCCGGCGCTCGCGACGCTCGATCCCGGTGCCGAGGTCGAGGCGCTGTCCGCGGCCGTCGGGCGCCCGGTGCACCTGGCGGCCCTGCCGCCCCAGCCCGGCGTCGCGCCGGTCCACCTCGTCTCCCGTCAGGCGATCGAGCGCGCTGCCCTCGGCGAGGTCCCGGAGGGCTGCTCGGCCGAGGATCCGCGCGCCAACCTGCTGATCGACCTCGAGGGCGACGACGACGAACGCGGCTGGGTCGGCCGCACGCTGCGGATCGGGGACGCGGTCCTCGAGGTCACCCGCACGCCCAAGCACTGCCTGGGCGTCTACGCCGAGGTGCGGCACGCGGGCAGGGTCACGGTCGGGGACGCCGTGCTCATCTAGCGTCGGGGCGTGCGCAGGGCGGCCGCGGTTCTGGGGACCGCGCTGCTGCTCGCCGCCTGCGGCTCGGCCGAGAACCCGCCCGCGTCATCGCCGTCGTCGCCGCCCTCGTCGGCCGCCGCGGCCCCGACCGCCGCGGACAGCTTCACGCTGGTGGCGACCGGCGACGTGCTGATCCACCAGGACCGGGCGCTCACCGCCGGCGCCCAGCAACCCGACGGCAGCTACGACTTCTCCGGCGTCCTGGCCCCGGTGGCGCCGCTGATCGAGGCCGCCGACCTCGCGATCTGCCACTTCGAGACCCCGGTCGCCCCGGTCGGTGGCCCGTACAGCGGCTACCCCAGCTTCGCCGTCCAGCCGGAGATCATCGACGCCCTGGCCGGCGCCGGCTACGACGAGTGCTCGACGGCCTCCAACCACTCGCTCGACGACGGGCTCGACGGGCTGGTGCGGACGCTCGACGACCTCGACGCCGCCGGGATCGGGCACGCCGGCACCTACCGGACGCAGGCGGAGAGCACCGAGCCGCAGATCCTCGACGTCGGCGGGATCCGGGTCGGGCACGTGGCCGGGACGTTCAGCCTCAACGGCGTGCCGTTGCCCACAGGAGCGGAGTGGTCGGTGGACGTCGACGGCGTTCCCGACGTGACGCCGATGCTCGAGGCGGCGGCCCGGGCCCGCGCTGCCGGGGCGGAGGTCGTCGTCGCGAGCCTGCACTGCTGCCTGGAGTACGACAACGACCCGACCCCGGCGCAGGAGGAGGCGGTCCGGGCCCTCCTGGCGTCACCGGACATCGACCTCGTCCTCGGCCACCACGCCCACGTCGTCCAGCCGTTCCTGCAGGTCGACGGCGAGTGGGCGGCGCTGGGGCTCGGCAACCACATCGCCGAGCACTCCACCCGCGGCTATCCCACCGAGGACTCCGTCCTGGCCCGGTTCACCTTCACCCGCGGCTCGGACGGGCGGTTCGCCGTGACGACGGCGGAGGCCGTCCCGCTCCAGATCGTGCTCGGCGCCGATGCCGTGACGGTGCAGCCTGCCGATGCCGCGACCGCGGCGCGCGTGACGGAGGTGCTGGGCCGGCTCGGGGCGGTCGACGCGGGGCTGACCGTCGTCCCGAATTGAGCTGGGGCCGCGCACTACGCTCGGAGGTCCTGTTCCACCTACCGACCCACCCCTCCAGGAGCGCTTCGTGTCCAGCCTGCCCTCGCCGACCGTCGCCACCCCGATCCGGGTGCCGGCCGGGACGACGGCGCTGGAGGCGCTCAAGGAGGCCGGGGTGCCGCTCAAGGGTGCCGACGGCGCCGTCGTCGTCCGCGACGTGGCCAGCGGCGACCTCAAGGACCTCGCCTGGGCCCCCGAGGCCGACGCCGAGGTCGAGCCCGTGCCCGCGGCCAGCGCCGACGGACGCGCGGTCATCCGGCACTCGACGGCGCACGTGCTGGCCCAGGCCGTGCAGGAGCTGTTCCCGGGCACCCGGCTGGGCATCGGCCCGCCGGTCGAGAACGGCTTCTACTACGACTTCGACCCCGAGCGGCCCTTCACCCCGGACGACCTGCAGGCGCTCGAGAAGAAGATGACCGAGATCGTGCGGGCCGGGCAGAACTTCGCCCGCCGCGAGATCAGCGACGCCGACGCGAAGGCCGAGCTGGCCCACGAGCCGTACAAGCTCGAGCTGATCGGGCTCAAGGGGGGTGCCGACGACACCGAGGGTGCCTCCGTCGAGGTCGGCGGCGCGCAGCTGACCATGTACGACAACCTCGACCCGCGGTCGGGCGAGCGGATCTGGACCGACCTGTGCCGCGGCCCGCACCTGCCGCGCACCAACCACATCCCGGCGTTCAGCCTGACCCGGTCGGCGGCCGCGTACTGGCGGGGCAGCGAGAAGAACCCCCAGCTGCAGCGCATCTACGGCACCGCGTGGGAGAGCAAGGACGCGCACAAGGCCTACCTCGAGCACCTGGCCGAGGCCGAGCGGCGTGACCACCGGCGCATCGGCGCCGAGCTGGACCTGTTCAGCTTCCCCGACGAGATCGGCTCGGGCCTGCCCGTCTTCCATGCCAAGGGCGGTGTGATCAAGCGGGAGATGGAGGACTACGTCCGCGCTCGGCACATCGAGGAGGGCTTCGACTACGTCGGCACCCCGCACATCAGCAAGGGCGGGCTGTTCGAGACCTCGGGGCACCTGCCCTACTACGAGGACACCATGTTCCCGGCCCTCGAGATGGACAACGCGAAGTACTACCTCAAGGCCATGAACTGCCCGATGCACAACCTGATCTTCCAGTCGCGCGGGCGGTCCTACCGGGAGCTCCCGCTCCGGTTCTTCGAGTTCGGCTCGGTGTACCGCTACGAGAAGTCCGGTGTGGTGCACGGCCTCACCCGGGTGCGCGGCTTCGCCCAGGACGACTCGCACAGCTACGTCACCCCGGAGCAGGCGCCCGCCGAGATCCGGCACCTGCTGTCGTTCGTGCTCGGCCTGCTGAGCGACTTCGGTCTCGACGACTACTACCTCGAGCTGTCCACCCGCGGGTGACTCCGGAGAAGAGCAAGTTCATCGGGTCCGAGGAGGAGTGGGCGGTGGCCACCGCCGTGCTCGAGGAGGCCGCCCGCGAGACCGGCCTGGAGCTCATCGACGACCCCGGCGGCGCGGCGTTCTACGGGCCGAAGATCTCCGTCCAGGCGCGGGACGCGATCGGCCGCACCTGGCAGATGTCGACCATCCAGTACGACTTCAACCAGCCGGCCCGCTTCGGCCTGGAGTACACCTCCGCCGACGGCGGCCGGCAGCAGCCGGTCATGATCCACTCGGCCAAGTTCGGGTCGATCGAGCGGTTCTTCGGCGTGCTCACCGAGCACTACGCCGGTGCGTTCCCGGCCTGGCTGGCGCCGGTGCAGGTGGTCGGCATCCCCGTCACCGACGAGCAGGTGCCCTACCTGCGCGAGGTGGCGGCGAAGCTGAAGGCCCGCGGCCTGCGCGTCGAGATCGACGACTCCGACGACCGGATGCAGAAGAAGATCCGCACCGCCAGCAAGCAGAAGGTGCCCTTCGTGCTGATCGCCGGGGCGACCGACGCCGAGGCGGGTGCGGTGTCCTTCCGCTACCGGGACGGCTCGCAGAACAACGGCGTGCCGGTCGACGACGCCGTCGACCAGGTGGCGGCGTGGGTGGCCGGGCGTTCCAACCTCGATCCGACCGGGACGACGCCATGACCGACGTCGGCGGGCCGACCAGCCCCTTCGAGCACCTGTGGACGCCGTACCGGATGGCCTACATCCAGGGTGAGGGCAAGCCCACCGGCGCCCACGACTGCCCGTTCTGCGTCATCCCGACGAAGGACGACGAGGAGGCACTGATCGTCGCCCGGGGCGACACGGTCTACGCCGTCCTCAACCTGTACCCGTACAACGCCGGGCACCTGATGCTGGTCCCGTACCGACACGTGCCCGACTACACCGACCTGACCGTCGAGGAGGTCGCCGAGTTGGGTGCCTTCACGCAGACGGCGATGCGCGTGGTCCGCTCGGTGAGCGCTGCCCACGGCTTCAACATCGGGATGAACCAGGGCTCGGTCGCCGGTGCCGGCATCGCCGACCACCTGCACCAGCACGTGGTGCCGCGCTGGGGAGGGGACACGAACTTCATGCCGGTGATCGGCCTGACCCGCGTCCTGCCCCAGGTGCTGGCCGAGACCCGCAAGCTCCTGGCCGAGGCGTGGGCGGGCCAGGCCGCCGTCCGGGAGGCCTGATGCTCGGCGGTTCCGCGCGCCCGGTCGTGGCCAAGGTGGTCGCGCCGGTCGTCGCCGCCCTCGCCCGGGCCGGCGTCACCGCGGACATGGTCACCGTCGCCGGCTTCCTCGGCGCCGTCGCGGGCTCGGCACTGCTCATCGCCCGTGGCGAGTTCTTCTGGGGCACCGTCGTCGTCACGGTGTCCGTGCTCCTGGACCTGCTCGACGGCGCGCTCGCGCGGGCCCGCGGTGGGGGCTCGGTGTGGGGCGCCGTCCTCGACTCCACTCTGGACCGGGCGTCGGACGCCGCCGTGTTCGCGGCCCTCGTCTGGTGGTTCGCCGGCCCCGGCGACAACCGGATGCTGATGCTCCTCGCGCTGCTGTGCCTGGTCCTCGGCATGCTCACCTCCTACGTGAAGGCGCGCGCCGAGGGCGTCGGGATCCCCTGCGACGTCGGCATCGTGGAGCGCCTGGAACGGCTGCTCCTCGTCCTCTTCGGCATCGGACTCGCCGGCCTCGGGGTGCCCTACGCGCTGCATGTCGGGCTGTGGGTGCTGCTCGCCGGCAGCGCGGTCACCGTCGGGCAGCGCCTCCTCGCCGTCCACCGCGGGGCGACCGATCGGCCGGTGGCCGTTCCCACGGCCCCGCCGTCGGCGCCGTGAGCGGGAACCTGTCGGCCCGGCTGACCGACCTCGGATTCGCCGCCGGCTGGCGGGCGGTGCGCATGCTGCCCGAGCCGGCCGCCCGCCGGATCTTCGACCGGGTCGGCACCTGGGTCGGCCGGCCGCTCCGGCAAGGGCGTCCGCCAGCTGCGCGCCAACCTCCGGGTGGCGACCAAGGACCGGTTGTCCGACGCCGAGCTCGACGAACTGACCCTGCGCGCCATGCGCTCCTACGCCCGCTACTGGCAGGAAGCGTTCCGGCTGCCGGCGATGGACCACCGACGGATCGTCACCGAGCACCAGATCATCGGCGTCGAGCACCTCGAGCGGGCCCGCGACGAGGGGCGGAGCATCATCCTGGCGCTGCCGCACAGCGGTAACTGGGACGCCGCGGCCATCTGGTTCATCGACTGGCTCGGTGGCCCGTTCATGACGGTCGCCGAGCGGCTCGAGCCGGAGTCGCTGTACCAGCGGTTCCTCGACTACCGCGAGTCCCTGGGCATGCGGGTGGTTCCGCTCACCGGGGGGCCGCGGCCCAGTGCGGCCGTGCTGCGCGAGTGGCACAACTCGGGCGGCTCGTCCTGCCTGCTCGTCGACCGCGACTTCGGCCGGTCCGGCGCCCAGGTCACCTTCTTCGACCGGCCGACGACGATGCCGTCGGGCCCGGCGGTGCTCGCCGAGCAGACCGGCGCCGCGATCATCCCGGCCGTCTGCCAGTTCAACGGTCGCGGGTGGCGCATCGTCTTCCACCCGGAGGTGCCCGTCGCCGGGCCGGGCCGGCTGCGGGACCGCGCGCCCGCGGCCATGCAACGCGTGGCCGACGCCTTCACCGCCTCCATCGGCGACCAGCCCGAGGACTGGCACATGCTCGGCCGGATCTGGGCCGACGTCGGTCCGGACGAGGCCGTGGATCCCGGGTCGGCCTGATGCGCATCGGCCTGGTCTGCCCCTACCAGTGGGACGTCCCCGGTGGGGTGCAGTACCACGTGCGCGACCTCGCGCAGACGCTGCGCGGGATGGGCCACCACGTCGAGGTGCTCACGCCCGCGGAGCGCGAGGAGTCGCTCACCGACGAGTGGATCACCTTCGCCGGGCGCACCGTGCCGATCCCGTACAACGGCTCGATGGCCAGCGTGCAGTTCGGCCCGGTGTCCGCTGCGCGGGTGCGCCGATGGCTGCGCGAGGGCCGGTTCGACGTCGTCCACGTGCACGAGCCCGCACCGCCGTCGGTGTCCCTCCTGGTCTGCATGATCGCCACGGGCCCGATCGTGGCGACCTTCCACGCCGCCACCGTCCGCTCGAAATGGCTGGCGGCCTGGGGGCCGGTGGTCCGGCCGTGGCTGGAGCGGATCACCGGCCGGATCGCGGTGTCCGACTTCGCCCGCCGGGTGCAGGTCGAGCACCTCGGCGGCGACGCGGTGATCATCCCGAACGGCGTGCACGTCGCGCCCTTCGCCGAGGGGCCGCCGCTGCCCGGGTACACCCGCGGCGTCGACGGGCCGACCATCGGCTTCCTCGGCCGGTTCGACGAGCCGCGCAAGGGCCTGCCGGTCCTGCTCGAGGCGATGCGCACCGTCGTCCGGCGGTATCCCGGCGCGCGGCTGCTCATCGCCGGCCGCGGCGACGCCGCGGAGGTGCAGGAGCTGATCGGCGAGGACCTGCGGGCGCACGTCGCCCTGCTCGGTGAGATCTCCGAGACCGACAAGGCCGCGTTCCTGCGCTCGGTCGACATCTACTGCGCCCCCAACCTGCTGGGCGAGTCGTTCGGCGTCGTCCTCATCGAGGCGCTGGCCGCCGGCGCCCCGATCGTCGCCAGCGACCTCGACGCGTTCGCCCGGGTCCTGGAGGACGGCGAGGCCGGCGTCCTGGTCCGACGCGGGGACGCGGGCGCCCTGGCCACCGCGCTCTGCGAGCTCATCGCCGACCCCGAGCGCCGGGCCGAGCTGTCCGCGCGTGGGGCCGGGGTCGCGGCGGCCTACGACTGGGACGTCCTGACCCGGCGCATCCTCGCCGTCTACGAGACGGTCCTGCTCGCCGACGGCGGCGGCGTCCTCCTCGCGGACGACGACGAGGTGCCGGTGCTGCCCGGCAGCGCGCGGGAGTCCTCGGACGGCGGGCGCGCGGATGGCTCGGAGGCAGGCAGCCCCCGGCTAGCCTGACGCCCCGTGACGGTCGAGGTCTGGGGGCTGCTGGCGGTCGGGGTCGTCCTCGTCCTGCTGGCCTGGCTCGCCTGGGCCCTGGCGCGGTTGCGGCGACTCGAGGACCGGGTCGAGAAGGCCTGGATGGCGCTGGACAGCCAGCTGCAACGGCGGGCCGGTCTCGCCGAGGAGCTGGCCCGCGAGCATCCGCAGGTCGTGGGGGAGGAGCGGGCCGGCTACCTGGCCGCGTTCGCCGCCGACGCGCGAGCGCCGGTCGACGGCGACCGCGAGATGGCCGAGAACCTGCTCGGCCGGGAACTGCGGGAACTCCCCGCCGACCTCGGCGGGCTCCCGGAGGCGCTGCGCGACGACCTCGCGGGCACCATGACGCGCGTCGGGCTGGCCCGCCGCTTCTACAACGACGCCGTCCGCGACACCCATGCCCTGCGGCACCGCCGCCTGCCGCGGCTGTTCCGGCTGCACGCCTCCCGGCCGTTGCCGCGGTTCTTCGACATCGACGACCGGGCGCGCGGCGTCGCGCGGGCGGACGGGGCGGGAAGTCCCGGCCGTTGACGGCCGTACGATGAGCCTGCTGACTACCAGCCGCCCCTCCCACCCTTTCGAACCCGAGGCAGCAACCCGTGGACACGCACGAGACCCCCGCCGGCACCGGCACCGACCGCGTCAAGCGCGGCATGGCCGAGCAGCTCAAGGGCGGCGTCATCATGGACGTCGTCACCCCCGAGCAGGCGAAGATCGCCGAGGACGCCGGCGCAGTGGCCGTCATGGCGCTCGAGCGGGTCCCGGCCGACATCCGCGCCGAGGGCGGCATCTCCCGGATGAGCGACCCCGACATGATCGACGGGATCATCCAGGCGGTCACCATCCCGGTGATGGCCAAGGCGCGCATCGGGCACTTCGTCGAGGCGCAGGTGCTGCAGGCGCTCGGCGTGGACTACATCGACGAGTCCGAGGTGCTCACCCCGGCCGACGAGGCGCACCACATCGCGAAGTCCGAGTTCACCGTGCCGTTCGTGTGCGGCGCCACCGACCTGGGCGAGGCGCTGCGCCGGATCTCCGAGGGCGCGGCGATGATCCGCTCCAAGGGCGAGGCCGGCACCGGCAACGTCGTCGAGGCGACGCGGCACATGCGCGCCATCCGCGCGGGCATCAAGCGCCTCGGGACGCTCGACGAGACCGAGCTGTTCGTGGCCGCCAAGGAGCTGCGCGCGCCGTACGACCTCGTGGTCGAGGTCGCCCGGCTCGGCAAGCTGCCGGTCGTGCTCTTCACCGCCGGTGGCATCGCGACCCCGGCCGACGCGGCGATGATGATGCAGCTCGGCGCCGAGGGCGTGTTCGTCGGCTCGGGCATCTTCAAGTCCGGTGACCCGGCCCAGCGTGCCGCCGCGATCGTGCAGGCCACCACGTTCCACGACGACCCCGACGTGATCGCCAAGGTCTCGCGCGGGCTCGGCGAGGCGATGGTCGGCATCAACGTGGCGACGCTCCCCGAGAGCGAGCGGTACGCCACCCGCGGATGGTGAGCACCCCGACCATCGGGGTGCTGGCGCTGCAGGGCGACGTCCGGGAGCACCTGGCGACGCTGCGCGCGCTCGGCGCGGAGGCGGTGTCCGTGCGCCGGGCCGAGGAGCTGGGCGCCGTCGACGGCCTCGTGCTGCCCGGCGGCGAGTCGACGACGATCGTCAAGCTCGCCGACCGCTTCGGGCTGCTCGAGCCGCTGCGCGCCGCCGTCCGGAGCGGGCTGCCGGTCTACGGCTCGTGCGCCGGGATGATCCTGCTGGCCGACCGCATCCTCGACGCCCCGCCCGACCAGGAGACCGTCGGCGGGCTCGACGTGACGGTGCGGCGCAACGCGTTCGGCCGGCAGGTCGACTCGTTCGAGGCCGAGCTGGACATGGCCGGTCTGGACGGCGGTCCCGTGCGGGCGGTCTTCATCCGGGCGCCCTGGGTGGAGAAGGCCGGTGCGGACGTGGAGGTCCTCGGGCGCGTGGTCGGGGGAGCGGCCGACGGTAGGATCGTCGCCGTCCGCCAGGGGAACCTGGTGGCTACGAGCTTCCACCCGGAACTGACCGGGGACCGCCGGGTGCACGCGCTGTTCGTCGACATCGTCCGCCGTCGCCTGGCCGAGCGGGCGAGCACCAGCGAGGAGAGCACATGAGCGGCCATTCCAAGTGGGCGACGACGAAGCACAAGAAGGCCGGCATCGACGCCAAGCGCGGCAAGCTCTTCGCCAAGCTGATCAAGAACATCGAGGTCGCGGCCCGCACCGGCGGCGGTGACCCGGCGGGCAACCCGACGCTGTTCGACGCCATCCAGAAGGCGAAGAAGAGCTCGGTCCCGAACGACAACATCGACCGCGCGGTCAAGCGCGGGTCCGGCGCCGAGGCCGGCGGCGTCGACTACCAGGGCATCACCTACGAGGGCTACGCCGCGGGCGGCGTCGCGGTGCTCATCGAGTGCCTCACCGACAACAAGAACCGGTCGGCCATGGAGGTCCGCACGGCGATGACCCGCAACGGCGGGTCGATGGCCGACCCGGGTTCGGTCTCCTACCTCTTCTCCCGCAAGGGCGTCGTGATCGTGCCGCAGGCCGACGGCGCGGACGAGGACTCCGTGCTGATGGCTGTGCTCGACGCCGGCGCCGAGGAGGTCCGCGACCTCGGGGACAGCTTCGAGGTCGTGTGCGAGCCGACGGACCTGGTCGCCGTCCGCACCGCCCTGCAGGACGCCGGCATCGACTACGACTCGGCCGAGGCCGGCTTCGTGCCCAGCGTCACCGTCGAGCTCGACGAGGAGGCGGCCGGCAAGGTGTTCCGCCTGATCGACGCCCTCGAGGACTGCGACGACGTGCAGAACGTGTACGCCAACTACGACGTCTCCGACGAGGTGCTCGAGCGCGTCGGCTGAGCGTGTCGGGGCCGGTTCGTCAGCGGTCACGGTTAGCCTCGGTCGAACAGGCGTTCGGCTGACTGGGGGCGACTCATGCGGGTGCTCGGCATCGACCCGGGCCTCACCCGGTGCGGGTGGGGAGTGGTCGACGGGCGTCCCGGCGCGCGGCCCACGGCCGTCGCGGTGGGCGTCGTCCGCACGCACGCGGAGCTCGACCTCGAGCTCCGGCTCCTCGAACTGCACACGGAGATCACGTCCCTGCTGCGTCAGCACAAGCCGGACGTCGTCGCGATCGAGCGGGTCTTCACCCAGAACAACAAGGGGACGGCGATGGGGACGGCGCAGGCTGCCGGGGTCGCGGCTCTCGCTGCTGCCCAGGCCGACCGGCCGGTCGCCTGGCACACGCCGAGCGAGGTCAAGGCCGCGATCTCCGGCAGCGGCCGTGCCGACAAGGAGCAGGTCACGCTGATGGTCACCCGGGTCCTCGGCCTCGCCGCCGCTCCGAAGCCGGCAGACGCGGCGGACGCGCTCGCGCTCGCCATCTGCCACGTGTGGCGCGGGCCGGCTCAGAACCGCCTGCGGGTCGCCGCCCTGGCGGGTGGGATCGGAGCCCCGATGACGTCGCGCACGCTGCCTCGGTGGACAGGAGTAGCCAAGTGATCGCGAGTGTGAACGGCCGGGTGGCGGCGGTGTCGCCGGACGGCGCCGTCGTCGAGGTCGGTGGCATCGGGCTGGCCGTCCAGTGCACGCCGGGCACGATCGCCCGCCTGCAGGTGGGGGAGCAGGCGCGCCTGGCCACCAGCCTGATCGTCCGCGAGGACTCCCTGACCCTCTACGGCTTCGCCGACGACGACGAGCGCCAGCTGTTCGAGCTGCTGCAGACCGCCAACGGCGTCGGGCCCCGGCTGGCCCAGGCCGTGCTGGCCATCCACCCGCCGCGCGAGGTCCGCCGCGCCGTGTCGATGGGCGACCTCAAGGCGCTCATGCAGGTACCCGGCATCGGCAGGAAGGGCGCCGAGCGCCTGGTGCTCGAGCTGCGCGACCGGCTCGGCTCGACGACGTCGGACACCTCGCTCGACGGACCGAGCCTCGGCCTGCCCTCGGTCACGCCGGTCGCCCCGTGGCGCGACCAGCTCGTGTCGGCCCTGGTCGGCCTGGGCTGGAGCACCAAGGAGGCCGACGGCGCCGTCGTCCAGCTGGCCCCGGTCGCCGACGAGCAGATCGCCGCGACCGGGTCGGTCGAGGTGGCCGTCCTGCTGCGCCGGGCTCTCCAGCTGCTGGGTAGGTCATGAGCAACCCGTTCGACCGGCCGATGACCGCCGAGGTCAACGGGGACATCGGCCAGGAGTGGGCGGTGTCGCCGCAGGCGGGTGACGAGGAGCGCGTCGTCGAGTCGGCGCTGCGCCCGCACTCGCTGCACGACTTCATCGGGCAGCCCAAGGTCGCCCGCCAGCTCGACCTCGTGCTCGAAGGAGCCAAGCGGCGCGGCCGGCCGCCGGACCACGTGCTGCTCTCCGGCCCGCCCGGCCTGGGCAAGACCAGCCTCGCGCTGATCATCGGCTCGGAGCTCGGCACGTCGGTGAAGATCACCAGCGGTCCGGCGATCGAGCGCTCCGGCGACCTCGCCGCGATGCTCTCGAACCTCTCGCACGGCGACGTCCTCTTCATCGACGAGATCCACCGCATCGCCCGGCCCGCCGAGGAACTGCTGTACATGGCGATGGAGGACTTCCGGGTCGACGTCGTCGTCGGCAAGGGGCCGGGTGCGACCGCGATCCCGCTCGAGATCAACCCGTTCACCCTGGTCGGGGCGACGACGCGAGCCGGCCTGCTCACCGGCCCGCTGCGCGACCGGTTCGGCTTCGTCGGGCAGATGGAGTTCTACGAGCCGGCCGAGCTGCAGCTCGTGCTGGCCCGGTCCGCCGCGCTGCTCGGGGTCGAGCTGACCGACGACGGGTCCGCGGAGATCGCCGGCCGGTCGCGGGGCACACCCCGCATCGCCAACCGGCTGCTCCGCCGGGTGCGCGACTACGCCGAGGTCGAGGCCGACGGCCGGGTCACCCGCGAGGTCGCTCGGGCCGCTCTCGCGCTCTACGACGTCGACGAGCTCGGACTCGACCGGCTCGACCGCGCTGTCCTCGAGGCCCTGGTGGCCCGGTTCGGCGGTGGTCCGGTCGGCGTCTCGACGCTCGCGGTCGCCGTCGGCGAGGAGTCGAACACCGTCGAGGAGGTGTGCGAGCCGTTCCTGGTGCGCGCCGGGCTGCTGGCCCGCACGCCGCGGGGCCGGGTCGCCACCGAGGCCGCCTGGCGGCATCTCGGGTACCCGCTGCCCAAGGGTGGCGTGCCGCTCGGCGGCGGCCTGATCGCCCCGCCGTCCGACCCCTCGGCGGAACCGCTCTTCGACGCCTGATCCTGTCGAAGATCCGCCTCCCGGGGGAGCGCCGATCGGCCTTGCGGCCGATGTGTGCGGACCACGGTGGGCGGCAGCCTGGCGATGCGCGGGGGTTCCGCGCCCAGGCGAAAGGGATCGGCCATGAAGAAGCTGCTCGCGACGGCGTTCTCCGCACTGGCGCTGCTGTTCGGCGCCGCGTCCGTCGTCGTCGGGGACGTCTCCGGCACCGACGACACGCAGACCAGCGCGGCCGGCGTCGCGCGTCCCGGCTGGGGACCCGGGGCGGACGGTGTGGACGCCCAGCACAACGAGACGCTCGTCCGGGACGCGTCGTGAGCGCCGCCGTGCGCCGGCTCGCTGCGTCGGGCTCGCGGCTGCGCTGTCGGCGCTGCTCGGTGCGCGGCCCCGTGACTGGAGGTCGGTGGCAGACGATCGATGGCGTCCGACACAGCCGCCGCTCGGACCGTGCGGCCGGGCGGGATCGCCCGGTCCGGATGGGATCGATCCACAGCACAACGAGACGATGCTGCGGGATCTGGCATGACAGCCGTCGTCGAACGGCGCGTCCGACGCCTGCTGCTCGGGACCGTGGCGGCGCTCGCCGTTCTGGGCGGAGGAGCCACGTCCATCGTCGAGCCGAACGACTCTGCTGCGGCGGCCGGCGCGGTAGCGCGGCCGGGCTCGACCGCCGTGTTGGACGGGATCACGGCCAACCACAACGAGACCTTCGTCGTCGACGAGAGCTGAGCAGTCCCCGGTGTTCGCGAGACGGTTCCGGCCCTCGGCCGTGCGGGTGGAGGTCGGCCGGCTGCAGGAACTGGCCTGGGCCCTGCGCAGCGAGGGGCGGTACGAGGACGCTCGGGCCCGAGCGTCGGAGTGCCTCGCGCTGGCGCAGGCACTCGACGCGATCACCCGAGCGGCCGTGCTGTGCACGGTCGCCCGCGCGCACGTCGACCTCGGCCGGAGCGACCGAGCCGCGGCCTACTACCAGCAGGCGCTGGATCAGCTCGGCGCCGGCGACGGGGCAGAGGAACCACGACTGCGGGTGCGAGCACTGACCGGTCTGGCCACCTGCCTGCGCCTCCAGGGCCGGTACCGAGAGGCGGAAGCGACGTTCCTCGAGGCCCTCGATGTGGCCGAGGCGCGGCTCGGACCGGACGACGCGCAGCTCGCCCCCGTCCTGAACGGGCTGGGGATCGTCTACAAGTACACGGGCCGGTTCGCCGAGGCCGAGCCGCTCTACCGGCGGGCCTTGGCGCTCGTCGAGCGGACGTCCGGGCCGGACAGCCCGGACGCCGCCGGCATCCACCACAACCTCGGCGGCCTCGCCCATGCGGCCGGTCGGTTCGCCGACGGCGAGGCCCCGGCTCGACGCGCGGTCGAGATCCGGCAGGCCGCGTTCGGTCCCGAGCACCCCGAGGTGGCCGCGGACCGGGCAGCGCTGGCGGCCATCCTCGACGCGCTGGGCCGGTCGGAGGAGGCGGCCGCGCTGCTCACCCACGCGCTGACGGTCTTCGAGCGGGTCTACGGACCGGACCACTACGAAGTCGCCGTCACGCTGCACAACCTCGCCGCGATCCACCAGCGGAGCGGGGACCACGCGCGGGCGGAGACGCTCTATCGGCGTGCCCTGGCGATCAAGGAGCACGTGCTGGGTGCGGAGCACCCCGAGCTGGTGACCACCCTCAACAACCTGGCGACAGTGCTCCGGCGCACGGGACGACCTCAGGACGCCGTCGCGATGTTCGAGCGCTGCCTCGCCGTCCTCGAGCGGACCGTCCCGCCCGACCATCCCGCCGTCGGCACGTGCCTGCACAACGCCGCGCTGGCGCTCCGACAGGCCGGACGCGCCGCGGACGCCGACGTGCTGGCGGCGCGCGCCGAGGCGCTCGACGGCCGCCGCGGTGGGGGAGTGGGCGATGTGTCCGGTGGGGGGAGCGGGGCGCCGTCCCTCCCGGGTGCGTCGTCACTGCCCGCGAACGGCGCATAGACTCCGAGCCGCTGGCGCGCAACTCGTCAGGCCGCGGCCGTACGCGTTCCGCCCCGGCCGCCCGCGCGCGCCGTGACCGACGTACCCGAGCGGCCCCGTTCCGGGCCCGCACCGACTGCGGAGCAGCAACCGCGGTAGAGAGGCACACCTGTCGTGGAGCAGTACTTCCCGTTCGTCATCCTGATCTTGGCTGTCCTGTTGCTCTTCGTGCTGCCCGCCCGGCAGCGCAAGAAGATGCAGGAGAAGCAGCAGACCATGCAGGACTCGCTGAGCCTGGGGACGCCGGTGATGACCACCAGTGGTCTGCACGGCACGGTCGCCGGTCTCGGCGACAAGACGGTCGACATCGAGATCGCGCCCGGCGTGGTGGTGACCTTCGCCCGCCCGGCGATCCTCGAGGTCCGCACGCCGGCCACGGCCATCGACGACACCACGGCCGACTCCACCGGGGACGACACCCCCGGCGCGCCGGGCTCTCGCCCGGCCGACGGCACCCTCTGACCGGCAGGACCCTCTGATGGCCAACCGTTCGATGCCTGCGGGCCGCTACTTCGGCGCTTTCGTGCTGATCGTCGCGGCCCTGTACGGGCTGATCTTCTTCACCGGCACCGACCGCACACCGCAGCTCGGTCTCGACCTGCGCGGCGGCACCACGGTGACCCTGACCGCCCGCACGCCGAACGGACAGGCCCCGGCCGAGGCCGACCTCGAGCTGGCGCGCCAGATCATCGAGCAGCGGGTCAACGGGCTCGGTGTCGCGGAGGCCGAGGTCGTCACCGAGGGCGACTCCAACATCATCATCTCGGTCCCCGGTGACGACGGGGAGCAGGCCCGCGAGCTCGGTGCGACGGCTCAGCTGCGGTTCCGTCCCGTCGTCGCGGGCCCCGAGCCGGCCGCCCCGGCCGAGGAGGGCGCCGAGTCCACCGACGGCGCGACCCCCACCGAGTCCTCCGACCCGTCCGGATCGGCCGCGCCGACCACGCCGGCGGACCCGTCCGCGGAACCGACGACGTCGGCCGAGCCCTCGGCCTCCGCCACGACGACGGACGGCGCCATCGAGGACCCGAACCTGCCCGACCCGGACGCCCCGCCCGTCACGCAGGAGGAGGCGGCCGCGGAGTACGCGACGCTGACCTGCGAGTCGGAGAACGTCACGGGTGAGACCTCGCGGCCCGAGGACTTCGTCGCCTCCTGCAGCGAGGACGGCACCCTCAAGTACCTGCTCGGCCCCACGATCATCGAGGGCACCGAGATCGACGACGCCGCCGCCTCGACCGAGCCCACCACCGGGGCCTGGATCGTGCTGCTGGACTTCAAGTCCGAGGGCCGCCAGGCCTGGGCCGA
Source organism: uncultured Actinomycetota bacterium (assembly GCA_963784165.1). GTDB lineage: Bacteria > Actinomycetota > Actinomycetes > Mycobacteriales > Geodermatophilaceae > Blastococcus_B. The sequence continues at coordinate 427,442 of CAWAQI010000021.1, forward strand.
CTACACCGCGGCCCACGTGGGCGAGAACGTGGCGTTCACCCTCGACGGGCGGGTCATCTCCGCCCCGACGATCAACGGTGCGATCAACGGCCAGACCACGATCACCGGCGACTTCGACCAGGAGACGGCGACCGAGCTGTCCAACCAGCTCCGCTACGGCGCCCTGCCCCTGACCTTCGAGCAGGCGACCGCCCAGTCGATCTCCACCGAGCTCGGCGCGGAGCAGCTGAAGGCGGGTCTCATCGCGGGCGCGATCGGGATCGCTCTCGTGTTCGTGTACGCGCTGATCTACTACCGGCTGCTCGGTCTGGTGATGATCGCGAGCCTGCTGCTGTCGGCGGTGGTCGTCTACTCCTGCCTGGTGCTGCTCGGCCGGCAGATCGGCTTCGCGCTGAGCCTCGCCGGGATCGCGGGCTTCATCGTCTCGATCGGTATCACCGCGGACTCGTTCGTCGTGTACTTCGAGCGCCTGAAGGACGAGATCCGCGAAGGCCGGAGCCTGCGCTCCGCCGTCCCGCGGGCGTGGGTCCGCGCGCGGCGGACCATCCTCTCCGCCGACGCGGTCAGCTTCCTCGCCGCCGCGATCCTGTACCTGCTCGCCATCGGCGACGTGAAGGGCTTCGCGTTCACCCTCGGCATGTCGACGGTGCTCGACCTGGTCGTCGTCTTCCTCTTCACCCACCCGCTCCTGGCCGTCCTCTCCCGGTTCAAGTCCTTCGGGAGCAGCCGCTTCTCGGGCCTGGGCCGGGTCGAGCACACCCGCCGCGCGTCGTCTGGCGCATCGGCCCGAGGGCGTGAGCTCGTCGGCGCCGGGTCGCGGAGCACCAGCAGCACGGATCGGAGCACCTCATGACCCGCGACGAGACCGACGCCGACATCCCGGTCGGCCGCGTCCGAGAAGAAGATGTGGACGCCGACCGCGTCGTCGCGGATGCCGCTGCGTCGGCCGACGAGCAGGCGCTCGCGGACGCCGGGCTGCCCCAGGAGGGCACGTCCGAGGCGACCCACGTCCCGGAGCGCAAGGTCGGTCTGGGTCACCGGCTCTACAACGGCGAGGCCGGCCTCGACGTCGTCGGCAAGAGCAAGCTGATCTACAAGATCACCGCCGTCGTCCTGCTGATCTGCATCGCGTCGATGGTCTTCCGCGGGTTCAACTTCGGCATCGACTTCGCCGGCGGCAACAGCTTCCGGCTGCCGGGAGACGCGTCGGAGCTGGCCGATGTCCGCGCGGCCGCGGAGGACGCGGGCGCGGAGGTGGCCAGCGCACAGATCGTCGGCGGCGACGAGATCCTGCTGCGCACCGCCGAGCTCGACACCGCCGGTGAGCGCGCGGTCGTCGAGGCCGTCGCCGACGCCGCGGGCATCGCGCCGGAGGAGGTCAGCCCGGAGGCGGTCAGCGCCGAGTGGGGCAACGACATCACCGACCAGGCCCTGATCGCCCTCGCGGTGTTCCTCGTCGCCGTCGTGCTGTTCCTCGCCGTCCGGTTCCAGCCGAAGATGGCGGTCGGCGCGATCGCGGCCCTCATCCACGACCTGATCGTGACGGCGGGCATCTACTCGCTGATCGGCTTCGAGGTCACCCCCTCGACGGTCATCGGCCTGCTGACGATCCTCGGGTTCTCCCTCTACGACACCGTGGTCGTCTTCGACAAGGTCGACGAGAACGTGAAGGACCTCGACCGCACCGCCCGCATGACCTGGGGCGAGGCGGCCAACCTGGCGGTCAACCAGACGCTGATGCGCTCGATCAACACCTCGGTGATCGCGCTGCTGCCGGTGGCGGGCCTGCTGTTCGTCGGCGCCGGCCTGCTCGGCGTCGGCACGCTCAAGGACCTCGCGCTCGTGCTCTTCGTCGGTCTGGCCGCCGGTGCCTACTCGTCGATCGTGCTGGCCACCCCGATCGTGGTCGACCTCAAGGAACGGGAGCCGGAGGTCATCGCCCTGCGCAAGCGGGTCATGGCCCGCCGCGCGTCGGCGGCGCGGACGGCGGGCCGGGCCTCGGTGCCGGCCGGCCCGGTCGCCAGTGCCCGCCGGGCCCGTCCGGCGCGCACCGGATCCGGGGTCGCCGTCGCGGAACTGCCCGACACCGTCGACGCGGACGTCGTGATCGAGTCGCCGTCCAGCGTGCGGCCCGAGCCCGGCAGCGGCGCGACGGCGGCGCCGCGGCCCGGCGCCCGACCGCAGCGTCCCGGCCAGAAGGGCCGTCCCTCGGGCAAGAAGCGCCGGTGAGCACCGAGGCCGGGAGTCCGGACGGCCGGGTCGGCGAGCCGCTCGACGAGCTGATCGCCGGGCTGTCGGTCGACGTCCCGGACTACCCGGTGCCCGGTGTGCTGTTCCGCGACCTCACGCCGGTGTTCGCCGACGGGCCGGCCTTCCGCCGGATGGTCCGAGGTCTCGCAGCGCCGTCGGCGTCCGACCCGCGGGTGGCGGCCGTGACCGCCGACGGCGGGCGCCCGTTCGACGTCGTCGTCGGCGTGGAGGCCCGCGGATTCCTGCTCGCCGCGGCCGTCGCCCTGGATACCGGAGTGGGCGTCGTCCCGGTGCGCAAGGCGGGCAAGCTGCCGCGCGAGCGGATCGCCGCCGACTACGCCCTGGAGTACGGGACGGCGACCCTGGAGCTGCACGCCGACGCGATCGCGTCCGGAGCGCGCGTGCTCGTCGTCGACGACGTCCTGGCCACCGGCGGCACGCTCGAGGCCGCCATCGCGTTGGTCGAGCGGCTGGGCGGCGTCGTCGCGGGAGTCTCGGTGGTCATCGAGCTCGCGGCACTGGGTGGTCGGCAGCGGATCGCGCCGCACGCGGTGCACGCGCTGTGGACCACCTGACCGAGGGAGACGCCGGCCCCGTCCCCGGCCCCCGAACAGCCCGCACGGCTAGCATTGGCGGGGTCAGCTCTCCTCGACCAGGCAGGAGTCGCCGTGGCGCCGGAAGTAGCCGCGAACGCGGCTCCCGCGCGGGCCGACGCGGCGGCGGCTGCGGAGACGACTGCCCCCGAGGCAGCGTCCGAGGCGGCGTCGGACTCGGCTGCGCCGGCCGAGCGCCGTCCGCCCCTGCCGGACCGCCCCGCGATCCGCCGTCCCGAGGACGTCGGCTCCGAACCGGGTGACGCCGAGGCCGGTGCCCCCCGCCGTCGGGTGCGCGACCGCCTGGCCCGCCGCATCGTCGCCGGGCAGCGCGGCACCGTCATCCGTCCCGTCCTCGAGCCGCTGGCCGCCCTGCACCGGCAGAGCCATCCGAAGGCCGATCTCGCGCTGCTGCAGCGGGCCTACGACGTCGCCGAGGCCGCCCACGCCGCGCAGAAGCGCAAGAGCGGCGACCCCTACATCACCCATCCGCTCGCCGTCGCCACCATCCTGGCCGGGCTCGGCATGGACACGACGACCCTCGTGGCGGCCCTGCTGCACGACACGGTGGAGGACACCGGGGTCACCCTCGAGTCGATCACCGCCGACTTCGGCACCGAGGTCGCCCACCTGGTCGACGGCGTCACCAAGATCGACAAGGTCAAGCTGGGCGACGCGGCCCAGGCCGAGACGATCCGCAAGATGATCGTCGCGATGTCCCGCGATCCGCGGGTGCTGGTCATCAAGCTCGCCGACCGGCTGCACAACATGCGCACGCTGCGCTTCCTCCCGCCCGAGAAGCAGGAGACGAAGGCGCGCGAGACGCTGGAGATCCTCGCCCCGCTGGCCCACCGCCTCGGTATGAACACGATCAAGTGGGAGCTCGAGGACCTCGCGTTCGCGACGCTGTACCCGAAGCGGTACGACGAGATCGTGCGGCTCGTCGCCGAGCGCGCGCCGTCCCGCGACACCTACCTCGCCGAGGTCACCTCGACGGTCAACGACCAGCTCAAGGCGGCCAAGATCGAGGCCGTCGTCACCGGGCGGCCCAAGCACTACTACTCGATCTACCAGAAGATGATCGTCCGCGGCCGGGACTTCACCGACATCTGGGACCTGGTCGGCATCCGGATCCTGGTCGACTCGGTGCGCGACTGCTACGCGGCGCTGGGCATCATGCACGCCCACTGGCAGCCCGTGCCCGGTCGCTTCAAGGACTTCGTCGCCATGCCGAAGTTCAACATGTACCAGTCGCTGCACACGACGGTGATCGGCCCGCAGGGCAAGCCGGTCGAGCTGCAGATCCGCACGCACGACATGCACCGCACCGCCGAGTTCGGCATCGCCGCGCACTGGAAGTACAAGGAGAAGGCGAAGGCCGGCGGCAAGCCCAGTGCCGGCGAGTTCGGCGCCCCGCCCAAGGCCGGCACGCCCGACGACATGCTGTGGCTGCGCCAGCTGCTCGACTGGCAGCGCGAGGCCCAGGAGCCCGGCGAGTTCCTCGAGACGCTGCGCTACGACCTCGGTCCGCAGGAGGTCTTCGTCTTCACGCCCAAGGGCGACGTCATCAGCCTGCCCGGCGAGTCCACGCCGGTCGACTTCGCCTACGCGGTGCACACCGAGGTCGGGCACCGCACCATCGGCGCCCGCGTCAACGGCTCGCTGGTCAGCCTCGACAGCAAGCTCAACAACGGCGACGTCGTCGAGATCTTCACCTCCCGGTCGCAGACCGCCGGCCCCTCGCAGGACTGGCTGACGTTCGTCGGGTCGTCCCGGGCGCGCACCAAGATCCGCCAGTGGTTCACCAAGGAGCGCCGCGAGGACGCCGTCGACGCGGGCAAGGACTCGCTGACCCGCGCGATGCGCAAGGCAGGCCTGCCGCTGCAGCGCCTCATGGGTGGCGAGGCGCTGTCGACGCTCGCGAAGGACCTCCGCTACGCCGACGTCACCGCGCTGTACGCGGCGGTGGGGGAGAACCACATCTCCGCCACGTCGGTCGTCGAGAAGCTGATGACGGCGCTCGGCGGCACCGAGGGCGCCGTCGAGGACATCGCCGAGACGGCCATCCCGACCCGGCGCTCGGTGCCGCGCCGCTCGGCCGGCGGCGACCCGGGCGTCGTCGTCCACGGCATGAGCGACGTGTGGGCCAAGCTCGCCAAGTGCTGCACGCCGGTGCCCGGCGACGACATCCTCGGCTTCGTCACCCGCGGCGGCGGCGTCAGCGTGCACCGCACCGACTGCACGAACGCCGCCGACCTGCAGCGCAAGCCCGAGCGGCTGGTCGAGGTCGAGTGGGCCTCGCAGCCCGGCTCGGTGTTCCTGGTCGCGATCCAGGTGGAGGCGCTCGACCGGCACCGGCTGCTGTCCGACGTCACCAAGGCGCTGGCCGACGAGCGGGTCAACATCCTGTCGGCCTCCGTGCAGACCAGCCGCGACCGCGTGGCGATCAGCCGGTTCACCTTCGAGCTGGCCGACCCGGCCCACCTCGGCGCGGTGCTGCAGACGGTGCGCAACGTCGACGGCGTCTTCGACGTGGAGCGCGTGACCGCGTAGGGGTGACGCGGGGGGCTCTGGACCAGGTCCGCCCGCCGTACGCTGCCTCATGCCCGGCGCCCGGCTAGGTGGAGCTGCGCTCGCGCTGGTGTGCGTCCTCTGCTCCGGCTGTCCCGCTGGCCCGGACGAGCCGTCGACCGATACCGACCAGGAAGCTCCGGTCCAGCGCGCCTACTGGCCGACCGACGAGTGGCGCACGGACGCTCCGGAGGACCACGGCTTCGATGCGGCCGAACTGGCCGAGATCGAGCGGCTGGTCGCCGACAGCTACTCCAACGTGCAGAGCATCGCGATCGTGCGCGACGGATACCTCGTCTACGAGCGCTACTGGCAGGGCTTCGACGCCGCGGATGGCCATGAGGTGCGGTCGGTGACCAAGAGCGTGGTCGGTGCGCTGGTCGGGATCGCCATCGAGGAGGGGCTGATCGAGAGCCTGGACCAGACGGTGGGCGAGCTGTTCGCGGACCGGCTCCCCACCGACGCCGACCCGCGCCTCGCAGCCGTGACCGTGCGGCAGTTGCTCTCGATGACGTCCGGACTGCCCGGTGACGACGCGAGCCTCGGCGGGGATCAACGGGTCTTCGAGCAGATCGAGCAGAGCCCTGACTGGGTGCGCGCGATTCTCGGCCTGCCGCTGACGACAGACCCGGGATCGCGGTTCGAGTACAGCAGTGCGACGTCGCACCTCTTGTCGGCCATCGTCGCCGACGCGAGCGGCGGCTCCACGCTGGACTTCGCCCGCGAGCGACTGTTCGGTCCGCTGGGCATCGCCACCGACGACGCGTTCGAGCCCGCGGTGGTCGGCCCGCCGACCCCTGAGCAGATCGAGCAGTACGGCCGGGCGACCGTGGCGTGGCCCACGGACCCGCAGGGATACCACCTCGGGTTCGCGTTCTTGAAGCTGCCGACCCGCGACCTGGCCAGGTTCGGGTTCCTGTACCTGAACGGCGGTCTCTGGGATGACGAGCAGGTGGTACCGGCCGATTACGTCCGGGCCTCGACGTCGTCCAGTGTGAGCACGCCCGACGCCTCGGCCGACTACGGCTGGCAGTGGTGGGTGCCGCCGCAGGACGAGGACGGAGCCTTCTTCGCCCGCGGGTACGGCGGGCAGGTCATCTACGTCGACCCGGCCCTCGACCTGGTCACGGTGGTCACCAGCGACGCCGAGACGCCGCGGGGGGATGTCAGCGATCTGGTCGAGAACGCCGTCCTCCCCGCGGCGCGCGACTGAGCCGTCAGCTGAGGACCGTCATCGACTCGATCTGGACCGGGATCGCGGGGGCGCCGTCGCCGGTCGGGCCGACGTCCTTGATGCCGCCGGCGGCCACGGTCTCGAGCACCTGCAGGCCGGCCTCGTCGATGGTGCCGACGACGGTGTACTCCGGGGGCAGCTCGGTGTCGACGAAGCACAGGAAGAACTGGCTGCCGGTCGTGTTCGGGGCGCTGGTCTTGGCCATGGCGATCGTGCCGCGCGGGTAGGTCGTCTCCGGCGTGACCTCCTCGGCGTACTTGTACGTCGGGCCGCCGGAGCCCTCGCCGGTCGGGTCGCCGCACTGCAGGACGCCGAAGTTCTCCTGGTTGACCAGGCGGTGGCAGGGGGTGTCGTCGTAGAAGCCCTGCCCGGTCAGGTAGACGAAGCTCGCCGCGGCGCACGGCGCCAGGGTCCGGTCCAGGGTCAGCGTGAGGTCGCCCTGGTCGGTGCTCATCAGCAGGTTGACGGAGCCCTGGGTCGGCGTGGCCTCCGGGTCCGGCGGGGTGCCGACGTCGGTGAGGTTGGGGTTGCCCGACTCGTCCGGGCCGTAGGTGCAGCTGATGGTGCCGTCGGCATTGGTGGTGGCCGCGGGACTGGTCGTGGGGACCGAGCTGGTGCCGTCGGCGGCGGCGCTCGGGTCGTCGTCCCCGTCGAGCACGCCGGTGAGCAGCAGCGCGGCACCCACCACCACGATGACGGCGATGGCGGTCACCAGGATGCCGATGTTGCGGCGGCGCTTGCGCGCCAGCTCGGCGCGGCGCTCCAGCTGACGCTGCAGGTGGCGCTGCGCGGCCTGGCGGCGCTGCTTGCTCGTGGGCACGGTGCGAACTCCTCGTAGGACGGGCGGTGGCACGGCGGGGCGGCGGCGGAGGGATCCGGCCGGGTCGCGGCCCGCAGGTCTCGGGCGAGTCTAGGCGGCGCGACTGGACGTCCCCTGGCAGCGCCGGGCCGCGCAGCGCGCCCGCGTAACCTGCACGGGTGCTCATCCGCTCGTTCCCCGCCGGCGCGTTCGGCACCAACTGCTACGCCGTGGCATCGGGACCGGGGCAGGAGTGCGTCGTCGTCGATCCGGGCATGGACGCCGTCGAGCCGCTCGCCCAGATGCTGGCCGACGACGGCCTCAAGCCGGTGGCGGTCGTGCTGACCCACGGCCACCTCGACCACACCTTCTCGGTGCTGCCGGTCTGCGACGGCTACGACATCCCCGCCTACCTGCACCCGTCCGACTTCGGGATGCTCAGCGACCCCGCCCGGTGGCACGGCCCGCAGCTGGCGCCGCTGATCGCCGGCGTCCGGCTGCCCGACCCCTCGGAGGTCAAGCCACTGGACGACGGCGCGCTGCTGTCCCTGGCCGGCGTGGAGCTGACCGTCCGGCACGCGCCCGGCCACACGCAGGGCTCGGTCATGTTCTCCGTCGACCTCGGCGAGGCGCCGGGGCTGCTGGCCGGCGACGTCCTGTTCGCCGGGTCCATCGGCCGCGTCGACCTGCCCGGCGGGTCGTGGGACGCGATGCTGCGCTCGCTGCGCGACGTCGTCCTCCCTCTGGACGACGAGACGGTCGTGCTGCCCGGGCACGGGCCGGCCACCACCATCGGCCGCGAGCGGGCCACCAACCCGTACCTGGCCGAGGCCGCCGCGGGCGCCGGCGAGGCGCCGAAGGGCCGGGGTCTGTGACCGACCTGACCGCGCCGAAGGGCACGTTCGACACCCTGCCGCCGGACTCCGCGCGGTTCCTCGCCGTCCGCGACACCCTGACCGCGCCGCTGCGCCGGGCGGGCTACGGCTACGTCGAGACGCCGGTGTTCGAGGAGACCGCCGTGTTCTCCCGCGGGGTGGGGGAGTCGACCGACGTCGTCACGAAGGAGATGTACACCTTCGACGACCGCGGCGGCCGCTCGCTGACCCTGCGCCCGGAGCTGACCGCCGGGCTGATGCGGGCCTTCATCGAGCACCGGCTGCACACCGGCGCGCTGCCGGTGAAGCTGTGGACCGTCGGCTCGGCGTTCCGGTACGAGCGGCCGCAGGCCGGCCGCTACCGGCACTTCACCCAGGTGGACATGGAGGCGCTCGGCGTCGACGACCCGGCGCTGGACGCGGAGGTCGTGGCCCTCGGGGTGCAGGGCTTCCGCGACCTCGGGCTGACCGACTTCGAGCTGCTGCTGACCACGCTCGGCGACTCGACCTGCCGGCCGCAGTACCGCGAGCTGCTGGTGCAGTTCCTCGAGAAGCTGGACCTGGACGAGGACACCCGGCGGCGCGCGGAGATCAACCCGCTGCGGGTGCTCGACGACAAGCGGCCCGAGGTGCAGGCCCAGCTCGACGACGCGCCGCTGATGGTCGACCACCTCTCGGACTCGACCAAGGCGCACTACGACGCCGTCCGGCAGCACCTCACCGACCTCGGCGTCACCTGGACCGAGGCGCCGAAGCTGGTGCGCGGGCTGGACTACTACACGAAGACCACCTTCGAGTTCGTGCACCGCGGCCTGGGCTCGCAGTCGGCGATCGGCGGCGGCGGGCGCTACGACGGGCTGTCCGCCGCGCTCGGCGGGCCGGACCTCTCCGGGATCGGCTACGCCGTCGGGGTGGACCGGACGCTGCTGGCGGTGCAGGCGGAAGGTCTCGACGTCGGCGCGGTCGCCGGCGTGCAGGCGTTCGTCGTCCCGCTGGGCGCGGAGGCCAAGCGGCTGGCGGTGCGGCTGGTCGGGCAGCTCCGCGAGGCCGGGGTGGCCGCCGACACCGTCTACGGCGACCGCGGGCTCAAGGGCGCGATGAAGGCCGCCGACCGCTCGGGCGCCTCGCACGTCGTCGTCATCGGCGACCGGGACCTCGCCGAGGGCGTCGGCCAGCTCAAGGACATGCGGACCGGCGAGCAGCACGCCGTCCCGGTCGGGGAGCTGTTCGAGACGCTGCGTGGAACGGTGGGCTCGTGACCTCGATGGAGCAGCGGCCACTCGGTCGGACCGGCGCCGACGTCTCCGTCGTCGGCCTGGGCACCTGGCAGCTCGGCGCCGACTGGGGGAACGTCGACGACGACACGGCGTTCGACGTCCTCGATGCAGCGCTCGACGCCGGCGTGACCCTGCTCGACACGGCCGACGTCTACGGCGACGGCAAGTCCGAGGAGCGGATCCGCAAGGCGCTGGCGCCGCGGTCCGACCGCCCGTTCGTCGCGACGAAGGCCGGCCGCCGGGCCGACCCGTTCGAGGCGTCGCAGTACACGCCGGAGAACCTGCGCGCCTGGATCGACCGCTCGCGGCGCAACCTCGGCGTCGAGACCCTCGACCTGGTCCAGCTGCACTGCCCGCCGCCGGCCGTGTACTCCGACCAGCACGTCTTCGACGCCCTCGAGGACCTGGTCGACGCGGGCGCGATCGCCGCGTACGGGGTGTCGGTGGAGACCGTCGCCGAGGGACTGGCCGCGCTCGAGTACCCGGGGCTGGCCAGCATCCAGGTGATCCTCAACGTCTTCCGGCGCAAGCCGCTGGAGGAGCTGCTGCCCGCGGCCGCCCGCCACGGCGTCGGCGTCCTGGCCCGCGTCCCGCTGGCCAGCGGCCTGCTCACCGGCAAGTACGACGAGTCGACGACGTTCCCCGCCGACGACCACCGCACCTTCAACCGGCACGGCGAGGCGTTCGACGTCGGTGAGACGTTCGCGGGCGTGCCGTTCGAGATCGGCGTCGACGCCGCCCGCGAGGTCGCCGCCATCGCCGGCGACGTCCCGACGGCGGCGTTCGCCCTGCGCTGGGTGATCGACCAGCCCGGCGTCACCACCGTCATCCCCGGCGCGCGCACCGTGGAGCAGGTCCGTGGCAACGTCGCGGCCGCCGCGCTGCCCCCGCTCACCGAGTCCCAGCTGTCCGACCTCGAGCGGCTGTACGACGAGCGCATCCGCGCCCACGTGCACGACCGCTGGTAATCCCCCCACCCGAAAGGCAACTACCTCGTGCTCCGCACCCACGACGCCGGCACCCTCCGCGCGTCCGACGCCGGTACCACCGTCACCCTCGCCGGCTGGGTCGCCCGTCGTCGCGACCACGGCGGCGTGGTCTTCCTCGACCTCCGCGACGCCTCGGGCTACGTCCAGGTCGTCGTCCGCGAGGAGGAGGCGCACCACCTGCGCAACGAGTACTGCGTGCTCGTGACCGGCGAGGTGCGGCGCCGTCCGGAGGGCAACGAGAACGCGGAGATCCCGACCGGGGAGATCGAGGTGGCGACGTCGTCGCTGCAGGTGCTCTCCTCCGCGGCGCCGCTGCCGTTCCCCATCGAGACCGACCAGGCGGCCAGCGACGAGGTCCGCTACCGGTACCGCTACCTCGACCTGCGCCGCCAGCAGCCGGCCCAGGCGATGCGGCTGCGCAGCGAGGTGAACCGGATCGCCCGCGGCGTCATGGCCGGGCACGGCTTCGTCGAGGTGGAGACGCCGACGCTCACCGCGTCGACGCCGGAGGGCGCCCGCGACTTCCTGGTCCCGGTGCGGCTGCAGCCGGGCAAGTGGTACGCGCTGCCCCAGTCCCCGCAGCTGTTCAAGCAGCTGCTGATGATCGGCGGGCTCGAGCGGTACTACCAGATCGCGCGCTGCTTCCGGGACGAGGACTTCCGGGCCGACCGGCAGCCGGAGTTCACCCAGCTCGACTTCGAGATGAGCTTCGTCGACCGCGACGACGTCCTGGCGATCGCCGAGGACGTCGTCCGGGCGCTGTGGCGCGAGCTCGCCTCGTACGACGTGCCGGCGATCCCGCGGATGACCTACCGCGAGGCCATGGACCGGTTCGGCTCCGACAAGCCGGACCTGCGGTTCGGGCTCGAGCTGACCGAGCTGACGTCGTTCTTCGCCGACACCCCGTTCCGGGTGTTCCAGGCGCCCTACGTCGGCGCCGTCGTCATGCCCGGCGGCGGGTCGCAGCCGCGCCGGGCGTTCGACGCCTGGCAGGACTGGGCCAAGTCGCGCGGCGCCCGCGGGCTCGCGTACGTGACCATCGGGGAGGACGGCGAGCTCGGCGGGCCGGTCGCCAAGAACATCTCCGACGCCGAGCGCGCCGGGCTGGTCGAGGCCGTCGGCGCTTCCCCGGGCGACTGCATCTTCTTCGCGGCCGGCGCCCGCCGCTCGTCGCAGGAGCTGCTGGGCGCGGCGCGCAACGAGATCGCCAAGCGCCTGGAGCTCATCGAGCCGGGCACCTGGTCGTTCCTGTTCGTCGTCGACTTCCCGATGTTCGAGGAGACCGAGGACGGCTCCTGGACGTTCATGCACCACCCGTTCACCTCGCCCACGCCGGAGTGGCGGGACAGCTTCGCCGAGAACAAGGGCGAGGCGCTGTCGGACGCCTACGACATGGTCGTCAACGGCAACGAGCTGATGAGCGGCTCGGTGCGTATCCACGACGCGGCGCTGCAGGAGAAGGTGTTCGAGACCCTGGGGATGTCGCAGGAGGAGGCGCGCGCCCGGTTCGGCTTCTTCCTCGAGGCGTTCGCCTACGGCCCGCCGCCGCACGCGGGTGCCGCGATCGGCTGGGACCGGACGTGCTCGCTGCTGTCGGGCGTCGAGTCGATCCGCGAGGTGATCGCGTTCCCGAAGACCGGCGCCGGGTTCGACCCGCTGACCGGTGCGCCGACGCCGATCACCGAGGCCCAGCGCACCGAGGCGGGCATCGACGCGAAGCCGGAGGAGCCGGCCCTTCCCGGCGAGCTCGGGGCACCGGGGCCGACCAACCCCGCCCATTGAGCTAGTCGGCCACCTCCGGGGGCCAGACCACGCGGAAGCGCTCGAAGACCACCTCGAGCTCGTCGGACCACGCCTCGCCGCGGGCCTGCTGCGTGCGGGTGAAGTAGGCGAGGTGCCCGGCCAGCCAGCTGGCGCGGGTGCGGTCGTCCTCGCCCTCGTCCCAGGCGAAGGCGTCGTCGACGCTGGCCAGCGGGCCGAGCCGCAGGTCGGTGCTGCGCAACACGCACCGCGGGATGCCGGCGCCGTCGCAGGCGACCCAGTGGCCGCCGATCCGGGGGAGCGGTTCGCCCTCGTGGGCGAAGTCGGCGACGAGTCCGGCGGTGGCCCGCTTGGTGCCGGCGAGCACCAGGCCGAGCAGTTCGTCGGCGAGGGCCGCGTGGTCGCCGAACTGCTCGACCGCGGGGTCCTCCTCGGGCGGCTCCGGCCGGGTGCGGCTCGCGGCGTACTCGCGCCACATGGCCAGCGCGTCGTCGCGACGGACGGGGGTCAGCGGTTCCATGGCTCTCCTTCGCGCGACGGCCGGAATCGGTAGCGTGCCGGACATGCCGCTGCGTGCCCGCACCCTGCTCGGACCCGGACCGTCGAACCCGTACCCGGAGGCCACCGTCGCCCTCGGGCAGCCGCTGCTGGGGCATCTCGACCCGGCGTTCCTGCAGATCCTGGACGAGACCTCCGACCGGCTGCGACAGCTTTTCGGGACGACGAACCGGCGCACCCTCCCGCTCTCGGCGACCGGGTCGGCGGGCATGGAGGCGTCGTTCGTCAACACGGTCGGACCGGGCGACGTCGTCGTCGTCGCGGTCAACGGCCTGTTCGGGCAGCGGATGGTCGACGTCGCCTCGCGGTGCGGGGCCGAGGTCGTCGCCGTGGAGCACGAGTGGGGGCAGCCGGTCGACGCCCAGCGGGTGCTCGACGCGCACCCCTCGCCGAAGCTCATCGCCGCGGTGCATGCCGAGACCTCGACCGGGGTGCTCTCCGACCTCGGCCCACTGGCCGCCGGCAAGGGCGACGCGCTGCTGCTCGCCGACTGCGTGACCTCGCTCGGCGGCGTGCCGGTGCAGCTGGACGAGTGGGGCGTCGACCTCGCCTACTCCGGCTCGCAGAAGTGCCTCGGCGTCGCCCCCGGGCTGGCGCCGTTCACGATCAACGACCGGGCGTGGGAGCGACGGATCGAGAAGCCGCAGAGCTGGTACCTCGACCTCGGCATGCTGGGCGGCTACGCGGGCGAGGCCGCCGGCTCCGGCGGGCGGACCTACCACCACACGGCGCCGACGGGCATGGTCGTCTCGCTGCACGCCGGGCTCGGCCGGATCCTCGAGGAGGGCCTCGACGCCGTCCACGCCCGCCACGCGGAGGCCGGGCGGCTGCTGCACGAGGGCCTGGCCGAGCTGGGGCTCGAGCTGTTCGCCGCCGAGGGGCACCGGCTGCCCGAGCTGACCACCGTGCGCGTGCCCGAGGGGGTCGACTCGGCCGCCGTCCGCAAGGAGCTGCTCGAGCGCTACGACCTCGAGATCGGCGGGGGAGTGGGCGCCTACGCGGCGACGGTCTGGCGGATCGGCCTGATGGGGCAGAACGCCACCCCGGACAAGGTGGTGCTCGTGCTGGGCGCCCTGAAGGAGATCCTCGGCCGCTGAGCCTGGGCCACTGTCACCGGACGTCGGCCTGCCACGCGGGGTCGCGGCCGACGAGGCCCAGGGCCCGGTCCTGCAACGACGCGTCGGCCGGCACGTCCACGACGGGCCCGAACACGGTGATGCCCGGTCCGAACGCGCCCGGCACGCGCATGACGTCGGGGATCTGCTGGAACGCCGGCCACATGCGCTCCAGCTCCTCCGGGTCGATCGCGTCGTCCTGTCCGGTGGCTCGCGCGAGGTCCCACCGGTGGATCACGAGGTCGGCGCTGGCGACCTGGTCGACCATGTCGGCGCCGGCCATCGTGCCCGCGGGGCTCTCCGTCCGCCGCGTCGCCAGTTCCCGATCCTCGAGGATCGCCTCGACCTCCGACCTGGCCGCCCGGAAGGCGGCGAGCGGGTCGTCGTCCACGGTGGGCCCGGTGGCCGCCTCCCGTCCGTAGGGCCGCAGCATCACCAGGTGCATGTCGACGACGTGACGCACGACGTCGCGGGCATCCCACTCGGCGCACGGCGAAGGTCGGCCCCAGTCGTCGGTGCCGACGGCAGCCACCGTCGCGTCGAAGATGTCGGCACGGCGCCGGTAGCGCTGCGCGATCTCGGCAACGGCTGCGTCGGTGATCGGTGTCTCGGTCATCGGGCCTCCTCGGGCGTTCTCCCCGTCGCCCGGTAGACCGACGGGAGCCCGCCGACTCATCGCTCGCCGAAGCGGCTCGAGTGAGCAGTTGCGGTCATCTCGTGCAGCGTGTCTGCGCGTGTCGCGACATCAACTGCCCACTCGGCTCACCACCGCGCGCCTCGGCTCCACAGTGCTCGCCCAACGCGGTCGATGACGAGGGCTCGTCGCAGGTGGAGGCGCGCGAGCCGGACGACCAGCCATCCGTCGGCAGCCATCAGCGAGTAGCGGTCGACGTCCAGACCGAACTGGCGCGGGTCGGCGTGCTGCTGGCCCTCGTACTCGATCAGCACCTTCCACTCGGGATAGCCGAGATCCCCGTGGGCGACCTCCCGCCCCACCGGTCGTGGATCGGCACCTGCGGCACGGGACGGGAAGGCCGGCGTCGATCAGCCAGAACCTGGCCAGGCTCTCCGGTCGCGAAGCGGCCCGCGGCGTCAACAGCGGTGCGAGCATGCGAGCCCGCGCGACACCGCGAGTCCCACTGGCGCGGTCCAGGCGTTCGGTCAGTGAGGCGGCATCGAGATGCTCCCCGCGGTAGAGCGCATCGCCGACGGCGACCAATTCGTCGGACGGCAGCACGGCAGCCAGGTCGAGCCAGGTCTGGGCGCCGGACGTCACCGGCAGCCCCTCCAGGAGGGTCCGATCGACCGACATGAGGTCGCGGACGTGGATCCGGATTCCCCGGCGCCGTGCCCGATAGACGCCCGGAGGGACGGCGAACTCCATCGGCGGGGCGAAGTCGATCGGGGCTCCGAGGAGCACCGCTGCCGTCCGGTGCGAGGCGAGCGCGCTCTCCGGCAGGACTGCGAGGGCGGCGCCGACCAGGTGCGGGGGTCGTGGCGGACACGGCGCACGACAGATAGGCGCCGCGCGTGACGCGGACGCCGTCCCTCCGCCGTTCCGTGCGGGTCAACTCGGCGACGTCGGCTGCCGACGAGCGTGTAGAGCGGCGGAAGCAGATGCTTGGTCACCCGCGGCAGCGTCGGGCAGATCCGGACCCGTGGGGCTGTCCGTCACGGATCGGTGGATGACGACGCGGGCTGTGGACGCGCCGAGTGAGCAGTTGCGGTCACCCGCGTCGGCGTGTCCGCGCGTGTCGTTGACCTCAACTGCTCACTCGGCGGATCGGCCGGTCAACTCGCGGTCGAGTTGAGGCGGTGCAGTTGGTCGGCGGTGAGCTCGAGGTGGGTCGCGGCGGCGGAGTCGCGGATGGACTCGGCTCGCGAGGCGCCGGGGATCGGGAGGACGACGTCGGACTGCGCGAGGTGCCACGCCAGCGTCACCTGGTACACCGAGACGTCCAGCTCCTCGGCCACCTCGGCGAACGCGGGCGCCGACGCGTCGAGCGAGCCCGCGCGGGACACCCCGCCGAACGGGCTCCACGGGATCCACGCCAGCCCGAGCGCCGCGCAGTGCTCCAGCTCGACGCCCGAGGAGCGGTAGCCCGGCGAGAACTGGTTCTGCACGCTCACCAGCGCGTCGCCGAGGATCGAGCGGGCCGCGTCGATCTGCGGCACCGAGGCGTTCGAGATGCCCACCATCCGCACCAGGCCGTCGTCGAACAGCGAGCGCAGCCCGCCCATCGACTCCTCCCACGGGGTCGCCGGGTCGGGTCGGTGGAACTGGTAGAGCCCGATCACGTCGACGTGCAGGCGTCGCAGCGAGTCCTCGCACGCCCGCCGCAGGTAGGCCGGTGACCCGTCGAGCTCCCAGTCGCGTCCGACCCGCGTGTGCCCGCCCTTCGTCGCGACGAGGACGTCCGTCCGCCCGTACGAGCGCAGCGCCGAGGCGACCAGCGACTCGTTGTGGCCGAACTCCGACTCGTCCCACGCGTAGGCGTCGGCCGTGTCGATCAGGGTCACGCCCGCGTCGAGCGCCGCGTGCACCACGGCTTCCGCCTCGGTCGGGGAGGGCCGGTCCTCCTTCGTCGACAGGGGCATCGCGCCCAGGCCGATGGCGCCCACGCTGACGCGCCCGACGGTGTCGTTCCCGATGCTCCGCTTCCGCACGATCCGTGTCGTTCCCCGCGGGTAACTTCGCAACCGTGACTTCGCTGTTCGACACGCCTGAGGGGGACGGGCCCGCGCCCGTCGACCCCGGGGCGCCGCTCGCCGTCCGCATGCGGCCGCGGGCGCTCGACGAGGTCGTCGGCCAGCAGCACCTGCTCGGCCCGCGGGCCCCGCTGCGGCGGCTGGTCGAGTCCGACGAGCCGATGTCCCTGGTGCTCTACGGCCCGCCGGGCACCGGCAAGACCACGCTCGCCCACGTCATCTCGCTCGCCACCAAGCGCCAGTTCGTCCAGCTCAGCGCGCTCGACTCCGGCGTCAAGGAGGTCCGGGCGGTCATCCAGAGCGCCAAGCGCGAGCTCACCTACGGCAGCCGCCGCACCGTCCTGTTCATCGACGAGGTCCACCGGTTCTCCAAGACCCAGCAGGACAGCCTGCTGTCCGCGGTGGAAGACCGGATCGTCAGCCTGATCGCCGCCACCACCGAGAACCCGTTCTTCTCGGTCGTCAGCCCGCTCCTCAGCCGCAGCCTCGTCCTCGCGCTCCAGCCGCTGTCCGACGACGACATCCGCGCCGTCCTGAAGCGGGCGCTCGCCAGCGACCGCGGCCTCGACAACGCCGTCACCCTCACCGACGAGGCCGAGGAGCACCTGGTCCGGGTCGCCGGGGGAGACGCCCGCAAGGCGCTGACGGCGCTCGAGTCGGGCGCCGGAGCGGCCCTGGCGGTGGGCCACAGCGAGATCGACCTGACCACCCTCGAGACCGCCGTCGCCCAGGCCGCCGTCCGCTACGACCGGCAGGGCGACCAGCACTACGACGTCGCCAGCGCCCTGATCAAGAGCATCCGCGGCAGCGACGTCGACGCGGCGCTGCACTACCTCGCGCGCATGGTCGAGGCGGGGGAGGACCCGCGCTTCATCGCGCGGCGGCTGGTCATCTCCGCCAGCGAGGACATCGGCATGGCCGACCCGACGGCGCTGCTGACGGCGGTCGCCGCGGCCGACGCCGTCGCCTTCATCGGCATGCCCGAGGGCCACTTCCCGCTCGCCCACGCCGTCGTCCACCTGGCCACGGCACCCAAGTCCAACGCCGTCACGATGGCCATGGGCGAATCCGTCGCCGACGTCCGCGCCGGGCTGGCCGGCCCGGTGCCGCCCGGCCTGCGCGACGCGCACTACGGCGGGGCCAAGCAGCTGGGCCACGGCAAGACCTACGTCTACCCGCACGCGCACCCCGACGGCGTCGTCCCGCAGCAGTACCCACCCGACGCGCTGGTGGGCAAGGACTACTACCGGCCGACCAACCGGGGCGTCGAGGCGCGGCTCGGCGAACGGCTCGCCAAGCTGCGGGCGATCATCCGCCGTCAGCGTTAGGCGCAGGTCCGCCGATGCAGAACACGTGCCCGACCGGCCGCGACTAGGGTGACCTGACGCCGGCCGTTCACGTACCGCAGAGACGAGCGGGCATCCAACCGACCGAGAACAGGAGCGCGCGTGTCCGCAGGAGAGATCGCCGGGCTGATCGCAGCCGGCGCCCTGGTGCTGCTGGTGGTGCTGATGGCGGTCCCGCTGCTGAAGCTCGGCCGGACGCTCGACGAGACCACGCTGACCATCCGGCAGGCGCGCGAGCAGTCGGCGCCGATCCTCAGCCAGGCCAACACGACCGTCGCGCACGTGAACAGCAACCTCGAGCGCGTCGACGACATCGCCGGTAACGCGGCCAACGTGTCGAGCAACGTCGCCGCCCTGACCAGCGTCGTCGCCGCCACCCTCGGCACCCCGCTGATCAAGGTCGCCGCCTTCAGCTACGGGGTGCGCACCGCGGCCAAGAAGAAGCGCGAGGGCCTGGCACTGGCCGAGGCCGCGCAGCGCGACAGGGACGCGCGCCGTTCGCGCCGCGCCGCCCGGCGGGCCGCATGATGCGCCGGCTGTTCTGGCTCGCCATGGGCATCACGATCGGTGCCATGGTGGTGCGCAAGCTCTCCCGCGCTGCGGAGAAGATGACCCCCGCCGGCATCGCCGGCTCGATCGCCGAGGCCTTGCGCGAGCTGGCCGAGGCGATCGGCGACTTCGGTGCCGACGTGCGCCACGCGATGGCCGAGCGCGAGAACGAGCTGCGTGCCGGCACCGGGCTCGACGCCCCGCTCCCCGCCGGAGGCGCCGCCCAGGCGCTGCACCGCGGCGCGCACTCCGCCGACAACTGACCCGGACCGTCCCGCGCCGGGACGGTTCCCCCGCAGAACCGAGTAGGACATGCAGACCGCCGAGATCCGTCGCCGCTTCCTCGAGCACTTCGCCCAGCGCGGGCACACCGTCGTCCCCAGCGCGTCGTTGATCTCGCCCGACCCGTCGCTGTTGTTCACCGTCGCCGGCATGGTCCCGTTCATCCCGTACCTGACCGGCCGCGAGCCGGCGCCGTTCCCGCGGGCGACCAGCGTGCAGAAGTGCGTGCGCACCCTCGACATCGAGGAGGTCGGCAAGACCACGCGGCACGGCACGTTCTTCCAGATGAACGGCAACTTCTCCTTCGGCGACTACTTCAAGGAAGGCGCGATCGAGTACGCCTGGGACCTGATCACCAAGGGGGTCGACGACGGCGGGTTCGGCTTCGACCCCGACTCGATCTGGGCGACGGTCTACCTCGACGACGACGAGGGCGCCGACGCCTGGCACCGGATCGCCGGGCTGCCCAAGGAGCGCATCCAGCGCCTGGGGAAGAAGGACAACTACTGGCACACCGGCGCGCCCGGCCCCGCCGGCCCGTGCTCGGAGATCTACGTCGACCGCGGCAAGGAGTTCGGCCCGGACGGCGGCCCGGCCGTCGACCTGGCCGGCGACCGGTTCCTCGAGATCTGGAACCTCGTCTTCATGCAGTACGAGATCGACGAGGTGCAGAGCAAGGAGGAGTTCCGCGTCCTCGGCGAGCTGCCGAAGAAGAACATCGACACCGGCATGGGCATGGAGCGCGTCGCCTACCTGCTGCAGGGCGTCGACAACATGTACGAGATCGACGAGGTCGCCCCGGTGCTGCGCCACGCCGCCGAGCTCGCCGGCGTGGACCTACGGCCGCGACCACGACGACGACGTCCGGCTCCGCGTGGTCGCCGACCACGTGCGCAGCGGCCTGATGCTCATCGGCGACGGCGTCACGCCCGGCAACGAGGGCCGCGGGTACATCCTGCGCCGGCTGCTGCGCCGCGCCGTCCGCTCGATGAAGCTGCTCGGCATCGACGAGGCGACCCTCCCGGAGCTGCTGCCGGTCTCCCGCGACGCGATGAAGGCCAGCTACCCCGAGCTCGAGACCGACTTCGCCCGCATCTCCAGCGTCGCCTACGCGGAGGAGGAGGCCTTCCGCCGCACCCTCTCCGCCGGGACGACGCTGTTCGACACCGCCGTCGCCCAGGCGAAGAAGAAGGGCACGCCGGCGCTCTCCGGCGACCAGGCCTTCTCCCTGCACGACACCTACGGCTTCCCGATCGACGTCACCCTCGAGATGGCCGCCGAGCAGGGCGTGACCGTCGACGAGGAGGGCTTCCGCGCGCTCATGAAGGAGCAGCGCGACCGGGCTCGCGCCGACGCCCGCTCCAAGCGCACCGGCTCGGTCGACGTCCTGGCGTACCGCCGCCTGCTCACCGAGCACGGCCCCACCGACTGGCGGGCCTACGAGACCCTGCGCACCGACTCGCGCGTGCTGGGCGTCGTCACCGAGGACGACGAGGGTCCGGGGCGGTCGGCCGCTCCTGGCGACATCGTCCGCGTCGTCCTCGACCGCACGCCGTTCTACGCCGAGTCCGGCGGGCAGATCGCCGACGCCGGCCACCTGGAGTGGGACGGCGGACGGGCCGAGGTGATCGACGTCCAGCGGCCGGTCAAGGGCCTGGTCGCCCACCAGGTGCGGATCCTCGAGGGGGAGCTGCGCGAGGGCGTCGAGCTCGCCGCCGAGGTCGACTACGAGTGGCGCCTCTCGGCCTGCCAGGCGCACTCCGGCACGCACGTCGTGCACGCCGCGCTGCGTCAGGTGCTCGGCCCGCAGGCCCTGCAGTCGGGCTCGTACAACCGGCCCGGCTACCTGCGGCTGGACTTCGCCTGGCAGGGCGCGCTCACCCAGCAGCAGCGCTCCGACATCGAGGACGTCGCCAACGCCGCGGTCCGCGCCGACCACGCGGTCACCGCCAGCTGGATGACCCTGCCCGAGGCGCAGGCGTTCGGTGCGCTCGCGCTGTTCGGCGAGACCTACGGCGAGGCGGTCCGCGTCGTCGAGATCGGCGGTCCGTGGTCGCGCGAGCTCTGCGGTGGCACCCACGTCCGCGGCAGCGCCCAGATCGGCACGCTGGCCCTCACCGGCGAGTCGTCGGTCGGCTCGGGCTCGCGGCGCGTCGAGGCGGTCGTCGGGCTGGAGGGCTTCCGCTACCTCGCCCGCGAGCGCGACCTGGTCCGCCAGCTCGCCGACCTGCTCAAGACCCCGCAGGACGGACTGGTCGAGCGGGTCAGCGGCATGGTCGCCCGCCTGCGCGATGTCGACAAGGAACTCGCCGAGCTGCGCGGCCAGCAGACCCTCGCGGCCGCCGGTCAGCTCGCCTCCGCGGCGAAGGACGTCGGCGGCGCGGCGCTGGTCACGGGCGCGCCCGCGGGCCTGGGCGGCGGCGACCTGCGCACGCTCGCCCTCGACGTCCGGGGCAGGTTGCCGGCCGACAAGCCGTCCGTCGTCCTGCTGGCGAGCGAGTCCGGTGGCAAGGTGGCACTCGTCGCGGCACTGAATCCGGCCGCCGTCGACCGAGGGCTGTCGGCCAACGACGTGCTGCGGGCGGCCGCCGGCCCGGTCGGTGGCCGCGGTGGCGGCAAGGCGGACGTCGCCCAGGGCGGCGGAACAGATCCTGCGGGTATTCCTGCGGCGTTGCAGGCCGGCGAGCAGGCGGTTGCGACCGCCAGTGGGAGGTGAGCAGAGTGCCCGACTTCGAGCACACGAGCCCCGATGAGACCGGTCCGGTCGGACCCCGACGGCGTGACCTGCCGGCCGTGCCTCCGGCGCGTCCGCGCCAGAGCGAGCCGACGTACCACCCGACCACCGAGATCGACCTCAGCCGCGGCATGCCGCCGGTCTCCAACCAGACGAGCGAGATCGACCTGTCGGGCGGGTGGCCGCAGCACCTGAAGGTGCCGCCGCGCCGCACGCCGTCGTCCCGCCCGACCGGGCGTGTCATGGGTGTCGACGTCGGGACGGTGCGTGTCGGCCTCGCCATGTCCGACCCCACCGGGACGCTCGCGAGCCCGCTCGAGACGCTCCAGCGGGCCAAGGACGGGAGCGATCTGGACCGCCTCGTGGCGCTCGTGATGGAACACGAGGTGACCGAGGTAGTAGTGGGAGAGCCGGTGCATCTGTCAGGTGCGTCGGGCGCGTCCGCCGAGGACGCCGGCGCCTACGCTCAGAAACTGGCCGACCGGATCCCGGACGTGCCCGTGCAACTGATCGACGAAAGGCTCTCCACTGTGACCGCAGCCAGTCACCTGCGCGAGGGCGGCATCGACAGCCGCAAGCAGCGCTCCGTGATCGACCAGGCGGCAGCCGTGGTGATCCTGCAACAGTTCCTCGACGGCAGGCGGGCCCGGTCGTGACCGGGACCGGCGGTCCGGACCGGCGGGGGAGACATTCCACGACCGAGTACGGCACCGCCGGCGAACCTGAGTCGGACCGCTACCAGGTCCGCGCGTTCGAGCCGCGGTCGATCGACGCCTTCGCGCCGGGCCACGAGTCCCCGCGCTACGAGCCCTCGCGGTACGAGCCCACCCGCTTCGCCACCCCCGTCCGGCCCGCCACCGCCGCGGCCGCGCGCCGGGCCGAACTCCCGCGGCACTCCCTCGAGGCGGCCGAGCGCGCGACCAGCGGCATCCGCCGGTCCGGCCTGAGGGACCGCTACGCCGACGAGACCGGCCCCGTGGCCGACCCCCTCTGGTGGGGCGCCGGCGCCGCCTCCGCGCGGCCGCTGTCCGCGCGGCACAGCGGCGAGGACCGCTCGCGTCCGGCCGACCCGACGCCGCAGCACTTCGCCGACACCGAGCACCCCTCCGCGCCGCTCCCGCCCCGCCCCGCGGGTGTGTGGGACCGCCTCTCGCCGCGCCAGGACGGTCCGGTCGACGACGAGACCGTCGCCAGCTCCCGCGTGCCCGCGGCACCCGACGATCACGGCGACGCCACCGACGCCCACGCGCTCGACGCGCACTGGGACGACCACGACCTCGACCAGACCGGCGGCCTCGAGGTCATCGGCGACCACGTCGAGGACGGGCGCCGCGGCCGCCGCGGCCTGTTCCGGCGCAACCGGCACCGGGCCGACGAGCACGAGATCTTCGACCACGACCTCGACTCCCACGACGACGTCGTCCACGACGAGACCTACTACGACGAGCACCCCGACGACGCTGGAGCACTACGACGACGACCTCGCGCACCACGACCTGGACGACGACGAGATCCCCATCAAGCCCTACGACCCGCGCAGCGGGCGCCGTCGGCGCCGTCGCCGGCCCGTGGCGGTGCTGTTCTCGCTGCTGGTGCTGGCCGGGCTGGTCGTCGGCATCTTCTTCGGCGGCCAGCAGCTGCTGAACCTGATCGACCCCTCGTCCCAGGACTTCACCGGCCAGGGGAGCGGCGAGATCGAGATCCGCGTCCGTGAGGGCGACACGCTCAGCGACATCGCGCGCACGCTGGTCGACGCCGGCGTCATCGCCTCGATCGGCCCGTTCATCGACGCCGCCGAGGCCCACCCCGACGCCACCGGCATCCAGCCCGGCGTCTACAGCCTCCGCCAGGAGATGAGCGGCCAGGCCGCGCTGGACCTGATGCTCGACCCGGTCGCGCGCCTGGTCTCGCGGGTCACCGTGCCCGAGGGGCTCACTGCCGACGCCACGCTCGTCCGGCTGTCGGAGAGCACCGGGATCCCGGTCGCGGAGTTCGAGGCCGCTGCGGCTGACCCCGCCGCCCTGGGCCTGCCGGCCTGGACCAACGGCTCCGTCGAGGGCTTCCTGTTCCCGGCCACCTACGACTTCGAGCCCGACACCCCGGCGGCGGACATCCTGCACACGATGGTCGCCCGTGCCATGCAGGCGTTCACCGACCTGCAGATCCCGGCCGAGAGCCTCCAGGAGGTGCTGACCGAGGCGAGCCTCGTGCAGGCCGAGGCCGCGACGGCCGAGGACATGGCCAAGGTCGCCCGGGTGATCGAGAACCGGATCGCCATCCAGATGCCGCTCCAGTTCGACACCACGGTGAACTACGCCAACGGCAAGAGCGGGATCACCACGACCCCGGAGGATCGGGCCAACCCCTCGCCGTACAACACGTACCTGCATGCCGGGTTGCCGCCGGGGCCGATCAGCAACCCCGGCGAGCAGGCGCTGCAGGCGGCGCTCGCACCGGCCGACGGCGACTGGCTGTTCTTCGTGGTCGTCGACCCCGACACCGGCGAGACCCGCTTCGCGGCCACCGCCGAGGAGCACGCGGCGAACGTCCTGCTCTTCCAGCAGTGGCTGCGGGAGAACCCCGAGGGATGAGACGACCGGCATGAGGGCGGCGGTCCTCGGTCGGCCGGTCTCGCACTCGCTCTCCCCGCTGCTGCACCGGGCGGCCTACGCGGCACTCGGCCTCGACGACTGGACGTACGACGCCCTCGACGTCGGGGCCGAGGACCTGCGCGACCTGCTGGCCGGCCTCGGCCAGGAGTGGCGCGGCTTCTCGGTGACCATGCCGTGCAAGCAGGCGGCGGTCGACGTCGCCGACGTCGTCGAGCCGCTGCCGCGGCTGCTGCACGCCGCCAACACGTTGGTCCGCACCGACGCGGGCTGGCGGGCGGAGAACACCGACGTCACCGGCGTCGGCATGGCGCTGCAGCTGTCCGGGGTGGAGCGGGTCACCCACGCCGCGATCCTCGGCGCCGGAGGGACGGCGGCCGCCGCGGCCGTGGCCCTGTCGTCGCTCGGGGCCCAGCACGTCGACCTCGTCGTCCGGAATCCGGAGCGGGCCGCCGACCTGGTGCGGATCTTCCGGGTGCTCGGGGTGTCGACGGCGGTGACGACGCTCGACGAGCTCGACCTCGACGCGCCCCTGGTCGTGAGCACCGTTCCGATCGACGCCCAGCCCGGTCTGCTCGCCCTGCCCTGGCGGGCCGACCAGACCGTGCTCGACGTGCTGTACGCGCCGTGGCCGACGCCGCTGGCGCAGCGGGTCCTGGACGTCTCCGGCACCGTCGTCGGCGGCCTCGAGGTGCTCTTCTGGCAGGCCACCGTCCAGGTCGAGCTGTTCACCGGTCAGCCCGCGCCGATCGGCGCGATGCGGGCGGCGCTCGACGCCGCCGTCGCCCCGCGCTGAGCCGTCCGTGGAGGTGTCCCGGCCGGTGCTGCTCGGCGCCACCCTGGTGCTCGCCGTCGCGGTGGGGCCGTGGCTCGCCGCCGTCGCCGCCCGGCTGACCGCCCGGGACGACGCCGCGCGGCCGGGCACCGCCCGGACCGTGCTGCTGACCGCCCTGTTCGCCCTGCTCCTCGTGGGCGCGGTGCTCTTCACCGGTCTGCGGCCGGCCACCGTCGCCTACGCATGGGCCGCCGGTGCCGCCGTCGTGCTCGGGGCGGTCGACCTGGCCTGCCACCGGCTGCCCGATCGGGTCACCTATCCCGCGTACGTCGTCTGCGGCGGCGCGCTGCTCGTCGACGCCGCCGTGCACGGGACGTGGTCGGCCCTGCTGACCGCCGTCCTCGCCGCGGCCGCGGCCTTCGCGGTGGCGGCGCTGGCCGCGGCGATCGCCCCCGCGGGGCTGGGGTTCGGCGACGTCAAGCTGCTGGGTCTGCTCGGCCTGCTGCTCGGCTGGGCGGGCTGGGGCGCGCTGCTGACGGGGGTGTTCCTCGGCCTGGTCGTCGGGGCGATGGTCTCCCTCATGCTGCTGGCCACGCGGCGGGCGGGGTGGCGCACGGCGATCCCGTTCGGTCCGCCGCTGCTGGCCGGCGCCGTCGGGGCGCTCCTCCTGGTCGGACCCGTGCCCCTCGGCTGAGCGGGTGGGCGCGGGCCCGGCGGGCCACCACTGGTGTGCCGACGCTTGTGCTCTGCTTACGTGGGTGGGGAAGCAGAGCACAAGCATCCCGGGGTCACCTGGATGGCTCCCTGCCCGGGGCCTGGCCGGGCGGCGACGGGGACCGCGACGCTGTGCGGCAGAATCTCGGGCATGTTGCGCTGGCTGACCGCAGGTGAGTCGCACGGTCAGCAGCTCACCGCCGTGCTGGACGGGCTGCCCGCCGGCGTCGAGGTGCAGACGTCCGATCTCGACGCCGCCCTCGCCCGCCGCCGGCTCGGCCACGGCCGCGGTGCCCGGATGTCCTTCGAGGAGGACGTGGTCACCCTGACCGGCGGCGTGCGGCACGGCCGCACGCAGGGCGGCCCGATCGCCGTGCAGATCGGCAACACCGAGTGGCCGAAGTGGACGACGGTCATGTCCGCCGACCCGGTCGACGCCGAGGTGCTCGAGGGCCAGGCCCGCAACGCACCCCTGACCCGGCCGCGCCCGGGCCATGCCGACCTCGCCGGGATGCAGAAGTACGGCTTCGACGACGCCCGTCCGGTGCTCGAGCGGGCCAGTGCGCGGGAGACCGCGGCCCGCGTCGCTCTCGGCGCCATCGCCGCGGCGTTCCTCCGGCAGACCGTCGGTGCCGAGATCGTCAGCCACGTCGTCGGCATCGGGCCGGTGCAGTCGCCCGACGGCCTGGTGCCCGGGCCGGACGAGAACCCCCGCATCGACGAGGACCCGGTGCGCTGCGCCGACCCGGCGACCAGCGAGCGGATGGTCGCCGAGATCGACGACGTCCGGAAGAACGGCGACACGCTCGGCGGCGTCATCGAGGTGGTCGTGCACGGCCTCCCGCCCGGCCTGGGCAGCCACGTGCACTGGGACCGCCGGCTGGACTCGCGGTTGGCCGGCGCACTCATGGGCGTGCAGTCGGTGAAGGCGGTCGAGGTCGGCGACGGCCTGGAGACCTCCCGGCGTCGCGGCTCGGTCGCCCACGACGAGATCGAGCTCGTCGAGGGCCGGGTGCGGCGGCTCACCGACCGGGCCGGCGGCATCGAGGGCGGCATGACCAACGGCGGGGTCGTGCGGGTGCGGGCGGCGATGAAGCCGATCTCCACCGTGCCCCGCGCGCTGGCCACGATCGACACCGCCACCGGCGAGCCCGCCGTGGCCATCAACCAGCGCAGCGACGCGTGCGCGGTGCCGCGCGGCAGCGTCGTCATGGAGGCGATGGTCGCGTTGGTGCTCGCCGACGCCGTCCTGGAGAAGTTCGGCGGCGACTCGGTGACCGAGACCCGGCGCAACGCGCAGGCCTACCTCGACGCGCTCCCGTACCGATGAGTGGCCCGCTCCTCGTCCTCGTCGGCCCCCCGGCGTCCGGCAAGACCACCGTCGGCACCGCACTGGCGGAGATCGTCGGCGTCCCGTTCCGCGACACCGACGCGGACATCGCGGACGCCGTCGGCACCAGCGTCGCCGACATCTTCGTGGCGTCCGGCGAGGCCCACTTCCGGGCCCTCGAGGAGCAGGCCGTCGCCGTCGCCCTGGGGGAGCACTCCGGCGTCCTGGCGCTCGGCGGCGGTGCGGTGACCAGCGCTGCGACCCGCGCGCTGCTGGTCTCCTACGGCCAGGCCGGCGGCGTCGTCGTCTGGCTGGACGTCGACCTGCACTCGGCGGCCAAGCGCGTCGGGCTGTCCCGGGACCGGCCGATCCTCGGCGTGAACCCGCGGGCGATGCTGCGCACCATGCTGGAGCAGCGCGCGCAGCTCTACGCCGAGGTGGCCACGCACAAGGTCGCGACGGCGAGCCGCGAGCCGGGCGACGTCATCGCCGAGGTGTCCGGGATCGTCGAGTCCCGCCGGGACGCCCGATGAGGCGCATCCCGGTCGCCGGGCCGCAGCCCTACGAGGTCGTCATCGGCCCGGGCGCGCAGACCGAGCTCGGCGCGGTGCTGGCCGGCACGACGCGAGCCGCCGTCGTCCATGCCGCGCCGCTGGCCGCGGCCGCGAAGGCCGCCGTCGAGACGCTGCAGGCGGCCGGGATCGCGGCCGAATCGGTCGTCGTCCCCGACGGGGAGGCGGCCAAGACCGCGGCGGTGGCCGCGCAGGCCTGGGAGGAGTTCGGCCGGCTGGGGTTGACCCGCTCCGACGCCGTCGTGGGCATCGGCGGGGGAGCGGTGACCGACCTCGCCGGGTTCCTCGCCGCCACCTGGACCCGCGGCATCCCCGTCGTCCAGGTGCCGACCAGCCTGCTCGGCATGGTCGACGCCGCGGTCGGGGGCAAGACCGGCATCAACACCGGCGCCGGCAAGAACCTCGTCGGCGCCTTCCACCCGCCGGCCGCGGTGCTCGCCGACACCGACGCGCTGGCCGGCCTGTCGGAGGCGGAGTTCCGCTCCGGCCTGGCCGAGGTGGTCAAGTGCGGGTTCATCGCCGACGGCGCGATCCTCGACCTGCTGGACGCCGACCCGACCGGCCGCCGCGACACCGAGGAGCTCGTCGCCCGTGCCGTGCAGGTCAAGGCCGACGCCGTGGGGGAGGACCTCTACGACGTCGGCCGCCGCGAGTTCCTCAACTACGGGCACACCCTGGGCCACGCCATCGAGCGGGTGGAGGACTTCGGCTGGCGGCACGGCGAGGCCGTCGCGGTCGGCCTGGTGTTCGCCGCCGAGCTGGCCGGGCAGGCCGAACTGCTTCCCCGCGCCGAGGTCGACCGGCACCGCGCACTGATCGAGGCGATGGGCCTGCCGACCCGGTACGCCGGCGACTGGGAGCGGCTGCAGGCGGTGATGCGGGTGGACAAGAAGGCCCGCGGCGCGTCGCTGCGCTTCGTCGTCCTCGACGGGCTCGGCAACCCGACGATCATGACCGACCCGCAGCAGGCCTGGCTGGACGCCGCCTGGGCGGCCGTGAACAAGGAGTCAGCGTGACCATCCACGTCCTCAACGGCGCCAACCTCGGCCGGCTCGGCACCCGCGAGCCGACGATCTACGGCGACACCACCTACGCCCAGCTGGTCGAGCTGATCGAGAAGACCGCGCACGAGCTCGGGCAGGACGTCCAGGTCCGGCAGACCGACGACGAGGGCGAGCTGCTGCGCTGGATCCACGCGGCGACCGACGCGGGCGACGCCGTCGTGCTCAACCCCGGCGGGTGGTCGCACACGTCCGTCGTCCTCCGGGACGCGCTCGCCGGGCTGACCGCGCCGCTGGTGGAGGTGCACATCAGCAACATCCACAAGCGCGAGGAGTTCCGGCACCACTCGTACGTCTCGGCCGTGGCGGAGGGCGTCATCGCCGGCCTCGGGGTGGAGGGGTACGTGCTGGCGCTGCAGTGGATGGCGCTGCGGGGCATCCGTTGAGCCGTACCTCAGAACGCCGCGACGCCCTGCGGGCCACCGCGGCCGCGGGCGGGCTGGACGCCGTCCTGGTCACCAACCTGCTCAACGTCCGCTACCTGACCGGATTCACCGGCTCCAACGGTGCGCTCCTGGTCCGCACCGACGGGGCCGACCTGTTCGGCACCGACGGCCGGTACACGACGCAGGCCGCGACCCAGGTGCCCGACGTCGAGGTGCTGGTCGACCGCGCGACGGTGGCCGGGCTGGCGGCCGCCGCCGTCCGGGGCGGTGCGGGGCGCCTCGGCTTCGAGTCCCACGACGTCACCGTCGACGGGCTCGCCCTGCTGGAGAAGGTGCTCGCCGACGCGGCCGCCGGAGGCGCCGTGCCCGAGCTGGCCTCGATCCGCCGCGCCGTGGAGGCGCAGCGCGCGATCAAGGACGACGACGAGATCGAGTCGCTGCGCCGGGCCTGCGCCGTCGCCGACCAGGCACTGGCCGAGCTCGCCGCCGAGGGGGCGCTGCGCCCGGGACGTACGGAACTCGAGGTCGGCCGCGAGCTCGACGCGCGGATGCTGCGGCTGGGTGCCGAGGCGCCGTCCTTCGAGACGATCGTGGCGACCGGGGCCAACTCGGCCATCCCGCACCACCGGCCCGACGCCACGGTGCTGCGCGACGGCGACTTCCTGAAGCTCGACTTCGGCGCGACGGTCGACGGCTACCACTCCGACATGACCCGCACCCTGGTGCTCGGGGACGCGGCGGACTGGCAGCGCGAGATCTACGAGCTGGTCGCGGCGTCCCAGGCGGCCGGCCGCGGGGCGCTGGCGGTGGGCGCCGACGTCGTCGCCGTCGACTCGGCGTCGCGCGAGGTGATCGTGGCTGCCGGGCACGGCGACCACTTCAGCCACGGTCTCGGGCACGGCGTGGGCCTCGAGATCCACGAGGCGCCCGCCATCGGCCCGCTCGGCGCGGGTAGTCTTGCCGCCGGCATGGCCGTCACCGTGGAGCCGGGTGTCTACCTTCCCGGCCGCGGCGGTGTCCGGATCGAGGACACGTTGATCGTCACGGACGACGCGCCCGAGTTGTTGACCCTCACGAGCAAGGAACTGCTGGTCCTCTAGATGGCTACCACCAACGACCTCAAGAACGGTCTCGTCCTCAACCTCGACGGCCAGCTCTGGACCGTCACCGAGTTCCAGCACGTCAAGCCCGGCAAGGGCGGCGCGTTCGTCCGGACGACGCTGAAGAACGTGCTCTCGGGCAAGGTCGTCGACAAGACCTTCAACGCCGGCACCAAGGTCGAGACCGCCAACGTCGACAAGCGCTCGATGACGTACCTGTACAAGGACGGCAACGACTTCGTCTTCATGGACGGCGACACCTACGACCAGATCCACGTGCCGGCCGAGACCCTCGGCGACGGCGCGAACTACCTGCTCGAGAACACCGGGGTCGTCGTCGCCGTGCACGACAGCACCCCGCTGTACGTGGAGCTGCCGGTGACGATGGAGCTCGTCGTCGAGCACACCGACCCGGGCCTGCAGGGCGACCGCTCCACCGGTGGCACCAAGCCCGCCACGCTCGAGACCGGTGCGCAGATCCAGGTGCCGCTGTTCATCTCCACGGGCGAGAAGCTCAAGGTCGACACCCGCGACGGCCGGTACCTCGGCCGCGCCAACTGAGCTTCCCGCCTCCATGGCTGCTCGCTCCAAGGCCCGCAAGCGCGCCGTCGACGTCCTCTACGAGGCCGACGTGCGCGGCGGGGACCGGCTCGCGGTGCTCCGCGACCGCATCGAGACGGCCAACCCGCCGGTTCCCGAGCACACGATCCGGCTGGTCGAGGGCGTCGCCGAGCACGCCGGCCGCATCGACGCGCTGATCTCGCTAGCACGCCTCGAACTGGCAGCTCGACCGGCTGCCCGACGTCGACCGCGCGATCCTGCGCATGGCGACGTTCGAGCTGCTCTGGGCCGACGACGTGCCGGACGCCGTCGTCATCGACGAGGCGGTGCAGCTGGCCAAGACCCTGTCGACCGACGACTCGCCCGCCTACGTCAACGGCGTGCTCGGCGCGATCCTGGCCGCCGAGGTCCCGCCCAGCCTGAGACTGGCCGGCACCCTCAGCGGACCGGGGCCGACCCGGGAACAGCCCCGGTTGGGGGCACGCGCTCCCCCCGGAGGCGAGCAGGTGAGCAGGCGTGGGCCCGCCTCCGAGTTCTGACAGCGGGACGACGGACACGCCGACAGCCGCCTGCGTGCCGCGGCGTGCTGCGTTGAGTGCCCTTGGTTCCGGCGTCGCCCTCGTATTCGCAGCCCACGTCACCCCGCCGCATCGGCTGCGACACTGGCCCGGTCATCCGCCTGCGAGTCGTTCCGGGCGTCTGGACGAAAGAGGGCAGCCATGAGCGACGTCGTCGTCCGCACCTCGATCCTCACCCTCCCGCCCGAACGGCTCGCCGAGGCCGAGGCGATCCTCGTCACCGCCGAGGACGACCTTCGCGGCGATCCTCGCCCTCCCCGGCCTGATCGCCTACTTCGCCGGCGTGGACCGCCAGCGCTCACAGCTGATCAACGTCAGCTTCTGGAACACCGTCGACGCAAGCCGAGCAGATGAGTACGTTTCAGCCGATGCTCGATCTGGCGCAGCGACTCTCTGCCCCTCGGCGCCACCTTCCCCTCCGCCCGATCCCGAACTTCGAGACGGTATGGCATTCGGGCGCGAGCGTCGCGCCCGCCACGGCCTGCATCCGAACCGGCCGCCTCCGATCAGGCCGCGGCGAAGGGGCGATCTGGGCGAGCCGCGCTGACCGACCATCGCTCGCGATCCTGGCCGCCGGGGTGCTCAGCCAGGGCCTAGCTCAGTGCACGTCGCGCTTGGCGAACAGGAAGACGCCGACGCCGACGATCACCGCGACGACCGCGGCCAGGAAGATGCCGGCCTGCAGATTGCCCAGGAGGTAGATGCTCGGCTCGGGGAACCCCTCCGGGCCGACCGTCAGGTTGTCGTAGTCGGGGAGCTCCAGGCCGCCCGGCACGATGAGGCCGGCGGCGTTGGTGCTGAGCAGCCACGGCTCCCACGACGGCTGGAAGCCACGGAGCGCCGTCTCCAGGACGGCGAAGTACACGAAGCCGACGCCCAGTGCCGCTCCGGTGTTGCGCACCAGATTGGTCAGCCCGAAGCCGAGCAGCGCGATCAGGACGGTGAGCAGGACGCTGCGGCCCTGCGCGGCGAACAGTTCGCCCCAGAATCCGTCGGGCAGCGGGTCGTCGGTACCGACGGCAGAGCGCAGGATCCACGCCATCAGCAGCCAGCCGGCCTGCGCGAGCGCGCCGAACAGGGCGGCGCCGAGCACCAGGACGGCGATCTTGGTCGCCATGACCTTCATCCGCTGGGGCACCCAGAACAGCAGCGCGACCAGCGAGCGGCTCGACCACTCCGCGCCGATCCAGGTGGCGCCGATGATGAAGGCGACGACCGCGGCCGCGGCGGCGAACACCAGGGCGCCCTCGGTGCCGGAGTTCGCGAAGTCGAACGGGGCCTTGCTGATGAAGTCCTCGACCCGGAAGTCCGCGGCCGTCAACTGCGGCCCGCAGATCTCCTCCGGCGTCGCGCCCTCGGGCACCTGGCCGCCGGTGAACTCCTCCGGGTCGTCCAGGCACTGCTGCCGGAAGATCTCGTTGTCGGCCACGATGCGGTTGATCTGGGCGCGCGCGTCGGCCCGGTCGTCGTCGGTGGGGACGCCGAACTGGGTGAGCGCGATGATCGTCGCGACGATCCAGCCCAGGACGCACAAGCCGAGCAGGACCTGCAGGAAGCGCCGGGAGCGGAACCGGTGCAGCTCCGCACGCAGCAGGCTGCCCGACCGGGAGCTCGGCGCCGGCGGGTCGGCGGGCACGGCGGGGGTCTGCTCGAGGACGGTGCTCATGCGGCGCTCCCAGGAATCGCGGGCTGTCCGGCGGCGGAGTCCTCGGTGATCGCCAGGAACGCGGCCTCGAGGTCGGCGTGGACGGGGGAGAGCTCGTCGAGCCAGTGGCCGTGGTCCGCGAGGAGCCGGTTGATCTCGGACGGCGTCGCGACGGCGTGGACGATGATCACCGACCAGTCCGGCGAGCCGTCCGGGAACGTCGCGGGGGAGATGCGGAAGCCGGCGCCGGTGAGCACCGCCGCGGCAGCCGCGGGGTCGGCCACGCGCACGCGGACGTCCGCCGTCGCGGCGGCGGCCAGCACCTCGTTGACCGGGCCGGTGGCGACGCAGCGCCCACGGGCCAGGATCGTCACGTGATCGGCCACCTGCTGGATCTCGGCCAGCAGGTGGGAGGACAGCAGCACCGTCGTCCGGCCGTCGTGGCCGAGCCGGCGGATCAGTTCCCGGACGTCGCGGATGCCCGCAGGGTCGAGACCGTTGCTCGGCTCGTCGAGGATCAGCAGTTGCGGTGACTTGAGCAGGGCGGCGGCGATGCCGAGGCGCTGCTTCATGCCCAGCGAGTAGCCCTTGAACTTGTCGCCGGCCCGGTCGCGCAGGTCGACGGTCTCCAGGCACTCCTCGACGCGGCCCTTGGAGACGCCGGCGGTCTCGGCGAGCAGTTGGAGGTTGAGCCGGCCGGAGAAGTTCGGGAAGAACAGGGGCGTCTCGACGAGCGCGCCCACGCCGCCGATGACGTCGGGGAGGCCCTGGGGCACCGGCTGGTCCAGCAGCCGGATCTCGCCGTCGCCGTCGGAGGCGACCAGGCCGAGCAGAACCCGGATCGTCGTCGTCTTGCCCGAGCCGTTCGGTCCCAGGAAGCCGTGCACGCCGCCGGACTCGACGAGGAGATCCAGCTTGTCGATCGCCTTGTGCGGCTGACCGCCACGGCGCCGGTAGGTCTTGGAGACCCCCGTCATCTGTACCGCAGGCATGCGCCCTCCTCGTCGCCGGTGGAGGCACCCTGACACAGCAGTGCCTCGCGACGGGATCACCGGAGCGTGTCGAGACCGAACCGATCCGTTATGGCGGGCCGCGTCAGGCTCGGCAGAATGACGCGATGGCCGCCGAGTACGCCTCGACCGATGCCTTCCGCGGAGCGACCTTCCGCAGCGCCGACCTCAGTGGCGCGACCTTCCGCGACTGCTCGTTCGCCGGCGTTCGGATCACCGGCAGCGACATCTCCGACGTGCACATCTCGGGGTACCTCGAGAGCGGCGGCGGGGTCGTGGTCGACGGCGTCGACGTCACCGAGTTCGTGCGGTCGGAGCTGGACCGGCGGTATCCGGAGCGGGTGCAGCTGCGCGACGCGCGGACGGCGGAGGACCTCCGCGCCGTGTGGGCCACCGTCGAGCGGCTGTGGGTCGGAGACGCTGGCCCGGGCCGAGCGGCTGCCCGAGGCGTGCGGCACGAGCGGGTGGACGACGAGTGGTCGGTGGTCGAGACGCTGCGGCATCTCGTCTTCGCCGTCGACGTGTGGATGGGCCGGATGGTGCGTGCGGGAGGACCGGCCGTTCCACGCGGCCGGTCTGCCGACCACGGAGTACCCCGAGGCTGCCGCCGCCGAGCTGGGCATCGACCTCGCCGCGCGGCCGTCGTACGACGACGCCGTCGCGATGCACGCCGAGCGCCGGGCGCAGGTGAGCGCCTTCCTCGAGGCGGTGACCGATGCCGAGCTGGACGAGATCCGCACCGCCGCGCCGACGCCCGCCTGGGGCGAGAAGTCCCACACGGTCCGGGCCTGCCTCGGCGTCGTCATCGACGAGCACATCGAGCACCGCCGCTTCGCGGAGCGCGATCTCGCGGTGCTGGAGGCCCGCGCGGCCGACGATTGAACGCGAGAGGCCCAGAACCACGTGGATTCTGGGCCTCTGACGTTCAGTGGTTCAGCGGGGGGAGCGGCGGCGCTCCCAGTGCGGGTCGAGCTCGTCGTCGAGGTCGTCGCCGCCCATCGAGACGATGCCCTCCATGCCCGGCGACAGCACGCCCCACTCGATGAGCCGCGAGGTGAGCTCGTCGGGGCTCATGTCGTAGATGATCGCGAGCGACTTGAGGTCCTCGGCGCGGATCGAGAGGACCTTGCCGTTGTAGTCGTGCCGCTGCGCCTGGATGGTCGAGGCGTAGCGCGCCAGCGGGCCGGCCTCGTCGGCCGGCAGCGAGCCCAGCGACTCCAGGTTCAGCACGATCTTCGTGTTCGTGGTGACGGCGGAGCTCGGGCGCGGGTCGGGCAGCAGCTCGGAGACCGGAACCCCGTAGAACACGGCCAGCTCCGAGAGGCGCTGGACGGTGACGGCGCGGTCGCCGCGCTCGTACGAGCCGACGACGACGGCCTTCCAGCGTCCGTGCGACTTGTCCTCCACGCCCTGCAAGGAGAGCCCCTGCTGGTTGCGGATGGCGCGTAGTCGGGCTCCGAGTGCCCGTGAGTAGTCGGTGCTCATCGCTGTCCTGCTCACTGTCCGTCGTCTCGGGAAGGTCAAGTTCGTCACGCAGCGTACTGGTCAGGCAGGGAGCGCAACACCCGGACACTCCTGGCAAGCCCCGTCACAGGAGCCCCACGGAGAGTGCTGGCACGCCGCGCCGAACCGGCCACGGGCGGCGGCAGGGCCGCCGAGGGCGTGCAGTACCGTCGTCCCCGGTCCCACCAACTCCTTTAACGACCCGTCCAGTGAGGCGGGGAAGGAGGCCACATGGCCCGCCCGTCCGAGCCTGCCCGGGGAACGGTTCCCGGCGACGCACGGGGCTCCTCAGCCCCCTCGTCCGCAGGCATCCTGCTCACCTCCGCCGACGTCTCCCGCGTCGTCGATCGCATGGCCCACCAGCTCATCGAGCGGGCCGCGACCGACGCCCCCGGCTCACCGGACGGCGGTCTCTCGGACCTCGTCCTCGTCGGCATCCCGACCCGCGGCGCACCGCTCGCCCGCCGCCTCGCCGCCCGCGTCGAGGCGTTCTCCGGCACCCGCATCGACGTCGGCACCGTCGACATCACGCTCTACCGGGACGACCTGCGCCTGCGCGGCGTCCGGGCGCTGGAGCCCACGGTGCTGCCCGACGCCGGCATCGACGGCCGCCTGGTGGTGCTCGTCGACGACGTCCTCTACTCCGGCCGCTCGGTCCGGGCGGCGCTCGACGCCCTGCGCGACCTCGGCCGGCCCCGCGCCGTCCAGCTCGCCGTCCTGGTCGACCGCGGCCACCGCGAGCTGCCCATCCGGGCGGACCTGGTCGGCAAGAACGTGCCGACCTCGCGCAGCCAGCAGGTGAAGGTCCACCTCGCCGAGATCGACGCGGTCGACGAGGTGCTCGTGACCGAAGGGGGGCCCGGGGTCCGGGCCGCCGGGGGAGAGGGACAGTGAAGAGGCACCTGCTCGAAGCGGCCGACCTCGACCGCGCCGACGCCACGCTCGTGCTCGACACGGCCGCGCAGATCGACCAGGCGCTGGCCGGCCGCGAGGTCAAGAAGCTGCCGACGCTGCGCGGCCGCACGGTGGTCAACCTCTTCTTCGAGGACTCCACCCGCACCCGCATCAGCTTCGAACTGGCCGCCAAGCGCCTCTCGGCCGACGTCATCAACTTCTCCGCCAAGGGCTCCAGCGTGAGCAAGGGGGAGAGCCTCAAGGACACCGCGCTCACGCTCGAGGCGATGGGCAGCGACGCGATCGTCGTCCGCCACCACGCCTCGGGAGCACCGCACCGGCTGGCGAACTGGGTGAAGGGCAGCGTGGTCAACGCCGGCGACGGCACCCACGAGCACCCGACCCAGGCCCTGCTCGACGCGTACACGATGCGCCGGCGGCTCGGCCGGCTCGAGGGGCTGCGCGTCGCGATCGTCGGCGACGTCCTGCACAGCCGGGTGGCCCGCTCGAACGTCCGGCTGCTGCACACGCTGGGCGCCGAGGTCACGCTCGTCGCGCCGCCGACGCTGCTTCCGGTCGGCGTCGGCAGCTGGCCCACCGAGGTCTCCTACGACCTCGACGCGGTGCTGCCGAAGGTCGACGTCGTGATGATGCTGCGGGTGCAGGCGGAGCGGATGAACGCCTCGTTCTTCCCGAGCGCCCGCGAGTACAGCCGCCGCTACGGCCTCGACGCGCGCCGGATGGGCACGCTCGCCGACGACGCCATCGTCATGCACCCGGGGCCGATGAACCGCGGCATGGAGATCGCCGCCGAGGTGGCCGACTCCGTGCGATCCACGATCGTCGAACAGGTCGGCAACGGGGTCTCCGTGCGCATGGCCGTCCTCTACCTGCTGCTCGGAGGTAACGAGCCCGCATGACGAACTACCTGATCAAGGGCGCGAAGCCCTACGGCGGCGACGCCGCCGACATCCTCGTCAAGGACGGCCGCATCGCGACCATCGGCGAGCACCTGACGACGACGAGCGCCGAGGTCATCGACGCCGCCGGGCTGATCGCCCTCCCGGGCCTGGTCGACCTGCACACCCACCTGCGGGAGCCGGGCCGCGAGGACGCCGAGACGGTCGAGACCGGCAGCCGCGCCGCGGCGCTCGGCGGGTTCACCGCCGTGCACGCCATGGCCAACACCGACCCGGTCGCCGACACCGCGGGCGTGGTCGAGCAGGTGTGGCGGCTGGGCCAGGAGGCCGGACTGGTCGACGTCTTCCCGGTCGGCGCGGTCACCGTCGGGCTGGCCGGCGACCGGCTGGCCGAGCTCGGCGCCATGGCCGACTCCGCCGCCCGCGTCCGCGTCTTCTCCGACGACGGGCACTGCGTCAGCGACCCGGGCCTCATGCGGCGCGCGCTGGAGTACGTGAAGGCGTTCGACGGCGTCGTCGCCCAGCACGCCGAGGAGCCGCGGCTGACCGTCGGCGCCCAGATGCACGAGGGCGACCGCTCCGCCCGGCTCGGGCTGGCCGGCTGGCCCGCCGCCGCCGAGGAGGCGATCATCGCCCGCGACGTGCTGCTCGCCGGCCACGTCGGGGCCCGGCTGCACGTCTGCCACGTCTCGACGGCGGGCTCGGTCGAGCTGCTGCGCTGGGCGAAGTCCCGCGGCGTGCAGGTCACCGCCGAGGTCACCCCGCACCACCTGCTGCTCACCGACGCGTGCGCCGAGTCCTACGACCCGGTGTTCAAGGTGAACCCGCCGCTCCGGACGGACGACGATGTGGCAGCCGTGCGCGCCGGCCTGGCCGACGGCACGATCGACGCCGTCGCCACCGACCACGCCCCGCACGCCGTGGAGGACAAGGAGAGCGAGTGGGCCGCGGCCCGGCCCGGGATGCTCGGGCTGGAGCAGGCGCTCTCCGTCGTCCTCGAGACGATGGTCGAGACCGGCCTGCTCGACTGGCAGGGCGTCGCCGACCGGATGTCGGTGCGCCCCGCGGCGATCGGCCGGCTGAGCCGGTCCACGGCCGCCCGCTGGCTCCGGGCGAGCCGGCCAACCTGCTGCTCCTCGATCCCACCGTCCGGGCCACCGTCGACCCGGCGTCCCTGGCGAGCCGCAGCCGCAACAGCCCCTACGCCGGCCGGGAACTCCCCGGCCGGGTGGTCGCGACGTTCCTGCGGGGCGTGCCGACCGTGCTCGACGGGAAGGCACAGCGGTGACGCAGGCGATCCTCGTGCTCGAGGACGGCAGGACGTTCCGGGGCGAGGCCTACGGCGCGGTCGGGACGACGGTCGGCGAGGCGGTCTTCGCCACCGGGATGACCGGCTACCAGGAGACGCTCACCGACCCCAGCTACCACCGCCAGGTCGTCGTCATGACCGCCCCGCACATCGGCAACACCGGGGTGAACGGCGAGGACGACGAGAGCCGCAGGATCTGGGTCGCCGGGTTCGTGGTCCGCGACCCGGCCCGCCGCCCGTCCAACTGGCGCGCCACCGGCAGCCTGGACGACGAGCTGGTGAAGCAGGGCGTCGTCGGCATCAGCGGCATCGACACCCGGGCGCTGACCCGCCACCTGCGCGACCGCGGCGCCATGCGGGTCGGGATCACGAGCGAGCACGCCGACACCGACCGGCTGCTCGCCGAGGTGCAGGCCGCCGAGAGCATGGTGGGCGCCGACCTCGCGCCCCAGGTGAGCGCCGACGAGCCCTACGTCGTCCCGGCGGTGGGGGAGAAGCGGTACACGATCGCCGCGCTCGACCTCGGCATCAAGACGGCGACGCCGCGGCACCTGGCCGAGCTCGGCGTCGAGACGCACGTGCTGCCGGCCACCGCGACCGCGGCCGACCTCCTGGCAGCCGGCCCCGACGGCGTCTTCCTCTCCAACGGCCCCGGTGACCCGGCCGCCGCCGACTACGCCGTCGAGGCGGTGAAGGGCGTGCTCGACGCCCGCCGTCCGCTGTTCGGCATCTGCTTCGGCAACCAGATCCTGGGCCGGGCGCTGGGCCTGGGCACCTACAAGCTGCGCTTCGGGCACCGCGGGCTCAACCAGCCGGTGCTGGACCGGGTGAGCAACACGGTGCGGGTGACCAGCCACAACCACGGCTTCGCCGTGGACGCGCCGCTCGACCGGCCGACCGACACCCCCTACGGGCGGGTCGAGGTCAGCCACGTCGGCCTCAACGACCAGGTCGTCGAGGGCCTGCGCTGCCTCGACGTGCCGGCGTTCAGCGTCCAGTTCCACCCCGAGTCGGCGGCCGGCCCGCACGACGCGGCACCGCTCTTCCAGCGGTTCGTCGACCTGATGGAGGAGCGCACGCAATGCCTAAGCGGACCGACATCGAGCACGTGATGGTGATCGGCTCCGGGCCGATCGTGATCGGCCAGGCCTCCGAGTTCGACTACTCCGGCACCCAGG
Organism: uncultured Actinomycetota bacterium; assembly: GCA_963784165.1. Lineage (GTDB taxonomy): Bacteria > Actinomycetota > Actinomycetes > Mycobacteriales > Geodermatophilaceae > Blastococcus_B. The sequence continues at coordinate 467,229 of CAWAQI010000021.1, forward strand.
CCTGCCGGGTGCTCAAGGCCGAGGGCCTGCGCGTGAGCCTGGTCAACAGCAACCCGGCCACGATCATGACCGACCCCGAGGTCGCCGACGCCACCTACATCGAGCCGCTGACGCCGGAGTTCGTCGAGAAGGTCATCGCCAAGGAGCGGCCCGACGCGCTGCTGGCCACCCTCGGCGGCCAGACCGCGCTCAACATCGCGATCGGCCTGTACGAGAACGGCGTCCTGGAGAAGTACGGCGTCCAGCTCATCGGCGCCGACGTCGACGCGATCAACCGCGGCGAGGACCGGCAGATGTTCAAGGACATCGTCCGGTCGATCGGCGCCGACGCCCCCCGCTCCACGGTCTGCGCCAGCATCGACGAGGCATTGGCCACCGCCGAGGAGGTCGGCTACCCGGTCGTCATCCGGCCGTCCTTCACCATGGGCGGCCTCGGCTCCGGCATCGCCACCGACGAGCCGATGCTCCGCCGCATGGCCGGCCACGGCCTGGCCGACTCCCCGGTGCACACCGTGCTCATCGAGGAGTCGGTGCTCGGCTGGAAGGAGTACGAGCTCGAGCTGATGCGCGACCGCAGCGACAACGTGGTGGTCATCTGCTCGATCGAGAACATCGACGCGATGGGCGTGCACACCGGCGACTCGGTGACCGTCGCCCCGGCGATGACGCTCACCGACCGCGAGTACCAGCAGATGCGCGACGTCGGCATCGCGGTGCTGCGGGCGGTCGGCGTCGACACCGGTGGCTGCAACATCCAGTTCGCGGTCCACCCGCAGACCGGGCGCCTCGTCGTCATCGAGATGAACCCGCGGGTGTCGCGGTCGTCGGCGCTCGCGTCCAAGGCGACCGGTTTCCCGATCGCCAAGATCGCCGCCAAGCTCGCCATCGGCTACACGCTCGACGAGATCACCAACGACATCACCGGCGTCACCCCGGCCGCGTTCGAGCCGACGCTGGACTACGTCGTCGTCAAGATCCCGCGGTTCGCGTTCGAGAAGTTCCCCGGCGCCGACCCACGCCTGACGACGACGATGAAGAGCGTCGGCGAGATCATGTCCCTGGGCCGCAACTTCGCCGAGGCGCTGGGCAAGGCGATGCGCTCGACGGAGACCAAGGCCGCGGGCTTCTGGACCGGTCCCGCCGACGACCGGTCGGCCGACGAGCTGCTCGAGGCGCTGCGCACCCCGGTCGACGGCCGGCTCTACGTGGCCGAGCAGGCGCTGGCCGCCGGCGCCAGCGTCGACGAGGTCGCGGCTGCCAGTGGTTTCGATCCATGGTTCGTCGACCAGATCGCCCTGGTGCACGAGATCGGGGTCGAGGTGCGCGATGCGCCGTCCCTCACGCCGGAGCTGCTGCGCCGGGCGAAGCGGTACGGGCTGTCCGACCGCCAGGTCGCGGCACTCCGGCCCGAGCTGGCCGGTGAGGACGGCGTCCGGTCGCTGCGCTGGCGGCTGGGCATCCGGCCGGTCTACAAGACCGTCGACACCTGCGCCGCCGAGTTCGCCGCGCAGACGCCGTACCACTACTCCTCCTACGACGAGGAGAACGAGGTGCAGCCGCGGGAGAAGCCGGCCGTGCTGATCCTCGGCTCCGGGCCCAACCGGATCGGGCAGGGCATCGAGTTCGACTACTCCTGCGTGCACGCCGTGATGGCCCTGCAGGACGCCGGCTTCGAGGCGGTGATGGTCAACTGCAACCCGGAGACCGTCTCCACCGACTACGACACCGCCGACCGCCTCTACTTCGAGCCGCTGACCTTCGAGGACGTCCTCGAGGTGGTCGAGGCCGAGCGCGCGGCCGGCCCGGTGGCGGGCGTCATCTGCACCCTCGGCGGGCAGACGCCGCTGGGCCTGGCGCAGCGGCTCAAGGACGCCGGGGTGCCGGTGCTGGGCACCTCGCCGGAGGCGATCGACGCCGCCGAGCACCGCGGCTCGTTCTCCCGGGTCCTGCACGACACCGGCCTCACCGCCCCCAAGCACGGGACGGCGACGACGTTCAGCGAGGCACGGGAGATCGCGGCCGCCGTCGGCTACCCGGTGCTGGTCCGGCCCTCCTACGTGCTCGGCGGGCGGGGCATGGAGATCGTCTACGACGACGCCACCCTCGAGGCCTACATCGCCAAGGCCACCGACGTCAGCCCCGCGCACCCGGTGCTGGTCGACCGGTTCCTGGAGGACGCCGTCGAGATCGACGCCGACGCCCTCTACGACGGCGAGGAGCTGTACCTGGGCGGGGTCATGGAGCACATCGAGGAGGCCGGGATCCACTCCGGCGACTCGTCCTGCGCCCTGCCGCCGATCACGCTCGGCTCGGCCGACATGATCAAGATCCGCATCGCCACCGAGAAGCTGGCCGCCCGCATCGGCGTGCGCGGGCTGATGAACGTCCAGTACGCGCTGAAGGACGACATCCTCTACGTGCTCGAGGCCAACCCGCGGGCCAGCCGCACGGTGCCGTTCGTCTCCAAGGCGACGGCGGTGCAGCTGGCGAAGGCGGCGGCGCGGATCGCGGTGGGGGAGTCCATCGCCGACCTGCGGAAGGCCGGTGTGCTGCCCGCGACCGGCGACGGCACCGACCTGCCCGAGGACATGCCGATCTCGGTCAAGGAGGCGGTGCTGCCCTTCCACCGGTTCCGCACCGCCGAGGGGCACAACGTCGACACGGTGCTCGGCCCGGAGATGAAGTCCACCGGCGAGGTGATGGGCCTGGACTCCGAGTTCGGCCGGGCCTTCGCCAAGTCCCAGGCCGCCGCCTACGGCTCGCTGCCCACGGAGGGCACCGTCTTCGTCTCCCTCGCCAACCGCGACAAGCGCTCGGCGATCTTCCCGGTCAAGCGGCTGGCCGACCTCGGGCTTCACCGTGATGGCGACCTCGGGCACCGCGCAGGTGCTGCGCCGCAACGGGGTCGACTGCGTCGTGGTCGGCAAGTACAGCGAAGGTCCCGGCAACTGCGTGGAGAAGATCCTGGCCGGCGAGATCGACATCGTCGTGAACACGCCGTTCGGGTCACCCGGCAACGGCGGGCCGCGCCTCGACGGCTACGAGATCCGCACCGCCGCCGTCGCCGCCGGCATCCCGTGCATCACCACCGTGCAGGGCATGGCCGCCGCGGTGCAGGGCATCGAGGCGCTGCGCCGCGGCGAGATCGGCGTCCGCAGCCTGCAGGAGGTCCACGCCGCGCTGACCGGACGGCCCGCGTGAGCGAGTTGCTGACGACGCCGGCGCCGCGCCCGGCGCACCCGCCGGTGCAGCGGGTCGCCGAGGTGCTCGGGTCCCGTCCGGTCAACGCCTACACCGAGCTGCGCCTGGCGGCGCCGGAGATCGCGGCGACCGCGGCCCCCGGGCAGTTCGTCGCCTTCGCGATCGGCGGTGCGAGTTCGGCCCTGCTGCTGCGCCGGTCGATCGCGATCGCCGGGACGGCGGACGGCGTCGTCACCGTCGTCGTCGCCGCGCACGGCCCGGGCTCGACCTGGCTGGCCGGACTGCAGCCGGGGGACGTCGTCGACGTCGTCGGGCCGCTCGGCCGGCCCTTCCCGCTGCCGGCGCCGGGCACGCCCGCGCTGCTCGTCGGCGGGGGATACGGTGCCGCGGCGCTGGTCGGCCTGGCCGAGCAGCTGCGGACGACGGGGTCGCGGGTGACCGCCATCGCGGGCGCCGCGTCCGCCGACCGGCTGTGCTCGGTCGACGAACTGGGCGCGGTCGCCGACGAGGTCGTCGTCACGACCGACGACGGCAGCGCCGGGCGCGCGGGCTGGGTGTCCGATCCGGCCGGTGAGCTCGTCGGGCAGGTCGGGATCGTCTACGCCTGCGGTCCGATGGGCATGCTGCGCGCCGTCGGCGAGCTGGCCACCGCGGCCGGCGTGCCGAGCTACGTCGCCGTCGAGGAGTCGATGGCCTGCGGCATCGGCGTCTGCATGACCTGCGTGCTGCCGGTGATCGGCGAGGACGGCCGCACCCGCTTCGCCCGCTCGTGCGCGGAGGGGCCGATCTTCGGCGGCGACCGGGTGCGCTTCGCCGACGTCGGCAGACTCCCGCATGACGTCGTCGGCGCCGACGCGATGGGAGTGGTGGCCCCGTGACCGCCCTGGACACCGCGGTGGACATGCGCACGGCGATCGGCAGCGTGCCGATCCCGAGCCCCGTGCTCACCGCCTCCGGCTGCTCGGCCTTCGGCCGCGAGCTCGAGCCGTTCACCGACCTCACCGCGATCGGCGCCGTGGTCACCAAGTCGGTGCAGCTCCGGCCGCGCTCGGGCCGCCCGACGCCGCGCATGGCCGAGACGCCGAGCGGGATGCTCAACTCCATCGGCCTGCAGGGGCCCGGCATCGACGGCCTGCTCGCCGACGAGCTGCCCTGGCTGGCGGAGCGCGGCGTCCGGTCGCTCGTGTCGATCGCCGGCACCCGCGTCGAGGACTTCGCCGAGCTCGCCGAGCGGTTGCGCGGCGTCCCCGGGGTCCTGGGCCTCGAGGTCAACATCAGCTGCCCGAACGTCGAGAGCCGTGGGGAGGTCTTCGCGTGCGACCCCGTGGCGGCGTCCGACGTCGTCTCCGCGGTCCGGGCCGCGGCCGACCCGGCGCACCCGGTCTACGCCAAGCTCAGCCCGGACGTCACCGACATCGTCAGCGTGGCCCGCGCGGTCAGCGACGCCGGCGCCGACGGCCTCTCGATGATCAACACCCTGCTCGGGCTGGTGATCGACCCCGACACCATGCGCCCGGTCCTCGGCGGGGTGACCGGTGGTCTGTCCGGGCCGGCGATCCGCCCGGTCGCGCTGCGCTGCGTCTGGCAGGTCCACGCCGCGCTGCCGCACGTGCCGATCCTCGGGATGGGCGGCATCCGCAGCGGGCTCGACGCGCTGCAGTTCGTCCTCGCCGGCGCCTCGGCGGTCTCGGTGGGGACGGCGGTGTTCAACGACCCCTCGGCGCTCGGCCGGGTCCACGACGAGCTCGCCGCGGCGCTGGCCGCCCGCGGGTTCGCCTCGCTGCAGGACGCCGTCGGGCACGCGCACCGGCCGGTGGACGCATGACCCGCCCCGACTTCGCCGACGTCGAGCCGTTCGGGATGCGCCTCCGCGCCGCCGTGGCCGCGCGCGGACCGCTCTGCGTGGGCATCGACCCGCACCGCTCCCTGCTCATCGACTGGGGGGTGGGGGACGACCTCGACGGCCTGCGCCGCTTCACCGAACTCGTCGTCGAGGCGCTCGCGGGCGCGGTCGCCGTCCTGAAGCCGCAGATGGCCTTCTACGAGCGGTTCGGCTCGCGGGGGATCGCGGTGCTCGAGGAGGCCGTGGCCGAGATCCGCGCGGCCGGTGCCCTGGTGCTGCTCGACGCCAAGCGCGGTGACATCGGCTCGACGATGGACGCCTACGCCGAGTACCTCCGCAGCGACCACCCGCTCCAGGTCGACGCGCTCACCGTGAGCCCGTACCTGGGGCCGGACTCCCTGGAACCCGCGCACCGCACCGCCCAGCGCTTCGGCGGCGGCCTGTTCGTCCTGGCCCGGACCTCGAACCCGGACGCCGGCACCTTCCAGCACGCCCGCCTCCCGGACGACGAGGGCCGCAGGAGCGTCGCCCAGGCGGTCGTCGACACCGTCCGCCGCTGGAACACCCCCGACTGGGTGGTCGGCGACCCGATGCCGACCATCGCCGACGTCCGCGACTCCGGCAGCACCTGGGGCGGGCCGACCGGCTCGTACGGCGTCGTCGTCGGGGCCACGCTGCCGCAGTTGGACGTCGACCTCGACAGCCTGGGCGGACCGATCCTGGCGCCCGGCCTCGGCGCCCAGGGCGGCTCGCCGGCCGACCTGCGGCGGCTGTTCGGGCGCGACCGTGCCGTCGTCCCCACCGTGTCCCGGGGCGTGCTCGGTGCCGGTGCGGATCGCGGCTGCCCTGCGCGCTGCTGCCGACCGGTGGACGGCGGAGCTCGCCGGATGAGCCGGCCGGGACCTGGCTCCTGGGGCGTCGGACGGGCCGGTCAGAGGCGTCCGCGGCGGAACGTCGGCGTGTCGCGCCTCGGCGTGTCGCCCGACCTCAGGGGCGAACGCAACGGATGGATTCGATCCGGAACCTCAGCGTCCGGAACGCCCTGACCTGCACGCATGACGCATCGTCACCATGGAGGTGAACGACGCGTGAAGGGCCCGGCACGCGAGTGATGGGAAGTCGCGCACAAGGGGCGTGACCAGCGGATTTGCCGGGAACTAGGTTGACCATGAGGCTCAGAGACGAGCCCCTTCCCACGAGTCCCTGAGGACCGCCGGATCCGGAGACGGCACCGGCGAAACGACACGATTGGGTCGACCATGCCCCTGCCTGACCTGTCCCCGGAACAACGAGCAGCAGCCCTCGAGAAGGCCGCCGCGGCGCGCAAGGCGCGGGCCGAGCTGCGCGAGCAGCTGAAGAGCAAAGGCGCCACCGTCGGAGACGTCCTGAAGCAGGGCGAGACCGACGAAGTGATCGGCAAGATGCGGGTCTCTGCGGTCCTCGAGTCCCTCCCGGGAGTCGGCAAGGCACGGGCTGCGAAGATCATGGAGCGCCTGGAGATCTCTCCGACCCGCCGTGTACGCGGCCTGGGCGCCAACCAGCGAAAGGCGCTGGAGGCCGAGTTCAGCGGCGAGAAAGCAGTCTGAACCCGGCCGGGAGACCCCTACCCGGACGAGGACGACGAGTGGCATCAGCGACACCGGCACGGCTGACCGTGCTCTCCGGCCCCTCCGGGGTCGGCAAGGGCACCGTGATCGCCGAGGTCCGGCGGCGATACCCCGAGGTATGGGTGTCGGTGTCGGTGACCACCCGCCGTCCTCGTCCCGGCGAGGTCGACGGCGTCCACTACCACTTCCTGGACGACGCCGAGTTCGACCGGCTGATCGCCGACGACGGCCTGCTCGAGTGGGCCGAGTACGCCGGCAACCGGTACGGCACGCCCGTCGCCCCGGTCGAGCAGCGGCTGGCCGACGGCGCTCCGGCACTGCTGGAGATCGAGCTGCAGGGCGCCCGGCAGGTGCGTGCCCGCGCGCCGGAGGCCCAGCTGGTGTTCCTGGCCCCGCCGTCGTGGGCCGCGCTGGTCGACCGGCTGGCCGGCCGCGGCTCCGAGGCACCCGCCGTCCAGGAGCGCCGCCTGGCCCTCGCGCAGGCCGAGCTGGACGCCTCGGGGGAGTTCGACGTGGTCGTGGTCAACGACGACGTGAGCCGGGCCGCCGATGAGTTGGTAGGCTTGCTGACTGCGCCCGCACCCGGTCTGCACCAGGGGACGGGCGCTCACGAGTGACGGTGCCGTGGACGAGCAGTGGAAACTGCGCAGCCGGCCCGCCGCTTTCGCCGATCTACTGAGGAGCACGCCCGCCCGTGTCCGGAGTCGCACCTGCCCCCGAGGGCATCACCAACCCGCCGATCGACGAGCTGCTCGAGCGCACCAGCAGCAAGTACGGCCTGGTCATCTTCGCCGCCAAGCGCGCGCGCCAGATCAACGCCTACTACAGCCAGCTCTCCGAGGGCCTGCTGGAGTACGTCGGCCCGCTGGTCGACACCGCCCCGCAGGAGAAGCCCCTCTCGATCGCGCTCCGCGAGATCAACGAGGGCCTGCTGACGCACACCGCCGGCGAGAACTGACGAAGGCCGCCCTGCGACCCCGCAACCGCTCGATTGATGACGACGCACCCGGCACGCCGTGCCGGGTGCGTCGTCATGTCGGGAGAATGAGCACATGAGCCGGATCGTGCTGGGCGTGAGCGGAGGCGTGGCCGCCTACAAGGCCGCGCTGCTGCTGCGTGCCTTCACCGAGGCCGGGCACGACGTCCGCGTCGTCCCGACCCCCGGCGCCCTCCACTTCGTCGGTGCGGCCACCTTCGAGGCGCTGTCCGGCAACCCGGTCACCACCGACGTCTGGTCCGACGTCCCCGAGGTCGCCCACGTGCGCATCGGGCAGAACGCCGACCTCGTCGTCGTCGCGCCGGCCACCGCCGACCTGCTCGCCCGCGCGGCGCACGGCCGGGCCGACGACCTGCTCACGGCCACCCTGCTGACCGCGTCCTGTCCGGTGGTCTTCGTCCCGGCGATGCACACCGAGATGTGGCTGCACCCCGCCACCCAGGAGAACGTGGCCACCCTCCGCCGGCACGGCGCCGTCGTCCTGCCGCCCGCGGTCGGCCGGCTGACCGGTCCCGACTCCGGCCCCGGCCGGCTGCCCGAGCCGACCGACATCGCCGCGCTCGCCGAGGTCGTCCTGCGCTCCGGAGCGGCGTCGCTGGCGCACGACCTCGCGGGACGGCGGGTCGTCATCAGCGCCGGCGGCACGCGCGAGCCCCTGGACCCGGTGCGGTACCTCGGCAACCGCTCGTCGGGCCGGCAGGGCTGGGCGCTCGCCCGGGTCGCCGCCGCGCGTGGCGCCGAGGTCGTCCTGGTCGGGGCCAACGTCGAGCTGCCGGCGCCGTTCGGCGTCCGCGTCGTCCCGGTCGGCACGGCCGAGGAGCTGCGCACCGCGATGCTCGCCGAGGCCGACGGTGCCGACGTCGTCGTCATGAGTGCGGCCGTCGCCGACTTCCGGCCCGAGACCGCGGCCGCCACCAAGCTGAAGAAGGGCAGCGGCAGCGAGCCCAGCAGCGTGCCGCTGGTGCGCAACCCCGACGTCCTGGCCGAGCTGGTCACCAAGCGCACCGCGGGCCAGATCGTCGTCGGCTTCGCCGCCGAGACCGGCGACGACGAGGGCGACGTGCTCACCCACGCGCGCGCCAAGCTCGCCCGCAAGGGCTGCGACGTGCTCGTCGTGAACGACGTCTCCGGTGGTCAGGTGTTCGGTCGGTCGGAGAACGCCGTCGTCGTGCTCACCGCCGACGGCGGGGCCTCGGACGTGCTCGAGGGCAGCAAGGACGCCGTCGCCGCGGGCATCTGGGTCGCGATCACCGGCCGCCTGTCCCCACCCGAACGGGGCTGACCGACCGGATCGTCCGCCCGCGCCGGTAACCTTGCCGAGGAGCGGGTTCGTTTCCGCCAGCCGCAGCTCGTCCACATGCCCGCCGTCGCAGGGAGAACCGAGTGCCACGCCGCCTCTTCACGTCCGAGTCGGTGACCGAGGGCCACCCGGACAAGATCGCCGACCAGATCAGCGACGCGATCCTGGACGCCATGCTCGAGCAGGACCCGCGCAGCCGGGTCGCGGTCGAGACGATGATCACCACCGGTCAGGTCCACATCGCCGGTGAGGTCACCACGGCCGGCTACGTCGAGATCGCCGAGATCGTCCGCAAGACCATCCTCGGCATCGGCTACGACTCCTCCCGCAAGGGCTTCGACGGCGCCTCGTGCGGTGTCAGCGTCTCGATCGGCGCGCAGTCCCCGGACATCGCCCAGGGCGTCGACACCGGGTACGAGGCCCGCACCGAGGGCACGTCCGACGACGCCATCGAGCGCCAGGGCGCCGGCGACCAGGGCCTGATGTTCGGCTACGCGACCGACGAGACCCCCGAGCTCATGCCGCTGCCGATCGCGCTGGCCCACCGGCTCTCGCGTCGGCTCGCAGCGGTGCGCAAGGACGGGTCCGTGCCCTACCTGCGGCCCGACGGCAAGACCCAGGTCACCGTCGTCTACGAGGACGACCAGCCGGTCGCCGTCGACACCGTCGTCGTCTCCTCCCAGCACGCCGAGGACATCTCGATCGAGCAGCTGCTCACCCCCGACGTCCAGGAACTGGTCGTCGAGCCGGAGCTGGCCGCGCTCGGTCTGCCCACCGACGGCTACCGCCTGCTGGTCAACCCGACCGGCAAGTTCGTCATCGGCGGCCCGATGGGTGACGCCGGACTGACCGGCCGCAAGATCATCGTCGACACCTACGGCGGCATGGCCCGCCACGGCGGCGGCGCGTTCTCCGGCAAGGACCCCTCGAAGGTCGACCGCTCCGGCGCGTACGCCATGCGCTGGGTCGCCAAGAACGTCGTCGCGGCAGGGCTCGCGCGGCGCTGCGAGGTGCAGGTGGCCTACGCGATCGGTGCCGCGCACCCGGTCGGCCTGTTCGTGGAGACCTTCGGCACCGGCACCCTGGCCGACGACGTCCTCGAGAAGGCGATCACCACGGTGTTCGACCTGCGTCCGGGCGCCATCGTCCGCGACCTGGACCTGCTCCGGCCGATCTACGCCCCGACGGCGGCATACGGCCACTTCGGCCGCACCGACCTCGACCTGCCGTGGGAGCGACTGGACCGCGTCGAGGCCCTGCGTTCGGCGCGTCGGGGCCTAGCTGAGCGACGCGCCGACGGACCCGGGCCGCCCGCGCTCCGACGGTGGCCCGGGTCGTCGTCGACGTGCCCCTGGCGCACCTCGACCGGCCGTTCGACTACGGCGTGCCGGAGAAGTTCGCCGACACGGTGCAGGCCGGGTGCCGGGTGCGCGTCCGGTTCAGCGGCCAGCTCGTCGACGGGTTCGTCCTGGAGACCGGCGGGTCGACGGAGTTCACCGGCAAGCTGCTGCCGCTCGCCCACGTGCCCTCCGGCGAGCCGGTGCTGACCCCGCAGGTGGCCCGATTGCTGCGCGCGATCGCCGACCGCTACGCGGGGACGATGAGCGACGTCCTCCGCCTGGCGGTCCCACCGCGCCGGGCCAACGCGGAGAAGCGCCCGTCACCCGACTCCGGACGCGCTGCCCGGGCCGCCCGACCCGGCCGGCTTCGGCCGCTACCCGGCCGGCCCGGCACTGCTGGCCGCCCTGGCCGAGGGCCGGCCGGCCCGCGCCGTCTGGACCGCGCTCCCGGGCGAGGACTGGCCGTCCCGGCTGGCCGAGCTGTGCCGGGCTGCGCTGTCGGCCGGTCGCGGTGCCCTCGTCGTCGTCCCGGACCGCAAGGACCTCGACCGCCTCGAAGCGGCCGCGGGTGCCGTGCTGCCGCAGCACTCGTTCACCGTCCTGCGGGCCGGTGACACCCCGGAGAAGCGCTACCGCTCCTTCCTGGCCGCCTCGCGCGGCGCGGCCCAGGTCGTGCTGGGCACCCGCGCGGCGATGTTCGCGCCGGTGCGCGACCTCGGCCTGGTGGTCGTCTGGGACGACGGCGACGACCTGCACTCCGACGACCACGCGCCCTATCCGCACGCGCGGGACGTGCTGGTCCAGCGCGCGTACCTGGACAACTGCGCGGCCGTGGTGGCGGGCACCGCGCGCACGGCGGAGGCGGCCCTGCTCGTCGAGTCCGGGTGGGCGCACGAGCTGGCGGCCGACCGGAACGCGCTGCGCGCGGCGTCGCCCCGGGTGCAGGCGCTCGGCGACGACTTCGAGCTCGCCCGCGACCCGGCCGCACGCTCGGCCCGGCTGCCGTCGCTCGCGCACGAGGCGGCCCGGAAGGCGCTCGCCGGCGGGGCGCCGGTTCTCGTCCAGGTGCCGCGGCGGGGATACGTCCCCTCGCTGTCGTGCGCGCGGTGCCGGGCGCCGGCCCGCTGCGCGCACTGCGCCGGCCCCCTCGGCATCTCGCCCCGCCCGGGACCCGGGGGGACGCGGATCCCGGCCTGCCGGTGGTGCGCCCGCCCGGCGGCCACCTTCGACTGCCCGCACTGCCACGGCACCAAGCTCCGGGCCGCGGTGGTGGGGGAGTCCCGGACCGCGGAGGAGCTGGCGCGGGCGTTCCCCGGCGCGGTGGTCCGCACGTCCGGCAGCACCACCGGCGTGCTGTCCACGGTCGACGCCGGCCCGTCACTCGTCGTCGCGACACCAGGGGCCGAGCCCGTCGCCGAGGGTGGCTACGGCGCGGCGCTGCTGCTCGACTCGTGGGCGCTGCTGGGCCGGGCCGACCTCCGCGCCGGCGAGGAGACGCTGCGCCGGTGGATGAACGCGGCCACCCTGGTGCGTCCCGCATCGGCCGGGGGCACCGTCGTCGTCGCGGCCGACGCGGCGCACCCCGTCGTCCAGGCGCTGGTCCGCTGGGACCCGGCGTGGCTGGCCGAGCGCGAGCTCGCCGACCGCCGCGAGCTCGGCTTCCCGCCGGTCACCCGCATCGCGTCGCTGTCGGGGTCGCCCGCAGCGCTGGCCGAGTTCCTGGAGGCGCTGCGCCTGCCCGACGACGCCGATCTGCTGGGCCCGGTGCCCGAGCCGCCGCGACCGGGCCAGGAGGGCGAGCGGGAGCGGTACCTCGTCCGCGTGCCCCGCACCGAGGGTGCGGCGCTCGCGCACGCGCTCACCGAGGTGCAGGGCGTGCGCAGCGCGAAGAAGGTGCCCGAGCACGTCCGCGTCCAGCTCGACCCCCTCGACCTCGTGTAGCCGCGCAGCGGGCGCTCGGATCGCCGCCACATACGATCGACCGGTGAGCGTCACCCCGATCCGGCTCCTCGGCGACCCGGTCCTCCGCACCCCGGCGGCCCCCGTCGTCGACTTCGACGCCGAGCTGCGCGGGCTGGTCGCCGACCTCACCGAGACCATGCACGCCGCCGGGGGAGCGGGCCTGGCGGCGCCCCAGATCGGCGTGGGCCTGCGGGTCTTCACCTGGTACGTCGACGGCGAGGTCGGCCACCTGGTCAACCCCGACGTCCGCCCCGTGGGCGAGGAGACCGAGGAAGGCCCCGAGGGCTGCCTGTCGATCCCCGGCTACCGCTGGGACTGCCGCCGGCACCTGCACGTCGTGGCCAGCGGCTGGAACATGCACGGCGACCCGGTGCGCGTCGAGGGCTCCGAGCTGCTCGCCCGGGCCATCCAGCACGAGACCGACCACCTCGACGGCGTCCTGTTCGTCGACCGGCTCGACGCCGAGGCCCGCGCCGCCGCCCTGGCGCTGCTCGAGGAGGCCGAGTGGGCGGGGATGGCCGAGTACCTGCCGATGCCCGAGCCGGTCGTCAAGGTGAGTCCCCACTGAAGCTCCTCTTCGCCGGCACGCCGGAACCGGCCGTCCCGTCCCTCGAGGCGCTTGCTGGCCTCCCGGCACGAGGTCGCCGCCGTCCTCACCCGGCCCGACGCCCGAGCCGGCCGCGGCCGCAAGGCCAGCCGCTCGCCGGTGGCCGAGCGGGCCGATGCCGCCGGCGTCCCGGTGCTGCAGCCGCGCTCGCCGCGGGATCCCGAGTTCCTGGCGCAGCTGGCGGATCTCGCCGTCGACTGCGCCCCCGTGGTCGCCTACGGCGCGCTCGTGCCGCAGGCCGCCCTCGACCTGCCCCGGCACGGCTGGGTGAACCTGCACTTCTCGGTGCTGCCCGCCTGGCGCGGAGCCGCGCCGGTCCAGCACGCGATCATGGCCGGCGACGAGATCACCGGCGCCTCGACATTCCTGATCGAGGCCGGCCTGGACACCGGCCCGGTCTACGGCACGATCACCGAGCCGATCGGGCCGCAGGACACCGCGGGCGACCTGCTCGCCCGGCTCGCGCACAGTGGCGCCGGCCTCCTGGTCGCCACTCTCGACGGCATCGAGGCAGGGCTGCTGGTCCCCGAGCCGCAGCCGGCCGAGGGCATCAGCCTGGCCCCGCGGATCGAGACGGCCGACGCACGCATCGACTGGTCGCTGCCCGCGTACGTCGTGGATCGGCGGATCCGCGGCGTGACGCCGGCACCCGGCGCCTGGACCACCTGGCGGGGGGACCGGCTGCGCCTCGGCCCGGTGTCGCCGATCCTGGACGGCCCCTCGCTCGACGAGGGCGAGGTGCTGTTCGAGTCCGGCGAGGTCTACGTCGGCACCGGCAACGGGCAGCCCGTGGTCCTCGACGAGGTCCAGCCCGCCGGCAAGCGGATGCTGCCCGCCGCCGACTGGGCCCGCGGCGCACGGCCGGCGCCGGGGGAGCGGGTCGGCGGATGACCGCCCCTCGCCGCCCGAAGGGTGGTGGCCCGAAGCAGGGACGGCGCCGGCACCCGGCGACCCGCCGTCCGGTGCTCGACGGCGCCCGGCTGACCGCCTACGACGTGCTGGACGGCGTCTCCTCCCGCGGCGCCTACGCCAACCTGCTGCTCCCGCAGCTGCTGCGCGAGCGCCAGCTCGACGAGCGCGACGCCGCCTTCAGCACGCAGCTGGCCTACGGGACGCTGCGCGCCCAGGGCACGCTCGACGCGATCCTCACCGGGCTGGTCTCCCGGCCGCTGGGCGAGCTCGACCCGCGGGTGCTCGACCTGCTCCGCCTCGGCGCGTACCAGGTGGTCGACCTCCGGGTGCCGTCGCACGCGGCCGTCGACACCACCGTCGATCTGACCCGGGCCATCGTCGGCACCGGCGCCTCCGGACTGGTCAACGCCGTGCTGCGCAAGGTGGCCGGCGGCGGGGACCGTGCCGCCTGGCTGGAGCGCCTGGGCGGCGACGCCGAGACCCGCCTCGGGCTCGCCACCGACCACCCCCGCTGGATCGTCGACGCCTGGCGGGACGCTCTGGGCGCCGACGACGCCGAGCTCGAGGCCGCCCTCCTCGCCGACGACGTCGCCCCGGAGGTCCACCTCGTGGCTCGCCGCACCGACCGGGCGGCGCTGGTGGAGGAGTCCGGGGGAGCGGCGGGCCCGTGGTCGCCGTACGCCGTCCGGCTGTCCGGCGGCGACCCGGGACGGCTGCCGTCGGTGCGTTCCGGCGCGGCGGGTGTGCAGGACGAGGGCAGCCAGCTGGCGGCGCTGCTGCTGACCCGCGTCCCGCTCGACGGACCCGACGCCGCCTGGCTGGACATGTGCGCCGGGCCGGGCGGGAAGGCGAGCCTGCTGGCCGCCGTCCGGCCGGCGGGGGTGCGGCTCACCGCCGCCGACCGCGCGCCGCACCGCGCCGAGCTGGTCCGGCAGGCGGTGAGCGGCGAGGACGACGTCGAGGTGCTGATCGCCGACGGCACCCAACCGCCGTGGGCGCCCGGCTCGTTCGACCGGGTCCTGCTCGACGCGCCGTGCACCGGGCTGGGCGCGCTGCGCCGCCGTCCCGAGGTGCGCTGGCGGCGGACCCCGGACGACGTCCCGCCGCTGGTCGAGCTGCAGACCGCGCTGCTGGACAGCGCGCTCGCCGTCCGTCCGGGTCGGGGGCGTCGTCGCCTACGTGACCTGCTCCCCGCACACCGCCGAGACGGTGGACGTCGTCGACGCCGCGGCGGCCCGGGACGACGTCGAGGTGCTGCCCGTGGCCCCGCTGCTGCCGGAGGTGCCGGACGTCGCCCGCGGCGAGCACGGCCAGCTGTGGACGCACCGGCACGGCACCGACGCCATGTTCATGGCGCTGCTCCGCCGCACCCGCTGAGGCGAGGCCGCACGCGGTCGTAGGCCGTTGGTCCACTGGAGCTCTGGACCTCCGGGCCCGCAGTGTCGGGGCATGCGCTCGCCGACCCCCGCTCCCGGCCCCACCCCGGGTCTGTGGCGGCTGGCGCTCCCGTACGTCCGTCCGGAGGCCGGTCGGCTGACCGGAGCCGCCGTCGCCTCCGCCGCCCAGATCGCCTGCTCCCTGCTGCGCCCCTGGCCGCTGGCCCTCGCCATCGACTCCGCACTGGGCGGGCTTCCTCCGGAGGGGCCGCTCGACGGCTGGCTGGCCCAGCTGGCGCCCGCGGCCCTGCTGGTCGCCGCCGCGTGGTCGATGGTGCTCCTGACCGTCGCCGAGGAACTGCTGGACGCCGCCGCGACCGCGTCCTCCGAGCGGGCCGCCGAGCGCATCGGCGGCGCGCTGCGGGCGGGCGTGTTCGCGCACGCGCTGACCCTGTCGCTGCGCTGGCACGACCGGATGCGCTCGGGCGAGGTCGGCAACCGGCTGACCACCGACGTCGGGCGGGTCCTCGACGCGATCGTGGTGACCGTCGCGACGCTCGTCCCCGACGTGCTGCTGCTCGGCGGCGCCCTCGTCGTCCTGCTGATCATGGACCCGGTCCTGGCCGCCCTCGGCCTGGCCGTGCTCCCGGTGCTGGCGTGGCTGACGGCTCGCCAGCGGCGGCTCGTCCGGGCCGCCGAGGTGACCGCCCGCGAGGAGGCCGGCCGCCTGAACGGCACCGCCGTCGACGTGCTGCGCAACGTGCGCGCCGTCCAGGCGTTCGGCCGCCACGACCGCGCCCGCCAGCTGTTCGCCGTCGCCAACGACCGCGTCGTCCGCGCCGAGGAGCGTTCGGTGAGCGTCGAGGCGCGCTGGTCGCCGGTCCCGTCGACCGTGCTCGCGGTCGGCACCGGGATCGTCCTCGTCGCCGGCGGCCTGCGGGTCCTGTCGGGGGCGCTGACCACCGGCGAACTGCTGGTCGTCCTCGCCTATCTGCGCGACCTGCAGTCGCCGGTGCGCGGCCTCGTCCGGTTGGCCGCCGTCCGGGCCAAGGCCGCCGCCAGCGTCGCCCGGCTCGCCGAGATCCTGCAGTGCACCGAGTCGGTGCCGGTCCCGGCGGCGCCGCGGCCGGTGCCCCCGGTCCGACAGGGGCTGCGCCTGGAGGGGGTGGGCTTCGGCTACGACCCCGAGCGGCCGGTGCTCCGCGACTTCGACCTCGACGTGGCGGCGGGGGAGACGGTCTGCCTGTTCGGGCCCAGCGGGGCCGGCAAGAGCACCGTCCTGCACCTCCTGCTGCGCCTCTACGACGTCGACTCCGGCCGCGTGCTGCTCGACGGCGTCGACGTCCGCGAGTTCGACCCGGTCGCGCTGCGGCGGCGGCTCGCCTTCGTCCCGCAGGACCCGTGGCTGCTCGACGGCACGATCGCCGAGAACATCGCCTTCGGCCGGCTCGGTGCGTCCCGGGCACACGTCCTCGCCGCCGGCCGCGAGGCGTGGGTCGACGAGTTCGCCCTCGACCTGCCCCTGGGCTACGACACCCCGCTCGGCGAGAGCGGCGTGCTGCTCTCCGGCGGCCAGCGTCGGCGGGTCGCCATCGCCCGGGCGGTCGTCTCCCCGGCGCCCGTGGTGCTGCTCGACGAGCCCACGACGTCCCTGGACCTCGACGCGGCCGACCAGGTCATCGCCGCCATCCGCTCGGTCGGCCGCAACCGCACCGTCGTGCTGGTCACCCACGACCCGCGCCTGGCGGCGATCGCCGACCGCACCGTGCCGGTCCTCCCGCTCCGGACCCGGCCCGTCCCGGCCGCCCGACCGGCCACCGCCGTCGGGCCGGAGCCGGACACCGACCGCTTCGCCCTCCCCGTCCTGTCCACCGACACCGACCGTTTCGCGGTCCCTGTCGGCACCTTCGATCCCGGAAGGAGGTGAACAGCATGGCCACCAGTCCCCGCATCGTCGGCGGCGTCGTCGCCGCCCCGAGCCACAAGGGCCACGGCCGCGGTCGGAGCCGCAGCCGCAGCCGGAGCCGCAGCCGTTCGCGTTCGCGCTCGAAGTACTGAGGAACGGGCTCGCCGCCGTCCCGACCGGTCCCCGGCCGGGACGGCGGCATCCGCGACCACCGAAGGAGGAGCCGTGACCGCGGTCGGACTGGACGTCGACGAGGAGGACGGCGGACCGCTGTGGGACCCGCCGCGCGGGACGCCGCTCGTGCCCGGCCACCTCGCCTGGACCCGGCTGACGGTCGGCCACCACTGCGAGACCTGGCTCTGCTGGTCGATCGACCAGTGGGTGCCGACCCTGGTGAAGGTCGTGCGTCCGGGCTGGTCCCGGCCGCGCTGGACGCGCGCGCTCGGTCGCGAGGCCGCGGCGCTCCGGCCGCTGCGGCACCCGGCGTTCCCGCGGCTGATCGCCGACCGCACGCGCGCCGACGTCCCGCATCTCGTCCTGGAGTACCTGGACGGTCCGGCCCTGGACGAGGCGCTCGACGACGCCGGCCCGCTGTCCGGCGCGGACGCCGCCCGCCTGGGCGTGGGGCTGCTGGCCGCCGTCCGCAGCCTGCACCGCTCGGGCAGTGCGCACCTGGACATCTGCCCGGACAACGTCCTGCTCGTCGACCGTCGCGTGCGCCTGGTCGACCTCGGTGCCGCCCGCCCCCTCGGCCGGCTCCTGCGCCGGGGCGAGCAGGTCGGCACCGACGACTTCGACGCCCCCGAGCTGGCCGCCGCCCGCGGCGGCCCGGTGACGACGGCCATGGACGTGTTCGGCATCGGGGCGACGCTGCAGGCGGTCCTCGATCCCGACGACGAGGACCGCCGCCTCCGCGACGTCCTCGGCCGGCTGACCGCGACCGATCCCGACGCCCGGCCGTCCGTCGACGAGGCGCTGGCCCGGCTCATCCGGCACACCGGCCGCGGCACGGCCCGCCCCTGGCCCCGGTGGGCGGACGGCGGCCTGCACCGCGACCCGCGCCGGAGGCGCCCCGCTAACGTGCCCGCATGACCTGGCTGCCCGACGACTTCGAGCACCCGCTGCGCGCCGACCTGCCCACCGGGCAGCACCTGCGGCCGATGGGTGCGGCCGACACCGAGATCGACTTCCCCGCCGTCATGGGCTCGCGGGAGCGGCTCTGGTCGATCTACGGCAAGGCCTGGGGATGGCCGCCGGCGCACATGACGCTCGAGCAGGACCGCGACGACCTCGCCCACCACGAGCGGGAGATCGCGGCGCACCAGAGCTTCCTGTACGGGCTGTTCGAGGACGACGAGGCCGAGCTGCTGGGCTGCCTGTACGTCGACCCGCCCGAGAAGCAGGGCGAGGCCGGCGCCGAGGTGTCCTGGTGGGTGGTCGACAAGCTGGTCGGCAGCGACGTGGAGCGCGCGTTCGACGAGTTCGCGCCGCGGTGGCTCGAGGCCGAGTGGCCGATGCCGCGCCCCCGCTACGTCGGCCGCGACCTGTCCTGGGACGACTGGATCGCGCTGCCGGCCGCGCGACTGAGCGCGTTCAGAACGGGCTGAGGCCCGCCGCCTCGGCGGCCCACCGTTCGATCAGCAACTGCAGGTGCTCGATCACGGCAGTGCACAGCCATGCCGCGCTGTCGGTCGCCGCGATGACCTCGGGCGCCACCTCCATGGCGTAGCCGATGTCCCGGTCGAGCAGGCCGGCGGTCGCAGCGATCGCCGTGACCGCGGCATCGGCGGGAGTCCAGCCGAGGGGCGGGCCCGCCGGATCCCGCTGCAGGTCGGCGGAGGTCTGCTCGAACGCGCCGTCGATGTACCGGCGACCGAAGCCGACCACAGCCCGCCGGCTGGTCCAGCGTCCCGTGGCCACGGCGGCGTCAGCGACGTCGCGCAGGCCGAGCCGCCGTTCGTCCAGCCAGCCGTCGAGCGACCGCTCCGGTTCCACGCCGATCGCGGCGAGCAGGCGGTCGGCCGGGTCGAAGCCGATGGGTGTCGGGTCGACGACGATGCTGTCGTCGGTCTGCTCGACGCGGCCGGCGAGCGCGAGGTCCAGGAGCAGCCCACCGCGCACCGCGGGGCCGCACACGAGGCGGTCGCTGAGTTTCCCGAGCGGGCCCAGGCAGAGCGCGGCCAGCCGCACGGCGACGCCGCGTCGCGGCGGGTGGCCTGGGTCACCTGGGCAGCGTAGGGCGGTACTGCTGGATCTACCCGCGGCCACGGGGGACGCACGCCCTGCAGGGCGGCGACCGACGGGCGGTCGTGGCTGATCAGCCGCCACCTAGACTCGGGCCCTGTGCCCCGGGAACTGTTGATCGCGCCGAGCCTCCTGTCGGCGGACTTCGCCCGGCTGGGCGACGAGTCCCAGCGCGTTCCCGGCGCGGACTGGCTGCACTTCGACGTCATGGACGCGCACTTCGTGCCGAACCTGACCTTCGGGCTGCCGGTCATGGAGGCCCTCCAGGCGGTGAGCCCGGTCCCGCTGGACTGCCACCTCATGATCGAGGCGCCCGAGCGCTGGGCGCCGGGCTACGCCGAGGCCGGCGCCCGCAACGTCACCGTCCACGCCGAGGCCTGCGACGACCCGACCGCGGTGGCCCGAGACATCCGGGCCGCCGGGGCACTCGCCGGCCTGGCGCTCAAGCCCGGCACCCCGCTCGAGCAGTACCTCGAGGTGCTGCCCGGCTTCGACACGCTGCTCGTCATGACCGTCGAGCCCGGCTTCGGCGGTCAGGAGTTCATCGCCGAGGTGCTGCCCAAGGTCCGTCGGGCCCGCGAGCTGGTCGAATCCGGGCACCTCACGTTGTTCATCGAGGTCGACGGCGGCATCAACGACGACACGATCGAGGCGGCCGCCGAGGCGGGTGCCGACGTGTTCGTCGCCGGGTCCGCGGTCTACGGCGCGGACGACCCGGGCAAGGCCATCGCCGCGTTGCGCGCCCAGGCCGCCGCGGCGATACCGGGGTGAGCGTCACCCCCGAGCCGAGTTCGCGCGCCATGGCCCGGGCGCGCGAGCTCGGCGCCTCGGTGCTCGGCACGACCAGCCCCAACCCGGCCGTCGGCGCGGTCGTGCTGGCCGCGGACGGCACGCCGGTGGGGGAGGGGGCGACCTCGCCTCCCGGCGGCCCGCACGCCGAGGTGACGGCGCTGGCCCAGGCCGGTGACCGCGCACGCGGTGGCACCGTCGTCGTCACGCTGGAGCCCTGCGCGCACACCGGCCGGACCGGGCCGTGCGCCGAGGCGCTGATCGCGGCCGGCGTGGCGCGGGTCGTCGTCGCCGTCCCGGAGCCGACCGAGCTCGCCGAAGGCGGGGCCGGCCGGCTGCGCGAGGCCGGGATCGAGGTCGTGCAGGGCGTCGAGCAGGCCGAGGCCGAGACCGGCGCCCTGGCCGGCTGGCTCACCGGCGTCCACGAGCGGCGCCCCTATGTCATCTGGAAGGTCGCGGCCACCCTCGACGGCCGCGTCGCCGCAGCCGACGGCAGCAGCCGCTGGATCACCGGCGAGCAGGCGCGCGCCGAGGTGCACCGGCTGCGGGCGACGTGCGACGCCGTCGTCGTCGGCTCGGGCACCGTGCTGACCGACGACCCCCAGCTGACCGTCCGGGACGCCGACGGCGGGAACACCGAGCGGCAGCCGCTCCGCGTCGTCGTGGACCGCCGCGGCCGCGTGCCGTCGACCGCACGGGTCCTCGACGACGCCGCCCGTACGCATGTGAGTCGCGCCACGGATCCGGCCGCGCTGGTGGCCGAGTTGTACGACCTCGACGTGCGCCGCGCCCTGCTCGAGGGCGGGCCGGAACTGGCCGCGGCGTTCCTCCGCGCCGGCCTGGTCGACGAGATCGTGCTGCACCAGGCCCCGAAACTGCTCGGCGCGGGTCCCTCCCTGGTGGGGGACCTGGGAATTCCCGCGATCAGCGACGCGCTGACCCTCCGGATCATCGATGTCACCCGCCTGGGCGGCGACGTGCAGATCCGGATGCGTCCGACCCGGCACACTGGGGTCGGGCAGTCCGCGGACGGAGGGAGCTGAGGTGTTCACCGGGATCGTCGAGGAGGTGGGCACGCTCGTGGTCCGCGAGGACGGCTCGGACTCCGCGGTCCTGCGGATCCGCGCCGAGCGCGTGCTCGATGGCGTGGCCCTCGGCGACTCCATCGCCGTCAACGGCGTGTGCCTGACCGTCGTGGACGTCGCCGACGGCGTCTGGAGCACCGACGTCATGGGCGAGACCCTCCGCCGCAGCAGCCTCGGCGCGGCCGAGACCGGCTCCGGGGTGAACCTCGAGCGCGCCGTCACCCCGCACACCCGGCTCGGCGGGCACATGATGCAGGGCCACGTCGACGGCGTCGGCAGCGTGCTGGCGCGCACCCCCGGCGACGCGTGGGAGGTCGTGCGCATCGGCCTGCCGTCCGCGCTCGCCCGCTACGTCGTCGAGAAGGGCTCGATCGCCGTCGACGGCGTCTCGCTCACGGTGAGCGCGGTCAGCGCCGCCGACGACGAGGACCCCTGGTTCGAGGTCAGCCTCATCCCCACCACCCTCCGCGAGACCACGCTGGGCGCCCGCGCCCCGGGGGATCCGGTCAACCTGGAGGTCGACGTGATCGCGAAGTACGTGGAGCGCCTGCTCGGAGGGCGGTCATGAGCGGTCCGCTGGGGCGCCTGGACACCATCGAGAGCGCCATCGCCGCCATCAAGGACGGCCGGCCCGTCGTCGTCATCGACGACGAGGACCGCGAGAACGAGGGCGACCTGATCTTCGCCGCCGAGCTCGCGACGCCGGAGCTCGTGGCCTTCATGGTCCGGTACACCTCCGGCTACATCTGCGTGCCCGTCACCGAGACCGACGCGGACCGGCTGGACCTGCCGCCGATGTTCCGGGTCAACCAGGACCGGCGCGGCACCGCCTACACGGTCACCGTCGACGCCCGCGAGGGCGTGAGCACCGGCATCTCGGCGTTCGACCGCGCGCACACCATCCGGTTGCTCGCGAACCCCGAGACGACGTCGGCCGACCTCGCGCGACCCGGCCACATCGTGCCGCTGCGGGCCAAGGACGGCGGCGTCCTGCGCCGGCCCGGCCACACCGAGGCCGCGGTGGACCTCGCCGTCCTCGCCGGCTTGCGGCCGGCCGGCGTGCTCTGCGAGATCGTCAGCGAGAAGGACCCGACCGGCATGGCGCGCGGCGAGGAGCTGCGCGTCTTCGCCGACGAGCACGACCTCGTCATGATCTCGATCGCCGACCTGATCGCCTACCGCAAGCGCTTCGACAAGCTGGTCGAGCGGGTCGCCGAGGCGTCGGTGCCGCTGGCGCCGGGCAACTTCACCGCCGTCGGCTTCCGCAGCACGTACGACAACCGCGAGCACGTCGCCTTCGTCTACGGCGACATCGGCGACGGCGAGAACGTGCTCGTCCGCGTGCACTCCGAGTGCCTCACCGGCGACGTCTTCGGCTCGCTGCGCTGCGACTGCGGCCCGCAGCTGCAGGCCGCGCTGGCCGCCGTCGCCCAGGAGGGCCGCGGGATCGTGCTCTACATCCGCGGCCACGAGGGCCGGGGGATCGGCCTGCTGCACAAGCTGCAGGCCTACCAGCTGCAGGACATGGGCCTGGACACCGTCGACGCCAACCTCGACCTGGGCCTGCCCGCCGACGCCCGCGACTACGGCACCGGCGCGCAGATCCTGGTCGACCTCGGCGTGCGCACGATGCGGCTGCTGAGCAACAACCCGGCCAAGCGCGCCGGGCTCGAGGGCTACGGCCTCAAGGTCGTCGGCCGGGTGCCGCTGCCCAGCCACGTGACCACGCAGAACCTGGACTACCTGCGCACCAAGCGCGACCGGATGGGCCACCTGCTCGACATCATCGAGCCCGAGACCGAGTCCGGTCCGGCCGACAACCCGGTGCAGCCCGCATGAGCGGCTCCGGAGCACCCGTCGTCGAGCCGGTGGACGCCGCCGGGCTGACGCTCGGCATCGTCGCCACCACGTGGCACGCCGAGATCACCGACAGCCTGCTCGCGCGCGCTCTCGAGGCGGCGAAGGCCAGCGGCGTCACCGACCCCACCGTGGTGCGGGCGCCGGGGGCGGTCGAGCTGCCCGTGGTCGCCCAGGCCCTCACCGAGCGGCACGACGCCGTCGTCGCCCTCGGCGTCGTCGTCCGTGGCGGCACGCCGCACTTCGAGTACGTCTGCGACGCCGTCACCGCGGGCCTGACCCGGGTCGCGCTCGACGCCGGCAAGCCGGTCGGCAACGGCGTCCTCACGTGTGACACCGAGGAGCAGGCCCGCGACCGTGCCGGCCTGCCCGACTCGGCCGAGGACAAGGGCTGGGAGGCCACCATCGCCGCGCTGGCCACGGCGCTCACCCTCCGCGACGTGCGGGGCCCCCAGGGCCCGACCGGTTTCACCGCGGGCGGCTACGCGTGAAGACCTTCGACTCGCTGTTCGCCGAGCTCGCCGGGAAGGTGGCCGCCGACGACCCGTCGTCGGGCACCGTGCGGGCGGTCCGCGACGGCGTCCACGCCGCCGGCAAGAAGGTCGTCGAGGAGGCGTCGGAGGCCTGGATGGCCGCCGAGCACGAGACCGACGAACGGACGGCGGAGGAGATCAGCCAGCTCCTCTATCGGGTGCAGGTCCTCATGCTGACCAGGGGTCTCACGCTGGACGACGTCTACGCTCACCTCTGAAAAAGGACCCTCGAGCCCCCCACGACACGCTCCGCGCGCCGCGGGTCCCTGCTCGAGGGCCGCCCTGTCATCTCACGTCCGAGGAGACCTCCAGTGCTGCGCATCGCCGTGCCCAACAAGGGCGTCCTGAGCGAGCCCGCGGCCGAGATGCTCGCCGAGAGCGGCTACCGGCAGCGCCGCACCTCCAAGGACCTCGCGGTCTACGACCCCGACAACGACACCGAGTTCTTCTACCTGCGTCCCCGCGACATCGCCGTCTACGTGGCGTCGGGGACGCTCGACGTCGGCATCACCGGCCGCGACATGCTGATGGAGACCGCCCCGTCCGACGGCGAGGGCCCGGCGGCGGTCGAGGTCATGACGCTCGGCTTCGGGCAGTCCTCGTTCCGCTTCGCCACCCCCGTGGAGTCGGGCATCGAACGGGTCGACCAGCTCGCGGGCAAGCGCATCGCCACCGCCTACCCGACGCTGCTGCAGCGCTACCTGGCCGAGTCGGGCGTGAAGGCGAGCGTGGTCAAGCTCGACGGCGCGGTGGAGACCGCCTGCCGGCTCGGGGTGGCCGACGCCGTCTGCGACGTCGTCGAGACGGGGACGACGCTGCGGGCCGCGGGCCTGCACATCATCGGACCGCCCGTGCTGGCCAGCGAGGCCATCCTCGTGCGCCGGGAGGGGGCCGAGGAGATCCCGGCGGTGGCGCAGCTGCGGCGTCGGCTGCGCGGCGTCCTGGTCGCCCGCCAGTACGTGATGCTCGACTACGACTGCCCCAACGAGATCCTGGCGCAGGCGACCGCCATCACGCCGGGCATCGAGGGGCCGACCGTGAGCCCGCTGCAGACCCCCGGCTGGTCCGCCGTGCGCGCGATGGTGGCGCAGTACGACACCAACCGCGTCATGGACGAGCTCTGGGAGCTCGGCGCCCGCGCCATCCTCGTCACCAGCATCCACGCGTCCCGCATCTGAGGCGGCGCGCTCCCCGGCAACTCGCACGCTGTCCCGTACGTTCTCCCGTCATGCGCGTGATCATGGGGCTCCTGCTGCTCGCCCTGGCCGGCTGTGCCGCGACCGCGGGGGGCGGCTCGGACGCGGGGTCGTCCACCAGCGCCTCGGCGTCCGAGGCGGAGAACGCCCTGATGATCGTGCTGGACCGTGGCGACGGCACCGAGCCCGAGCGCTACACGCTCACCTGCGACGGGACGCCCGAGGGCGACCACCCCGACGCCGCAGCGGCCTGCGCGCACCTGGAGGGCCTCGACGACCCGTTCGCGCCGCTGCCGACCGACATGGCGTGCACCGAGCAGTACGGGGGCCCGGAGACGGCCACGATCACCGGCCGCTGGCAGGCCGCGGACGTCGACATCGAGCTGTCCCGCACCGACGGCTGCCGCATCTCCCAGTGGGAGTCGCTCGGGCCGGTGCTGCCGCCGGTCGAGGGCGCCGTCCCGAACTGATCCCGCTCAGCCCCCGGAACGCCGACGCGCCCCCGGTCCCAGGGACCGAGGGCGCGTCGAGGAATGCGTCAGCGGACCCGCAGCGTCCGGTCGACCAGGTCGATCGCGGTGCAGAGGCCCAGGGCCATCGCCCGGCCGCTCGTCGAGCCGGTGGCCAGCAGGCCGGCGACCGCCGGTGCCAGCGGCCGCTCGCCGACCAGCGCGTGCAGGACGGCGGCGTACTCGCCGCTGACCCGCCCGCAGGCGGCGTGCCGGAGCAGGGCCCGGGAGAGCTCGGTGGTGCGGCCGGCGGCCAGCGAGTAGACGCCCGCGGCGAAGCGCTCCGCCGACGGGTGGCCGAGGAGGACGAGGCCGGCGATCGTGCCCGCCATGACGTCGTCGCCGGCCGGCGTGAGGCCGGGGCCGAGGCCGATCAGGCGGGTGGCGGTGCGCAGGGCGGCGTCGAGGTCGGCACGGCGGACGGCGCCGCGCAGCGCGGCGAGGGGACCGCCGGGGCCGGTCGGCAGGCCGGGGAGGGTGAAGGCGCTGTGGGGGACGCCCTCGCCGTAGAGCGCGTTGCGCAGCTGGCGGACGCCCTCGGGGAGCAGCGCGGGACGCAGGCTCGGGAGCTTGGGCCGCGGGTTCCACCACGCGGCGGCGCTGACGGCGAGGTCACCGACGACGATCCGGCCGCCCCCGACCTCGGCCGGAGCGCCGCTCGGCAGGGCCACCAGCGGGCGGCCGTTGCTCGGGCGGAAGAGGACGCAGCCCAGGGGGAGGCGGGCGGCGTCGCTCGTGAGGACCCCGACGACGTCGCTGCCGCGGTCGGTCGGGATCGACACGTAGACCGCCGCCGGGAGGCTCATGAGCACCCGGGCGGGGCGGACCGGGCCGCGCAGCAGCTCGGCGACGCCCGTGCTGGCGGAGGCGGGAACCGCGGTCGCGGCACGGGCCGGGCGGGCGGTGCGCGCCGTGGCCTGGGCGGACTCGCGGGGGAGCGGGATCGTGGGTAGTCCGGCGCGGGCGGCGCGACCGCGCGGCGGCGCGACGGAGGCCGCTCGGCGGTCGGCATGGCCTGGGATGTCGTCGATCGTGCGCATGGCGGCCTCTCACCGTTGGAGCAACGGAGGCGCCGGCCTTTCGACCCCCCCGCCCGGGCCGTCCCGTCACCGGTGCCGGAGGATGGGTCGGTCACCCTTCGGGGTGAACGGCCTACCATCCAGCGGGACGGGGAGGACCGGGGTTCGAACCTATGCGGCGCGTCGCACGCCCTCGTATGGCGGAAGTCGCCAAGAATGAGGGTCGGCGTCCAGGGACACCTGACAGGATGGCGGTCTATGGCAGCCTGGACACGGAACGGAGAGAGGACGCGACGTGACCCAGGGTAATGCCTCGCCGGGGACCTCGACGCATCGTCATGAGTCGATCCCGTTCCGTCGCAATTGGGCGGTCGCCGAGACGCGCGCCGATGCTCGTCCCGAGCGCACCAGTTGGCGCGAACGGATGGGTCTGACGGTCGAGGATGTCCTCGACCTTCCGGGTCTCGCGGGTACCGCCGTCGCCGCCGGAGCCACGGGCCTCGGACGGGTCGTCCGCCACATGGTCGTCGACGACCCCAACGATCCGCTGGCCGGCGCCGGCGCCGACGTGCTCGTCGTCCTCGGCGCCCGACTGCCACCGGCCGACGCCGCCAACTGCCGGGCACTGGTCGAACGGCTGGACTCCATGGGCACCGCCGCGCTGGCCTACCGCCGGGCCGACGGCCCCGCGCCCGTGCCCGGCGAGGTGCTCGCCGAGGCCGACCGCCGCGGGCTGCCGGTCCTCGCGCTCCCGGCCCACGTGCGGCTCGACGAGATCGTGTCCGAGGTGCTCGGCACCGTCGTCACCAAGCAGGGCGACGCGCTGGCGCTGTCGGCGCGCATGGACGACGAGTTCATCGGCGTCGCCCTCACCGGCGGCGGGCTCGCGGAGGTCGCCCAGCGACTGGCCGTGATGCTCGAGGGCGTCGCCGTGCTGGGGCTCGGTCCCGACCGCGAGGTGGTCACCAGCGCCGGACCGCGGGACGACGTCGAGGAGATCAGCGACTGGCTGTGGCTGCTCGACGCCGCCGCCGACGACGCCCTCGCCGAGCTCACGCCGTCCCGCCGGCTCTCCGGCGTCCGCGCCGACCAGACCGTCGTCACGCCCGCCGACGTGCTCGCCGACGCCGACCTGTCCCCGGCCGACGGCATCCTGCTCGTCCCCGGCCACCACCAGCTGCCCGGCGGGGTGGGGGAGTACGCCGTCGCGCCGATCATGGCCGGCGACCAGCGGCACGGCTGGCTCGTCGCCGTGCACCGCCACGGCGCCATGATGGTCGGCGCCGGTGGTGTGCTGGAGCGTGCCGCGGTCATCGCCGCGCTCTCGGTGATCCGGCTGCAGGCCGTGCACTCCGTCGAGCTGCGGTTCCAGGGGGACCTGGTCCGCCGGCTGGTCGGCGGCTCCGTCGGCCACACCGAGCGGACGCTGGCCTACACCCGCAGCTTCGGCTGGCGGCTCGACGGGCCGGTCGCCGTCCTGGTCACCGCCACCGAGACGGTCGCCGACGCCGCCGCCGACCCGACCAAGGCCCTCGACGTGCTCGACCGCCTCGCCGACGGCTGGCGGGCGGCGCTCGAGTCGGAGGTCGCGGGGGCGGCGGTGGCCGGGCTGGCCACCGAGATCGTCACGCTGCTGCCCCTCGACGGGCGTAGCCCCGAGGAGGTCTCCGGCCTCGTGTCGGCGGTGACGTCCCGGGTCAACGGGCGGCTGCGCCGCGTCGGGCGGCTGCTGGGCACCGGTATCGGCCGCCCGGCCGAGTCGCTGTCGGCGCTGGCCGAGGCGCACCGGCAGGCGCAGCGGGCGCTGGGTGTGGGCCAGGAGATCCACGGGGGGACGGCGGTCACCCACTTCGACCAGCTCGGGGTGTTCCGGCTGCTGTCGTTGATCCCGGACAGTTCCGAGCTGCGGTCCTACGTCGACGAGGTGCTCGGCCCGCTGGCCGACGCGGCCGACGCCGACTCCGCCGACCTGCGCGAGACGCTGCGGGTGCTGCTGGAGACCAACCTCAACGTGGCCGAGTCGGCCCGCCGGTTGCACTTCCACTACAACACGATGCGCTACCGGATCGGCAAGCTCGAGCGGCTGCTCGGACCGTTCACGTCCGACCCCACGCTGCGGCTGAACCTGCTGCTGGCGCTGCACGCGGCGCGCATGCGCGGCCTCGACCAGCCGCACCGGCCGCCGGTCGAGGCGGGGTTGCTGCTGCCGCCGGACGAGGGCCTCGATGCACTCGTCTGACGCCCTCGCCTGATCCCGGACGCCGGATCGTGGACGACGGGATCGCTGCGCTCGCCGGGCGCATGTCCGACCTGCTCGCGGCCATGGACGGCGACTCCGACCCGGCCCGCTTCTTCCTGGGCACGTACCTGCGGACGACCGAGGCGGTCGGCGCCGCCCTCGACGACGGCCGGTTCGAGGACGCGCGCTGGGTGTCGGCGTGGGTCGTGGACTTCGCCGACCGCTATCTGCACGCCCTCCGCGGGTTCCGGGCCGGCGGGCCGGACGTGCCGCGGCCCTGGCAGCTGGCGTTCGGTGCCGACCGCGGCCTGCCGCCCGAGGCGCACGTGCTCCTGGGCATGAACGCGCACATCAACTACGACCTGCCGCTGTCCCTGCTGGCGATGGTGCCGCCCGAGGAGTTCGCCGACTCGTTCCTGCTCGACCGTCGTCGGCGCGACCACGAGCGGATCGACGGGGTGCTCGCCTCCCGCGTCGCCGCCGAGGACGTCGCCCTCGAGCGGGTCGGCGGACGACGGACCGTGGTCGACCGGCTCATCGCTCCGGCCAACCGGCAGGCCGCCCGCACCTTCCTCCGGGAGGCGCGGCGGAAGGTCTGGAACAACGCCGCTGCCCTCGACGCGGCCCGGCTCCGCGGGGCCGACGACGAGGTGGCACGCGGGATCGCCGTCCTCGAGCAGGCCGCCGCCGACCGCGTGCGGGACCTCCTGCGACCCGGGCCGGTGCTGCTGCGCCTCGCCGTCCACGGCTTCGGCGTCACCATCGCCCCGGCGGCGAGACGTCCCGGTCGACCTAGGCCGAGACTCCGACCGCGCGGGTCGCAGCCGACGGGTATCGGCGGGAACGACGCCTGCCGATACCAGGTACCGGGCCTTCGATGCCACGCCGGGGCCATCGGTTTCGCGGCGATCCGACAGTGCCTTCGTGCTCCGCGATGGCGGGCGCGTGAAGAACGGGGAGAGTTCGCATGGGAACTGCATTGAGGGCTGAGAGCCCCACGGTCGAGGACGAGACACAGTACGAACTCACGTCCGTCACGACGATGCGTGGCAGGGAAGCCAGCACGATCGCGAAGTGGGAGAACGATGGGTGGGAGTTCGTCACCCGGAGCCAGGGGCTTCTCCGGACCGAGTTGACCTTCCGCCGACCGAAGTCGAAGACGCAGCGACTCGTCCTGGCGGTGCTGGGCGGTCTCGCCGTGCTCGCGATCGTCGTCGGCGTCATCGTTGGCGTCGTCATGGAGAAGCGGGCCGGAGGCGGGGCCTCCGAGGCGAGCTCGTCGACGACCGAGGCCGCGATCGCGCCCGGCGAACAGACGTCGGCCGCACCCGCCGAGGCACCGGAACCGGTGGACTCCGATCCGGCGGTGGCTCCCTATGCGTACCAGGGGCCGCAGTACGAGATCGTCGCCGTCGACGAGGACCTGCCGGTGGGGCTGGACCAGTACTGGGTGTACACGAGCGGATTCGACTTCTCGACGGAGGCGTACAAGGACCAGGTGAGGCTGATCGTCGCGGACGTCGCGCACCGGGCGGGTACGGACCACCTCATCGTGCAGGTCGTCACGGACAGGGAAGTGGCGGCGGCCGAAGCGTTCTCCACCTTCGAGGCCTTCGTCGAGCAGTACGGGATGGACTACGTCCTCGAGGTCGTCACTCCGAAAGAGGAGACGCACTGGGTCGCCTCGTACACGGGTGGGTTCGACTACGACGCGGGACAGGCGAGTGAGGCCGACAGCGCGTTCGAGATCCTCTGGCGGCCCTACGCGACCGAAGAGATCGAGAACTGGAAACCCACTCTTCCTCGTTGAGGCGGAGCTTGTGCGGTCAGGAGTCGACCGCCGGCGCCCGTCAGTCGAGCGCGAGCGCGGCCGCGCCGGCGAAGACGGCGGCCGCGTGCTCGGCCGCCCCGCGTGACGTCCGCGCGGAGCTCGGCCGGGCCGATCCGGTCGGCGACGAGCCGGCAGAAGGCGACGGCGTCGGCCACGATCCCCACCTCGGGCACGGGTGCGCCGGCGGTCGCGCCGACCGAGCTGCGACGTCCCACGTGCCGCCGCCGGGGCCGGTCAGCACGAGGTGCACGTCCACCGGGGGCACGTGCAGGCGGCGACGAGGGCCACCCCGTGCGGCAGCAGCCGACGGCGAGCTCGGTCATGAGCCGCAGCGTCGCCGGGTCCGGCACGCTCGGCGGAAGCCCGACGACCCCCCGGATGTCGTTCTCGTGGATCCACAGCTCGAACGCGCGGACGACCAGCAGCGCCCCCAGGGGCAGCCGCATGCCGTGCATCGGCGCGAGGGCGGTGAGGTCCGCGCCGGTCACCACGGCCAGCGTGCGGTCCGCCGCCGTCCGCCACTCCCGGCGGGTCGCCTCCGGCGACCGCCCCGCCTGCCGCTCGGCCGCCGGCTGCGTCGACGCGACATGGTCCGCGCCGGCGACCTCGGGATCGCCGGCGATCGCGCGCTGCACGTCGTCCTCGACCCCGGTGAGGTGCCCGACCAGGCCTTGCACGTCGAGGTCGCGCAGGACCGGCGTGCGCCAGGCGTCGTCGCTGAGGGCGGCCAACAGACCGAGGAAGGCGTCGGCCGACCGGCTGAACGCCTCGGGCGGCGCGATCACCGGGACGTCGGGCACGGGACGGCCGGCGGCCCGGGCGCCGCGCGCCGCGGCCAGGACACGGTCGCGCAGGCCGTCGGGCAGCGGCGCGGTCACGACGGCTCCATCAGGTGGCGGTCCAGCAGGGTCTCGAGCCTCGCCAGCGCGAGGCGCACCCGCGACTTCGCCGTGCCCTCGGGGATGCCGATCCGCTGGGCGACGTCGCGGTAGCTGAGCCCGCCGAAGTACGCGAGCTCGACGACCCGGCGCTGCTCGGGCGGCAACGTCCGGACGGCGGCCCGTACGGCCGAGGCGGTGTCGGCATCGGCGACGAGCTCGCCGGGCGAGGGCGTGCGCGGGGCCGGCAGCTGGCGGACGTGCCGCTCCTCCCGGCCCGCTCGGCGCAGCTCGCTGCGGACGACGTCCAGCGCGCGGTGCCGCGCGCAGAGGGTCAGGTAGGTCCGCAGGCTGCCGAGCGTCTCGTCGAAGCGCTGCGGATGGCACCAGAGGTCCACGAACACGTCCTGGACGACGTCCTGCGCCGCCGCGCGGTCGCCGACGATCTGCAGCGCGGCGGCATGGACCGCCGGCCCGAGCTGGTCGAACACCTCGGCGAGAGCCCGGTCGTCGCCGGCGGCCAGCCGGGCGGCGAGGAGGGAGCCGGAGGACTCCACGGCGCGGACCGTACCGCCGCGGGCACCCGTGCGACAGCCGCTGCACCGCCCCGCCCGGTACCCGGGTCGTGCCCCGGCGGTCCGCCGGATCGGGAGAGCGCCGACCAGTTGCACACCACAGATACGTCGCCGGCAGGGATGCCGGATCACTCCGGTTCCGGTGATCCGACGGCCCGCCCGGCGACGCATTGGGAAATGTCGACGGGGGACCCGACACACCTGAGGGAGTTCGACATGGCGGTCATCGCCGAGGTCACGCTGCGCGGGATCAGCAGGGAGCAGTACGACGCCGTCCGGGCCGGCACGGGCTGGCTGGAGCGGATGCCGGACGGAGGTCTCGCGCACCTGACCTGGTGGGAGGGGGAGGACTGCCACAACCTCGACGGCTGGGAGAGCGAGGCCGCGTTCGACGCGTTCGGGGAGCAGCGCCTCGGCCCGGCGATGGCAGCCCTCGGTCTCGACGTCGTCCCGGAGGTGACCTTCCACCCCGCGCACGAGATCTTCACGCCGACGGCAGGTGTGGTCGCCGCGACGGAGACGCCGAACATCGCCGCCATGCGGCAATGCCGACAGCGTCCGGGCTGGATACGCGGCCTTCGCTGCCGGCGACATCCCGAGCGTGCTGGCTCTGTTCGCCGACGACATCGTGTGGCGGGTGCCGGACAGCATCTCCACCGGCGGGACGTTCCACGGTCCGCAGCGGAGCCGCGGACTTCTTCACCCGGCTGGCGCAGGCCTACACCGAGTTGCGCGTGGAGCCCGAGCGGTACGTCGACGGCGGTGAACACCGTCCTCGCGCTGGGCCGACACCGGGGCCGGACCACGTCCGGGAACGCCTTCGACGTGCCCTGGATGCACCTGTGGTCGTTCCGAGACGGCAAGGTCGTCGAGTTCACCGAGATGTTCGACACGGCGCCGGTCGCGGCCGCGCTCGGGGAGGTCGCGGACAACCGGTCCGCCGAGGCCGAGGCGATCCTGCGGCGGATGTTCGACGAGATCATCAACGAGGGCCGGCTCGACGTCGCGGACGAGCTGTTCGCCGAGGACTACGTCGACCACGGCCCGATGGGCGACCTGGCCGGCCGGGGGACCTTCAAGCAGCTGGTGGCCCAGTGGCGCGACGCCGTCCCGGACGTGCACTGCGAGGTCGACACGGTGATCGCCCAGGGTGACCTGTGCGCGTGGCTGGTCCGGACGACCGGTACCCACACCGGTGACGGCCTCGGCTTCCCGGCGACGGGCCGGCGCTTCGAGACGGTGAGCGCGAACGTGGGCCGCTTCCGCGACGGTCAGGCCGTCGAGCACTGGTCGGAGCAGGGGATGTTCCCGATGCTGGCCCAGATCGGCGTCCTGCCGATGCCGGCGCCCGCCGTCCCCAGCCAGCGCGGCGCAACGGCCGGCGCCGGGGCGGCCGCACCGGCCGGCATGCCCTGAGGCCCGACTCCCGGCGCCGTCCCCGCAGCCCGAGCGCTAGTTTCGAGCGTGACGCTGCGAGGGCGGCGCAGGGAGGGATCGATGACACGGAGCAGGTGGCCCGCTGGACGGCAAGGTCGCGCTGGTGACCGGCGCGTCCTCGGGGATCGGCGAGGCGACCGCCATCGCCCTGGCCGAGGCCGGGGCTTCCGTCGCGATCGGTGCCCGCCGGGTCGACCGGCTGGACGCGCTGGCCGCGAAGCTCCGGGACGGCGGGGCGACGGTGCTCGCCCTCGATCTCGACGTCACCGACGAGGACGCCTGCCGCGACGCCGTCCGACGCACCCGCGAGGAGCTCGGCGGGCTCGACGTCCTGGTGAACAACGCGGGCGTGATGCTGCTCGGCACCATCCGCGGCGCCGACACCGAGGAGTGGCGCCGGATGATGAACACCAACGTCCTGGGCCTGATGTACATGACCCACGCGGCGATCGACGGCATGGTCGAGCAGGGTTCCGGCGACATCGTGAACGTCTCCAGCGTCGCGGGACGGGTGGCCCGGCTCGGCTCCGGCGTCTACAACGCCAGCAAGTGGGCCGTGAACGCCTTCAGCGAGTCGCTGCGCCAGGAGGTGACGGCGAAGGGCGTCCGGATCGGCCTGGTCGAACCCGGCGCCGTCACGACGGAGCTCAACAGCCACATCACGCATCCGGGCGCGAAGGCGGCGTCGGAGAAGATGCACGCGAGCATGCGCGCGCTCAAGGCCGACGACATCGCCCGCGCCGTCCTCTACCTGGTCACCCAGCCGGACTACGTCGCGATCAACGAGATCCTGGTCCGCCCCACCGACCAGGAGCGTTAGGCCTCAGTCGCGGAAGACCTCGATGCTCGCGCCCATCTCGACCAGGCGCTCGTAGAGGTGCTCGTAGCCGCGGGCGATGATGTCGACGTTGCGCAACACCGAGGTGCCCTTCGCCGCGAGCATCGCCAGCAGGATGCAGACCGCGGGCCGCAGCGCCGGCGGGCAGACCACCTCGGCGCTCGACCAGCGCGTCGGCCCGTTGATCAGCACGCGGTGCGGGTCCAGCAGCCGGACGTCGGCGCCCAGGCGGGTCAGGTCCGAGAGGTGGATCGCCCGGTTGTCGTAGACCCAGTCGTGGATGAGCGTCGAGCCCTCGGCCGTCGCCGCGATCACCGCGAAGAACGGCAGGTTGTCGATGTTCAGGCCCGGGAACGGCATCGGGTGGATCTTGTCGATCGGCGCCTTGAGGGACGACGGCGAGATCGTGATGTCGGCCAGCCGGGTGTGCCCGTTGTCCGCGAGGTACTCCGCCGACAGCTGGTAGCGCAGCCCCATCTCGGCGAGGACGGCGAGCTCGATCTCCAGGAAGTCGATCGGCGCCCGGCGCACGGTGAGCTCCGAGCCGGTGACGATGCCCGCGGTGAGCAGGCTCATCGCCTCCACCGGGTCCTCGCTGATCGTGTAGTCCACGTCGGCGTCGAGCACCGCGCGCCCGGTGACGACGAGCGTCGTCGTCCCCAGGCCCTCGATGCCGACGCCGAGCAGCCGCAGGTACAGGCAGAGGTCCTGGACCATGTAGTTGGAGCTGGCGTTGCGGATCGTCGTCGTGCCCTCGGTCCGCGCCGCGGCCAGCAGCGCGTTCTCGGTGACGGTGTCGCCGCGCTCGGTCAGGACGACGGTCCGCGCCGCGGCGCCGGTGCCGCGCACCGTCGCGTGGTACTCGCCGGCCCGCGCCTCGACGTCGAGACCGAACGGGCGCAGCGCGATCATGTGCGGCTGGACGGTGCGGGTGCCCAGGTCGCAGCCGCCGGCGTAGGGGAGCGCGAAGGTCTCCGCCCGGTGCAGCAGGGGGCCCAGGAACATGATGATGCTGCGGGTGCGCCGGGCGGCGTCGGCGTCGATCCCGGCCAGGTCCAGGTGGTCCGGCACGACGATCGTCAGGTCGTGCCCGGAGTCGTCCCAGGTGGCCGAGACGCCGATCGAGCGCAGCACGTCGAGGATGCGGTCGACCTCGACGATGCGGGAGACGTTGCGCAGCGTCGTCCGGCCGCGGTTGAGCAGGGACGCGCAGAGCAGGGCGACGGCGGCGTTCTTCGACGACTTCACCGTCACGCTGCCCTGGAGCGCGGTGCCCCCGGTGACCCGCAGGTGGGCCGGGCCGGTCGGGCCGAGGGTGATCAGCTCGCTGTCGAGCGCCGCCGAGAGCCGGCCGAGCAGCTCGAGGGTGAGGTTCTGGTTGCCCTGCTCGATGCGCGCGATCGCGCTCTGGCTGGTGCCGAGCCGGTCGGCGAGCTGCTGCTGGGTCAGGCCTCGGTGCCGTCGGGCGTCGCGGACGAGGGAGCCGAGGCGGGCGGTGGTGGGCTGGAAGTGCGCCGGGGTGATGGTGTCGGGGGAAGAGTCGGTGACCGTCACTGCCCGACGGTATCTCACATGTGAGATGCGAACCGCGAGAAGGCATCGTCGAGCGCGTCGCCGGCGCCCGTGCCGTGGCCACCCTGTTCCTGGATCACCAATTCGCTCCCCGGCCAGGCCCGGTGCAGCCGCCAGGCGACGTCCGGCGGCCCGCTCACGTCCTGCCGCCCGGTGACGAGCACGGCGGGGATGCCGGCCAGACGGACGACGTCGCGCTCCAGCTGCCCGTCGGGCAGGAAGCCCGCGTTCGACCAGTAGTGGGTGACCAGCCGGGCGAACTCCATGCGGAACACGGGCTCCTCGAACCGGGAGTTGGGCTGCCACGCCGGGTCGAGCGAGACGTGCACGTCCTCCCAGGCGCACCAGTCGCGGGCCGCCTGCTCGCGGACCGCGGCGTCCGGCGACGCCAGCAGCCGCGCGTACGCCGCGGCCAGGTTGCCGTCCCGGTCTGCCTCCGGGACGCCGGACCGGAACCGGTCCCACGCCTCGGGCCAGATCCGTCCCATGTCGCGGGTGATCCACTCGACCTCGCGGGCCGTCGTCGTGCACACCGCGATCAGCACCATCGCGCTCACCCGCTCCGGGTGCGTCTCCGCGTAGGCGAGCCCGAGCGTCGTGCCCCAGGAGCCGCCGAACACCAGCCACCGGTCGATGCCCAGGTGTTCCCGGACCCGTTCCATGTCCGCGACCAGCGCGGCGGTGGTGTTGCGGGAGAGATCGGTCGTGGGCTCGGCGGCCGAGGGTGTGCTGTTGCCGCAGTTGCGCTGGTGGATCACCACGGTCCGGTAGACGGCCGGGTCGAGCAGCCGGTGCATGCCGCGGGCCGGGGCGCCCGGGCCGCCGTGCACGACGACCGCCGGATGTCCGCCCGGGTCGCCGCGGAGCTCCCAGTAGACGGCGTCGCCGCCGCCGACGTCGAGCAGGCCGGAGTCCAGTGGGGGCGTCTGCGGGTAGGGCGCGGGCACGGCCCGCATCCTGCCCCAGGGCCGTGCGGGGGACGGCGTCACGACAGACTGCAGCCGTGGACGTACTCGTCACCGGCGGAACCGGTCATCTCGGTCGGCGGCTCGTCGGCCCCCTGCAGGGCGCGGGGCACACCGTCACGGCAGATGTCGCGGCGCGGCACCGGACCCGGCGGGGTGCGCGGGGACCTCGCCACCGGTCTGGACCTCGGGGCCGCGCTGGGCGGCGCGGAGATCGTGGTGCACGCGGCGACCGGCTATCCCGGGGGCGATCCGTGGCAGGTGGACGTCGCCGGAACCCGGCGACTGGTCCAGGCAGTGGACCGCGACCGGCTGCGGCACCTGGTCTACATCTCGATCGTCGGGTGTCGACCGGATCCCGTTCGGCTACTACCGGGCCAAGTTCGCCGCCGAGCAGGTTCTGCTGGCCTCCGGCCTGCCGGTGACCCTGCTGCGGGTGACCCAGTTCCACGGCTTCGTCGACACGCTGCTCGAGACGGCCCGCCGAGGGCCCGTACTGCCGGTGCCGATGGGCTGGCGACTGCAGCCGGTCGACGTCGACGAGGTGGCTGCGCACATCGGCGTGGTGGCCGCCGCGCCTCCCACCGGCGGCGTCGCTCGAGTTCGGCGGCCCGGAGGAGCTCACGGCCGCCGACGCGGCCCGGGCGTGGGCCGCGGCGCGGGGCTCCGGCGCCCACGTGGTCGCCACTCCGGTGCCCGGGAAGATGGGATCGGCCATCCGGGACGGCGCTGCGCTGCCGTCGGGCGGTGCCCGGGGCATCCGCACGTACGCCCAGCACCTGCACGGCTGACCGCGCCGGTCCTGCCAGATCTCGCAGCGGGACGGACGGTGTCAACGCCGTGTCCGGAATCCGCCGGGAATCGTCGGACCCGCCACCTAGGGTCCGACCGTGAGCACCCAGACCCACCCCGCGCCGGCCGCGCCGCAGGCATCCACCGGCCTCGGCGGGCGCACGGTGGCGGCCGTCGTCGTCACGCTGATCGCCTGGGCGTCGGCGTTCGTCGCCATCCGGAGCGTGGGGGAGGACCTCTCGCCCGGCGCGCTCGCGCTCGGCCGGCTGCTGATCGGCACGGCCGCCCTGTCGTTGCTGCTGCTCGGTCGCGGCTGGGTGCGCCCGACGCGGCGGGAGTGGGCGCTGGTCGTCGTCTGCGGTGTCGGCTGGTTCGGCATCTACAACCTCGCCCTCAACGCCGCCGAGCAGCACCTCGACGCCGGCACGACGGCGATGCTGGTCAACATCGGGCCGATCCTGATCGCCGTCTTCGCCGGGCTGCTGCTCGGCGAGGGCTTCCCGCGGTGGCTGGTCGTGGGCATCGCCGTCGCCTTCGCCGGTGTGGTGCTGATCGGGATCGCCACTCGCGGCGCCGAGACCGATCTGCTCGGGGTCGTGCTCTGCGTGATCGCCGCGGTGACCTACGCCGGGGGCGTGGTCGCCCAGAAGCCGCTGCTGCGCCGGCTGCCCGGCCTGCAGGTGACCTTCCTGGCGTGCGCCATCGGCGCGGTCTGCTGCCTGCCGTGGGCGGGCACCCTCGTCGGCGAACTGGCCGAGGCGCCCGGAGGGTCGATCCTCGGCATGGTCTACCTCGGCGTCGTGCCGACGGCGCTGGCCTTCAGCACGTGGGCCTACGCGCTCCGCCGGATGGACGCCGGCCGGCTGGGCGTCACCACCTACCTCGTGCCGCCGCTGGTCATCGTGCTGGGCTGGCTGCTGCTCGACGAGGTGCCGCCCGCCCTCGCCCTCGTCGGCGGCGCGGTCTGCCTGGCCGGGGTGGCGCTGTCCCGGCGTCGGGCCCGCGTGCGCCCGCCCGTGCCGGTCGCGCAGGAGGCCGGCCCGACGGTCTGAGCCCTAGTCTCGGCAGGTGACCGACCAGCACGCATCCCTCGTCGTCAGCGGTGCCCGGCTGCGCGACGGACGCGTCGTCGACGTCCACTGCGCCGGCGGCCGGATCACGGCCCTGGCGCCGGCGGGGGAGCGGGCGGTCCCGGACGGCGCGGTGGTCATCTCGGCCGACGGCGGCCTGGTCACCGAGCCCTTCGTCGACGCCCACCTGCACCTGGACAAGGTGCGCACGCTGCCGCTGATCGGCGACGTGGCGCTGCAGGCCTACACCGCCGACGGCATGTCGGAGTCCGCGCGCAGCATCGACCTGGCCAGCACGGTGAAGCGGCACTACACCGTCGAGCGGCTGCTGCCGGCGATCCGGCAGGCGCTCGCCGACGGGGTGGCCCACGGCGTGCTGCACGTACAGGCGTTCGCCGACGTCGACACGGCCGCCGGCCTGGTCGGGTTCGAGGCCGTGACCGCGGCCCGCCGCGAGTTCGAGGGGGTCGTCGACGTCGCCGTCGTCGCGTTCCCGCAGGACGGCGTGCTCCGCGACCCGGGTGCGGCCGGCCTGGTCGAGCAGGCGCTGGCGGCCGGGGCTGACGTCGTCGGTGGCATCCCGTGGATCGAGGAGTCGGTCGCCGACCAGCAGGCGCACGTCGAGTGGGCCTGCGCCCTGGCCGCACGGCTCGGTCGGCGGGTGGCGATGCTGACCGACGACGCCCCCGACCCGCGCTTCGAGACCACGCGGATGCTGGCCGAGGCGATGGTGCAGCACGGGCTGACCGGTCGCGGCGTGGCCTGCCACGCCCGCGCGCTGGGCCACTATCCCGACGACCGGCAGGCGGCCGTGCTCGAGCTCGTGAGGCGGGCCGGGCTCGGGCTGGTCAGCGATCCGCACACCGGGTCGGTGGCGCTGCCGGTGGAGCGGGCGCTCGCCGCGGGTGTCGCCGTCGCACTCGGCCAGGACGACATCGAGGACGCCTACTACCCGTTCGGCCGGCACAACCTGCTCGAGGTCGCCTTCCTGGCGGCGCACCTGCTCGACATGCGCTCGGCGCCGCAGCAGGAGGTGCTGATCGACCTGGTCACGACGTCGGCCGCCCGGGTGCTCGGCCTACCCGACTACGGCCTCCGCGAGGGCGGCCCGGCCGACCTCCTCGTGCACGACGCCGAGCGGACCGTCGACCTGCTGGCCCGTCACGCGCCGCCGCGGGTGGTCGTCCGGGCCGGCCGGCTGGTGGCCGAAGCCGGTGTCGTCGTCCTCGAATGACGTCCCGCAGAATTGTCGTACCCCTGCCATAGCTTGTCGGTGTGCCTCGGATCTCTGGTTCCTCGACCGTCGAGGGCGTGTTGATCGACTGGTCGTTGGACCAGCCGGTCGAGCTGCCGGGGCTGCCGGTGGCGTTGTTGTCCAAGGAGCAGGCCGCGGCGGAGTTGCAGCGGCGGCAGCGCCGGCAGGCGATGGACGCCGCGTATGAGTCGGAGCTGATCCTGCGGCTGGCCGAGCTGACCCCGGACGACGGCGATCCGCGCGCCGGGCACCCCGGGGGCGCGTACGCCGGGCTGGGCCGCGGGGCGGGATGTGGTGGGGGTGAGTGAGTTCTTCGCCTCCGAGCTGGCGTTGGTGCTCAACCGCGGCCGGGGCACCGCGAATCATCTGCACCACCGGGCGCGGGTGTGGGCGGAGCACCTGCCCGCCACCTACCGCGCGCTCGTCCGCCGGGGAGCTGGACGTGGCGCGGGCCGCGGCGCTCGCCGACGTGCTCGGGTCCGACCAGCCCGGAGCTGGCCCGGGCGGTCGAGGCGATCCTGCTGCCGGAGGCGGTCGACCTGTCGGTGGCCCGGCTGAAGGCCCGGGCGCTGGAGTTGCTGCTGGAGCGGGACGCCGCCGCCGCGGACGCCCGCCGGAAGGAGGCCCGGCGCTGCGCGGATGTGTTCCTGCAGCCCGGCCCGGACGGGATGGCCACCCTCGGCGCGGAACTGGCCGCCGATGAGGCGGCCGAGGCCTACGCGCAGCTCGACGAGCTGGCCCGGATGGCCAAGGCCGACGGCGACCCCCGGCCGATCGCGCAGATCCGCACCGAGCTGTTCTCGCTGCTGCTGCGCCGCCCCGGCGGGCCCGGCCAGCCCGGGGTCGCCGCGCACCTGACCATCACCGCCACCCTCGACTCCCTGGCCGGCGCCGCCACGGAGGCGGGGTGGGTGAACGGGCTGGCGATCACCGCCGCGCATGCCCGGGAGCTGCTGGCCCGGATCGGCGCCCTCGGGCCTGCCGGCCCCCGACGGCGGCCGGCTGACCTTCGCGGTCACCGACGCGGACGGCCGGCTGCTGGCCACCACCACCGTCGCCGAGCTGCTGCGGGTCGCCAAGACGGGCTGCGCCGAGCACCCGGACGAGGCGTGCGGCTGCCCGGTGCTCGGCGCGCCGCCCGACACCGACGCCTACGAGCCCACCGGCCGGCAGGAAACGTTCGTCAAGACCCGGGATCGCACCTGCCGGATGCCCAACTGCGCCCAGCGGGTCGGCTGGGCCGATCTGGACCACGTGATCCCGCACTCCTGCGGCGGGGACGACGTCCTGCACGAATCTGTGCTGCCTGTGCCGCACCGACCACCGGCTGAAGACCTTCGCCGCCGGCTGGACCTTCGTGCTGGAGCCCGACGGCACCCTGCACGTCACCACGCCATCCGGGATCACCCGCACCACCCGGCCACCCGGCCTGCGCAGACCCCCACCCGAACCGCCACCGGACCCACCGGACGACGACCCGCCACCGTTCTAGAGATAGGCGCGCGGGTCCAGGGCGGGGAGCTCGCCGGGCACGATCCGCCGGCCGGTGATCTCGTGCGCGATCAACCGCATCCAGTGGCCCTTGTCCCCGGGCGCCCACGCCTCGAGGCCGCTCTGCAGGGTGCGGGCGGTGAGGTCGGCCCGGTGCTCCTCGCCGACCTCCTCCGCCGTGGCGCGGATGAGGACGCTCCATCCGCTGCGGGTCGCGCGGTCGACCTCGTCGACCTCGAACGTGACGTTGGCGTGCTCGGCGGCGCTCAGGATCGTGCCTGAGTGCGTGCGGATCACGATGGTGGTGCCGTCGAGCCGGTAGTTGACCGGAAGGATCAGTGGATAGTGGTCGGCCACCACGCCGATCCGGCCGAACTCGTGCGTGCCGAGCAGCCGGTAGCACTCGTCGGTGGGGATGACGTGCATCTCGGGGTCGGTGCCAGTTCCGCCGTTCGTCATGCCCACATCCTGACCAGTGCCGGGCGGGTGCGCAGTGGGGCAGGCTGAGAGGGTAAGGACGACGCCGCGGTGGCGGCAGTCGACGATGGGCCAGGAGGTGCGGCGGTGGAGCAGCAGAACTGGGCGCAGGTCGTGGCGGCGGCGACGCGGGCGCCGTCGATCCACAACACGCAGCCCTGGCGGTTCCGTGCCTCGGGTGACCGGCTCGATGTCTTCTACGACCCCGAGCGAGCGCTGCCGGTGCTCGACCCGACGGCCCGCCAGCAGATCATCAGCTGCGGCATCGCGATCGAGTTCGCCGTCGTCGCGCTGGCGGCGCGGGGCCAGACCGCGGAGGTCACCTTGCTGCCCGACGAGGCCGCTCCCGACCACCTCGCCACCGTGCGGGTGACCGGTGGCAGTGCCGCCACCGAGCAGGACACGGCCCTGGCGAGCGCGATCGACCAGCGGCACACCGTGCGGGCCCCGTTTCTCTCCCGCGCGGTCCCCGGCGAACTCGTCGACCGCATCCAGCGCGAGGCCGGGCGCTTCGGTACCTGGGTCAAGCCCATCGACCGCTCCGAGGAGGAGGTCGCCACCGTCTTCCTCATCTCCCGCGCCGAGGAGATCGAGCAGGGCGACCCGGCGTACCTGGCCGAGTTGCAGAGCTGGATGCGCACCGATCCCGGCGCGGTCGACGGCGTCCCGGTCGAGGCGGTCCCGGCCGACGACCCGAACGCCCGGCCGTCGAACTGGTTGATCCGCGACTTCGTCGTCGGCAATCGGGAGCAGCAGTCGGACTTCCTGCCCGCGAGCGATCCCGATGCCCCGCCACCCGACGTCGAGCGGCCGACGGTGGTCCTCATGGGCACCGACGAGGACGACCGGGACGACTGGCTCGAGGCCGGCCGCGCGCTGGCGCGGGTGCTGCTCCTGGCCACCGTCGAGGGTGTGGCGGCCTCGCCGCTGACCCAGGCGCTGGACTGGCCCTCGACCCGCAGCCGTCTGC
Source organism: uncultured Actinomycetota bacterium (assembly GCA_963784165.1). Taxonomy (GTDB): domain Bacteria; phylum Actinomycetota; class Actinomycetes; order Mycobacteriales; family Geodermatophilaceae; genus Blastococcus_B. The sequence continues at coordinate 509,902 of CAWAQI010000021.1, forward strand.
AGTCGCGGCTCAGCCTGGTCGGCCATCCGCAGATGCTGCTGCGGATGGGCTACCCGCCCGAGCAGCCGGCGGCCGCCGTCAGCGGCCGGCGGCCGGTCGACGAGGTGCTCAGCTTCGACTAGACGCGGTCAGTGGGTCAGCTTGAGCCCGACGACGCAGCCCACGATGCCCACGAGCAGCAGCACGCGGACCACCGACGTCGGCTCCTGGCCCGACCACATGGCCCAGCCGGCGGTGAGTGCGGCGCCGATGCCGACCCAGACGGCGTAGGCGGTGCCGATCGGCAGGCCGCGCATCGCGTAGGCGAGGCCGGCCATGCTGGCCGCGAGCGCGACGGCGAACACGGCGGTCGGTCCGAGGCGGGTGAAGCCCTCCGAGCGGCCGAGGGCGGTGGCCCAGATGGCCTCGAGGACACCGGAGAGGATGAGGACGAGCCAGTACACGGCGAACTCCCGAAGACGCCGTCTTGTCGCTGTCCGGGTACGGCGCTGCTCGTCCGGGAGTCCGGGATGCGGACCCGATCTCAGGATCTCACGTCCCGTCGCGCGCGGGTGGTGAGACCGGCCACCGCTATTCGCTGCGGCGCACCGGGGTCGACCAGTGGTCCTCGGCGTCGTCCTCGCCCTCGGGCGCCTCGGCGGCCGGCTTCTCGTGTCGGCGCGCGGACGCCTCGAGCGCCTCGTCCCGTTCGCGGTCCCGCTCGGCCTGCTCGGCGCGCGCCTGCTCCCGCTCCGCCTTGGCCCGCGCCCGTTCCTCCTCGGCGGCGGGGTCCGCGCCCAGGCGCCAGAGGGCCGCGCCGGCCAGGGCCAGCCCGAGAGGCAGCACGTAGGCGGCCGCCCGCTCGGTCCCGCCCTCGCCGAGGAGGACGTTGACGCCGGAGAGGAAGAAGACCGTCCCGGCCGCGCCGACCAGGCCGAGGAACGCCAGCGCGGTGCCGAGGATCTCCGAGCGCCGGCGCACGGCGTAGGCCAGTGCGATCAGCCCGAGCGCGCCGCCGGCGAAGTAGAGGCCGGCGCCCGTCCGGTGCGCCGCGAGATTGCCGTCGAGGGGGAAGACGCCGACCAGCAGGGTCCCCAGCGCGGCGGCGCCGAGCAGCCCGACCGCGGTCCGGCCGGCGGTGCCCGCGCAGCAGCGGGCCGCAGCGCGAGAGACCGGCCAGGATCAGCGCCGCCTGCAGCACGAACGAGGCGTTCATCAGCTGGGCGCCGGGCGAGGTCGCGGCGCCGAGCAGGCTGATCACGTCGTCGGACCGCGAGTAGCCGTCCGACTGGCGGATCTGGACGACGGTCTCGGCGACGAAGAACTGGAGGGTCAGCAGCCAGGCGAGCGCGCCCCACCGCAGCCGGTTGGCAGTCACGCGCCCCATGCTCCCAGGCCGAGCCTGCCGGCGACCTTTCAGTCGGTGGCCGAGTGCTCCTCGGCGCCGGCCGGGTTGGCGTCGTCGGAGTCGACGGCCTGGCGCTCCAGCTCGGTGCGGTGCTCGAGCACCTCGTCGCTCGGGTGCGGGTCCTTGGCGTGCTGCGTGCGGTCCCGGGTGACGTGCTCCTCGGGCTGGATCACGTCGTCGAGGGTGGGGCCGTCGTTCGGGGAGGTCATCGGTGCTCCGTCCGGAAGGAAATGTGTCCTCCCGGCAGTAGCCCGCTCACCGGGCAGCCAACCGTGATCATCGCGGCTCCAGCCGAGCGGCGGGCAGCCAGGACTCCACCAGCGCCGGCCCGTGCGGACCGGTGACCGTGTAGGCCACCCGGCCCTGCCACGAGCCGCCGCGCTGGCGCCACTCGACGAGCAGCCCCGGCCAGACGCCGGCGGCCTCCGGCGGGTCCCGCACCCAGCAGTGCCGGCCTTCGCCGCCGTCGCCGGCGGCGGCATACGAGGGCGTCACCGGCGGCGCGGGCGCGGCCTCCGGCACCGGAATGCCCGAGGCGGCCGCCCGCTCCCCGAGGGAGCGCCCCCCGCGTCCAGGAGTCATGCCGCCGGCCACCCCCGCAGTCTGGCACGTCCGTCGAACACTTGTTCGACGGACGGTGTCAGTCGGCGCGCCCTCCCGCGAGCCCGTCGCCCAGCGTGCGGGCGACCGCCTGCACGAGAGGGTGCGCGGGCAGGTCCTCGATGAGGACGGGCAGCGGCAGCGACCAGTTGGGCCGGTCCGTCGTCCCGGGCATGTTGGGACGGCGCTGCTCGGCGACGGCGTCGTCGAGCGTGGCCGACAGGAGCATCGCCGGCGCCGCTCGCGAGCAGTTCGTGGGCGCGCTCGACCGCCTGCTCCACCGGGGCGTCGTCGGGGAGGCCGGGCAGGTGCTCGAGCAGCGAGGCCCGCCCGCGCTCCAGCTCCTCGTCGGTGCCCGTGCCGCGCTGGCGTTGCTCCTCGACGTCGGCACCGGTCCACAGTCCGGCGACCGTCGGCAGGTCGTGGGTCGTGATCGCGGCCATCGAGGCGGCCGGCCACTCGGTGGGGGCGTTCTCCTCGAACCAGAGCAGCCGGTAGGAGAGCACCCCGTGCTCGGCCATGTCCTCGCGGACGCCGTCCTCGACGGTGCCGAGGTCCTCGCCGACGACCAGCGCCTGCGCGCGCGCACTCTCCAGCGCGACGATGTCGAGCAGGTCCTCGGCGGGGTAGCGGACGTAGGCGCCGTCGGCCGCTGAGCCGTCGGCGGGCACCCACCACAGCCGGAACAGGCCCATCACGTGGTCGATCCGCAGACCTCCGGCGCCGGCGATGGTGGCCCGGATCGACTGGATGAACGGCTCGTAGTCGGCGTCGCGGAGCCGCCACGGGATCAGCGGGGGAGAGCCCCAGTTCTGGCCCTGGGAGTTGAACGCGTCCGGCGGCGCCCCGACGCTCACGCCCTCGGCCAGCACGTCCTGCCACGCCCACGCGTCGGCCCCGCCGCCGGCGAAGCCGATCGGCAGGTCCTGGATGACGGTCATCTCGCCGGTCGCCGCGGTGAACTGCAGCTCCAGCGCCCACTGCAGCCAGGCGTGGAAGGCGACGACGGCGCCGTGCTGCTCGACGTACTCGTCGAGCGCGGCGCCGCCCGGCCGGCGCAGCTCCTCGGGCCAGGTGTGCCAGTCGGCGCCGTGCTCCTCGCTGATCGCCGCCCACGTGGCCCAGTCCTGGAGGGTCGGGCCCTGCTCCTCGCGCCAGCGGGCGAAGGACTCCCCGCCGCCGTGGGCGAAGAAGATCCGGAAGAGCACCTCGCGCTTGCGGGCCCAGATCGCGTCGCGGTCGATCAGCTCGCCGTCGGACAGCGCGCGGCCGGCGTCGTCCTCGAGGTCGACGCCCTCGGCGCCGGGCACCTCGGCGACGCGCAGGTAGATCGGGTTGAGGAAGCGACGGGTGGCCGGCAGGTACGGGCTCGACTCCTGCTGGGGGATCGGGGCGACGGCGTGCAGCGGGTTGATCAGCACGAAGCCCGCGCCCTGGTCGGCGGCCATCCGGCGGATCGCGCGCAGGTCGGCGAGGTCGCCGATGCCCCAGCTGTCGCGGCTGCGGGCGGCGTACAGCTGCACGGCCCAGCCCCAGCGGCGGCCGTCGGGCAGCCAGCACCGCCCGGGGGAGACGATCAGCCGGCGGCGCGGCCCCTCGGCCGTCTGCAGCCAGTGGTAGCCGAGCGGGAAGTCGTCGGGCAGCTCGCCGTCGACGTGCCGGACCTCGCCGTCCTCGCAGAGCACGTCGGCCTCGTCGACCTCCAGCACGTCCCCGGGTCGGGCGACGATCGGCGCCCGGTCCTCGAGGTCGGCCGGCTGCCGGCCGATCACCTCGCGCAGCGCCTCGATCGTCTCCGCGGAGACCTCGTGCTCCACGTCGAGCGCGTCCAGCCAGGTCGCGTCGATGCCCCACTCGTCCGTCGTCTGCGCGCGCGTCACCCGGCGATCCTCGCCGGGTGGGCGGAAGGCCGCAGCGCCAACGCCTTGACCTTCCAGCGACTGGAAGGTGCATCGTCGTCGCCGTGGAGCCGCTGACGATCGGGGAGCTGGCCGCCCGCCTGGGCGTGCCGGTGCGCACCGTGCGCTTCTGGTCCGACGAGGGACTCGTCGAACCGCCCGCCCGCTCGGGCGGCGGCTACCGGCTCTACGACGCGCCGGCGGTCGCCCGCCTGGACCTGGTCCGCACGCTGCGGGAACTGGGGCTGGGCCTGCCGGCCATCCGGGAGCTGCTCGCCCAGCGGCGGTCGGTGCGCGAGGTCGCCGCCGAGCACGTGCGGGCGCTGGACGGCGAGATCCGGCTGCTGCGGCTGCGCCGGACGCTGCTCCAGCACGTCGCGACCGTGGGCTCGACCACCGAGGAGATGAGGATCGTGCACGACCTGGCCACGCTGTCCGCCCGCGAGCGGCAGCAGATGATCGACGACTTCGTCGCCCGCGTGTTCGACGACCTGCCCGACGACGCCCCCGGCGCAGGCATCGCCCAGGGCATGCGGACTCTGCCCGCCGAGCTGCCCGAGGAGCCGACCCCGGAGCAGGTGGCCGCCTGGCTGGAGCTGGCCGGCCTGGTGGCCGACCCGTCGTTCGAGGCGCGGGTGCGGGAGATGGCCGTGACGGGTGCCGCCGCGACGCCGGAGGACCCGGACGCCCTGGCCGCCGACATGGGACGGATGCAGACACTCGGACGCCAGGCGCTCGCCGACGGCGTGGCGCCCGGCAGCCCGGAGGCCGAGCGGCTGGTCGCCGAGCTCCTCGACGACGGCCGGGCCGCGGCCCCGGACCGGAGGACGGCGCTGGCCGACCGGCTGGCCGTCTTCACCGACGCCCGCGTCGAGCGGTACTGGCAGCTGCTCGGCGTGCTCAACGGCTGGCCGCCGTTCGAGCCGGCGGTGCCGGCGGTCGAGTGGTGGATCGAGGCGCTGCGCGCCGCGCCGTCATGAGCCGCCAGGTCGAGTGAGCAGTTGCGGTCAGTGACACGCGAAGACACGCCGTCCGGGGTGACCGCAACTGCGCAGTCGGCGCGACTGCGTCCCGCCGGCTGAGGTGGCCGGGGCCCGCCGACCTGGGTAGGCATGACGGATGCCGGTCATCGGAGTCCACAACTCGCACGAGCAGGTGCACCCCACGGAGCTGCTGAAGTCCACGCAGCACGCCGAGGAGGTGGGCTTCACGGCGGCGATGAGCTCCGACCACTTCTCGCCGTGGAGCGCCCGGCAGGGGCAGTCGGCGTTCGGCTTCTCGTGGCTGGGCGCGGCCCTCGCCACGACGTCGCTGCCGTTCGGCGCGGTCAACGCGCCCGGCCAGCGCTACCACCCCGCGATCGTCGCCCAGGCGGTCGCCACGCTCGGCGCGATGTTCCCCGGCCGGTTCTGGATCGCGCTCGGCAGCGGCGAGGCGTCCAACGAGCACATCACCGGGCAGGGCTGGCCGCGCAAGGAGCTCCGCGACGCGCGGCTGCGGGAGTGCGTCGACGTCATCCGGGCCCTGCTGGCCGGCGAGGAGGTCAGCCACGACGGGCTGATCCACGTCGACCGGGCGCGGCTGTGGACGCTGCCCGAGGTCCAGCCCGCCCTGGTCTGCCCCGCGGTCAGCGTGGCGACGGCCCGCACCGGCGCCGAGTGGGCCGACGGCCTGGTCACGGTGAACCAGCCGCACGACAAACTCCGCGAGATGATCGCCGCGTACCGGGACGCCGGCGGCCGCGGCAAGCTCGCGCTGCAGGTGCACCTGTCCTACGACCCCGACCCGGACCGGGCTCTCGCCATCGCCCACGACCAGTGGCGCAGCAACGTGTTCGCACCCCCGATCTGCTGGGACCTCGACACCGCCGAGGCGTTCGACGTCGCCAGCGAGCACGTCACGCCGGACGACGTCGCCAAGGTCGTCCTCGTCTCGGCGGACCTCGGGCAGCACACGGCCTGGCTGGCCGAGTACGCCGACCTCGGCTTCGACGAGATCTACCTGCACCACGTCGGGCAGGAGCAGCGCGGCTTCCTCGACGCGTTCGGCGAGCACGTGCTGCCCCAGCTCGACGTCGTGACGCCGGGCCCGGTCGAGGCGGTATCGGCATGAAGATCACCGACACGTCCGACCTGTGGTGGAAGAACGCCGTCGTCTACTGCCTCGACGTCGAGACGTACATGGACTGGAACGGCGACGGCATCGGCGACTTCGCCGGCCTCGCGCAGCGCATCGACCACCTCGCCGACCTCGGCGTCACCTGCCTGTGGCTGATGCCCTTCTATCCGACCGCCGAGCGCGACGACGGCTACGACATCACCGACTTCTACGGCGTCGACCCGCGGCTGGGCACGCACGGCGACGTCGTCGAGGTCATCCGGACGGCGAAGGACCGCGGCATGCGCGTGATCGTCGACCTCGTCGTCAACCACACCTCGCGCAAGCACCCGTGGTTCCGGTCGGCCGAGCGGAGCAAGGACTCGCCGTTCCGCGACTTCTACGTGTGGCGCTCCGACCCTCCGCCGGACACCAAGAAGGACGTCGTCTTCCCCGACCAGGAGGACAGCATCTGGACGCTGTCCGAGCCGACGGGGGAGTGGTACCTGCACAAGTTCTACAAGGAGCAGCCCGACCTGAACGTCACCGAGCCGCGGGTGCGCGACGAGGTCGCCAAGATCATGGGCTTCTGGCTCCAGCTCGGCCTCGACGGCTTCCGCGTGGACGCCGTGCCGTTCTTCCTCGAGACGGCGGGCACCGACCCGGCCGATCTCCCCGAGCCGCACGACTACCTGCGGGCGCTGCGCGCGCTCGTCGGCCGGCGGTCGGGGAGCGGCGTGCTGCTCGGCGAGGTGAACCTGCCCTACGAGCAGCAGCTGGAGTTCTTCGGCGGGGAGAACGGCGACGAGCTGACCATGCAGTTCGACTTCATCGGCATGCAGGCGCTGTACCTGTCGCTCGCCCGCGCCGACGCCGCCCCGCTGGTGAAGGCGCTGGAAGGCCGACCGGCGCTGCACCCCGACTCGCAGTGGGCCACGTTCGTGCGCAACCACGACGAGCTCACCCTCGACAAGCTCACCGACGAGGAGCGGGCCGAGGTGTTCGCCGCCTTCGGGCCCGAGGAGACGATGCAGGTCTACGGCCGCGGCCTGCGCCGGCGGCTGCCGCCGATGCTGGACGGCGACCCGCGCCGGGTCCGCTGCGTCTACAGCCTGCTGTTCTCGCTGCCGGGCACCCCGGTGCTGTTCTACGGCGAGGAGATCGGGATGGGGGAGGACCTCGACGCCGAGGGCCGCCTCGCCGTCCGGACGCCGATGCAGTGGACGTCGGGACGCAACGGCGGGTTCTCGCCGGCCCAGCCACGCCAGCTGCCCGGACCGGTGGTGAGCGGCGGCTTCGCGCCGGAGTTCGTCAACGTGGCCGAGCAGCGCAACGACCCGGATTCCCTGCTGACGTTCATGAAGTTGCTGATCCGCCGGTACCGGGAGTCGCCGGAGCTCGGGTGGGGGAGCTTCGAGGTGCTGCGGCACTCGTGCCCGGAGGTGCTGGCGCACCGGTGCACCTGGGACGACGGATCGCTGGTCGCGGTGCACAACCTCTGCGCCGAGCCCCGGGTCGTGCCGCTCACGCTGGATGGCTGCGACGCCTCGCACCGTCTGGTCGACCTGCTGCAGTCCGGCGAGACCGGCATCTCGGACAAGGGCACGGTCGAGATCGCGCTCGAGGGCTACGGCTACCGCTGGCTGCGGGTGGTCGCCGAGGACAGCCGCCGGCTCGTCTGAAGCGAGCGGGTGTCGGTCCCCGGAACCGTGGGTGGTCGCTCGTAGCGTCGGCGCGTGCCCCGTTCCGCCGTCGTGCTGCTGCTCGCTGTCCTGTTCGCGCTGACCGGCTGCGAGTTCGAGTGGCAGATCGAGACCGGCCCGCCGGAGACGGCGTCGTCCGTCGGTCAGGCGGACGTGCCGGAGGGCACGCTCGACCCGGCCGCGGCGTCGGCGGCGCTGGTGTCGCTGCCGATCGAGGAGAAGACGGCGCTCGACGGGTACGAGCGCAGCTGCGGCGAGGGCGACGGCTGCGTGTTCGGCCCCGCGTGGGCCGACGTCGACCGCAACGGCTGCGACCAGCGCAACGACGTCCTGCACCGCGACCTCGCCCAGATCGAGGTGCGCGAGGGGACGCACGACTGTGTCGTCGTCGCCGGCGTGCTCGACGACCCCTACACCGGGGCGACCGTGACGTTCGTGAAGGCCGACGCCGCCGAGGTGCCGATCGACCACGTGGTGCCGCTGGCCGCCGCCTGGGTGCAGGGCGCCGCCGAGTGGACGACGGACGAGCGCACCGCGTTCGCCAACGATCTGGGCAACCTCATGGCGACGACGCGCGAGCAGAACTCCTCCAAGGGCGACTCGACCGCCGACGAGTGGCTGCCGCCGGACCCCGCCTACGGCTGCTCGTACGCCACCGTGGTGATCACGGTGAAGGACCGCTACGCGCTCAGCGTCACCCCGGCCGAGGCCGACACCCTCGAGGACCTCCTCGCCACCTGCTGAAACCCCGGGCGCGTGAGGCGTTCGCCACGACGCGGATCGCCGGATCGCCGGGCCGAGGTCCCCGGATCCTGGGGCCGGTGCGCCTAGCGTGACGGATGAGGTGATCAGCGATGAGTGAACGCAACGGCACAGTCACGCCGTCGAACCCCGGCACCAAGCCGATCGTCATCGGCGAGGGCGCGACCGCGGCCGCGCCGCCGGCTGCCGAGCCGGACGCGCCGGCCGCCGTCCCGACGCCGCCAGCGGAGCCGGACGCCGCGCCGGGCGTTCAGCCCACCGCCCCCGTGACGGTGCGCCCGAAGCCCCGCCTGCCGCACCGCGGGCCGCTGACCGTGATGGGCCCGTGGGCGCCGGTCGCCGGGGGTCTGCTCGGCCTGGTCCTCGGCATCGTCGCCGCGCTGTTCCTGGCCGGCGCCGTGGAGAACTTCGAGGACCGGCTCGCGCTCGTCTTCACCGTCCTGGGTCTGGGCATGCTCGGGACGTCGGGAGTCCTGCTGGCCGACGAGGTGCGGATGATCCGGCAGCAGGCCCGCGAGGCCGCCGTCCGTCCGCAGTGGGTGGAGACGACGGCCGGTCTGGTCAACGGCCTGACCCCGGCCCGACTGCTGCTCGCGGCCAGTGCGCTGGTGCTCTTCCTGGCGGCCTACGTCAGCCGCGGCTGAGCCTCGGCGGGCCGGCGTTCGCGTGCCACGATGCCTGCATGAGCAGCGCCGTCGCCGTCGAGGTGAGCGCCTTGGCGATCAACGTGACGATCCCGGAGGACCTCCGCTGGACCGACGTCCGCCGCGGTGAGGAGTTCGTGCTGACCACGCTCAACGTCCGACTCCTCCGCGACGGGCACCTGGCCGCGAAGGCCTACGGCCGGCCGACCGCCGGGGGCCGCGGCACCTACGTCTCGTTCGCGGTCCCCGACCGGGCGGAACTGGCGGCCCTCGTGGCCGAGGCGGCCCGCCGCGCGGGCGAGCTCTGGACGGCGCACCGCGGCCTCGGCTGACCGCCGCCGGTCAGGTGTAGGCCTCGACGGCGAGGTAGATCGCCAGACCCAGTCCGGCGAGGGCGATCAGGCGCCGGAGTGCGGTCTGGGGCGCCCGGCGCACGACCCACGGGCCGACGGCGCTGCCGAGCAGGCAGCCGATCGCCAGCGGGAGCGCCGCGGACCAGGCCACGGAGGCGAACAGCACGTAGCCCAGCGCGGCCACGCTGTTGGCGACGCCGAGGATGACGTTCTTCATCGCGTTGCCGCGGGGGAGTCCCTCGCCGGTGGCGAGCAGGAACATCGCGAGCATCAGGACGCCGGCGGCCGCGCCGAAGTAGCCGCCGTAGATCGCGATGGCGAACGTGCCGAGCGGGAGCCAGCGCGGATCCCGGTGCGGGTGGGTGGCCTGCTCCTGCTCGCCCTTCAGTGCCAGCTCCGCCGGCGGCCGCTGCAGGAGGATGGCCAGCGCGGCGCCGGCGATGAGGAACGGCACCAGCTTCTCGAACGCCTCGGACGGCGTCAGGAGCAGCAGGACCGCGCCGACGATGCCGCCCAGCACCGCCGCGGCGGCCAGGGGCACGAGCCGGCGTCCCTGGCCGCGCAGTTCCGGGCGCGAGGCGCTGACCGAGCCGACGCTGCTGAACACCAGGGAGACGGTGTTGGTGATGTTGGCCGTCACCGGCGGGATGCCGGTGGCGAGCAGCGCGGGATAGCTGACCAGCGACGCCAGGCCGGCGATGCTGCCGGTGAGTCCCGCCCCGATCCCGGCGAGCACGAGAAGCCCGAACTCGACGGCGTCCATCGCCGTGGAGCCTGACACGGCGACCGGCCGCGCCGCCCGGATCGGCGGCGTTGATCAGCTCACACAGGAGCTGTCAGCGCCGCGCGAGGGTCACGTCGGGCACGGTCAGCATGGCCTTGAGCGCACCCAGAACCCCGAGGACGGGGACGGCGACCGCGAACCAGGTGCCGACGCCGAACAGCTCGAACCGCCAGTCCGCCTCGACGAACAGCACCAGGACGGCGGCGGCGGTGGCCAGGGAGACGAGCAGGGCCAGGACGCCGACGAGCCGGTGCGCGCGGGTGGGGACGAGCAGGACCACACCCAGGAGGACGAGCAGTCCGCCACCCACGACCACGATGACCGGCTGCCAGAGGCCTGTCCGGAGCAACGCCCCGACGCCGTCGCCGAGGAGGTCGAATCCCCGCGACACGAGCGTGAGGCCGATGGTGCCGCTTCCGGACAGCCACGCCAGCGACAGGCTCACGTTGGCCGCGACGCCGGCCAGGATCAGCAGGGCGCACGCGACGCGGTCCGGGTGCCGGATGACCACCAGGTCGACGGGGAAGGTCTCGTCGACGGGGGGTTCGTCGTCCTCGTCGTCCTCACCGGACTCCGCGGGAAACCCGAGGATCGTGTCCTCGTCGTCGGCAGGCAGGTACGCGGGTGGCGGCGGGGGCAGGTCGCCGTCCCGGCCGTGGGTGGGCGGGGCCGTCGGTCCCGAACGAGGCGCCGTTCGCCGCAGGTACTTCGGGCGGTGGGACAGACGCTCGGTCATCGGGTCCTCCGACGGTGGCGGACGTGGGAAGACGCCCGCCACCTCCCAGGATAGGTCCGGTCCGGCCGACCGCCGCGGCGGTTCCGGCACGACGGTTGCCCGCATGTGACCTGGCGTCGGCGTGGCGCCCCGCCGGGCGTGTCGCCTCGGTACGTTCCCCGCCATGACGGTGCTGGACTGGCTGCTCGACTCGGACCCCGCCATCCGCTGGCAGGTGCTGCAGGACCTGACGGACGCGCCGGAAGACGTCGTCGCCGCCGAGCGGGCGCGGGTGGCGACGGAGGGCTGGGGCGCCCGTCTGCTGGAGCTCCGGGACCCGGACGGACAGTGGGCCGGCGGCTCCTTCTTCCCGGCCGGGTTCCAGGGCTCCGACGACGGTCAGCCCTGGACGGCGACCTTCTTCACCCTGGTCATGCTCCGCGACCTGGGTCTCGACCCACGATCGGCCGAGGCTCGGGAGACGGTGGCCCTGGTCCGGGAGAACAGCCGCTGGGACCACGACGGCCAGCGCTTCTTCGACGGCGAGGTCGAGCCCTGCATCAACGGCCGGACAGTCGCGCTCGGCGCCTACTTCGGCGAGGACGTCGAGGGGATCGTCGATCGGTTGCTCGGTGAGCAGCTCGACGACGGCGGCTGGAACTGCTGGGCGGAGGACGGGTCGGTCCGGTCGTCGTTCGACACGACGATCAACGTGGTCGAGGGGCTGCTCGCCTACGAGCAGGCCGGAGGGACGCGGGAGATCGCCGAGGCCCGGCGCCGCGGCGAGGAGTACCTGCTCGAGCGGAGCCTGTTCCGGCGCAAGAGCACGGGCGAGGTCGCCGTCCCCGGTTACCTGCAGTTCTCGTTCCCGCCGCGGTGGCACTACGACGTGCTGCGGGGGCTCGAGTACTTCCGCGCTGCGGGGAGCCTCGCCGGACAAGCGGGTCGACGAGGCGATCGAGCTGGTGCGGAGCAAGCAGCAGCCGGACGGCACGTGGTTGCTGGAGAACACCCACCGCGGCGCCGTCCACTTCCCGCTGGAGGACGTCGACGGGACGCCGAGCCGCTGGAACACGCTGCGCGCCCTGCGGGTGCTGCGCTGGTACGAGGGGTCGCCGCCGCTGACTTGATTCGGCGCGCGCGGCATTCCCAACGAGGACGGCCCGGAGCATCCTGAGCCGATGGCGCAGCCCACCGCCCAGAAGAGCATGGCCATCCCGCTGATCGCCTTCACCGTCGGCGCGGTGGTCGCCCTCCTGGTCGGGGTGTTCGGGCGGGTGCACGAGCCGACGCTCGAAGGCACCACGACCCTCGGCTTGACCACGGTTCTCGCGATGAAGACCACGGTCTCGCTGGTGATCGGGGCGCTCGTCCTCTTCCAGCTCATCTCAGCTCTCTGGATCTACGGCAAGATCGGGGCCGGGGCGCCCTCATGGGTGGGCAAGGTGCATCGCGCGTCCGGGGCCACCGCGCTGGTGCTGTCCCTCTTCGTCGCCTACCACTGCCTCTGGTCGCTGGGGCTCGAGGTCGGCACCCTCCCGGACGGCGAGCCCGTGAGCACGCGGACGTTCGTGCACGGCCTGATCGGGTGTGCCGTCATCGGCGCGATGGTCGTGAAGATCGTCGCCGTCCGGTCGCGCCGCGCACCGGGGTGGTTCCTCCCCGTGGCCGGCGGCCTGCTCTTCTCGCTCCTGGTCCTCGCCGTCCTGACGTCGGCCGTCTGGTACATCAGCACGGAGGGCTGGCCGAGCCAAGCCAGCTAGCGATCAGATCCCTGCTGGTCAGCTCGCCGTTGGATCCGGGCGAGCCAGGCGGGTGCCCCGTCGTCGCCGTGGAATCTCGTGTGGACCCGGGTCGGATCGATCGTGACGACCTGCCATCCCGTGCTCGGGGCGAAGGCCGCGGCCAGGTCGTCCCGACTGACCGGGTGCGGGCCGGCGTCGGCGACCCTCGTCGCTGAAGCACAGGACGTAGAGGGTGGCGCCGGGCTCGGTCACCGACGCCAGGCTCGCCACGTAGGCCGGTCGCTCGTCGCTGTCGCAGGTGTGGAACATCCCGGAGTCGAGAACCGAGTCGGAATCGGCGTCCCAGTCGGTCGAGGTGGATACGCGTCGGCCGCGGTGAACTCGACCTGGAGTCCGCGGTCGTCGGCCTTCCTCCGGGCGACCGCCAGGGCCGTCTCGGCGACGTCGACACCCAGCACCGACAGTCCGAGCGAGGCGAGGTGCAGCGCGTTGTCGCCGGTCCCGCAGCCGACGTCGAGCACCGTTCCGGCGAATCCGCCCTGAGCTGCGAGACGCACGATCGCCGGCTGCGGCCGGCCGATGTCCCACGGCGCGGGGCCGTCGGCGTACGACGCGTCCCAGGGCTTGCCCGTCATCCGCTCGTGGCTGGTCGGTGGCCGACCACCGAATGGATCCCCTGCGGAGCCTGCTGCTGGCTGCGTCAACGTCTCCCCGATTCGTCGAGCGTGCGTCTTCATGGAGGGGTGGCCCGACCCTATTGGCGTTGCGTCGACGTTTCCGAGCGCCCTAGCGTCGCTGTGCTCATGGGGGCTGGGACGCCGGGTCCTGTCAGCGTCGTGAGTCAGCGGATCGGAGATGCGCAGCCGGATGACCTCTCACCTCTACGCGCTGAGCTTCGATGCGAACGATCCGCCCGGTCTCGCGCACTTCTGGGCCGGCGTCCTGGGCTGGGAGGTGGCCGACGAGCCTGACGACGGCGTCTCGCTCCTGCCGACCGATGACACGGGGTTCCGGCTCCGGTTCCTGCCGAGCCAGGAGCCGAAGGCCGGCCAGAACCGGATGCACTTCGATCTGACGAGCACGTCGCTCGAGGACCAGCAGCAGACGGTGGAGAGGGCGCTCGGACTGGGCGCCCGGCACATCGACGTCGGTCAGCTCCCGGAGGAACCGCACGTCGTGCTCGCCGACCCCGAGGGCAACGAGTTCTGCGTCATCGAGCCGGGCAACAACTTCCTCGCCGACTGCGGATTCGTCGGGGCGCTCGCGTGCGACGGTTCGCAGGCGGTGGGGTACTTCTGGAGCGAGGCGCTGGGCTGGCCGTTGGTCTGGGACCAGGACCAGGAGACCGCGATCCGCTCGCCGCACGGCGGCCCGAAGATCACGTGGGGCGGTCCGCCGCTGATGCCGAAGACAGGGAAGAACCGGCTGCACTTCGACCTCGCGCCAGCCGCCCAGGGTGATCAGCACGCCGAGGTCGAGCGTCTCCTCTCCCTCGGGGCGGCCCGGGTCGACATCGGCCAGGGCGAGGTCCCCTGGGTGGTGCTGGCCGATCCCGACGGCAACGAGTTCTGTCTGCTGCCACCCGCCTAGCCACGCTGTCGGCGCGGCGGGGCATCTGAACGGGTGGTCCGCCGTGTGCCGCGAGGCCATACTCGCGCGCTATCGACCCGTCACCAGTGGCCGCGACTCCGGATCGAGAACGGCATGCGTGAGATGCCCCGACGGAGAAGGTCGCGTCGCAACCGGTTCATCGCGTGGGCCGTGCCGCGGTTGTACGACAGCCCGCCGCCACCCTGGACAGGGGTGCCGGTCGAGCGGGACCCGGCGACCGGGAAGTTCCTCCGCGGCGACCCGACGGGCCGAGCCGACAAGGGCCGGACCCGCCGGTCGGCGGGCCGGGGAGCGGCGCTGATGGCCGTCGGCGCCGCTGCGGTGCTGGCGGCCGTGGTGCTCGGCGTGTGGGTGCTGGGTGCGCGGATCGGGGGTCAGCCGGCGCCGGCTGCCTCCGGCACGGCCGTGCCGAGTCCGACCGCCGCGGGTCCGTCGCAGACCGGGCCGACGTCGACGCCGACAGGCGGGGACTCCCCATCGGAGGCCACCACGACGACGACCACCACGACCACGACCACGACCACGACCACGACGAGTCCTCCCGCAACCGTGCCGACTGCGCCGTCGGGGCTCACCGCAACTCCGGTGGACGAGACCGCCATCCAGCTGACGTGGATCGATCAGTCGACGGACGAGTCGGCGTTCGAGATCACCGACGGCGTGGTCAGCCGCAGCGCCTCGGCCGACGCCCAGGAATACGTCTGGGACGGCCTGACCGGCGGGCAGGAGGTGTGTTTCCAGGTCCGTGCCGTCGGGGATGCGGGAACGTCCGCATGGCATCCGGAGGGTTCCCCGGTCTGCGCGACGACGCTCGCGGCGCAGGCCCCGCCGGACGTCGACCTCCGGGTCAAGGGCCTCGCGCTGTCGCCTGCGTCCCCGGTGTGCGCCGGCTCGTCGCCCACCGTCACCGCGGCGTTGACCAACGACGGGACGCAGACGAGCGGCCCCTTCGCCGTCCAGTGGCTGCTCGACGGCGACCCGCAACCCGACGACGGGCGCGGCGGCCTCGCCGGCTTCGGGACCGACACGAGCACTCTCGTCGTGCCGGACGTGCCTGCCGGCGAACACACCGTGGTCGCCGTCGTCGACCCGGCCGGTCAGCTCGTGGAGCTCGACGAGAACAACAACACGGGCGCCCTGACCTTCACGGCCGAGGACTGCGTCGAGTGACTCGCTCAGTCCTTGCGGCCGGCGTCGACGACCCGGAGCACCGCCGTGCCGGCCTCGTCGGAGCCCTCCAGGTCCACCTCGACGTCGAAGCCCCAGTCGTGGTGGCCCTCGGGATCGTCGAGGATCTGCCGCACCCGCCAGACGCCGGGCTCTGACTTGTCCCAGATGAGCAGCGCCGGGCCCCGGGCGTCCGCGCCGGTGTTCAGCGACCCGTGCTCGGCGAAGTAGCCGCGCACGACCTCCTCCCACCGGTCGGCGGTCCAGCCCGAGTCGGCGTCGAGCAGGCCGAGGTCGTACCAGCGCCGCAGCGCGATCAGCTCGACCCGGCGGAACAGCGCGTTGCGCACCATCGCGGTGAACGCCCGCTCGTTGCCGGTGAGCGGCCGCGGCCGGGCCGGCACGGCGACCGGCACGTCGTGCGGCTGGTCGGGCGAGGTCAACTGCTCCCACTCGTCGAGCAGCGAGGAGTCGACCTGGCGCACCAGCTCGCCGAGCCACTCGACCAGGTCGGTGACCTCCTCGGTGCGCGCCGCCGCCGGGACGCCGGACCGCAGCGCCTTGAACGCGTCCGACAGGTACCGCAGCACCGCGCCCTCGGACCGGGTCAGCCCGTAGGTGTTGACGAACTCGCGGAAGGTGAACGCCCGCTCCCACATCTCGCGGACGACGGACTTCGGTGACAGGTGCGCGTCCGCGGCCCACGGGTTGGTCCGCACGTAGACCTCGAACGCGTGCGAGAGCAGCTCCTCGAGCGGCTTGGGGTACGTGACGTCCTCGAGCAGCTCCATCCGCTCGTCGTACTCGATGCCCTCGGCCTTCATCTGGGCGACCGCCTCGCCCTTCGCCTTGTTCAGCTGGGCGGCCAGGATCTGGCGCGGGTCGTCGAGCGTCGCCTCGATCACCGACACGACGTCGAGCGGGTAGGTGTCCGAGTCGGGGTCGAGCAGGTCGATCGCGGCCAGGGCGAACGTCGACAGCGGCTGGTTGAGCGCGAAGTCCGGCGGCAGGTCGACGGTGAGGTCGTAGCGACGTCCGTCGGGCTCGGGTTCCGGCAGCCGCTCCAGGACGCCGGCCTGCAGCAGCGACCGCGCGATGCCGATCGCCTCGCGGATGTGCTGCAGCTGCTTCTTCCGCGGCTCGTGGTTCTCGGTGAGCAGCCGGCGCATGGCCACGACCGGGTCGCCCGGCCGGTCGACGACGTCGAGGATCATCGCCGTCGAGACCCGCATGTTGCTGGTCAGCTTCTCGGGTTCGCCCTCGACCAGCCGGTTCATCGTCGTCTCGCTCCACGGCACCATGCCGTCGGGCACCTTCTTGCGCACCAGCTTGCGGCGCTTCTTCGGGTCGTCGGCCACCTTGGCGAACTGCTTGAGGTTCTCCACCTCGTGCTCCGGCGCCTGGACGACGACGGTGCCGGCGGTGTCGAAGCCGGCCCGCCCCGCCCGGCCGGAGATCTGGTGGAACTCGCGCACCTGCAGCAGCCGTGTCCGGGTCCCGTCGTACTTGGACAGCGCGGAGAAGACGACGGTCCGGATCGGCACGTTGATGCCGACGCCGAGGGTGTCGGTGCCGCAGATGACCTTGAGCAGGCCGGCCTGCGCGAGCTGCTCCACGAGCCGCCGGTACTTGGGCAGCATCCCCGCGTGGTGGACGCCGATGCCGTGGCGGACCAGCCGCGACAGCGTCGTCCCGAAGGCGGAGGAGAACCGGAAGCCGCCGATCATGTCGGCGATCGCGGCCTTCTCCTCCTTGCTGCACACGTTGACGCTCATCAGCGCCTGCGCCCGCTCCAGCGCCGAGGCCTGGGTGAAGTGGACGACGTAGATCGGCGCCTGCTGGGTGTCGAGCAGCTCCTGGATCGTCTCGTGCATCGGCGTCGTCGCGTAGTAGTGGTGCAGCGGCACGGGACGCTCCGCGTGCGCGACCAGCGCCGTCGGGCGGCCGGTGCGGCGGGTGAGGTCCTCGCGCAGCGACGTGACGTCGCCGAGCGTGGCGCTCATCAGCAGGAACTGCGCCTTCGGCAGCTCGAGCAGCGGCACCTGCCAGGCCCAGCCGCGGTCGGGGTCGCCGTAGAAGTGGAACTCGTCCATGACGACGAGCGCGTCGCCGAGGCTGTCCGAGTTCCCACCCTCGCGCAGCGCGATGTTGGCCAGCACCTCGGCGGTGCAGGCGATGATCGGGGCGTCCCGGTTCACGGCGGCGTCGCCGGTGAGCATGCCGACGTTGGCCGCGCCGAAGACGCCGCAGAGCGCGAAGAACTTCTCGCTGACCAGCGCCTTGATCGGCGCGGTGTAGTAGCTGCGCCGTCCGGCCGCCAGGGCTGCGTACTGCGCGCCGGTGGCCACCAGCGACTTACCCGAGCCGGTCGGCGTCGCCAGGACGACGTTCGCGCCGCTGACCAGCTCGATCAGCGCCTCCTCCTGCGCCGGGTACAGCACCGTGCCGGCGTCGGCGGCCCACTCGGCGAACGAGGCGAACAGCTCGTCGGGGTCGTCGCCACGGGCGCGGAGGGCGGTGAGGTCGGCGGCGTCGTCGAGCAGGGGAGTGGACAGAGAAGAAGACATCGTGGGAACAGCGTGCCTGACGCGTCAGGTCTTCCCGTGCAGGGTCCGATTCCGGGCCGTCGGGGAGGTTCGTCCCGCGGCACTTATGGCCATCAGTGCCGCGTCGAGCTGATGCTCTCGGCGATGGCGGCGATGTGCTGCGGGCGGACGCGGCAGCAGCCGCCGACCAGCCTCGCGCCGGCGTCGACCCAGCCCGGGACGGCGTCCGGCGCGATGCCCGGGCTCCCGGTCCACCGTCGCCCGACCGCGTCCCAGTCCTCCCCGCTGTTCGGGTAGACGACGATCGGTTTCCTCGCGACGGCGGCCGCGGCGATCGTGGGGCCGACGCCGGGGGGCGGTGCAGTTGACCCCGACGGCGATCACCTCGGGGACGTCGGCGACCAGCGCGTAGACGTCGGCCGGCGGGTTCGCCCCGCCGCGTGCGGGGGACGCCCTCGTCGTCCACGACCGTGGTCAGGGACAGCCAGATCGGCACCCCCAGATGCGCTGCCTCGGCGACCAGCGCGCCCGCCTCGGCGGCCGCGGGCACGGTCTCGCAGGCGAGCACATCGGCGCCGGCCTGGGCGAGCAGCTCCATCCGCGGCCGGTGGAACGCACGCAGGCGCGGACGTCCATCTCCGCCACGTAGGCACCGGTGTACTCCGAGCCGTCGGCGAGCATCGCGCCGTACGGGCCGACCGAGCCCGCGACCCAGCCCTCGCCCTGGCCCTCCCGCGCCAGGATCGACCGACCGCTCGATGAGCGCCTGGGCGCGGCGCCAGTCGACCCCGGCGGCCACGAATCCCTCGAGGGTTGCCTGGTAGCTGGCCGTCGTCGCCACCTGGGCGCCCGCCGCGGCGAAGGCGGCGTGCGCGGCGACGATGGCCGCAGGGTCGTCGCGGAGCAGCCGGGCCGACCACAGCGCCGAGCTCACGTCGTGCCCGCGGGCCTCCAGCTCGGTGGACAGCCCGCCGTCGAGGACGACGGGGCCGGCGGCCAGCGCGGTGGCGAGCGGCACGGGTGCGGTCACACGGCCATCAAACCCGCTGCAGGAGAGGGACGCTGTCGCCTAGCGTCGCCGGAATGCCGACGACCGAGCCGACCGGGAGACCTGACGGGGACCGCCACCTGGCGGGACCCGGCGTGGCTGGCCACCGCCCTCGACTGGGGCGCGGGAGCAGGTCGGCGACCTCGACGGCCCGCCCGAGCAGCGACACGTCCGACCGTGGTCGACGGCGATCCGGCTGCCGGTGCGGGGCGGCGCCGTCTGGCTCAAGTCCGTCGGCAGCGGATCGGCGCACGAGCCGGCCCTGCTGGCGGCGCTGGGGGAGTGGACCCCCACCCACGTCCTCACGCCGATCGCCGTCGATCCCGTCCGGCGGCTCGTCCTCCTGCCCGACGGCGGTCCGACCCTCCGCGAGGTGGGCGGGGCGGCGTTCCCCGAGGCGTGGGAGGCGATGCTCCGCAGCTACGCACAGCTCCAGCTCGACCTCGTCCCGCACGCCGCCGCGATGCTGGCGATGGGCGTCCCCGACGCCCGGCCCGACCGCCTGCCGGACCTCGTCGCCGAGCTGCTCGCCGACGACGACGCCCTGCTCGCCGGCCACCCCGACGGGATCGCCCCCGAGGTCCGGGCCCGCATCGCCGCCGACCTGGGCCGGTACGGCGACCTGTGCCGGGCGCTCGCCGACGGCGGCATACCGCCGAGCCTGCAGCACGACGACCTGCACGACGCGAACGTCTTCGTCTCCGACAACCGGTATCGCTTCTTCGACTGGGGCGACGCCTCGGTCTCGCATCCGTTCGTGAGCCTGCTCATCCCGCTCCGGGCGGCCGCCCACTCGCTCGGCGTCGACGTCGGGCATCCCGTCCTGTTCCGCCTGCGGGACGTCTATCTCGACGTCTGGCGCGACCACGGCGATCCGGGCGAGCTGCGGGAGCAGGCGGGCCTCGCGCTCGCGGTCGGACCGTTGCAGCGGGCGCTCACCTGGCGGCGCGTGCTGCGAGGTGTCGTGCCGTCCGAGCGGGCGGAGTGGGCGGACAGCGTGCCGGGGTGGACGGCCGAGCACCTGGAATCGGGCAGCCTCAGCACGGGGTGACGACGGTAGGGCTCAGGTGTTCGCCGGTCCGCCGTCCACCTGCCGGAACGTCCCCCGCTCGACCGAGAGTGCGCAGGTCGGAAGTCATTCGGGAACCAGGACGGCGTCGCCTCCGACGTTCCCGCGCCGGAACGACTCAGCGCCGCGGACGACTTCATCCGTACAGGGTGACGCGCCTCTCCGGCGGTCGCGCCAAGGTCGATGCCACGCGCGGGGTGATCGCCAGTGACGGCGCCTCAGGGTGTGGCCCCGCTGGTGGACTCGACGGGGAGAACAGCGCCCCGGGTGGGACCGCCGAGCAGTTGGAACCGTGGAGGCTGGGCAGCGCATCCGGACGTGCGCGCCCCGGTCTGCCTGTGGAAGTGGGGAATCGTGGTCTTCATCTGGACAGGTGGCGGAGGCCGACGTCGCCGCCACCGTCGTCAGGGCTACGGCCCCGGGTACGGCGGCCCCGGCTACAGCCGCGGCTACGGCCCGCCTCGCGGCTACGGGTACCGGGGTGTGTACGGCGGCGAGGGATCCTGCCTGCGGGACCTGTTGTTGATCAACACCGGCTGCTGCCTGGCCCACGCGCTCGGCTGCGGCGTCGATTCGATGCTGCTGGCGCCCACCACCCTCAAGGAGGTGCGCGCACACGGCACGGGGGAGCGCGGGACCCGGCTGGCCGACCGGATGATCGCCGCGATCCGCGTCTACCAGCGTGAGATCAGCCCGAAGCGGCCGCCCGTCTGCCGGTTCACGCCGTCGTGCTCGCACTACGCCGTCGAGGCGCTGCAGCGGCACGGTGCCGCGCGCGGCGCCTGGCTCACCGCCCGCCGGCTGGTCCGCTGCCGCCCCGGTGCGGCAGGAGGCCTGGACCCGGTACCCCTGACGGGGTGACTGCTGCGCACCGTCCGGGGGTGGGCCCTTCACACTGTTCGGGTGACCGCGGGCGACGACGCCGCCGGTGACCTCCCGGTCATCGGCTCCCTCGTCGTCCCTGCCGGAGCGCTCAGCTGGCGGTTCTCGCGCTCCTCGGGGCCGGGCGGCCAGGGCGTCAACACCGCCGACTCCCGCGTGGAGCTGTCGGTCGCGCCGCTGGAGCTTCCCGGGCTGACCGACGTCCAGCGGGAGCGGCTCACCGACCGGCTCGGCAGCCGCATGGTCGACGGCGTCCTGACCATCGCCGCGAGCGAGCACCGGCAGCAGCTGCGGAACCGGCAGGCCGCCCGCGAGCGGCTGGCCGCGGTGCTCCGGGCGGCCCTCGCCCCGCCGCCGCGGGCGCGCCGCCGGACCAAGCCGACCCGAGGCTCGCAGGAGCGCCGCATCGAGGCGAAGAAGCAGCGGGGTCAGCTCAAGAAGCAGCGCCGCTCCTGGGACTGAGCGATCGCGAGCCGTGACGCGGGTCACGCTGCTCCGGCGTTTCTGCGCGGCTGAGTGTGAGCAATACCGCAGAGTCGGTCTGCCCGAAGCTCTCGACGACGAGGACGAGGAGAACGGCCAGTGAGAATCGAGCCGCCCCCTTCGGCGACGCCTTGCGACAACGGAGTGCACGTTCTCTGCTGTCACGACTGCGATTGCCCCTGCCACCAGCTCGACGAGTGACCTGACCGGGGTTCGCTCAGCTCAGCCGCTGCTGGAGGTGCACGGTGACCTCCTCGCCGGCCCGGCTCTTGCCGATCGCCGTGCAGATCGCCGCGCGGAGCGGCAGCCAGTGCGGACCTGCGCCCGAGGGCATGAGCGTGGCGGCGAACGGGTGGCCGTCGGTCGTCCCGGTGACCTTGACCGGGCGGCGGGTGCCGAGCAGCTCCGCCGAGTCGGGCACGGTCAGGTAGGTCGCGAAGGCGCCGTCCTTCTCGATGGGCGCGGTGAAGGTGACGTCCAGCGTGCGCGGTGTGGTCATGCCTCCTGGGACGGCGCAGCCGCCGGCAACTCATCGCGGCGGCGCCGCAGGAACGCTCGTTCGGGTTCGTTGCCGGCCAGCTCGATCGCGGCGTCGTACGCGGCGGCCGCCTCGGGAAACCGGCCCAGCCGGCGCAGCAGGTCCGCCCGGACGGCGAGGAACAGGTGGTGCCGGGCCAGGTCGAGACCGTCCACCAGCTCGAGCGCCGCCGCCGGCCCGGCCACCTCGGCGACGGCGACCGCCCGGTTGAGCGCCACGACGGGCGACGGCGCCATCGCCATCAGCTGGTCGTAGAGCTGCACGATCTGCGCCCAGTCGGTGGCGGCCGCCGTCGGGGCGTCGCTGTGCACCGCCGCGATCGCCGCCTGCACCTGGTACGGCCCCGGCTGGTTGCGCCGCAGGCAGCGCCGCACCAGCTCCTGTCCCTCGGCGATCAGCGCGGCGTCCCACAGCGAGCGGTCCTGGTCGGCCAGCAGCACGAGCGATCCGTCCGGAGCGATCCGTGCCGGGCGTCGCGACGACGTCAGCAGCATCAGGGCGAGCAGGCCGGAGACCTCGGGCTCGTCCGGCATCAGCTCGGCGAGCACCCGGCCGAGCCGGATGGCCTCGGCGCAGAGGTCCTCACGGACCACCCGGTCGCCCGACGTCGCGTTGTGTCCCTCGGTGAAGACCAGGTAGACGACGGCGAGCACGGCCCGGAGCCGGTCGGGCAGCTCCGCCTCCGTGGGCACCCGGTAGGGGATGGAGGCGTCGCGGATCTTGCTCTTCGCCCGCACCAGCCGCTGGGCCATCGTCGGCTCGGGGACGAGGAAGGCGTGCGCGACCTCCGCCGTCGTGAGGCCGCCGAGCAGCCGCAGGGTGAGCGCCACCTGGGCCGCCGTGCCGAGCGCCGGGTGGCAGCAGGTGAAGATCAGCCGGAGGCGGTCGTCCTGCACGGCGCCCACCTCCTCGGGCTCGGTCTGGGCGCGCAGCAGCGCGGCCTCGGCGTGCTTGCCGGCGCGGGCGCCCTCCCGGCGCAGCCGGTCGATGGCCCGGTTGCGGGCGGTCGTGACGATCCAGCCCGCGGGGCTCGGCGGGATCCCGTCGACCGGCCAGCGCTGCACGGCGGTGAGGAAGGCGTCCTGCACCGCCTCCTCGGCGGCGTCGATGTCGCCGAGGAGACGGATCGAGGACGGCGACCGCCTTTCCGTAGTTCTCGCGGAACACACGGTCGATCGCGGCGGTCAGAAGCGACTCCGCGACCGGCCGGACCTCGACGGGCAGCCCACCGAGGACGCGCGCGAGCTTGCCGGCCCAGACGAGGGCGCCGTCGAGGTCCTCGGCCTGGATCAGGTCGAAGCCGCCGATGAACTCCTTGCCCTCCGCGTAGGGGCCGTCGGTGGTGAGCACGCCGTCGCCGTCGGCACGGACGACGGTGTAGGTCTCCGGCTGGTGGAGGGCGGCGGCGAACACCCAGGCCCCCGCGGCGCGCATCTCCTCGTTCAGCGCGGCGAGCTCGCGCATGACCGGTTCCAGGTCCTCCGGCGGCGGCACCTCGCCGACCGGCTGGATGATGGTGAGCAGGTACTGCGGCATCTCGTCCTCCTCGGGTCGGCTCCCGGCATCGTGCCGGTCGCTCACCCCCTGTACGAACGGACGACGCCCGGATCGACAGGTCCGGCGAGAAATCTTCTAGCCGACGAGCGGCCGCTGCGGCTGCCGCACCACGACCCACAGCGGCAGCTCGTCGTCCGCCGTCCGCGTGGAGAGGGTGACCTCGAAGCCGAAACCGCGGAGGAACCGGGCGTTCGCCCACGAGTACACGGCCGCCGCGGCGAGCGTGGCCTCGGCGTCGCAGCGGACCAGGACCGGCGCCAGGACGGCGGCCGCCAGCCCCTGCCGTCGCGACGACGGGCGGACGCCGAGGTGCGCCAGCCACCAGTGCGGCTCCGTCGGGCGGGCGGTCCCGATCATCGCGGCGGTCTCGGCGACGGTCGACGCGCGGTCGGCCCGCAGGTACGGCAGCTCGCGCGCCAGGGCGGCGGTGACGTCGGCCGGCAGGGCAGCGGTGCCCTCGGCGCCGTCCGGCGGTTCCCACACGGCGACCGCCGTGACGTCGTCGGTGACCCAGGCAGACCGCGTGGCCACCCCGCGGTGCCCGGCGTCGAGCTCGTGCAGCCGGGTCAGCCGCTGCATCCGGCCGTCGTCCGGCAGCGCCCAGCGGGTCCAGCGGGAGTCGGCGAGAGCGACGGTGAGCGTGGCGGCGATCCGCGGCACGTCCCGCTGCTCGGCCGGCCGGACCTCGGGGCCTTCCTCGTCGGGATCGTCGATCCGGCGGATGGTCGGCCCCTGGGTCACCCCGGCATTCGACCACGGGGCCTAACACCGGCCCGGCGGCGGCCGTGAGGTCAACGGAACGCAGCGTTGACGCCGGTGCGCCCGATGGGAAACACCGCCCACGCACCCTCGTGACATGCCCGCCGCCGCCGTGCCCGCCTCCGCCGCGCGGGGTCTCGGGAAGACGCGGACGACGAACACCCACTGCCCCTACTGCTCGCTGCAGTGCGGCATGGCGGTCACGGCGGGGGAGCGGCCGGCGACCCTCGTGCCGCTCGACTTCCCGACCAACCGCGGCGGCCTCTGCTCGAAGGGCTGGTCGTCCACGGAGCTGCTCGACCACCCCGAGCGGCTGCTGCGGCCGCTGGTCCGCGCGGTGCCGGGCGACCGGACCAGCCCGCTGGTCGAGTCCACCTGGGACGCCGCGCTCGACCTGGTCGCCGACGGCCATTCGGCGCACGCAGAAGACCCACGGCCGCGACGCCGTCGGCTGCTTCGGCGGCGGCTCGCTGACCAACGAGCAGGCCTACCAGTTCGGCAAGTTCGCCCGGGTCGCGCTGCGCACCAGCGCCATCGACTACAACGGCCGGTTCTGCATGTCCTCGGCCGCGGGTGCGGCCAACCGGGCGTTCGGCCTCGACCGCGGCATGCCGTTCCCGCTGAGCGACATCGCCGCCGCCGACGTCGTCGTCCTGGTGGGCAGCAATCCGGCCGACACCATGCCGCCCGCCATGCAGTACTTCGACGAGGGGCGCGGGCGCGGCGCGCAGCACGTCGTCGTCGACCCCCGCCGCACGGCCACGGCCCGCAACGCGGCGCTGCACCTGCAGGCGCTGCCCGGCACCGACCTCGCGCTGGCCAACGGCCTGCTGCACATCGCGATCGCCGAGGGCCTGGTCGACGAGGCGTACGTCGCCGACCGGACCACGGGCTTCGACGAGGTGAAGGCCGGCGTCGCGGCGTACTGGCCCGACCGCGTCGAGCGCATCACCGGCGTGCCGGTCGCCGACCAGCGGCGCACCGTCTTCGCGCTGGCCCGCGCCGAGAAGGCCATCGTCCTCACCGCGCGCGGCGCCGAGCAGCACCGCAGCGGCACCGACACCGCCCAGGCGTGGATCAACCTCGCGCTCGCCCTCGGGCTGCCCGGCCGCGCGGGCAGCGGCTGGGGCACCGTGACCGGCCAGGGCAACGGGCAGGGCGGCCGCGAGCACGGGCAGAAGGCCGACCAGCTGCCCGGCTACCGGTCGCTGACCGACCCGGCCGCCCGCGCGCACGTCGCCGCCGTCTGGGGCATCGACCCCGACGACCTGCCGATGCCCGGGAAGTCCGCGTTCGAGCTGCTCGACCGGCTCGGCACCGACGGCGGCGTCCGCGCGCTGCTGGTGCTGGCCTCCAACGTCGCGGTCAGCGCGCCGGACGCCCGCCGGGTCATCAGCCGGCTGGCCGACCTCGACTTCCTCGCCGTCAGCGACTTCTTCCTCTCCGAGACCGCCGAGCTCGCCGACGTGGTCCTGCCCAGCGCCATGTGGGCGGAGGAGGAGGGCACGATGACCAACCTCGAGGGCCGGGTGATCCGCCGGCGCCGCGCCCTCGACCCGCCCACCGGCGTGCACGACGACCTGCGGCTCCTGGCCGACCTGGCCGCCCGGCTCGGTGCGGGCGACAAGTTCAGCGCCGAGCCCGAGGTCGTCTTCGAGGAGCTGCGCCGGGCCAGCGCCGGCGGCACCGCCGACTACGCCGGCATCAGCTACGACCGCATCGACGCCGAGCAGGGCGTCTTCTGGCCCTGCCCGTCGACCGACCACCCCGGCACCCCGCGGCTGTTCACCGAGCGGTTCGCCACCCCCGACGGCCGCGCCCGGTTCCTGCGCGTCGAGCACGTCGACGCCCACGAGCGCCCCGACGCCGAGTACCCGTACGTCCTGACGACCGGCCGCGTGATGGCCCAGTACCAGTCCGGCACCCAGACCCGCCGCACGCGCAGCCTCGCCATGGTCGCGCCGACCGCCCGGGCAGAGCTGCACCCCGACCTCGCCCGCAGCCTCGGCATCGGCCCGGACGACGTCGTCGAGCTGGCCACCCGCCGCGGCCGCGCCCGGTTCCACGCCCACGTCACCGACACGGTGCGGCCCGACGTCGTCTTCGCCCCGTTCCACTGGGGCGGTGGCTCCAGTGCCAACGCCCTCACCGACCCGGCGCTGGACCCGACCAGCCGGATGCCGGCCTTCAAGGTCTGCGCCGTCGCCGTCACCCGGGTCGGCGGCCCGGACGAGCACATCCCCGCGCCGCCCGCCGCCACCCAGCCCCGGCCCGTTCCGCACCGACCACCCGCCACCACCCAGCCCCTGGCCCCGAACCGCACCGCACCGAGGAGCACCCGCGTGAAGAGCACCCCCCGCTTCCTGCAAGGCGTCTTCCCGATCACCGGGGAGGGCCTCACCAAGCCCGGCCCGCTCGACCCCGCGCTGCGCTACACGGTCCCGTCCGGGAAGTCGGCCCAGGCGCTGTACTTCCGGGGCGGCAACTCCACCGGCGAGCTCGTCTACGTGCTGCTCCTGCGCGACGGCGAGCCGATGCGCTGGTTCCCCATCGGGGCGAAGAGCGACAACCACGTGCCGCTCCGAGTGGTCGAGGACCTGCCCGGCGGCTGCGTGGTCGAGCTGCACGCCGCGGCGCCCGAGGGCGTCACCGGCGAGATCGTCGTCGACCTGGGTCTGGTGGAGGTCTGATGACCGCGATCCTTGGGAGGCCGCGTCGAAGGCCTGACGTCCGTCCACTTCGACGACGTGGACCTCGACACCCGCGCGCGGCTCGTCGTCGTCGGCAACGGCATGGCCGGCGCCCGGTTCGTCGAGGAGGTGCTCGAGCGCGGCGGCGGCGAGCAGTTCCGGATCACCGTCTTCGGCGACGAGCCGCACGGCAACTACAACCGGATCATGCTGTCGCCGGTGCTGGCCGGGGAGGAGCACGAGGACGACATCGTCCTCAACAGCCACGACTGGTACGTCGACAACGGCGTCAGCCTCAAGGCCGGCGTCCGGGCGGAGCGGATCGACACCGCCGCCAAGCTGGTCTACGGCGCCGACGGCACCGCCACCCCGTACGACCACCTGGTGCTCGCCACGGGCAGCTACTCCTTCATCCCGCCGATGACCGGCGTCCGCAGCGACGACGGCGAGCTGCTGCCCGGCGTCTACGGGTTCCGCACCATCGACGAGACCCGCGCGATGCTCGACGCGGTCGGACGCTGCACGAAGGCCGTCGTCATGGGCGGCGGGCTGCTCGGGCTGGAGGCGGCCCGCGCGCTGCAGGGCCACGGGCTGCAGGTCGAGCTCGTGCACGCCATGCCGTACCTGATGAACATGCAGCTCGACCCCGAGGCCGGCGCGATCCTCAAGCGCAGCGTCGAGTCGCTCGGCATCTCCGTGCACCTCGACGTCTTCGCCACCGAGGTCTTCGGCACCGAGCACGTCGAGGGCGTCGGTCTGGCCGACGGACGGCGCCTCGACGCCGACCTGCTCGTCGTCGCCGCGGGGGTGCGCCCGCACACCGACATCGCCGTCCGCTCCGGGCTCGAGGTCGAGCGCGGCATCGTCGTCGACGACCAGCTGCGCACCGACGACCCCGACGTCTACGCCATCGGCGAGTGCGCCCAGCACCGCGGCGAGCTGTACGGCCTGGTCGCGCCGGCCTGGGAGCACGCCAAGGTGCTCGCCGACGTCCTCACCGGCACCGATCCCACGGCCGAGTACCACGGCAGCCGGACGGCGACGAAGCTCAAGGTCGCCGGCGTCGACGTCGCCACCATGGGCATCAACACCCCCGAGCGGGACGACGACGAGTTCCTGGTCATCTCCGAGCCCAAGCGCGGCGTGCACCTGTCGGTGGTCATCCGCGACGACAAGCTGATCGGCGCGACCCTGCTCGGCGACACCCGCAAGGTCGCCTTCCTCACCCAGGCGTTCGACCGCGGACTCGCCCTCCCCGAGGAGCGGATCAAGCTGCTCGTCGACCTCTCCGACGGCGCGGGGTCGGCCTCGGGGATGTGGTCGGTCGCGGAGATGCCGGCCGAGTCGCAGGTGTGCAACTGCAACGGCGTCACCAAGGGCGCGATCTGCGGTGCGGTGGCGGGCGGCTGCGGCAGCGTCGGCGAGGTCATGGACGCCACCCGCGCCGGCAAGGGCTGCGGCTCGTGCAAGTCGCTGGTCAAGCAGATCGTCGAGTGGGCCGCCGACGGCGACCTGAAGGAGGACCTCGCCGCGTCCTGGTACGTGCCGGGCATCCCGATGGCCAAGCCGGAGCTGATGGCCGCGATCCGGTCGCAGGACCTCCGGTCGGTGTCCGCCGTCTTCGCGGCGCTCGCGCCCGGCGGAACCGAGGACGCCAAGTCGAAGATGGGCCTGACCTCGCTGCTCAAGATGATCTGGGGCGTCGACTTCATCCCGGAGAAGGACGGCGAGTTCATCAACGACCGGGTGCACGCCAACATCCAGCGCGACGGCACCTTCTCCGTCGTCCCGCAGATGAAGGGCGGGGTGACCACCCCGGCGCAGCTGCGGAAGATCGCCGACATCGCCGAGAAGTACGAGGTGCCGATGGTGAAGGTCACCGGCGGCCAGCGGATCGACCTGCTCGGCGTCCGCAAGGAGGACCTCCCCGCGATGTGGGACGACCTCGGCATGCCGTCGGGGTACGCCTACGGCAAGAGCTTCCGCACCGTGAAGACCTGCGTGGGGTCCGACTTCTGCCGGTTCGGCCTGGGTGACTCCACGCAGCTCGGGATCGACCTCGAGACGCGGTTCCAGGGCATCGAGAGCCCGGCGAAGATGAAGCTCGCCGTCGTCGGCTGCCCGCGCAACTGCGCCGAGGCCTACGTCAAGGACGTCGGCGTCGTCGCCGTCGGCAACGGCAAGTGGGAGGTCTACGTCGGCGGCGCCGCCGGTGCCTCGGTGCGCAAGGGCGACCTGCTGGCCACCGTCGGCTCGCCCGAGGAGGTCGTCACCCTCGCCGGCCGGTTCATGCAGTACTACCGCGAGAACGCCAACTGGCTGGAGCGCACCTACGACTTCGTGCCGCGGATCGGGCTGGACAGGATCAAGGCGGTGCTGCTCGAGGACAGCGAGGGCATCGTCGCCGACCTGGATGCCGGCATGCAGTCGTCGATCGACGCCTACCGCGACCCGTGGGGCCAGGACGCCAAGGAACCGGCGACGCCGGGCCAGTTCCGGTCCTCCCTGCCCCTGATCCCGCTGCCGAAGGTGCCCGTCCGATGAGCGTCGCGGACCTCGGGACGACGAGCGAGGTGACCGTCGGCCGGGTCGAGGAGATCCCGCTCGGGGAGGGGCGGACCTTCATCGTCGACGGCACGCAGATCGCGGTGTTCCGGCTGCGGGACGGGTCGCTGCACGCCACGCAGGCGGCCTGCCCGCACGCCGGCGGGCCGCTGGCCGACGGGCAGACCGACGTCAACGTGCTGGTCTGCCCGCTGCACCAGTACGCCTACCGGTGGTCCGACGGCGCCGCGACCACCGGGGCCTTCGCCATCCGCGTCTACCCGGTCCGCGACGAGGACGGCGCGATCGTCGTCGAGATCTAACGAGCCTTCGGGCGGGCGCGGACGTGCATGCGCTCGCCCTGCGGGCCGAACAGGGTGAGCACCTCGGCCGGCTCCGGGAACGGGTTGGCGAACGCGTGCGGCACCCGGGTGTCGAACTCGACCACCTCGCCCGCGGCCAGCACGAAGTCCCGCGCGCCGAGCAGCAGCCGGAGCCGCCCGGAGAGCACGTACATCCACTCGTAGCCCTCGTGCGTCTTCTGCTCGAGGTCGCCCATCCGCGACCGCGGCGGGAAGGTCTGCTTGTAGGCCTGCAGCCCGCCGCTCTGCCGGGTCAGCGGCACCATCGTCACGCCCTCGTGCTCGAACGGGCTCTGCCGGACGCGCGGGTCGCCGGTGGGCGGGGTGTCGACCAGCTCGTCGAGCGCCACCTGGTAGGCCCGGGCCAGGGGGAGCAGCAGCTCGAGCGTCGGCTTGCGCTGCCCCGACTCCAGCCGCGACAGGGTGCTGACCGAGATCCCGGTCGAGCGGGAGACCGCGGACAGCGTGAGGTCGTGCTCGCTGCGCAGTGCGCGCAGCCGGGGCCCCACGGCCTCGAGGACGTCGTCGAGGGGCGGCACGTCGTCCGTCTTTGCCATACCGGCAACGATACTTGTCGAAGTGGCCACGGCGGGTGGACCGTGGCGGCATGACAGCGAGAGTACGACGTCGTGGTGATCGGTGGCGGGGCGGCTGGGCTCAGCGGGGCGCGTGGCCCTGGCGCGGTCGCGGCGCACGGTCCTGGTGGTCGACGCCGGCCAGCCGCGGAACGCCCCGGCCGACGGCGTCCACAACTACCTGGGCCGGGAGAACGCTCGTCCCGCCGACCTGCTCGCCGACGGGCGGGCCGAGCTGGCCGCGCTACGGAGGCGAGGTCGTCAGCGGCGTGGTGACCGCAGCCCGGCGAGAGGACGACGGAACGTTCCGCGTGGCGCTCGACGGCGGGCGGTCGGTGGCGGCTCGTCGGTTGCTGGTGGCGACCGGCCTCGTGGACGAGCTGCCCGAGCTGCCCGGTCTGGCCGAGCGGTGGGGGCGCGACGTGCTGCACTGCCCGTACTGCCACGGCTGGGAGGTGCGCGACCAGGCGATCGGCATCCTCGCGACCGGCCCGAACGCGATGCACCAGGCGCTGCTGTTCCGGCAGCTCAGCGAGGACGTCGTGTTCTTCCGGCACACCGGACCCGAGCTCCGGACGGAGCAGGCCGAGCAGCTGGCCGCCCTGGGTGTCCGGCTGGTGGACGGCGAGGTGAGCGGACTCGAGGTGACCGACGACCGGCTGACCGGCGTCCGGCTCGACCACTGGCGAGGTGGTTCCGCGCTCGGCGCTCGTGGTCGCCCCGCGCTTCACCGCCCGCGCCGGCGTGCTGGAGTCGCTGGGGGTCCCGGCCGTGGACCAGGAGATGGGCGGCCACGTCGTCGGCAGTGCCGTGCCGGCCGACCCCACCGGGGCCACCTCGGTGCCGGGCGTGTGGGTGGCGGGCAACGTCGCCGACTTGAGCGCGCAGGTCGTCGTCTCCGCCGCCGCAGGGATGCGAGCCGGCGCCATGATCAACGCGGACCTCGTGGCCGAGGACGCGCGGCGCGCCGTGGAAGCGCACCGGAGCGTGGCGGCATGAGCGCCCACGACCAGGAGACGTACGACGAGCTCTACCGCTCGGCACCAGCGTTGTGGAGCGGCCGCCCGAACCGACAGCTCGTCGTCGAGGCGAGCGAGCTGCCGTCCGGCCGGGCACTCGACGCCGGATCCGGCGAGGGCGGTGACGCCCTGTGGCTCGCCGAACGGGGCTGGCAGGTCACCGCGGTCGACTTCTCGACCGTCGCCCTGGAGCGTGCTGCGGCGGCGGCCGCTGCGCGGGGCCTCGGCGAACGGATCGAGTGGGTGCACGCCGATCTCGGCTCGTGGACGGCGCCGGAGGGCAGCTTCGACCTGGTGACGGCGCACTACCTGCACGCGAGCTGGGTCGACCGCTCGGCGCTCTTCCGGCGGCTCGCCGCCGCGGTCGCGCCGGGCGGGACTCTTCTCGTCGTCGGGCACCTGCTCGTCGAGGGCGACGCGCCACGGCCACGGCCACGGCCACGATGGCGGCGTCGGCGACGGCCGGGGGCAGCTCCACGAGCGTCGACCCTGCGGCGTTCTACACCGCCGAGGAGGTCATGGCGGCCCTCGACCCGGCGCAGTGGCAGGACGTCGTCACCGAGACCCGGGACCGCGACCCGGAGGCCGCCGAGCGGACGGGCAACCATGTCCCGGACACCGTCCTCGTGGCGCGCCGCCGCTCAGGGGCCACCTTCCCCGCAGTTGGCCCCTGATCACGTTCCCGGAGCCCTGTTCCCCGCAGTTGGGCCAGGAGCGCGGGAGTCCCAGGTCGGCGAGGGCGGCCTTGACGCGGTTCTCGTGCAGCAGGTCGAGCGCGAGCAGCCGGTGCACGAGCACGCCACGGCGGGTCAGCCGCAGATCGGCCGCCCGCAGCCGGGGGAGGGCCGAGCCGCCGGGGCGGGGCTGGGCCGGCGGCGGGTCGAGCAGGCCGCGCTGCTGGAGGTCGGCGACGTCCTCCAGCGCGCCCCACTCGCGCCAGCCGCGCGGGTCCTGCGGCAGCGGCGGCGCCATCGGCAGCGGGATCCGCTCCCGGCGGCCGACGGCGGCGAGGAGGGCGAGCTGCCGTCCGGTCAGTGACGCGGCGAGCGTCAGCCCGCGCAGCACGACGCCGGCGTCGAGGTCGGGGGAGACGGCCGCCTCGGCGATCACGTAGCCGAGGTGGCGGACCCGCCACTCCTCGGCGCTGGAGCGGGCGGCCAGCACGGCGGCCTCGGCCACCTCGTCGGCGGCGCCGCGCTCGGAGCCGGCCGGGACGACGAAGCCGTCGGTGCGGACGCTGCGCCCCTCCGCGGCCCGCGTGACGGCCAGCTCGACGGCGAAGGCGAGCGCGGCGCCGACGCGCACCTGCTCGCGGCAGAACCCCTGGTCCAGTCCGGCGGCGTCCTCGGCGAGGCGGCGCAGGCAGGCGAGGAAGTCCGGGTCGAGCTGCACGCGGGAGGAACCGGCGTCGAAGAGCAGCCCCGCGGCCGAGCGCGCCATCGAGCCGGCGATCTGCTCGCCCGACTCGACCAGCAGCTGCCCCGGTCGTCCGCCTGTCTGCTCCTTCACACGGTGATCTTCGTCGGTGCGGCACGCCTGCTGCACTCCGGTGTCCGCAGCCTCACCACAGCGGGTCAGCCCCGGTGAGCGAAACGGAACACGAATCCAGCCCGAGGGCGACGCCGGGGAAACCGGCGGTTGCGACCGTCGTCGCCATGGCCGCCCCCACCCGTGTCCCCATGACCACCACCACGGCACCGCCGGTTCTCCCACCGCCGCGGGGCGGACGGTGGATCGACGACTGGCGCCCCGAGGACCCGCAGTTCTGGGAGTCGACCGGCAAGAAGGTCGCCCGGCGCAACCTGTTCTTCTCGATCTTCTCCGAGCACATCGGCTTCTCGATCTGGAGCCTGTGGTCGGTGCTCGTGCTCTTCCTGCCCGAGGCGGTGTTCGGCATCGACCCGGCGGGCAAGTTCCTGCTGACCGCCCTGCCGACGGCGCTCGGCGCCTTCGTCCGGCTGCCCTACACCTTCGCCGTCGCCAAGTTCGGCGGCCGCAACTGGACGATCGTCAGCGCCGCGCTCCTGCTCATCCCCACCATCGCCACGGCGATCGTCCTCGAGCCCGGCGTCTCGTTCACGACGCTGCTGGTCGTCGCGTGTCTCGCGGGCGTCGGCGGCGGCAACTTCGCCAGCTCGATGGCCAACATCAACACCTTCTACCCGGACCGGCTCAAGGGCTGGGCGCTCGGCCTCAACGCCGGCGGCGGCAACCTCGGCGTCCCCGTCGTCCAGCTGGTCGGCCTGCTCGTCCTGGCCACCGCCGGGGTGGAGCACCCGCGGCTGATCCTGTTCGTCTACATCCCGTTCATCGTGATCGCCGCCGTCGGCGCCGCCCTGCTCATGGACAACCTCACGACGGCGCGCAACCAGCCGCGGGCCATGCGCGAGGCGACGCGCGAGCGGCACACCTGGATCATGTCGTTCCTCTACATCGGGACGTTCGGCTCGTTCATCGGCTTCGGGTTCGCCTTCGGCCAGGTGCTGCAGAACCAGTTCACCGACTCGTTCGCGACGCCGCTGGCGGCCGCGTCGCTGACCTGGCTCGGCCCGCTGCTCGGCTCGCTCATCCGGCCGCTCGGCGGCTCGCTGGCCGACCGGTTCGGGGGCGCGCGGATCACCTGCTGGAACTTCGTCGCGATGGCGATCGGCGCAACCGTCGTCTGGACGGCGAGCCAGCTCGAGTCGCTGCCGCTGTTCGTCGTCGGCTTCGTGACGCTGTTCGTGCTCAGCGGCGTCGGCAACGGCTCGACGTACAAGATGATCCCGGCGATCTTCCGGTCGCAGGCGCTCACCGCCGTCGCCGAGGGTGGGGACACCGACGCCGCCGACCGGCGCGCGCTGCGGATGTCGGGCGCGCTGATCGGCATCGCCGGGGCGATCGGTGCCTTCGGGGGAGTGCTGGTGAACCTGGCCTTCCGCCAGTCCTTCATGACGACGGGCACCGGCGACTCCGCCTACCTCGTGTTCATCGCCTTCTACGTGGTCTGCGTCGTCGTCACCTGGACCGTCTACCTGCGCCCCGGCGCCCCCCTCGGCCGCGTCTAGCGAAGAGGTCGGCTGTCGGTCGGCGGGGGCACGATGGCCGCATGGCGATCGAGGTGCGCCCGGCGACGACCTTCGACGACGTCGCGACGATGGTCGGCCCCAAGCGGCCCGACGCGAACGTCTGCTGGTGCCTGAGCTATCGGATCCCGTCCAAGGAGAACGTCGCACTGGGCGGTCCCGCACGGGGCGAGCGCGTCCGGCAACTGGTCCGCGAGGACCCGCCGCCGGGCGTGCTCGCCTACGACGGCGAGGAGGTCGTCGGCTGGGCCGCGATCCATCCGCGCGCCGACACGACCTTCGCCCGGAACCGGAAGATCCCGCACGTCGACGACCTGGACGTGTGGTCGCTGTGGTGCGTCCGGGTGCGTCCCGGACATCGGGGAACGGGGATCGCCCACCACCTGATCGACGGCGCCGTCGAGTTCGCCCGCGCCCGCGGTGCGCCCGCGGTCGAGGGGTACCCGGTCGACAACGGCGGCAGGAAGGTCGACCTCACGATGGCCTACGTCGGCACGCAGCGGCTCTTCGAGCGGGCCGGGTTCGTCAAGGCCGCCGACACCGAGTCGGTGATCAACGGCTTCCCCCGCGTGCTCATGCGGCTCGACCTCCGCTGACCGCGGCTCAGATCTTGAGGCGGTAGCCGCGCTTCACGACCGTCTCGACGACGGGGGCGCCGAGCGCGGCGCGCAGCCGGGTCACTGCCATCTCGACGGCGTGGCCGTCCCCGCCGCCGGGCAGCGAGGCGATGAGCTGGGCGCGGGGGACGACGTGCCCCGGCGTGCAGACCAGGGCGCGCAGCACCGCCATCGGCCCGGGCGCGAGCTCGACCAGCCGGCCGTCGATGACCGCGCCGTGGCCGCGCACCTGGAGCGTGTGGTCACCGACCACCAGCTGGGGGTCGCGCGCGGGCAGCCGGGCGACGACCTCCCGGGCCAGCGCGCCGAGGCGGGCCCGCTCGGGCTGGAACGACGGGATGCCGGCGGCGTCGAGCGGACCGGCGGTCACCGGGCCGACGGCGATGACCATCACGCGCTCCTTCAGCGCGGCGACCAGCTCCTCGCGCTTGCCGTCCTCCTCGGCGACCGCCAGCAGGCTCGCCGCCGCGGGCGCGCTGGTGAACGTCACCGCGTCGATGCCCGCCGGCGATCACGCCCGCGACCAGCCGGTGCACCGGGGCGACGTCCTCGGGCAGCACCCAGCGGTAGACCGGCACGGTCAGCACCTCGGCCCCGGTCTGCCGGAGCCCGGTCACGAGGTCGGGCAGGGGGTCGCCGTGCAGCTGGACGACGATCCGCCGTCCCTCCAGCGGTCCCTCGGCGCCGGAGAGCAGGTGGCTGAGCACCTCGGCCGACGACTCCGACTCCGGCGACCACGCGTCGACCAGCCCGCCGCCGCGGATCGCGCCGCGCGCCTTGGGCCCGCGGGCCAGCACGCGCGCGGACAGAAGATGCTCGACCAGCGGCAGGTCCCAGGCATCGGCGGCCTCGAGCCACCCGCGGAAGCCCACGCCGGTGGTGGCGATGACCAGGTCGACGGGCTTCGAGAGCACCTCGCGGGTGGCGGCGACCAGTTCGGTGTCGTCGGACAGCGGCACGATGCGGATCGCCGGCGCGTAGACCACGCGGGCGCCGCGGCGGTCGAGCAGCGCGCCCAGTTCTTCCTTCCGGCGGGCCGCGGTCACCGCCACGGTGTAGCCGGCGAGGGGCAGCTCGACGGGGGCGTCCGGATCCGGGTCGGTCTCGGTCACGTGCGTCCCCCTCGGTGGCCTGTTCCGACCATGGTCCGGGGCGGGCGTTGCGGCAATGTTTCCGGCAGCTGTCGGAAACCTCACTCGGCGAGCGGCGCGCCGCCGTCGAGAAGGACGTCGGCGCGCGCACGGGTGTCCTGCGCGGCGAACTCGGCCGCCTCGACCCGCTGCCACCGCCGCCACTCCTCGGCGAGGTGCTCACCGTCGCGCGCCAGACCGCGCTCCGTGCGCAGCGGCTCGGGCGCCTCGACCCAGATGCGCAGCGTCGTCCACGGGTCCAGCACGCGGGGACTGCTGCCGCAGCCCTCGACCAGCAGCACCGCCGCGGCCGGTACGGCCGCCGGCTCGGCGGCGAACCGGCCGGCGTGCCAGTCGTACCGGGAGTGCGCACCCGGGCGGCCCTCGGCGATCGGCCGCAGCACCCCGGCGCAGAGCCGGGCGACGGCGCCGGTGAGCGTCCAGCCGGCGTAGAGGTCCTCGACGTGGACGACGGCGACGTCGGGCCCGAGCGCGTCGGCGAGCCGGCCGGCGAGCGTCGTCTTGCCCGAGCCCGCGGGGCCGTCGATGCAGACCAGCCGCGTGCGGCCCAGCCGCGGCTCGGCGGCGCGGATCCGTGCGGCGAGGTCCGCGACGGTCAGCGGACGCTGAGGGTCCACGTCGGCACCGCGCCGCCGCTGCTGGTGATCAGCCCGCGGGCGGCCAGCAGCCGCAGGTGGGCGTCGGTCTCGGTGACGGCGAAGATCCGCATCCGCCGCTCGTACTGGTCCCAGGGACGCGACCAGGTGAGGTACGCCGCCAGCTGCCACGGCGTCGAGTTCGGGTGGTCGCGGATGGCGTCGAGCAGTTCGGTCAGGCGGTGTTCGTGGTGCTCGCGGAGCTGCCCGGCGCGGTCGGCCAGCCCGCGGAAGCGCCACTCGTGCGCGGGCAGCACCTCGGCCGGTTCGTCGACGGACACCGCGGCCAGCGACTGCAGGTAGTCCCCGAGCGGGTCGGGCGTGCCGTCGTGCGTGGTGGAGATGTTCGGGCTGATCCGGGGCAGGACGTGGTCGCCGGAGAAGAACAGCTGCGTGCGCTCCTCGGCGAAGCACAGGTGGCCGGGCGTGTGCCCCGGCGTGTGGACGGCGCGCATCCGCCAGCCGGGGAAGTCGGCGTGCTCGCCGTCCTCGAGCAGCCGGTCCGGGATGGCCATGCGCGAGAACGGGAGGAAGTTGGCCGGGTCCCCGACGTCGGACGCGGCCTCGTCGGGGTCGGCGCCGAGCGAGGTCAGGAAGGCCACCTCCGCGGCGACCGACGCGGCCGGGTCGCGGTGCACGGGGGAGCCCACGATGGTCGCGTCGGCGGGGTGCATGGCGACCCAGGCGCCCGACGCCTGCCGCACCCGCTCGGCCAGACCCAGGTGGTCGAAGTGCAGGTGGGTGACGAGCACACCGCGGACGTCGGAGATCCCGCCGCCGATCGACGCCAGCCCGGCGGTCAGCGCCGTCCAGCCCTCGTCGCTCTCCCAGCCGGTGTCGAGCAGGCCGAGCCCGCCGCCGTCGAGGGCGAAGACGTAGGCGCTGACGTAGCGCAGGGGGCCGCCCATCGGCACGGGGATCGACCAGAGGTCGGCCCGCAGCTGCTCGACGGGCGGCACGGCGCGGGCCGACCACGCCTCGTGCTGGGCGGTGCCGGTGACGTCCACGGTCTGCACTGTGCCAGTCGGGCGGCTGTCACCATGGAGGTGTGCCCGATCCTGCGTCCGTCTCCGCGGTGCCCCGCCGCATGCGGCTGGTGTGCGCCCTGGTGGCTGCGGTCGTCGTCGCCGTGGGGTTGTTCGTCGCGCTGACCCTCCGGTCGAACTCGACCGGCGTCATCGAGTTCGGTGCCCCCGACCAGGTCGCCGTCGCCGGGCTGGCCGTGCTGCTCGGTGCCGGCGTGCTGTTCCTCGGGCGGTCGCGGGTCGACGCCGACGCCGAGACGATCCGCTTCCGCAACGTCGTCATGACCCACGAGCTGCCCTGGGACGCCGTCCGCGCGGTGGCGTTCGACCGGAAGTCCTCCTGGGCGACCCTGCGGCTCCGCAACGACGACGAGGTCGCGCTGTTCGCCGTCCAGGCGGTCGACCGGGAGCACGCCGTCCGGGCCGTCGACGGCCTGCGTGCCCTCCTCGCCGCCGCGCAGGCGCGGCGTCCCACGCCGCCACCGCTCCTGTATCCGGACCACCGGGATGGATGAGGGTCCGGATGGCTCAGCCCCCCGGGAATGACCAGGCCTTCCGCGGCGCTGTAGCATGGGCGAGCCTCCCTGAGGCACGCGAACCATCCAGCGGCTCTCGAGCCGCTGATCCAAGAGGAGCCCGCTCCCACCTGGCGTCGTCAAGACGCCCAGGTCCCCGGATCGCGAGGAGCGGCCACGGCCGTCCCTCGCGCCGTGCTCGTACCGCTCGCGGTGCGTGCGCCACCGGCGAGTGGGCCCTGGAAGCGAATGCTTCCGGGGCCTTTTCTCTCCGGCGCCCGGGGTGGGCCAGCGACTCCTCCCATGCAGCAGCAGAGGAGAGGCCATCACCGAGCCCCGCATCAACGACCGTATCCGTGTCCCCGAGGTCCGTCTCGTCGGACCCGACGGCGAGCAGGTCGGCGTCGTGTCGATCGGCGAAGCGCTGCGCCTGGCCCAGGACTCCGAGCTCGACCTCGTCGAGGTCGCTCCCATGGCCAAGCCGCCCGTCGTGAGGCTCATGGACTACGGGAAGTTCAAGTACGAGTCCGCCCAGAAGGCCCGCGAGGCCCGGCGGAACCAGGCGCTCACCGTCATCAAGGAGATGCGGCTGCGCCTCAAGATCGATCCGCACGACTACGAGACCAAGAAGGGCCACGTCGAGCGCTTCCTCCGGAGCGGCGACAAGGTCAAGATCACCGTGATGTTCCGCGGTCGCGAGCAGTCGCGCCCGGAGATGGGCTACCGCCTGCTGCAGCGGCTGGCCGCCGACGTCCAGGAGCTGGGTGTCGTCGAGTCCAACCCGAAGCAGGACGGCCGCAACATGGTCATGGTGATCGCACCGCACCGGAACCAGGCCGCGACCGACGCCGGCCGCCGCCAGGCGAAGGCGGACAAGGCCTCGGCGTCGGAAGCAGCAGCTGCCGAGCAGCAGGCGCCCAGCGCCTGAGGGGCCGCACCACCGCACCACCGAGACCGCCGGTGGGCGTACGACAGCGTCGCTGCCGCATGCCCACCGAAATTGAGACGAACAGGACGAGGACATGCCGAAGCAGAAGACCCACAAGGGCACCGCCAAGCGGGTGCGCCTGACCGGCACGGGGAAGCTCGTGCGCGAGCACACCAACAACCAGCACAAGTTCGAGGTGAAGTCGTCCTCGCGCAAGCGCCGGGTGCGCGGCATCGGTGTGCTGTCCCCGGCCGACGCGCCGCGGATGAAGAAGCTGCTCGGTCTCTGACCGCCGTTCACTGACGAGAAGACAGGAGCACTCACGTGGCACGCGTGAAGCGGGCGGTCAACGCCCAGAAGAAGCGCCGGACGACCCTCGAGGCGGCCAGCGGGTACCGCGGTCAGCGGTCGCGGCTGTACCGCAAGGCCAAGGAGCAGATCCTCCACTCCGCGACGTACTCCTACCGCGACCGCAAGGCGCGCAAGGGTGACTTCCGGAAGCTGTGGATCACCCGGATCAACGCCGCGGCCCGGCTCAACGACATGACCTACAACCGGTTCATGCAGGGCCTCAAGCTGGCCGGCATCGAGCTGGACCGTCGCGTCCTCGCCGAGCTCGCCGTGAACGAGCCGGCGGCCTTCGCCGCCCTGGTGGAGACGTCGCGCGCCGCCGTCGCCGCCGCTCCCGCGCCGGAGCAGGCCGCCTGATCCCGGCCACTCACGAGTGCGACGAACTCGTGGTCATCACGCGCTGATGGCCACGAGTTCGTCGCACTCGGCGCACGTGGAGCTGCTCACCGAGCGCTCCGGCCGGATCGCGGCCGCGCGCAAGCTCACCCGCCGCACCGGGCGCGACGCCGCCGGGCTGTTCCTCGCGGAGGGACGGCAGGCCGTCGCCGAGGCGCTGGCCGATCCGGACGGCGTCCGCGAGGTGTTCGCCACCGAGGCCGCGGCCGCCGCGCATCGCGACCTGCTCGCGTCCACCGCCGTCCCCGTCCGGCTGGTCACCGAGAAGGCGGCCGCCGGGCTGTCGGAGACGGTGACGCCGCAGGGGCTGGTCGCCGTCTGCGCACTGCGGGACGTCTCGTCTGACGACGTCGTCGCCGCTCCGCCGCGGCTGGCCGTGGCGCTCGCCGAGCTCGCCGACCCCGGGAACGCCGGCACGGTCCTGAGGACGGCGGACGCGTGCGGCGCCGGCGTCGTGGTGTTCGGCGCCGGGTCGGCCGACCCCTACGGCGGCAAGGCCGTGCGGGCCAGCGCCGGGAGCCTGTTCCACGTCGACGTCGTCCGTGGTGCGCCGCTGGAGACGCTGCTGCCCGCCCTGCGCGAGCACGGGGTCACGGTGCTCGCCGCCGACGGCGGGGGAGAGGCAGCCCTCGACGAACTGGGCGACGTGCTGGCCGGGCCGGTGCTGTGGCTGTTCGGCAACGAGGCCCGCGGCGTCCCGGCTGAGCTGGCGGCGCTGGCCGACCACCGCGTGCGGATCCCGATGCGCGGCCGGGCGGAGAGCCTCAACCTGGCCGCCGCCGCCGCGATCTGCCTCTACACGACCCAGCTCGCCCACGGCTGAGTGCCACCGTCGGCCGGCCGAGTGAGCAGTTGTGGTCGCCTCGACCGGCGTGTCTGCGCGTGTCGGCGACAGCAACTGCTCACTCGAGCCCGAAGGCGGCGCTCAGAGCAGGCGGGCGCGCTTCCAGAGCAGCTCCGACGGGCCGCCGATCAGGCCGACCCCGCGCAGGAAGTCGACGAGCCCGGTCGCCGCGTCGCGCAGCTTGGCCGCGTAGTGCTCGTTGGCCCGCGCCGCTGCCTTCGCCGTCGCCGGGTCGAGGCCCACCGAGGCGTAGACCTCGGGCTGCACCAGGTTCTCCGCGACGATCGCGGCCACCGCCGCGACACCCGTGCGGTGCCGGCGCAGCTGCCAGCGGCCGAGCTCCGGCGTCCGGCGGGCCACCTCCTCGCGGGCGAAGCGCATGTGCCGCGCCTCCTCGACGACGTGGATCTGGCTGGTCGCCCGGGTCAGCGGCTGGACCCGCTCGTCCTTCATCAGGTCCCGCTGGAAGATGTCGAGGATCTCCTCGGCGACCAGGATCGCCGCGTACGCGGCCGGCCCGTCGAAGCGCTTCACGAACATCGTCCCGAGCCGCAGGATGGAGTCCGGCGGCTGGTAGGACGGCGCGCCGAACGTCTCCGCCGTCCGGGCGAACATCACCGAGTGCCGGCACTCGTCGGCGATCTCGGTCAGTGCCCACTGCACGTGCGGCTGGGACGGGTCCTCGCCGTAGATGTCGCGCAGCACGAGCTGCATGAGCAGACACTCGAACCAGATGCCGACGCCGGAGATCGAGCAGTACTCGTGGATGGTCAGGCGCACCCTTTCGGGCTCGGTCAGCGATGACCAGAGCGGCGTGCCGTACAGCGTCGACCACTCGGGTGACAGACCGTAGAGGTGCTCAGGTATCGGCGCGGTCCAGTCGATGTCCACGACAGGGTCGTAGGACTTCTTGGCTGCGGACCCGAGGAGGCGGGTAGAGAGCTCCTGACGGTCGACGGGTGTGCGCGTCGGCCGGTCGGAGGCGGTGGACGGCAAGGTGACGGTCATGACGAGTTCCCCCGGTCGATGAGTACGACTGCACGAAAGGTAACTGTTACCGTGAAACACATGCAACCCGCGGCGGAGATCCGTCCGTCCGAGCAGGCGTCGGGGGCCGC
Organism: uncultured Actinomycetota bacterium; assembly: GCA_963784165.1. Lineage (GTDB taxonomy): Bacteria > Actinomycetota > Actinomycetes > Mycobacteriales > Geodermatophilaceae > Blastococcus_B. The sequence continues at coordinate 552,085 of CAWAQI010000021.1, forward strand.
CGCTCAGGACGGTCGGCGGTCACGCTGGACCGAGCACCGGCGCGCACGCCGCGCCGACCTCGTGACGGCGGCCGTCGAGGCCGTCCGGCAGGCCGGACCCGCGTTCGCCGTCGACGACGTCGCGCGCAGCGCCGGCGTGTCCAAGACGGTCATCTACCGATACTTCAGCGACAAGGACGAGCTGATCGACGCCGTCCTCGAGGAGATCTCCACCGTCGTCCTGCTGCCGCGGCTGCTGGGCGAGCTGGCCGCGGAGCAGCCCGACGACCGTGCCCGGCTGCACGCGGTCATCGCCGCCTTCGTCTCGCTGATCGAGGACGAGCCGGCGCTCTACCGCTTCGCCTACGCCCACACCGGCCGTGCGGGTCGCACCGACCTGGTGGCCGCCACCGAGCGCGAGATCGCCGAGGCGCTGGGCCGGATGATGGCCGACCGGCTCGCCGAGGCCGGGCGCCCCATCGACGGGGCGATGACGTGGGCCTACGGCATCGTCGGCATGGTCCAGCTCGCCGCGCACTGGTGGTCGGGGAACCGCTCCGTGCCCTCGGCCGCCCTGGTGGAGCAGCTGACCGACCTTGCCGACGGCGGACTGACGAGGTTGCTGCCGCCGCCCCGGAGCTGAATCGGAGGACGCATGACCGCGCACGACGAGCCGGAGGGCTACGAGGGAGAGGTCACCGTCACTGTCGACGGCGACCCGCCACGGACCGTGCGTGCCGCCCTGGCCGCCCGGTTCGACCCGCTGGCCGGCCATGTCGTCTGGTCCGGCCGGGTCGCGACCGAACTGGCCCCGAGGGCGCAGGTCGTCGTCACGACGCCGCACGGCAGCGCGCGGGCCGAGGCCACCGAGCGCGACGTCTGGGGCAACACCCGGATCACCGGGGTCGACCGGCCGCCGTTCCCGGTGGAGGTGCTCGACTCGGCTGAGCTCTAGCCGGCCGTGATCAGCACGACCGCGGCCACCGCCGCGCCGAGTCCGGCGACCTGCGCGCCGACCAGCCGCTCCCGGAGCACGACCTGCGCCAGGACGACGGTGCTCACCGGGTAGAGCGACGCGAGCACGCCGGTGATCGCCAGCTGGCCGTCCTGCTGGGTGGCGAGCAGGAAGAGGGCGTTGGCGGTCATGTCGCCGACGCCGGACGCGGCGACCAGCGGCAGCGCCGCCCGCGTGACCTTCAGCGGCTGGCGGGTGAGCAGCGCGATCGTGGCGACCAGCGCGACCGAGGCCAGCCGCGCGGTGACCAGCGGGGTGAGGCCGGAGTCGTCTCCCGTCCGGTCGAGCAGGACGAAGAAGATGCCGAACATCGAGCCGGCCAGGAGCGCGGGCAGCAGGCTGGCCGGGCGGGCCTGGCTCAGCGCGCTCAGCCCGCCTTCCGCGGACACCAGGACGACGGCGGCCAGCGCCAGCCCGATGCCGACCGCGGACCAGACGCCGATCCGGTCGCCGGTGAGCAGGCCGACCAGCACCGGGACGGCGGCCGCGGTGACCGCGGTGACCGGGGCGATCACGCTCATGACGCCGCGGGCGAGGGTTCGGAAGAAGACGACGAGACCGGCTGCGCCCGCCAGCCCCGAGGCGGCGCCCCACCAGAGGTCCGCCGCCTCGACCGGGCCGCCGAGCCAGGGGAGGAGCGCGAGCAGGGCTACCAGGCCGATGATCTGCGACCACGCGACGACCCCGAACACCGACGTCTTCCGGCTGGCCAGCCCGCCGAGGAAGTCGGACGCCCCGTAGACGACCGCGCATCCCAGGGCGAGCAGGATCGCCAACGCCGACCTCCGAAGTTCCGGTGCGCCCAGGTGGCCACCCACCCCCGTTCTAGCACCCGCCCGTCAGGGCGACGATCTGCACCTGGCCCGATCCGGCGCCTGATCGCCGGCGACTGTCGCAGCACTCGCGGGGCTCGCTCGGTAACCCAGGCGCGGGCGACGGCGGGTGGCGGGCAGAATGGCCTCCCGTGTCTGGCGCCAATGATCCGTACGACCCGAAGCAGGTCGCCGCGCTCTCGCCCGAGGCCCTCGACGACGCGGTCGAGGCCGCTCGGAAGGCCTTCGCGGGCGCGGGGGACCTGGAGGCGCTGGCCGCCGTCCGACCCGCGCACCTCGGCGACCGTGCCCCCGTGCTGCTGGCCCGCCGCGAGCTCGGCGCGCTGCCGCCGGCTGCCCGCGCCGACGCCGGCAAGCGGGTCAACGCGGCCCGGCAGGCGCTGACCGAGGCCTACGAGACCCGCCTCGCCGAACTCGAGGCCGAGCGCGACGCCCACGTGCTGGCCGAGGAGCGGGTCGACGTCACCCTGCCCTGGGACCGCACCCCGCGCGGCGCCCGGCACCCGCTGACCACGATGACCGACCGGATCGCCGACATCTTCGTGGGCATGGGCTACGAGGTCGCCGACGGCCCGGAGCTCGAGGCGGAGTGGCTGAACTTCGACGCGCTCAACATCGGCCGCGACCACCCGGCGCGCACGATGATGGACACCTTCTTCGTCGCGGGCGGGCCGGGTTGGGAAGAGGACTCCGGCCTGGTGCTGCGCACGCACACCAGCCCCGTCCAGGCGCGGACCATGCTCGAGCGGCAGCCGCCGATCTACATCGTCGCGCCCGGCCGGGTGTACCGGACCGACGAGCTCGACGCGACGCACACCCCGGTCTTCCACCAGGTCGAGGGCCTGGCGATCGACCGCGGGCTGACCATGGCCCACCTGCGCGGCACGCTCGACCACCTCGCCCGCTCGCTGTTCGGCGGCGACGCCATCACCCGCTGGCGGCCCTCCTACTTCCCCTTCACCGAGCCGTCGGCGGAGTTCGACGTCTGGTTCCCGGAGCACCGCGACGGCGCGCGCTGGGTCGAGTGGGGCGGCTGCGGGATGGTCAACCCGCGGGTGCTGATCGCCTGCGGCATCGACCCGGAGGAGTTCTCCGGCTTCGCGTTCGGCATGGGGATCGAGCGCGCCCTGCAGTTCCGTTCGGGCGTCGGGGACATGCGCGACATCGTCGAGGGCGACGTCCGTTTCACGAAGGCATTCGGGGTGGACCAGTGACCGACCGTCACGGGGAAGAGGCACGAGAGTAATGAGAGTTCCCATCGGCTGGCTGGCCGAGTACGTCGACGTTCCCGCGGGGACGTCGGTCGAGGACCTCGACACCGCCTTCGTGCGCCTCGGCCTCGAGGTGGAGGAGATCCACCGCGGCGAGGAGGTCACCGGGCCGCTCGTCGTCGGCAAGGTGCTGGAGATCGAGGAGCTGACGGAGTTCAAGAAGCCGATCCGCTACACGCAGGTCGACGTCGGGGAGGGCGAGCGCCGCGGGGCATCGTCTGCGGCGCGAGCAACTTCGCCGTCGGCGACTCCGTCGTCGTCGCGCTGCCCGGCGCCGTCCTGCCCGGCGGCTTCGAGATCGCCGCCCGGACGACCTACGACCGCGTCTCCGACGGGATGATCTGCTCGGTCCGCGAGCTCGGCCTCGGCGAGGACCACACCGGCATCCTCGTGCTGGGCGGCGAGGGCGCCGACGTCCCGCCGCCGGGCACGCCGGCCGCCGGCGTCACCGGTCTGGACGACGTCGTCATCGAGCTGGCCGTCACCCCGGACCGCGGCTACTGCCTGGCCATGCGCGGCATCGCCCGCGAGATGGGCACCGGCCTGGCCGCGCCGTGGCGCGACCCGGGCGCCGTCACCCCTCCCGCGTGGTCCGGCGAGCCGGCGTGGAAGGTGACCGTCGCCGACCCCGAGCGCTGCGACCGGTTCTCGATGATCGCGCTGGAGGGCCTCGACCCGACCGCGCCCAGCCCGTGGTGGATGCGCCGCCGCCTGGCCCAGGCGGCGGTGCGCAGCATCTCGCTCGCCGTCGACGTCACCAACTACGTGATGCTCGAGCTCGGGCAGCCGATGCACGCCTTCGACCGCGACGCCGTCACCGGACCGATCACCGTCCGGCTGGCGCGCGAGGGGGAGAAGCTCACCACCCTGGACGGCGCCACGCGGAAGCTCACGCCCGACGACCTGCTGATCACCGACGACACCGGCCCGATCGGCCTCGCTGCGGTGATGGGCGGCGCGTCGACCGAGATCGGCGACGGCACCACGTCGGTCCTGCTCGAGGCCGCGCACTGGGAGCCGACCGGGGTCGCCCGGACGGCCCGCCGGCACCGGCTGCCCAGCGAGGCCGCCAAGCGGTTCGAGCGCGGCGTCGACCCCGAGATGACCGTCGTCGCGCTGGCCCGTGCCGCCGAGCTGCTCGCCGAGTACGGCGGCGCCCGCGTGGTCGGCGGCATCGTCGACGTCGACACCCGGAAGCCGCGGACGGCCATCCCGCTCGACGTCGCCAAGCCCTCCCGGGTGGCCGGGATCGCCTACACGCCCGCCCAGGTCGTCGAGCTGCTGGAGACCGTGGGCTGCACGGTCGACGCCGACGGCTCTGCGGCTGACGCTGCGCTCCAGGTCATCCCGCCGTCGTGGCGTCCGGACCTCACCGACCCTGCGGACCTGGTCGAGGAGGTCATCCGGCTCGCCGGGTACGACGACGTCCCCTCGGTGCTGCCCACCGCTCCGCCCGGCCGCGGCCTCACCGACGTGCAGCGCCGCCGCCGGGGCATCGGGCGCACGCTCGCGGAAGCCGGCTACGTCGAGGCGCCCGCGTACCCGTTCGTCAGCGAGTCGGTCTTCGACGCGCTCGGGCTGCCCGCCGACGACGAGCGGCGGAAGGTCGTCGTCCTGCGCAATCCGCTGTCGGAGGAGGAGCCGGCGCTGCGCACCACGCTGCTGCCCGGCCTGCTGGCCACGCTGGCCCGCAACCTCTCGCGCGGCCAGCGCGACGTCGCCCTGTTCGAGCACGGCGCGGTGTTCCCCGGCGGCACGCGCAGCCCGGCGCCGCTCCCCGGCGTGGACCGGCGTCCGGACGACGCGACGATCGCCGCGCTGCTCGGCGCCGTGCCGGTGCAGCCGTGGCACGTGGCGGTGGCCCTGGTGGGTCAGCGCGAGCCGCGCGGCTGGTGGGGCAAGGGCCGTCCGGCGTCGTGGGCCGACGCCGTGCAGGCCGCCCGCCTGGTGGCCGCCGCCTCCGGGGTCGAGCTGACCGTGCGGGCGGGGGAGCGGGCGCCGTGGCACCCCGGCCGCTGCGCCGAGCTGCTCGTCGGCGACCGCGTCGTCGGGTACGCGGGGGAGCTGCACCCGCGCGTCTGTGCGGCGCTGGAGCTGCCGGCGCGGACGTCGGCCATGGAGCTCGACGTCGATGCGCTGCCCTCCGCACCCGTGCCGGTCGGCCCGCCGATCTCGTCGTTCCCGCCGGTGCTGATCGACCTGGCGCTGGTGGTCGGCGACGAGGTGCCCGCCGCCGAGGTGGACGCCGCCCTGCGCGAGGGCGCGGGGCAGCTGCTCGAGGACCTGCGGCTGTTCGACGTCTACACCGGCGCCCCGGTGCCGGCCGGCTCGCGGTCGCTGGCGTACGCGCTGACGTTGCGCGCGCCCGACCGCACGCTCACCAGCGAGGAGGCGACGGCGGTGCGCGACGCGGCCGTCGCGACGGCGGCGAGCGGACCGGAGCCGCCCTCCGTGCCTGAACCGTCGGACGCCTCCGTGGGTGACCTGTCCGGGGGGATCGCGCTGGTGACTGGCGCGTCGACGGGCATCGGCCGGCACCTCGTCGAGGGGCTGGCCGCCCGCGGGATGGCCGTGGCCGGTCTCGCCCGCGGCGAGGAGCGGCTGCGGACGACGATGGACGAGGTCGCCGCCGCCACCGGCGCGCGGACCCTCGCCGTCGCCGCCGACGTCACCGACCGCGAATCGGTCGAGGCCGCCGTCGCCCGGGTGACCGACGAGCTCGGCCGCGTCGACCTGCTCGTCAACAACGCCGGCCGTCGTCGACGCCGCCGAGGTGCCGCTGTGGGAGGCCGACCCGGACCAGTGGTGGGACGTCGTCTCGAGCCACATCCGCGGCGGGTTCCTGCTCTGCCGCGCCGTCGTCCCGTGGATGCTGCTGCGCAACCGCGGCCGCGTCGTCAACATCGCCAGCGGCATGAGCGTGCGGCGCCCGCGCCGGAGTACTCCGCCTACACGGTGGCCAAGACCGGGCTGATGCGGATGACCGAGGCGCTGGCCGGGGCGCTCGAGGGCTCCGACGTCCGGGTCTTCGACCTCGCGCCCGGGGTGATCCGGACCGACATGACCCGCGACATGCCGATGCACGCGGGGCGGACCGACTGGACGCCGCCCGAGCGGGTCGTCGAGCTGGTCGCGGCGATCGCCGCCGGCGAGCTGGACGCGTGGTCCGGCCGGTTCCTGCACGCCGGCCAGGACGACCTCGACACCCTGCGCCGGATCACTCCCGACGGCACCGCCCGGCAGCTCCGCCTCCGCCCCTACGGGACGACGACCCGATGGCCTGATCGCGCGTCTGCCGGTCGTGTAGCCGCACGACGTGCCGGTCGTGATGGTCGCGCGGAGGTGCGCGCCCAGCGCGGATGGGCGCGCTCGATCCTGCGCAGGCGTCGCGGATCCGGCGGTGGCGTCTTGCGTGCCCGCTCCGTGACGTCACCGAGGCGCCGGAGCGCCCCCGAGCCGGCCGCGGCCGTCAGCTGCGGACCAGGGCCTCCCGCTCGGGTCGCGCGCTCGGCTCGGGCCCAGTCCTGGGCCTCCTAGCTCGGCGTCGAGTTCCGCAGCGCCTCGGTCGGCGGCGCGCCTGCTCGTCGACCGGGGTCGGCGCCGGCCGTTCCTCCGCTCCGACGAGGTCGAGCACGTGCACCGTCGTCCCGATGCCGCGACGAGGGTGGCGAGGTCGCGGAGCCCGGCGTGGGGAGGGATCTGCGTTCCTCGTAGGTCAGCTCCCAGAACCCCGTCGAAGCGGACCGTGGAAGCCGAGCAGGCCCGCCGCCGGCAGGCGGGCGAGCGCCGCGGTGCACTGGTCCGCCCACGCCATGGCTCCCAGGCGCTGGTAGGCGCCGCGGGCGGACTCCAGGTGCTGGGTGGCGGCCGGGCGCATCGCCGAGGCCGGCGGAGAGCAGGCCGAGGTGGTGGTCCACGGCACCCCAGTACGAACGCGCATCCGCCGACGACGACGATGCGCAGCCCGGCGTGCGGTTCGAGCCGCTCGTACACCCGCTGCCGCTGGTCGTCGGGACCGACGGCGGCGAACGCCATCGCCAGCAGCGCCATCGGTTCGAGGTCGTGGGTGGCGGCGACGTCGAGCTGTTGCCGGACGCCGATCGCGCCCCAGCTCCTGGCCCTCCTCGGGCGGCGCGACGGCACGGCGGCGCAGGAGGATGTCACGACCCCGCCTTCCGCTTCCAGGCGCCGATGAGCAGCGGCCACAGAAGCTGGTGATCCGCCCGGTCGCGGCTGTCGCGGTCCAGTGCCTCCAGCCAAGCCGCGGCCGTCTCCTCCGTGGTGACCCCGTGCGCGATGGCGACGGGCAGCAGGCTGCGCACCGTGCTCGCCACGATCCGCTGGCCGGTGGCCAGGGGCTCCAACCGGCCGGCGACGTCGGTGCCGTCTGGTTCGCCGATCCCTGCCTCGTCGAACAGCCGGGGCAGGCGCGCCCCGATCGAGTAGTCGGCGTCGGCGGCGTCGAACGCCCCGGTGATGATCCGCAGGAGCTCTTCGACGCTGAGCACCGGACGGCAGGGCGCTGACCGCCCGCACGTCGTACTCCTGGATCACCAGGCAGCCGCCGGGCGCGACCGCGTCCCACAGCCGCGCCAACACCTCGACGCGGTGCGGCAGGTGGAACAGCAGCAGGCGGGCATAGACCAGGTCGAAAGGCGCGCCGGGCAGCGGCGCGGGGGTCGTCATGTCGTGCACCAGGACGTCGCACTGCCGGTGGCCCCCGGCATGCAGCGCCGCCTCGGTCTCGGCGAGCAGCGGGGCGTCGACGTCGATGCCCAGGACGGAACCCGCGGGCCCGACCAGCTCGGCGAGCACCCGCATGGTCTCGCCTGGGCCGCAGCCGGCGTCCAGGCAGATCGCGGCCGGCGGCACGCCGACGAGGTCGAACAGGTGGCGGGTGGCCTCATCCCAGACGAGGGCCTGGGCCCGGAGCCGGTCGTGCTCCTGCGACGTCCGGCCGAGCGAGTAGCGGTCGGGAGCCGGTCCCGATGCGGGAGTCGTGGGGGTGGGGGCGGTGGATGTGCTCATGCCGACCGATCGTCGGGATCCGGCGCGCCGGGGGCATCGTGGAGGGGACCACGAGGTTTTGCGCCCTCCGAGCGTGCGCCGGGCACTGTCGCCGGCCGTCCCGCAGTCGTAGGTTCGGTGGGCGATGGACGCGCTGCTGGATCGCGACGTCGAACTCGCCGAGCTCGCCCGGCGGCTGGCCCGCGTGCGAGCCGGTGAGGGCGGCGTCGTCGTCGTCGAGGGCCCGGCCGGCATCGGCAAGTCCTCGCTGCTGGCCGTGGCCGCCCGCGCCGCTGCCCGGGACGGCGCGGCGGTCCTGCGCGCCGCGTGCAGCCCGCTGGAGCAGGACGCCGCCTGGGGCGTCGCCCGCCAGCTGGTCGAGCCTCTGCGGTCCAGGCCCGAGTGGCCGGCGCTCCGCACCGGCGCCGCCGCTCTCGCCGAACGGGTCCTGGATGCGGGCAGCGACGAACCCGTCCTGATCGGCGACGCGATGCACGCCGCCGTGCGCGGACTGACCTGCCTGGCGAGCAACCTCGCCGAGCGGGGGCCGGTCGTGGTCGTCGTCGACGACGTGCACTGGGCAGACGCACTATCCGTGCGCTGGCTCGCGGTCCTGGCCAGATCGCTGGCCGACCTGCCGGTCGGAGTGCTGTGCGCGCTGCGGACCGGCGAGCCGGTCGCCGCACCCGACGAGCTGCCCGAGCTGATGGCCGGTGCGCCGGAGCCGCCGCTGCGCCCCCGCCGGCTTGGCCCGGGAGCCTCGCAGATTCTCGTGCGCGCGCGGCTGCCCGAGGCCAGTTCCGCGTTCGTCTCCGCCTGCCACGTCGTCACCGGCGGCAACCCCTTCCTGCTGATCGCGCTCATCGGCCACGTCGCCGCGGAGGCCCTGCCCCCGGACGACGTGACCGCCGCGCGGCTCGACACGTTCGGCCCGGAGCAGGTGTCCCGGGTCCTCGAGCGGCAGCTCGCCCGGCTGCCCGAGCACGCGGGCGCGCTCGCGCGGGCGATCGCCGTCCTCGGGCCCGCCGCCGAGCTCCGGCACGCCGCGGGGCTGGCCGAGCTCGACATCACGACCGGCGTCCGCGCCGCCGACGCCCTGCGCGCGGCCGGTCTGCTCCGCGGGGGCCCGGGCCTGACCCTCGCGCATCCGCTGGTCGCCGGAACGCTCTACACGGGCATGCCGCCCGGTGAGCGGGCGCTGCGGCATGATCGGGCCGCAGCGCTGCTGACCGCCGAGCGGGCCGACCCGGAACGCGTCGGACTGCACCTGCTGCGTACGGAGCCGGTCGGTGATCCCGCGACCGTGGACCGGCTCCGCGAGGCGGCCCGCCTCGCCACCGCCCGCGGGGCGCCGCAGAGCGCCGCCGCGTTCCTGCGCCGGGCGCTCGCCGAGCCACCGCCGGCCCCCGCCGACGAGGCCGACGTGCGGCTCGACCTCGGCCTGTCGCTGGCCGCGTACATGCACCCAGATGCCTACGACGGCCTGCACGAGATGCTGCGCCGGGCCGTCGCCGTCGCCCCCGCGCCGGTGCAACGCGGGCGCATCGCGCTGGAGGGGGCCCGCGCCCTTGGCATGCTCGGCCACTTCGACCGCGCCGCCGCGCTGTGCCGGCTGGGGCTCGGGTCGGCCGAGCAGTACCCGCCGGAGCTGCGGGAGCGGCTCGAGGCGGAGCTGATCGTCGTCGGCCTCCTCGAGGCGTCGTCGGTCCCGGAGGCCCGGCGTTACGCGGCCGCCTCGTCGGCCTCGACGTCCACGCTGCAGCTCTGGCGGGTGACCTCGGCGGCGGTGGCAATGCTGGCCGGTGAGCCGGCCGCCGACACCGAGGAGCTCGTCCGGTGCGTGATCGAGGAGGACCTGCTCGCCGCCGAGGTCGGCTCCCTCGTCCAGTCCTGGACCACCTATCTCCTGATCGTCAGCGACCAGCTGCCGGCCGGTCTCGCCCGGGCCACGGCGCTGGCCGACCTCGCGCGGCCGCGCGGCTGGCTCATCGCGCTCGCCCACGGCTGCATGTTCCGAGCGGCCGCCCTGGTCCGGGCCGGGCAGGTCCGGGAAGCCGAGGCGGACGGTCGGCTTGCCTTCGAGTACAAGCTGCCGGTGGCACCGGCGCCGGCCATGCTGTGGTGCCTGTCGTTCCTCGTCGACGCGCTCGTCGAGGCGGGCGATCTCGACGGCGCGGACGCGGCGCTCACCGTGGCGGGGCAGCAGGGAGACCCCCCGGCGGGCGCCTTCGCCGCGGTGTCCGTCCTGCAGTCCCGCGCCCGGCTCCGGCTGGCCCAGCACCGGCCGGCCGACGCCCTCGCCGACGCGTTCGCCGCCCGCGACCGGGCGGCCGAGCTGGGCATCCGGCACGCCGTGATCGCGGGCTGGCGGGCGGAAGCCGTCGAGGCGCTCACGGCCCTGGGCCGCGGCCCGGAGGCGCGCGCGCTCGCGATCGAGCAGCGGGAACTGGGCGAGCGGTTGGGGACGGCGTCCGCCGTGGGTGCGGCGCTGCGTGTGCTCGCCCGGACCGACCCGCTCCCGATCCCACTGCTCGAGCGAGCGGTCGACGTGCTGTCCGGCTCGCCGGCCCGGCTCGAGCATGCGCGGGCGCTCGTCGACCTCGGCGCGGCGCTGCGCCGCGCCAACCGCCGCGCCGACGCCCGGCTCGCGGCGGGCAGCGCCCTGGAGCTGGCCGAGCAGGGCGGGATGCAGCTGCTGGCACGACGGGCCCGTGAGGAGCTGCTCGCCACCGGGGCGCGGCCGCGGCGCAGCGCGCTCAGCGGACCCGGCGCGCTGACCCCTGCCGAGCACCGGATCGCGCTCCTCGCGGCGGAGGGGCAGAGCAACCGCATGATCGCCGAGCGCCTGTACGTCACGCAGCGAACCGTCGAGACGCACCTGACGCACGCCTTCGCGAAGCTGCACATCGCGACCCGGGCCGACCTCAGCGCCGCGTTGTTCGACGACGGCCGCCGCGGTGACGCCGTCGTGCCGGCCTGACCCACGGGGCGACCACGGCCCGACTGCGTGGCGGTCGGCGCAGTCAGGACAACGGCTCGGCCCAGCCGGGGCGGGGGATCAGGCAGAACGGGTGGCCGGCCGGGTCGGCGTAGACGTCGCCGTCCAGCCGGGTCGCCCCGAGGTCGAGCACCTCGGCACCCGCGGCCTCGACGTCCTCCACCATGACGTCGAGGTGCATCTGCTGCGGCACCGCCGGGTCCGGCCACGTCGGCCGGCGGTGCCCGGACGCCTGCTGGAAGGCCAGCCCGGACGTCGTGTCGTCCGGCGAGACGACGACGAAGTCGTCGCTGGCGTAGGTGATCGGCTGGTCCAGCAGCCGCGACCAGAACTCGGCGAGGGCCTGCGGGTCGGGGCAGTCGACGATCAGGTGGTGGAGGCGCGCACGCATGCGCCTGATCGTCCGCTCGACCGTTATCCCCAACAACGAGTCGGGTTGACGCCGCTCGCGGTCACCTGAGGAGCGACCTCGCGACCCGAGACACGGCAGCGACGACGGAAACCCCGATGAACGGTCATGCATGGCCGTGTATGGTCATGCATCGTGAGCGCAGCGCAGACGTGGACGGTCGGGGTCACCGGCGCCACCGGCTACGCGGGCGGTGAGGTGTGCCGGCTCCTGGCCGGGCACCCGAACCTCCGCCTGGCCGGGGTGCACGCCAACTCGAGCGCCGGCCGACGTCTGGGCGAGCTGCAGCCCCACCTGCTGCCTTTCGCGGAGATGACCGTCCTGCCCAGCGACGCCGAATCGCTGAGCGGCTACGACGTCGTCGTCCTGGCGCTGCCGCACGGGGAGTCGGCGGTGATCGCCGAGCAGCTGCCGGCCGAGACCCTCGTCATCGACTGCGGCGCCGACCACCGGCTGAACGACCCGGAGGCCTGGGCCCGCTGGTACGGCGGCGTGCACGCCGGCTCCTGGCCGTACGGGCTGCCGGAGCTGCCCGGGCAGCGGGAGCAACTGACCTCCGCGAAGCGGATCGCCGTCCCCGGCTGCTACCCGACGTCGGTGACCCTGGCGCTCGCACCGGCGCTGGCGGAGGGCCTGATCGAGCCCGAGGTCGTCGTCGTCGCGGCCAGCGGCACGAGCGGCGCCGGCAAGTCGGCGAAGCCGCACCTGCTCGGCAGCGAGGTCATGGGCTCGGTCAGCGCCTACGGCGTCGGCGGGGTGCACCGGCACACGCCGGAGATGATCCAGAACCTGGCCCAGGCCGCCGGTCAGCCGGTGAGCGTCAGCTTCACCCCGACGCTCGTCCCGATGAGCCGCGGCATCCTCGCCACCTGCTCGGCCAAGCTCGCCCCCGGCACGGACGCGCAGTCCGCCCGGGCCGCGTACGAGAAGGCCTACGCCGACGAGCCGTTCGTGCACCTGCTGCCCGAGGGCCAGTGGCCGACCACCGCGCAGGTGCTCGGCGCCAACACCGTCGCGCTGCAGGTCGCGGTCGACCCCGACGCCGGCCGGCTGGTCGTCGTCGCCGCCGTCGACAACCTGACCAAGGGCACCGGGGGAGCGGCCATCCAGTGCGCCAACCTCGCCCTCGGCCTCCCCGAGACCACCGGCCTTCCCCTCGTAGGAGTCGCACCGTGAGCGTCACCGCCCCGAAGGGCTTCTCCGCCGCCGGTGTCGCCGCCGGGCTCAAGTCGAGTGGCGACCCCGACGTCGCCGTCGTCCTCAACCACGGTCCGGACGACGTCGCCGCGGCCGTCTTCACCACCAACCGCTTCCCGGCCGCGCCGGTGCTCTGGAGCCGCCAGGTGCTCGCCGGCGACCGGGCGCGCGCCGTCGTCCTCAACTCCGGCGGGGCCAACGCCTGCACCGGACCCGAGGGCTTCCAGGACACCCACGCCACCGCCGAGCACGCCGCGGCCGAGCTCGGGATCGGCGCGATCGACATCGCGGTGGCGAGCACCGGGCTGATCGGCGTCCGCCTGCCGATGGACAAGCTCACCGCCGGGATCACCGCCGCGGTGGCGGCCCTCACCGAGGAGGGCGGCCCCGACGCCGCCCGCGCGATCATGACCACCGACTCGGTGCCCAAGACGACCGTGCAGCAGCGCGACGGCTGGGCCGTCGGCGGCATGGCCAAGGGCGCGGGCATGCTCGCGCCGTCGCTGGCCACGATGCTCGTCGTCCTCACCACGGACGCCGTCGTCGACACCGCCGTGCTCGGCCCGGCGCTCAAGCAGGCGACCGGCGTCAGCTTCGAGCGCGTCGACTCCGACGGCTGCCTGTCGACCAACGACACGGTGATCGTGCTGGCGAGCGGGGCGAGCGGGATCACGCCGTCGACCGAGGAACTCACCGAGGCGCTCACCGCGGCGGCCACCGACCTGGCCATGCAGCTGCTCGCCGACGCCGAGGGCTCGACCAAGGACATCGCGATCACGGTCCGCAACGCCGCCAGCGTCGAGGACGCGCTGACCGCCGGCCGGGCCTGCGCGCGGAACAACCTGCTCAAGACGGCGCTGTTCGGCAACGACCCCAACTGGGGCCGGGTGCTGGCCGCGATCGGCACCACCGACGCGGCGTTCGAGGCCGACCAGGTCGACGTCACGATCAACGGCGTGACGGTCTGCCGGGGCGGCGCGATCGGCGACCCGCGCGAGGGCGTCGACCTCACCGGCCGGGCCATCACGATCGACGTCGACCTGAAGGCCGGCGCGGAGCAGGCGACGATCTGGACGAACGACCTGTCCATCGCCTACGTGCACGAGAACTCGGCGTACTCCACATGACCGACAAGCAGGACCCCACTCCACCCGACGTCCGCATCGACGAGCCCTCGCCGCAGCCCCGCCTGCCGAAGAAGGTCGGCACGCGGCGGGTCATGCGCAAGCACGACCCGGAGGGCGACGCGAAGAAGGTCGCCGTCCTCACCGGGGCGCTGCCCTGGCTGAAGGAGTTCCACGGCAACGTCGTCGTCATCAAGTACGGCGGCCACGCCATGATCGACGACGCCTGCCGCCGCGCCTTCGCCGAGGACATGGTGTTCCTCCGGACCTGCGGGATCCTGCCGGTCGTCGTCCACGGCGGCGGCCCGCAGATCTCCTCGATGCTGACCCGGCTGGGCATCCCGAGCGAGTTCCGCGGCGGCCTGCGGGTGACCACTCCGGAGACGATCGACGTCGTCCGCATGGTGCTCACCGGCCAGGTGGGCCCGGACATCGTCGGGCTGATCAACCAGCACGGCCCGATGGCCGTGCATCTCTCCGGTGAGGACGGCGGGCTGTTCACCGCCGCGCGGACGACGGCGCTGGTCGACGGCGCAGCGGTCGACATCGGCCTGGTCGGCGACGTCGCCGCGGTCGACACGGCGCCGGTGACCGCGCTGCTCGAGGCCGGGCACATCCCGGTCGTGGCGAGTGTCGCCCCGGACGCCGACGGCGTGGTGCACAACGTCAACGCCGACACCGCCGCCGCGGCCCTGGCCGTGGCGCTCGGCGCGGTGAAGCTGGTCGTGCTCACCGACGTCGAGGGCCTCTACTCGGACTGGCCCGACCGCGACTCGCTCGTCCAGCAGATCGACGCCCGCGAGCTCGCCGAGATCCTGCCGGGCCTCGACGCCGGGATGATCCCGAAGATGGCCGCCTGCCTGCGGGCGGTCGAGGGGGGCGTGAACCGGGCCACCGTCGTCGACGGCCGGACCCCGCACGCCCTGCTGCTGGAGATGTTCACCACCGAGGGCACCGGGACGATGGTCGTCCCTGCCCCGCCGACCACGGAGGAGGGGTCAGCGCAGATGACACACACGGAGGAGCTGGCCCGCCGCTGGTCGGCGGTCATGATGAGCAACTACCGGACGCCGCCGGTCGCGCTGGAGCGCGGCTCGGGGGCGACGGTGTGGGACGTCGACGGCGTCGAGTACACCGACCTGCTCGGCGGCATCGCGACGACGATCCTCGGCCACGCGCACCCGAAGGTCGTCGAGGCGATCACCGCCCAGGCCCAGAAGCTCGGGCACGTCTCCAACCTGGCCATGCACGAGCCGGGCCTGAAGCTGGCCGAACGACTGCTCGAGCTGGCGGGTCGGCCGGGCCGCGTCTTCTTCTGCAACTCCGGCGCCGAGGCCAACGAGACAGCCTTCAAGATCAGCCGGCTCACCGGCCGGCCCGAGGTGGTCACCGCCGAGCTGTCGTTCCACGGCCGGACCATGGGGGCCCTGGCCCTGACCGGGCAGCCCGGCAAGGCCGCCGCGTTCGCGCCGCTGCCCGGCGGCGTCCGGTACGTGCCGTACGGGGACGCCGAGGCGATGGCCGCGGCCGTGTCCGGCTCCACCGCGATGGTGCTGCTCGAGCCGATGCTGGGGGAGAGCGGCGTGCTGCCTCCTCCGGCGGGCTACCTCGCCGCGGCTGCGTCGACGGCGTCCGACGCCGGCGCCCTGTTCGCCGTCGACGAGGTGCAGACCGGTATCGGCCGCACCGGTTCGTGGTTTATGCACCAGGCCGACGGCGTCGCGCCCGACATCATCACGCTGGCCAAGGCGCTCGGCGGCGGGCTGCCGATGGGGGCGCTGCTGGCCTTCGGGGAGGCCGCCGACCTGCTGACGGCGGGGTCGCACGGCTCGACCTTCGGCGGCAACCCGATCGCCGCGGCGGCGGCCCTCGCGGTGCTCGACACGATCCGCGACGAGGGCCTGCTGGAGCGGGCCAAGGAGCTGGAGCACCGCTTCACCGCTGGCATCGAGGGGCTCGGGCACCCCGGCATCAGCGGTGTCCGCGGCCGGGGCGCTCTGCTCGGCGTCGTCCTCACCGCTCCGGTGGCCGGGGCGCTCGAGGCCGCGCTGCGCGACGCCGGCTTCCTGACCAACGCCGTCGCGCCGGACGTGCTCCGGCTCGCCCCGCCGCTCGTCCTGTCCGACGCCCAGGTCGACGCCCTGGTGGCGGCCCTGCCGGCAGCCCTCGACACCGCTCTGTCGGCCACGACCCAGGAGAAAGCACAGTGACCCGGCACTTCCTCAAGGACGACGACCTCTTCCCTTGCGCGACTCTTCAGGGGGTGCGGTCGTGATCCGCCACTTCCTCAAGGATGACGACCTCAGCCCGGCCGAGCAGGCCGAGGTGCTGGCGCTGGCCGCGTCGCTGAAGGCGACCCGGCACACCGCCGAGGCGCCGCTGCCGCTGGCCTCGCCGAGCGGGCCGCGCGCGGTGGCCGTCCTGTTCGACAAGCCCTCGACCCGCACGCGGGTGTCGTTCTCCATCGGGGTCGCCGAGCTCGGCGGCTATCCGCTGGTGATCGACGCGGCCAGCAGCCAGCTCGGCCGCGGCGAGCCGATCGAGGACACGACGCGGGTGCTCGACCGGCAGACCGCCGCGATCGTGTGGCGGACCTTCGGGCAGGACCGCATCGAGGCCATGGCCTCGGTCAGCCGGGTGCCGGTGGTCAACGCCCTGACCGACGAGTACCACCCGTGCCAGATCCTGGCCGACCTGCAGACCGTCATCGAGCACAAGGGCTCCCTGGCGGGGCGGGTGCTGACCTACCTCGGCGACGGCGCCAACAACATGGCGCACTCCTACCTGCTCGGCGGCGCCACGGCCGGCATGCACGTGCGGATCGGCTCGCCCGAGGAGTTCCAGCCCGACCCGGCCGTGCTGAAGCGCTCGGCAGAGATCGCCGCGGAGACCGGGGGATCGGTCTCCTGGACCGCCGACCCCGCGGCCGCCGCCGAGGGTGCCGACGTCCTGGCCACCGACACCTGGGTGTCGATGGGGCAGGAGGGCGAGTACGAGGCCCGGATCGCGCCGTTCCTGCCCTACGCCGTGGACGACGACGCGCTGGCGCGCGCCGCCTCGGACGCCGTCGTCCTGCACTGCCTGCCGGCCTACCGCGGCAAGGAGATCTCGGCCTCGGTGATCGACGGGCCGCAGAGCGCCGTGTGGGACGAGGCCGAGAACCGGCTGCACGCGCAGAAGGCGTTGCTGACCTGGCTGCTCGAGAAGAGCCGATGACCTCCGCGCTGACCCGGAGCGCCCGGCAGGCGCGGATCCGCGAGCTGATCGAGGCCGGCCCGGTCACCTCGCAGACCCACCTCGCGGCCCTGCTGGCCGAATCCGGCATCGAGGTCACCCAGGCGACGCTCTCGCGGGACCTGGAGGAGCTCGGCGCGGTGAAGCTGCGCGGGTCCGACGGTGCGCCGGCCAGCTACGTGCTGCCGCCGGAGAACGCGCCGCTGCGACCCGCCCAGACCGCGCCGGCGCGGCTGACCCGGCTGCTCGCCGACCTGCTGATCAACGCGGAGGGCAGCGCCAACCTCGCCGTCGTCCGGACGCCGCCGGGCGCGGCGCAGTTCCTGGCCTCGGCGCTGGACAAGGTCGGCCTCCCCGACGTGCTCGGCACGATCGCGGGGGACGACACTCTGCTGGTCGTCTCGCGCCAGCCCGACGGCGGACCGGCCCTCGCCGACCGCCTGCGCGCGCTCGCCGAGCGGACGCCCGCCGGCGTACCCCGAGCTGAAGTCCGACCTGGAAGAGAGCGATACATGACCGGCGCCCCCTCGCAGACCCGGCTCTGGGGCGGCCGATTCGGTGGTGGGCCGTCGCCCGCGATGGCGGCGCTGTCGAAGTCCACGCACTTCGACTGGACGCTGGCCCCGTTCGACCTGGCCGGCTCGCGCGCGCACGCCCGCGTGCTGCACCGGGCCGGGCTGCTCACCGACGACGAGCTGGCGCAGATGATCGGGGCGCTCACGGAGCTCTCGGCCGAGGTCGCCGACGGCACGTTCGCGCCGATCGAGTCCGACGAGGACGTGCACGAGGCGCTCGAGCGCGGGCTCACCGAGAAGCTGGGCGCCCTCGGCGGCAAGCTGCGCGCCGGGCGCAGCCGCAACGACCAGATCGCCACCGACCTGCGGCTCTACCTGCGCCACCACGTGCGGACGCTGGCCGGCGAGCTGTCGTCGCTGGAGTACGCGCTGGTCGGCCTGGCCGAGCGCTACCAGGACGTCGCCGCACCGGGCATGACCCACCTGCAGCACGCCCAGCCCGTGCTCATCGCCCACCAGCTCCTGGCCCACGCGCACGCGATCGCCCGCGACGTCGACCGGCTCCGTGACTGGGACCGGCGCGCCGCCGTCAGCCCCTACGGCTCCGGCGCCCTGGCCGGCTCGTCGCTGCCGCTCGACCCGGACGCGGTCGCCGCGGAGCTCGGCTTCGACCGCGCCGTCGACAACTCCATCGACGGCGTCAGCGACCGCGACTTCGCCGCCGAGTTCTGCTTCGTCGCGGCGCTCCTGGGCGTCCACCTGTCCCGGCTGGGGGAGGAGGTCGTGCTCTGGACGTCGACCGAGTTCGGCTGGGCCCGGCTCGACGACGCCTGGGCGACCGGCTCGTCGATCATGCCGCAGAAGAAGAACCCCGACATCGCCGAGCTGGCGCGCGGCAAGTCCGGCCGGTTCGTCGGCAACCTCACCGGCCTGCTCACGATGCTCAAGGGCCTGCCGCTGGCCTACGACCGCGACCTGCAGGAGGACAAGGAGCCGGTCTTCGACTCCATGGAGCAGCTGCTGCTCCTGCTCCCCGCGGTCACCGGCATGGTCGCGACGCTGACCCTGCGGCCCGAGGTGCTCGAGGCGGCGGCGCCGCAGGGGTTCGCGCTGGCCACCGACGTCGCCGAGTGGCTGGTCCGGCAGGGCGTGCCGTTCCGCTCGGCGCACGAGATCTCCGGTGAGATGGTCGCCTTCTGCGAGCAGGCGGGACTCGAGCTCGACCAGCTCGACGACGACCAGCTGTCCGGGATCGACGAGCGGCTGACGCCCGACGTCCGGACCGTGCTGTCGGTGCCGGGCGCGCTGGCGGCGCGCGCCACCCGCGGGGGGACGGCGCCGGTCCGCGTGGCCGAGCAGCTGACCGGGCTCAAGGCGCTGGCGACCGAGCACGCGGACTG
This sequence comes from uncultured Actinomycetota bacterium, assembly GCA_963784165.1. Classification (GTDB taxonomy): domain Bacteria; phylum Actinomycetota; class Actinomycetes; order Mycobacteriales; family Geodermatophilaceae; genus Blastococcus_B. The sequence goes on from CAWAQI010000021.1 coordinate 571,067, forward strand.
GGCGACGTCGTCCCCGGTGGCGGCCGTTCTCTGACCGTGCAGCCGGGAGAGCTTCTCCGCGCCGAGGACCTGCTGGGCCCACCGGAGGTCGTGGCGCCGACTCTGCTGGGCTGCTGGCTGGTCACCGACCGACCGGACGGCCAGGTGGCCCTGCGGTTGACCGAGGTCGAGGCCTATTCCGGGAACGGCACGGATCCGGCAGCCCATTCGCACCGCGGCCCGACGCCGCGCGCGGCGATCATGTTCGGCCCGCCCGGTCGGCTCTACGTCTACTTCAGCTACGGGGTGCACTGGTGCGCCAACGTCGTCGTGGGTCGTGAAGGCGAGGGGTCAGCGGTGCTGTTGCGGGCCGGCGAGGTGGTGGTGGGGGAGGAGCTCGCGCGGTCCCGACGACCCGCGGCCCGCGTGGCCCGGGATCTCGCACGCGGGCCCGCGCGACTCAGCCAGGCACTGTCCATCGGCCCGGACGACCTGGACGCCGACCTGCTCTCGCCCGACAGCACGGTCCGGCTGCACCGCGGTCCTGCACCGGCCGCCGTCTCTGCTGGGCCCCGGGTCGGCATCAGCCAGGCGACCGACCTGCTGTGGCGGTTCTGGGAGACCGAAGCGCCGTCGGTCAGCGTGTTCCGGGCGGGCGGCAAGGGGCGGGGCGGGCGATCACGTGGCTCGCGCGCCAGGCAGGATGAACCCTCGTGAACGACGTGATCGACGAGCTGCACCGCCGCGGGCTGATCGCCCAGAGCACCGACGAGGCCGCGCTGCGGGAGCACCTGGGCGAGGGCCCGATCGCCTACTACGCCGGCTTCGACCCGACGGCGCAGAGCCTCCACGTCGGTCACCTGCTGCAGTTCATGGTGCTGCGAGCCCTCCAGCGCGCCGGCCACCAGCCGGTCGTGCTGGTCGGCGGCGCCACCGGCCTGATCGGCGACCCGCGGCCCTCCTCGGAGCGGCAGCTCAACGACCGCGGCACCGTGGCCGAGTGGGTGGGGCGCATCCGCGAGCAGGTCGCGCCGTTCCTCGACGTGCCCGCGGAGACCGAGGGACTCAAGGGCCCGGTCTACGTCGACAACCTGGAGTGGACGGCGCCGGTCTCGGCGATCGACTTCCTGCGCGACATCGGCAAGCACTTCCGGGTCAGCCAGATGCTCGCCAAGGAGGCCGTGTCCGCCCGCCTGAACTCCGAGGCCGGCATCAGCTACACCGAGTTCAGCTACCAGATCCTGCAGGCCAACGACTTCCGCGAGCTGTACCGCCGGCACGGGGTGACGCTGCAGACCGGTGGGTCCGACCAGTGGGGCAACCTCACCGCCGGCATCGATCTGGTCCGCCGGACCGAGGGCGCGCGGGTGCATGCGCTGTCGACGCCGCTGGTGACCAAGTCCGACGGCACGAAGTTCGGCAAGAGCGAGGGCGGCGCGGTCTGGCTCGACCCCGCGCTGACGTCGCCCTACGCCTTCTTCCAGTTCTGGCTCAACGCCGACGACGCCGATGCGCGGACGTGGCTGCCGCTGTACTCCGAGCGCCCGGCCGACGAGCTCGAGGCGCTGATCGCCGAGAGCATCGAGCGCCCCGCAGCCCGGACGGCGCAGCGCGCGCTGGCCGAGGAGCTGACGCTGCTGGTCCACGGACCCGAGCAGCTCCGCCAGGCCGAGGCGGCAGGCCGCGCGCTGTTCGGTCGCGACGACCTGTCGACGCTGGGGGAGGAGACCCTCGGCGCAGCCCTCGAGGAGGCCGGCAGCGTCACCGTGGACGGCGACGTGCCGACCGTGGCCGCGTTGTTGCAGCTCACCGGCCTGGTCTCGAGCCTGTCCGAGGCGCGCCGCACCGTGAAGGAGGGCGGCGCCTACCTCAACAACGAGCGGGTGGCCGACGCCGAGGCGGTTCCCGGTGAGGACGCCTGGCTGCCCGGCGGGTGGCTCGTCCTGCGCCGCGGCAAGCGCTCGGTGGCGGGGGTACGGCGCGTCCGCTGAGCCGTGTCGGGCGTCACCACCAACCGGTTTGACAGGCCCCCCGGCGCGCACGTAACTTTCTCTCTGCGCCGCGCGGCCCGGGAGGGTCGCCGGTCCAGCCCCCTGCGGGGAGTTGCTGGAAACCGGCGTAGAGTTGGACATCCAGCCGAGGACGATGCCCGGAAGGGTTTAGTTTTTGCGCGTCCGCTCCTTGAGAACTCAACAGCGTGCCGAAAGTCAGTGCCAAGTAATACCCCGTGCCAGGGCTTGGGTTCTGGTTTGGGATTCCTTTGGTTGATTGATATCGAGAGTGCCAGCACTCTCGGTTCTCAGCCGCGATCAAATCATCTACGGAGAGTTTGATCCTGGCTCAGGACGAACGCTGGCGGCGTGCTTAACACATGCAAGTCGAACGAGACCCTCGCTTCGGTGGGGTGTTCTAGTGGCGAACGGGTGAGTAACACGTGGGCAACCTGCCCCTGGCTCTGGGATAACTCCAAGAAATTGGGGCTAATACCGGATATGACCGCTGACCGCATGGTCTGGTGGTGGAAAGATTTATCGGCTGGGGATGGGCCCGCGGCCTATCAGCTTGTTGGTGGGGTAGTGGCCTACCAAGGCGACGACGGGTAGCCGGCCTGAGAGGGTGACCGGCCACACTGGGACTGAGACACGGCCCAGACTCCTACGGGAGGCAGCAGTGGGGAATATTGCGCAATGGGCGAAAGCCTGACGCAGCGACGCCGCGTGGGGGATGACGGCCTTCGGGTTGTAAACCTCTTTCAGCAGGGACGAAGCGGAAGTGACGGTACCTGCAGAAGAAGCACCGGCCAACTACGTGCCAGCAGCCGCGGTAATACGTAGGGTGCAAGCGTTGTCCGGAATTATTGGGCGTAAAGAGCTCGTAGGCGGTCTGTCGCGTCGGCTGTGAAATCCCGAGGCTCAACCTCGGGTCTGCAGTCGATACGGGCAAACTGGAGTGTTGCAGGGGAGACTGGAATTCCTGGTGTAGCGGTGAAATGCGCAGATATCAGGAGGAACACCGGTGGCGAAGGCGGGTCTCTGGGCAACAACTGACGCTGAGGAGCGAAAGCGTGGGGAGCGAACAGGATTAGATACCCTGGTAGTCCACGCCGTAAACGTTGGGCGCTAGGTGTGGGGCTCATTCCACGAGTTCCGTGCCGCAGCTAACGCATTAAGCGCCCCGCCTGGGGAGTACGGCCGCAAGGCTAAAACTCAAAGGAATTGACGGGGGCCCGCACAAGCGGCGGAGCATGTTGCTTAATTCGATGCAACGCGAAGAACCTTACCTAGGCTTGACATGCACGGAAATCTCCCAGAGATGGGGGGTCCGTAAGGGCCGTGCACAGGTGGTGCATGGTTGTCGTCAGCTCGTGTCGTGAGATGTTGGGTTAAGTCCCGCAACGAGCGCAACCCTCGTCCTATGTTGCCAGCACGTCATGGTGGGGACTCATAGGAGACTGCCGGGGTCAACTCGGAGGAAGGTGGGGATGACGTCAAATCATCATGCCCCTTATGTCTAGGGCTGCAAACATGCTACAATGGCCGGTACAAAGGGCTGCGATACCGCGAGGTGGAGCGAATCCCAAAAAGCCGGTCTCAGTTCGGATTGGGGTCTGCAACTCGACCCCATGAAGTTGGAGTCGCTAGTAATCGCAGATCAGCAACGCTGCGGTGAATACGTTCCCGGGCCTTGTACACACCGCCCGTCACGTCACGAAAGTCGGTAACGCCCGAAGCCGGTGGCCCAACCCCTTGTGGGAGGGAGCCGTCGAAGGCGGGATCGGCGATTGGGACGAAGTCGTAACAAGGTAGCCGTACCGGAAGGTGCGGCTGGATCACCTCCTTTCTAAGGAGCACTGGCCGCTCACCTCGGGTGAGTGGTCCAGAGCCGCGCCCACGCCGTGATCGGTGCCCAGTCTCGGGTGCCGGCGAGCGTGTGGGGTGGTGCTCGAGGGTGGAACGCTGACCAGTTCGGCCGGCCGCGTGTTGCCGGCTCCCAGTACGGCATCCCCTGCGCGGGGTGCGTGGACCGGAGTCGCGCGCATGGCACGGCGGTTGTAGGCACGCTGTTGGGTCCTGAGGGAACGGGCCGCCCCCTGGTGGGGGCGTGGGTGTTGTCTCGGTTCAGGGCCGTCCTGTTTCTCGTACCACCATCGCGTCCTGCGGGCGGGGTGGGTTCGGCGGGGGCGTGGGGGTGGTGTCTGGTTGTTGGTTGAGAACTGCACAGTGGACGCGAGCATCTTCTGACTCTTTTGTGTGTAGGAAGAGTTCTTGTAGGCCCGCTCATCGATGTCCTTCCGGGCGTGGGTGGGTGGGATATTTTTGTGTGGCCAAGTTGTTAAGGGCACACGGTGGATGCCTGGGCACCAGGAGCCGATGAAGGACGTAGGAGGCTGCGATAAGCCTCGGGGAGCTGTCAACCGAGCGTTGATCCGAGGATTTCCGAATGGGGGAACCCCGCACCAGTCATGTGGTGTGACCCGCGCCTGAACACATAGGGCGTGTGGAGGGAACGTGGGGAAGTGAAACATCTCAGTACCCACAGGAAGAGAAAACAACCGTGATTCCGTGAGTAGTGGCGAGCGAAAGCGGATGAGGCTAAACCGATTGCATGTGATAGCCGGCAGGCGTTGTGTGGTCGGGGTCGTGGGACGACTCAGCCGGTTCTGCCGAACCGGCGGGGAGTGAGAAAGCAGCGTCGTTAGTGGAAGGCCTCTGGAAGGGGTCGCCGTAGAGGGTGAGAGCCCCGTACACGAAAACGCGTTGCCTCCCGAGTTGTATCCCAAGTAGCACCGAGCCCGTGAAATTCGGTGTGAATCTGGCGGGACCACCCGCTAAGCCTGAATACTCCCTGGTGACCGATAGCGGACAAGTACCGTGAGGGAAAGGTGAAAAGTACCCCGGGAGGGGAGTGAAATAGTACCTGAAACCGTGTGCCTACAAGCCGTGAGAGCCTTAGGCACCTTCGGGTCCGGGGTGATTGCGTGCCTTTTGAAGAATGAGCCTGCGAGTTAGCGGTACGTGGCGAGGTTAACCCGTGTGGGGTAGCCGTAGCGAAAGCGAGTCCGAACAGGGCGAACTGTAGTCGCGTGCTCTAGACCCGAAGCCGAGTGATCTACCCATGGCCAGGTTGAAGCGCGGGTAAGACCGCGTGGAGGACCGAACCCACCAGGGTTGAAAACCTGGGGGATGAGCTGTGGGTAGGGGTGAAAGGCCAATCAAACTCGGTGATAGCTGGTTCTCCCCGAAATGCATTTAGGTGCAGCGTCACGTGTTTCTTGCCGGAGGTAGAGCACTGGATGGCTGATGGGCCCCACAAGGTTACTGACGTCAACCAAACTCCGAATGCCGGTAAGTGAGAGCGTGGCAGTGAGACTGCGGGCGATAAGGTTCGTAGTCGAGAGGGAAACAGCCCAGATCATCGGCTAAGGCCCCTAAGCGTGTGCTAAGTGGAAAAGGATGTGGAGTCGCAGAGACAACCAGGAGGTTGGCTTAGAAGCAGCCACCCTTGAAAGAGTGCGTAATAGCTCACTGGTCAAGTGGTTCCGCGCCGACAATGTAGCGGGGCTCAAGCACACCGCCGAAGCCGTGGCATTCATGCAGTGTCTTAGGACATGGACCCGCCGGTTCCCTCGAGGGGCCGGCCAGGTGTGTGGATGGGTAGGGGAGCGTCGTGTGGCGGTGGAAGCGGCGGAGTGATCCAGCCGTGGACGCCACGCGAGTGAGAATGCAGGCATGAGTAGCGAGAGGGGAGTGAGAACCTCCCCCGCCGGAAGACCAAGGGTTCCTGGGCCAGGCTAATCCGCCCAGGGTGAGTCGGGACCTAAGGCGAGGCCGACAGGCGTAGTCGATGGACAACGGGTTGATATTCCCGTACCCGCGAAGGAACGCCCATGCCGAACCCAGCGATGCTAACCGCCCGAACCGCCAAGCTCCTTCGGGAGCGACGGCGGGGAGCGCGGGACCCGGACTGGTAGTAGGCAAGCGATGGGGTGACGCAGGAAGGTAGTCCTACCGGTGAGTGGTAGTACCGGTGCAAGGGTGTGGCCCGTCCGAATAGGTAAATCCGTCGGACACGAAGGGTGAGGCCTGACGCATAGCCGAATGAGGCGAATGGGATGATCCTATGCTGCCGAGAAAAGCCTCTAGCGAGTTCCGAGCGGCCCGTACCCCAAACCAACTCAGGTGGTCAGGTAGAGAATACCGAGGCGATCGAGCGAACTGTGGTTAAGGAACTCGGCAAAATGCCCCCGTAACTTCGGGAGAAGGGGGGCCCTCTATCGTCAACCGCCCTAGCTGCGGGGTAGCGGTGGGGGGCCGCAGAGACCAGTGAGAAGCGACTGTTTACTAAAAACACAGGTCCGTGCGAAGTCGTAAGACGATGTATACGGACTGACGCCTGCCCGGTGCTGGAACGTTAAGGGGACGGGTTAGTGCCTTTCGGGGTGCGAAGCTCAGAACTCAAGCGCCAGTAAACGGCGGTGGTAACTATAACCATCCTAAGGTAGCGAAATTCCTTGTCGGGTAAGTTCCGACCTGCACGAATGGCGTAACGACTTCTCAGCTGTCTCAACCACAGGCTCGGCGAAATTGCACTACGAGTAAAGATGCTCGTTACGCGCGGCAGGACGGAAAGACCCCGGGACCTTTACTATAGCTTGATATTGGTGTTCGGTTCGGCTTGTGTAGGATAGGTGGGAGACTGTGAAGCGGGCACGCCAGTGTTCGTGGAGTCGCCGTTGAAATACCACTCTGGTCGAATTGGATGTCTAACCTCGGTCCGTGATCCGGATCAGGGACAGTGTCAGGTGGGTAGTTTAACTGGGGCGGTTGCCTCCCAAAATGTAACGGAGGCGCCCAAAGGTTCCCTCAGCCTGGTTGGCAATCAGGTGTCGAGTGCAAGTGCACAAGGGAGCTTGACTGTGAGACCGACGGGTCGAGCAGGAGCGAAAGCTGGGACTAGTGACCCGGCACCGGCATGTGGAAGCGGTGTCGCTCAACGGATAAAAGGTACCCCGGGGATAACAGGCTGATCTTCCCCAAGAGTCCATATCGACGGGATGGTTTGGCACCTCGATGTCGGCTCGTCGCATCCTGGGGCTGGAGTAGGTCCCAAGGGTTGGGCTGTTCGCCCATTAAAGCGGTACGCGAGCTGGGTTTAGAACGTCGTGAGACAGTTCGGTCCCTATCCGCCGTGCGCGTAAGAGACTTGAGAAGAGCTGTCCCTAGTACGAGAGGACCGGGACGGACGAACCTCTGGTGTGCCAGTTGTACCGCCAGGTGCACTGCTGGTTAGCTACGTTCGGCAGGGATAACCGCTGAAAGCATCTAAGCGGGAAGCTCGCTTCAAGATGAGGTCTCTCACCGGGTCAACCGGGTAAGGCCCCCGCCCAGACCAGCGGGTTGATAGGCCGGAAGTGGAAGCACCGCAAGGTGTGCAGCTGACCGGTACTAACAGGCCGAGGGCTTGACCACACACCACCCGCAAGCACCATTCCTGCGTGCGTGAGTCAACACAAGAAGAAATCTTCGCGTCCACTGTGCGGTTCTGAACCACACAACCAGTCCCCTGGTTGAACACGTTCACAGAGTTACGGCGGCCATGGCGAGAGGGAAACGCCCGGCAACATTCCGAACCCGGAAGCTAAGCCTCTCAGCGCCGATGGTACTGCCCTGGAGACGGGGTGGGAGAGTAGGACGCCGCCGGACAACCATTACCGAACGGGGGTCAGAGCCACAGGCTCTGGCCCCCGTTCGCGTTGTGTCCGGATTATGGCCGTATCCCGGCGACATATCATTCGCCGATCAATAACGAGGTATTCAGTAGTCATGACAGCTCCACGAGGCGGTTCCGGCGGTCATCGCGGTTCTCGCGGTTCCGGTGACGGACGCGGTTCCGGAGGCGCCCGGGGTGGGTCTGGCTACCCCCGCGGTGGTTCGGGTTCCTCCGGCGGCGGTCCGCGGGGTGGCAGCGGCGGCTCTCGCGGCGCCGGCGGCCGCGGCTCCTCCGGCGCGGGCGGCTCTCGCGGTGGCTCAGGCGCGTCGCGTGGGGAGCAGTCCGGCAGCGCTCGAGGCGGGGCCCCCCGCGGCGGGGGTTTCTCCCGTGACGACAGGCCGGGCTGGCAACCACGTCGACCTGCGGGTGGCCCCACCGACCGTCCGGCCGCATCGCGCGGTGGTGGCCCGTCGCGCGCCACCGGCGATCGACCGTCATGGCAGGACCGCCGCCCGTCCGGCGATCGCCCGGACCGTGGTGACCGCCCCCAGAGCGGCCAGCGTTCGTCGTGGCAGGACCGTCGCCCGGCCGGGGACCGTCCGAACCGCGGTGAGCGGCCGCAGTGGCAGGACCGTCGCCCGGCCGGCGACCGCCCGGACCGCGGTGACCGTCCCCAGAGCGGCCAGCGTTCGTCGTGGCAGGACCGCCGTCCCTCCGGTGACCGCCCCGACCGTGGCGACCGTCCCCAGAGTGGCCAGCGTTCGTCGTGGCAGGACCGCCGTCCCTCCGGTGACCGTCCCGACCGTGGCGAGCGTCCGCAGTGGCAGGACCGCCGTCCCGCCGGCGACCGCTCCCAGGGTGGAAATCGGCCGCAGTGGCAGGACCGTCGCCCCGCCGGGGATCGGCCGGACCGCGGTGACCGTCCCCAGAGTGGCCAGCGTTCGTCATGGGGCGACCGTCGTCCGGCCGGGGATCGCCCGGACCGCGGTGACCGGCCGCAGTGGCAGGACCGTCGCCCCTCCGGTGACCGTCCGGACCGTGGCGAGCGTCCGCAGTGGCAGGACCGTCGCCCCTCCGGTGACCGTCCGGACCGCGGCGAGCGTCCCCAGAGTGGCCAGCGTTCGTCATGGGGGGACCGTCGTCCGGGCGGGGACCGTTCGCAGGGCACGGACCGACCGCAGTGGCAGGACCGCCGCCCCTCCGGTGACCGTCCGGACCGTGGCGAGCGTCCGCAGTGGCAGGACCGCCGTCCTTCCGGTGACCGCCCCGCCCGCGCAGACCGGCCGAGCTCGGACCGACCCAGCTGGCAGGACCGCAAGCCGTCCGGTGATCGCCGGCAGGGAGCCGGTCGTCCGGCGGGCCGTCCCGCCGACGACCACGCGGACCGGCGCCCGCCACTCCCCGCCGGGCCGCAGCTGCCCGAGTGGGTCGACGTCCGCGACCTCGACCCGGCAGTCCGCAGCGCGCTCCGGGGTCTCGACCCCCGCAACGCCGAGCGCGTAGCCGGACACCTCGTCGCCGCGGGAACGCTGGTCGACGAGGACCCGGAGCAGGCGCTCGCCCACGCGCGGGCAGCTCGTGACCGTGCGTCCCGGGTGGCCGTCGTCCGTGAGGCGGTAGGCGTTGCCGCCTACCACGCCGGTGACTTCGCCGAAGCGGCGCGGGAGATCCGGGCCTATCGGCGGATGAGCGGCGATCAGGGCTACCGCGCCGTCCTGGCCGACTGCGAGCGGGCCCTCGGTCGGCCCGACGTCGCGCTGCGTCTGGTCGCGGAGGCACTGGCCGAGCACCCGGACGCCGAGGAGACGACCGAGCTCCACCTCGTGGAGGCCGGCGCCCGGCGGGATCTCGGTGAGCTCGCGGCGGCCCGACTGCTGCTCGAGAGCGAACTCGGGAACCGCCCGGACCCCGCGCGCCTGGATGTGACGGACCCGAGCCAGCTGCGGGTCGCCGCTGCGTACGCCGATCTGCTCGAGGCGCAGGGCGAGACCGACGCCGCCGCCGAGTGGTCCGCCGTGGTGGCCGCCGCCACCCCGGAGGACGACGTCGAGTTCGGCGAGGTGGACTTCGACGAGCTCGAGCTCGACGACGAGCCGGCCGAAGCAGAGGAGCCGCCCACGGCGGAGCCGACGCCCGAGGCCCCCGAGGTCGTGGAGCGGCTGCCCGAGGACGACGAGGACCTGGGAGCCGACTTCAACGCCCAGGTCGAGGCCGAGGTGGCCGAACTGCTCGGCGAGACCGAGCCGCCCGCGTCCGAGAACTGACGGCCGGCGGCCCGGGGCATCCCGTCCACATGGCAGCACGGCGTCCACAGATCTCTGTTCGGTCTGGGATCCCCGGGTAGCCGCAGCGAGGCTCGCTGCATGAGCGTGGCTGTGATCGACCGGAACGACGTCGTGCTCCGCGGGCGGCTCTCCGCGCCCGCGGAGGCGCGCACCCTCCCCAGCGGTGACCTGCTGATCACCTTCCGGCTGGTCGTGCGCCGCCCGGAGCCGCGGGTGCGCGGGCAGTCGGTGGACGTCCTGACCTGCATCACCTACGACCGCGGCCTGCAGCGTCGGGTGGCCGCGTGGCAACCCGGTGACGTCGTGGAGGTCGAGGGCGCGCTCCAGCGGCGGTTCTGGCGCACGGGCACCGGTACCGCCTCGGTGTGCGAGGTGAACTGCCGGCGCGGACGCAAGGTGCCCCGGTCGGCCGCCGGCGCCGAGGTGCAGACGGCCTGACATGCGTGGCGTCGACAGTGTCGGTGGCTCCGGGCAGTCTGCGTGGCATGGAGACGAATGCCGAGGTCGTCATCGACGACCAGGGCCGACCCGAACCGCCGGTCGCCGCCGACGAGGCCGCCACGCTGCTGGGCTTCCTGGACTTCCAGCGCGCCACGTTCGCCTGGAAGTGCTCGGGCCTGGACTCCGCCGGTCTGCAGGCGACCGTCGGGGTGTCCTCGATGACGCTCGGCGGGATGCTCAAGCACCTCGCTCTGGTCGAGGAGTCCTGGTTCTGCCGCTGGCTCGGTCGCGACATGCGGCAGCTGTGGAAGGACGTCGACTGGGACAGCGACCCGGACTGGGAATGGCGCACCGCCGCCGACGACTCACCGGAGCAGTTGCGGACCCTCTGGGAGGAATCGGTCGCCCTGGCGCGCAGCTCGCTGGACGAGGCGCTCGCCGACACGGCGATCTCGGGCAGTCGGCGACCCGTGCGTGGCCGGACGGCCGGTCACCCAGCCTGCGCTGGATCCTCTGTCACATGATCGAGGAGTACGCGCGCCACAACGGGCACGCCGACCTCATCCGGGAGTCCGTCGACGGCAGCACCGGCGAATAGGGGCCAGCAGCGTCAGTCGTGCAGCGGCCGCAGTGCCAGCCCGGTGCGCGGCTTGGGCACGAACAGCGTCGACTTCCGGGGCATCCGGGCGCCGGCGCGTGCGACCGCCGCGACGTCCACGGGGGACGGGGCCCGCAGCAGGACGGCGACGCCCGCGCGTTCCTCCGCGAGCCGGAGAGCCTCCGCGACGCTGTGCGCGATCAGCACCGACTCCGGGTCGTCCCGGCGATGCCACAGCTCGGCGAGCAGCCCGTGATGGGCGAGCACGACGTCCAGACCGCGCCAGGCCGGTGGGGCCTCCGCGGGCACCGTCTCCAGGAGCTCGGGCGTCGGCGAGGACAGGCGTACGAGCCGACGGCCGTCGGTCAGCAGGAACTCGGCCCGGCCCTCGTCGGCGAGCCAGCGAGCGATCTCCGCGCCGACGCCGGCGGGGCCCTCGACCGGCAGGTCCTCCGTCGTGAAGCCACGAGCCGCCTCGGCGACTGCGGTCTCCATCGCCAGTTCGGGGACGACCCGGTGGATCGCGTCCACCCGCAGACCGCCCGGGCCCATCGGCGTGACCAGGGCCAGGATGGCGTCGCTTCCGGGTACCGGTGGCTGCGCGGCGGCATGGGCGCGGGCGGCCGCGAACCGGTGATGGCCGTCGGCGATGACCGCCCCGGTGCGGGCGAAGGCGGCCTCGAGCGAGGCGAGCAGGTCGGCGTCGGTCACCCGCCGGAGCTGGTGCCGCACCCCGTCGTCGTCGGTCACCTCCAGCGTGGTCTCGCCCTCGGCGGCCGCGGCGGTCAGCTCGGCGATCTCGGGGTCGGCGTCGTGGGCGAGCACGATCGGCTCGAGGTCGGTGGCCGTCGCGGCGAGCAGGGCGCGACGACCTTCGACCGCGACGGGGAAGGTGTCCTCGTGCGGGAGCACGGCGGCCGAGCCCGGCGCCGGGATCGCCACCGCGCCGAGCCAGCCCACGGTCGCCGGCCCACCGTCGGGCGGCGTCATCTCGTAGAGCCACAGCGCCGGTTGGTCGTCGGGTTCCAGGATGCCTTCGTCGATCCAGGACGTCAGCGCGTTCGCGGCCTGCTCGGCCGAGGTCAGGCCGGGATCGGCCCCTGCCGCCGCCGGTTCGAGGCGGGGAAGGATGAGGCGCACGATGTTGTGCGGGTCCGCCTCGGCCAGTCGGTCACGGCCCGCGGCGGTCACCAGGTCGTACGCTGGCGAACTCACCCGGGCGAGATGTCCCGGGTCCCGCTGCCGGTAGGTCAGCGCCCGGAAGGGCCGGACCTCGAGTCCCGTCGCGGGGGCGGACGACGAGGTCGGCGGCGGCGAAGGCACGACCATGACTGTAGGAGCGCGCGGCCGGGATCCGGCGCAGCGGCCGGTGGACGGCGCGGGGGCACGAGCGCGGCCCGAGGGGGAGGGGCGAGGGTGTCGGAGGACCGACTTCCCGAGGGCGGGGTCTACGAGTGGTACCGGCGTGGCCTGCGCCTGCTCGACGAGAGGCATCCGGAGGCTGCGGCGACCATCCTGGCGCGTGCGGCCGAGGCCGAACCGGAATCGCGCAGCATCCTGGAAGCCCTCGCCCGCGCGCAGTACGACGCGGGCCGATACGAGGAGGCCGTCCTGACCTTCACCGCGCTCACCGCGGCCAACCCGACCGACGACTACGCGCACTTCGGCCTGGGCCTGGCGGCCAGCAAGGCGGGCGACCTGGCCCTGGCGGCCGAGCACCTCGCGCTGGCCTGTGCGATGCGCCCGGATCTCGGTCACTACGACCGCGCCCTCCGCGGCGTCCGTGCCCGGCAGTCGGCGGGACCGGCGTGACGCCGACGGTGGGGCGCGAGCCGTCGTTGGCCCGCGGCTCCTCCCGGCCGCCCAGCGCCGAGTACGACGTCGCCCTGCTCGATCTCGACGGCGTCGTCTACGTCGGCCCGCACGCTGTCCCCGGCGTGCCTGCGGCACTCGACGCGGCCCGGGACGCGGGGATGCGACTCGGCTTCGTCACCAACAACGCCGCCCGCACACCCGAGACGGTGGCGGCCCACCTGACCGAGCTCGACATCCGCGCCGAGCCGTCCGACGTCATCACCAGCTCGCAGGCCGCTGCGTCTGTGGTCGTCGAACTCTTCGGGACCGGCGCGCGGGTGCTGCCCGTCGGCGGACCGGGGGTGGCGGTGGCGCTCCGCGAGGCGGGCCTCACCGTGGTCGACGCCGCGGCCTCGGAACCGGTCGCCGTCGTCCAGGGGTACGGACCGGAGGTCGGCTGGCCCCAGCTGTCCGAGGCCGTCGTCGCCATCCGCAACGGCGCCCGTCACGTGGCCACCAACACCGACGCGACGATCCCGTCACCGCGCGGCCCGCTGCCCGGCAACGGCGCGATGGTCAACGTCGTCAGCACGGTCACCGGGCAGCAGCCGCTGGTCACGGGCAAGCCGGACCCGGCGATGCACGCGGAGTGCGTACGGCGGACGGACGCGCGCCGTCCGCTCGTCGTCGGTGACCGGCTGGACACCGACATCGAGGGCGCCCGCCGGGCGGGAGCAGCGAGCCTCCTCGTCTTCACGGGCGTCACCGACCCGGTCGCGCTGCTGGCGGCCGGCCCCGACGAGCGTCCCGATCTGCTCTCGCACGACTGCGCCGGCCTGCTGGTGCCGCACCCGGCGGTGACCTCGGAGAGCGGGTCGTGGCGGTGCGGCACGTGGTCGGTCGGCCCGGCCGAGGGCGGCGACGGGCTCGTGCTCACCGGCGCCGGCACGGCGGCAACCGACGACACCGACGGCCTCGACGGGCTGCGGGCGCTGTGCGTGGCGCACTGGACCCGCCATCCCCGCGAGGGCGCACCGGCGACCGTCGTGGCCGGGGACGAGCGGGCGGCCGGCGTCCTGGCGGAGTGGGGCCTGGGCCGTCCTTAGCGGGTCAGATCAGCTTGCGCAGCCGCAACAGGTCGCGCAGGCCCGCCTCGAGCTTGATCCGGCCGGACATCCAGGCCGACCCGAACGCCAGGCGGCCGTCGGTCAGGGAGACCAGGTCGTCGCTGGACATCGTCAGCCGGATGTCGGCCTTCGGGACGTCGGGACCGTGGGGCAGCACGTGCAGGTCGCGGATCGCTCCGCCGGCCAGCCGTCCGACGACGACCTCGTGGAGGTCGGTCAGCCGGCAGGACACGCTCCGGTCCAGGCCCTCGGCAGCGGGGTTGGCGGCGATGTCCCCGAGAACCCCTTTCAGGGCAATCAGGCACTGGTCCATCGTGGCCACGCGGGGTTGCCTCCTCGGCGGTCGGGCGAACGTGTCGGGCTGCCGGACGGTACCGCCGACCCCGGTAGCCCCGTGCCCGTCGCCCCCGGCCGGTAACCTCCGAAGCGTCCGGATCTGCGTCCGCAGCGGCGCCCCGCGGCCAGCCGGCCGGGTCCTCGAGCGTGGGAGAGGCGAGCAGCATGACCGAGCCGAGCCCGGCGCGACCGGTTCCCGGCCCGCCGCGTCCCGGCAACGGGCCGGGGGAGGACGCCGCCGCCGACGAGGAAGGCCGGTTCGCCGACCTCGACCAGCGGCCGGTGGCCGAGCACGTCGCCGTCTACGAGGCCGAGCACGACCGGCTGCAGCGCGAACTCGGCACGATCGACCAGCTCTGATGCCTCGCCGCAGCCGCCTCGACGCGGAGCTGGTGCGGCGGGGACTGGCCCGCTCCCGCGAGCACGCCGTCACCCTCATCGCCGAGGGACGCGTCGCCGTCGCCGGTCAGGCCGCCACCAAGCCCGCGACCGGGGTGGAGGCCGGCACGCCCGTCGTCGTCCGGACCGATCCCGACCAGCCGAGCTGGGTCTCCCGCGGCGCGCACAAGCTGCTCGGGGCGCTCGAGGCGTTCGACGTGCCGGTCGAGGGCCGTCGCGCCCTCGACGCCGGTGCCTCGACGGGCGGCTTCACCGAGGTGCTCCTGCGGCGCGGCGCGGCCGAGGTGGTCGCCGTCGACGTCGGGTACGGCGAGCTGGCGTGGTCGCTGCGCACCGACGAGCGGGTGCGGGTGCTCGAGCGCACCAACGTCCGCACGCTGACCCCGGACGCGATCGACGGGCCGGTCGACCTCGTCGTGGCCGACCTGTCCTTCATCTCGCTGCGCCTGGTGCTGCCGGCCCTCGTGGCCTGCGCGCGCCCGGAGGCGGACCTGCTGCCGATGGTCAAGCCGCAGTTCGAGGTGGGGCGCGAGCGCCTCGGCGCCGGGGGAGTGGTCCGCGACCCGGAGCACCGGATCGCCGCCGTCCTCGAGGTCGCGCATGCCGCCGGCGCACTCGGATGGGGTACGGCCGGGGTGGTGGCGAGCCCGCTGCCCGGTCCGGCTGGCAACGTGGAGTTCTTCCTGTGGCTGCGCCGCGACGCCGGGCCACCGCAGGAGGACGACATCCGACGAGCAGTGCTGGAGGGGCCGCAATGAGCGATCCGGACGCCGGGACGGCCGGCCAGGAGGTCCGCCGCGTCCTGCTCGCCGTGCACACCGGCCGGGAGGACATCGTCGAGCTGGCCCGCACCTCGGCGGCCCGGCTCATGGCCGGCGGCATCATCGTGCGGCTGCTCGCCGACGAGGCGGCCGATCTCGGGATCGACGGCGCCGAGGTCGCGCCGGGTGACGAGAAGGCAGCCTGCGACGCGGAGATCGTCATGGTCTTCGGCGGCGACGGGACGTTCCTGCGTGCGGCCGAGCTCGCCCGCTACACCAACGCCGCCCTGATGGGCGTCAACCTCGGCCGGGTCGGCTTCCTCGCCGAGACGGAGCCCGAGGCGGTGGAGGAGACGCTGACCGCGATCGAGAACTGCGCCTACGAGGTCGAGGAGCGGCTCGCGCTCGAGGTCGACGTCCTCGACCCGGACGGCGACGTCGTCGGCGGCACCTGGGCCCTCAACGAGGTGTCGGTGGAGAAGGCGGAGCGCTCCCGGGTGCTCGACGTCGTGCTCGCCATCGACGGCCGCCCGCTGACCAGTTTCGGGTGCGACGGCGTCCTCTGCGCCACGCCGACCGGCTCGACCGCCTACGCGTTCTCCGCGGGCGGTCCCGTGGTCTGGCCCGACGTCGAGGCGCTCCTGCTGGTGCCGAGCAACGCGCACGCGCTCTTCGCCCGTCCGCTGGTCACCTCGCCGAACTCCGAGCTCACCGTGGCCATCCCCGCGGACGGCAACACCGCCCGCGTCTCGGCCGACGGCCGGCGCGTCGTGGAGATCCCGTCCGGCGGCCGGGTGAACGTGCGCCGCGCCGACCGACCGGTGCGCATCGCCCGCGTGCACGCGTCCACCTTCGGCGACCGGCTCGTCGCCAAGTTCGGGCTGCCGGTCCGCGGCTTCCGCGACGCGCGGCACCTCGGCCCCGGGCACGAGCTGTTCAGCAAGCGCAACGTGCTGGCCCGCGACATCGTCACGGGTGACGGCCGGGTGGTCGACGGCGACGTCGCCGCGCACGCCGAGGAAGAGACAGGGACCGACGTGATCGCGGGGGAGGGGCGCGGTGCCGGCACCGACGACAGCTGATCCGGCCCCGGCGGTCGCCGAGGAGCGGAACAGCGGGCCCGGTCGCCTCACCGAGCTGCGCATCCGGGGCCTCGGCGCCATCGACGACGTCACTCTGGAACTGGGCAGCGGGCTCACGGTCGTCTCGGGTGAGACGGGTGCCGGCAAGACCATGGTCGTCACCGGTCTGACGCTGCTCTTCGGTGGCCGCGCCGACCCCGGGCGGGTGCGCGCCAACGGCAAGGCCGGTGTCGAGGGCCGGCTCGTCCTCCCCGCCGACTCGCCGGTCTGGGAGCGCGCCGCTGACGCCGGCGCCGACCCGGACGACGACGGCAGCCTCATCCTCGCCCGCACGGTGAGCGCCGAGGGCCGCTCCCGCGCCTTCCTCGGCGGGCGCAGCGTGCCCGTCGGGGTGGTGTCCGAGCTGGCCGAGGGCCTGCTCGCCGTGCACGGCCAGACCGACCAGCTGCGGCTGTCCCGCCCGGCCGAGCAGCGCCGCGCGCTGGACCGCTACGCGGGGCCCGAGCACCTGGCCACGCTCGAGCGGTACCGCGACGCCCACCGCCGGTGGCGGGAGCTGACCGCAGACCTCGAGCGCCGCCGGACGCAGGCCCGCGAGCTCGCGCAGGCCGCCGACGTGCTGCGGCACGGCCTCGAGGAGATCGCCGCGGTCGAGCCCGAACCCGGCGAGGACGAGTCGCTCGACGCCCAGGTCCGGCGCCTGTCCGACGCCGACGCTCTCCGAGCAGCGGCCGATGCAGCCCGCCTCGCCCTGGTCGGCGACGTGACCGGTGACCTCGGCGGCGAGGACGCCCCGCAGGACGCCACGGCCGCCCTCGCGATCGCCGAGCGTGCGCTGGCGTCGTCCGACGACCCGACCCTGGTTCTGCTCGCCCAGGACCTCACCGACGCGGTCGCCGTCGTCTCCGACGTCGCCGGGCAGCTGGCCGGCTACGTCGCCGACCTCGACGCCGACCCCGCCCGGCTGGCCGAGGTCATGGACCGTCGGGCGGCGATCACGACCCTGGTACGCCGGTTCGCCGCTCCCGGGGAGGGCCTGGCCGGCGTGCTGGCCTGGGCCGAGGACGCCCAGGGGCGGCTGTCCGAGCTGGACGTGTCGGACGAGGCGCTGGAGAAGCTCGCCGCCGAGCGGGACGCGGCGCGCGCGGAGGTGGACGCGCTGGGCGCGGAGATCTCCGCCGGACGTCGTCGGGCGGCCGACGGGTTCGCCGACGAGGTGGGCCGCGAGCTGGCCGGCCTGGCGATGAAGAGCGCCCGGGTCTCCTTCTCCATCGAGAGCGACCCCGAGCACCCCGGGGCCGAGGGCGTCGACGAGGTCGCACTGCTCCTGGCCCCCCATCCCGGCGCGCCCTCCCGCCCGGTGCACAAGGGCGCCTCCGGGGGTGAGCTCTCACGCGTCATGCTCGCCATCGAGGTGGTGTTCGCCGGTGCCGACCCGGTGCCGGTCATGGTCTTCGACGAGGTGGACGCCGGCGTCGGCGGCCAGGCAGCGGGGGAGATCGGCCGGCGGCTGGCGCGGCTGGCCCGCGACCACCAGGTCGTCGTCGTCACGCACCTGGCGCAGGTCGCGGCGTTCGCCGACACGCACGTCGTCGTCGACAAGTCGCCGGACACGGGCGCCGGGGTGACGGCCACCGACATCCGGGCGGTCGAGGGCGAGGACCGGGTGCGGGAGCTGGCGCGCATGCTCTCGGGCCTGGCCGACAGCGACACCGGCCAGGCGCACGCGCGGGAACTGCTCGCCGTCGCGGCCGAGCGCGCGTGAGCCTTTCCGACACCGATAGGTGACGGAAGCGTTTCGAGATTCCCCCGGGGGTAAGCGCTGTCGGTGACCTGCTTCTCCTCGGCCGACGAGTCGGCGCACTACGGCTTCTCGGTCTGCCTGCTGCTCGAGCACTACCGGGCGCAGCTGCACTGGGCCGAGGAGGGCGTGGTCGAACTCGGCACCGGCGACGCGACGGCGATCGCCGACGTCGTCGCCAGCCTGCCGGAGCTGCGGGTGGCCAGCTACGACATCAGCGAGTCATCGGTCCGCCAGGCTCGGGCCAACATCGCGGCCACGGGCGTCGGCGACCGCTACACCGTCGAGCACGGTGACTTCTTCGACTCGGCCGACGCGTCCGGCGGGCTGCCGGTGTCGACGGTGATCGCGAATCCGCCGTACATCCCGGCCCCCGACCGGGACATCCTGATGCCCGAGCTGTGGGGCGGCGTGCACGGCAACGACCTCGTGCTCCAGCTGCTCAAGGCCGGCTACGAGAACGTGATCACGGCGGTGGCCAGCTACTCGGACCCGGTGACGACGGTGCGCACGGCCGGGGACCTCGGCTACCGGGTCGGCAATTTCCTCGCGATGGCGCTCGACTTCGGTCGCTACAGCAGCGAGCCGAAGGTGCGGGCGCACATCCAGCGGCTCTGCGACGAGGGAAAGGCGTGGGCCGCCGACGACGGCTACATGGTCGCCGTGGCCCTGTTCACCCGGAACCCGGACATCCCGGGCGACCGGGCCGACCAGCTGCTGCGGTCGCTCCAGTTCTGCCCCTAGCGCCCAACTGCAGGGAACAAGGGCTCCGCGTCGCCGGGCGGAGGCCAACTTCCCCGCAGTTGGGGCCGCTCAGCGGCGCTTGGCGTAGCCCGCCAGGCCGAACTGGAGCAGGGACAGGCCCCGCTGGCCGCGGCGACGGAGCTCGGCGGCCAGCGGCTCACCGGTCACCCCGGCCAGCACCCGGTCGCGGGCGAGCTCGAGCAGCGACGCGTAGAGCCCGAGCACGGCGTTGGCCGCCAGCCACGGCTCGAGCTGACCGGACCGGGCGTCGGTCTCCTCGGCGATCAGCGCCGCGAGCGCCTCGGTGAGGTCGCCGAGGATCTCCCGCTCGCGCACCTGCAGCGTGCGGCTGCCCCGCACCACCCGGGCCATCCGCGCGATCCCGTCGGCGGCCTCCGGGGTGCCGAGCATCCCGACGGCGGCGACGACGAAGCTCCCGGCCGCGGCCGACACCGATTCGCCGGCCGGGCGGTGCCGGACGGTGTCCAGCAGCGCGGCGCGCATCGGGGGATCGGCGTCGAAGACGAGCCCCTCCTTCATCGGGAAGTGGTTGAAGACCGTCTTCTCGACGACCCCGGCGCGCCGGGCGATCTCCATCACGCTGACGTCGTCGAAACCACGCTCCGCGAACAAGTCGGCCGCGGCGTCGACGATCCGGGTACGTGTTTCTTGTCGCTTCTGCTCGCGGACACCCGACTTCGGCCGGGGTCGCCGGGTCCGCCGCGGGGCCTCCGGAGCGACGTCGGGACCGCCGGGGGCAGGGGCGGTCCCGACGGGCTCGGGGGGCGGCGGCGCGTCGTCCAGGGACGGGCGCACGGAGGGAACCGCCCTGATCAGGGCGCTGGGAGCGGTCGTCGCGGTCCCCTCCGGACCCGGGTCCTCGAGTTCGGGATCGGGGGCGGTCAGGGGTACGGCGCGGGCCACTCCAGTCACATCCGCAACGCTAGTCACGAGTCGGTAACGGCCCCGCGAGGCGACTTCGGTGGGCGTGTCCCGCGTGTCGCAGCGCCCGAGGTGGCGAACACGGTGAGTAACTGCGAGGTCGCCGTCGCGCGTCGGTGGACCGGCGGCTCCGGGCCGCATGGGAGCATCGGGATCATGCGCATCGGCACCGTCCGCCGCGGCCGGGCACAGCAGGCGGGCCCCGGGGTCGCCGGCACCGTCCGCCTCGACCGGCGCACCAAGAACCTCACCAAGCGGCTGCGCCCGGGCGACATCGCCGTCATCGACCACGTCGACATCGACCGGGTCAGCGCCGACGCGCTGGTGGGCTGCCGCGTGGCCGCCGTCGTCAACGCCGCGCCGAGCATCTCCGGCCGCTATCCCAACCTCGGGCCGGACATCCTGATCAGCGCCGGAATCCCGCTGCTCGACGACGTCGGCCGCGACGTGTTCACCGCCGTCAAGGAGGGCGCCCAGGTTCGCGTCGAGGAGAACCAGCTCCTCGCCGAGGACGGCACCGTCCTCGCCGAGGGCCTGGCGCACGACAAGGCGACGGTCGAGGCGGCGATGACCGAGGCGAAGGCCGGGCTGTCGATCCAGCTCGAGGCGTTCGCCACCAACACGATGGAGTACATGAAGCGGGAGCGCGCGCTCCTGCTCGACGGGGTCGGCGTACCCGACGTGACCACGCAGATCGAGGGCCGGCACGCGCTGGTCGTCGTCCGTGGCTACGACTACAAGGAGGACCTGCGGCCCTCCGCCCCTACATCCGTGACTACCGGCCGGTCCTCATCGGCGTCGACGGTGGTGCCGACGCGCTCCGCGAGGCCGGCTACCAGCCGGACATGATCGTCGGCGACATGGACTCGGTCAGCGACGACTCGCTGCGCTGCGGCGCCGAGGTCGTCGTCCACGCCTACGCCGACGGCCGGGCGCCGGGCCTCGCCCGCGTGCAGGACCTCGGCGTCGAGGCGATCACCTTCCCGGCCTCGGCGACCAGCGAGGACATCGCGATGCTGCTGGCCGACGAGAAGGGCGCCAAGCTCATCGTCGCCGTCGGCACGCACGCCACCCTCGTCGAGTTCCTCGACAAGGGCCGCGGCGGCATGGCCTCGACCTTCCTCACCCGGCTGCGCCTGGGCGGCAAGCTCGTCGACGCCAAGGGCGTGAGCCGGCTCTACCGCAGCCGCATCTCGACCCTCGCGCTGGTGATCCTCGTGCTCGCGGCGTTCGTCGCCATCGGCTCGGCCCTCGCGGTCTCCGCCGCCGGGCGGGTCTACATCGACCTGCTGTTCGACCAATGGAACAGCTTCGTGTTCTGGCTGGAGAACCTCTTCTCGTGATCGACTTCCGTTACCACCTGGTGTCGCTGATCGCCGTCTTCCTGGCGGTCGCGCTCGGGATCATCATCGGGACGACCGCCCTCAACGAGCCGATCCTGGCCGACATCGAGGGTCAGGTCGCCGACCTCGAGCAGGACAAGCGCAGCCTGGAGGACCAGACGCAGCAGCTGCAGGCCCAGCTGAACACCGCACAGGTCTTCGACCAGGCCGTCGCCCCCGCCCTCGTCGACGGCACGCTCGCCGACGCCTCGGTCCTGCTCGTCGTCGTCAACGAGGAGATCGCCCCGGAGACCGTCGAGTCGGTCGCGACGCTGGTCGCCGATGCCGACGGCACCGTCGCCGGCCAGATCACGCTGCTGCCGGCCTACAGCGACCCCTCCACGGAAGCGGCCCTCGAGGGCTACGTGACCGGGGGCGGCCTGCCCTCGGGTGTCCAGCTGCCCGAGGCCGACGACGCCGGCCAGCTCGTCGGCGCCCTGCTGGCCCAGGTCCTGATGATCCCGCCGGGCGGGCCCGAGCCGGACGCCGCCGCCATCTCCTCGGTCCTCGCCGGCCTCTCCGCGCTCGACGTGCTCAGCCAGGACAGCGACTCGGTCGCCCCCGCCGACTACGCGATCGTGCTCGCCACCGGCGCCTTCACCGGCGACGACGCCGCCGAGCGCACGGGCACCCTGGTCGACCTGGTCAGCGCGCTGGACGCCGCCGGATCGGGCGCGGTCGTCGCCGGCGACGCCGCGTCCGCGGCCGAGACGGGCCTGGTCGGCGTGATCCGGGACGACCCGGCGCTCTCCGCCGCCATCTCGACCGTCGACAACGTCGGCACCACCGCCGGCCAGATCAGCGCGGTCCTGGCGCTCGGCCAGGAGAGCGAGGGCACCTCGGGCAAGTACGGCACCGGCGAGGACACCCAGCCCGTGCCGCCGGTGCCCTCGACGACCCCATGAGCACGGCCGGGCGCAAGGCCCGACTGACGCTGGCCGGTGCCGCGGCCGCCCGGCTCGCGCTGGCCGGGGCCGCGCAGCTGACCGCCCGCCCGGCCGGTGCGCCATGGCGGCGGATGAACTACGCCGGCCGTCCGGTGACCCTGCTCGGCGGCCCGGCCCTCGCCGCGTCGGCCACGGCCACCGCGGTGCTCGGTGCCGCGCCCGGCACCCGGGCCGCCGCGGCCGTCGTCGGCGCCGTGTCGGGGCTCGTCGGGGGCTACGACGACCTGGCCGGCGCCCGCCCCGAGCAGGCGAAGGACAAGGGGCTCGCCGGGCACCTGCGCGCGCTCCGCGAGGGCCGGGTCTCGGCCGGCGCGGTGAAGGTGGCCGGCATCGGCGCGGCTGCTGCGCTGGCCGCCGTCCTCACCTCCCGGAACGCGGGCTCGCGCACCGGCGCGCTCGTCGACGGCGTCCTGACCACCGGGCTCGTCGCGGGGACGGCGAACCTCGTCAACCTGCTCGACCTGCGCCCGGGCCGGGCGGCGAAGGCCGGCGTCCTCGCCGCGGGCGCGACCCTCGGCGGGCCGGGCGGCGGACTGGTCGCCGGGCCGTTGGGCGCGACGCTCGCCGTCCTGCCGGCCGACCTGGGGGAGCGGGTCATGCTCGGCGACGCCGGCGCCAACGCCCTCGGGGCGCTGGTCGGCCTGCGGCTGGCCACCGGACCCTCCCGCGGCCGGCGCGCGGCGCTGCTCGCCGCGATCACCGCGCTCACCCTGGCCAGCGAGAAGGTCAGCTTCACGAAGGTCATCGAGGCGACGCCGGGGCTGCGCGAACTGGACCGCCTCGGCCGCCGGCCCGCATGACGTCGCGGGACCTGGCCCGGGGCGTCGCCGGGGCCGCGGCGCTGATCGCCGTCCTCACCCTGCTCGCCCGGCTGGCCGGGTTCGGCCGCACGCTGGTCTTCACCAACACCGTCGGCGCGGGCAGCACCGGCGACGTCTACCTCGCGGCCAACACGGTCCCGAACATCGTCTTCGAGGTGGTGGCGGGCGGGGCGCTGGCGAGCCTGGTGGTCCCGATGCTCGCCGGGGGCATCGCCGTGGGCGACCGGGAGCAGGTCCGCCGCACCGCCTCGGCGCTGCTCGGCTGGACGCTGCTGGTGCTCACGCCGCTCTCGGTGCTCGTCGCGCTGCTGGCCGAGCCGATCGCCCAGTTGCTGCTCGGCGGCGGGACCGACGCCGAGGTCGCGCTCGCGGCCCGCTTCCTCCTCGTGTTCGCGCCGCAGGTCGTCCTCTACGGCATCGGCATCGTGCTCACCGGTGTGCTGCAGGCCCACCGACGCTTCGCCGGGCCGGCGATCGCGCCGCTTGCTGTCCAGCGTCGTCGTGG
This sequence comes from uncultured Actinomycetota bacterium, assembly GCA_963784165.1. GTDB lineage: Bacteria > Actinomycetota > Actinomycetes > Mycobacteriales > Geodermatophilaceae > Blastococcus_B. The sequence continues at coordinate 594,721 of CAWAQI010000021.1, forward strand.
TGGGTGCGTACCTGGTCTTCGCGGCCATCGGCGGCAGCCCCGACGTCGAGGACCTGACCACGCCGGCCGAACTCGTCCTCAGCGTGGGCACGACGCTCGGCGTGGTGGCGCTGAGCCTGAGCCTGCTCGTCCCGCTGCGCGGACTGCGGCTGGGTCTGCGGCCCGCCCTGCGCTTCCCGGTGGGCGCCGCGCCCCGGGTGCGCCGGCTCGCCTTCGCCGGGGTCCTCACCCTGGCCGGCCAGCAGCTGGTGGCGGTGGTCGCGATCCGGCTGGCCAACGACGGGACGCCCGACGGCACGCAGGTGGTCTACGCCGCCGGCCTGACCCTCTTCCTCGTCCCGTGGGCGGCGCTGGCCGTCCCGCTGGCCACCTCGGCCTACCCGGGCCTGTCCGAACGGGCCGACCTCGGCGACGAGGCCGGCTACCGGCAGAGCCTGGCCCCGGTCGTCGTGTTCACCGTCGTGACGGCGGCGGTCGCCGCCGCGCTGCTCGTCGCCGTCTCCGGACCGATGGCGCGGGTGTTCTTCGCGAGCGGCTCGGACGAGGTGGTCGCCGCGCTGCGGGACACGATCGTCGCCTTCGCCCCCGGCCTGCTCGGTTACGGGCTGGTCGCACTGCTGACGCGGGCGCTGTACGCCCGCGGTCTGTGGAAGGCGCCGACCGTGTGCGTCGTCGCCGGCTGGCTGGTCGCCGTCGTCGCGGACGTCGTCCTCTCCGCGGCGCTGCCGCCCGAGGACCGCGGCTTCGCCCTCGGCGCCGGGCACAGCATCGGCGTGACCGTCGCCGGGATCGGGCTGCTCGTCGTGGTCGCTCGCGTCGCCGGCCCGTCGGCGCTGGTCGGGCTGCCGCGTACGGGAGCTGCCGCGCTGCTCGCCGCCGCGCTGGGCGGCGCGGCCGGGCTCTACGTGAGCCGCCTGCTGGACGCCGATCCGGTGCCGGACGGCGGGGTGCTCGCGGCCGTCGGTGCGGGCCTGCTCGCCGGTGGCACGGTGCTCGTCGTCGCCGTCGCCGTCATGATGGGAGCTGCCCGCGGACCGTTGACCGCGGCCTACCGGGCGCTGCGCGCGCCCGCCCGATCGGAGGTGGACGGTGGCTGAGGGCTCGCCCCTGCAGGGCCCGCTGCAGGGGTCGCATCGCCGAGGTGCTCGCCACGAGCGCCGGCGGGGTGGGCAGTCACGTGCGCTCCCTGCTGCCGGCGCTGCGCGACGCGGGTGCCACCGTGACCGTCTGCGGCGCGCCGGCGACCGAGGAGCTGTTCGGCGTTCACCGCCGCCGGGGCCACGTTCTCGCCCGTCGGCATCTCCGCCGGTCTGGCACCGCTGGCCGACCGGCGCGCCGTGGCGCAGCTGCGCCGGGCCACCGCGGACGCCGACCTGGTGCACGCCCACGGGTTGCGGGCCGGGCTCGTCGCCGCGGTCGCCCGCCGGCTGGGCAGGCGCAGCGACCAGCCGCTCGTGCTCACGCTGCACAACGCCCTGCAGGAGGGGAGCGGCCCCAAGCAGTGGCTGCTCCGGAAGGCCGAGGGGTGGACCGTCCGCGGCGCCGACCTCGTGCTCGCCGTCTCGAGCGACCTCGCCGAGAACGCCCGCCGCCTGGGGGCTCAGGACGTCCGGGTGGCGCCCGCCTTCGCGCCGCCGCGGCCACCGGCGGAGCGCAGCCGCGAGGAGGTGCGCGCCGAGCTCGGCGTCGAGGACGGCCGCCCGCTGGTCGTCGCCGTCGGCCGGCTGCACCCGCAGAAGGGCTACGACGTCCTGTTCGACGCGGTCGCGGGGTGGGCCGACGACGAGCGCCTGCCCGTCACGCCGCTGGTCGCCGTCGCGGGCGACGGACCGCTGGAGGACGAGCTCGCCGCGCGGGTCGCCGCCGAGGACCTGCCGGTGCGGCTGCTCGGCCGGCGTGGCGGACGTCGCGGACCTGCTCGCCGCCGCCGACCTCTGCGTCCTGCCCTCCCGCTGGGAGGGCTCGCCGTTCACCGGGCAGGAGGCGCTGCGCGCCGGCATCCCGCTGGTGGCCACCCGAGCCGGCGGCATGCCCGACCTGTTCGGCCCGGCGCGTCCCTCGTCCCGGTCGGGGACGCCGCGGCGCTGAGCGAGGCCGTGATCCGCGTGCTCACCGACCCCGCGCACGCCGCCGACCTGGTCGAGGCCGGCCGGAAGCAGGCCGCGGGCTGGCCGGACGAGGCCGCGGCGCTGCGGCGCACGGTCGCCGTCTACCGGGAGCTGCTCGGACCGCCGGGGGCCGTCGGGTCATGAGAGCCGTAGGTCGCCGGGCTGCCGTGCTCTGGGCCGTCGTCGCCACGCTGCTGGCGACGCTGGCCCCGGGCGCGAGCGCCGCCGACGGGGGAGCGGACGTCGCCGCCGACCGCGTCGTCGTCGTCGGGGTGCCCGGCCTGGTCTGGACCGACGTCGACCCCGAGGCGACGCCCGAGCTGTGGGGGCTGGCCGAGGACTCACCGGTCGGCGCGATGTCGGTGCGCGCGGCCCGCTCCACCACCTGCGTGCTCGACGGCTGGGCGACGCTCGGCGCGGGCAACCGCGCCCGGTTCCCCGGGCCCGACGAGGGCCTGCCGCCGGTGCCGATGCCGCAGGTCCCGCTGCCGGACGACGAGGCCGCGCCGGAGCCGGCGGCCCCGGAGGACGGCGCCGGCGAGGAGGCCGAGGAGGACGCCCCGGCCACCGCCGTGGACACGACGCTGGCGCACTGCGGCCTGCAGGAGCGGGTCGCCTCGGTCGGGCTCGTCGAGCCGGAGGCGACCGTCGCCCGGACCGCCGAGGACGAGGGCACCACCCGGTTCGGCGCGGAGCCGGGCGCGCTGGGCGAACGCCGTCGGCTGCGCCACCGTCTACGGCCGGGCCGCGGTGATGGCCGCCGCCGTCCCGGGGGTCGACCTGACCCGCGCCGACCAGCTGCCGGCCGATGCCGATGCCCTCGCCGGCGAGCTGGAGCGGTGCCCGCTCACCCTCGTCTCGCTGCAGCAGCTCAGCGACGCCGGGGCGCCGGGCGCGCAGAAGACCGACGACGGCACCGACCCCGGCCCGCGGGCCGAGGCGCTCGCCGCCATCGACGAGCAGATCGGCCGCCTGCGGGCGGCGATCGACGCGCTGCCCGGCGACACGCTGCTGCTGGTCGCCGGCGTCGCCGAGGTCAACGACGGCCGCCCGCAGCTGCACGTCGGCATCGCGTCGGGCCCCGGGTTCACCGAGCCCGGCTGGCTCACCTCGGCGAGCACCGGTCGCGCCCCGTTCGTGCAACTGATCGACCTGGCGCCGACTGCGCTCCAGGCGCTGGACCTGCCCGTCCCGGCCTCGATGAACGGTCAGCCACTGCAGGTCACCGGCGAGCGGCCGGCCATCGCCGAGGCGGTCGACGAGCTGGTCGACGTGAACACGGCCGCGACGGTGCACCACCGCAACGTCGGCACGTTCTTCTGGATCGTCGTTCTCGCCTCCGCGGTGCTGGTCGTCCTCGGCATGGTCGTCCTGGGCGGCTGGCGGCCCGGCCGACCGGCTGTCGCCGAGGGGAGCGAGGGCGCGCGCCGTGCGCTGCGCCTCCTCGCCCTGGTGGCCGGTTCGCTGCCGGTCGCCACGTACCTGGCCGGGCTCGTGCCGTGGGAGTCGACCGGTGCGCCGCTGCTGGCGATGGCCGCCGCGGTCGTCGTCGCCGACCTGCTGGTGGTGGCCGTCGCCGCGCTGGGGCCCTGGCGGACGCACCCGCTCGGCCCGCCGCTGGCGATCGTGGTGGTCACCCTCGCCACCCTGATCCTCGACGTCCTCACGGGCTCGAACCTCGAGCTCAACGGACTGTTCGGCTACGACGCGATCGTGGCCGGCCGGTTCACCGGCTACGGCAACCTCAGCTTCGGCCTGCTGTCGGTCAGCGCGCTGCTCGTCACGGCCGCCGTGGCCACGCTCGTCGGCCGCCGGGCGCGGCCCGAACGTGCCCGGCGGGCGACGTGGGGCACCGTCGTCGGCCTCGGGCTGGTGACCGTCGCGATCATCGGGGCGCCGGGTCTGGGCCGGGACTTCGGCGGCGTCCTGTCCGCGCTGCCCGGCTTCCTGCTGCTCGCGCTGCTGCTGGTCCGCGCCCGGGTCACCGTCGTCCGGCTCGGGCTGATCCTCGGCGCCGCCGTCGTGGCCGTCGGCACCGTCGCCTACCTGGACTGGCTGCGGCCGGCGGGGGAGCGGACCCACCTGGGCCGCTTCATCGAGCAGCTCCTCACCGGCGAGGCGTGGACCGTGGTCAGCCGCAAGGGCCAGGCCAACCTCGACATCCTGCTCGGCAGCCCGCTGGCCAAGATGCTGCCGGTGGCGCTGATCGCCGCGGTGTGGCTGGTCCGGCGCGGTGGCCTGCTGCGGTCACGGCGCAGCGAGGACGGCGCCGTCATCGGCCCGGCCGGGCTGCCGATGGGCAACGCGTTCGTCGTCCGCGCCGCCCTGCTGGCCGGAGCGCTGAGCCTCGCACTCGGTGCCGCGGTCAACGACTCGGGCGTCGCGCTGCCGGCGACCGCGGCCGCGCTGCTCGTGCCGCTGCTGGTCTGGCTCGCGGCGGCGCCGCGCCGTCGAGGCGCCAGAAAGGGGGAGGTGGCGGACGGCACTCCCCGTTCCGGCCCGGTCGACGACCCTGGTCGTGTTACGGTCGTCTCCCGTGGATCGACCGTCTGGAATGCGTGATCAGTCCGTCTCACGAGGCCTCCTTCACAACTCTCAGCCGACGAAGTTCGTCTTCGTCACCGGCGGGGTTGTCTCCTCTCTCGGCAAGGGACTGACGGCGAGTTCGCTCGGCGCCCTGCTGTCGAGCCGTGGCCTGCGGGTCACGATGCAGAAGCTGGACCCCTACCTCAACGTCGACCCCGGAACGATGAACCCGTTCCAGCACGGCGAGGTCTTCGTCACCGAGGACGGCGCCGAGACCGACCTCGACATCGGGCACTACGAGCGCTTCCTCGACACCGACCTCGACGGCCGGGCCAACGTGACCACCGGCCAGGTCTACTCGAACGTGATCGCCAAGGAGCGGCGCGGCGAGTACCTCGGCGACACCGTGCAGGTCATCCCGCACATCACCAACGAGATCAAGGCCCGGATCCTCGCCGGCGCCGAGGTCGCCGACCGGGTCGACGTCGTCATCACCGAGATCGGCGGCACCGTCGGCGACATCGAGTCGCTGCCCTTCCTCGAGGCCGCGCGGCAGGTGCGCCACGAGATCGGCCGCGACCACTGCTTCTTCCTGCACATCTCGCTGGTGCCCTACATCGCGCCGTCCGGCGAGCTGAAGACCAAGCCCACCCAGCACTCGGTCGCCGCGCTGCGGAGCATCGGTATCCAGCCCGACGCGCTGGTCTGCCGCTCGGACCGGGAGATCGGCACCGGCCTCAAGCGCAAGATCAGCCTGATGTGCGACGTCGAGTCCGAAGGCGTCATCTCCTGCGCCGACGCGCCGTCGATCTACGACATCCCGAAGGTGCTGCACCGCGAGGGCCTCGACGCCTACGTCGTCCGCCGGCTCGGCCTGCCGTTCCGCGACGTCGACTGGACCGTGTGGGGCGACCTGCTCGACCGGGTCCACGCGCCCAAGCAGACGGTCACCATCGCGCTGGTCGGCAAGTACATCGACCTGCCCGACGCCTACCTGTCGGTCACCGAGGCGCTGCGCGCCGGCGGGTTCGCCCACCGCAGCCGGGTGGAGATCCGCTGGGTCCCCTCCGACGAGTGCGAGACCCCCGAGGGTGCGGCCCACGCGCTGGCCGGTGTCGACGGCGTCTGCGTCCCCGGCGGCTTCGGCGTCCGGGGCATCGAGGGCAAGCTCGGCGCCATCCGGTACACGCGCGTCAACGGCATCCCGACCCTGGGCCTGTGCCTCGGCCTGCAGTGCATGGTCATCGAGTACGCGCGCAACGTCGCCGGCATGGAGAAGGCGAACTCCGCCGAGTTCGACCCGGACACCCCCGACGCCGTCATCGCGACCATGGCCAGCCAGGTCGACGTCATCGCCGGCGAGCGCGACCTCGGCGGCACCATGCGCCTGGGCAGCTACCCGGCCGCCCTGGAGAAGGGCTCGGTCGTGGCCGGGGTCTACGGCTCGACCGAGATCAGCGAGCGGCACCGGCACCGGTACGAGGTCGCCAACGCCTACCGCGACCGGCTGAAGGACGCCGGCATGGTCTTCTCCGGCACCTCGCCCGACGGGCTGCTGGTCGAGTTCGCCGAGCTGCCGGCCGACGTCCACCCGTTCTTCGTCGGCACCCAGGCGCACCCCGAGCTGAAGAGCCGCCCGACCCGGCCGCACCCGCTGTTCGCCGGGTTCGTCCAGGCCGCGGTCGACTACCAGGAGTCGGCACGGCTCCCGGTGCCCCTCGACGAAGGCGAGAAGGTCGGCATCTGATGGCCGATCCGCACCAGTACCGCGTCGTCTCCAGCGAGCAGGTCTACGAGGGTCGGGTCATCTCCCTCCGCAAGGACACCGTGGCCATGCCCGGCGGCGGCGACAGCGTGCGGGAGGTCGTGACGCACCCGGGGGCGGTCGCCGTCGTCGCGCTCGACGACGACGACAACGTCGTCCTGCTCAGCCAGTACCGGCACCCGGTCGGCACGGCACCTGTGGGAGCTGCCGGCCGGCCTGCGCGACGCCGACGGCGAGCCGCCCCTGGAGACGGCGAAGCGGGAGCTGGCCGAGGAGGCGCTGCTCGCCGCCGAGCGGTGGTCGCTGCTGACGACGACGTACAGCACGCCCGGCTTCTGCGACGAGGCCGTGCTGGTCTACCTGGCCGAGGACCTCACCGACGTGGAGCGCCCCGAGGGCTTCACCGTCGAGCACGAGGAGGCCGACATGACGGTGGAGCGGGTGCCCCTCGCCGACGCCGTCCAGCGGATCTTCGACGGCGACATCCGCAACGCGCTCGCCGTCATCGGGCTGTTCGCGGCCGCGCAGGTGCGTTCGACCAAGCCCCGCCTGCGTCCGCTCGACGCCGAGTAGTCAGACCGCGGTCGCGCCGGTCCGTTCGGGTTCGGGGAGCCGCAGGCCGAGCCGGCGCAGCTCGAGGGCGGCCAGCGCCCGCACCGCCGCCGGGTCGCCGGCCCGCCAGGCGGCGCCGGTGCCTTCGGGCAGGGCGGCGAGGCGGGGGAGCGGCGCGGTGGCCAGCGCCCGGGCGGCGAGCAGCTCGAGGTCCGGCGTCCCCTTGCGTGAGCCGGGCGGCGGCGCTCGCCTCGCGGGCGTAGCCGACCCGCCAGGGCAGCCAGCGCAGCGCCAGCCAGCCCACCGGCAGCACGACGAGGACGACGGCCAGCACGAACGCCAGCGTGCCGACGGCGTCCTGCGCGGCGATGCCCGCGTCGGAGACGGATCCGCTCGCGTCGGCCAGCGCCTCGAACGGGCTGGCCAGCTCGTCGCCGACGACGGGGACGCCGCTGGCCGCCTCGGCCGCCGAGGTCATGTTGCCCGCGACCGACGCCCCGAGGTCCTGGACCGCCTGACCCGGCTCGGCGAGCACGAGGACGGCGCCGTGCACGGTGCGGGCGACCAGCACCCAGAGGACGGTCCAGGCGAGCATGCCGAGGTCGGCGGTCAGCTGGCGCGACCGGACGACGGGGTGCTGGGCGTAGAGCTGCATCCGCCCATCCTTCGATCGGCTGCCCGGGGCCGCAGGTCGAGTGCTGACTTGTTGTCGCCGACACGGGCCGACACGCCGACGACGGCGACCACAACTGCTCACTCGGCTCCCGGCGGCCCGGCCAATCCCTCCCGGAGGGGACCGGCGGGTCCACGCCCCTCCAAGGGCTCGTGCCTACACTCCGCCCGAGGCGCGCCCCGACCGGGCGTCCCACGACGCGGTGGGGGCCCCGCCACCCTCGGGACCTGATCCGCCATCGACCGAGGAGTTCCACAATGCGGGTCGGGGTCCCCCGAGAAGTCAAGAACCGTGAGTACCGGGTCGCGCTGACCCCGGCCGGCGTGACGGAACTCGTCCGCGCCGGGCACACGGTGCTGGTCGAGCGCGCCGCCGGCGAGGGGTCGTCGATCCCGGACGCCGACTACGTCGCGGCGGGCGCCTCGATCGTGGCCGAGGCCGACGACGTCTGGGCCGACGCCGACCTGCTGCTCAAGGTGAAGGAGCCGGTCGAGGAGGAGTACCACCGCCTGCGGGCCGGCCAGACGCTCTTCACCTACCTCCACCTGGCCGCGTCGAAGGAGTGCACCGACGCCCTCGTCGCCTCGGGCACCACCGCGATCGCCTACGAGACGGTGCAGACCGCCGACGGCGCACTGCCGCTGCTCGCGCCCATGTCGGAGGTCGCCGGCCGCATGGCCCCGCAGGTCGGGGCGCACAGCCTCGAGCGGGCCCACGGCGGGCGGGGCGTGCTGCTCGGCGGCGTCTCGGGCGTCTACGCCGCGAAGGTCGTCGTCATCGGTGCCGGTGTGTCCGGCATGAACGCCGCGGCGATCGCGCTCGGCATGCAGGCGGAGGTCGTCGTCCTCGACCGCGACATCGACAAGCTGCGCGCCGCCGACAAGATCTACCAGGGCCACCTGCAGACCGTCGCCTCCAACGCCTACGAGGTGGAGCGGGCGGTGCTCGACGCCGACCTGGTCATCGGCGCGGTGCTGGTGGCCGGCGCGAAGGCGCCCGTGCTGGTGAGCAACGAGCTGGTGTCGCGGATGAAGCCGGGCTCGGTGCTCGTCGACATCGCCGTCGACCAGGGCGGCTGCTTCGAGGCCACCCGGCCGACGACGCACGACGACCCGACCTTCCGGGTGCACGAGTCGGTCTTCTACTGCGTGGCCAACATGCCCGGCGCCGTACCCAACACGTCCACGCACGCGCTCACCAACGTGACGCTGCCGTACGTCATGTCGCTGGCCACCCAGGGAACGGCGGGGGCGGTGGCCGGCGACAAGGCACTGGCGCACGGGGTCAACGTCGTCGGCGGTCAGGTCGTGCTCGCCGAGGTGGCCGAGGCCCACGGCATGGCCGCGGTCGGACTCCAGGAGGTACGGCTCTGACCGCCTCCATACCCGCCCCTCCCGCCCCGGTTGCGCCGGCCGACGCCGGGCCCGACGTGGCCCGCGTCGTCTCCGGCTATCTGGACCACCTGACGGTCGAGCGCGGCCTGGCGCAGAACACCATCGCCTCCTACCGCCGCGACCTGCGCCGCTACGTCGAGTACCTGGAGGCGGCCGGCGTCCGGGGGCTGCGCGAGATCGCCGAGTCCGACGTCGCCGGCTTCCTCGCCGCGCTCCGGCAGGGGGACGACGACCACCCGCCGCTGTCGTCGACGTCGGCGGCACGGGCGGTGGTCGCCGTCCGTGGGCTGCACAAGTTCGCGCTGCTCGACGGGCTGGTGCTCGACGACGTCGCCCACGAGGTGAAGCCGCCGACGCCGGCCCGCCGCCTGCCGAAGGCGGTGCCTGTCGAGTCGGTGGTGGCGCTGATCGAGGCGGCGGGCTCGGTCGAGGGGCCGCGCGGGCTGCGCGACCGGGCGCTGCTGGAGCTGCTGTACGGCACGGGTGCCCGGATCTCCGAGGCGGTCGGCCTGGCCGTCGACGACCTCGACCGGGGTCAGGCGACGGTGCGGCTGGCCGGCAAGGGCGGCAAGGAGCGGATCGTCCCGGTCGGCAGCTACGCGCTGCGGGCGGTCGAGGACTACCTCGTGCGGGCCCGACCGGCGCTCGCGGCGACGGGGAAGGGCGGCGTCCGCGGGGGAGCGCTGTTCCTCAACGTCCGCGGCGGGCCGCTGTCGCGGCAGAGCGCCTGGGCGATCCTCCGGTCGGCCGCCGAGCGCGCACATGTGGAGGCGGAGATGTCGCCGCACACGCTGCGGCACTCCTTCGCCACCCACCTGCTCGACGGCGGCGCCGACGTCCGCGTCGTCCAGGAACTGCTCGGCCACGCGTCGGTGACGACGACGCAGGTCTACACGCTCGTCACCGTCGACCGGCTGCGCGAGGTGTACGCCACCAGCCACCCGCGGGCGCTCACCTGACAGCTGCTCCGTGGCGCAGTTGGCAAAGATTTGCCTTCGCTCAGCTTGAGCAGTCACAAAAGTTGGCATTCGTCGCCATGTCGACATGTCGCGCGGCGTGCCTCCTTGGGGAGCCTCGCCACACTGCCTACCGTTCACCTCACACCCGAGCGGGCAGGACGGCTGACCGCACCCGGAACCACCGGATCGGGCACGAGGTGGAGGCAACAAGACCCATGGCGATCCGAGCGGACGCGGCGTCGGCCGTCGCGCGCCCGCACGACACCGACCCCGAGATGGGCGCCGCGGCCTCGCGGCTCGACCCCGCGAAGGCCCGGCAGCGCCCGCTGCAGGACCCGAAGCCGCTGACCCAGCACGGGCCGGCTCAGATCATCGCGATGTGCAACCAGAAGGGCGGCGTCGGCAAGACGACGTCGACCATCAACCTGGGCGCAGCGCTGGTCGAGTTCGGCCGCAAGGTCCTCCTGATCGATCTGGACCCGCAGGGCGCACTCTCGGTCGGACTGGGCGTGCCGGCGCAGAACCTGGACCGGACCATCTACAACGCCCTGATGGAGCGGAAGACCACCCTGCGCGACGTGCGGGTGCCGACCGACATCCCGGGCCTGGACCTGGTGCCGAGCAACATCGACCTCTCGGCCGCCGAGGTGCAGCTGGTCAGCGAGGTCGCCCGCGAGCAGACGCTGCTGCGGGTGCTCGCCGACGTGCGCGACGAGTACGACTACATCCTGATCGACTGCCAGCCCTCGCTGGGCCTGCTCACGGTCAACGCCCTGACCGCAGCGCAGGGCGTGATCATCCCGCTGGAGTGCGAGTTCTTCTCGCTCCGCGGCGTGGCCCTGCTCGTCGACACGATCGACAAGGTCAAGGAGCGGCTGAACCCCAAGCTGGAGATCTCCGGGATCCTCGCGACGATGTACGACTCCCGGACGGTGCACTGCCGCGAGGTGTTCAGCCGGGTGGTCGAGGCGTTCGACGACACGGTGTTCCAGACCGTCATCACCCGCACGGTGCGCTTCCCGGAGACCACGGTCGCCGGCCAGCCGATCACCACGTGGGCCCCCACGTCCTCGGGCGCCTCGGCGTACCGGGACCTCGCCCGGGAGGTGCTGGCCCTGTGACCCGACGGCCGGTCCTGCCCGGTGCCTCGGAGCTGTTCCGTCGCACCGACACCACGCCGGAGCCCGAGGTCACCGAGCTGCCGAGCCTGAGCACCACGACCAGCTCGCCGGCGCTGCGCGGGGGGACGACGCGACGCGACGAGTCGGGCGAGGGCGGCATGCCGCTCACGCTCGTCCCGGGTGGGGCCGCCTCGGACGACCTCTCGTCGTACCGTGCCCCGGCCCCCGCGGCGCCGACCCTGCAGCCGCACACCCCGACGCGGGGTCGTCCGGCGCGCAACCGCGACCGCACCAAGCACGACGAGAAGATCACCGTCTACATCTCCCAGGACGAGCTCCTCGCCCTGGAGACGGCGCGACTGACCCTGCGCGGCCAGCACGGGGTGGCCGCGGACCGCGGTCGGATCGTCCGCGAGGCGATCGCCGTCCTGCTCGCCGACCTCGACGAGCGCGGCGACGACGCCGTCCTCGTGCGACGGCTCCGCGGGAAGTAGCGGACGGCGGGACGCATAGGCTCGGCGTCCGTGAGCAGCAGCACCGGCGCGGCACCGGAGACCACCACGGTCTCCGAGGCCGCGCCGACGCGTTTCACCGTCAAGCTCAGCAACTTCGAGGGCCCGTTCGACCTGCTGCTGCAGCTGATCGGCAAGCACAAGCTCGACGTCACCGAGATCGCGCTGTCGAAGGTCACCGACGAGTTCATCGCCCACCTCAAGGCGCTCGGCGACGAGCTCGACCTCGACCAGGCCAGCGAGTTCCTCGTCGTCGCCTCGACCCTGCTCGACCTCAAGGCCGCGCGGCTGCTGCCCGCCGCCGAGGTCGACGACGAGGAGGACCTCGAGCTGCTCGAGGCCCGCGACCTGCTCTTCGCCCGGCTGCTGCAGTACAAGGCCTACAAGCAGGCGGCCGCGTTCCTGCGCGAGCGCGAGGCCGAGGCCGCCCGCCGCTTCCCCCGCGACGCGGCGCTGGAGGCCCGTTTCGCCGAGCTGATGCCCGAGGTCACCCTCGACCTGACGGTCGGGGAGTTCGCCCTGCTCGCCGCCCGTGCGCTGGCACCGCGCGCGCCCGAGGTGGTCAGCGTGTCCCACCTGCACGCGCCGGCGGTCAGCGTCGCCGAACAGCTGCTGCTGGTGCGCAACCACCTGGTCCGCCTCGGGACGGCGACCTTCCGGACGCTCACCGCCGACTGCGGGCACACCAACGAGGTGGTGGCCCGCTTCCTGGCGCTGCTCGAGCTGTACCGGCAGCAGCGGGTGTCGTTCGAGCAGCTCACGCCGCTGGGCGAGCTGCACGTGCGGTGGACCGGTGGCGCGGTGCTGCCGGTCGACGACCCCGAGGCCACCGACACGGTCGACGACTACGACGCACCCGACGGGGAGGACGCATGAGCGACCAGAAGCATCCGCCACCGATCTCGTGGGACTCGCTGGCGGCCGAGCTGGCGGCCACCCGCGAGGAAGGGGAGCGCCGCGGGGACGACGACCCGGGCACGTGGGACGCCGTCGCCAAGGAGCTCGCCGCTCGCGTGGCGGAGCGGCCGGTGGAGGAGGGCGAGGTCCCGGCGGTCCCGTCGGAGGACGAGCCGGACGTCGAACCGCCCCAGGACCCGACGCCGCCGGACGTGCCGGTGGGGGAGCCGGCGCCGGACGCGGAGCCCGAACCCGAGCCGGAGCCGGAGCAGCTGCTCGACCCGGCCGAGGTGCGCGGCGGGCTCGAGGCGCTGCTGTTCGTCATGGACAACCCGGTCGACGAGGACACGCTGGCCGGGGCGCTGCGCTGCCCGGTCGACCAGGTGCGCACCGGGCTGACCGAGCTCGCCGACGAGTACCGCGCCCGCGGCGCGGGGATCACGCTGCGCCGGGTGGGGGACGGGTGGCGGCTCTACACCAGCGACGAGCACGCCGCCGTCGTCGAGCGGTTCCTGGTCGACGGCCAGCGCAGCCGCCTCACGCAGGCCGCGCTGGAGACCCTCGCCGTCATCGCCTACCGCCAGCCGGTGACCCGGGCGCGGGTGTCGGCGATCCGCGGCGTCGGGGTGGACGGCGTCATGCGGACGCTGATCGGTCGCGGGCTGGTGCACGAGGTGGGCAGCGACCCGGACAGCGGCGGCGGGCTCTACGCGACGACGCCGCTGTTCCTCGAGCGGCTCGGGCTGACCGGCCTGGACGAGCTGCCGGAGCTGGCGCCGCTGCTGCCCGAGACGTCGTCGATGCTGGACGAGCACCCCGACTGCTGACGATCACGGCCCGGACGGGGCCACCGTCGGGATGAATGCCGCGATGTCCGCGGCCAAGCGGACCGGCTGATCCCAGAGCACGACGTGTCCCGCGTCGGGGTACTCGATCCACCGTGCGTGCGGCAGAGCGGACACCAAGGCCGCCGACTGCTCCCGGCCCAGAAGGTCGTCGGACGCTCCGCTGACGACCAGGGTGGGCGTGGTGATCTCGGCCAGCTGCGTGGGCGGGCGGGACGAGACCAACCCGGCGAGGGTGGCCCGCCAGACGTCCGCCGGCAGCCGCAGGGCGTCGGCAACGGCCTGCTCCAGGTACCAGCCGGGCACCGGGGCGTGCGGGAACGCCGCGACGAAGGACCGCACCCAGGCCGGATCGACCGGATCGCGCAGCCGCTCGACCTCGGCCGCGAACGGCGGGACGCGCCGGAGGTCGCGAGGAGCACCGGCCAGCACGAGTCCGGCCACGCGACGGGGATGGTCGACGGCGACCTGCTGGGCGACGTACCCGCCGCTGGAGGCGCCGACCAGAACCGCGTCGGTCATGTCGAGCGCATCCATCGCGGCGACGACGTCGGCGGCGAGCGTCGGGAGGTCGTGGCCGGTGAGCGGCTTGTCGGCGTCGCCGTGCCCGCGCAGGTCGATGGCCACCGTCCGGAGCCAGTCCGGGAGCAGCGGCCCGAGGATCGCGAACGACCGCCGCGACTCGGCCCAGGCGTGGAGGAGGAGCAGCGCGGGGCGGCCGTCCGGATCTCCGCGCTCGGTGAAGCCGGTCGTGATGTCGGTAGCCAACCGGAGCGTTCCCTCGGTGGGCGGGGCCACGGCGGCAGGCTAGACCCGGGCCAACTGCTGAGGCCGGTCTCGCCGCGCCGGGACGGGTGGGAGACTGGGTGGCGATGAACATCGCGAGCCCAGACGAAGAGAAGACCACGGCGGCCGGCGAGGGCTGGTCCGAGGACATGGAGCTCGCCCCCGCCCACCCCGGTGACCGCGCCCCGGCACCCGCCGACGACGACCGGCAGGGGGAGCGCCTGCAGAAGGTGCTGGCCCGTGCCGGCGTCGGCTCCCGCCGCGTGTGCGAGGACATGATCGAGGCCGGCCGGATCAGCGTGAACGGCGCGGTCGTGCAGGTCCAGGGCATGCGGGTCGACCCGAGCATCGACAAGATCGCCGTCGACGGCGTCCGGCTCGAGCTGCGCGACGACCGCGTGACCTACGCCCTCAACAAGCCGCCGGGCGTGATCACCGCGATGAGCGACGACCGCAACCGGCCCACCATCGGCGACATGGTCGGCGACCTGGCGCCCGGGCTGGTGCACGTCGGCCGGCTCGACCAGGACACCGAGGGCCTGCTGCTCCTCACCAACGACGGCGAGCTGGCACACCGGCTGGCCCACCCGTCCTACGAGGTGCGCAAGACCTACCTCGCCCAGGTGTCGGGCTCGGTGCCGCGCGACCTGCACAAGCGGCTGCGCGCCGGCGTCGAACTCGACGACGGGCCGGTGAAGGTCGACTCGTTCCGCGTCGTCGACACCCACGCCGGGCAGTCGGTCGTCGAGGTCGTGCTGCACGAGGGCCGCAAGCACATCGTCCGCCGGCTGCTGGCCCACGTCGGGCTGCCGGTGTCGCGGCTGACCCGCACCGCCGTCGGCCCGATCGAGCTGCAGCGCATGCGCTCAGGGTCGATCCGGAAGCTCAGCCGCCAGGAGCTGGGCACCCTGCAGGAGCTCGTCGGCCTCTGAGAGAGTCCGCGGACCGGTCAGCGGAGCCGGTAGAAGCGGAAGAAGTCGTTCTCCACCGGGAGCACGTCGACGCCGCTGAACCCGGCCTGCGTCGCGTACCGGCGCAGGGTGTCCGGCCGCATCACAGTGCCGGTGCCGACCGACCCCTCGTGGGCGAGCCCGTCGGGCAGGCAGCAGGTGATGCTCCAGCCGTACATGAGCTGCTCCACCTGATCGCCCGGCGCGGTGAAGGTCTCGGCGACCCGCTCGTCGACCACGAGCACCACGCCGTCCGGAGCAGCCATGCTCGCGCATCGCGGCGAGCACGGACACGGGGTCCGGCATGTCGTGCACGCACTCGTAGGCGGCGACCAGGTCGTACCGGCCCGTCGCGGCCGCGGCGTCGCCGAGGTGGAAGCGCACCCGGTCGGCCACCCCCGCCTCGACGGCGTTGATCCGCGCCTGCTCGATCGAGGGCGCGTCGACGTCGAACCCGTCGACCGTCACGCCCGGATGCGCCAGCGCCAGACCGATCGCCGACCAGCCGTCCCCGCAGCCGACGTCCGCGATCGCGACCGCCCCTGCTGCAGCACCGCCGCGATCTCGGGGATCGACGGCAGGTAGCTCCCGCGGCAGCTCGCCCAGGAACAGCGGCCGGTTGGCGCCGGCCTGGCCCTCGCGGACGTCCTCGCCGAACCGGGCCCAACTCACCCCGCCACCGGTGCGGTAGGCCGTGACGAGCTCGTCGAGGTGCTTGCCCGAGGCCGCAGATCATCCGGGCCATGGGCAGGACGTGCGCGGGGCTGTCGGGGTCGGTGAACGCCTCGGCCGCCCCGGCCGGCAGCGTGTAGCGCCGGTCGAGCGGGGCCGTCGGCGGGGTCGTCGACGGTGAGGACACCGGTCACGGCCTGGTGCTCCAGCCATTCGCGGGCGTACCGCTCGGCGGTGCCGGTGCGATCCGCCAGGTCGGCGGACGTCAGGGGATCGCCGGACGGCGAGCGCCCGGTAGTAGCCGAGACGGTCGCCGAGGTAGGCGGCCTGGACGAACTGGGCGCCCAGGATCGCGTCGAGCAGGCGCTCGGCGAACGTCGTTCGCCGACGACTCCGGAAGCGGGCGTCGAGGGTGCTGGTCATCGTTTCCTTGCCGTGCTCGGGAGATCGTGGCCCGGCACGGTGGCCGTGGCGACGGTCATCGACCCGCGGCGGTCGAGGGCGACCGCCGATGCGACGAAGGCGGCGACGACGCTCGTGGACGGTGTCGCGGTCGTGCTCGTTCAGCACGTCGTGCAGGTCGCCGGGGAACGGTGCGCAGCGGTCGCCCGGGGCAGCTGCGCGGCGACGGCCCGGGCGTCGGCGACCGGCACGACCGGGTCGTCCTCGCCGTGGACGAAGAGGACGGGGACGTCGGGGCGGCCCGCGGCCACGCCCGCGGCGACCTCCGGCCAGGCCGCCTCGACGGCGCAGCAGGGTCTCCCGGCCGGAAGCCGCCGTTCCAGGTGAGCGGGTCGTGCAGCAGCGCGTGCACGTACTCGGGATGGGTGCTCAACACCTCGCGTCGGGTCGACGGCCGGCGATCTCGGCCGCGCCCGCCGCCGAGCTCGGCGTCGACCCAGTCCAGCGCGCGCAGCGGCGGCGCGGAGACGCACGAGGGCCTCGGCGAGCTGCGGGGAGCGCAGGGCCAGGAGGAACGCGGCGAGCGCCGCCGCCGGAGTGGCCGACGAGCACCAGCGGGCGCGCCGGGATGCTGCGTCGCGCGCCAGGTTGGCGAGCTGACGGGCGTCGTCGACGTAGTCGTCCCAGGACGGCGATGACGGCGCGCTCGCCGTCGCTGCGGCCGTGACCGATGGCGTCCATGTGCGTGCACGGCGAGGCCGTCGGCGGTGAGCCGGCGGGCGAGCGGCTCGTAGAGGCCGAGGTGCTCGCCGTAGCCGTGCAGCAGGACGACGATCGCCGCGGACGGCGCCGTCCGGGAGCCAGGCTCGTGGTGGAAGACCGGCCGCGGGATCCGATGAAGAAGGACATGGGAATCGTTCCTTCTCGGTGTGGTGTGCAGGTCACGCGGTAGCGGCGACTGCGGGTGCGCCGAAGAAGTCGTGGACCGGCACGCGTGCCGGCGAAGACCCCGAAGAAGCGGTCGGTGCCAGCTCGGGTCGTCGCGCAGGGCGGCGAGCAGGTCCTGCAGCTCGCGGGGGAGGGGGCTCGAGCGACGGCCTGCGGCGTAGGTGAACTCGTACATGGGCAGCGCGGCCTCGTCGCGCCGCCGCTGGTAGTCGGCCAGCGCCTCGCCGATGGCCGCCGGCGGCCGCGGAGCGACGTCGTCGACGGCCTCGGCGAGCGAGCTCGGCGTGAGGCGAAGGCGTCGGTGATTCCCTGCGCGGTGCAGGGGTCCTTGCACGTAGCCGGCGTCGCCGACCAGCGCCCAGCCCGGCGCCGTACGGCCGGCGGAAGAGGCCGGGGACGGCGGCGCCGAACCAGCGCTCCTCGCGGCGTGCCGGCGCGCAGCCGCTCGGCCAGCTCGGGGGCGACCTCCTCGAGGGTGCGCGAGGAACGTTGCCGGCGATGTCGGCGCGCGCCGCGCGGTACTCGTCGAGCGGCCAGTTGACCGCTGACGACGGTCGAGGCCGTCGTTGGTCGGGTTGGCGCACGACGTCCGGTAGGGCCGGACGAAGAGCGTCGTACTCGCTCGAGCGGCAGGCCGCTCCAGTAGCTGAAGTAGGTGCCCTGCAGCGCCGGGCCGCTCGCAGGTAGGACGGCGGCCTGCACCAGCCGGGCGACGGCCGAGCGCATGCCGTCGGCGCCGATGACGATGCGCGCGCGGTCGCGGTGACCGGCCCGCCCGTCCGCAGCCGGCCGCGGATGCCGTGCACCCGGCGGACCGGCCCGGCGTCGTCCTCGGTGAGCAGCCCGTCGACGGTGCAGCCTTCCCACGAGCTCGACGCCGGCCGCGCGTCGCGGCCTCGACGCAGGAGGCCGTCGAGGACCCGGCGGCGCGGCGCGTACGCCTCGCGCGACGTCGCCGGCCGGCGGGGAACCGGCCGGTCGAGGGCGAACGGCGCCGAAGTCGATCGCGCCCGCTGGTGATCGGCGGGGCAGCCGGAGGCGGACGAGCTCGTCGAGCAGCCCCCACTTCGCGAGGCGCGCGACGCCGGGCTGCCAGACCAGGTGGGTGGACAGCCGCATGGTCGCTGGGGAAGCTGGCTGCGGTCGACGAGCAGGACGCGGTGGCCCCTCCGGGCGAGCAGCATCGCGGTGGCGGCACCGGCGCACCGGGCGCCGACGACGATGGCGTCGTACATGGCGATCCCCTTCTCGACGGTGAGCCGCTGATGCGGCCGTTGTCGTCGAGCGTCGGGGAGGCGGCCTGTCACCGCGCTGTCATGCCACCGTCGCGGACGTCGTCCGCGGCCCGGGCCGTGACAGACTCCGCGCGGTCCAACGTCGAGGTGAACCGGCGATGTTCTTTCGTGTCCTCGGTCCGCTCGAGGTCGAGGTCGGGACCGAGCGGATCACGATCCCGGGGACGCGCCCGCGCGCGCTGCTGGTCGCGCTGCTCCTCCAGCCCAACGCCGCGGTGTCCCGCGTCCCGGCTGGTGGAGGCGCTGTGGGGGGACGACGCTCCCGGACGACGCCGGCCAACGCGCTGCACCAGGTGGTGCGCCGGCTCCGGTCGCAGCTGGGGCCGCTGGGCGACGCGGTGCGCACCCGTGCGCCCGGGATACGTGCTGGACGACCGAGCAGCGTCGCGATCGACGCCGAGCGGTTCGAGGCGGGCTACGCAGGGCGCGCCGGCTCGCGGCCGACCGATCCCGCGGCGGCCGTCGCGGTGCTCGACGAGGCGCTGGCGCTGTGGCGGGGACCGGCGTACGGCGGAGTTCGCCGACGGGTTCGCGCGTGCTCCGGCGACCCGGCTGGAGGAGCTGCGGATGGCCGCCCTGGAGGACCGGGCGGAGCTGCTGCTGGAGTGCCGGCGCGGTGACCGACGCGGTCGCCGCGGCGCCGCGAACTCGTCGCGGCGCAGCCGCTGCGCGACCGGCCGGTCGAGGTGCTCATGCGGGCGCTGGACGCCGACGGCCGGCCCGCCGAGGCGCTCGAGGCCTACCGCGCGGCACCGCGCGGCTCCTCGCCGACGAGCTGGGCATGGACCCGGCCGCCCGCGCTGCGCCGAGCTGGAGGCGCCGGATCCTGCGCGGCGGAGGCCGTCGGCGCCGCCGCCGGACGCGCGTCCGCCGCCGCCGCGGTGCCGCCGGTGCACGCGGCCGGACGGCTGCCGTGGCGGCCCGGCGGGCTGCTCGGGCGGCAGGCGGACCTCGCGCTGCTGCTGCGAGTGCCTGGCCGAGCAGCGGCTGGTGACGCTGGTCGGGTCCGGGCGGGGTCGGGAAGACCCGGCTGGCGCTCGAGGCCGCCCACGAGCTGGCCGCCGGCGGCTCGCGACGTGTGGTGGGCGGACCTGTCCGACGGCGACGCCCGGAGCGGCTGGTCGACGCGCTGGCGGAGGCGGCGGCGGTCGAGCATCCCGCGCGGCGCCGACCCGCGCCGACTCGCTCGTGCGGCGCGCTGGGCGGCCACCGCGGCGTGCTGTGCCTGGACAACGCGGAGACGGTGCTCGACGACGCTCGCCCCGCTGGTCGAGCGGCTGCTCGAGGCGGCGCCCGGAGCTGGCGCTGCTGGCCACCAGCCGGGAGCGGCTGGGCGTCGCCCAGGAGCACGTGCACGTCCTGGCTCCGCTGCCCCTGCCGTCGGGCGCGGACCGGAAGAACCCCGCCGTCCGGCTGTTCGTCGAGCGGGCACCGGGCCTGGAGGCGGCACGCGCTCTCCGACGACGACGTCGAGGTCGATCGCGGCGACCTGCCGTCGGCTCGACGGTCTGCCGCTGGCGATCGAGCTCGGCGCCGCACGGGCGCCGGCGTTCGGCCTCGGCGAGTTCGCCGAACGGCTCGGGCAGGGGCTGGACCTGCTGGTCGGGGGACGGCGGACGGCCGCGGAGCGGCACCGCTCCGTGCGGGCCGTCGTGGACTGGTCCTACGGCCTGCTCACCGACGGACGAGGCGCGGCTGTTCGCGCGGCTGGCCGTCTTCCCGGGCTCGTTCGCCCTCGACCAGGTCGAGGCGCGTGTGCGCCGACGACGCCGCTGTCCCGCGCCGGCGGTCGGCGCCGCTGCTGGCCCGGCTGGCCGAGCAGTCGCTCGTCCAGGCCGGCCGGGGCCGGTTCTGGCTGCTGGAGACCCTGCGGGCCTACGCCGGGGAGCGGCTCCGGCCTGCCGACGGTGCCGTGCCTGCGCGCCCGGCACGCCGCCGACACCGCGCGAGCGGCTGGCGGCGCTCTCGACCGCGGCTCTCCGGCCCCGACGAGCCGGCGGCGGTCGCGGCGATCGCCGCGCTGAGCCCGGACCTGCACGCGGCCTGGGTCCTACGCGAGTGGAGCACGACCGGCCGCTGGCGGTCCAGCTGGCCGGCGGACGTGCAACGACTTCGCCTACCACCGGCAGCGGCTCGACCTGCTCGAGTGGGGGCTGGAGGTGGCCGGCGTGGGAGATCGAGCATCCCCGACTGCGCGACGCCCTCGCCTGCGGCCGCCGCGGCGTCCTGGGCGACCGGGCGACGTGGACGCAGGCCGGCGTCCTGGCCGACCGGGGGGTCGCCGCGGCCGGCGGCGCCGACGCGCCCGTCGGCGGCGCGCGCGATGAACCAGTGCGCCTGCGAGGCCATGTTCCCTCGCGGACCGCGGACGCGGTCGACGGTATCGCCCGCGCGGCCGAGCTGCTACCGGGCGGCCGGTGATCCGCGTGCGCGGCGCTGATGGTGCGAGGTCTCGGTCTGCCAGGCCATGAGCTACGGCGGCGGCGCGGCGGAGGCGGCCGAGCGCGATGCCGGAGCTGCTGGCGCGCGCCCGGCGAGACGGCGAACCCGAGACTGCCTGGCGTGGGCGCACTACGTGCTGGGCGAGGCCACTGGCCGAGTCCGACCGGGAGCGGGCCGCCGCCGCGTGGGCCGTCGTGCCATCGAGCACGGGATGCGGGCGGACAGCCGGCTGTTCGTCAAGCTCGCCGGACGTCCGCCGTGGCCGCTGCTGGCCGAGCACGGCTCGCCCGCCGCCGCGCTCGAGGAGTTCGAGCGCGTGCTGGACCAGTGGGAGGCGATCGGCAGCGAGGCCGCGCAGTGGTGGGTCCTGGTGAACCTGGTGATCCTGCTGGCGCGCTGGGCGCTTCGACGACGCGGCACGACTGGCGGTGCCGCCATCGCCGCCCGTGACCGGCATCCCGCGCTGGCCAGGGACCGCCGGCGCTCGAGGAGACGCTCGGGACGGTCGAGAGCGCCTCGGCGAGCGCCATGGAGGAGGCGCTCGCGCTGGGGGCCGGGCTGCCCCTGGCGGCCGCCGTCGAGCTCGGCCGGGCGGCGATCCGCCGCGAATCGTGAGCCCACGCCCGTCCCTCCGGACGGGGAGGCGGGCCGGTGGCGGGGCGAACCTAGACTCGACAGGGCTCCGGCATCCGGACGCCGCCAATCGAACGAGGAGAGTGCATGGCCGTCCGAGCCATCCGGGGCGCGACGCAGGTCGACGCCGACGACCGGGAGCAGGTGCTCGAAGCCACGCGTGAGCTGGTCACCGCCGTCATGGAGCGCAACGAGCTCGGCCACGACGACGTCATCAGCATCCTGTTCACCGCCACGCCGGACCTGGTGTCGGAGTTCCCGGCGCTGGCCGCGCGCGAGCTCGGCTTCGGCGACGTCCCGCTGATGTGCGCGACCGAGATCGACGTCGCCCACGCGCTGCCCCGGGTGCTCCGGCTGATGGCGCACGTGGAGACCGATCGGCCGCGCAGCGACATCCAGCACGTCTACCTCCGCGGCGCGGTGGCCCTGCGACGGGACATCGCCCAGTGACCAGCGACTTCCGCGGGCAGGTGACCCTCGACGGCCCGTCGGGCACCGGCAAGTCCAGCGTCGCCCGGGCGGTGGCCGCCAAGCTCGGCGCCGACTACCTCGACACCGGCGCGATGTACCGGGCGGCCACGGTCGCCGTCCTGGACGCCGGGGTCGACCCCGAGGACGCCGAGGCGGTCGCGCGCGTCGTCGCCGCTGCGCGCATCGAGGTCGGGACGACGTCCGGCGAGGAGCTGGTGCTGGTCGACGGCGTGGACGTGGCCGAGCGCATCCGCGGGGCCGCGGTGACGCGGGCCGTGTCGCCGGTGTCCGCCGTCCCCGCCGTGCGCCGTCAGCTGGTCGACCAGCAGCGCTCGCTCGTGGCCGCGGCGACCGCCGTCGTCGTCGAGGGGCGGGACATCGGCACCGTCGTCCTCCCGGACGCGACCTGCAAGATCTACCTGACCGCCGCGCCCGAGATCCGGGCCGAGCGGCGGGCCGGCCAGCTGGGGCTCACCGAGCCGGACGAGATCGCGGCCCTCGCCGAGGACCTGCGCCGCCGCGACGAGTACGACAGCTCGCGCGCCGACAGCCCGCTGCGGCCGGCTGCGGACGCCGTCGTCGTCGACAGCACCGACATGGAACGCGAGGCCGTCGTCGAGCGGGTCGTGGAACTGGCCCGGCGCGCCGTCCGGGCGGAGGAGTGGGCATGACCGAGCAGAACGGCGGGCCGATGCCGGTCGTCGCCATCGTCGGCCGGCCCAACGTGGGCAAGTCGACCCTGGTCAACCGCATCCTCGGCCGCCGGGCCGCGGTGGTGCAGGACATCCCGGGCGTCACCCGCGACCGCATCTCCTACGAGGCGCTGTGGAACGGCAAGCGGTTCAGCGTGGTCGACACCGGCGGCTGGGATCCGAAGGCCATCGGGCTGGGTGCGTCGATCACCCGGCAGGCCCAGTTCGCGATGGAGACGGCGGACGTGATCGTCTTCGTCGTCGACAGCCAGGTCGGCGCCACCGACACCGACCTCGCCGCCGCCCGGATCCTGCGCCGCAGCGACCGGCCGGTGATCCTCGTGGCCAACAAGGTCGACGACGAGCGCAGCGAGTCCAACGCCGCCGAGCTGTGGTCGCTCGGGGTGGGGGAGCCGCAGGCGGTCAGTGCGCTGCACGGCCGGTCCAGCGGTGACCTGCTCGACCTGATCCTCGAGGCGCTGCCGGACGCGCCGCGCGAGCAGCTCGAGGAGGGCGGCCCGCGCCGGGTCGCGCTGGTCGGGCGGCCCAACGTCGGCAAGTCCAGCCTGCTCAACCGACTGGCCAAGGACGAGCGCTCGGTCGTCGACTCGGTGGCCGGGACGACGGTCGACCCGGTCGACTCGATCGTGCTGCTGGGCGGCGAGGAGTGGCGGTTCGTCGACACCGCCGGGCTGCGCCGGAAGGTCAGCACCGCGAGCGGCACCGAGTACTACGCGTCGCTGCGCACCGAGGCGGCGATCCAGGCCGCCGAGGTCGCCGTGGTGCTGCTCGCCGCCGACGAGGTGATCAGCGAGCAGGACCAGCGGGTGATCAGCCAGGTGGTCGAGGCCGGCCGCGCGCTGGTCATCGCGATCAACAAGTGGGACACCCTCGACGAGGACCGGCACGGCCAGCTGGAGAAGGAGATCGAGCGCGACCTGGCGCGGGTGCGCTGGGCTTCGCGGGTCAACATCTCCGCGACGACCGGCCGCGGGGTCAGCAAGCTGGCCGACCACCTGCGCGCCGCGCTGGCGTCGTGGGAGTCCCGGGTGCCCACGGCGGAGCTGAACTCCTTCGTGCGGGCCCTGGTGCAGGAGACGCCGCCGCCGGCTCGAGGCGGCCGCGCGCCGAAGATCAAGTACGTCACCCAGGCCGACGTCCGCCCGCCGCGGTTCGTGGTCTTCTCGACGGGCTTCCTCGAGGCCGGCTACCGGCGGTTCCTCGAACGGAAGATCCGTGAGCAGTGGGGCTTCCAGGGCACGCCGATCGAGGTGTCGGTCAAGGTTCGGGAGGGCCGGGGGAACGACCGGCCGAAGGGCTGACGCTCGGTTCGTCACCCTCCTGCCGGGGAACCGGCACTCGAACACCCTCAGGCCGGCCGGTCGGAGGCGCGTCGGGCTCGTCGGCGCGCTGCGCGAGCTTGCTGGGCCACCACATCCGGCGACCGACGTCGAGGGTGAGCGCGGTGACGAGCACCGAGCGCACGATGATCGTGTCGAGCAGGACGCCGAGCGCGACCGCGATACCCAGCTGGGTGGTGAAGGTCAGCGGCAGCGTGGCGAGCACCGCGAAGGTCGCCGCGAGGACCAGCCCCGCCGAGGTGATCACGCCACCGGTGGCCGCCAGCCCGACCAGGGCGGCGCGCCGAGTGCCGTGGTCGAAGGCTTCCTCCCGCACCCGGGTCATCAGGAAGATGTTGTAGTCGATCCCGAGCGCGACGAGGAACACGAAGACGAACAGCGGGAAGGAACTGTCGGTCGACTCGACCCCCACGAACCAGTCGAAGATCAGCGCACTGAGGCCGAGCGCCGCACCGTAGGACAGCACCACGGTCGCGATCAGGATCAGCGGGGCGACGATCGCCCGCAGGAGCACGCCGAGGACGGCCAGCACGACGAGCATGATCAGCGGGATGATCACCAGGTTGTCGCGCTGCGAGGCGGTCTGGACGTCGAGGTTCAGGGCGGTGTTGCCGCCGACCAGCGCCTCACCGTCGCCGACGTCATCGAGCGCTGAACGCAGCTCCTCGACGGTGTCGTAGGCGGCCTGGCTGTCCGCAGCGTCGGCGAGCTCCGCCTCGATCAGCGCATCGGCGCCGATCACGATCGGTTCGCCGACGGACGAGATCCCGTCGGCCTGAGCCACGGCCGCGGCCACGTCGTCCGCCGTCTCGGCGCTGGTCAGGACGTGGACGGGATTGCCGGCGCCGCTGGGGAAGTGCTCCAACGCCACGGCATCGCCTTGGATCGACTCGGGCGTGCCGCGGAACGACTCGGCCGCGGTCAGGCCCTTGGCGTTGAGGGTGAACATCCCCAAGGAAGCCACCAGCAGGGCCGCGCAGGTACCCAGCCACACCGCCCGGGGCCGCGGCTTGATCCGCGCCCCCACGCGGGCCCACATGCCAGTCGCGCTGGGCTCGGTACTGCCGAAGGACGGTCGGACCGGCCAGAAGACCCACCGTCCGCAGATGACCAGCAGCGCGGGCAGCAACGTCAGCAGCACCAGGAGGGTCACCCCGACGCCGATGGCGGCGACCGGACCGAGGCCGCGGGTCGAGTTCATGTCCGCCGCGATCAGGCACAGCATCCCCAAGATCACCGTGCCGCCGCTGGCGAGCACCGCCGGCCCCGCCCGGTGCACGGCTTCCGTCATGGCCTCGTGCCGGTCGACATGCAGGCGCAGTTCCTCGCGGTAGCGGGCGACCAGCAGGAGTGCGTAGTCGGTGCCGGCGCCGACCACGAGGACGGTGAGGATGCTGGCGCTCTGCGCGTTCACCGTGAGGTCCGCGTAGCGGGCGAGCAGGTAGACGACGGCCTGCGCGCAGAACAGCGCGATCACCGCGGAGAAGATCGGCAGGATCCACAGGACGGGGCTGCGGTAAGTCAGCAGCAGGATCAGGATGACGATGCCCAGCGCGGCGTAGAGCAGGGTGCTGTCCAGGCCAGAGAAGGCCTCGGACGAGTCGGCCGCTTGCCCGGCCGGTCCCGTCACGTAGGCCGCCAGCCCGTCGGGACCGTCCGATGCCTCGGCGCGGATGTCGTCGACGATCGGAGCGATGGCCTCCCACCCGCCTGAACCCGGGTTGATCGGAACGACGAGCTGCATGGCTTGCCCGTCATCGGAGGGGATCGGCCCGACGACGACGCCGTCGAGCTCGTCGAGCTGCGCGAACGCACGCGCGTCCTCAGCGACGGCCTCGGTGTCGGCCGCGGTGAGGCCGTCCGTTCGCTCGTAGACGACGACGGCGGGGACGACGTCGGGATCCGAGCCGAGCGCGATCTGGCGCTCGAGAGCGACGGTCGACTCCGCATCGCCCGGGAGCCACGACGCGATGTCGTTGTCCTGCTGGTCGGTCAGGCCTCCCGCCAGTGGGGCAGCGAGGGCCGCCAGCACCACCCAGAACACGAGGATGACCCACTTGAGCCGTCGGTTGCTGACGCGGGAGGCGAATGTCCTGTTCATGACAGTGCCCTTGGTCGACGACGGAACACCCCGTGGGCAGCGACGCTAATGACCGGCGCGCCCTCGTGTCACGGGCTTTGGGCCTCGGTCTGACGGCATCCCCGGTGGGGCCGAGGGAGCTCGTCGCCGTGCGGTAATCTTCTCCGGCGGCCGTCACATGGCCCGGGGTTCCGGGCAGCGCACGGCAGCGGGCTGTAGCGCAGCTTGGTAGCGCACCTGACTGGGGGTCAGGGGGTCGCAGGTTCAAATCCTGTCAGCCCGACAATGTGATGTCTGAGGACATTCCGGACGCCCGAACCCACGAATCATGGGTTCGGGCGTCCTTCGTGTGAGGGCTGGGCCGGGTGGTCAGCCGGTGGGCTGGCGTTGTGGGCTGATCGATTGTGGGCTCGCGGAGGAACTCGCTGGTGGCGGCGTCGGCGCTGGGGACGGATGGCCATTCTCAAACCACCATTGCAACTCGTCCGGCTGTACGTCACCATTCCCAGCTTTCGTGTACCGCTTGGCCTTCGGAGATGAACTCCGGCGGGCGATCGTGAACGGACGGTCCGACGGCTCAGGGTTCCAGGGGTTGGTCACCGATGAGGGTGCAGCGGTCGGCGGCACGCTCGACGGCGACACGGCAACCGGGCATGGTGCCGGTTGCGCGCCGCGTCGGCGGTGTGCGATCGTCTCCGGCGATCGTGATCCAGCGGCAGGAGGTGAGACCCATGAACGCAATGTCCGCAGTGGGTGCTCCCCTGCAGTTCACGATCGCGCGACTGAGGTAGTCGCCACCGGGAGCGCCCCGCCAGGCAATTCGCGAGAGGCGACTCCCATGAACACAACACCTTCTTCACCTCTGCACGTCACGTCGACGACGGCCTCCGAACGGCCGAGGTCTGACCAGGATCAGCCGCAGATCGACGCCACGAGGCGGGCGCCCGCCGCGGGCGAGCGAGCGTTGGTCCTCGGCGGTGGCGGATCGACAGGCAACGCGTGGTTGATCGGCGTCATCGCCGGCTTGTTCGATGCCGGATTGGACGTGACCGCGGCCGATGTGATCATCGGGACGTCGGCCGGATCGACGGCCGCGGCCCAGATCACCAGCGCGACCCCGCCCGAATTGCTTGCCGCCACCCTTGCCGCAGCGCCCCAGCAACGGACTCCTCCGGTCACAGCCGTCGGTGGAGGCGTTCCCAGGGGGCCGGTGGCCGACCATCTGGAGAGAATGAGCCGGATCATCGCCGCCGCTGAGGACGCGGCCGACATGCGCCGCAGGATGGGTGCGGCGGCGCTCGAGATGGCTGCGGCGTCGGACGGCTCCGGGTCCACGCGGTGGCGCGCCACCGTCGCCGCCCGGCTGCCCAGTCAGCGCTGGCCGGAACAGGCAGTGCTCATCACCGTGGTCGATGCCCATACCGGTGAACCGGTCGTGTTCGACCGCCACAGCGGGGTCGACCTGGTGGACGCCGTTGCCGCCAGCACCGCCGGCGGCCCTGCCTACAGCATCGGCGACCACCGGTACATCGACGGCGGCTACCGATCCGTCGAGAACGCCGACCTGGCAGCCGGATACGGGCGGGTGCTGGTGCTGTCACCTTTCGGCGGCGCATCGCGGCATCCGCGGGAGTGGGGCACCCATCTGGCAGCACAGGTCGAGGAACTGCGCGCAGGCGGCAGCAGAGTCGAGACGGTCTTCCCGGACAGCGACTCCGAGCACCTGTTCGGCGCCAATGCGATGGATCTGTCGCTGCGTCCGCCCGCCGCTCGAGCCGGGTACGACCAGGGCAGAGCGCTTGCCGAGCAGCTCACCGAATTCTGGCGCTGACGCCTGCACTCGCCCGATCGCGTCAGGCGTGCCGAGACACCTACGGACGCGTTGGCTTCTCTGATAGGGCTGACGTAGGAGCCATTCGTGCCGAGACAGCGGGCGTCATGTGCCTCCAGCTCGGTAGTCACCCAGGGAGGTCACGTGTCGTCTGAACCGGGACAGGTCAGCGAGCTGAGGCTCGTCGTGACGGCTACCGACTATGAATCTGCGCTGCACTTCTATCGGGACGTCCTCGGCCTGCGCGAGCAGGAGGCCTACGAGGCGAACGGCGGGCACGTCGCGATCCTGTCGGCCGGCCGC
Organism: uncultured Actinomycetota bacterium; assembly: GCA_963784165.1. GTDB lineage: Bacteria > Actinomycetota > Actinomycetes > Mycobacteriales > Geodermatophilaceae > Blastococcus_B. The sequence continues at coordinate 622,939 of CAWAQI010000021.1, forward strand.
GCCACGCTCGAGCTCAACGATCCGCCGTATGCCGAGTACATCGACGAGGTCGAGGTGGGCACGCGAGTGGCGGGACATGTCCGCGTCTGCTTCGCGGTCGAGAACACCAGCGACGCCACGGATCGTCTCGTCGACGCAGGGGCGCGGTTGGTCGCTCCGCCCACGGTGACGCCGTGGGACACGCTCAACTCTCGTCTCGAGGCCCCGGCGGGGTTGCAGTTGACGCTGTTCGGCCCAGGGGCCGAGGACGGGTAGCCCTACAGCTCAACGGTTCGCCAGTTCCGTCTCCGAGCGCTCGACGACGGCATGCGGATCGTCGGCGCCTGCGCGGTACGCGGCCTCGAAGCCGCCGTCGCCGAGCAGCGTGCGCGCCCGGTCTTCGGCGCGGTCGACGGCGTCACACCCGTCCCTCACTCCGCGCCTTGATGCCCTCGGCCTCGGCGGTCAGGTAGCGATCGGTCAGGCCGCGGTAGAACCGGCCCATCACCTTGCCCACGGGCCCGGCCTGCTCCACCGCCAGCGTCACGCGCGTGCCGCCGGTGCCGAGTTCCTCGAGCAGGTGCCGAGCGGTGGTGCGGACGCCCGGGCCGGTGGCCACCCAGGTGAACGAGCGGCTCGGCTCGAGCTCGGTCACCACGTACTCGGTCGGGGGGATCCGGGGCTGCTCCACCCGGACCCGGGATCCGACGGCGAGCGGACCGTCGTCGAGGCGTCGCACCGAGGTCACCGTCGGCGCCCACTCCGGCCACCGCTCGACCTCGCGCAGCACCTCCCAGACCTGCTCGACCGGGGCATCGACGTCGATCCTCGTGCTCTGCTCCACCGGGCCATCCTGCTCCTGGTCGTGCTGAGGGGGCGCCTCCGAGACGTCGCCGAGAATGTCGACGGTCTGGCATGAGTCGGCGCGAGTGGCGTAGATGTCGCCGGTGATGGCGATCGACGGACAGATGGCGAAGGCGACCTACTCAGCACTCCCGGCCGGCCGTAACGGCTCGTGGAGGTAGCGCTGGATCGTCGGCCCGACGTTCGCCGCGATCACGTTCGGCGGCATCGCGTCGAAGGGCGGGAGCTCGAGGACGGATCGAGCCAGTGACAGGCCGAGCATCTGACTGGCCACGAGGGCGGCGCGCTGCGGCAACTCCGACTCGTCGCTGACCAGACGACGCAGCGCGGGGATGAGCTGGCTGGGCGAAGAGCTCCCGCATGCCGGCGGCCGCGTCGGCGTCACTCGCGGCGGAACGCAGCAGGGTCAGGAGCACCTGGCCCTCCGGGGTGCCGGCGTCCCACCGCGAGAGGAAGTGCTCGACGAGGCGTGTCCCCGTGCTCGTCGGCAGGCCCGTCAGAGAGATCGGGGACGCGCAGGTCGATATCGGTAGCGGCCGCGAACAGCCCCGGCTTGGAGCCGAAGTAGCGGACCACCAGGGCGGCGTCGACCCCGACGTCTCGGGCAACCGCCCGGATGGACGCCGACCGGTAGCCCTCGGCGGCGAAACGGGTGCGCGCCGCCGCCAGGATCGCGGCCTTCGTGTCCGCCGAACTCCGCATCCTCGTCATGCTCGAGATGGTATGTCAGCACGCGTTGACTCCGTCCGAACACCGGGCCTACCCTCATGTCAACAGGCGCTGACTTGGGGGCATCATGAACAGGACCTCGGCCGCATTCGGCAGCTTCGTCTGGCTGGTACTGGCACCCGGAACCGTCTGCGGTCTGGTGCCCTGGATGATCACAGGGTGGCGTTCGCCCGGCGGCTCGGCGTCGTGGGTCGACGTCCTCGGCTGGCTGCTCATGCTGGCCGGCGCGGCGGTGCTGGTCCACGCGTTCGTCGCCTTCGCCTGGCACGGGCGGGGGACGCCCGCACCGGCAGCGCCCACCGAACGGCTGGTCGTCGTGGGCACCTACCGGTACGTGCGGAACCCGATGTACGTCGCGGTCCTCGCGCTCGTGCTCGGGCAGGTCCTCCTCTTCGCGAGTTGGGGGCTGTTCGCCTACCTGGTCGTCCTCGGCATCACGGTCAGCGCCTTCGTGATCACCTACGAGGAACCCACGCTTCGTGAGGCCTACGGCCCTGCCTACGAGGAGTTCTGCGCGAACGTGCCTCGCTGGCTGCCGCGCCTGACTCCCTGGCAGATCCCCAGGTCGACGGAAGACCCAGCAGATCCGCCACACCGCGACGTCGGCTACCGCCGCGCCTGAACGGGCAGCTGGAGGTAGGCGGCGCTCGCCGTCCGTGTGGATGGTGTGGCGTCCGCTGGTGGCGGGGGTGTACTCACGCAGCTGGCCTGGCTGGGCCCTGGCTTACTTCCCGGAACGAAGCCGATTTCCACCGGTCGCCGTCGTCAGCGCCATCACGTCGCGGTGAACTTGCGGTGAACGCTGCCCGGCCGCCCGGCTCGGCGCCTCTACTGGGCGGCCGAGCGGCGGTAACAACAACCGGAGCACGGACGGTTGGACCCACCTCGGCTGCGTTCCTCGGGGGCGATGCGGCCGACGTAGGCAGGAGCACACGACATGCCCCAGGCACACGGCCTCGGTCGCGGCGGTCCGGCCGTCGACATCCCGGGTGCCGGCGGTGAGCCGGGGGCTCGTCCGGCGCTGACCGGGCTGCCGGGCGGCGCAATGCACCGATCGGCCATGCCGGGGCCGCCGGCGCAGTTCGCCGCGTTCCCCGAGGCCTCTGGAGACGAGTTCGCGCACCTGCGGGTGGACTACGACGAGGACGGCGAGCCGATCCTGCTGTGCCGGGACGGCAGCGTCGTCGACACCTGGCGGGAGGGCTATCCCTACGAGGAGCGGATGACCCGCGACGAGTACGACCGGACCAAGCGGCTACTGCAGATCGAGCTGCTCAAGCTGCAGAGCTGGATGAAGGAGTGTGGCCAGCGGCTGGCCATCGTCTTCGAGGGCCGTGACGCCGCTGGCAAGGGCGGCACCATCAAGCGGTTCACCGAGCACCTGAACCCCCGCGGTGCCCACGTCGTGGCGCTCGAGAGGCCGTCCGAGCGTGAGCGCGGGCAGTGGTACTTCCAGCGCTACGTGGCCCACCTGCCGACGGCGGGGGAGATCGTCTTGTTCGACCGTTCCTGGTACAACCGCGCCGGCGTCGAACGCGTGATGGGCTTCGCGACGCCGACGGACTACCTGGAGTTCATGCGCGAGGTCCCCGATCTGGAGCGCATGTGGGTGCGGTCCGGCATCCACCTGGTCAAGCTGTGGTTCTCCGTCTCCCGCAACGAACAGCGCACCCGCTTCCTCATCCGACAGCTCGACCCGGTCCGCCAGTGGAAGCTCTCCTCGATGGACCTCGAATCGCTGGACAAGTGGGGCGCCTACACCGAGGCCAAGGAGGCGATGTTCTTCCACACGGACACCGCCGACGCGCCCTGGACCGTGGTCAAGAGCAATGACAAGAAGCGCGGCCGGATCGAGGCGATGCGACACGTGCTGGCCCGCTTCGACTACCCCGAGAAGGATCGCGACGTCGTCGGCACGCCCGATCCGAGGATCGTCGGCCCTGCGCGCGACGTCTTCGAGGTCGAGGAGGAATCCAGCCCGCTGCGCCGCTGGCTGCTGCCCCGGGGTACGGCCTGGCCGCCGTCTCGGGCATCGACGTTCGCGGACCGGTGGACGGTACGCCCATAGGGCAGTCCGTGACCCAATGGCGTTCCGGCCGGGCGATCAGGTCACACAGGCGCTGTGGCTCGGCGGGCTGCGGAGCCCGGGGCGATCTGGTCCGCGCGCAGCAGGGTGAGGTCGACGCTGAGCCCGAGGACCGCGTCACGCCTCGCCAGCGGCAGATGACATCAACTGCCCGGACCCCGCGCCGGAGCCTGGGGGAGCCGTCGCGGTGCCAACTGCAGTCGTTGGAACTGGCTACCGCCGCGCCTGAACGGGCAGCTGGAGGTAGGAGGCACGATCGCCGCCGGTGTGGATGGTGTGGCGTCCGCTGTTGGCGGGGGTGTACTCACGGACCCCAGGCATCATCGGTCCCAGGATGTTGCGGGAGCTGATCACGAAGCGCAGCTGCTCGCCGGGGTAGAAGACCAGACCGATCGGGAGCAGGTCGATCTCGACGTCCACGATCTCGCCGGGCGCGAGCTTCTGGACCTGGTCGAAGCTGTGGGCGGGTACGTCGACGACGGCCTCCCCGTGGGGTCTGCGATCCCGGGCCGGTGCGCCGTCCCGAGTGCTAACGGGTCTGGCTCTCAGGCGCGCTCACGGCTTTGACCATCGACCTCGTCAACAGCCCGGCCGCGGCTGTTGCCGCAGCAGCGATCGCGGTACGGAGCAGACGGTGCTTGCCGCTCATGGTGGCCTCCCGGGACGGCGTGGTGCTGATCTCTCCATCAGTGTCGCGCGCCGTGCCCGCTGGGTCGGGAGGGCTGCCCGCCGCTCAGGCGCGCAGTGCCGCGTTGAGCCGAGCGGCCTGGCGCGTGAGGTGGTCACGCTCGGGGAGGTTGGGCGCCGATCGCGCGGCTTCGGCGTAGAGCCGTGCTGCGGTCACCGGGTCACCGTCCCGCTCGTGCAGGTACGCCGCGACGGCGGTGTAGCGGGGGAGGGAGGGGTCGAGCCCCGCCAGGGCGGCCAGGCCGGCCCGCGGGCCGTCGGCCTCGCCGACCGCGACGGCCCGGTTGAGGCGGGCCACCGGGCTGTCGGTGAGCCGCACCAGCTCGTCGTACCACTCGACGATCTGCACCCAGTCGGTCTCCTCGGCAGTCCGGGCATCGGCGTGCAGGGCGGCGATGGCGGCCTGGGCCTGGAACTCGCCCAGGCGGTCGCGGGCCAGGGCAGCCTGGAGCACCTCGACACCCTCGGCGATCAGGCGGGTGTCCCACAGGGTGCGGTCCTGCTCGGCGAGGGGCACGAGGCTGCCGTCCGGGCGGGTCCGTGCGGCCCGCCGCGCGTGGTGGAGCAGCATCAGTGCGAGCAGGCCTGACACCTCCTCGTGGCCGATCCGGGCCGCCAGCTGGCGGGTGAGCCGGATCGCCTCGCCGGCGAGGTCGACGTCGCCGGAGTAGCCCTCGTTGAAGACCAGGTACAGCACGCGCAGCACCGTGGCGACGTCGCCGGGCTGGTCGAACCGGACGCCGGAGACAGTCCGCTTGGCCCGGCTGATGCGCTGGGCCATGGTCGCCTCCGGCACGAGGTAGGCCTGCGCGATCTGCCGCGTGGTCAGGCCGCCGACCGCGCGCAGGGTGAGCGCGACCGCCGAGGCCGGGGTCAGCGACGGGTGCGCGCACAGGAAGTACAGCTGCAGCGTGTCGTCGACCTCGGTGGCCGGCCCCGGCGCGGGCTCGTCGTCGACGAGCTCCTCGCGGCGCCGTCGGGAGGTGTCGGCGCGGATCGCGTCGAGGTACTTGCGCCAGGCGACCGCCACCAGCCAGGCCTTGGGATCCCGGGGCGGGTCGTCCGGCCATACGCGGACGGCCTCGATCAGCGCCTCCTGGACGGCGTCCTCGGCCGCCGCGAAGTCAGCTCCGCGGCGGCCGAGGATCCCGATCACGGTGGGGGTGAGGGTCCGCAGCAGGGCTGCATCCCACACGCGGTCCACCGTGTCTCACTCCGTGATGGTCGGGGGCTCGCCGAGGAACGGGCGCACCTCGAGCCATTCGTGGATCGGCTTGCCGCCGGCCCCCGGAGCCGCGGACAGCTCGCCGGCCAGCTCCAGTGCCCGCTGGTGGGTGTCGACGTCGATCACCATCCAGCCGGCGATCAGGTCCTTGGTCTCCGCGAACGGGCCGTCGGTGACCGGCGGGCGCCCCTCGCCGTCGTAGCGGACGAACGTGCCCTCGGGCGAGAGCGCCTGACCGTCGACGAACTCACCGGTGCCCTCGAGCCGGGTGGCGAAGTCCCGCATGTACTGCACGTGGGCCGAGACCTCTTCCGGCGTCCACTGGTCCATCGGCACGTCGTTGACCGCCGCGGGTGCTCCTCGGTAGTGCTTGAGCAGCAGGTACTTGGCCATCGTGTTCTCCTCGGTGTGGAACGGCCCATTGTGGCCGTGTGCACTCCAGGGACGGAGCCGCGCTCGGGTTCTCGACATCCCGCGGCCACGTTCCGAAACAATCTTCGCAAGCGCGGATCAGCGCCCGGTCGTGACGTCCTGGTCCAGGTCACGCCGGGCGGCTTCGAGGACGACCTGCGCGGACGCGGTCGAGGGTGGGGGAGCGCAGCTTCCACTGCTGCCAGTACAGGACGACGTCCAGCACGGCCCCGTCCAGGGGGACCAGCTCCGCCGCCGCCCCGTGCGCCTGCTGGTCGGGGACCATGCCCCAACCCAGGCCGAGGGTGACGGCGGTGACGTGGTCCGCCGAGGCAGGTACGTAGTGCACCGGCGGAACCGCGTCAGGACCGGCACGCTCGAGCAGGTAGCGGTGCTGCAGGTCGTCCTTCCGGTCGAAGACGACGACCGGGGCCCGGGCGAGCGCCTCGGGCGTAGGCCCGGTGGGGAACCAGCGCCGGGTGAACGCGGGTGTGGCCATCGGCCGGTAGCGCATGCCGCCCAGGCGCGTGGACGTGCACCCGGGCACCGGCGCGGCCTCGGCGGTCACCGCCGCCATGACCGTGCCGGCGCGCAGCAGGGCGCTGGTGTGCTCCTGGTTCTCGCGGTACAGGTCGAAGCAGACGTCGCCGGCCAGCGACGCCAGCGCGGGCAGCACCCAGGTGGCCATGGAGTCGGCGTTGACCGCGATCGGCAACGTGGGCACGGGTTCCGACGAGGGATCCTCGCCCAGCTCGCGGGCGACGTCGGCCGCGAGCAGGGCGACCTGCCGGGCCAGGCGCAGCACCGCCTCTCCGGACTCGGTGACCTGCACCGGCTTCGTGCGGACCAGCAGGATCCGGCCGGTCGCGACCTCCAGCGCACGCAGCCGTTGGCTGATCGCCGACGGCGTGACGTGCAGCGCCCGGGCGGCGGCGTCCAGCGTGCCGCCGCGGACGGTCGCATCGAGCGCCCGCAGTTGGCCCAGATCCAGATCCACGACAGCGATGCTAATGGTGCGTCAGAATCATTAGCTGGTCCGCACGGGAGGTGGTCCCTAGCGTCGACGGCGTGCTCACCACTGCCGCCCTCGTCGCCACCGCGTCCGGATTCGCGCTCGGTCTGGGCCTCATCGTCGCCATCGGCGCACAGAACGCCTTCGTCCTGCGGCAGGGACTCCGCCTCGAGCACGTGGCCGTGGTGGTGGCGGTGTGCGCGCTGTCCGATCTGGCGCTGATCCTCGCGGGAGTCTTCGGCGCCGGCACGGTCCTGTCGCGGCTGCCATGGCTCATCCCGGTCGTGTGCTTCGCCGGAGCGGCGTTCCTGCTCGGCTACGGCCTGCTCGCTGCGCGACGGGCGCTGCGTCCCGGGGTGCTGCTGTCCGAGGTCACGGGTGCGCGCGTCGGTCTCGCAGCGACCGTCGCTACCTGTGTGGCGCTCACCTGGCTCAACCCGCACGTCTACCTGGACACGGTCGTGCTGCTCGGTTCGACCGCCTCGACGTACGGCGAGCACCGGTGGCAGTTCGCCGCCGGTGCCGGCCTCGGCAGCATCGTCTGGTTCGCCGGTCTCGGCTACGGCGCCCGCCTGCTCCGGCCGGTGTTCGCCCGGCCGGCGGCCTGGCGGGTCCTCGACGGGGGCATCGCCGTCGTCATGGCCGCGTTGGCCGTCTCCCTCGCCGTCCGTGGCGTCGCCGTGGCATGAGGGCGTCGTCGAGGGGACGTTCGCCACCACTCTGCGTGCAGGGCGGACCTGGGATCGGTCGCCGCGGTGTAGTAAACCTGCGACATGCCTGCCGTTCACCTGGAAGTCGAGAAGAAGTACGCCGCCGACGAGGCCTTCTCGCTGCCCTCGCTGACCGATCTCGTCCTCGGTGTCGGGGACGAGCGGTCTCCGGAGGACAGCATCGTCCCGCTGGCCGAGGGCGAGTCGGCGAAGCATCGACTGACGGCGACGTACTTCGACACCGACGACCTCCGGCTCGCCGCAGCCGGGCTGACGCTGCGCCGGCGGACGGGCGGGGACGACGCCGGTTGGCACCTGAAGGTCCCGGCCGGGTCCTCCGCCAGGTCGGAGGTGCGGCTGCCGCTCGGCCGCGCCGCCCGCAGGGTGCCCGACGCACTGCAGAACATGGTGTGGATGCAGACCCGGGGCTCCGCCCTGCACCCGGTTGCCGAGATCATCACGCAGCGCTCGGTGCGGCGTCTGGTCGACCCGACCGGGCAGGTGCTGGCCGAGGTGGCCGACGACCGGGTGACGGCGCGGCGGCTGATGTCGCTGGACGGCAGCGGGGATGCGGCAGGTGCGCCGATGTCGTGGCGTGAGATCGAGGTGGAGCTCGTCGGCGGGGACGCGGATCTTCTCGACCGCGTCGACGCCCGGCTGCGAGCTCTGGGGCTCCAGGAGGTGGGGGCCTCCTCGAAGCTCGCCCACGTGCTCGGGGCGACGGCGCCCGGAAAGAAGGGGCGGCGCTCCCGGGCGGAGAAGCCGAAGAAGGCGAAGAAGCTCTCCGTCACGACGCCGGCGGGAGAGGTGGTGCTCGCGCACCTGCGCGAGCAGGTCGACCAGGTGCGTGCGCAGGACATGCCGGTGCGGCTGGACGCGCCGGACGCCGTCCACAAGATGCGGGTCGCCACCCGGCGGTTGCGCAGCGCGCTGACGACCTTCAAGCCGCTGTTCTCGGCCGAGGTCGTCCGGCCACTGCGCGGGGAGCTGAGGTGGCTGGCCGGCGAGCTCGGTGCCGCCCGGGACGCCGAGGTGATGCGGGACCGCGTCACCAAGGCCGTCCAGAGCGAGGAGACTGCTGCCGATCACGGGGCAGCGGCGGCGCTCGCGGCCGAGGAACTCGGACAGGCTTACCGCACCGCTCACGACCGGGTCCTCGCCGAGATGGACGACGCGCGCTACCACCAGCTCGTCGATGACCTCGACGCTCTCGTCGCGTCCCCGCCGTTCACGCAGCGCGCGGACGCCCCGGCGGGGAAGGCCCTGCCCCGGCTGATCGAGCGCAGCTTCGGCGTCGTGAAGGACCTGGTCGACGACGCCGCCGCCCGTCCGGCGGGGCCGGAGCAGGAGGAGTTGCTGCACGACGCCCGCAAGGCGGCCAAGGCCACCCGCTACGCCGGTGAGTCGGTCGACCGGGTCTTCGGCCAGGACGCGACCGCCTTCGCGCAGGCGATGGAGGCCGTCCAGGAGGCGCTGGGGGAGCACCAGGACTCCGTCCTGACCCGGGAGCGCCTCCGTGATCTCGCGCAGCGCACGTCGTCGACCGAGACCGCCTTCCTCTACGGCCGGTTGCACGCCCTGGAGGAAGCACGGGCCGGGGCCTCCCAGCATCACTTCGACGACGCCTGGAAGGCAGCTCGACGCAAGTCGCTGCACCGCTGGCTGCGCTGACCCGTGACCACGCATTCCGCGCACACCAGCGCGCCGTCCGACCCGCTCGAGTGGTTGGCCGGAGCCACGGTCGATGCCGCGGTGTCCGGCCTGCGGCCGGACTACCGCGCGGTGCTGCTGACTGCCGACGGCCTCGACGGCGGCCCGAGCGACGCGACCAGCGAGCGCATCCTCGCCGACGCCGAAGCCACCGCGAGGCGGCAGCTCGACGGGCAGCCGCCCGAGCAGCTGCCGCACCCCGCCGCCTGGCGGGAGGCCTACCGGGCCTTCGGGGCCAAGCCGCAGCGCACCCGTCCGAGCGTGGAGGCGCTGCTGCGACGCCTCGACCCGGACGGGCTGCCACGCATCGACCGGATCACCGACGTCTACAACGCCGTCTCCATCGCCCACCTGCTGCCGATCGGTGGTGAGGACCGCGACGCCTACGTCGGGCCGCCGCGACTGGTCCGTGCCGACGGCACCGAGCCCTTCGACACCACCGCGAGCGGCGAGCCCGTCGTCGAGCACCCGGAGGTGGGTGAGGTCGTCTGGCGCGACGACGACGGCGTCACCTGTCGGCGGTGGAACTGGCGGCAGTGCACCCGCACCCGCATCACGACCGGGACCAGCAGCGCCGTCTTCATCCTCGACGCCCTGGACCCGATGTCCGACGACGCCGTGCACGCCGCGGCCGACGCGCTCACCGACGCCCTGCTGGCGCTCAGCCCGGACGCCGCGGTCCACCGTCGGCTCCTTCCGCCGTCATGGTGATCACCGGAAGCGATCTGCGGCGGCGGTGGTCCGACGGCCGCCCCTGCCACGGCGTCTGGAGCCTGCTGCCGGGATCGGTGACGGGTGAGGTGCTGGGCCGGACCGGCGCCGACTACGTCGTCGTCGACCTCCAGCACGGCGCCCTGGCGGAGGCCGAGCTACCCGGGGTCGCGGCGGCGATCACCGCTGCGGGCTCGGTGCCGCTGGTCCGCACCCGCAGCCCCGACTTCGCCGACGTGGGCCGGCCCCTCGACCTGGGGGCACACGGCGTCATCGTGCCCAGCCTCCGCGACGCCGACCACGTCCGTGAGGTCGTCGCCGCCTGCCGCTACGCGCCGACGGGCACCCGCTCGATCGGCCGGCTCTCCGGTGGAGCCGACGAGCCGGTCGTGATCGCCATGGTGGAGACGGCGTCGGCGCTCGACGACCTCGACGCCGTGCTGGCCGTGGAGGGCCTGGACGGGGTGTACGTGGGGCCTGGCGACCTCGGGCTGTCCCTCGGGCTCACCGGGGAGGACCGCCGGGGGGAGCTCCGCGAGGTGCTCGGCTCGATCATCGTCCGGGCCGTCGCGGCCGGCGTGCCGGTCGGCGTCCACGCGTACAGCGGCGAGGAGGCTGCCGGCTACGCCGCCGAGGGAGCCACGATCGTCACGGTCGCCGTCGACGTCCGTTCCCTGGGGAACGCCGTGACGCATCAGCTGGGTGTGGCGCGCGGCCCGTCCTGAGAACCGGACTCCTCCCGGTGCGGCGCCTGGTCGCCACCCCGGATCACGCGCAGGCGCGGGCGGGTGCTGATGCTCTCGCGCTCGTCCGGCACCGGAGGAAGGCCCGCTACGCGCCGCACCCGGTTCTCCGGCACGTCCAACGCGCGGGCGATGTGCACGGCGAGCCCGTCGCTGATGAAGCTCCGGCCTCCGCGCTGCGCCATGCGCCGGATCGTCTCCGCCGAGATCACCGAGCGAGACTTCTGTGCTGCTTCCTCGGCCGTGCGCGCGAGCTCCCACAAGCGGCGGCGCACCAGTTCCTGCAGCTCATGTCCGAGCACCGCCGAAGACTAACCCCAGGTCGCCGCGGAAGCCGTTCCACCCGAGCGGCCGTTGCCGCACGATGACCAGACCCTCACCAGTGGCCCTCCCAGTCGATCGCGAGGACGTCGTCGATGACCATGCGCCGTCGAGCCGCCGTGCTGGCGGTCGTGTCCGGTCTGCTCCTCAGCGGCTGCGGGGACAGGGAGGGGCCGTCCCTCGATGCGCGGCCCAACCTGGGCATCACCGCGGACGACAGCGAGTACGGGGTCATGCTGTTCGACGAGCGCGGGCAGGCCATCTACCTGTTCGACAAGGAGACATCGGACAGCCCTGCGTGCTACGACGACTGCGCGAGCGCGTGGCCGCCGGTGCTCACCGAGGGGGCTCCCGAGGCCGACGGCGAGATCGATGCCGCGCTGCTGGGCACCACCGATCGCGAGGACGGCTCGGTGCAGGTCACCTACAACGGCCACCCGCTGTACTTCTACGCGGACGAGGACCCGGGAGAGGTGCTCTGCCACGACGTCGACGACTTCGGCGGGACGTGGCTCGTCGTGACGCCGGAAGGCGAGCCCGCCCCGACGTGACTCAGGCCGGTCGCGTGAGCGCTTCGCTCTCGGTCCAGAGCCGCTGACGGGCAGCGGGGTCCGACCCCTGGCCCGGGGTCTTGATCTCCTTGCGCTTGGTGAACATCTTCCCGGTGACGGTCGCCGTCTCCGGTGCGGTCGCCAGCCAGAGGACGGTGTCGGCGCCCTTCTCCGGCGTGGTCCCGACGATGTCGGTGATCACCTTGAACGGGCCGCGGGTGTCCTGCAGCAGTCCCGTCTTCGCGACGAGCCCGGGGTGCACGGCGTTGGCGACGACGCCGCTGCCCTCCAGGCGCTGTGCCAGCTCCTGGGTGAACAGCACCCGGGCCAGCATCGTCGGCGGGGTGGCCTTCAGGTACGAGTACGGCACCTTCAGCTTCTGCACGTCGTCGAAGTCGATCGCCGCCCGGCCGTACTTCGAGGCGACGTTGACCACCCGGGACGGCGCGCTCTGCCGGAGCAGCGGCAGCAGCTCCTGCGTGAGCAGGAAGTAGGCCAGGTAGTTCGTCGCGAAGGTCAGCTCGATCCCGTCGGCGGTGAGCGTCTTCTCCTTCACGAAGACGCCGGCCGCGTTGACCAGGACGTCGAGCCGGTCGTGCTCCTCGCTGAACCGTCGGGCTGCCTCGCGGATCGAGGCTTGCGATGCGAGGTCGCACTCCAGCGTCTCGAGCGTCGCGTCCGGCACGGCCGCCCGGACGTCCCGGAGCGCCTGCTCGCCGCGCGCGGCGTTGCGCACCAGGAGGACGACCGTGGCGCCCTCCCGGGCCAGGCCGATCGCCGTCGCCTGCCCGATGCCCGATGCCGCGCCGGTGACCAGCGCGACCTTGCCGTCCATGCTGGCCATGCTGTCTCCCGGACCCGGGGCTGGGCGGCCCATGATGGCCGCTCCGCCGGGCCGTCGACAGGCCTAGCCGCGCGCCTCCAGCTCCCGCAGGCGGGGGAGGACGTCCTCGGAGAACTGGGTCAGGAACCGTTCCTGGTCGTGCCCGGGGCCGTGCATCACGAGGTGGGTGAGCCCGGCGTCGAGGTAGGGCTGGATCTGCGCGACGGCGTCGTCGGGGTCGGAGGCGACGATCCAGCGGCGGGCGATCTGCTCGATCGGCAGCTCGTCGGCCAGCCGCTCCATCTCCTGCGCCGAGCCGACGCTGTGCTTCTGCTCGGCGCTCAGCGACAGCGGCGCCCAGAACCGGGTGTTCTCCAGCGCGGCCTCCGGGTCGCGGTCGTAGGAGATCTTGATCTCGATCATCCGGTCGACGTCGGACGGCGACCGGCCGGCCTTGATCGCGCCCTCGTCCAGCGCGGGCATCAGCTGCTCGGCGTAGAGCTCCATGCCCTTGCCCGAGGTGCAGATCAGGCCGTCGGCGACCCGGCCGGCGTACTTGGCCATCACCGGTCCGCCGCAGGCGACGTAGATCGGCACCGGCCGCTCGGGGCGGTCGTAGATCTGCGCCCCGACGAGCTCGTAGTGGCCGCCCTCGCGGTCCACGGAGTCCGCCGTCCAGAGCTCCCGGATGAGGTCGACGGCCTCGCGCAGCCGGCCGAACCGTTCCTTGAACTCGGGCCACTCGCGCCGGCTCACCGCGATCTCGTTGAGCGCCTCACCGGTGCCGACGCCGAGGAAGACGCGGTCGGGGTAGAGGACGCCGAGCGTCGCGAACGCCTGGGCGATGACGGCGGGGTTGTAGCGGAACGTCGGGGTGAGCACGCTCGTGCCCAGCCGGATCCGGGAGGTCCGCTCGCCGACGGCGGCCAGCCAGGCGAGCGCGAACGGCGCGTGCCCGCCGTTGTGCCGCCAGGGCAGGAAGTGGTCGGACACCGTGGCGGTGTCCAGCCCGACCTCCTCGGCGCGGATCGCGTACTCGACGAGGTCGCGCGGGCCGAACTGCTCGGCGGAGGCCTTGTAGCCGATCGTGAGCTTCACCAGCACCGTCCTTCTCCACGGTCCGCACCGGACCCTCCCGGCACCGTAGCCGGACGGGTCGAACGGTCAGCGAGCCGGCATGACCTGCCCGGTGACCTCGCCGAACGACAGCCGCCCGCCGCCGGCCGCCGGGGCGGTGGCGCTGATGGTGACGACGTCGCCGTCCTGCAGGAAGGTCCGCGTCGAGCCGTCGGCCAGGGGCAGCGGCTCCGAGCCACCCCAGGAGAGCTCGATGAACGAGCCGCGCTGGTCCGCCTGCGGGCCGCTGACCGTGCCGGACGCGTAGAGGTCGCCGGTGCGCAGGCTGGCGCCGTTGACGGTCATGTGCGCGAGCTGCTGCGCCGCCGTCCAGTACATCTCGCCGAACGGCGGCCGGCTGAGGAGCTCGCCGTTGAGCCGGACCTCCAGCGTGATGTCCAGGCCCCAGGGGGAGTCGGCGTCGTCCAGGTAGGGGAGGAGCGGGACGTCCCGTTCCGGCGGGCGGACCCGGGCGGCCTCGAGCGCGGCGAGCGGCACGACCCACGGCGACACCGAGGTGAGGAACGACTTGCCGAGGAACGGGCCCAGCGGCACGTACTCCCAGGCCTGCAGGTCGCGGGCCGACCAGTCGTTGACCAGGCAGACCCCGAACACGTGGTCCGGGAAGGCATCCAGCGGCACCGGCTCGCCCAGCGTCGACGGCGTCCCGACGACGAAGCCCACCTCGGCCTCGATGTCGAGCCGCTGCGACGGCCCGAAGGTCGGGGCGTCGTCCGCCGGGGCCTTGCGCTGTCCGCTGGGCCGGACGACCGGCGTCCCGGACACGGCCACCGTGCCGGAGCGGCCGTGGTAGCCGATCGGCAGGTGCTTCCAGTTCGGCGTCAGCGGCGGCGAGTCGGGGCGGAACATCCGGCCGAGGTTCTCGGCGTGGTGCTGCGAGCTGTAGAAGTCGACGTAGTCGGCGACCTCGAACGGCAGGTGCAGCGTCACGTCGTCGCGGGGGAGGAGGTGCGGTTCCACGTCGGCCCGGCCGGCCTCGTCGGTGAGCGCGGCGGTGATCCGCTCGCGCAGCGCTCGCCAGGCCTCGGGCCCCTGCGCCATGAACGCGTTCAGCGAGCCGGTGGCGTGCACCGGGTCGCCGGTGAACGCGGCGAGGTCGAGCACGTGGTCGCCGATCGCGACGCCGGTCCGCGGTTCGCTGTCCGGCGTCGAGAAGATCCCGTAGGGCAGGTTGTCGAGGCCGAAGCCGGTGTCAGCGGGGAGGTCGAGCCAGGTCATGCCGAGGGCCCGCGGCCCGACCAGGACCAGGCGTACTTCCCGTCGTCCGTGGCCGTGCCGGCCTCGCCGAGACCGAGCGGCCGGAACGTGTCGACCATGACCGCCAGCTCGTCGAAGAACTCCGCGCCCAGCGACCGCTCCACCGCGCCGGGCTGCGGGCCGTGCGAGTGGCCGCCGGGGTGCAGCGAGATCGAGCCCTTGCCGATGCCCGAGCCCTTGCGCGCCTCGTAGTCGCCGTCGACGTAGAACATGACCTCGTCGCTGTCGACGTTGGAGTGGTAGTAGGGCACCGGCACCGCGAGCGGGTGGTAGTCGACCTTCCGCGGCACGAAGTTGCAGACGACGAAGTTCTGCCCCTCGAACACCTGGTGCACCGGCGGCGGCTGGTGCACGCGGCCGGTGATCGGCTCGAAGTCGGCCACGTTGAACACGTACGGGTAGAGGCAGCCGTCCCAGCCGACGACGTCGAACGGGTGCTCCGGGACGACGTGCACCGAGCCGGCCAGCCCGCCGGGTCCGTCGCCGCGGTGCTTGACGTACACCTCGACGTCGGTGCCCTCGCCCAGCAGCGGCTCGGCCGGGCCGCGCAGGTCCCGCTCGCTGTAGGGGGAGTGCTCGAGGAGCTGGCCGTACTTGGACAGGTAGCGCTTCGGCGGCGCGATGTGGCTGTTGGCCTCGATGGCGTAGGTGCGCAGCGGCTCGTGCTGTCCGGGGTCCGTCGGCACCCATCGGTGCGTCGTGGCCCGGGGGAGGATCACGTAGTCGCCCTGGCCGACCGTCAGCGCGCCGAAGACGGTCTCCACGGTGGCCGAGCCGCGCTCGACGTAGACGCACTCGTCGCCGGTGGCGTTGCGGTAGTAGGGCGAGGTCAGCGACGAGACCGCGTAGGAGATGCGGACGTCGGCGTTGCCCAGCACCAGCCGCCGGCCGGTGACCGGGTCGACGGCCTTGTGCTCCTCGCCGGGGAACAGGTCGTGCAGCTTGAGGTGCCGCGGCATCAGCGGCGCATTCGGGGTGAGCGTCTGGTCGGGCAGGTCCCAGGGGCGGGCGTCGACCATCGCCGACGGGATGCCCCGGTGGTAGAGCAGCGAGGAGTCGGAGGAGAAGCCCTCCTCGCCCATCAGCTCCTCGGAGTACAGGCCGCCGTCGGGACGGCGGAACTGGGTGTGCCGCTTCGGCGGGACCTCGCCCACCTGCCGGTAGAACGCCATCGGTGACCTTTCTGGTCGGCCTCGCTGCAGGGCCCCGCCGCGAGCCTGCGAGTGGTGGGGGGCAGCGGGGTCCTTCGACTTCAGAAGTTGCCGCGCTTCTCTTGCTCGCGCTCGATCGCCTCGAAGAGTGCCTTGAAGTTGCCCTTGCCGAAACCGAGCGAGCCGTGCCGCTCGATCAGCTCGAAGAACACCGTCGGCCGGTCGCCGGTCGGCTTGGTGAAGATCTGCAGCAGGTAGCCGTCCTCGTCGCGGTCGACCAGGATGCCGCGCGCCTGCAGCTCCTCGATCGGCGCCCGGACGTTGCCGATCCGCGCCCGCAGCTCCGGGTCCTCGTAGTAGGAGTCCGGGGTGATGAGGAACTCGATGCCCTCGGCGCGCATGGCGTCGACGGTCGTGATGATGTCGTTGGTCGCCAGCGCCACGTGCTGGGCGCCCGGCCCGCCGTAGAACTCCAGGTACTCGTCGATCTGCGACTTCTTCTTGCCCGGCGCCGGCTCGTTGAGCGGGAACTTCACCCGGTGGTTGCCGTTGGCGACCACCTTGCTCATCAGCGCCGAGTAGTCGGTCGCGATGTCCTCGCCGATGAACTCGGCCATGTTCGTGAAGCCCATGACCCGGTTGTAGAACTCGACCCACTGGTCCATGGCGCCGAGCTCCACGTTGCCGACGACGTGGTCGACGGCCTGGAACAGCCGCTTCGGGGCGCCCTCGCGCTTGACGAAGGACGACGTCCGCGCGACGTAGCCGGGCAGGTAGGGGCCGCTGTAGCGGGAGCGGTCGACCAGGGTGTGCCGGGTGTCGCCGTAGGTGGCGATCGCGCCGACCCGCACGGTGCCGTGCTCGTCGGTGACGTCGTGCGGCTCCGCGAGGACGGTCGCGCCCTGCGCCCGCGCGTGGGCGATGCAGCGGTCGACGTCGGGCACCGACAGGGCGATGTCGACGATGCCGTCGCCGTGCCGGCGGTGGTGGTCGGCCAGCGAGCTGTTCGGGTCGTAGGCGCCGGTGATCACGAACCGGGCCGCGCCGGACTTCAGGACGAAGCCGTGGTGGTCGCGGTTGCCGGTCTCCGGACCGCAGTACGCGACGAGCTCCATGCCGAACGCCGACTGGAAGAAGTGCGCCGTCTGGACGGCGTTGCCCACGACCCAGACCAGCGCGTCCCAGCCCGACACCGGGAACGGATCGCGCGACTCGTCGTACTCGACGAGGCCCACCAGCTCCTTGAGCTGGTCGAGGTCGAGGTCGGCCAGGCGTTCCTCGTCGTTCAGCGTCTGCTCGAGGCTCATCGTCGGTCTTCTCCTGCGGGCGTCGACGGCGGTGTCGGGCGAATGGCACACCCGTTCGCTCCTGCTGCGCAACCTGGGGCCTGATGACTGGGCGGGGTGACCTCTCCGGTCAGGGGATGGACGGCATGACTGTGCATCCTGCACAGTTTCCGACGGCGCCGCGTGTGCGCCCGGAAGAGGTGGTGGACGTGGTCGAGCGACGGGCACTGGACGCCCTGGACGTCGCGCTGCTGGCGGCGCTCCGGGAGAACCCCCGCGCCGGCGCGCTGGAGCTGTCCCGCATCACCGGCGTGGCGCGGGGAACCGTGTCGTCGCGCCTGCAGCGCCTCGAGGACGGTGGCGTGCTCACCGGCTACGGACCCGACATCGATCTCGCCGCGGCCGGCTTCGGCGTCGAGGCGTTCGTGACGCTGGAGATCGCGCAGGGCGCGCTCGCCGACGTGCAGCGCGACCTGGAGGCGATCCCGGGCCTGCTCGAGGCGCACGCCACCACGGGCAGCGGCGACGTGCTCTGCCGGGTGGCGGCCAGCTCGCACGAGGGTCTGCAGCAGATCCTGGTCGACCTCAACCGCTCGTCGGCGGTGGTCCGCTCGACCAGCGTCGTCGCGCTGTCGTGCCTCGTGCCGTTCCGCGCCCTGCCGCTGCTGCAGTCCGAGGCACTGCCGGATGCCGGACTCAGGCCGGTCGCGTGAGCGCTTCGCTCTCGGTCCAGAGCCGCTGGCGGGCAGCGGGGTCCGACCCCTGGCCCGGGGTCTTGATCTCCTTGCGCTTGGTGAACATCTTCCCGGTGACGGTCGCCGTCTCCGGTGCGGTCGCCAGCCAGAGGACGGTGTCGGCGCCCTTCTCCGGCGTGGTCCCGACGATGTCGGTGATCACCTTGAACGGGCCGCGGGTGTCCTGCAGCAGTCCCGTCTTCGCGACGAGCCCGGGGTGCACGGCGTTGGCGACGACGCCGCTGCCCTCCAGGCGCTGTGCCAGCTCCTGGGTGAACAGCACCCGGGCCAGCATCGTCGGCGGGGTGGCCTTCAGGTACGAGTACGGCACCTTCAGCTTCTGCACGTCGTCGAAGTCGATCGCCGCCCGGCCGTACTTCGAGGCGACGTTCACCATCCGGGACGGCGCGCTCTGCCGGAGCAGCGGCAGCAGCTCCTGCGTGAGCAGGAAGTACGCCAGGTAGTTGGTCGCGAAGGTCAGCTCGATCCCGTCGGCGGTGAGCGTCTTGTCCTTCACGAAGACGCCGGCCGCGTTGACCAGGACGTCGAGCCGGTCGTGCTCCTCGCTGAACCGTCGAGCCGCATCGCGGATCGAGGCTTGCGAGGAGAGGTCGCACTCGAGCGTCTCGAGCGTCGCGTCCGGCACGGCCGCCCGGACGTCCCGGAGCGCCTGCTCGCCGCGCGCGGCGTTGCGCACCAGGAGGACGACCGTGGCGCCCTCCCGGGCCAGGCCGATCGCCGTCGCCTGCCCGATGCCCGATGCCGCGCCGGTGACCAGCGCGACCGTGCCGTCCATGCTGGCCATGCTGTCTCCCGGACCCGGGGCTGGGCGGCCCATGATGGCCGCTCCGACGGGCCGTCGACAGGCCTAGCCGCGCGCCTCCAGCTCCCGCAGGCGGGGGAGGACGTCCTCGGAGAACTGGGTCAGGAACCGTTCCTGGTCGTGGCCGGGGCCGTGCATCACGAGGTGGGTGAGGCCGGCGTCGAGGTAGGGCTGGATCTGCGCGACGGCGTCGTCGGGGTCGGAGGCGACGATCCAGCGGCGGGCGATCTGCTCGATCGGCAGCTCGTCGGCCAGCCGCTCCATCTCCTGCGCCGAGCCGACGCTGTGCTTCTGCTCGGCGCTCAGCGACAGCGGCGCCCAGAACCGGGTGTTCTCCAGCGCGGCCTCCGGGTCGCGGTCGTAGGAGATCTTGATCTCGATCATCCGGTCGACGTCGGACGGCGACCGGCCGGCCGCTGACGCTCCCTCGTCCAGCGCGGGCATCAGCTGCTCGGCGTAGAGCTCCATGCCCTTGCCCGAGGTGCAGATCAGGCCGTCGGCGACCCGGCCGGCGTACTTGGCCATCACCGGTCCGCCGCAGGCGACGTAGATCGGCACCGGCCGCTCGGGGCGGTCGTAGATCTGCGCCCCGACGAGCTCGTAGTGGCCGCCCTCGCGGTCCACGGACTCCGCCGTCCAGAGTTCCCGGATCAGGTCGACGGCCTCGCGCAGCCGGCCGAACCGTTCCTTGAACTCGGGCCACTCGCGCCGGCTCACCGCGATCTCGTTGAGCGCCTCACCGGTGCCGACGCCGAGGAAGACGCGGTCGGGGTAGAGGACGCCGAGCGTCGCGAACGCCTGGGCGATGACGGCGGGGTTGTAGCGGAACGTCGGGGTGAGCACGCTCGTGCCCAGCCGGATCCGGGAGGTCCGCTCGCCGACGGCGGCCAGCCAGGCGAGCGCGAACGGCGCGTGCCCGCCGTTGTGCCGCCAGGGCAGGAAGTGGTCGGACACCGTGGCGGTGTCCAGCCCGACCTCCTCGGCGCGGATCGCGTACTCGACGAGGTCGCGCGGGCCGAACTGCTCGGCGGAGGCCTTGTAGCCGATCGTGAGCTTCACCAGCACCGTCCTTCTCCACGGTCCGCACCGGACCCTCCCGGCACCGTAGCCGGACGGTTCGAACGGTCAGCGAGCCGGCATGACCTGCCCGGTGACCTCGCCGAACGACAGCCGCCCGCCGCCGGCCGCCGGGGCGGTGGCGCTGATCGTGACGACGTCGCCGTCCTGCAGGAAGGTCCGCGTCGAGCCGTCGGCCAGGGGCAGCGGCTCCGAGCCACCCCAGGAGAGCTCGATGAACGAGCCGCGCTGGTCCGCCTGCGGGCCGCTCACCGTGCCGGACGCGTAGAGGTCGCCGGTGCGCAGGCTGGCGCCGTTGACGGTCATGTGCGCGAGCTGCTGCGCCGCCGTCCAGTACATCTCGCCGAACGGCGGCCGGCTGAGGAGCTCGCCGTTGAGCCGGACCTCCAGCGTGATGTCCAGGCCCCAGGGGGAGTCGGCGTCGTCCAGGTAGGGGAGGAGCGGGACGTCCCGTTCCGGCGGGCGGACCCGGGCGGCCTCGAGCGCGGCGAGCGGCACGACCCACGGCGACACCGAGGTGAGGAACGACTTGCCGAGGAACGGGCCCAGCGGCACGTACTCCCAGGCCTGCAGGTCGCGGGCCGACCAGTCGTTGACCAGGCAGACCCCGAACACGTGGTCCGGGAAGGCATCCAGCGGCACCGGCTCGCCCAGCGTCGACGGCGTCCCGACGACGAAGCCCACCTCGGCCTCGATGTCGAGCCGCTGCGACGGCCCGAAGGTCGGGGCGTCGTCCGCCGGGGCCTTGCGCTGGCCGCTGGGCCGGACGACCGGCGTCCCGGACACGGCCACCGTGCCGGAGCGGCCGTGGTAGCCGATCGGCAGGTGCTTCCAGTTCGGCGTCAGCGGCGGCGAGTCGGGGCGGAACATCCGGCCGAGGTTCTCGGCGTGGTGCTGCGAGCTGTAGAAGTCGACGTAGTCGGCGACCTCGAACGGCAGGTGCAGCGTCCACGTCGTCGCGGGGGAGGAGGTGCGGTTCGACGTCGGCCCGGCCGGCCTCGTCGGTGAGCGCGGCCGTGATCCGCTCGCGCAGCGCTCGCCAGGCCTCGGGCCCCTGTGCCATGAACGCGTTCAGCGAGCCGGTGGCGTGCACCGGGTCGCCGGTGAACGCGGCGAGGTCGAGCACGTGGTCGCCGATCGCGACGCCGGTCCGGGGTTCGCTGTCCGGCGTCGAGAAGATCCCGTAGGGCAGGTTGTCGAGGCCGAAGCCGGTGTCAGCGGGGAGGTCGAGCCAGGTCATGCCGAGGGCCCGCGGCCCGACCAGGACCAGGCGTACTTCCCGTCGTCCGTGGCCGTGCCGGCCTCGCCGAGACCGAGCGGCCGGAACGTGTCGACCATGACCGCCAGCTCGTCGAAGAACTCCGCCCCCAGGGACCGCTCCACCGCGCCGGGCTGCGGGCCGTGCGAATGGCCGCCCGGGTGCAGCGAGATCGACCCCTTGCCGATGCCCGAGCCCTTGCGCGCCTCGTAGTCGCCGTCGACGTAGAACATGACCTCGTCGCTGTCGACGTTGGAGTGGTAGTAGGGCACCGGCACCGCCAGCGGGTGGTAGTCGACCTTCCGCGGCACGAAGTTGCAGACGACGAAGTTCTGCCCCTCGAACACCTGGTGCACCGGCGGCGGCTGGTGCACGCGGCCGGTGATCGGCTCGAAGTCGGCCACGTTGAACACGTAGGGGTACAGGCAGCCGTCCCAGCCGACGACGTCGAACGGGTGCTCCGGGACGACGTGCACCGAGCCGGCCAGCCCGCCGGGTCCGTCGCCGCGGTGCTTGACGTACACCTCGACGTCGGTGCCCTCGCCCAGCAGCGGCTCGGCCGGGCCGCGCAGGTCCCGCTCGCTGTAGGGGGAGTGCTCGAGGAGCTGGCCGTACTTGGACAGGTAGCGCTTCGGCGGCGCGATGTGGCTGTTGGCCTCGATGGCGTAGGTGCGCAGCGGCTCTGTGCGTCCGGGGCCGTCGGCACCCATCGGTGCGTGGTGGCCCGGGGGAGGATCACGTAGTCGCCCTGGCCGACCGTCAGCGCGCCGAAGACGGTCTCCACGGTGGCCGAGCCGCGCTCGACGTAGACGCACTCGTCGCCGGTGGCGTTGCGGTAGTAGGGCGAGGTCAGGCGACGAGACCGCGTAGGAGATGCGGACGTCGGCGTTGCCCAGCACCAGCCGCCGGCCGGTGACCGGGTCGACGGCCTTGTGCTCCTCGCCGGGGAACAGGTCGTGCAGCTTGAGGTGCCGCGGCATCAGCGGCGCATTCGGGGTGAGCGTCTGGTCGGGCAGGTCCCAGGGGCGGGCGTCGACCATCGCCGAGGGGATGCCCCGGTGGTAGAGCAGCGAGGAGTCGGAGGAGAAGCCCTCCTCGCCCATCAGCTCCTCGGAGTACAGGCCGCCGTCGGGACGGCGGAACTGGGTGTGCCGCTTCGGCGGGACCTCGCCCACCTGCCGGTAGAACGCCATCGGTGACCTTTCTGGTCGGCCTCGCTGCAGGGCCCCGCCGCGAGCCTGCGAGTGGTGGGGGGCAGCGGGGTCCTTCCTCAGAAGTTGCCGCGCTTCTCTTGCTCGCGCTCGATCGCCTCGAAGAGTGCCTTGAAGTTGCCCTTGCCGAAACCGAGCGAGCCGTGCCGCTCGATCAGCTCGAAGAACACCGTCGGCCGGTCGCCGGTCGGCTTGGTGAAGATCTGCAGCAGGTAGCCGTCCTCGTCGCGGTCGACCAGGATGCCGCGCGCCTGCAGCTCCTCGATCGGCGCCCGGACGTTGCCGATCCGCGCCCGCAGCTCCGGGTCCTCGTAGTAGGAGTCCGGGGTGATGAGGAACTCGATGCCCTCGGCACGCATGGCGTCGACGGTCGTGATGATGTCGTTGGTCGCCAGCGCCACGTGCTGGGCGCCGGGCCCGCCGTAGAACTCCAGGTACTCGTCGATCTGCGACTTCTTCTTGCCCGGCGCCGGCTCGTTGAGCGGGAACTTCACCCGGTGGTTGCCGTTGGCGACCACCTTGCTCATCAGCGCCGAGTAGTCGGTCGCGATGTCCTCGCCGATGAACTCGGCCATGTTCGTGAAGCCCATGACCCGGTTGTAGAACTCGACCCACTGGTCCATGGCGCCGAGCTCCACGTTGCCGACGACGTGGTCGACGGCCTGGAACAACCGCTTCGGGGCGCCCTCGCGCTTGACGAAGGACGACGTCCGCGCGACGTAGCCGGGCAGGTAGGGGCCGCTGTAGCGGGAGCGGTCGACCAGGGTGTGCCGGGTGTCGCCGTAGGTGGCGATCGCGCCGATCCGCACGGTGCCGTGCTCGTCGGTGACGTCGTGCGGCTCCGCGAGGACGGTCGCGCCCTGCGCCCGCGCGTGGGCGATGCAGCGGTCGACGTCGGGCACCGACAGGGCGATGTCGACGATGCCGTCGCCGTGCCGGCGGTGGTGGTCGGCCAGCGAGCTGTTCGGGTCGTAGGCGCCGGTGATGACGAACCGGGCCGCGCCGGACTTCAGGACGAAGCCGTGGTGGTCGCGGTTGCCGGTCTCCGGACCGCAGTACGCGACGAGCTCCATGCCGAACGCCGACTGGAAGAAGTGCGCCGTCTGGACGGCGTTGCCCACGACCCAGACCAGCGCGTCCCAGCCCGACACCGGGAACGGGTCGCGCGACTCGTCGTACTCGACGAGGCCCACCAGCTCCTTGAGCTGGTCGAGGTCGAGGTCGGCCAGGCGTTCCTCGTCGTTCAGCGTCTGCTCGAGGCTCATCGTCGGTCTTCTCCTGCGGGCGTCAGGCGGTGTCGGGCGAATGGCACACCCGTTCGCTCCTGCTGCGCAACCTGAGGCCTGATGACTGGGCGGGGTGACCTCTCCGGTCAGGGGATGGACGGTACGACTGTGCATCCTGCACAGTTTCGGACGGCGCCGCGTGTGCGCCCGGAAGAGGTGGTGGACGTGGTCGAGCGACGGGCACTGGACGCCCTGGACGTCGCGCTGCTGACGGCGCTCCGGGAGAACCCCCGCGCCGGCGCGCTGGAGCTGTCGCGCATCACCGGCGTGGCGCGGGGAACCGTGTCGTCGCGCCTGCAGCGCCTCGAGGACAGCGGCGTGCTCACCGGCTACGGGCCCGACATCGACCTCGCCGCGGCCGGCTTCGGCGTCGAGGCGTTCGTGACGCTGGAGATCGCGCAGGGCGCGCTCGCCGACGTGCAGCGCGACCTGGAGGCGATCCCGGGCCTGCTCGAGGCGCACGCCACCACCGGCAGCGGCGACGTGCTCTGCCGGGTGGCGGCCAGTTCGCACGAGGGTCTGCAGCAGATCCTGGTCGACCTCAACCGTTCGTCCGCGGTGGTCCGCTCGACCAGCGTCGTGGCGCTGTCGTGCCTGGTGCCGTTCCGCGCCCTGCCGCTGCTGCAGTCCGAGGCACTGCCGGACGCCGGACGGTCCGGGATGCGCCGCGACGCCGTCCGCTAGCACCGCGCGCATGATCAGCACGCACTGATGGTCGCCGGAACAGGTCGCACAGCAGCCCTCACTGCGTGCTGATCATGGAGCCGCGGCGTGTGACCAGCCCGACAGTTGATGCTTCAAGTGTCTGCGGTATCGTCTCTGCTTGAAGGTTCAAGCAAGCAGGAGGCGACGATGTCCATTGCGCTACCGGAGTCCGAGACGCCGTTCGACCCCGCGCCGGCCGCCACGGTCCGCACGCAGGTCACCGTCCCGCTCCGCTTCCCGGACGGCTACGCCACCACCGCGCAGGTCTTCACGTTCGACGGCCTGGTCGACGGCAAGGAGCACCTCCTGCTCGGCCTCGGCGACTGGCGGCAGGCCCTCCAGCGTTCGGCCGACGGGGGAGCGGCGCCGCTGGTCCGCCCGCACAGCGAGTGCCTGACCGGCGACGTGTTCGGCTCCGAGCGCTGCGACTGCGGCCCCCAGCTGCGCGAGGCGGCCGAGCGGATCACCGACGCCGGCGGCTTCCTGCTGTACCTCCGCCAGGAGGGTCGCGGCATCGGCCTCTACGCCAAGCTCGACGCCTACGCCCTCCAGGACGCCGGCCTCGACACCTACGAGGCCAACCTGGCGCTGGGCCGCGGCGAGGACGAGCGCGACTACACCGCCGCCGCCCAGATGCTGCGTGCCGTCGGCGCCGACCGCATCCGCCTGCTGTCCAACAACCCCGACAAGGCCCTCCAGCTCGAACTGCTCGACGTCGCCGTCACCGAGCGCGTGCCCACCGGTGTGCACCTGTCCGAGTCCAACGCCCGCTACCTGACCGTCAAGCGGGACCACACCGCCCACACCCTCGCCCTGCCGCTCGCCGGCTGACCGGAGAACATCGATGACCGCCGCCGCCAAGGCCGCCACCACCGCCGCCCCCTTGCACCCGCTCCTCGCCGAGCGCTGGAGCCCCCGCGCCTTCGACACCCAGCACGAGCTCACCGACGACGCCCTGACGACGCTGCTCGAGGCGGCCCGCTGGGCGCCGAGCGCCTCGAACACCCAGCCGTGGCGGTTCGCCGTCGCGCTGCGCGGCACGGCCGTGCACGCCGCCCTGCTCGAGGCGCTGGCGCCGGGCAACCGGCTGTGGGCGCACGCCGCCTCCGCGCTCGTCGTGGCCGCCGCCGAGACCGTCGGCCCGGACGGCGCCACGCGCCCCTGGGCGTTCTACGACACCGGCCAGGCCGTCGCCCACCTGTCCGTCCAGGCCCAGGCCGACGGCCTCGCCGTCCACCAGCTCGGCGGCTTCGACCGCGACGAGGTAGCCCGCGTGCTGGCCTGCGACGAGCACGTGGCGCCGCTGGTCGTCCTCGCCGTCGGCGTCCGCGACCACGAGCTGCAGCTGACCGAGCCGCTCGCCACCCGCGAGACCGCCGCCCGCGAGCGGCTGCCCTCCAGGACCTGCTGCTCGCCGTGGAGGCCGCGCCCGCGGTCGTCGCCGCCTGAATCAGGCGGGCCGGCCGCGGCCCTCGCGGAGCAGCCGGACCAGCGCGTTGGTCGAGGAGTCCGAGTCGTACTCCGGCGCGGACTCGCTCTGCAGCTTGGGCGCCAGCTGCGAGGCCATGACCTTGCCGAGCTCGACGCCCCACTGGTCGAACGGGTTGATGCCCCAGACGACGGCCTGCGTGAAGACGCGGTGCTCGTACGCGGCGACCAGCTGGCCGAGCACCGACGGGGTGATCTTCGGCGCGAGGATCGCGTTCGACGGGTGGTTGCCCGGCATCACCTTGTGCGGCACGACGTCCGGCGCCGTGCCGTCGGCGGCCACCTCCTCGGCGGTCCGGCCGAAGGCCAGCGCCCGCGGCTGCGCGAGGAAGTTGGCCAGGAACAGGTCGTGCATCCCGTCGAGGTCGTGGTTCGGCTCCACGCACGCGATGAAGTCGGCCGGGACGAGCACGGTGCCCTGGTGCAGCAGCTGGTAGAAGGCGTGCTGGCCGTTGGTGCCCGGCTCGCCCCAGACGATCTCGCCGGTGGCGACGTCGACCGGGCTGCCGTCGAGCCGCACCGACTTGCCGTTGGACTCCATGCACAGCTGCTGCAGGTAGGCCGGGAACCGGGCGAGGTACTGCGAGTAGGGCAGGACGGCGGAGGTCTGCGCGCCGAAGAAGTCGATGTACCAGACCGAGATGAGCCCGAGCAGCGCCGGCAGGTTCTCCTCGTAGGGCGCCGTCCGGAAGTGCTCGTCGACGGTGTGGAACCCGTCGAGCATCTCGCGGTACCGGTCCGGCCCGATCGCGACCATCAGCGAGAGGCCGATGGCGGAGGTGAACGAGTAGCGGCCGCCCACCCAGTCCCAGAAGCCGAACATGTTCGCGGTGTCGATGCCGAACGCGGCGACCTTCTCGGCGTTGGTGGAGACGGCGACGAAGTGCTTGGCGACGGCGTCCTCGTCGCCGCCGAGCCCCTCGAGCAGCCAGCGACGGGCCTCCGTCGCGTTGGTCAGCGTCTCCTGGGTGGTGAAGGTCTTCGACGCGACGATGAACAGGGTGGTCGCCGGATCCAGGTCCCGGGTCGCCTCGGCCAGGTCGGTCGGGTCGATGTTGGAGACGAAGCGGAAGGTCAGCTCGCGGTCGGAGTAGTCGCGCAGCGCCAGGTAGGCCATCGCGGGGCCGAGGTCGGAGCCGCCGATGCCGATGTTCACGACCGCCCGGATCCGTTCGCCGGTGTGCCCGGTCCACGCGCCGCTGCGGACCCGGTCGGCGAAGTCGGCCATCCGGCCGAGGACCTCCTGGACGTCGTGCCGGATGTCCTGGCCGTCGACGTCGAGGCCGCCGCTGCCCGGGTCCCGCAGCGCGACGTGCAGCACGGCGCGGTCCTCGGTCGTGTTGATGTGCTCGCCGCCGAACATCGCCTCGGTGCGTTCCCGGAGCCCGGCGCGCTCGGCCAGTGCCACCAGGAGCTGGATGGTCTCGCGGGTCAGCCGGTTCTTCGAGTAGTCCAGGTAGAGGTCACCGGCGCGGCAGGTCAGCTCCTCGCCGCGGCTGGGGTCCTCGGCGAACAGGTCCCGGAGGTGGCGGTCGGCGATCTGCCCGTGGTGCTCGGTCAGGGCCTGCCATTCCTCGGTCTCGCTGATCCGCATGCGCCTGCCCCATCCATCCACCGATCCGGACTGGTCAGCGGCTCGCGCCGCACGGGGCCTTTCTAGCGCCTCCAGTTGTCGCGCGGAGCAGACGGCCCCACGAGCGCGGTTCCGGACCGGGCGGCGCGGTGCCACCATGTGCGCGTGGGCCGGGCCGATACGGCGTCGTCGCCAGCCGCGCGGGATCTGCTCGCGGCGGGTGAGACCGCACTGGCCGCAGGAGCCTGGGAGCGCGCTCGCGACAGCTTCGAGGCGGCGCTGGCGCAGGAGGTGTCGCCCGACGGACTGGACGGGCTGGCGCGGGCACTCTGGTGGTTGGACCGCCAGTCAGCGGCCATCGACGCGCGGGTGCGCGCGTACGCCCTGTTCCGCCGTGCGGGCGAGGTCTCACGCGCGGCGCGCATCGCCGTGTGGCTGGCCCACGAGTACTCGGCCGTGCACGGGAACGAGCCGGCGGCCGAGGGGTGGCTTGCTCGGGCAGAGCACGTCCTCGCCGGTCACGTCGACGCTCCCGAGCGCGGGTACCTGGACCTGGCGAGGGCGGAGCGGTGTCTGGATCCCGCGGTCGCGGCCGGTCACGCCGAGGCCGCGCTGCTGCTGGCTCGGCGACTCGACGACCCGGATCTCGAGATCGCCGCGCTGTCCCGACTGGGGCTGGTCATGATCACGCTCGGTCAGGTCGACGAGGGCCTGGCCCACCTGGACCAGGCGATGGCCGCCGCGACGGGGGAGGAGGCGGCCACCTTCGAGGCGGTGGCGCAGACCTGCTGCAGCCTGGTCATGGCGTGCGACCTGGCCGGCGACGACGACCGCCTCCGTCAGTGGGGCAAGGTCGTCGAGGGTTACGTGCACCGCCACAACGAGCTTCGGCTTCTCACGTTCTGCCCGACGTGCGAGGCGGACCTGCTGAGGTCCGGAGGTCGGGCCGGCGAGTCCGAGGCCGACCTGGTGCACGCCCTCGCCGAGCTGGCCGACACGGGTCAACGGTCGCGATGCGTCGATCCCGCCGTCCGGTTGTCGCAGCTCCGGCTCTCCCAGGGCCGGGTCGAGGACGCCGAGGACGCGCTCATCGGGTACGGGGGGTCCCCGACGGCCGTCCGGGCCGACGCCGCCATCCGACTCGCTCGCGGTGAACCGGCGGCCGCCGTCGCACTGCTCGAGCGGCAGCTGTCATTGATCAGCCGATCGGGGCTGCTCGCGGTGCCGCTCCTCGCCCAGCTCGTCGACGCCCAGTTGGCCAACGGGGACACGGCGCGTGCGCAGGCGACCGCGACGGAGTTGGAGGGCGTGGCCGCGGGGACGGGCAATGCGCGCGTCGCTGCCCTGGCCACGGCGGCTGCCGGCCGGGTGGCGCTCTCCACCGGAGCCGCGGACGCCGAGGAACTCCTCCAGCGGAGCGTGGCGTTGTTCCACCGGATGCGCATGCCGTACGAGGAGGCGCGCACCAGGCTCGAGCTCGCAGCGGCGCTGCGCAGCACGGACGACGTCCTCGCCGTCGTCGAGGTCCAGGCGGCACATGAAGACATTCGAGGGGCTCGGCGCCCGCAACGACACCGATCGTGCCGCGGCGATGCTGCGCGACCTGGGGGTTCGCGGGCGGACGGGTGCCAAGGAGGTCGGGCTCCTGACCGAGCGGGAGCAGGAGGTGCTGCAGCTGCTCGCGCAGGGGCTGACCAATCGCGAGATCGGTGGCCGGCTCTACCTGAGCGCCAAGACCGTCGAGCACCACGTCGGGGCCGTGCTGCGCAAACTCGGCGTGCGGACCCGCACCGAAGCGGCCGCCGCCCTGTCCCGAAGCAGGGGCGGTCGATAGGGGAAATCCCCGATCCTCCGACGTCGCTCGGGGCGCAGCCTTCTCGCATTCCCGAGGAGGCAGCCATGACCACATCCATGACAGCGACATCCGTGTCGATCCCCGTCGACGACATCGAGGTGGCGTGCACGATCGTCGGGACCGGCCCCCCGGTGATCGTGGTCCACGGGGCGATCGGTCTCGGTGCGACGTACATGCGCGGCCTGGACGTCTGGTCCGACGCCTTCCAGCTGATCTACTACGACCAGCGCGGCAGCGGTGGGACGCCGCTGGGCGACCCGGAGAGGGTCACCTTCGCCGGCGCCGTCCAGGATCTGGACGGACTCCGCCGGGCGCTGGGCACCGAACGGGTCAGCCTGGTCGGCCACTCCGCCGGTGCGATCCTCGCCGCCCTGTACGCCGCCGAGCACCCGGAATCGACCTCGGCAGTCGTCCTGCTCAACCCCGGCCCGCCGCTGATGCCCCCGCTGATGGCGGCGTTCGGGCAGGAGATGGCCTCCCGTCGCACGCCCGAGGACGACGCCGCCCGGCAGGCCATCGAGCACTCTGCACCGTTCCGGGCGGGAGATCCCGAGACCCTGGAGCGGCACCAGCTGAACACCTTCATCCCGTTCTTCCGGGACCGGTCGACCATCGACCGCGTCGACCTGGGTTTCACCGAGATCACCGCCGCCAACGTGCACGCCGCACCGCAGCGCATGTTCGGTTCCCTGGGCGCTCTCGATCCGATGCGCAGGTTCGCCGGCATCCGCTGCCCGACTCTCCTCGTGCACTCGGACCTGGACCCTCTCCCCGTCGCATGGACCCACACGCTCGTCGAGACGATTCCGGGCGCGGACTTCGTCCTTCTCGAGGGCGCCGGCCACTTCCCGCACATCGAGGATGCCGATCGGCTCGCCCGCGCCGTCACGCCCTGGCTGATCGACCGGGCCACGGGAGCCCGACTCGACCCCTCCGCAATCGCCGGATCCCACTAGCAAGGAGACCGTCATGAGTACGCACACGACAGCGCCGGCAACCACGGAACAGGTGGATGCCCTCGCCGGCCGGATCTTTCTCGCCGGCCTCGAAGCAATCGAGCTCTACACCGTGCACCTCGGCGTCCGGCTCGGCCTGTACCGGGCCCTCGACGACGGCGGCCCGCAGAACGCGACGGAGCTCGCGGCGCGAACCGCGCTGGATCGGCGGTACGTCCGCGAGTGGCTGCAGTCCCAGGCCCTCTCCGGGTTCGTCAGCATCGATGGGAACGATGTCGACGACGACCGCTTCGCCCTCGCGCCGGGCGTCCGCGAGACCCTCATCGACGAGATCGGCCCCGCGTTCGTCGGGGCCATCGCGGCCATCCTGCCGGCGGTCGGCGGTGTCATGCCCGACCTCGTGGCGAGTTTCCGGAGCGGTGACCGCGTTCCCTACAGCTCCTACCCGGACGCCGCCGCGGTGCAGGAGGCGATGAACCGCCCGGCCTACGAGAACCTGCTCGTGACCGACTGGCTGCCCCAGATCCCGGACGTGATCGCCCGTCTCCGGCAGGAGAGCGAGCCGGCGCGGGTGGCCGACTTCTGCTGCGGCCCCGGATGGTCCTCGATCCTGCTGGCCGAGGCGTTCCCGCACATCACGGTGGACGGCTTCGACAACGATGCCGAATCCCTGCGCCGGGCACGCCGCAACGCGGCTGACCGGGGCGTCTCCGATCGGGTGCGCTTCGAGAACGTGGACCTCACGGCCGACGACCCCGACCCGCGCGCGGTCTACGACGTCGCCTTCGTGTTCGAGGCCGTGCACGACCTGCCCCATCCGGAGGCAGCGCTGGCCAACGTCCGGCGGATGCTCCGGCCCGGCGCGTCGCTGATCGTCATGGACGAGCGGGTGGGCGAGGAGCTGACGGCTCCCGGCGACGAGGTGGAGCGCTTCATGGCCGCCTGCAGCGTGCTGTGGTGCACCCCCCAAGGGCACGGACCCGGTTCAGAGGTCGTCGGCGCCGTGATGCGGCCCCGCGTCCTCGAGGACCTCGGCCGCCGCGCGGGCTTCACGGAGACCGCGACCCTGTCGATCGAGCACCCGTTCTGGCGCTTCTACCGGCTGCGATAGCCGCCTGCCGCGACGGGGGCTGTCCTTCGGACGGTCCCCGCACCAGGCTGGGCCCATGAACATCCTGTACACGGCAGAGGCGACGGCCACCGGTGGTCGCGAAGGGCACGTGGCGTCCTCGGACGGTGCGTTGCGCGTCGATCTCGCCGTCCCCAAGGAGCTCGGGGGCCCGGGCGGGATGGCGACCAATCCCGAGCAGCTCTTCGCCGCGGGCTACGCGGCGTGCTTCGACAACGCCATGATCCGGGTCGCCCGCCGGATGCGGCTGTCCACCGCCGGCTCGCGGGTGACGGCGCGCGTCGGCATCGGCGCGGTCGAGGGCGGCCGGTTCCAGCTGGCCGTCGAACTGCTCGTCACGCTGCCCGAGGTGGAGGACCAGGACCAGGCCCGGGCCGTGCTGGACGCCGCCCACCAGGTCTGTCCGTACTCCAACGCCACCCGCGGCAACATCGACGTGACGGTCACGCTCGTGCCCGCACCCGACGTCGACTGAGCGGCGGGCGGCGTGGTGCGTCCGACACGACCGCCCCGTCCCGCCGCTGCCCCGACCATGCTTCGATGCCCCTGACGGAGTGCCTGTCCCGCGCCTGACCGCGTGGTCCGGGCACGCCGTCGGGGGACTCACCGGTAGGGGAGAGGGGCGCGGGTGTTCAGCCGTATCGCCGTCGTGAACCGGGGTGAGCCCGCCATGCGGCTCATCCGCGCCGTCCGGGAGCTGAACGCCGAGCACGGCACCGGCATCACGGTCATCGCCCTGCACACCGAGGCCGAGCGCCGGGCCACGTTCGTGCGCGCCGCCGACGAGTCGGTCCTGCTCCGCGAGACCGGAGCCGGCACTCCCTACCTCGACCACGAGGAGCTGGGCCGGGCGCTGCGCGCCAGCCGTGCCGACGCCGCCTGGGTGGGCTGGGGCTTCGTCGCGGAGGACCCGGCGTTCGCCGAGCTCTGCGCCGACCTCGGCGTCACGTTCGTCGGGCCGTCGCCCGAGGCGATGCGGCTGCTCGGCGCCAAGATCGAGGCCAAGCAGCTCGCCGAGCAGGCCGGGGTCCCGGTCGCGGCGTGGAGCGGTGGCCCGGTCGCCGGGATCGAGGACGGCCGCACGCACGCCGCCACGATCGGCTACCCGCTCATCGTCAAGTCCCGCAGCGGCGGGGGAGGGCGCGGCATCCGCATCGTCCGCTCCGAGGCGGAGCTGGAGGAGGCGCTCGAGCGCACCACGGCCGAGGCGGCCCGCACCTTCGGCGACCCCGTCATCTTCATGGAGCGCCTGGTCGAGGGCGGCCGGCACGTCGAGGTGCAGGTCATCGCCGACCAGCACGGCACGGTCTGGGCGCCGGGTGTCCGCGACTGCTCGGTGCAGCGGCGCAACCAGAAGGTGCTCGAGGAGTCCAGCTCGCCGGCGCTCACCGCCGAGCAGGACCGGTCGCTGCGCGAGTCCTCGATCGCGCTGGTGAAGGCCGCCGGCTACGTCGGGGCCGGCACCGTCGAGTTCCTCTACCAGCCCGACGAGAAGCTGTTCACGTTCCTCGAGGTGAACACCCGGCTGCAGGTCGAGCACCCGGTGACCGAGGAGACGACGGGCCTCGACCTGGTCAAGCTCCAGCTGCACGTGGCCGAGGGCGGCCGGCTCGAGGGGGAGTGCCCGGCCCCCAACGGGCACGCCGTCGAGGCGCGGCTCAACGCCGAGGACGCCGAGCAGGGCTTCGCGCCGGCGCCCGGTCGCGTCGAGCTGATGCGCGCCCCCGCCGGGCCCGGCGTGCGGTTCGACACCGGCTTCAGCGCCGGCGACGTCATCCCGCCGCTGTACGACTCGATGATCGCCAAGGTCATCGCCTGGGGACGCGACCGCCCCGAGGCCCTGGCCCGCCTGCGCTGCGCGCTGCGCGAGACCACCGTCGTCCTGCGCGGCGGGACGACGACCAAGTCGTTCCTGCTCGACCTGCTGGACCGGCCGGAGGTCGTGGCCGGCACGGCGGACACCGCCTGGCTCGACCGAGCCGGCACCGTCACGGGCGTCGCGTCGGTCGGCGACGCCTGGGTCGCGCTGGTGCAGGTCGCCATCGACGTCGCCGATGCGGAGGAGACGGGGGAGCGGGCCGCGTTCCTGGCGTCGGCCCGCGGCGGCCGCCCGCGCTCCTCGCACGAGGTCGACCGGACCGTCGAGCTCGGCCTGCGCGGGCAGGTGTACCGGCTGACGGTCGCCCGGATCGGCGGCGACCGGTACCGGGTGGAGCTCGACGGCCGGTACGTCGACGTGGAGCTGGACCGCCTCGGCCCGCTGGAGAGCCGGCTCGGCGTCGGCGGCCGGCGCTGGTCCGTCGTGGCGGTCGAGGCGACCGGGTCGCACCTGGTCGAGGTCGACGGCGTCACCCACCGGGTGACCCGGGACGCGGGCGGCGTCGTGCGCGCCCCGGCGCCGGCCGTCGTCGTCGCGCTGCGGACCGCACCGGGTGACGAGGTCGAGGCCGGGCAGACGGTCGTCGTCCTGGAGAGCATGAAGATGGAGACGGCGGTGCGCGCGCCGTTCGCCGGCACCGTGCGCGACGTCCTCGTGCGGGCCAACTCGCAGGTCGACGCGGGCGCCGCGCTGCTGAACATCGACCGGGCGGGCGGTGAGGCCGAGGAGACGACGGGGGAGCGGGTCACCCTGCCCGAGCCCGGCGACGCCGCGACGTCGGGCCCGCGGGACCGCGCGCTCTCGCTGCTCGCCGCGCTGCAGGCGCTGATCACCGGCTACGACGTGAGCGCCGCCTACGCCCGGCAGCTGGTGTCCGAGTACGGGAGCGCCCGCAGCGAGCTGGGCGACGCCGACGACGAGCTGCTGCAGGGCGAGCTGCTCGTGCTCACCACGTTCGCGGACCTCGCCGAGCTGTCGCGCAACCGCCCGGCCACCGAGGACGAAGAGGGCGACCAGCAGGTCCACAGCCCCCGCGAGTACTTCCACGCCTACCTGCACTCGCTCGACGCCGAGCGGGAGAAGCTGCCCGAGAGCTTCCGCGCCCGGCTGCGCCGCGCCCTGCGGCACTACGACATCGAGGGCGACGCCGTCGACGACGAGCCGGGACCGGAGCTCGAGGAGGCCGTGCACCGGCTCTACCTCGCGCAGCAGCGCATGCCCGACCAGATGCCGGCGGTGCTGTCGCTCCTGGACCGCTGGCTGAGCGCGGCCGCGCCGCCCGCCGGGCCCGTGCGGGCGGAGGTCGCCGACGTCCTCGACCGCCTCGTCGTCGCCACGCAGCTGCGGTACCCCGCCATCGGCGACCTCGCCCGGGCGGTGCGGTTCCGCTACTTCGAGGAGCCGGTCGTCCGGGCGAACCGGCAGTTCGTCCTGGACTCGGCGTCCCAGCTGCTGGCCGAGCTGGAGGACGCCGCGGCGCGGGGCGACGGCGACGAGTCGATGCGCCGCGTCGAGGCACTGGTCGAGAGCCCGGAGCCGCTGATCCGGCTGCTCGCGGAGCGGGCCGAGCGGCAGACCGCCGTCCCGGATCCCGTCCTCGAGGTGCTGACCCGGCGCTACTACCGCAGCCGCGACCTCCAGGACGTCCGGTCCTTCCTGGTGGAGGGCCGCTCGTGCGTGACGGCCGAGTACGAGGTGCGGGGCACCCACCTGCACATCGTGGCGCTGATGGGGCCGATGTCCGACCTGCCGGCGGCGCTCGCCGCGGTGGGCCGGAGGGCGGCCGAGATCGACGAGCAGGAGACGCTGCTCGTCGACCTCTACGTGTCGTGGCCGGACCGGCCCAGCGACGCCGACGCGATGGCGGCGGAGCTGCGCGGGATGCTGGCCGGCCTGACACCGCTGCCGTCCGTCCGCCGGGTCACGATCACGGTGTGCACCCCGGGCGGTGACGTCGACACGGTGACCTTCCGCCCGTCGGCGGACGGCCTGGCCGAGGACCGGATCATCCGCGGTCTGCACCCGCTCACCGCCCAGCGGCTCAACCTGTGGCGGCTGAAGAACTTCGACGGCGAGCGGCTCCCGTCGGCCGAGGACACCTACCTGTTCCACGTCACGGCCAAGGACCAGCCGAACGACGAGCGGTTCATCGCCATGGCCGAGGTCCGTGACCTCGCGCCGCTGCGGGACGAGGCCGGCCAGATCCTCGGCTACCCGACCGTGGAGCGGCAGCTCACCGCCTGCCTGGACAGCCTGCGGCGGGCCCAGTCCCGCCGTCGGTCGCGCCGGCCGCTGGAGCACAACCGGGTCTTCCTCTACGCCTGGCCCTCGATCGACGTCCCGCTGTCGGACGTGGCGACCTTCGCCGAGATGGTGGGGCCGCTGACGGTGGGCGCCGGGATCGACCAGATCCTGCTGTTCGCCCGGCTGCAGGAGCCCGGTCAGCAGCCGCGCGAGGTGGCGCTGCGGTTCTCCTTCCGCCCGGGCACCGGCATCCAGCTGCAGCTGACCGAGCGCCCGACCGAGCCGATGCTCCCGGTGGACGAGTACACGGAGAAGGTGCTCAGCTCCCGGGCCCGGGGCGCGGTCTACCCCTACGAGCTCGCGCCGATGCTGGCCGGGCCATCCGGATCCTTCGTCGAGTACGACCTGGGCGACGATGGCCCGAACGGTGGCCGGCTCGTGCCGGTCGAGCGGCCGCCCGGCCTCAACAAGGCGGGCCTCGTCGTCGGGGTCGTCAGCACGCCGACGGCGCGGTATCCGGAGGGCATGACGCGGGTCGCCCTGCTCGGCGACCCGACCAAGCAGCTGGGCACCGTCGCCGAGCCGGAGTGCGCCCGGG
Source organism: uncultured Actinomycetota bacterium (assembly GCA_963784165.1). Lineage (GTDB taxonomy): Bacteria > Actinomycetota > Actinomycetes > Mycobacteriales > Geodermatophilaceae > Blastococcus_B. The sequence goes on from CAWAQI010000021.1 coordinate 659,148, forward strand.
TGATGGCCGCCCTCGACCTGGCCGAGGAGCGCGGCTGGCCGGTCGAGTGGTTCGCGCTGTCCTCCGGCGCCCGCATCTCCATGGACAGCGGCACCGAGAACATGGACTGGGTGGCCCGCGCGCTGCGCCGGATCATCACGTTCACGCAGGCCGGGGGAGAGGTGAACGTCGTCGTCGCCGGCATCAACGTCGGTGCCCAGCCGTACTGGAACGCCGAGGCGACGATGCTCCTGCACACCAAGGGCATCCTGGTGATGACGCCGGACAGCGCGATGGTGCTCACCGGCAAGCACTCGCTGGACTACTCGGGCGGGGTGTCGGCCGAGGACAACTTCGGCATCGGCGGCTACGACCGCGTCATGGGTCCCAACGGCCAGGCGCAGTACTGGGCGCCCAACCTCTCCGCCGCGTGCGACCTCCTGCTGCGGCACTACGAGTACGCCTACCTGGCGCCGGGGGAGCGGTTCGGCCGATCGGCCGGCAGCAGCGACCCGCGGGACCGCGACGTGCGCGAGTTCCCGCACACGCACCCGTCGAGCGACTTCACCACCGTCGGCGACGTCTTCTCGGCGACCGCCAACGGCGAACGGAAGAAGCCGTTCGACATCCGGACGGTCATGCGCGCGGTCACCGACCAGGACCACCCGGTGCTCGAGCGGTGGGCCGGCATGGCCGACGCCGACACGTCCGTCGTCCAGGACGCCTACCTCGGGGGGTACCCCGTCACCGTGATCGGGATCGAGTCGCACCCGATCCCGCGGCGGGGCGCGTACCCGGCCGACGGCCCCGACCAGTGGACCGCCGGCACCCTGTTCCCGCGGTCGTCGATCAAGACGGCGCGCGCGATCAACGCGGCCAGCGGCAACCGCCCGCTGGTGGTGCTGGCCAACCTGTCGGGCTTCGACGGATCGCCGGAGTCCCTGCGCAAGTGGCAGCTGGAGTACGGCGCGGAGATCGGCCGGGCGCTGGTCAACTTCGACGGCCCGATCGTCTTCTGCGTCATCTCCCGGTACCACGGCGGCGCCTTCGTCGTGTTCTCCGGCGTCCTCAACGACAACATGGAGGTGCTGGCGGTCGAGGGGTCCTACGCCTCGGTGATCGGTGGCGCCCCGGCCGCTGCCGTCGTCTTCACCCGCGAGGTCGACAAGCGCACCGCCGCCGACCCCCGGGTGCGCGACCTGGAGGCGACGCTCGGTTCCGCGGACGCCGTCGAGCAGGCCCAGCTGCGCGCGGCGCTGGCCACGGTGCGGGCGTCGGTCCGCTCGGAGAAGCTCGGCGAGGTGGCGGCCGAGTTCGAGGGGATCCACGACATCGAGCGCGCCCGCCGGGTGGGCTCGGTGCACACCATCGTCCCGGCGGCCGAGCTGCGCCCGCAGCTCATCGCGGCCGTCGAGCGCGGCATGGCGCGGACGGCGGTCGCACCGGCCTGACCCCGGCGGCCCTTGTGGCCGGACCCCCGTCCGTGAACGATCGGGCGGGGGCGGGCGAACGCGTCCGCGGGTCCGAGGGGGCGCCATGTCCGAGCAGCAACCCGACCTCGCCGGGGACTACGGCTACGACCTGGCGCACGAGGCGCGCGACCAGCAGGCGGCGGCCGCGCGGCCGCCGGCGCGCCCCGGGAGCGACGCGCACGCCTCCGGCACGAGCGACCGGCTCGAGGACTTCGCCTACGACGAGGCCCACGACTTCTGATCTTCCTCGTGCCGGGGCTGGCGTCGTCCCCGATCGGACGCTAACCTTAGTTATCCGATCGGGAAGGTAGACATTCCATGCTGGCCGCACTCGCACTCCTGATCCCCGGCAGGGGAACCCCCGTGCGCTTCGCCGACCGCTTCGGCATGACCTCCTGGATCTGCATCTCCTGCCGCGGCGGCCTCCGGGGCGACGACGAGGGCCCGGCGCCCGAGTGCCCCTGCGGCGGCCTGGTCCGGCCGCGCGTCACCTTCTGACGGCTACTCCGGCTTCGGTGCCCGGCGGATCGGCGCGACCGTCGCGACCGGCTCGTTGGTCAAGAAGTCCAGCAGGAGCGCGTTGACCAGATGCGGCTTCTCCTGGGTGAGGAAGTGGGACGTCCCGGGGACGATCGCGAGCTCGGCGTCCGGCAGCGCCTCGAACATGTCGACCGCGTGGGTCAGGGTCATCAGGTCGTCGTCGGCGAAGATCACGAGCGACCGCGCGCGGATCGTCGTCAGTTCGGCGCGATCCAGGTGCGGCTCGTTCTTCATCAGCTCGCCGATCTTGGCGACCACCACCGGGAAGTGCCCCTCGCCGTCGGGTGACACCTCGCCGTAGGCGCCGCCGAGGAACTGCACGACCTGGTCGACGTCGAATTCCATGTCGGGCATCGCCTCGCCGGACTTGTCGAATCCGCCGCTGATCATCACCAGCCGGTTCACCAGGTCCGGCCGCTGGATGGCCACCAGCATGGCGACGAACGCGCCGTCGCTGTGGCCGACCAGATCGGCCGGCCCGCCGAGAACGGCATCGAGGAAGGCGATCGTGTCGTCGGCCATGACCTGGTAGGTGATCGGGCCGTCGACGTCGGCGGTGTGCCCGTGGCCCCGCCGTTCGGGTGTGTAGACGTGGAACCGCTCGGCCAGCGGCGCGCGATTCGGGTCGAACCACCGCGCGTCCACGAGCCCGCCGTGCAGCAGGACCAGGGGATCGCCGGTCCCGACGTCGTCGTACCAGGTGTTCACGACGCCGGTCTGCACGTACTGCGCCATCGAGCGGCCCTCTCAGGGTGGAGTGCCCGAATTCGACCACGACCCGCGGCCGAGGTGGGGCCCTGCGCGCACGGGGCGCGGGGCGGTGCCGTCGCCGACACCGCCCCGCGGAGAATGGCCTGCTCAGAGAGCGGGCGTGATGATGGCGTCGCCGTCGGCATCGGCGGTGCACGGCGTCGCGTCGTCGAGGACGAGGCCCGTGAGGACGGCGACGTTGACGTCGCAGACAACAGCTGCCACGTTGACCGGGATCTGGACGTTCACCCCGGTCAAGTTCACGTTGACCAGGCCTTCCTGGCTCGTGTCCCCACTGTCTGCCATGGTGATGCGGGCGTCTCCATCACCCGCGGCGTTGCAGGGAGCGGAGTCGTCCAGCAGGTCCTGGGTGAGGACGGCGACGTTGACGTCGCAGATCGTCGCGGCCACGTCGACGGGCACCTGGACGTTCAGGTCGGACACGTTGACGTTGACCAGGCCGTCCTGCGTCGTGTCGGCGGACGCCGGGAGGGCGGCACCGAACGTGGCGGCGGCGGCAAGGCTGGTGGCACCGGCAAGCAGGCGAGTGCGCATGGGGGATCTCCTCGATCAATAAGTGATTGGTGTGCGAATCCCCCGCTGGAGAATGGTTACCCGCGACCCCTCTCGGCCATGCGCAAAAGAATCCAATAAATCTGTTCGGCGTGTCGCAATCTTGAAGCCTGAAAGGTTGCGACTTTAAGAAGAATTCGATTATCAGGTAATGGTTTTGTCTTCGTGCAGGTCACGATCGGCGTTTCGACCGGGCACGCCCCACGGGGGCCGGCCCGCCGAGTGGGACGGCCACCGAGCCCCGCCGGGAGGCCGAGTCGTCCGGGACGCCGGTTTCGCGGGGCGTCGTCCGCGGCGTGAGCCGTGCGCCGGCGATGAACTTCGGGCAGCCGGGCGGAAGCCTTGATCGACCCTCGCCCGGCGGGCAGGCTGTGAGTCACACCACAGCCCGCGCAGCGCCTGGAGGTCGTCGTGGAAGCCCACGTCGGGGACAAGATCATCGTTCGTTCCACACACCAGGGGGAGGCGGAGCGCACGGGTGAGGTGATCGGCTGCCACGAACCCGACGGCGGGCCGCCGTACCGCATGCGGTGGGAGGACGGCCACGAAGGCCTGTTCTTCCCGCAGGGCACCGCCACCGTCGTCCGTGCTGAAACATTTCGCGGCTGAGCGGCCGGGCTGATGGCGAAGGACACCGGCACGGCGCCGGCACCGAGGTCCGCGGACAAAGTGCGCAACGTGGCCCTCGTCGGCCACGCGGGGGCGGGGAAGACCACCCTGGCCGAAGCCATCCTCGTCGCGACCGGGGCACTGCCCCGGGCCGGACGCGTCGAGGACGGCACGACATGTCTCGACACCGAGGAGGTGGAGGTCCGGCAGCAGCGCTCCGTATCGCTCGGCGTCGCGACCGTCGAGCACGCCGGACACCGCATCACCCTGCTCGACACCCCCGGCTCGCCGGACTTCGTCGGTGAGCTGCGGGCCGGCCTGCGCGCCGCCGACGCCGCGCTGTTCGTCGTCTCCGCGGTCAACGGGGTCGACGCCAGCACCGTGCAGCTGTGGGAGGAGTGCGCCGCGGTCGGCATGCCCCGCGCCGTCGTCATCACCCAGCTCGACCGGGCCCGTGCCGACGTCGAGGAGACCGTCCGGCTCTGCCAGACCATGCTCGGCACCGGCGTCTACCCCGTGCACCTGGTCGAGCGCGGTGCCGACGGCGCGGTCCGCGGGCTGGTCTCGCTGCTCGAGCCCGGCGCGGACGCGCCGGACGCGGACCGGCTCCGCAGCGAGCTGATCGAGGGGATCATCGGCGAGAGCGAGGACGAGGCGCTCATGGAGCGCTACCTCGCCGGCGACGAACTGGTGCAGGGCGACCTCATCAGCGACCTCGAGACGGCGGTGGCCCGCGGGCACTTCCACCCGGTGCTGGCCGCGGCCCCGCTGGCCGGCGTCGGCATCGACTCCCTGCTCGAGCTGCTGGTCTCCGGCTTCCCGTGCCCGATGGAGCACGGCTGCCCGCCGGTCACCCGGCCCGACGGAGGCTCGGCACCCTCGATCGGCTGCGACCCCGACGGGCCGCTGGTCGCCGAGGTCGTGAAGACGACGACCGACCCCTACCTGGGCCGGGTCTCGCTGGTCCGGGTCTTCTCCGGCACGCTGCGGCCCGACATCCCGGTGCACGTCTCCGGCCACGGCATGGCCGAGCGCGGGCACCCCGACCACGACGTCGACGAGCGGATCGGCGCGATCTCCTCGCTGCTGGGCGGCACGCTGCGCCCGGTCCCGTCGTGCCCGGCCGGCGACATCTGCGCCGTCGCCCGGCTCGGCAGCGCGGAGACCGGCGACACGCTGTCCTCGCCGGACGACCCGCGCCTGATGCGGCCGTGGGACCTGCCCACCCCGCAGCTCCCCGTCGCCGTCGAGGCGGCGTCGCGGGCCGACGAGGACCGGCTGGCGACGGCGCTGGCGCGGCTGGTCGCCGAGGACCCGACCGTGCGGCTCGAGCGGCGTCCCGACACCGGTCAGCTGCTGCTCTGGTGCGTGGGGGAGGCCCACGCCGAGGTGCTGCTCGAACGGCTGCGCAGCCGGCACGGCGTCGGCGTCTCCACCGTTCCCGTGCGGGTGCCGATGGTCGAGACGCTCGCCGGCAGCGGCCAGGTCACCGGCCGGCACGTCAAGCAGTCCGGCGGGCACGGGCAGTACGCCGTCGTCGTGGTGGAGGGCCACCCCGGCGCACCCGGCTCGGGGGTCGTCTTCGAGCAGCGCATCGTCGGCGGCACCGTGCCCAACCAGTTCCACGGCAGCGTGGAGAAGGGCATCCGGACCCAGGCGCAGCGCGGGGTCAGCGGTGACCGGCCGATCGTCGACGTGCACGTCACCCTCGTCGACGGGAAGGCGCACTCGGTCGACTCGTCCGACGCCGCCTTCCAGGCCGCCGGAGCGCTGGCGCTGCGCGAGCTGGCGGCCGCCGCCGGCACGCAGATGCTCGAGCCGTGGTGCGAGATCGAGGTGCTCGTGCCGGCGGAGTACGTGGGCGCGGTCATGAGCGACCTGTCCGGGCGGCGCGCTCGGGTCACCGGCAGCGAGGCCGACCCCGACCGCGACCGGACGACGGTGCGCGCCGAGGTGCCCGAGGTCGAGCTGCTGACCTATCCCGGGGTGCTCCGGTCGGTCACGCACGGCACCGGCAGCTTCGACCGCCGTCCGCTCGGCTACGAGCCCGCCCCCGCGCACCTGGCGGTGCCCGCGTAGGACGGACGTGACGCCGGGGGCGCACGGTGCGGCGCGGCCACGGCCCCGGGGCGGGGGACAGTAGCCTCGGGGTCGGTGGACAGCGGGCTGGAGGGGTAGTGACGTCGTCGAACGGACCGTCGGCGGCTGCCTCCATCCCCGACGCCGGGGACGGCTCCCCGCCGGCGCTGGACCGGGATGCGCTGCCGGAGCGCGTGTGGACCCTGCCCAACGCCCTGTCGGTGCTGCGGCTGCTCGGCGTGCCGCTGTTCCTGTATCTGCTGCTGGGCCCGGAGTCCGACGGCTGGGCGTTGATCGTCCTCATGGTCGCGGGCATCACCGACTGGGCCGACGGCAAGCTCGCCAAGTGGCTGAACCAGTACAGCCGGCTCGGTGCGCTGCTCGACCCGGCGGCCGACCGGCTCTACATCATGTCCGCGCTGGTCGCGCTGGCGCTGCGCGAGATCGTGCCGTACTGGGTGATGGCCCTGCTGGTCGGCCGTGAACTGGTGCTCGGCGTCGCGCTGCTCGTGCTGCGGCACTACGGCTATCCGCCGTTGCAGGTGCACTACCTCGGCAAGGCGGCGACCCTGCTGCTGCTCTACGCCTTCCCGGCGCTGCTGATCGCCCAGGGCGAGGGCTGGGTCGCGACGTTCGTCGAGCCGTTCGCCTGGGCCTTCACGATCTGGGGTACGGCCCTGTACGTGCTGGCGGGGCTGCTCTACGTCGTCCAGGTGATCGGCATCGTGCGCGCCGAGCGGGCCGGCCTCGGGACGGCGCCGTGACCCGGACGCCCCGGGGTGGCGGCCTGCGGTCGATGGGCGCCTCCCTGCTCGACGACGTCCTCGCCGAGACCCTCGACCCTGCCTACGCGCAGGCCTCGGCGCGCAAGGCCGCTGCACAGGCGGCGGCCCGCCGGGCCGAGGAGCCGAGCCCGCGCCGCAAGCTCCCGCGGGCGGCTGCTGGTCGCGCTCGTGATGGTGGTGGCCGGGCTGCTCGTCGCGGTCACCTACGACCAGGCGGCCGCGACGTCGCAGGGGCGCCAGCAGGTGCGGGCCGCGCTGATCGAGGACATCCAGCGCTCGTCGGATGCCGGTGACGAGCTCACGACCGAGCTCGAGGAGCTGCGGGTCGAGGTCGCGCGCACCCGGGACGAGCTGCTCGCGGCGTCCGTCGTCGGCCAGCGGGCCCTCGACGAGGTCGCGGCGGCCGAGGAGGGCGCCGCCGCCGTGCCGGTCGACGGGCCGGGTCTGCTCGTGACCCTCGCCAACGCCGAGAGCGACGCCGACGACGACCCGGTGGGCGGGAACACCACGGAGGACGCGAGCGGCAAGGTCCGCGACGGCGACCTGCAGCTCGTGGTCAACGCACTGTGGGCGGCCGGCGCCGAGGCGATCAGCATCAACGACCAGCGGCTCGGCGCCACCAGCGCCATCCGGTTCGCCGGCGAGGCGGTGCTCGTCGACTTCCGGCCGGTCATGAACCCCTACGAGATCCGCGCGATCGGTGACCCCGAGGACCTCTCGAGGAACTTCCTCGAGAGCCCCGAGGTCGGCGCCCTGGCGGCCATCGCCGAGACCTTCGACCTGCGTTTCGAGTTCGCCCAGGAGGACGAGCTGAGCCTGCCCGCCGCCAGCACCCTGGAGCTGCGCTCCGCCGACCCGGTCGAGCCCGACCCGTCCGACCCGAGCCCCGGAGGCTGATCCGTGATCCCGATCCTCGGACTCGCGGCCGGCGTCCTCCTCGGCCTGTTCCTCGACCCCACGGTCCCGCTGGTGCTCCAGCCGTACCTGCCCATCGCCGTCGTCGCCGCCCTGGACGCGGTCTTCGGCGGCCTGCGCGCCCGCCTCGACGGGATCTTCGACGCGAAGGTGTTCGTCATCTCGTTCGTGTCCAACGTCGTCGTCGCGGCGCTGATCGTCTTCCTGGGCGACCAGCTCGGCGTCGGCGCGCAGCTGTCCACCGCGGTCGTCGTCGTCCTCGGCATCCGGATCTTCGGCAACGCCGCCGCGATCCGCCGGCACATCTTCCGCGCATGAGCGACGACCGGCGTCCCGACGTCCCCGAGCCCTCCGGCCCGGAGGACGACGACGTCGTGGAGCCGGCGGCCGCCGAACCGACGGACGAGGTGGCGACGGAACCGACGCCACCGGAGCCGGAGCCGGAGCCGGAGCCCGAACCCGAGCCGGTCGCTGACGACGCCGAGCCCGCGGAGCCGGCTGCCCCGCGGGTCACCGTCACCGGCCGCCGCCGACGGGACCCGCTGGCCGCCGGGCTGATCGGTGTCCTCACCCTGCTGCTCGGGTTCGCGTTCGCCGTCCAGGTGCGCAGCGCCGACGACGCCCAGCAGCTGGCCGGGGCCCGCGAGGAGGACCTGGTCCGCATCCTCGACGAGCTCAACGCGCGCGAGGACCGGCTGCGGGCCCAGCTCGCCGACCAGCGCAACGACCTCGCCCAGCTGACCGACTCCGACAGCCAGTCCGAGGCGGCGCTCGAGGCGGCCCGCGACCGGGCCGAGTCGATCGGCATCCTCAACGGCACGATCGCCGCCGAGGGCCCCGGCCTGGAGATGGTCATCCGCGACCCGGAGGACGCCGTGCGGGTGGCCGACGTCCTCGACGCCATCCAGGAGCTGCGCGGCGCCGGGGCCGAGACGATGCAGATCGACGACATCCGGATCGGCGTCTCCAGCGCCGTCACCGGGCAGCCCGGCGACCTGATGATCGACGGCCGGCCGATCACCGCGCCGTACGAGTTCGTGGTCATCGGCGACCCCCAGGACATGGAGACGGCGATGAACATCCCGGGCGGCGTCGTCCAGGACATGACGCGGCTCGGCGGCTCGGTCGCCATCCGGCAGTCCGACGCCGTCGTCGTCGACGCATTGCGGCCGCTCGACACCCCTCAATACGCTTCGCCGACGACGGACGAGTAGAACTGCACCCCCCGCTGTCCGCCCCCATCCGAGCTCGGGAGACGATCGCCGCATGGCCACTCCGGACGACCGCCGCTACACCGACCAGCACGAATGGGCGCTGGTGCAGGGCACCGACGGCACGGCGACCGTCGTGCGCGTCGGGATCACCGACCACGCGCAGGACGCGCTCGGCGACATCGTCTTCGTGCAGCTGCCCGAGGTCGGCGACGAGGTGACCCCCGGAACCCCGATCGGCGAGGTCGAGTCGACCAAGTCGGTCTCGGACATCTACGCCCCGGTGGCCGGCGTCGTCGCCGCCGTCAACGACCGCCTCGCCGACGCGCCGGAGACGATCAACGCCGATCCGTACGGCGAGGGCTGGCTCGTGGACATCAGCGTGCCGGGGGAGGGCGGGGACCCGATCGGGTCCCTGCTCGACGCCGACGCCTACCAGGCGCTCGTCGACGCCTCGTGAGGGGACAGCCGGAAGGCCCGGCGACGGCGGCGATCACTATGATCTCGCTGGTACGCCACGGACCCCGGTGACTCCGGGGACCACCGTTCCTCACCCTGCACTTCCGGTTGACCCTCGGGCCGACCGGCTGGTTCCATACCGACGGTCCGCCGCACCCCGCGGCGGCCGACCCATGACGGGCCGTCCGGCCCGTCGTCCGCCGGCCGCCTCGCGGCCTTTCCGAGGCCCGCGGCGGGCCCCTCGTACCGGAGGAGACGCAACGTGCACTGCACTCGATGTGGCCACGAGAACCCCGAGGGCAGTCGCTTCTGCGCGCAGTGCGGCTCGGCACTCTCCCCGGAGCGGGTGGGTGAGTCGACCAGCGTCATCCCCAAGGTCGGCGGCGAGGACACCAGCGACCAGCCCGAGATCGCCGAGCCGGCCGACGCGCACGCCGGCGCCGTCGAGTCGCTGCCCGCGGGCTCGGCCCTGCTGGTGGTGAAGCGCGGCCCGAACGCCGGCAGCCGGTTCCTGCTCGACCAGGACGTCACCACCGCCGGTCGGCACCCCGACAGCGACATCTTCCTCGACGACGTCACGGTCAGCCGCCGGCACGTCGAGTTCCACCGCGAGGGCGGCGGGTTCTCCGTGCACGACGTCGGCAGCCTCAACGGCACCTACGTCAACCGCGAGCCGGTCGACGTCGCCACCCTGGCCGGGGGCGACGAGGTACAGATCGGCAAGTTCCGGCTCGTCTACCTGACCGGTCCGCGCACCGGCGAGCCGGCCGCTCGCTAGTGCCGGTGCCCGAGCGCGAACGTGCGCTCGGGGACGCCGCCGATCAGCGCACACCTCGCCTGACCATCGGCGAGGTGCTGGCTGTTCTTCGCGACGACTTCCCCGACGTGACGATCAGCAAGATCCGGTATCTCGAGTCCGAGGACCTCGTCCACCCGCAGCGCACGCCGTCGGGCTACCGGAAGTTCTCCGGTGCCGACGTCAGCCGGCTCCGGTACGTCCTGGCCGCGCAGCGCGACCAGTACCTGCCGCTGCGGGTCATCAAGGAGCACCTCGAGGCCCTCGACCGCGGTGAGCCGCTGCCGCCCGCCTCCGGGGGGCCGGGCTCCGTGCCGCCGCCGGCCGCGGGGGACGACGACGAGACCGCCGTCCCGCCCATGACGGCCGACCAGTTCGCCCGCGCGGCGGGCCTGGAGCCCGACCAGCTGGCGGACTGCGTCCAGTTCGGACTGCTGGCCACCGACGCCGACGGCCGGCACCCGGCCGCGGACCTGCCCATCGCGCGGGCCGCGGCGGGGCTGGCCCGGCACGGCATCGAGCCCCGGCATCTGCGGGTGTACCAGAGCGGCGTCGAGCGCGAGGCCGGCCTGGTCGAACAGCTGGTGGCACCGGTCCTCCGGGCCCGCTCCGAGGAGGCCCGGGCGCGCGCCACGGAGAAGCTGCGGGACCTCGCGGCGCTGTCCGCTCAGCTGCACACGGCGTTGCTGGAGGCACGACTGCGGGACCTCCTGCGCCCCTGACTCCGGCGTACCGTGAGACGGTCGCCGTCGCCCGCCCCTTCCCACCGGGCCAGCAGTTGAGGAGCACCACAGTGCAGGAGCTTCGAGTCGTCGGTGTCCGGGTGGAGCTGCCCGGGAACCAGCCGATCCTGCTGCTCAAGGAGACGCAGGGCGAGCGGTACCTGCCGATCTGGATCGGTGCCGTCGAGGCCGCGGCGATCGCGTTCGAACAGCAGGGGGTCCGCCCCGCGCGCCCGATGACGCACGACCTGCTCCGCGAGGTCGTCCGCACCCTCGGCGCCGAGCTCGAGGCCGTGAACATCACCGAGATGCGCGACGGCATCTACATCGCCGAGCTCGTGTTCGGCGAGAACCGGGTCGTCAGCGCCCGGCCGTCGGACGCCGTGGCGCTCGCCGTCCGCACCGGGGCGCCGATCTTCGGCGCGGAGGACCTGCTCGACGAGGTCGGGATCGAGATCCCCGACGAGCAGGAGGACGAGGTCGAGAAGTTCCGCGAATTTCTCGACCAGATCTCGCCCGAAGACTTCGGTGCGGGGTCGGGTTCGGGCGGACAGTGACGGCCCGCTGACGCGGGGCGTTCGGGTTGCATCGGCAGGAACGCTCGCGCACTCAACTCGAAATGGTGAGTGCGGCGACACGCCGCCCCGCTCAGTTGACCGACACCCTGGCCCGGCTTAGGTTCGCGGAACAACAACGGTGTGACACCTGAGGTCAGTGGGTGCAATGGCCCCGAGACTTCGAGGGCCGAAGCCGTCGACCCGGACCGCGCGAGCGGCACGGGACAGAGGAGGACGCTGGACGTGAGCGACCAGGACAACGGCTCCCAGGGTCAGCTCTTCAGCGACGCCGCCGTCGGTGCTCCCGCGTACGACGAGGTCGACACCGACCTCGTCGGCTACCGCGGCCCGACTGCCTGCGCCGCTGCAGGGATCACCTACCGCCAGCTGGACTACTGGGCCCGTACCGGCCTCGTCGCGCCGTCGGTCCGCAGCGCCACCGGCTCCGGCACGCAGCGCCTGTACTCCTTCCGCGACATCCTCGTGCTGAAGGTCGTCAAGCGGCTGCTGGACACCGGCGTCTCCCTGCAGAACATCCGCAAGGCCGTCGACCACCTGCGCAACCGCGGGATCAAGGACCTGGCGAACGTCACCCTCTTCTCCGACGGCGCGACGGTGTACGAGTGCACCTCGGCCGAGGAGGTCGTGGACCTGCTGGCCGGTGGCCAGGGCGTCTTCGGCATCGCCGTCTCCGGCGCCCTCCGCGAGCTCTCCGGCGAGCTGGCCGAGCTGCCCGCCGAGCGGATCGACGGCGCCCCGATCAACCCGGCCGACGACGAGCTGTCGATGCGCCGCCGGCGCCGCGTCGCGACGGCCTGATCCCGCCGAACATCTGTGCGCTGGTGCGCAGCTTCTCGTCCCGGAACCTGCGCTCTCAGCGCACACTCTTCGCTGAGCTCGGGCTGCTCAGGGAGCTGCCCCAGCCGCTGGTAGCGTCGTGGCAATGGTGGACCGCTCGCCGAGAAGCTGCCGTCACTGAACGCATTGCACCCGGCGGGCTCGTTCGCCGGCCGGCACATCGGGCCCCGCCCCGACGAGACCGCCGAGATGCTGGCCGTCATCGGCCACCCCTCGCTCGCCGAACTCGCCGACGCCTGCGTGCCCGAGGGCGTGCGCGACCGGACGCCGCTGAACCTGCCGGCCGCCGTCGACGAGGCCACCGCCCTCGCGCAGCTGCGCGAACGCGCCGCCGCCAACGACGTCTACACCTCGATGATCGGGTTGGGGTACTACGGCACGGTCACCCCGGCGGTCATCCAGCGCAACGTGCTGGAGAACCCGTCCTGGTACACCGCGTACACGCCCTACCAGCCCGAGATCAGCCAGGGCCGGCTCGAGGCGCTGATCAACTTCCAGACGATGGTCGCCGACCTGACCGGCCTCGACGTCGCGGGCGCCTCGATGCTCGACGAGGCCACGGCGGCCGCCGAGGCGATGACCCTCGTGCGCCGCGCGGGCCGGGCCAAGTCCGAGGCCGTCTTCGTCGTCGACGCCGACACGCTGCCGCAGACCCTCGCCGTCCTCGAGACCCGCGCCGAGCCGCTGGGCATCCGGCTGCACGTCACCGACCTCTCCGGCGGCTGGCCGACCGACCTGCCCGAGGCCGGCGCCTTCGGCGTCCTGCTGTCCTACCCGGGGGCCAGCGGCGCCGTCCGCGACCACCGGGCCCTGGCCGAGGCCGCGCACGCCGCCGGGGCGTCGGTCGTCGTCGCCGCGGACCTGCTGGCACTGACGCTGCTCGAGGCGCCGGGGGAGTGGGGCGCCGACGTCGCGTGCGGCACCACCCAGCGCTTCGGCGTCCCCATGGGCTACGGCGGGCCGCACGCCGGCTACCTCTCGGTCCGCGAGGGCCTCGCCCGGCAGCTGCCCGGCCGGCTGGTCGGCGTCTCGGTCGACGCCGACGGCGACGTCGCCTACCGCCTCGCCCTGCAGACCCGCGAGCAGCACATCCGCCGCGAGAAGGCGACCAGCAACATCTGCACCGCCCAGGTGCTCCTCGCCGTCATGGCCGGCTCGTACGCGGTCTACCACGGCCCCGAGGGCCTGGCCGCGATCGCCGCCCGCGTGCACCGCAGCGCGCTCGTGCTGGCCGGCTGGCTGCGCGCCGGTGGGCTCGACCTGGTGCACGAGCACTTCTTCGACACCCTGACGGTGGCCGTCCCCGGCCGCGCGGCCGAGATCGTCGCCGCGGCCGCCGAGCGCCGGATCAACCTGCGGGTCGTCGATGCCGACACGGTCGCCGTCGCCTGCGACGAGACGACGTCGGTCGAGACCCTGCGCGCCGTCGCGCACGCGTTCGGCGTCGGGTCCGAGGATGCCGTTCTGGACGACGACGGCGCCGATGCCCTCCCGGAGGGTCTGCGCCGGACGACGCCCTACCTGACGCACCCCGTGTTCTCCGCGCACCGCTCGGAGACGGCGATGCTGCGCTACCTGCGCATGCTGTCGGACAAGGACCTCGCGCTGGACCGCACGATGATCCCGCTGGGCTCGTGCACGATGAAGCTCAACGCCGCCACCGAGATGGCCGCGATCACCTGGCCCGAGTTCGCGAACCTGCACCCGTTCGCGCCGGTCGAGCAGGCCCGCGGCTACCGGCAGCTGATCGACGAGCTGTGCGACGCCCTGGCCGAGGTCACCGGCTACGCCGCCGTCAGCGTCCAGCCCAACGCCGGCTCGCAGGGCGAGTTCGCCGGCCTGCTGGCCATCCGGAGCTACCACCGCTCGCGCGGGGACGAGCACCGCGACGTCTGCCTGATCCCGAGCTCGGCGCACGGCACCAACGCCGCCAGCGCTGTCATGGCCGGCATGCGGGTCGTCGTGGTCGCCTGCGACGAGGCGGGCAACGTCGACGTCGCCGACCTGCACGCCAAGGTCGACCAGCACGCCGAGCGGCTCGCGGCGATCATGATCACCTACCCGTCGACGCACGGGGTGTTCGAGGCCGACATCCAGGAGATCTGCGCCGCGGTGCACGACGCCGGCGGCCAGGTCTACGTCGACGGCGCGAACCTCAACGCGATGGTGGGCCTGGCCAAGCCGGGCCGGTTCGGCTCCGACGTCAGCCACCTCAACCTGCACAAGACGTTCTGCATCCCGCACGGCGGCGGCGGCCCGGGCGTGGGGCCGATCGGCGTCCGGGAGCACCTGGTGCCGTTCCTGCCGGGGCACCCGCTGGTCGACACCGGCAGCAGCGGCCCGGCCGTCTCGGGGGCGCCGTGGGGCTCGGCCGGCATCCTGCCGATCTCGTGGGCCTACGTGCGGCTGATGGGCCCGGACGGCCTGCTCGCGGCGACCGAGCACGCGATCCTCGCCGCCAACTACGTGGCCACCCGGCTGCGCGACCACTTCCCGGTGCTCTACACCGGCGCCGACGGGCTGGTCGCCCACGAGTGCATCCTCGACATCCGGCCGCTCACCAAGGCCACCGGCGTCACCAACGACGACATCGCCAAGCGGCTGATCGACTTCGGCTTCCACGCGCCGACCATGAGCTTCCCGGTCGCCGGGACGCTGATGGTCGAGCCGACGGAGAGCGAGGACAAGGCCGAGCTGGACCGCTTCGTCGAGGCGATGGTGACCATCCGCGAGGAGATCGACAAGGTCGCCTCCGGCGAGTTCGACCGCACCGACAACCCGCTGCGCAACGCGCCGCACACGCTGGCGATGCTGGCGGGGGAGTGGGAGCGGCCGTATCCGCGGACGACGGCGGTCTACCCGGTGCCCGGCCTCGTCGGCCGGGGCTACCTCAGCCCGGTGCGCCGCATCGACCAGGCCTACGGCGACCGCAACCTGGTCTGCTCGTGCCCGCCGCCGGAGGCGTTCGCCGACCACGACTTCGGCTCGCACGCGGAGTCGGGCAACGGCGAGGTGCCGGGCCGCGGCGCCGGGGCCCCGGACGACCTCGGGACGACGGCCGACGTGGTGGGCACCCCCGCGTAACAGGGCAGGCCTCTGTCGGTGGGCGCTGGCAGGGTGGCGGTCATGACCGATGCCGGGCCCAAGGCCCACCTGCACCGATACCTGCAGACGGCGCGCGACGCACTGCTCTGGAAGCTCGAGGGGCTGGGCGAGTACGACGTCCGCCGGCCGATGACGCCGACCGGCACCAACCTGCTCGGCCTGCTCAAGCACCTGGCCTACGTCGAGATGGGCTACTTCGGCCCGACGTTCGGCCGGCCGGTGCCCGAGGTCGACCCGTGGCTGACCGACGACGTCGAGCTCAACGCGGACATGTGGGCGACGCCCGACGAGTCACGGGAGGACGTGCTCGCGCTGTACCGCCGCGCGTGGGCGGTCACCGACGCCACGGTCGAGGAGCTGCCCCTGGACGCGGCCGGCTCGGTGCCCTGGTGGGATCCCGACCGGCAGGCGGTGACGCTGCACGAGATCCTCGTGCACGTGATCGCCGAGACCCACCGGCATGCCGGGCCACGCCGACATCGTGCGCGAGCTGATCGACGGCGCCTCGGGCTGGGCCGCGGGCAACGACAACCTCCCGGACGAGCGTCGACGGCGCCTGGTGGGAGGGCTACCGCGCCCGGCTGGAGACAGCGGCGCGGCAGGCCTCCGGGGGATGACCTCAGGCCCCGTCCAGAGGCTCGCCGCGAGCGTGCGAGCGGTGAGGAGGACGGGGTCCTTTTCAGGCGCCGGCGAGCTCGGGGGCGAGCCACACGTGGTGGTCACCGATCGCACGGCCGTCGGGGAGCAGCTCACCGTCGTCGTCGAAGAGGACGACGCCGTTGCACAGCAGCCGCCAGCCCTGCTCGGGGTGGTCGCTCACCACGGCGGCCAGGTCACGGGCCTCGCTTGCCGCGTCAGGACACGGCGTTACGTGGGAACACATGGTCATCACTTCCGTCCATGGACCCGGCGGAGGGCCGGGGTAACTCTTAGTGCTCGTCCGCTTACCGGATTCGGCAAGTGTGCGCCCGTACTCGACAGTAGGTGCGTGATCCAGCTCACCAGATCACTCCAACGAGTCGTCAGGTCCTGCCAGCACTAATGGCCTTTATACGCCGTTCGGGCAGGTCGGGCGGCGTGTCACGCGTCGTGACCGGAATGTGTTCAGAGCTTGCGCAGAAGGACCCGTCGGACCGAGTGATCGGCCGCTTTCTGCAGCACCAGACGGGCCCTCGACCGGGTCGGCGCGATGTTCGAGCGCAGGTTGGGCCCGTTGACCGCGGCCCAGATCCCGAGCGCGGTCTCGTGCGCCTGTTCGTCGGTCAGCGTGGCGAAGCGGTGGAAGTAGGCGGTCGCGTCCTGGAACGCCGTGCGGCGCAGCGCGAGGAACCGCTCGACGTACCAGCGCTGGATGTCGGTCTCGGAGGCGTCGACGTAGACCGAGAAGTCGAAGAAGTCGGAGAGGAACACCTCGGGCGCGGTGCCGTCGTTCCGGCGGCCCGCCTGGAGCACGTTCAGGCCCTCGAGCACGAGGATGTCGGGCCGGTCCACCGGCTGCCGGGCCTCCGGCACGATGTCGTAGGACTGGTGGTCGTACACGGGGGCGAAGACCTCCTCGCGCCCCGACTTCACGTCGGCGAGGAAGCGGATCAGCGCCCGCCGGTCGTAGCTCTCCGGGAAGCCCTTGCGTCCGAGCAGCCCGCGGCTCTCGAGCACCGCGTTGGGCAGCAGGAAACCGTCGGTGGTGACCAGGTCGACCCGCGGTGAGTCCGGGCTCGCCGCGAGCAGGGTCTGCAGCAGGCGGGCAGTGGTGCTCTTCCCGACGGCGACGCTCCCGGCCACCGCGATCACGAACGGCACCTTCGCCGTCGAGTCGCCGAGGAAGTCGCTCTGCGCCGCCCAGAGCCGACGGCTGGCCGCCACGTGCAGGCTCAGCAGCCGGGCCAGGGGCAGGTAGACGGTCGCCACCTCGTCGAGGTCGATCCGGTCGCCGAGGGTGGCCAGCGACCGCAGCTCCTCCTCGTCGAGCGGCAGGGCGGAGCCGGCCGCGAGCGCGCGCCACGAGCCGCGGTCGAACACCGCGTACGGCGAGTAGGAGGAGCGCGGCCCGGCGGTCACACGCACCATCGTGCGTCCTGGCTGCCCGGCGCGTTCGCGCGGGTCACCCGGGCGGGTGGGGGAGGAGCTCCCACCGGCCGCGGTGCGGGCCGCCTCCGGACACCCCGTCTAGGGTTCGGGCTGTGCCGACCCGCCCGGGGCTGCTCGACTGCATCGAGCGCTACTTCGCCGCCGCGCCCCTCCCGGACGCGCGGATCGAGGCGGTCGGCGCGCTCGACGTCCCGATCGGCGACCCCGCCTGGCCGTACCCGGCGCGACCGCGTCCCGGTGCCGGGCCGGTGACCACCGAGGACGTCGCGGCCGCCGTCGCCCTGCAGGAGGAAGCGGGCCTGCCGGCGGCGCTGGAGTGGGTGCTCGAGCGCTCGCCCAGGGCCGCCGCCGCGGCGACCAAGGCCGGCCTGAGCGTCGACGAGCTGCCGCTGCTGGTCGCGGTCGACCCGGTCGAGCTGCTGCTGCCGGCCGGGGTGCGGCTCTACGTCGTCGGGGCCGACGACCCCGAGCTGGCCCGTTACCAGCGGGTGGCCGCGATCGCGTTCGCGCACCCCGGGGGCCGGGTCGACGTCCGGGAGGCGCCGCTGGACACCTCGGCGGAAGCCCAGGCGCGCACCGCGGTGCTGCGGGAGCGGATCGCGACCGGGCGCACGGTGATGATGGTCGCGGTCGAGAACGGCGTGCCGGTGGCCGTCGGCTCGCACCAGCCGGTCGACGTCGACGGCACGGAGGTCAGCGAGGTGGTCGGGGTGGCCACGCTGCCGCGACTGCGAGCCCGCGGGCTGGGCGCCGGGATGGCGTCCGCGCTGGTCGCGCACGCGCGGGAGACGGCGGACCTGGTGTTCCTGACCGCCGGCGACGACGACGTGGCCCGGGTCTACGAGCGCGTCGGGTTCGCCCGGCTGGCCACGAGCGGCGCCGCCGAGCTCCCGGACGACGAGGACTGACCCGGCCTACGAGCCGCCGCGCGGCGCCGGCACGGCCCGGCCGGCCGCGTCGAGCCAGGCCCGCGCCTGGTCATAGCCCACCGAGCGCGGTACCTCGCTGAGCAGCACGACCACCAGGGTGCCGACGACGGCGACCGAGTGCAGGTGCCGGTAGCCGCCGACGCAGCACATCCACCCCTGCTTGACCGCGGGCCCGCCGGCCAGCGTGCCGAACAGGCCGAACCGCTGGTCGAACCCGTCGGCGGCGATCGGGGTGGCCGAGGCCATCCACTCCATCAGCTGGGCGACGTCCTCCGGATGGGCCAGGACCGGCAGCAGCGCCAGGAACCGCGCCAGGTCCCGCGCCGTCGTCATCGTCTCGCCCCACTGACCGGGCCGGACCGGCGGTGAGGTGCCGGTCAGGTCGTAGCGCAGGGCGACCGCCCGTACGGTCCGCGGCCCGTCGAACCGCACCCACACGGCCGAGGCGGCCGGGTCGTCGGAGCTGCGGATCATCCTCGCGAGCAGCTGCCGGTCCTGGGCGCTGAGGACGACGGCGCCGGTGCGGGCCCGCCGGAGCACGTCCTCGGCCAGGAAGAGCTTGACCATCGACGCCGACGGGAACGGCCGCTGGGCGACCTGGCCGTTGTCGGCGCTGCGCGCGGTGAATCGTGCGGTCCGTGCCTCCGCCGCGCGCACCGGCAGGTCCGGGTCGATGGTCAGCTGCCGGGCGACGACGACGGCCACCGTCCCGCCCGCGCCGTAGGCGGCGGACACCGCGGCGACCACCTCGGCCGGTGGCACCCCGGTGGCGTGCGCGCGCCGCGGTCCGACCAGCGTCTCGGTCAGGACGAGGACCAGGAGCGCGAGCGGGAGCAGGCCACGGCGGACCATGAGCCCATGGTCCGCCGCTTCCGGCCGGTCGCTTCAAGTTTCAACGACCGGCCGCGTGTCGGCTGCGATGCGCGACCGGGCGGCTGCCCTCAGGTCTGCTCGTAGGTGGGCACCAGCGTGGCCCGGCCGAGGGTGTGGAAGAACAGGTTGAAGCCCAGCACGGCGCAGGACGTGTCCGCGTCGACGTCGAGCGTCTCGGTGTCGACGGCGTGCACGACCACGAAGTACCGGTGCGCGCCGTGCCCGGCCGGCGGGGCGGCGCCGACGAAGCCGGCGAACCCGCCGTCGTTGCGCAGCTGGACCGCGCCGTCGGGGAGCGTCGGGTCGTCCTTGTCGCCGGCACCGCCGGGCAGCTCGGTGACCGATGCCGGGATGTTGGCGACCGCCCAGTGCCAGAAGCCGCTCGCCGTGGGGGCGTCGGGGTCGTAGACGGTGACGGCGAAGCTCTTCGTGCCCTCGGGGAAGCCCGACCAGGACAGCTGCGGCGACCGGTCCTCGCCGCCGGCGCCCATCACCCCGCTGACGTGCGGCGTCGCCAACGGTTCGCCGTGGGCGCAGTCCGAGCTGGTCACCGTGAAGCTCGGCACCTCGGGCAGGAAGGCATACGGGTCGTAGTCGATGGGCCGGTCGGCCATGGCGGTCGTCTCCCTCGGTCTGGGTCGTCGGCGGGGGGCGGCCGGCCGTCGACCGTCCCTGCCGCGACCCTAGGCAGGGGCGCGACGGGGCGCCCGTCGGCGACCTCCGCGAAAGTCGATACACGACCGAGTTCCGCTGAACCCCTCGCAGAAGCCCTGCCGCCGGTACGTTGCACGCGTGCTCGGCCTCCCGGACTCCATCCGTGCCTGCCTGTTCGATCTCGACGGTGTCCTCACCAAGACGGCGACCGTCCACTTCGCTGCGTGGAAACGCACCTTCGACGAGTTCCTCCATCGCTACGAACCCGGCCAGCCCGAGTTCAACCAGCTGGACTACAACCGCTTCGTCGACGGCAAGCACCGCGCCGACGGCGTCCGTGGCTTCCTGGAGAGCCGCGGAATCGTCCTCGCCGAGGGCGGCGCCGACGACCCGCCCGATGCGGCGACCGTGCACGCGATCGCGACGCGGAAGAACGAGATGGTGCTCGCGGAGCTCGAGGAGCACGGCGTCGAGATCTATCCCGGCTCGGTCCGGTACCTGCGTGCGTGCAAGGACGCGGGCCTGGCGACCGCGGTCGTGACCGCCTCGGCCAACGGCGAGACGGTCATCGCGGCCGGGGGCTTCGCCGACCTCATCGACGTGCGCATCGACGGCGTGGTCGCCGGCCGGGACCACCTGCGCGGCAAGCCCGAGCCCGACACGTTCGTGGCCGGAGCCCGTGCCCTCGGGTTCGAGCCCGCACAGGCCGTCGTCTACGAGGACGCGATCTCCGGCGTGCAAGCCGGCCGGGCAGGCGCCTTCGGCTTCGTCGTCGGGGTGGACCGGGTCGGGCAGGCCGCCGCCCTGAAGGAACACGGTGCGGACGTCGTGGTCACGGACCTCGAAGAGCTGATGGGAGAAGGAGCATGACCGAGGGGCGGCCGACGTTCCCGATCGAACCGTGGGCGCTGACCGAGGTCGGCCTGGACCACGCCTCGCTGGGCGTGCACGAGTCGGTGTTCACGCTGGCCAACGGGCACATCGGCATGCGCGGCTCGTTCGAGGAGGGCGAGCCGGTCGTCGTCCCCGGCACGTACCTCAACGGCTTCTTCGAGGAGCGGCCGCTGCCGTACGCCGAGGCGGGCTACGGCTTCCCGGAGTCGGGGCAGACGGTCGTCAACGTCACCGACGGCAAGCTGATCCGGCTGCTGGTCAAGGACTCGCCGCTGGACCTCACCTACGGCGAGATCATCGACCACCGGCGCACCCTGGACCTGCGGGCCGGGGTGCTGCGTCGCGTCACCGAGTGGAAGTCTCCCGGCGGCCGGACCGTCCGGGTGACCAGCACCCGCCTGGTCTCGCTGACGCGGCGCTCGATCGCCGCGATCGAGTACCAGGTCGAGGTCACCGACGACCTCGGCGACCTGTACGTCGCCCTGCAGTCGGACCTGCTGGCCAACGAGTCCGCCCCGACCACCGAGGTCGACGACCCGCGGGCCGCCGCCGCGCTGGCGCACCCTCTGCAGAACGAGATCTCCGTCGCCCGCGGCCGGCGCGCCGTGCTGGTCCACCACACCAAGCGCAGCCGGCTGCGGATCGCCGCCGGTATGGACCACGTCATCGAGATCCCGGACACCTGCACCGAGGACATCGAGGCCACCGGCGACCTGGCCCGCTACACGCTGGCGGCGCGGATTCCGCCCGGTGGCTCGCTCAAGCTGGTCAAGTTCCTCGCCTACGGCTGGTCGTCGCGGCGGTCCGGACCTGCCCTGCGCGACCAGGTGGAGGCGGCGCTCGCGACGGCCAAGCTGGCCGGCTGGGACCGGCTGGTGCGCGAGCAGCGCGAGCTGCTCGACCAGCACTGGGACGAGGCCGACGTCGAGATCGAGGGCGACGACGAGATGCAGCAGGCCGTGCGCGTGGGCATGTTCCACGTCCTGCAGGCCGGTCTGCGCGGTGAGCGCCAGGCGATCCCGGCCAAGGGCCTCACCGGCCCCGGCTACGACGGCCACACGTTCTGGGACACCGAGACCTACGTGCTCCCCGTGCTCACCTACACGGCGCCGTCGGCCGTCCGCGACGCGCTGCGGTGGCGTCACTCGACCATGCACCTGGCCAAGGAGCGGGCTCGCGTCCTCGGGATGGAGGGGGCCGCGTTCCCCTGGCGCACCATCCGTGGTGAGGAGACCTCGGGGTACTGGCCGGCCGGGACGGCGGCCTTCCACATCAACGCCGACATCGCCGACGCCGTCATCCGGTACCACAACGCGACCCTCGACGACGACTTCGACCGCGACTTCGGGGCCGAGCTGCTCATCGAGACGGCCCGGCTGTGGGCCTCGCTCGGTCACTTCGACCCGGAGCACGGTTTCCGCATCGACGGGGTGACCGGGCCGGACGAGTACACGGCCGTCGTCGACAACAACGTCTACACGAACCTCATGGCGCAGCGGAACCTGCGGGAGGCGGCCGAGGCCGTGCGGCGGCAGCCCGACGTCGCCGGGCGGCTGCAGGTGCGGCAGGACGAGGTGGAGACGTGGCTGCGCGCGGCGTCGCTCATGGCGGTGCCCTACGACACCCAGCGCGGCGTGCACATGCAGTCGGATGCGTTCACCCACCACGAGGAGTGGGACTTCGAGGGGACTCCGCCGGAGAAGTACCCCCTGCTGCTGCACTACCCGTACTTCGAGATCTACCGCAAGCAGGTGGTCAAGCAGGCCGACCTGGTGATGGCGCTGCACCTGCGCGGCGACGCCTTCACCCTCGAGGAGAAGATCGCCAACTTCGCCTACTACGAGGCCCGCACCACCCGGGACTCGTCGCTGTCGGCGACCCAGCAGGCGATCGTCGCCGCGGAGACCGGCCACCTGCAGTTGGCGTACGAATACTGGGCCGAGGCGGCGCTGACCGACCTGCAGAACCTGCACCACAACTCCGGGCACGGACTGCACATGGCCTCCCTGGCAGGGGGCTGGTCGGTCGCGGTCGCCGGCTTCGGAGGCATGCGCGACCACAACGGCGAGCTGACGTTCGGGCCGCGCCTGCCCCCGACGATCACCCGGCTGCGGTTCCGCGTGGTCTACCGGGGGCGCAAGCTGACCGTCTCGGTGACGCCGGACAAGGCCATCTACCGGCTGGTGGACGGCGATCCGCTGGACATCCGCCACCACGGCCGCCAGGTGACCGTCGACCACGAGGACCTCGAGCTCGAGATCCCGCCCGGTCCGCAGCCGGAGCCGGTGACCCAGCCCAAGGGCTGCGAGCCGCGGCGGCGCCGGCACTGACCGGTCAGGTCAGCAGCCAGGTCCCGCCGAGGACGAGCGCTCCGACGTCGACCAGCAGGAAGGCGCCGACCCACACCAGGGCCGGCACGCGGGTGAGCCGCGCCAGCTGGTCGGCGTCGGAGTCCGGGGTGCGTCGCCGGCTGCGGGTGGTCTGCAGCTCCAGGACGGCGCGGGGCGCGGCGAGCAGCAGGAACCAGGTGGCCAGCGCGGCGAAGGCGGCCTGGCCCTCGGTCGGGCAGCCACCAGGTGGCGGCGAACACGACGCCGCCGGTGACCAGGACCGACCACAGCCCGTACCAGTTGCGGATCTGCACGAGCAGGAGCGCCAGGAGCAGCAGCAGGGCCCAGAGCAGGCCGACCGCGTGCCCGGCGGCGAGCAGCGCGGCCGCGCCCAGGCCGAAGAGGCCGGGCCCGACGTAGCC
Organism: uncultured Actinomycetota bacterium; assembly: GCA_963784165.1. GTDB lineage: Bacteria > Actinomycetota > Actinomycetes > Mycobacteriales > Geodermatophilaceae > Blastococcus_B. Next base: position 682,748 of record CAWAQI010000021.1, read on the forward strand.
GGCGAAGCAGGTCAGCACCATGCCCGGCCCGGTCGGCTTGCCGGACGAGACGGTCAGGCCGGAGGTGTCGGAGTGCAGCCGGATCCCCGACAGCCGCCGCCCGGCGGCCAGCGCGACGGCGCCGTGCGCGCCCTCGTGCGCGATGGTCACCGCGTGCCGGGTCAGCCGCCAGAGGGTGGGGGAGAGGATCAGCAGCCCGGCGACGGCGGCCGTGCCGAACAGGACCTCGGTCGGCAGGTCCGGCACCGTCGTGGTGACGCGCGCCCAGAAGCGGCCGAGGAGGTCCATAGGGACTCGATCTTCGCTGACGTAGCTGGGAACGCGGCGGCAGCGGCGACGGACTGGTCGCGTCGGAACCTGTTCGACCGCGGGGGAGGGGAGTGCCACCATCGCGGCCGTGGACCTGCTCTCGACGCTGCCGGCGTTCCTGCTGGCCGTGCTGCTGATCTCGGCGTCGCCCGGTCCGGCGATGGCGCTGATCTTCCGGCGCGCGGCGCTCCGCGGGCTGCGGGGCGCCGTCCCGACCGTGCTGGGCCTGGAGGCCGGGCTGTACGTGTGGGCGCTGTTCGCCGGAGCCGGCTTCGCCGCGCTGGTGGCGGCGTCCGAGGTGGCCTACCTGGTCCTGCGGATCGTCGGCGCGGTCGTCCTGCTGTACCTGGGGATCAAGGCCTGGCGGGCGGCGTGGCGCGACAGGGGAGCGGCAGCTGCCGTTCCTGCGGACGTGGCGCCGCTGCCGGGCCGCCGCCACTGGTGGGGAGCATTCGGCGAGGGCCTGGTCGTGCAGCTGGCCAACCCGAAGGCCGCCGTCTTCATGATCGCGTTCTATCCGCAGTTCGTGCCGGCGGACGGGCCGGTCTTCACGACGACGGCGCTGCTCGGGCTGCTGCAGATCACCGTGGAGACCGGGCTCTACCTGGCCCTGGCCGCCGGGGTGGCGCGGGCGGGTGCCTGGTTCAGGCGGCCGCGGATCCGCCGGCGCCTCGAGGCGGTCAGCGGGACCGTGCTCGTCGGCCTGGGCGTGCGGATGGCCGCGTCGCCCTGATCCTCAGTTGCCCGGCTTGACCGCCTTGCCGCGTTCCTGCTCGTCGTCGTCGGCCTCGTAGGCGCCGGGCACCGCCGTCGGCCCCGGATCGCTCTCGCCCGGCAACGTGGCCCGGTTGGTCAGGTGGTCCGTCTCGTCGGCCCGCGTACCGGACGGGTCGTGATGGTGCTCGGTCATGGGGTGCCGCTACCCGGCTCCGCCTGGGGGACACGCGGGTGTGACGAAAGTGCCGGCGGTCCCGGATCAGAGCGTCTGGGTCAGGTTGACGACGTTGCCGTCCGGGTCCTTGATGTGGGCGACCCGCTGACCCCACGGCATGTCGTTGGCGCCCCCGCCGCCCGTGCCGCCGAGCTCCTCGACCCGGGGGAGCAGCGCGTCGACGTCGGGCACCTCGATGCTGAGCAGCATCCGGCCGGGATCGCCGGCGACGACCGAGGCGTCGGAGGACAGGCCGAGCTCCGAGTCGCCGAGCGCCAGGCCGACGTAGAAGACCGGACCATCAGTGGGGAAGCGCATGACCTCCTGGGCCCCGAGCAGGTTCGTGTAGAAGGCGAGCAGTCGGTCGAGGTCGGCGCTGACGATGATCGCGCGGATCGTGGCGGGCACGGAGTCTCCTTCGAGCGGACATGGGTACGCAGGGTGGACTCTGCCCAGTCGTCGGACTGAGCGGTCGCCCGATGGCGACGCCGCCGTCGACGAGACCCGAAACTGTCGGTCGGCGTTTCTACCCTCCGGCCATGAGAGACACGATCGTGCTGGGTGAGCGGTGCGGCGACATCGCGGACGAGATGCTCGGAATGGTTGTCGACATCCATCCCGACGGGACTGCAACGGTCAGCGGCCGGATGCCGATGAATGGGCCGCTGTGGCGAGCCATCCTTCGCGCGGAGGCGGAGTTGCTCCTGGCCGATGCCGACGCCATGGCCGCGGGTCGGTACGAGGGGCGAACGCAGGACCAGCGCCGCACGGATGCTTTCGTGCTGGTGGCGGAGCGGCTGGGGGAGGTGGCCACCCGGGTGACGACAGGGAACGCGACGGGGCATGATCCCCGTCGCCGCAGGCAGTCTCACCACAAGAGGAGATCAGCGTGACCACGTTGTCCGACCGGCCCAACACTGCCCTCGTGGTGATCGACGTCCAGAACGGCGTCGTCGAGGGAGCGCACGACCGGGACGCCGTCGTCGCCACCATCAGCTCGCTGGTCGACAAGGCGCGGGGCGAAGGTGTGCCCGTCGTGTGGGTCCAGCACTCCAGCGAGCACCTGGTGCAGGGGAGTGACGCCTGGCAGTACGTCCCGGAGCTGTCCCAGCAGGAGACGGAGCCCGTGGTGCACAAGACCTTCGGTGACTCGTTCGAGGGCACCGACCTCGAGGACGTCCTGGCGAAGGGCGGCATCGGGCACCTCGTCGTCGCCGGCGCGCAGACCGACCAGTGCATCCGCAACACGATCCACGGTGCCTTCACGCGGGGCTACGACGTCACGCTGGTCGGCGACGCGCACACGACCGAGGACCTCAGCGAGTGGGGTGCGCCGTCGCCGGACAAGGTCATCGCGCACACGAACCTGTACTGGGAAGAGCAGGCCGCACCCGGCCGGACCGCGGGCGTGACCAAGGCGGAGGACGTGTCCTTCGCGATCCCGCTCCAGACGAGTTGACATAATGTGCATTATCGGCGCTTGGGATCGAGCGCCGAGAGGGGCTGCGACGCCGGCGTCCGACCCGCTCGCCGCGCACAACCTTTCCTCCGACGACGACCGCGCGACCCTCCCGCTCGCTGCCGCGTCCACGCGATTCCCCGGCGCGGTGGCCGCCAGCGTCTGCTCGCCGTTCGATCCTCGTGCCGACCCGCCAGGCCGCCGCGCCCGTGCCGGCTGCGTCGGCTGCTCGCGTCGGCGCCCGGAGATCTCCGCGTCCTGCTCCCCCGAAGTCGATCTTGTTCCGGTGATCTTGATCGGTCGCCTCGCGACGCCCATCCGAGGCCTCGCGCCGCGCGACCCCGTCAGAGCCCTTCTGGAGCGTCAGTCGCGACTCTCCCCCCACCCGCCTACACCTGCCCAGTAACGTCACAGTGACGTAAGTACACGAGGTGTCGGCGGCTCGACGGGCGCCGATCGCCGGGTGTTCGTAGTGTCGGGACATGCGCATCCGACGACCACTCGCGGCACTGTTCACGGCCCTGACGCTCTTCGGCGGCGGCGCCACGTTGACCGGCTGCCAGGCGGCCGGGCAGGACCAGGACGACGGAACGACCGACGACGGCGGCGAGCAGGACAGTGGCGAAGAGGGCGACAACGACGACGGCGAAGACGACTGACGAACGGGAGCTCAGCCGGCGCGCTCGGTGACCCAGAGACGGTCGAGCCGACCGGTCGAGCGCACGAGGTCGGCCAGTGAGCGCTCCAGCTCGGCCTTGGTCGGGCGATCGCTCAGCAGCGTCTGCACGTCCTCGAGCGCGCACCGCAGCTGGTACAGCCGGTCCTGGAGCCCGTCGAGCTCGGCCCGCGACACCAGGACGACGTCGCCCGGCAGCCCGGCCTTCGACGTCGCGGCGCGCTGCTCGTAGGCCCGCTGACGGCAGGCCTGCCCGCAGTACATCCGTGGCCGGCCGACCGACCCTTGTTGCGGCAGGACCCGGCGGCACCAGCCGCACCGTCGCTGCTCGCCACTCCCCCTGCTCGGGGCGGGGGAGAACGGAAGCTCCGTCGCCGCGCCCGACGCATGCTGCTGTGCCACGCCTGCGCACGCTAGACGGGACTGCTGACAGAGACCCGCGACTCGCGGAGGACACGCCACAAGCGCCTGGAAGGGGGCCGCGATGACCGGATCGGAGGTCGCGGATCCGTCGTTCGATTCCCTCACCGAGGACGCCCTGCGCGCCCACGGCAGCCTCAAGTGGACCAAGTACGGACCGGCGATCGGGGCCTTCGTCGCCGAGATGGACTTCGGCACCGCCCCGGCCGTCACCCGGGCGCTGCACGAGGCCGTCGAGGCCGGCCACTTCGGCTACCTCCCGGCGGCGGTCGCCGACGAGATGGCCGAGGCCTTCGCCGACTGGTCCGCCCGCCGGTATGGCTGGACCGTCGCCCCGGAGCGGGTCACGCCGCTCGCCGACGTCGTCGCCGGACTGCAGGCCGCCATCGAGCACTTCACGCCGCCGGGCAGCGCCGTCGTCCTGCCGACGCCGGCGTACATGCCGTTCCTGACGGTCCCGGGCCTGATGGGCCGCGAGCTGATCCAGGTGCCGATGGTCGACGACGCCGGCCGCGCGACGTACGACCTCGACGGCATCGCCCGGGCGCTCGAGCGCGGCGCCGGTCTCGTCGTGCACGTCAATCCGCACAACCCGCTCGGCCGCGTCTTCACCGCCGAGGAGCAGCTGGCCCTGGCCGACGTCGTCGAGCACGCCGGTGCCCGTGTCTTCGCCGACGAGATCCACGCTCCCCTGGTGTACCCGGGCGCTGTCCACCGCCCGTACGCCGCGCTGTCCGAGGCCACCGCCGGGCACACGGTGACCGCCACCTCCGCGTCCAAGGCGTGGAACCTGCCCGGTCTCAAGGCGGCGCAACTGGTGCTCAGCAACGATGCCGACGTCGAGCACTGGGCACGGGTCGGCTTCCTCTACTCCCACGGTGCAGCGACGCTGGGGGTGCTCGCCAACACCGCCGCCTACCGCGAGGGCGAGGCCTGGCTGGCCGGCGTCCTGCGGTACCTCGACCGCAACCGCCGGCTGCTGACCGACCTGCTCGCCGAGCACCTCCCGCAGGTCCGGTACGAGCCGCCCGAGGGCACCTATCTCGCCTGGCTGGACTGCCGGGACCTGGACCTCGGGCCGAGGCCCGGCGCCTTCTTCCTGGAGCACGCGGGCGTCGCCCTCATCGACGGTCCGGAGTGCGGAGCGCCCGGAGAGGGGCACGTGCGGCTCAACCTCGCGACCCCCGCTCCCGTGCTGACGGCGATCGTCGAGCGCATGGCCGCTGCGGTCTCCGGGGCCTCGGAGACCGCAGCGTCGCCCCCACTAGCGTGAACACGTGCCCGCAGTGCGTTACGCCTTCCTCGACGGGCCGACCCCCGTGGCGATGGCGCACCGCGGTGGCGCCATCGAGCACCTGGAGAACTCGATGTCGGCCTTCGAGGCCTGTGTCGCCATGGGGTATCGCTACATCGAGACGGACATCCGGGTGACCGCCGACGGCGTGCTGGTGGTCTTCCACGACGCCACGCTCGAGCGGGTCACCGACCAGAGGGGCCGCGTGCAGCACCTGAGCTGGGCCGAGGTGTCGCGCGCCCGGATCGGCGGCCGCGAGCCGATCACGCGGCTCGAGGACCTGCTCGGCGCCTGGCCCGACGTGCGGTTCAACCTCGACATCAAGGCGGCCGGCGTCCTGGCGCCGCTCGTCCGGACGATCCGGCGGCTCCAGGTCGGTGACCGGGTCTGCCTCGCCTCGTTCTCCGACGCCCGGCTGGCCGCCGCCCGCCGGCTGCTCGGTCCGTCGATCTGCACGTCGCTCGGTCCCCGCGGGGTCGCGGCCCTGCGGCTGTCGTCCTACTCCCCTCGCGCCGCCGGGCTCGCCCGCTTCCAGGCCGGCTGCGCCCAGGTGCCGCTGCAGCTCGGCGGCCGGGCGCTGGTGGACGAGCGGTTCGTGCACGCCGCCAACGCGCGCGGCCTGCAGGTGCACGTCTGGACGGTCGACACCGAGAAGGAGACGACGGAGATGCTGGACCTGGGGGTGGACGGCATCATGACCGACCGGCCGGCGATGCTCCGCGAGCTGCTCGAGAAGCGCGGCCAGTGGGTGCCGCGGTGAGCCCCGTGCGGGACTGGCGGCCGGAAGCCCCTCCCCTCCCCCAGGACCTCGGCGACCTGGTCAAGGACGACGACCCGGAGTGGTTCGCCCGCGAACTCGCGATCGCCGTCGCCCCGCCGTGGTGGTTCTGGCGGTTCATGCTCGAGCACTTCTCGTGGCTGGTGAGCATCTTCGGGCGGGTCGAGGTGACCGGGGAGATCCCCGAGGAGCTCCGCCGCGGACCGCTGCTGTTCGCGGCCAACCACATCGGCGACTTCGACCCGTTCGTCATCGCCGTCGCGCTCTACAAGGTCGGCGTCATGCCCCGCATCATGGCGACCGGCGGGATCATCTCCGCGCCGATTGCCGGGGCATTGCTGGAGCGCACCGGCGCCATCCGCGTCGAGCGCGGCACCGAACTGGCCCGGCACGCGGTCCGGATCACGGAGGTGGCCCTGGTGCACGGCGGGCACGTCGTCGCCTACCCGGAGGGCCGGGTCGGGCTGACGCCCGACGGCTGGCCCGAGCGCGGCCGCACCGGCATGGCCCGCATGGCGCTCGGCATGGGCGTGCCGGTCATCCCGGTCAGCCAGTGGGGCGCCCACGAGGTGCTGCAGTACGGCAACGACTGGGGCAAGCTGCGGACGCTGGTGCGGGCGATCGTCCGCCGTCCGCACCTGAAGGTGCACGTCGGGCCGCCGGTCAAGCTCGACGACCTGCAGATGGGGCGCGTGGGTGACGCCAACCGGGCGCGCTACCGGATCACCGCGGCGATCACCCGCGGCCTGGTGCCGCTGCGGGCCGGCGAGGACGACCGGCCGCACTACGTGGACAAGACCCGACCGACGACGGAGGTGGCGGCCTTCCCGGGCGGCCTTGTCCCTGATGATGTCCCCTGACGACGTCCCCTGATCGCCGGACATGCGCGTGACCGTGACCCTCCGGTGCTGGACCGGCTCGACGTCGGCTGGAAACCTGCGCCCGTGACCACGTCCCCGTCCACCGCAGAACCCGCCGTGCCGGTCGACCGCGAGCTCCGCCGCGAGCGCTTCGGCTGGTACTCCTACGACTGGGCGATGTCGGTCTTCAACACCTCGGTGACGACCGTCTTCCTGGGCCCGTACCTCACCGCCGTCGCGGAGGACGCGGTCAATGCCGACGGCGACCTGCCGTTCCTGGGCCTGGGCATCCCGCCGGGCAGCTGGTTCTCCTACGTGCTCTCCGCGTCGGTGCTCCTCCAGGTGCTGGTGCTGCCGCTGACCGGCGCCGTGGCCGACCGCACCGGCCGCAAGCGGGAGATGCTCGCCGGCTTCGCCATGCTCGGCGCGCTCTCGACCACCCTGATGTTCTTCATCGCCGACGGGCGCTACGTGTTCGGCGCGGTGCTGTTCATCGTCGCCAACATCGCCTTCGGTGCGGCCACCGTCGTCTACTACTCCTGGCTGCCCGACCTCGCCGGGCCCGACGAGCGCGACGCCGTCTCCAGCCGCGGCTGGGCGTTCGGCTACGTCGGCGGGGCGCTGCTGCTGGCCATCCACCTCGGGCTCGTGCTCGGGGCCGAGGGTCTCGGCCTGACCACCGGTGAGGCGGTGCGCATCTGCCTGGCCACCGCCGGCCTGTGGTGGGGCGCGTTCACCGTCTTCACGGTGTCCCGGCTGCGCAACCGCCCGGTCCGCGATCCGGACGCCACGCGGTCGCGCAGCGGCTTCCGCCAGCTCGCGACGACGCTCCGCGAGATGCGGGCCTTCCCGCTGACCCTCTGGTTCCTCGGCGCCTACCTGCTGTTCAACGACGGCGTCCAGACCGTCATCGCGCTGTCGGCGACCTACGCGACCGAGGAGCTCGACCTCGCCCAGGAGGTGCTCACCGGCGCGATCCTGATGGTCCAGGTGGTCGCCATCGCCGGCGCCCTCGGGCTGGGCCGGCTGGCCGGCCGGTACGGCGCCAAGCGGGTCATCCTGGGCGCCCTGATCGCCTGGATCGGCGTGCTGCTGGCGGCGTTCTTCCTGCAGGAGGGTGCGGTCGCACAGTTCTACGCGCTGGCCGCGGTCATCGGCCTCGTCCAGGGCGGCACCCAGGCGCTGTCCCGGTCGCTGTTCAGCCAGCTGATCCCGGTCGGCAAGGAGGCCGAGTACTACGGCTTCTACGAGATCAGCGACCGCGGCACCAGCTGGCTCGGGCCGCTGGCGTTCGGCATCACCTACCAGGTGACCGGCTCCTACCGGCTGGCCATCGTCAGCCTGGTGATCTTCTTCGTCGCGGGCTTCATCGCCCTGGCCGCGCTGCCGATCCGCCGCGCCGTCGTCGAGGCGGGCAACCAGCCGCCGGAGCGCCTGTGACGGAGTCCGATCCCGGGCACCCCGCTCCGCATCCGGTCCCGCTCCCCCTCCCGGCGTCGATCCCGGCCTCGGGCGACCGGCGGCGGCACCCGGCCCCGGCACACCTGACGTTCTTCCACGGCCCGATGGACTGCGGGAAGTCGACCCTGGCGCTGCAGGTCGACCACAACCAGAGCCGGCAGGGCCGCCACGGACTGCTGGTCACCCAGGGCGACCGGTCGGCGGCCCCGCAGATCAGCTCCCGGGTCGGGCTGTCCCGGCCGGCCGTGGAGATCGACGAGGCCACCGACCTCCGGCTCCTGGTCCGCGACCGGTGGGCCGCCGGCCAGCGGGTCGACTACCTGATCGTCGACGAGGCGCAGTTCCTCACCGGCGCGCAGGTCGACCAGTGCGCCGAGCTCGTCGACGAGTCGCACGTCGACGTCTACGCGTTCGGGCTCACCACCGACTTCCGCACCCGCCTGTTCCCCGGCACCCAGCGGCTGCTCGAGGTCGCCGACGTCGTCGAGCGCGTGCAGGTCGAGGTGCTCTGCTGGTGCGGGCTGCCCGGACTGCTCAACGCCCGCGTCGTCGACGGCCTCATGGTGCGCTCCGGCGAGACCGTCGTCGTCGCCGACACCGCCCCGGCGGCGCCGGACGAAGGGGACGACGGCGCCGCGCCGGCGGTGCGCTACCAGGTGCTCTGCCGACGGCACTACGTCCGCGGTCAGCTCGGCCCGACGATGACCGGACCGGGGCAGCTGGCGCTCCCCTGACCTGCGGTGTCACCCGTCCGGGGGGCGGCACGGGCCGATATCCACCCCCATGCGATGATGGACCGCCGATTGGACGGAATCCTTCGGGGATTTCCGTCGTTAATCTCTGTGACTCCCCGGTCCGATGGGTAGTGGCCTGTGTGCCGGACGTGAGTCCCGACCGACATCAAGACGAGAGGACGGTGTGCCATGGGTGAGCGTTCCTTGCGCGGCAGCCGACTGGGCAGCGTGAGCTACGAGACCGAGCGGAACACCGCGCCGATCGAGCGGCAGTACGCCGAGTACCGGTGCCCTTCGGGCCACCTGTTCACGGTGCCGTTCGCCGACGACGCCGAGCTCCCCGACACGTGGGAGTGCAAGTTCGACGGCTCCGCGGCCAAGCTCGTCGGGGGTGCCGAGCCGGCTCCGAAGAAGGTCAAGCCCCCGCGCACGCACTGGGACATGCTCCTGGAGCGTCGTTCCGTCGAGGACCTCGAAGAGGTGCTCGCCGAGCGGCTCGAGGTGCTGCGCGGCCGGCGTACTCGCGCCAGCTGACCTCAGCACGATCTGCAGAACGGCCCCGGTGGGAAACCACCGGGGCCGTTCCGCGTCTCGGGGCCTCGTCCGCCCGTCGAGCAACTCGCGCTCAGCCGGGCGGTCGGCCGTCGCCGGGGGTCTCGCGGACGACCTCGCCCTCGATCACCAGCGGCTCCACCCGGCCGTAGCCGCCGTACGGGCCGGGCTGGTCGACCTCCACGGTGCGGACACTGCCGACGCGCACCGGCGGCCGCAGGTGGACGGGCAGCCGGGAGAACGCCAGGCGGGCCAGCCCCGCCCGGATCAGCGGCCGCGTGATCGGCAGCAGGCAGAGCAGCCCGATCAGGTCGCCGACGAAGCCGGGCAGCACCATGAGCAGCCCGCCGACGGCGATCAGCCCGGCGTCGCCCAGCTCGCGCCCCGCCGGACGGCGGCTGCGGGCACGGTCCCGCACCTCCGCCAGCGCCTTCACGCCCTGGCGGGCCAGCAGGACCCAGCCCAGCACGCTGGTGGCGAGGGTGAGCAGGATCGTCCAGCCCAACCCGATCCAGCTCGCGACCAGGATGAATCCGACGATCTCGATCAGGGCCAGCAGCCCGATCGCCACACGTAACCGGCGTCCCACGACGTCCGCCTCTCTCCTGTCCCCGGACCACGGGGCGGCGGCGGCCCGCCTACCGGGCTGCGCTCGACCGCCCGCCGTCGCGGGGTCGTCCTGGCACGGGGCGGCGGACCAGGTCCGGCAGGCGGTCGGCCAGCCGGTCCTTGAGGCCCCACACGGTGACCCGTACCAACGCTTCTCTAACGATCGAGCCGCTCATCTTGCTCCTGCCGAGCGTCCGTTCGGTGAAGGTGATCGGCACCTCGGTCACCCGGGCCCCGGCGCGGACGGCCCGCCAGGCCCAGTCGACCTGGAAGCAGTAGCCGTGGCTGGCGACGTCGTCGAGCGGCAGCCGGTCGATCAGGTCGGCCCGGGCGGCCCGGTAGCCGCCGGTGGCATCGCTGAGCGGGAGGCGCAGCAGCCGGCGGGTGTACCGGTTGCCCAGGCGGGAGAGGAGGAGGCGGTACACCGGCCAGTCCTCCACGCGGCCGCCCGGGACGTAGCGCGAGCCCAGCACGAGGTCGGCCTCCTCCAGCGCCGTCAGCAGGCGGGGCAACTGCTCCGGGGCGTGCGAACCGTCGGCATCCATCTCGACGACGACGTCGTAGCCGTGCTCGAGCGCCCAGGCGAACCCGGCCAGGTACGCGGGGCCCAGGCCGGCCTTCTCCGCCCGGTGCAGGACGTGCACCCGCGGGTCGCGGGCGGCCAGCTTCTCGGCCAGCTCGCCGGTGCCGTCGGGCGAGGCGTCGTCGACCACGAGCGCGTGGGCCTCCGGCACGCTCGCCTGCAGCCGCTCGAGAATGCGCTCGACGTTGTCGGCCTCGTTGTAGGTGGGCACGATCACCAGGACCCGGCCGGTCATCGCCCGGCCCTCCCCCGGCGCCGGGCGACCAGTCCCGTCCCGAGGACGGCGGCCAGCGCGCCGAGCCCGAGGGCGGTGAGCACCCACTCGGGGGCCGAGCCGAGCCGCAGGGCCAGGGTCGTGGAATCCCGCTGGGCGATGTCGTCGACGAAGACCGCCGGGGTGAACAACGCCGACGAGCGGACCACCGAGCCGTCGGGAGCGACGATCGCGGAGATGCCGCTGGTCGCCGCCACGACCACCGACCGGCCGTACTCGACGGCGCGGAGCCGGCTCAGGGCCAGCTGCTGCGCGCTCTCGTCGGTGAAGCCGAACGTCGCGTTGTTGGTCTGGACGACGAGCATGCCGGCGCCGCCGTCGACGACGTCGTGCACCAGGCCGTCGTAGACCACCTCGAAGCAGATGAGGTCGCCCACCCGCGTCCCGCCGACGTCGAGGACGCCCGGCTCGTCGCCGCTGGCGAAGTCCCGGCGGACGCGGTCGACCTCGGCGCTGAAGAACCGGAAGAACGAGCGGTACGGGATGTACTCGCCGAAGGGCACGGGGTGGCGCTTCAGGTAGGTGTCGCCGGGCCCGCTCTCCGGGTCCCACACCACGGCGGTGTTGCTGATGAAGCGGCCGGGCCCGTCGGTGACCGCCCCGACCAGGATCGGCACGCCGATCGCCTCCGCGGCCCGGTCGATCTCGCGGGCGGCGTCCTCGTTGAGGAACGGGTCGATGTCGGAGCTGTTCTCCGGCCAGATGACGACGTCGGGCTGCGCCTCCCGGCCGTCCTCCACGGCCGCGGCGAGCTCGAGCGTCTGCTGCACGTGGTTGTCGAGGACGGCGCGGCGCTGGGCGTTGAAGTCCAGGCCCGCGCGCGGCACGTTGCCCTGGATCACCGCGACCGTCGACGTCGGGCCGCCCTCGGTGAGCGAGCGGCCGGGCAGCGGCAGCCAGGCGAGGCCGCCGATCAGGGGCACGACCAGCACGGCGGCGACCGCGAGCGCGGCGGCGCGGAGCGCAGGCCACTGCTCCCCCGGCTGGTCGTCCTCCGGCGGCGGCGCCGAGGCGCTCCGCCAGGCACGCACCAGTGGTGGCACCGCCGCGGCGAGCAGGGCACCGGTCAGGGCGACGGCGAAGCTCACCAGCGGCACGCCGCCGTAGGCCGCCAGCGACATCAGCGGGCCCTCGGTCTGGCTGAACCCGAGCCGGCCCCAGGGGAAGCCGCCGAAGGGCACGCGCCCGCGCAGCAGCTCGTCGGCCACCCACAGCGCCGCCGTCCACAGTGGCCAGAACGGCAGCCGGGAGGTGAGCGCCGTCGCGCCGCCCAGGAGGGCGAGGAAGGCCGCCTCCATCAGCGCGAGGGCGAGCCACGGGACCGCACCGACGTAGGTGCCCGTCCAGGAGAGCAGCGGCACGAAGAAGGCGAGGCCGAAGACGAGTCCGAGCCACAGGCCGGAGCGGAAGCGCCGGCCGTGGACGGCGAGCGCGAGGGCCGCAGGGCCGAGGGGGGCCAGCGCGGACAGGTCGTAGCTCGGGAACGCGAGCAGCAGCACGAGGCCACCCGCGGCGGCGAGGACGGTGCGCCAGGGCCAACGACGACCGGGCGCTGCCGGAGCGGACTCCTCCGCCGGACGGGGCAGCGTGCCGGTGCCGGACGGCGGCCCTTCAGGTGCTGCCGGCACGCACTGCCTCCCCGAACGTCGTCCCGGGGACCACCCGGAGCCACTCGGACCCCCGCGGTCGGACGTGGGTCCGGACCGCTGCGCCGTTGCCGCGGTCCTGACCCAGCATCCCATCGCCGCGCATCGCGCGGTTCGGCCCCGTCCCGGGCCCCGCCCTGAGCTTGCGAAGGGTGGGGAGGACGGGGTCCTTTCCCCAGGTCGGCGCCGGCGCGGGCACCGCTGCGGGTCCGCGTCTTCGGGCCGGACGGCCGGTCGCTGGCGGCGATCGGCTCGACCGTTGTCTGATGAGGCGGTCCGAGCAGGCTGCGCCGGGTGTCGCGTTCGCGGCCTCCGAGGAGCCGGTGCGTTGGCGCCGCACGACCCGCTCCGGAGGACACGTGCCGCTGCGCCCGGATGGAACTGCAGCGACTGTAAGAAGTGCGCGCGCCGTCCACCCGGCCCGCGGGAGGCCCGGGCCGGACTGTTACGCGATCGTGACGTCCCGGCTGCGCAGAGTCACGGGACGACGAGGGTGGCGGTCGCCTCCACGACGATCAGCGGCTCGTCGAGGACCCGGGCCGCCGACGGCCCGCGCTCGGGCTCGGCCCGTGCGACGACGCGGGCCGAGCAGCGCAGCTCGCGGCTGCGCCGGCCGACCCGCACGACCTCGGCGGTGGCCTCGAGGACGTCCCCCGCGCGCACCGGCCCGAGGAAGCGGACGTCGGAGTAGCCGGCGAGCAGGCCCTCGTCGCCGTCCATGACGATCGCGACCTCGGTGGCGACGTCGCCGAACAGGCCCAGCGTGTAGGCGCCGTCGACCAGCGAGCCGCCGTAGTGGGCGTGCGCGTAGGGCACGTAGCGGCGGTGGGTGACGGTCAGGCCGAGGCGGGGGTCGGTCTCGCTCATGCTGCGTGCTCCTTGGGGCCGGGGACGAGGGCGTGGATCAGGTAGCTGGCGACCTCGCCGGGCGTCGTCCCCCGGCCGAAGACCTTGTCGACGCCGAGGTCGGCGGCCATCGCCGGGTCGAAGCGCGGGCCGCCGACGACGAGCAGCGGGCGGTTCTCCCCCATCGCCTCGCGGAACGCCGCGGCGAGCTCGCGGGTGTTGCGCAGGTGGGCGTCCTTCTGCGTGACGACCTGGGAGACGAGGACGGCGTCGGCGCGGGCGGCGCGGGCCTTGGCGACGAGCTCCGGCACGGTCACCTGGGCGCCGAGGTTGGTCACCGCCATCTCGCGCAGGTACTCCAGGCCCTTCTCCCCCGCGAAGCCCTTCACGTTGAGGATCGCGTCGATGCCGACCGTGTGGGCGTCGGTGCCGATGCACGCGCCGAGCACGACCATCTTCCGGTTCAGGCCGCGTGCGGATGGCGCCGTTGATCTCCGACGACGACAGCAGCGGGTAGGCGCGCTCCTCGACGACGACGGCGTCGAGGTCGACCAGGTGCTTCGCGCTGCCGTAGACGACGAAGAACGTGTAGCCGGCGTCGATGGCGTGGCTGTGCACGACCATCGCCGGCTCGATGCCCATCTTGTTCGCCAGCTGCAGTGCCGCGCCCTCGGCCTTCGGGCCGGCCGGCACCGGCAGGGTGAACGACACCTGCACCATGCCGTCGCCGGTGGTGTCGCCGTACGGGCGGACGATCGAGCCGTCAGGCACGGGAGACCTCCTTCTCCAACAGCTCCAGCGCCGGGTTGTAGGCGTCCGCGCCGAGCTCCACCACGCCGTCCAGACCCTTGCCGCCGTCCGGCGGGCGCTTGGTGATGCCGAACGTGCCGTCGGCGATCGCCTGGATCAGTCCCTCGGGGTGGTCGGCGATCCGGCCCATCAGGTCGACCGCCTCGCGCAGCACGGTGTCGGCCCGCCGGTCGATGAACCCGCCGGGCGGCGGAGCGAAGTCCTCGGCCAGGTTGCCGGCGGAGTTCAGCACGTACCGGACGTTGCGCAGCGCCAGGTCCCGGTCGGACAGCCACGGGGTGACGACGGCCTCGGTCATCATCCCGACCAGCAGGATGCCCTGGCCGGTGAGCGCACCGGCGAGGTTGAAGAACCCGTCGAGCAGGTAGCCGCGGAAGACGTCGCCGGTCATGTGCTTGGTCGGCGGCATCCACTTCAGCGGGGCGTCGGGGAACAGCGACCGGGCCAGCAGCGCGTGCGCGAGCTCGAGCCGGAAGGACTCCTCCCGGTCGGGATCGATCTCGAAGGCGTGCCCGAGGCCGAGCTGCCAGTCCTCGAGGCCGGCCTCCTTGGCCAGCGTCTCGTTGAGCAGCTGGCTGACCGTGACGGTGTGCGCCTCGTCGACCGCGTCGGCGGTGGTGAGGTAGTTGTCCTCGCCGGTGTTGATGATGATCCCGGCGCGGGCGTGCACCATCCGGCTGAACCGCTGGTCGACGAACGTGCGGCGCGGGTTGATGTCGCGGAAGAGGATCCCGTACATCGCGTCGTTGAGCATCATGTCCAGCCGCTCGAGCCCGGCGAGGACGGCGATCTCGGGCATGCACAGCCCCGACGCGTAGTTGGTCAGCCGGACGTAGCGGCCGAGCTCGGCGCTGACGTCGTCCAGCGCGGCCCGCATCAGCCGGAAGTTCTCCTGGGTGGCGTACGTGCCGGCGTACCCGGTGCGGGTGGCGCCCTCGGGCACGTAGTCCAGCAGCGACTGCCCGGTGGAGCGGATGACGGCGATGACGTCGGCCCCGGCTCGCGCGGCGGCCTGCGCCTGCGGGATGTCCTCGTGGATGTCGCCGGTGGCCACGATCAGGTAGATCCAGGGACGGCGCGGCGGGTCGCCGTGCGTCGCCACCAGCTCGTCGCGACGGCGGCGGTTGGCGTCGATGCGGGCGATGCCCTGCGCCGCGGCGTCGCGGGCGGCCTCGCGGGCGCGCTCGGCGGCGGTGCCGGTGGGCACCTCGAAGCGCGCCGTCCCCGCCCCGACCTGCTCGGCGAGGGCCTGCAGCGACGGGGCGGCGCCGGAGGTCAGCGCGTGCCAGACGGGCAGCGCGACGCCGGACTCGAGCCCGACCTGGTCGCGGACGGCGTCGACGACGCGGTTCACCCACGGCACGCGGTCCACTGGATTCCACCCACCCCACCACTCCCGGCTGCACCCTCCCCCGTCACCGGGTCGGTGCCGGTCAGCCCGGCCAGCCGCAGCACGGCGCGCTCGACGGACACCGTGGTGTGCCGCTGCGCGAGGTCGACGACCGGCTGCGCGGCGAGCGCGGCCAGCTCGCGGGCGCGGGCGACCAGCGCCGGATCGAGGTGCAGGGTGCTCATCGGGTCTCTCCGATCGGTTTCCCGTCGACGAGCAGCAGGCGGCAGGTCGGCCGGGCGCGCTCGGACAGGACGGTGGACAGGGTCTGGGTCGTGGCCCAGAGGGCGAGGTCGGCCGGCGCGCCGACGGCGAGCGGGCCGGCGGGGTGCTCGGCGCGCGCGGCGTGCCAGCCGCCGTGGGTGGCGGCGTCGAAGGCGTCGTAGGGGCGCAGACCGGACGACGGCGTCCGGTGGTCGACGGCGGCGTGCACCCCGCCCCACGGGTCGAGCGGGGTCACGGGGGCGTCGCTGCCGAGCGCGAGGGCGACCCCGGCGTCGGCCAGGTCGGCGAACGGGTTGCAGCCGACGGCCCGCTCCTCCCCCAGCCGCTCGACGTACATGCCCTCGGTGCCGCCCCAGGCCGCGTCGAAGGCGGGCTGGACGCTGGCGACCATCGCCCACTCGCGCATCCGCGCGATGACCTTCTCGTCGGCCATCTCCACGTGCTCGAGCCGGTGCCGGCAGGCCCGGACGGCGGCGGCACCGAGCTCGTCGACGACGACCCCGACGGCGTCGAGCACCTGGCCGACGGCCGCGTCGCCGATGCAGTGGAAGCCCGCCTGGACGCCGGCCCGCGTGCACTCGCGCACGTGGTGGACCAGCGACGCGGTGTCGAAGCGGAGGGCTCCGGCGGTGTCGGGCCGGTCGCGGTAGGGCTGCGTCAGCGCCGCGGTGTGCGAGCCGAAGGCGCCGTCGCAGAACAGGTCGCCGCCGGCGCCGGCGAGGCCGAGCTCGCGGACCACGTCCAGGCCGCCGCGCTCGGCCAGCTCGCCCCAGTAGGCGAGCACCCGCGGGCCCGGCTCGGCGGCGGCGAGGGCCAGGAGGTCGGTGAGGTCCTCGGCGCTGGACACCTCCGGCCCGGCCATCTCGTGCACCGTGCCGATCCCGAGCGCCGCGGCCGTCGCGAGGGTGGCGCGCTGGGCGCTGCGCCGCTGGGCCGGGCTCACGGAGCCGTAGGCGGCCCGGCGGGCGGCGTGGTGGGCGTCGAGCCGCAGCTGGCCGTCGGGGTGGTAGCCGGGCAGCTCGGTGATCCCGGGGACGCGGTCGAGCAGCGCCGTCGAGACGGTGGCGGAGTGGACGTCGACCCGGGCCAGGTAGACCGGCCGGTCCCCCACCACCGCGTCGAGGTCGTGCCGGGTGAGGCCGCGGCCCTCCGGCCAGCCGGTCTCGTCCCAGCCGGTGCCCAGCACGATGCCGTCCGAGGTGGTCGCCACGAGTGCGGTGACCGCAGCCAGGGCGTCGTCGACACTCGACCTCCCGTGGAGGTCGAGACCGTTCAGCGCGAGGCCGGTCGCGGTGGCGTGCACGTGCGCATCCACGAAGGCCGGGGTGAGGAGGGCCCCCTCCCCCGCGATCGTCCGCTCGGCCGGCGGTGCGGCGGCGGCGTCGGTGGCAGAGCCCAGCCAGGCGATCCGGCCGTCGGCCACCGCGACGGCGCGCCCCGGGCGGTCGCCGACGGTGACGTCGGTGAGGAGCAGGTCCATCAGCGGATCCGTGAGCCGATGAGCCCGCGGACGCCCGGGTTCGTGCGGTACAGCTCCAGCGCCAGGTCGGCGTGCCCCGGCGTGTAGCCGTTGCCGACCAGCATCGTCACGTCGGCCGCCATCCCTTCGGCGCCCAGGGCCGCCGCCGCGAACGACGTGGCCATGGAGAAGAAGATCACGGTGCCGCCGTTCGCCGTGGCCAGGACCGCCCCGTGCTCGGCGCCCGGCACGTCCACGCAGACGACGGTCACGTCAGCCGGCGTGCCGACGGCGGCCGCGACGGCGAGCGGGTCGGTCGCGTCGGCGACGACCACGCGGTCGGCCAGCCCGGCGGCGCGCAGCGCACCCGCCTCGGCGCCGTCGCGCACCACGCCGGTGAGCTCCGTGGCCCCTGCGGCGCGGGCCGCGGCCAGGCTGAGGCAGCCGGACTTCCCGGCCGCACCGAGGACGACGACCGAGCGCGCCGCGGCCCGCTCGACCACCCGCGCGGTCGCGGCCGGGGCGCCACAGACGTCGAGCACCGCCAACGACACCCGGTCCGCCAGGTCGTCGGGCAGCACGGCGGCGATGGAGCGGGCGAAGAGGATCGCCGTCCCCTCGGTGGGCACCTGCTCCGACCGGCCGTCCCAGCGGGCGAGGCCGTCGGTGATCCGCAGCGGCGTCAGCGTGAGCGAGACCAGGGTGGCGACCCGGTCGCCGACCGCGAGGCCGAGCGGCGACTCCGGGCCCACCGCGTCGACGACGCCGATGAGCATCCCGCCCGACCCGGTGACCGGGTTCTGCATCTTGCCGCGCTCGGCGACGATCTCCAGGACGGCGGCCCGGATCGACGCGCCGTCGCCGGCGTGTGCCTCGGACAGCTGGCGGAACGAGGCCGCGTCGAGGTTGAGCCGCTCGACGGCGATCCGCACCTCGTCGGGGCCGATCGCGGGGTCGGGGTCGACCCGGCGGGCCGCCTGCGGCAGGACGCCGGGCGGCTCGAGCACCCGATGCACGCCGAGGGCTCGTTCTGCCGGTCCAACCACGTTTTGCTCCGTCTCACTCGTTCGTTGCAGAAGAACCTAGCGCGTCAGGCCTATTCGACCGAAGATTCTCCGGTACGATCACTCGTGTTGCGGAGAGTAATCCGCTTCCGTGACGACGTTGCAGCAAGCCTAGGAGGCACCCAGTGCTCGAACAGCCCTACGAGTACGCGGCGCGCGAGCTCGTCGAGCCCGACTGGCGCCGGCTGCCGGGCTTCGCGGACGTGACCGAGGAGCAGTGGCGCAGCGCCCAGTGGCAGCGCGTCAACTGCGTCAAGAACCTCCGCCAGCTGCGCGGGGTCTACGGGGACCTGCTCGACGAGTCCTTCTACGCCGACGTCGAGGCCGACCAGGCCGGCCGGGCGACGATGTCGCTGCTCCTGCCGCCGCAGATGCTCAACACGATGGTGCCCGGTGAGGTGCCGACGACCGCGGGGATGCTGGCCGACCCGGTGCGCCGCTACATGCTCCCGGTGGCGTCCGACCGGCTGGACGGCCCGGCCGCGAGCCACCCGTACGCCGCCCGCGACTCGCTGCACGAGCACGAGATGTGGGCGGTCGAGGGGCTGACCCACCGCTACCCCACCAAGGTGCTGGCCGAGCTGCTCTCGACCTGCCCGCAGTACTGCGGCCACTGCACCCGCATGGACCTGGTGGGCAACTCGACGCCCGCCGTCCCCAAGCTGAAGTTCGAGCTCAAGCCGGTCGACCGGCAGGGCCTGATGCTCGAGTACCTGCGCGCGACGCCCGGCGTCCGCGACGTCGTCGTCTCCGGCGGCGACGTCGCCAACCTGCCGTTCAAGAACCTCGAGGCGTTCGTCGCCGGCCTGCTCGAGATCGAGTCGGTCCGCGACATCCGGCTCGCGACCAAGGCCCTCATGGGCATGCCGCAGCACTGGCTGCAGGACGACGTCGTCGAGGGCATGACCCGGCTCGCGACGACCGCGCAGGCCCGCGGGGTCTCCCTCGCCATCCACACCCACGTCAACGCCGCGCAGTCGGTGACCCCGCTGGTGGCCGAGGCCGCGCAGACGATGCTGGCGGTCGGGGTGCGCGACGTCCGCAACCAGGGCGTGCTGCTCAAGGGCGTGAACGACTCGGCGGCCCAGCTGCTCGACCTCTGCTTCGCGCTGCTCGACGGTGCCTCGATCACGCCCTACTACTTCTACATGTGCGACATGATCCCCAGCGCCGAGCACTGGCGGGTCTCGCTGGCCCAGGCGCAGACGCTGCAGCACGACATCATGGGGTACCTGCCGGGCTTCGCGACGCCGCGGATCGTCTGCGACGTGCCCTACGTCGGCAAGCGCTGGGTGCACCAGGTCGCCGAGTACGACCGCGAGCGCGGCATCAGCTACTGGACGAAGAACTACCGCACCGGCATCGAGCGCACCGACGAGGCGGCGCTGGACCGCCGCTACACCTACTACGACCCGATCGCGACGCTGCCGGCGAGCGGTCAGGCGTGGTGGGCCGAGCGCGAGCACGGGGCGGGTGGGTGGTCGATAGCCGCCGAGCTGAAGGCCGCCTCGTCCCGCGCTGCGTCCGCCGCCGACATCGCGTGATCCCCGGGCGGATCCGGGTGTCCGGGGGCCGCTCCCGGGGGTAGCAGCATCCCCGTGGGGGACGACGAGGGCACGGTGCTGCGCACCGAGCGGCTGCGGCTGCGGCCGTGGACCCACTCCCCCGCCGACCTCGCGCGCCTGACCGATCTCTACGGCCGCGACGAGGTCACCCGCTGGCTGGGGGGCGCGCCGTCGGTGCCGCCGGACGAGCTGGTCACCCGCTGGGCCACCGTGCACGCCCGGGACGAGCGGTTCGGCTGCTGGGCGATCGAGGTGCCGGGGCAGGCGGTCGCGGGGACGGTGCTGTTCAAGCCCCTGCCCAACGGCGTCGGCGAGGTCGAGGTCGGCTGGCACCTGCACCCCGACTCCTGGGGACACGGCTATGCCACCGAGGCGGCCCGGGCGGTGATCCAGCGGGGCTTCGAGGCCGGGCTGCCGGAGGTCTACGCCGTCGTCCGGCCGGGGAACGAGGCGTCGCTGGCGGTCTGCCGACGGCTGGGCATGGTCCCGCTGGGCCGGATGCGCCGCTGGTACGACGTCGAGCTGGAGGCGTTCCGGCTGATGGCGCCGGTCGTCATGGAGTGATCCGGCAGGGAGTGAACCGGCCGGTCAGCGGCCGCGACGGACCAGGGCCTTGAGCCGGGCCGACAGCGAGGGCTTGGGCGCCTTCGCGCCGCGCCCGGCGGCGTGGGCGGCGTCGTGCAGCGAGGCCTCCTCCGGCGTCGGCGCGGTGCCGCCGAGGTGGGCGGGCTGCCACCAGCGGTCGTCGGGACCGGCCGGCTGGTCGGGGTAGCTGCGCTGCGCCTCGTCCAGCAGGGCCTCCATCGCGGCCTTGGTGCGGCGCAGCAGGGCCTGCGGCCGCTCCCCCGGCTCGACGACGAGCGGCTCGCCCAGGATCACGGTGACCGGGACGCCGCGGCGCCACTGCACCTTGTGGCCCCTGGTGGCGATCCGCTGCCCGCCCCACACGGCGGCCGGGATGATCGGCACGCCGGCGTCGACGGCCATGCGCGCCACGCCGGCCTTGAGGTCCTTCACCGTGAAGCTGCTGCTGATCGTCGCCTCGGGGAAGACGCCGACCACCTCGCCGTCCTTGAGGGCGCGGACGGCGGACTCGAAGGCGGCGGCGCCGGCCTTGCGGTCGACCGGGATGTGCTGCATGGCGCGCATGAACGGGCCGGCGAACCAGTGCTGGAAGACGGCGGCCTTGGCCATGAACCGCACCAGGCGGTGCTGGGGCAGCGCGCCGAGCCCGAGGAACATGAAGTCGAAGAAGCTGACGTGGTTGCTCGAGATGATCGCGCCGCCGCTGACCGGCACGTGCTCGGCGCCGCGGACGTCGAAGTGGAAGCCGAAGGCCTTGAAGACCACGAGGACCACGCGGTCGACGAAGCGGTAGGGCTTGTCCCGCGGATCCGGGGCGGGGCCGAACATGTCGCGGCGGACGACGTCGCGCCAGCTCGGGGTGTACATGGGGCGCAATCTAGTCCGTGGGGCTGGCAGACGCCCGGTCGGCGTCGGCGCCCGCGGTGATCGCCACGGCCTCCCTGACGACGGCGGCCGGGTCGCCGGTCTCGCGGTGCACCCGCCGCTGGAGGTCGGCGCCGGTGCCGCGGCGCAGCAGGGTCGCGAGACCCTCGTCGATGCATCGGTCGTCGCCGGCGTCGGTGGCGGCCGGGCGGACGTGATCGGCCAGGGCGGTCAGCACGTCGGCCGCGGGGGCCGGCCTCCCGGTGAGCGGGTGCACGAGGTCGCCGGCGAGGCCCGAGCGGGCGGCCCGCCAGGTCGCGACCCGGAGCAGTTCGGAGCGGACGTCCGGGACCGGGCGCCCGTCCCGGGCTTCCCGGGCGGCGGTCTCGACGAGGCCGCGGACCAGCCCGGCGAGGAGGACGGCGTCCTCGACGCGCAGCGCGACGTCGGCGGTGCGCACCTCGACCGTGGGCCAGGTGGCCGACAGCCGGGCGTCGAAGTAGATCATCCCGGGGTCGAGCACGGTGCCGGTCGCGAGGACGTCGTCGACCAGCCGGCGGTAGGCGGCGGCGTCGCCGAACGGCTCGTTGGGCCCGGCCGAGGGCCAGCGCAGCCACACCTGGGAGCGGTAGCTGGCGTAGCCGGTGTCCTCGCCCTGCCAGAACGGTGAGTTGGCGGTGAGGGCGGTCAGCACCGGCAGCCAGATGCGGAGGCGGTCGAGGACGGCGACGCCCTCCTCGTCGTCGGCGACGGAGACGTGCACGTGGCAGCCGCAGGTGAGCACGTCGCGCGCGGTGCGGGCGAACTGCTCGACGATCCGGCCGTACCGCTCCCCCTCGGTGGCCACCGGCTGCGACGGGGACCGGCGAGGTGGCCAGGGCGGCGACGTGCGCCCCGACGGCGTTCGCGGCGGACTCGGCGCGGGCCCGCCAGAAGCGCAGCTCCTTGTCCAGCTCGGCCAGGTCGGTGCAGACGCGGGTGCCGAGCTCGATCTGCTGTGCCTTGAGCTCGGGCATCAGGTGCCCGGGTTCGGGGTCGTCGTCGACGAGGCCGCGGTCGGCGAGGTCGTGCGCGGGAACGTCCTCCCCCTCGCCGCGGCGGGCCGCCACCTCGAGCGCCTCGGGTCCCTTCGGCACCGGGACGCCGGCGGCATCGACCACCAGCAGTTCTTCCTCGACCCCGACGGTGCGCACGACGCCATGATCACCAGCTCCCGGGCCGGGCGCTGAACGAAAGCGGGTGGAAGTCCCCCGCCGGGTGAATCCCGCCCTCCGTACGAACCGTTATCCCCAACTCCGATACGGCTTCTCCGCGGGACCTACGGTCCCGCTCCCCCTGCTGGTCCCGTTCCGACGGCCGCGCCGCCTCCCGCGATTGCTGCGACGGCGCCCGCAGGGCGCCGCACCTGTCTTCGGCAGGTGACGACAAGCGAAAGGCGGCGAATTGTTGGGGATAACGGTAGTATTCGTCCATGCCACGTGCGTGGCAGCAGCCGCTGCCCGACATGCCGGCCCCGCCGCCGGCCCGCGCTTGGTCGCGCCTGGCCCCGCCGGAGGGCTACGAGGCGCAGTGGCGCCGGCTGGTCGACGCGGCCCTGGAGCTGGGCCTCGGGCCCGACGACCTGGCCGCGACCGGGCTGGATCCGCTCATCGCCGCCCGCGCCTGGAAGCCGGCCACGGTGGCGCTCTACAGCAAGGTCGCCCGCTACGGCGGGCTGGCGCTGATGCGGGCGCCGACGCCGGAACCGGACCCGCCGGAGCTCGACCTCCGCCCGCTGACCCAGATCCGCAACGAGGACCCCGAGCACCTCCGCGCCGTGGCCTGGTGCGCGCTGGCCCTCGGCTGGCCGGCGCCGGTCGCCTCGTTCCGGTCACTCCGCCGTGATCAGGTCCGCGCGACCGCCCGCCGCCTGCACGTCACCACCGACGACGGCGAATGGGCGGTGCCCGGAGCGCTCACCGCCTGGCACGCCTGGGAGACCGTCCGCGGACGGTTCCCCACCCTCGCCGCGAGCCCGTGGGTGCTGCCCGCCCTGCGCCGGGGCCCGGGGCTGGACTCCCGGATCGGGGGCCGGCTGTCCAACCAGGCCCTGCAGGTCACGTTCACCAAGCACGCCGTCCGGACGGCGCAGTACCTGCGCGCCACCGCCGCGCCGTCCCGCCGCGAGACGGCCGAGGAACTGGCCCAGGCGTACCGCGAGCTGTCCTACGACTCCTACCGCCGCCTGGCGCTGGCCGCCGGTGCTCCCCCGGTGGCCGCGCGGGGCGTCGTGCGGGCCGCCCGTGCGGTGAGCAGAGCGGGCCGCCTCGCCGGCTGAGGCGTCGGTCAGAGCAGCGACAGCTGCTCGGACTTCCTCCGGAGCCGGTCGGGGCGCCGTCGGCATCTCCCCCTTCGGCCGGACCCCGGGCATGCCGCCGGACGGCAGGCTGCCCTCGGGGAAGCCGACCTCCTCGTCACCGGGCACGCCGGTCGCGATCGGGCGTCGGCCTGGCGGGCGGTGCCGCCGGACTGCCGGTCCAGCCCGTGCCGGGCCAGGATCGGCGCCACCCGCTGGGCCAGCCAGGTGCGGTACTCGGCCGGGACGTAGGCCCGCCGGGCGTACAGCTGCTCGTACCGCGGGACGAGCTCGGGGTGGGCGCCGCGGAGCCACGCCATGAACCACTCGCGCGCGCCCGGGCGCAGGTGCAGCGGGATGACGGTGACCCCGCTGGCGCCCGCCTCGGCGATCGCGCCGATGGCGGCGTCGAGGTGCTCCGGGTGTGTCGGTGAGCCCGGGCAGGACCGGGGCGAGGAAGACACCGCACGGCAGGCCGGCGTCGGTCAGCGCGCGGACGAGGTCGAGGCGGGCCCGGGGTGTCGGGACGCCCGGCTCCAGGGCGTGGTGCAGGTCGTCGTCCCAGATGGCCATCGAGACGCCGAGGCCGATCGGCACGTCCTGCGCAGCCTCGACCAGCAGCGGGATGTCCCGGCGCAGCAGCGTGCCTTTCGTCAGGATCGAGAACGGCGTGCCCGGAGCGGGCCAGCGCCCGGATCACGCCGGGCATCAGCCGGTAGCGACCCTCGGCCCGCTGGTACGGGTCGGTGTTCGTGCCGAGCGCGACGTGCTCCCGCTGCCACGACGGCCGGGCCAGCTCGCGCTCGAGCACCTCGACGAGGTTGGTCTTGACGACGACCTGGGTGTCGAAGTCCCGACCGGAGTCGAACTCGAGCCACTCGTGCGTCCGGCGAGCGAAGCAGTTGTGGCTGATGACGCCGTTGGCGATGAAGTCGCCGGTGCCCGTGGTGATGTCGAACATCGGCATGTCCAGGCCCAAAGGCTCGATCGCCAGGACCCGGAGGTCGGCGTCGCTCTTCACTGCTATGCCGTCGACCGAGCACTTCCGCCGGATGGCCGGGTCGACAAGGTGCGTGAAGCGCAGGTGTTCTCGCAGGCCGCCGCGAACACGAACTGTCTTCACCTCGTTGGCCAAGCCAGGATCTTCCAGAACAGCATCGAAGCCGAAGCCCGCGAGCGCTGCTTGCGTTTGCCGGAGGATCACCTCGTCGCTGTTGCTGATGCGCAAGACCCCATGGCTGCGACTGCCCTCTGCATCGAAGATCCCGGCCAGGAAACCCCTCCGCCATGCGGTACTAGGGTCGACGGGCCAGTCGATCAGCGCAGTGATTGCCTCGACCGCGCTACGGGAGGAATTCCTGATAGCACTGACCGCTCGGCGCTGTGGTGTGGCGGCCGTGAACATGAACCTCGCGGTGGGGATTCCCTCTTGCTGCAAGAAGTCCTGAGCCCGGTCAAGCCCGTCGTCGTCGACCAGGGCCAGGCGGAATCGATGGACGTCGCCGTGCTGACGACCCGGTCGCTCGTAGCGATAGGTCTTCAGATTTGCATCGCCTCGCACCATTCCGGTCAGGTAACCCCGGCGGTAGTCGGCACAGGCTTCGAGCGATCCCACAGTTCGACCGAATCCGAGCAGGCTGTCATTCGTCGTCAGGTACGGACGCTGACCTGGTCCCGACATGGCACCGATGACGTGCTTCCAGCCACGATTGCTGAGAAACCGGTGATCCCCGCTGGCCATGAGTTCGGTGCCATCGGCCAGAGTCACCCGGTAGGCAGACTTGACCGTCGACCAGTGGGCGAGGACCTCCGTCGTCACGTAGTGGCGGTAGGCTGCCGCCCTTCCGCGTTCCAACGATTTGATCCCCGACGCGCAGGTCAGCGATCTGGCACTCGCGGCCGTCGGCCATGAGGACGCGCGTCTCGCCCGCTAGGCAGTAGGTACACGCATGGCTGCAGCCGCGGTACGGGTTGATCGTCCAAGGGAACGGCATCGCCGATTCGCCGGGAACGTGGTTGAGCGCGCTGCGGGAGCGGACCTCGTGGAAGGTCAGACCGGGGAACTCCGGCACCTGGACGCTGCGCAGCAGTCCGCGGATGCTCGGCATCCCGGGCAGCGTCGAGGGATCCTCGAGGTCCAGCCGCTGCGCGTCCCATCGCATGACCCCATACGAACACATGTTCGAACGGGTGTCCATGAGTGCGCCAGACTTTGTGGCAGGGTCCGAAGGGGAATCCCCTAACGGCCACGAGATCCTTGGGTGGCCCGAGCCCGCGCCGATCCGACGTCGGGCGCTCAGTGCCTGGTCTCGTACCTGGTCAGGACCAAACCGTCGGGAAACGTCCGGGTCTCCACCAGGGTCAGGTTCACCCAGTTGTCCAGGGGCCGTGAAGAACGGCGTGCCGCCGCCCACCAGGACCGGGCCCGCATGGCCGCCGCGGCGAGGGTGGCGCCGGCGACGTCCATGGGACCGCCATCCTCAGTCTTGAGCCGGGCGATCTCGGAGACAGCGTCGCCGGTGACCAGGCGGGCGTTCCAGTCGACCGCACTGATCGTGGAGGAGAACACCACCTTCGGCATGTCCCGCCAGCGGCGGGCGAACGCGATCTGCGCCGGTGTGGCGCCGGGCTGCTGGTCGGCGGTCGGCCAGTGGGAGCTCATCGTCTCCCACAGTCTGCGCCCGTACAGCGCCAGGCCGGTCGCCCCCACCCGGTCGGACCACCACGGGAACAGCTCGTCGTTCGGCACGCCCCAGCCGAGGTCGTCGCCGGGCGCGGCGATGTTGCCGTCCAGGGACAGGTTCATGCCGTAGGTCAGTTCCGCATGGCGTCATGCCTCCCGTGAGTCGGTATTCGGCGCACGGACCAGCACGGCGCGGAAGAATCATCGGTCAGGCCACACCGAGGGCCGCATGTACTAGGCCCTAGCTATACTAGATCAGCGATCAAACCCTGCCAGACTCCTGAACGCATGACATCCAGCTCAGCGGTGCCGTTCCCGCGCTCGCGTCGTCCGGTCGTCCGTCCGGCAGGTCGATGACGATCCAGCCGTCGTCCCAGGGCTGGTCCCCCGCGCCGGGCAGCGGCACGACCATCTCGTGCTGCACCTCGATGAACTCCCGCGCCCGCGCGGCCTCCGGGTGGAAGATCTCGTCCAGCCCGGTCATGGCCACCCCGGTGCTCCGGTGCGCCTTGCCGCGGCCCCGCCACATCCAGCCGAGCATCAGATCGGCGGACGGTCCTCGTAGAAGGTGGAGAGGACCACCGTCGTCCGGGTGGTGACGTTGGCCGCCGCGCGGATGTCCTGCAGCAGCCCCTCCAGGGCGTCGGGCGAGGCGACCCGCACCTTGAGGATGTAGCTCTCCACCCCGGCCACCGAGTGGCACTCCTCGATCGCCGCCAGGTGGGCCAGCCGCGCGGGGGCGTCGTCGGGCTGGGCGACGTCGATCGGCGTGATCGACACGAACGCGGTCAGCGGCAGCCCGAGCGCCTTGGGCTGCAGCATGGCCCGGTAGCCGGTGATCAGCCCGCGCTGCTCGAGCCGGCGCACCCGCTGGTGCACCGCCGACACCGACAGCCCCACCTTCTCGGCCAGCTCGGTGTAGCTCGCACGCCCGTCGCGGGCCAGGGTGGAGAGCAGCGCGCGGTCGACGTCCACCGCGGCGCCGGGCTCAGCCGGGGAGTTCGACGAGCTCACGGGGACCCTCGTTCAACGGGCGGACGCCGTCGTCGGTGCAGACGACGATGTCCTCGATCCGGGCGCCGCAGCGCCCGGCCAGGTAGATGCCCGGCTCGACCGAGAAGGCCATCCCGGGCTCGAGCGGGAGATCGTTGCCCGCGACGATGTAGGGCGCCTCGTGCGTGTCCAGGCCGATGCCGTGCCCGGTGCGGTGGAAGAAGTACTCGCCCCACCCGGCGTCGTCGATCACGCGGCGGGCAGCGGCGTCGATCTGCTCGCAGGTCACCCCGGGCCGGACGGCGGCGGTCGCGGCGGCCTGGCCGGCCTGCAGCACCCCGTACCACTCGGCGACCTCCGCCGGGGCGGAGCCGCCGACGACGTAGGTGCGGGTGCAGTCCGAGCGGTAGCCGGTCGCCGTCATCCCGCCGATGTCGACGACGACGAGGTCGCCGGCCTCGACCACGCGGTCGGACAGCTCGTGGTGCGGGCTCGCGCCGTTGGGCCCCGAGCCGACGATCGTGAAGTCGACCGCGACGTGGCCCTCCTCGACGATCGCCCGGCCGATGTCGGCGCCCACCTCGGCCTCGGTGCGGCCGACGCGCAGCATCGTGGCCATCCGGGCGTGCACCCGGTCGATGGCGGCCCCGGCGGCGGCCAGTTCCTCCACCTCGCCCGGCGTCTTGACCATGCGCAGCCGGTCGACGACCGGGCTGGCGAGCTCCAGCGCCGAGCCGGGCAGGGCCCGCTGGACGCCGAGCGCGTGCTCGGCCCACGTCCGCGCACCGACGGCGACCCGCACCGGCGCCGTCCCCAGTCGGGCGGTCGCGGCGGAGGCGAGCAGCGCGAACGGGTCGCCGGTCTCGTCCCAGGCGAGCACCTCGAGGCCGAGCGCGCCGGCCGGGCTCGCGTCGACCATCGGCGCCTCGAGCCGCGGCACGACGAGGAACGGCTCGCCCTGCCGCGGGACGGCCAGGGCGGTCAGCCGCTCCATCGCGTGCGCGTTGTAGCCCGTGAGGTAGCGCAGGTCGGAGCCGGGCGTGAGGACCAGCAGGTCGGCGCCCGCTTCGGCGGCGACGGCGCGCGCGGCGTGCACCCGGTCGATCGTCACGAGCGGGGCCGTCGCGGCGGCGGGTGTCGCGGTCATCACGGACGCAGACTAGTCAGCCGGACCGGCCGATCACCCCTCCGACGGCCGGACCGCTAGCGTCCGAGATCGTGACCACGATGCTGCTGGACGCCGCCAGCCTCTACTTCCGGGCCTTCTACGGCGTCCCCACCAGCGTGACGACCCCCGACGGGCGTCCGATCAACGCCGTCCGCGGGTTCCTGGACATGACCGCCCGGCTGCTCACCGCGCACGCGCCGGACCGGCTGGTCGCCTGCTGGGACGACGACTGGCGCCCGGCGTTCCGGGTGGACGCGCTGCCCTCGTACAAGGCGCACCGCCTGGCGCCCGACGGCAGCGAGGAGGTCGTCCCCGACGAGCTCAGCCCGCAGGTGCCGATCCTGATCGAGGTGCTGGCGGCGGCCGGGATCGACCGCGTCGGCGCCCCGGGCTACGAGGCCGACGACATCATCGGCACGCTGGCCACCCGCGCGACGGAGCCCGTCGACGTCGTCACCGGCGACCGGGACCTGTTCCAGCTGGTGGACGACGCCCGCGGCATCCGGGTGCTCTACACCGCCCGCGGCATCGGCGACATCGAGACCGTGGTCGAGGCGGTCGTGACGGAGAAGTACGGCATCCCCGGGCGCGCCTACGCCGACTTCGCCGTCCTCCGCGGTGACCCCAGCGACGGGCTCCCCGGTGTCGCCGGCGTCGGCGCCAAGACCGCCGCCGCGCTGATCAACGAGTTCGGCACCCTCGAGGGGATCCGGGCCGCGGTGGCACGCACCGTCGTCCCCCGGCCGCCGCTGACGGCCGCCGTCCTGAAGAAGATGGTCGCCGCATCGGCCTACCTCGACGCCGCACCGGTCGTGGTGGCGGTGGCCAAGGACATCGACCTGCCGCCGGTCGAGGGCACGCTCCCCCGCTCGCCGGCCGATCCGCAGGCGCTCGCGAACCTGGCCGAGCAGCACGGCCTCGAGTCGAGCCTCAAGCGCCTCGGCGCCACCCTCGGCTGGCCGGCCGACACGCTCGACCGATGAGCGTGCCGGCCGGGTGGATCAGGGCTCGGTCCAGGTGTAGGCCGCGCTCTCCTCGTCGGTGATGGCGATCTGGAGGGTGACCTCCTCGCCGCGCTCCGTCGTCCCGGTGCACTCGTAGGTCGCGCCGGAGCTGACCTCCATGTCGGCCGGGCAGGTCAGCTCGACGGCCACGCCCTCGCGCTCCTGGAACTGCGCGGCGACGTCGCGCTCCACGGCGCCCTGGTCGAGGACCGTCGAACCGCCGAGGAAGACGAACAGCAGCACCGCGCCGACGACCAGCACGAGGAGCGCCACGAGCCCGGCGATCAGGCCGGCCTTCGACTTCTTGGCCGGCTGGCCGTACCCGCCGCCGTACTGGCCGGGTGCGCCGTACTGGGGGGCGGCCGGCTGACCGTAGGCGGGCTGTCCGTACGCAGGCTGGGCCGGCTGGCCGTACCCCGGCTGGCCGTACTGCGGCGCGGGCTGGCCGTAACCGGGCTGGCCGCCGTAGCCGGGCTGCGCGGGCTGACCGTAGGGCTGCCCCGGCTGACCGGGCTGTCCGTACGGCGGATTGGTCATGTCGTCTACTCCCCGACCCTCGGTCCTGCCCGCGCGATCCGGTCGCCGGGCGGACGCATTGTGCCTCACGCCAGGTGCCCGATGGGGTGAACGAATCGCTGGTCAGCCACCCACCGCGACCGCGACGACACCGCGACGGACCTTGCCGACCGCTGCCCGGGCCACGGTGGACACCGGCGCCTCGGCGACCTTGGCCAGCTGGTCGAGCAGGTCGATGAGCTGCCGGGTCCAGCGCACGAAGTCGCCGCCGGAGAGCTCGGTGCCCGCCTGCTCGGCGCCGGCGAGCACGCGGTCCAGGCTCTGCCCGTCGGCCCACCGGTACGCGGCCCAGGCGAAGCCGAGGTCGAGGTCGCGACTGATCGGCACGTCGTGGTCGTGCTCGACGTCCTGCAGCCTGGCCCGGATGCGCCGCATCTCGGCGACCGCCGCCGCCACCTTGCCGGCCGGGATCGCGGCCAGTCCGGGGGTGTCCCGCCGGGCCTCGAACACCAGCGTGGAGGCGACCGCGGCCAGCTCGGCCGCGTTGAGTCCCTTCCAGACGCCGGCCCGCAGGCACTCGGCGACCAGCAGGTCGGACTCCGACCAGATCCGGGACAGGCGCCGACCGTCGTCGGTGACCACCGGGACGTCGTCCTCGGCGCCCATCACCCCGGTGTCGGCCGGCACGAGCGGCGCCACCTCGGGCACGAGGTAGCCCAGCTCCTCGAGGACGTCGCACGTGTGGTCGAACTGCCGGGTCAGCGAGCCGGTGCGCTCGGCCATCTTGTGCTGGAGCACGTCGGCCTCCCGGACCGAGCGCAGCCAGCGTTCGGCCACCCGGACGCGCTCCTCCCGGTCGGGCAGGTCGTGCACCGGGTGCGCGCGCAGGGCGTGCCGCAGGTCGTGCAGCACCGGGTCGTCGGCGGCGGCCGAGCGCTGCTTCACCCGGCGGGCGCCGAGGTCGTGCTCGACGCGGGCGTTGCGCAGGGTCGCGGCGAGGTCGCGGCGGGCGTGCGGGCTGCGGTGGTTGAAGTGCCGGGGCACCTTGACCCGGGCCAGCGCCGTCACCGGCGCCGGGAAGTCGCCGGAGCCGAGCCGGCCGGCCCACTTGTCCTCGGTGAGCACCAGCGGGCGGGGGTCGGCGAGGTCGGTGATCCCGGGGTCGAGGACGACGGCGAGCCCCTGCCGCCGTCCCGAGGGCACCCGGATGACGTCGCCCGGCCGCAGCGCCGCCAGTGCGTCGGCCGCCTCCATGCGGCGCTTGGCCTGCGAGTCGCGGGACAGCTCCTTCTCCCGGTCGGCGATCTGCCGGCGCAGCTGCGCGTACTCGCCGACGTCGCCGCGGTCGGAGTGCATCTCCGCCGCGAACCGCTCGGCGTCCTGCTCGTGCCGGGCCGCGGCCCGCGCCAGCCCGACGACGGACCGGTCGGCCTGGAACTGCGCGAAGGACGACGCCAGCAGCTCGCGGGCGCGGGCCCGGCCGAAGGAGCTGACCAGGTTGACCGCCATGTTGTAGCTGGGCCGGAACGAGGACTTGAGCGGGAACGTGCGGGTGCTGGCCAGCCCGGCCACCGTCGACGGGTCCATCCCCGGCGCCCAGACGACGACGGCGTGCCCCTCGACGTCGATGCCGCGGCGCCCCGCCCGCCCGGTGAGCTGGGTGTACTCCCCCGGCGTGACGTCGACGTGCGCCTCGCCGTTCCACTTGACCAGCCGCTCGAGGACGACGGAGCGCGCCGGCATGTTGATCCCGAGCGCGAGCGTCTCGGTGGCGAAGACCGCCTTGACCAGGCCGCGGACGAAGCACTCCTCGACGGTCTCCTTGAACGCGGGCACCAGGCCGGCGTGGTGGGCGGCGAGGCCGCCGAGCAGGCCCTCGCGCCACTCCCAGAAGCCCAGGACGTGCAGGTCCTCCTCCGGCAGCCCGCCGGTCCGCTCGTCGATGATCTGCGCGATCTCGGCGCGCTCGCGCTCGTCGGTCAGGCGGAGGCCGGCGCGCAGGCAGGCGCTCACCGCGGCGTCGCAGCCGTTGCGGCTGAACACGAAGGTGATCGCGGGCAGGAGGCCGGCGCGGTCCAGCCGTTCGACGACGTCGGGGCGCGACGGCGGCTTGTAGCGAGGCTTGTGCCAGTCGCGGTCGCGGTCCCGGCGTCCGCCGCTGCCGCCGCCGCCCCAGCTGTCGATCCGCCGCTCGTACTCGCGCACGAACCGGACCAGCTCGGGGTCGACCACCGAGCTGCCGCGCTCCCGCGTCGAGAGCTCGCGCGGCAGCTCGCCGTGCTCGCCGGCGTGCGCGGCGGGGCGGAGGGAGAACAGATCGAAGACCCGGTTGCCGACCAGCATGTGCTGCCACAGCGGGATCGGGCGCACCTCGCTGACGACGACCTTCGTGTGGCCGCGGACGGTGACCAGCCAGTCGCCGAACTCCTCGGCGTTGCTCACCGTCGCCGACAGCGAGACGAGGGTGACCGACTGCGGGAGGTGGATGATCACCTCTTCCCAGACGGCGCCGCGGAAGCGGTCGGCGAGGTAGTGCACCTCGTCCATGACCACGTAGCCGAGCCCGCCGATCGCCGCGGACTCGGCGTAGAGCATGTTGCGCAGCACCTCGGTGGTCATCACGACCACGGGAGCGTCGCCGTTGACGGCGTTGTCGCCGGTGAGCAGGCCGACCTTCTCGGGGCCGTAGCGCTCGACCAGGTCGGCGTACTTCTGGTTGGACAGAGCCTTGATCGGCGTCGTGTAGAACGCCTTGCGCCCCTCGGCGAGGGCCTTGTGGATCGCGAACTCGCCCACGACGGTCTTGCCGGCGCCGGTGGGCGCGCAGACGAGGACGCCCGCCCCCTCGTCCAGGGCCTCGCAGGCCTCCACCTGGAACGGGTCCAGGGAGAAGCCCAGCTCGGAGGTGAAGTCGGCCAGCGCGGGGTGGGCGGTCCGCCTCCGAGCGGCTGCGTACCGCTCAGCAGGGCTGGACATGCCCCCACGTTAAGCGGTCGGCGCGAGAACGATCAGGTGGCCTGGTCACGAGTGGTCCTAGCTCACTGTCGATGGTGAGCCAGGACCCCAAACGACCAGGTCACCTGATCATCGTCACGCCCGGCCGGTGCCGACGACGTGCAGCGCGCCGGGCACGCACTCGGCGACCGCCGGCAGCGGCGCGACCAGCTCGCCGTCGGCGTAGGTGGAGACGCCGGGGCTCGACAGCTCCACCCGCGCGGCCCGGTGCACGCTGACGCCGGTGCTGTCGATGTGTGTGCCGGCGGTCAGCCGCGGCCGGGACCGGATGAGCTGGAGGCGGCTCATCGGGCCGACGACGGTGACGTCGAACAGTCCGTCGGAGGGGTCCGCGCCCGGGCAGACCTTCAGTCCCCCGCCGTACCAGGAGGTGTTGCCGACGGCGATCAGGGTGACCGGGAGCGTCTGCGCCTCGCCGTCGAGCACCAGCTCGACCTCCCGCGGCCGCAGCGCGGCGAGCTCGGCCAGGATCGCGACGTCGTAGCGCCGGCGGCCGCGGGGCCAGCGCAGCCGGTTGGCCCGGTCGCTGACGGCGGAGTCGAAGCCGCAGCACAGCACCGTGGCCCACCAGCGGCCGCTCGTGCGCCCGGCGTCGACGGTGCGGACGGAGCCGGCGACGAGGTCCTCGGCGGCGGCGCGGGCGGCGGCGACCGGGTCGCGCGGGATGCCCAGGGCCAGCGCGAGGTCGTTGCCGGTGCCGGCGGGGACGACGGCGAGCGGCGTCGTCGTCCCGGCGACGGCCTGCAGGGCCGCGTGGGCCGTGCCGTCCCCACCGACGGCGACGATCGCGCCCGTCCCGGCCGCGACCGCCTCGGCAGCCTGCTCCTCGGCCGCCGCGGCGGTGGTCGCGGGCAGCACCTGGGGGGTCAGGCCGGCGTCGCGGAGCGCCGTGAGGATGGCGGCGCCGGAGGCCTGGGCCCGGCCCCGGCCCGCTGCGGGGCTGACCAGCACGGCGACGTCCATGCGGGCAGTGTGGCCTAGGGGCGCGCGGAGCCCGAGTCGACCGGCTCGTCGAGCGGCGACGGCGAGGCGTCCAGCGGCGAGGCCTCGTCGTCGGACAGCTCGTGGAAGTGCTCGGCGGCGTCCCGCTTGGCGCGGCGCTTGTCGACGATCCGGGCCACCTGGATGGCCAGCTCGAAGAGCAGGATCATCGGCCCGGCCATCAGCAGCATGGTGAACGGGTCCTGCGTCGGCGTGACGAACGCGGCGAAGACGACCGTGAGGAAGAAGATCCAGCGCCGGCTCTTGGCCAGCACCTGGTAGCTCAGGATGCCGACCAGGTTGAGCGCGATCGCGATCAGCGGCAGCTCGAAGCTCACCCCGAAGGCGACCAGCAGCGAGAGCACGAAGCCGATGTAGTCCTGCGCGGTGAGCGCGATGACCACCCCGTCACCGGCCAGCGACAGCAGCAGCTCGAGGCCGGCGGAGAGGGAGATGTAGGCCAGGACCGCCCCGCCGGCGAACAGCAGGGTGGAGACGGCGACGAAGGCGATGCCGTAGCGCTTCTCGTTGCGCTTGAGCCCCGGCGTGATGAACGCCCACAGCTGGTACAGCCAGAACGGCGCCGAGAGCACCGAGCCGGCGAGGAACGCGACCTTCAGGCGGATGAACACACCGCCGAAGACGTCGGTGATGAGCAGGCCGCAGCCGGTGTCGGTGTCGCCGTAGCGCAGGTCGGCCGGGAGGTTGCAGTACGGGGCGCGGATGAACTCGCCGAGGCCGTGCTCGTACCACCAGAAGCTCACCGCGGTGGCGACCAGCAGCGCCAGCAGCGCCTTGAAGATGCGGTTGCGGAGCTCGGTGAGGTGGGCGACGAGGGTCATCGTCGCCTGGGCGTCCCGCGGCGCGCGGCGCCGCCGGACCCGCGACCTGCGGCCCTCGTCGGTCATGTTCGGCGTGCCCCTTGCCCGATGATCAGCCGTGCCCGGAGCGGGAGGGTCAGGACTGGCTGTCGGTCGCGCGGGACTGCTCGGCGCGCGCCCGCGCCTCGGCCGCGCGGGCCTCGGCGATCCGGGCCTCCTCGTGCAGCTGCGCGGTCAGGTCACCGCTGGCCGTGGTCGTCGGCGGCACGATCTCGCCGCGCAGCGGGGTGCTCGTCTGGGCGACGTCCTTGGCGCGGACGTTCTCGCGCGCAGATCGCGGGCATCGTCGTCCTTCATGCCCTTCATCTCGCCCTTGAAGATCCGCAGCGAGCGACCGAGCGAGCGCGAGGCGTCCGGCAGCTTCTTGTAGCCGAACAGCAGCAGGATCACCAGGACGATCGCGATGATCTCCAGCGGGCCGAGCGACATGACGAGATCCTCCAGCGGTGGGTAGCTGGGGCGATGCTACGCCCGGGACCGGCCGCAACCCGGCGTTCCACCCGGTCGGGGCGGGACGTCACACGACGGTCAGTCGGCGTTCGCGCGCCGTGCGGCGGCGGCTTCCACGCGGGCCGAGGTGGCCCGCAGCTGCTCGAGGACCGGCTTCAGCTCCCGCTGGGCGCCCTCGACCTCGCGGCGCAGGCGGGTGAGCGCGCCGACGAGGCCGTACGCCAGGATCCCGAGCACGACGAGCGCGAGCACCACCACGCCGATCCAGACCCACAGCACGCCGGGAGCCTAACCGGCCCGCTCGTCGTCCGAATCCGCGTCGACGCCGTAGCGCGCGAGCGCGGCGCGCGCGTCGGCGGCCACCTGGGCGGCCAGCTCGGCGGGCTCGTCCACGCACGCCCCACCGCCGAGCGAGGCGACCAGACGGCGGGCGAAGCCGAGGTCCGCGGTGCGCAGCGTGACGGCCAGGCCGCCCGGTGGATCGTCGACGGCGGTGACCGATTCGACCGGGTAGTAGTCGGCCACCCAGCGCGCGGTGCGGGCCAGGCGCATCCGGACCGCCGGGGCGTCCGGAGCAGGCTGGTAGATGCCGTGCTCGACGTCGCGCTCGTGCGCCTGCGGCGGCGGCGCGGCCGGTTCGTCGAGCACCTCGACGTCGTCGACCCGGTCCAGCCGGAACAGCCGCACGCCCTCGACCCGGCGGCACCAGGCCTCCAGGTAGGTGTGGCCGTCGACCAGGTGCAGCTTCATCGGGTCGACGGTCCGCTCGGTGCGCTCGTCGCGGCTGGGGACGTAGTAGTGCAGGTGCAGGGCCCGCTTGCGCTCCAGCGCGTCCCGGACGACGGCCAGCGACACCTCCCCTGCCTCCAGGCTCACCGCCACCGGCGTGACCGCGGTGACGCCATGGCCGGCGACGGCGGAGACCTTGGCCAGCGCCGTCGTCACCGCCTCGCCCTCGGCCAGGCCGGGCGTCTCCTGGAGTGCCCGCAGGGCGACGACGAGCGCGACGGCCTCGTCGGTGGTCAACCGCAGCGGACGGACCATGCCGGCGGTGAAGGTGACCCGAACGCGGTCGCCCTCGAAGGCCAGGTCGATGAGGTCACCGGGGCCGTACCCGGGGAGACCGCACATCCAGAGCAGCTCGAGGTCGTTGCGCAGCTGCTTCTCGGTGACGCCGAAGTCGCGGGCGGCCTCGGCCACGCCGACCCCGGTCGGTCGCGCGGTGAGGTACGGGACGAGGGCGAGCAGGCGCGTCATCCGGTCGGTGGTGCCGCCGGCGGTCATGCCGACACCCCCGCGGTGGCCAGGCGGGTGAGCCGCTGGATCACGGCCTCGCGGATCTCGGCGGGCGACTCGACGACGACGTCGGCCCCGTAGGCGGCGAGCTGGTCGGCGAGCGACCAGGGCGCGGTGGTGGTGAGCTGCAGGCGGTCGTCCCCGTCGTCGGCCGGGCCGAGCGAGGTGGCGTGCCGCCGCAGACCGATGGCACCGCCGGGGCGGGCGCGGACCACGACGACGTGCTCCTCTCCCCCGACCTGCCCGGCGACCATCGCGGCGAGGTCGACGTCGTCCGGCGGCTCGAACGCGCCGGCCGGGCCGACGGCCTTCGGCGTGCCGACGACCCGCGAGAGCCGGAACACCCGGGGGCGCTGACGGTCGAGGTCGAGGCCGCCGAGGTACCAGCGGCCGTGCCAGGCGACGACGCCCCACGGCTGCACCCGCCGATGGCCGGGCTCGTCCTCGTCGGGACGCCGGTAGTCGAACTCGAGCACCTTGCGATCGCGGGCGGCGGCGTAGGCGGGGTCGAAGGCGGGCTCGCCGGCGTCCAGCCGCGGCTGCAGCGGGATGCTCCGGGAGCTGTCGACGTCGACGCCGGCGGCCTTGAGCTTCACGCGGGCGCTCTGCGCCGGGCCGGCCAGCTGCGCGGACTCCCACAGCCGCAGCGCCAGGCCGACGGCGGCCGCCTCCTCGCCGGTGAGCCGGATCTCGGGCAGCTCGTACTCGGCGCGGGCGATGCGGTAGCCGTCCTCGGTGTCGAAGACGCTGGTGCGGCCGGTCTCCAGCGGCACGCCCATCTCGCGCAGGTCGGCCTTGTCCCGCTCGAACATGCGCTTGAAGGCCTCGTCGGCGCGGTCGGAGCCGTCGTCGGGCTCGTAGCCGGGCACCGTCGCGCGGATCTTCGCCGCCGTCACGTACTGCCGCGTGCTGAGGAGGGCGATGACCAGGTTCACCAGTCGTTCCGCCCGCTTCGCCGCCATGTGCCCAGGCTAGTCACGAGCCGGTTGCGGTCCGCACTGCCGGTGAGCCGCTCTCGGCCGCGCTGGCTAGCCTCCCCTCATGCCCTACTCCGACTCCCCTCCCCCGCCGACGCGCATCCGGTGGCGGCGCGGACGGGTGACGGCGGTCGGACGCCGGGGACGGGACAGCCTCGCGCTCACCGTCGACGTGTCCGAGGACGGCGAGACGCAGGCGCTCGCCTATCCGTCGCTGGTCGGGATCCCGCAGGTCGGCGACGAGGTGCTGCTCAACACGACGGCGCTCGCGCAGGGGCTGGGCACCGGCGGGGTGGCGCTCGTCGTCGCCGTCCCCGATCGGCTGCCGCCCGACCCGTCCGGGCCCGGCCACCTGGTCAAGGCGCGGTACACGCCGCTGCAGGTGACCGTGCAGGGCGTCGACGAGCAGGAGACCGAGCACCACGCACTGATCTCCGAGGTCGACGACCTCGGCGGCATGCCGGTGGTCGTCGCGGACCTGCACTCGGCGCTGCCGGCGGTGCTGATCGGCATGCTGGCCACGGACCCGGACCTGAAGGTCGCGTACGTGATGACGGACGGCGGCGCGCTCGCGGCCGGCTTCTCGCGGACGCTGGACACCCTGGCGCCGTCGCTGGCGGGCGTGGTGACGGTCGGCCAGGCGTTCGGCGGCGACCTGGAGGCGGTCACCCTGCACACGGGGCTGCTGGCCGCCCGGCACGTGCTGAACGCGGATCTCGCCGTCGTCACCCAGGGGCCGGGCAACCTCGGCACCGGGACGCCGTGGGGCTACTCCGGTGTGGCGGCCGGCGAGGCGTGCAACGCGATCTCCGTGCTGGGCGGCGAGGCCGTCGGCGCGCTCCGCATCTCCGACGCCGACCCGCGGCCGCGGCACCGCGGGGTGTCGCACCACTCGCTGACGGCGTTCGGGCGGGTGGCGCTGGGCGGGGTCACGCTGGTCGCGCCGCGCGGGCTGACCTCGGAGCTCGGCGGGCAGGTCGACGAGGACCTCGCGGGCCAGCCGCAGCGCAACCCGGTGGTGTGGGTGGACACCGACGGCCTCGACGAGGCGCTGGGCCTCTCCCCCGTGCCGCTGCGGACGATGGGCCGCGGCTTCCCCGAGGAGCGCGCCTACTTCCTGGCCGCAGCCGCCGCCGGGCGCTACGCAGCGCTCCGCGTACCGGTGCCCGACGCCGAGCTCGCCGACGACGTGGCGGCCGACGCGGCCGCCGAGGCGGATCCGGCAGCCGGCGCCTGACGCCTACGCCGGATCGACCACCCGGCTCACGATCCAGGCGTGCTTGCCGACCTGGCGCCCGCGGGTGAAGCCGTACTGCTCGAAGAGCTCGACGGTGGCACTGAACAGGAACCGGCCCGGTGCCTGGCGGCCGGCGGTCACCTCGGGGATGGCCTCGACGAGGCCGCCGCCGGCGCGGGCGATCTGGTCGAGCGCCCCTTCCAGTCCCGCCCGGGCGATGCCCTGGCCGCGGTGCGTCTTGTCGACGTAGAAGCAGGTGATCCGCCAGTCCGGGCGCGGCGGCGCGTCCTTCTCGTACTCCCGCCGGTGCTTGATGTTGGGGAGTTCCTCCGGGCTGCCGAACTGACACCACCCCTGGGCGACGCCGTCCTCGTCGAGGACGAGCGCGGCGTGGGCGCGATCCGTCCGGACCCGGTCCTCCTTGACCGCGCGGTGGCTGATCCCCTTCTGGCCGCACTCGGGGTGGTACCCGATGCACCAGCAGCCGCCGAACACGCCGTTGTTGCGCTCGACCACTTCGGCGAACGCGTCCCACGTGGAGGCGTCCAGGGGTCGGCTGGTGTACGCCGTCATCGGTCCGCCACGCCGGCGGCGGCATCGGCGAGCACCCGGGCCAGCTCGGCCGGCGTGGTGATCATCGGCCAGTGACCCGAGTCGATGTCGACGAGCTCCAGGTGCTCTGCCCGGGCGAGCTCGGGCAGCTCACCGGCGGCGATCCACTCCCGGGCCTGGGCGGGGCTGAACTCGGGACAGACAGCACCACCGGCACGCCGTAGCGTCGCTCGTCGGTCAGCCGGACCACACCTCTCGTGACCCCCACGGGAACGGGGACCGCGGCCGCCTCGAACCTGCGCCGGGCCGCCTCGTCCAGGTCGGCGGAGTCCGGCCCCTCGAACGGGCCCCAGCCCGGGAAGGGCATGGCGCCGTCCACCGGCTCGAAGAAGTCGGCGTAGGCCTCCCCGTCGGCCGACGGGAATCCGCCGATGAGGACGACTCCGGCCACGCGCTCCGGGCGGACGTCGGCGGCGAGCCAGGCGAGGGTGCTGGCGGCGGAGTGCCCCACGACGAGTGGCCGTCCGGAGGCCGAGTCGACGGCGGTGAGCACGGCCGCGACCTGGTCGTCGAGGGTGGCGGACGTTCGCCCGTCCCCCTGGCCCGGGAGCGTCAGCGGCACGGGACGGTGGCCGAGCTCCCGGAGCGCGGGCACGACGTCGTCCCAGGCGGAGCCGTCGAGCCAGAGGCCCGCGACGAGGATGATGTCCATGGCGCCCACGCTAGGGCTATTTCCGGACAATCTGCTTCCGGTTAGCCTCGTCGGGTGCCGGCCGATCCGAGCCCCACCGCCCGAGCGCTGCGTGCGCTGGAGGTGCTCCAGTCGCGCCCCGGGACGACGGCGGACGAGCTCGCGGCGAGACTGGGTGTCACCGAGCGGGCCGCCCGGCGGTACGTCGCCATCCTCCGGGAGGCGGGCATCGACGTGCAGTCCACGCGCGGGCCGCACGGTGGCTATCGACTGGGGCGCGGGACGAGACTGCCTCCGGTCCTGTTCACGTCGGACGAGGCGCTGGCCCTCGCCATGGCCGTGCTCGACGGCCATCCGGCGGTCCGCGACCCGGACGACCTGGTCGGGGCCGCTCTGGGCAAGGTCATCCGGGCACTGCCCGAGAGCGTCGGCCGGCAGGCGATGGCACTGCGGGAGCACGCGTCAGCGGCGCCCGACCGTTCCTCGGCCCGTCCGGACCCGGCCACCACCAGTGCGCTCGTCGACGCCGTCGCTGCTCGACGCACCGTGCAGCTCACGTACGCGCCCGAGTCCGGCCACGAGTGGGAGACCGAGGTGGACCCGTGGGCGGTCGTCGTCCGCCACGGCCGCTGGTACCTGCTGTGCCATTCCCATCGCGCCCAGGCGGTGCGGACCTACCGGATCGACCGGATCCGACGGGTCGAGCACACCGCGGGCCGGTTCCGGCCGCCCCAGGATCTGGACCCGGTGCAGGCCCTGGAGGAGAACCTCGGAGCCGGCTGGGACTTCGCAACCCGCGTCCGCTTCGACGCCCCGCTGGCCGAGGTGGCGCCGTGGATCCGGCCTCCCATGGGACGCCTGGAGGCGTCCGGGGACGGCTGCGTCCTGGTGGGGAGCACGCGCAACCCGACCATGTACGCGTCCGAATGGCTGGCGGGCATGCCGTTCGGCTTCTCCGTCGAGGGTGGCCCGGAACTCCGGGACACGGTCGCGTCGCTCGCCGCGCGGTTCACGGCCGCGGCCGGTCCCCTGTAGGGCACCCGCTCACATGCTCGCGATGAGCTTGTCCACCCGGTCGTCGACGGCCTTGAACGGGTCCTTGCACAGCACGGTCCGCTGGGCCTGGTCGTTGAGCTTGAGGTGCACCCAGTCGACGGTGAAGTCGCGGCGCTTCTCCTGGGCCTTGCGGATGAACTCGCCGCGCAGGCGGGCGCGGGTGGTCTGCGGCGGCACGTTCTTGGCCTCGAAGATCCGCGGCTCGTGGGCGACGCGGTCGACCTGGCCGGCGCGCTCGAGCAGGTAGTACAGGCCACGGGTGCGGCTGATGTCGTGGTAGGCGAGGTCCATCTGGGCGATCCGCGGGTGCGACAGCGGCAGGTCGCGCTTGGCGCGGTAGCGCTCGATGAGACTGAGCTTGCTGGCCCAGTCGATCTCGCGGTCGATGAGGCTCAGGTCCTCGGTGTCGACGGCCTTGAGCACCCGACCCCACAGTTCGAGCATCTGGCGGTGGACCGGCCCGAAGCCCTCGCGGTCGGCGAACTCCATGGCCCGGTTGTGGTACTCGGACTGGATCTCCAGGGCCGACATCTCCCGGCCGTTGGCGAGGCGGACCTTGCGCCGTCCGGTGATGTCGTGGCTGATCTCGCGGATGGCGCGGATCGGGTTCTCCAGCGTCATGTCCTTGACCGGGACGCCGGCCTCGATCATCCGCAGCACCAGGTCGGTCATGGTGACCTTGAGCAGCGTCGTCGTCTCGTTCATGTTCGAGTCGCCGACGATCACGTGCAGGCGGCGGTAGCGCTCGGCGTCGGCGTGCGGCTCGTCGCGGGTGTTGATGATCGGCCGGGAGCGGGTGGTGGCGCTGGAGACGCC
Organism: uncultured Actinomycetota bacterium; assembly: GCA_963784165.1. Classification (GTDB taxonomy): domain Bacteria; phylum Actinomycetota; class Actinomycetes; order Mycobacteriales; family Geodermatophilaceae; genus Blastococcus_B. Next base: position 724,793 of record CAWAQI010000021.1, read on the forward strand.
CTCCCAGATGTGCTCGGCGCGCTGGCTGACGCAGTAGATGGCGCCCCGGGGGGTCTGCAGGACCTTGCCGGCGCCGACGACGATCTGCCGGCTGACCAGGAACGGGATCAGGACGTCGGCGAGCCGGCTGAACTCGCCGTGCCGGCCGACCAGGTAGTTCTCGTGGCAGCCGTAGCTGTTGCCGGCGGAGTCGGTGTTGTTCTTGAACAGGTAGATGTCGCCGGTGACGCCCTCTTCGGCGAGGCGCTGCTCGGCGTCGACCAGGAGGCCCTCGAGGATCCGCTCCCCCGCCTTGTCGTGGACGACGAGCTCGGTGAGGTCGTCGCACTCGGCGGTGGCGTACTCGGGGTGGCTGCCGACGTCGAGGTAGAGCCGCGAGCCGTTGCGCAGGAAGACGTTGGAGCTACGACCCCAGGAGACCACCCGCCGGAACAGGTAGCGCGCGACCTCGTCCGGGGAGAGCCGGCGCTGGCCCTTGAAGGTGCACGTGACGCCGTACTCGGTCTCGATGCCGAAGATCCGTCGGTCCACGAACCGAGACTAGGCGCCGGATGCGACAGGGGGTGCCTCCCCGCGCTCCGAAGGGTTACGCGTCGCGTTTCTCGTCGAGCCGCTGCAGCAGACGGTCGGCCGCCTTCTCGATCGCGTCGTGCCCGTTCTGCGAGGCGCGCTGCTTGGCGTGGATCAGCGCGGCCCGGTTGAGCTTCCGGAAATCGCCGTACGGGAACGCGTATCGGCCCTTGGTCTCCTCGGACGCGTCGGGATCGATCGCGAGGTGCCAGGCGCCGAAGCCGTCGTAGCCGTGCTCGTCGATCTCGGCGTTGCCGTCGTCGGCGGAGGGCGCGGCGTCGGACCACTCGGTGTCGTCGTCGTAGGTGCCGGCGTCGATGAGCTTCTCCGCCTGGGCGACGGCGTCCTTGTTGACGCGGTACTCGGGCATCGGTGCCCCCTCGTCAGTCCTCGGTGTCGTCCGGCTGGGCCTCGGCGCCGCCGGCGGTGTCGGGGTTGGCCGGGTCGCCGAGGCCCGGCGGCGTGCCTGGCTCCGAGACGGTCGGCGCGTGCGTGTGGGCGGCGGCTGCTGTCTCGGTCTCGGCGGCCGCCTCGGTCTCGGCCGTCGCCTCGTCGCCGAGGAGCCGGCTCAGGGCGGCGCCGACGACGCGGCGGAACGCCCGCTTGGGACGGCGGCGGTCGAGGACGGCGACCTCGAGCTGGGCCCCGGTGAGCTGGGTGGGGCCGCCGTTGCCCGCGCCGGCGGCCGTGACCGGGCTGACCGCGGACAGGGCCTTGACGCCGACCTCCAGGGCTTCCTGGAGGCTCATGCCGGCGTGGAAGTGCTCGCGCAGGTGACCGGTGACCGCCTCGGCCTGGCCGCCCATGACGACGAAGTCGGGCTCGTCGACGACCGACCCGTCGAACGTGAGGCGGTAGAGCTGGTCGTCCTCCGGCCGGCTCCCCACCTCGGCGACGCAGAGCTCGACCTCGTAGGGCTTCATCTGCTCGGTGAAGATCGCGCCGAGGGTCTGGGCGTAGGCGTTGGCGATGACCCGGCCCGTGACGTCGCGGCGGTTGTACGAGTAGCCGCGGACGTCGGCCAGGCGGACGCCGGCCACCCGGAGGCTCTCGAACTCGCTGTACCGGCCGACGGCGGCGAAGCCGATGCGGTCGTAGATCTCGCCGACCTTGTGCAGCGTCGAGCTGGGGTTCTCGGCGATGAAGAGGACGCCGTCGGCGTAGGTGAGGACGGCGACGCTGCGGCCGCGGGAGATGCCCTTGCGGGCGTACTCCGAGCGGTCGCGCATGACCTGCTCGGCGGAGGCGTAGTACGGCATGGTCATGGCTCAGGCCCCCCGCTCGGTGTTCTCGCGATCGGCGGCGGCCCGGTCGCTGACGATGCCGTCGGCGACGGCGGCGATCTCGGCGTCGGTGAGCCGGACGGCGCCCTCGGCGTCGACGCGGTAGACGATCGGGTAGAGCCGGCGGACCGGGTCGGGGCCACCGGTGGCGGAGTCGTCGTCGGCGGCGTCGTAGAGCGCCTCGACGACGGTGCGGGTGGCGTCGTCGGCGGGCAGTCCGTAGCGCCAGGTCTTCTTCAGCGAGTTCTTGGCGAACAGCGAACCGGAGCCGACGGCGGCGTAGCCGCGTTCCTCGTAGTTCCCGCCGGTGACGTCGTAGCTGAAGATGCGGCCGGGGGCAGTGTCGGGGGCGGCGTCGAGGTCGAAGCCGGCGAACAGCGGGACGACGGCGAGGCCCTGCATGGCGGCGCCGAGGTTGCCGCGGATCATCTGGGCGAGCCGGTTGGCCTTGCCGTCGAGGCTGAGCGTGAGGCCCTCGATCTTCTCGTAGTGCTCGAGTTCGACCTGGTAGAGCTTCACCATCTCGATGGCGATGCCCGCGGCGCCGGCGATGCCGATGACGCTGTAGGAGTCGGCCGGGTAGACCTTCTCGATGTCGCGGCTGGAGATCAGGTTGCCCATGGTGGCGCGCCGGTCGCCGCCCATGAGGACGCCGCCGTCGTAGGTGACGGCGACGATCGTGGTGCCGTGCGGGATGTCGCCGATCGGGAGCTGCGGCACGGGGCGCCGGCTGGGCAGCAGGTCAGGCGCGGCCGAGGCCAGGAAGTCGGTGAACGAGGAGCCCACCCGGTCCAGATAGGCGGGCGGGAACCCGCTCCGGCCAGCTGACGACTCGTTCACCCATCCGCCTCTCCCGCCGTCTTCCGTCGGCGTGACCCGCTGGTCCGCCCGGTGATCCGCGTGCTGCTGCCGCGGCCGCCTGGGCGTCGGTCCGACCCTACCGGCGGCTCCCCCAGCCGGATGGCTCGGACCGGTCCGACGCCGACGAGCCGCGAACGCAGCGACCGCGTGCTGGCTCAGCGTGTGGAATCGGACGTAGTCGGCGGCGGCATCGGAGCACGGCTGGATCGTCCTTGAACTGGCCGAGGCCGCCGTTGCAGTTGAAGCAGAGCAGGGCCTCGGACCGGCCAGTGAAGTGATCATGATCGACGTGCTGCGGCTCGGGCGGCGCCTGCAGATGGCGCAGCAGCCACCCTGCGCTGCCAGCAGGCATCAGCCTCGGCGCGGTCATCCCGTACGCCGCTTGAGGTGATACGTCCGCGAGCCCCCAACCTTGTCCATGACGCCTGCCCGCGCGCGTTGTGGCATGGCTTGCAATACGCGGACTAGCCGGACTGCGTGCTGGACGTTCGGACGAAGTCTCCGTGAGCGGCTGCACCGCCTGCAGTCGGGGCACCACTTGTGAGCCCGTCGGGACATCGACCATCGCGCGGGTCTCGACTCTTCTGTGGCCTCTTGCGGCGCGCCTCCCGATACGCAGCGACGTTCCGGCGCAGTGCACGCCAGGCAGTAGAAGCTAAGGCCGTCTCCTCAGCGCCCGATTGCGACGTGAATTCGGTCGACGGGTCTTAGCTCTCCGCAATCCCGGCAAAACTTGGCTTCCACGCTCTTTACTGCTACTGAGAATGATCTATTGGCCCCCTTTTTGTACGTATTGGCGAACAAATTCCTCGCTGTTCTCCTCGAGCACCTCGTCGATCTCGTCCAGGAGGGCGTCGACGTCCTCGCCCATTTCCTTGTGGCGTTCGGCGGTTTCGGTGTCGACCGAGGCCTCGACCTCGTCGGCCTCCTCGCGCGTGCGCGTGGCCTTCTGCTGCCCGCCGGTGTCCCTGGTGGCCATTGCTTCGCCCTCCGGTCCTTCAAGTGGCTGGTGCTGACCTGAAGTTACCCGCCGGAGCGGACATTCCGCGTCCGCCGTACGGGTGCCCGTGGAGAACGTCCGGTGCTGTGGATCAGCCGCCGGTGATCGTGTCGACGAGCTCCTGCGCCGTCGCCGACGCCTCGAACAGCGCACCGACGTGCTCGCGGGTCCCCCGCAGCGGCTCCATCGTCGGGATGCGCACCAGGTTCTCCCGGCCCAGGTCGAACACGACCGAGTCCCACGACGCCGCCGCGACCTGGCCCGGATACCGCCGCAGGCACTCGCCGCGGAAGAACGCCCGGGTGTCCACCGGCGGCGACGTCATCGCCCGGGTCACCTCGTCGTCGGTCAGCAGCCGCTGCATCGAGCCCCGCGCCACCAGCCGGTGGTAGAGCCCCTTCTCCGGCCGGACGTCGGAGTACTGCAGGTCGACCAGCTGCAGCCGCGAGTCGCCCCACGAGAGCCCGTCGCGCGACCGGTAGCCCTCCAGCAGCCGCAGCTTCGCCGGCCAGTCCAGCCGGTCCGCGCAGCGCATCGGGTCGATGTCCAGGTCGTCGAGAACCTCGGCCCAGCGCCGGAGCACGTCGGCGGTCTGCGGGTCGTCGTCCCCGTTGCTGTCGACGAACATGCGACGCCTGCTCGTGGTACAGCCGCTGCATCTCGATCGCCGTCATGTGCCGGCCGTCGCGCAGCCGGATCTTGTGCGTCAGCGTCGGGTCGTGGCTGATCGCCTGCAGCGATTCCACCGGCTCCTCGATCGCGAGGTCCCGCGGCAGGGCGTGCGCCTCGATCATGGCCAGCACGAGCGACGTCGTCCCGACCTTGAGGTACGTCGACAGCTCCGCCAGGTTCGCGTCGCCGATGATCACGTGCAGCCGGCGGTACTTGTCCGCGTCGGCGTGCGGCTCGTCGCGGGTGTTGATGATCGGCCGCTTGAGCGTCGTCTCCAGCCCGACCTCGACCTCGAAGAAGTCCGCCCGCTGGGAGAGCTGGAAGCCGTCGCGCCGGCTCTCCGTGCCGATGCCCACCCGCCCGGCGCCCGCGAACACCTGCCGGGTCACGAAGAACGGCACCAGCCCGCGGATGATCTCGATGAACGGCGTCTTGCGGTCCATCAGGTAGTTCTCGTGCGCGCCGTAGGAGGCGCCCTTGCCGTCGGTGTTGTTCTTGTAGAGCTGGATCGGCGGCTGGCCGGGGATGCGCGCCGCGCGCCGCGAGGCCTCGGCCATCACCTGCTCCCCCGCCTTGTCCCAGAGGACGACGTCGCGCGGGTTGGTGACCTCGGGCGTCGAGTACTCCGGGTGCGCGTGGTCGACGTAGAGCCGGGCCCCGTTGGTCAGGATGACGTTGGCCATCCCGGTGTCCTCGTCGAGGTCGTTGTGGTCCAGCGCCTGCGCCGGGGACAGGTCGAAGCCCCGCGCGTCGCGCAGCGGCGACTCCTCCTCGAAGTCCCAGCGGGGACGGCGCGGCGTCGGCGCCTCGGCCACCGCCCAGGCGTTGACGACCTGGCTGGACAGGGTGGTCGGGTTCGCCGTCGGCTGGCCGGGCACCGAGATGCCGTACTCCACCTCGGTGCCCATGACCCGCCGCACGCTCATGGACCAACCCTAGGCCGGATGTCGGACGTCTCCCGGCAGCGCCCTGGAACGACAGCGGCCCGGCCCCTCCGAGAGGGACCGGGCCGCCGAGCACGTCCAGCGCTACAGGTACTGGCCCGTGTTCGTGGCGGTGTCGATCGCCCGACCCGACTCGTTGCCCTTGCCGCTGATGAGCGTGCGGATGTAGACGATCCGCTCGCCCTTCTTGCCCGAGATCCGCGCCCAGTCGTCGGGGTTGGTGGTGTTGGGCAGGTCCTCGTTCTCCTTGAACTCGTCGAGGCACGCGGCCATCAGGTGGCTGACCCGGAGCCCGCCGGTGCCGGTCTCCAGCTGCTCCTTGATCGCCATCTTCTTCGCGCGGTCGACGATGTTCTGCAGCATCGCGCCGGAGTTGAAGTCCTTGAAGTACAGGACTTCCTTGTCACCGTTGGCGTAGGTGACCTCGAGGAACCGGTTCTCCTCGCTCTCGGTGTACATCCGCTCGACGGTCCGCTGGATCATCTCGGCGATCGTCGCTTCGCGGCTGCTGCCGTTGGCCGACAGGTCGTCGGGGTGGATGGGCAGGTCGGTCTTCAGGTACTTCGTGAAGATGTCCCGCGCCGCCTCGGCGTCCGGACGCTCGATCTTGATCTTCACGTCCAGCCGGCCCGGGCGGAGGATCGCCGGGTCGATCATGTCCTCGCGGTTGGAGGCGCCGATGACGATGACGTTCTCCAGGCCCTCGACGCCGTCGATCTCGCTCAGCAGCTGCGGAACGATCGTCGACTCGACGTCGGAGGACACCCCGGACCCACGCGTGCGGAAGATCGAGTCCATCTCGTCGAAGAACACGATGACCGGCGTGCCCTCGCTGGCCTTCTCCCGCGCCCGCTGGAACACGAGCCGGATGTGCCGCTCGGTCTCGCCCACGTACTTGTTGAGCAGCTCGGGGCCCTTGATGTTGAGGAAGTAGGACTTCGCCTGCCCCTCCCCCTTCACCGCGGCCACCTTCTTGGCCAGCGAGTTGGCGACCGCCTTGGCGATCAGCGTCTTGCCGCAGCCGGGCGGGCCGTAGAGCAGGATGCCCTTCGGCGGCCGCAGCTGGTACTCGCGGAACAGGTCGGCGTGCAGGAACGGCAGCTCGACGGCGTCGCGGATCTGCTCGATCTGCCGGGACAGGCCACCGATGTCGCTGTAGTCGATGTCGGGGACCTCTTCGAGGACGAGCTCCTCGACCTCGCTCTTCGGGATCCGCTCGTACACGTAGCCCGACCGCGACTCGAGCAGCAGCGAGTCGCCGACGCGCAGCGGCTGGCCGGTCAGCGAGTCGGCGAGGTAGACCACGCGCTCCTCGTCGGTGTGCCCGATGACCAGGGCGCGCTGCGTGACGCCGTCGACCGGCTCGAGCAGCTCCTTGAGCATGACGACGTCGCCCTGGCGCTCGAACCCGCGCGCCTCGACGACGTTCATCGCCTCGTTGAGCATGACCTCCTGGCCGGGGCGCAGGTCGTCGCTCTCGACGTTCGGCGACAGCGACACCCGCAGCTTGCGGCCACTGGTGAAGACGTCGACCGTGCCGTCGTCGTACTGCCCGAGGAAGACGCCGTAACCGGACGGCGGCTGGCCGAGCCGGTCGACCTCCTCCTTGAGCGTCACCAGCTGCTCGCGGGCGTCCCGCAGGGTGCTGGTCAGCTTGTCGTTGCGCTCGCTGAGGAAGGCCGCGCGGCCCTCCGCCTCGGCGATCCGTTCCTCCAGGGCGCGGACGTGCCGGGGGCTGTCGGCGACCTTCCGGCGGAGGAGGCCGATCTCCTCCTCGAGGTAGGAGATCTGGCTGAGCAGCGCAGCGACATCGCGTTCCCGTCGCGCGCGCATCTCGTCAGGTTCATTGCTGGAGCCGGGGCCCATCGCGCACCTCCACACACCTCGGGGGGAGCCAGGCATCAAATCTATACACGCCTACCGACAGACAGACGTCACCTCGCGGGGAGCGATACCGAGCCGTCACACACGCCCCAATGGCTGCAGGGTCTTCCTCAGCCCTTCTGGGCGCGTCGTTGCCGGATCGGTGCGACGGCGCCTTCCGCCAGCCGGCGGGCGGTCACCAGGAAGGCCGTGTGCGCCACCATCCGGTGCTCCGGTCGGACGGCGAGGCCGACCGCGTGCCACGGCCGCAGGAGCGTCTCCCAGGCGTGCGGCTCGGTCCACACGCCCTGCGCGCGCAGCGCCTCGACGTACGTCGACAGCTGCGTGACGGTGGCGACGTAGCCGACCAGCACCCCGCCCGGCCGCAGCGCGGCAGCAACGGTCGGCAGCACCGCCCAGGGCTCCAGCATGTCCAGGACGACGCGGTCCACGACCTCCTCGGCCGGGTGCTCGGCCAGGTCACCGAGGCGCAGCGACCAGTTGGCCGGCGGCTCCCCGAAGAAGGCGCCGACGTTCGCCCTCGCGACGTCGGCGAAGTCCTCCCGCCGCTCGTAGCTGGTGAGCGAGCCGGAGGATCCGACGGCGCGCAGCAGCGAGCAGCTCAGCGCCCCCGATCCGGCGCCCGCCTCGAGCACCCGCATCCCGGGGCCGACGTCGCCGAAGCCGACGATCTGGGCGGCGTCCTTCGGGTAGATCACCTGGGCGCCGCGCGGCATCGACAGCACGAAGTCGGCCAGCAGGGGCCGGAACGCCAGATAGCCGGTGTTGGCGGTCGACATGACGACGGAGCCCTCGGGCGCGCCGATCAGGTGGTCGTGCTCGATCGCGCCGCGGTGGGTGTGGAACTGCTTGCCCGGCTCGAGGACGACGGTGTGCAACCGCCCCTTGGGGTCGGTGAGCTGCACGCGGTCCCCCGGCACGAACGATCCGGGTACCGGTTCTGCTGCAGCGGCCTGCTCGTTGTCCTCGTCCACGGGCGGTCAGGGTACGGAGGAGGCGGATGTGACCCGTGTCCCCAGTGCGGCGCGGGCCAAGGGGGCCGGTGTGGCTGGGTCCGGCGGCGCGGCTGTGACAGTTGTGCCCAGTTGGCCGCGTCTGACGGAATCTGTCGGTAGGGCGACCTAGCCTCGTTCACATGACAGCAGCGGTGCACACGGACGCAGTGGCGACGGACGCTGTGATCGAGGAGCAGCAGGCTCCCCGCCGTCCCTCGCTGTCCCCGAGCCGGGCCGCCGACTTCAAGACCTGTCCGCTGCTCTACCGCTTCCGCACGATCGACCGGCTGCCCGAGCGCAAGAGCCTCGCCGCCGTCCGCGGCACGCTGGTGCACTCCGTGCTCGAGAAGCTCTACGACCTCCCGCCGGCGGATCGGACCGTCGCCGGCGCCCTCGAGCTGGTCGAGCCGGCCTGGGCGGAGCTGCGCGAACAGCCCGGCGTCGCCGAGCTGTTCGGTACGGCTCAGGACGACGGCGCGGAGACCGACCTCAACGCGCCGGAGTCGATGCAGGCGTGGCTGACCTCGGCCGGCAAGCTGGTCGAGAAGTACTTCACCCTCGAGGACCCGACGCGCATCCAGCCGCACGGCCGCGAGGAGCTCGTCGAGGTGACGCTGCCCGACGGCCTGCTGCTGCGCGGCTACGTGGACCGGCTCGACGTGGCCCAGAACGGCGCCCTCCGGGTGGTCGACTACAAGACCGGCTCGATGCCGCGCGAGGCCTTCGAGTCCAAGGCGCTGTTCCAGATGAAGTTCTACGCGCTGGTGCTGTGGCGCACCCGCGGCGTGGTGGCCAGCCAGCTGAAGCTGCTGTACCTCGGCGACGGCGACGCGCTGACCTACGCCCCCGAGGAGCAGGAGCTCGTCCGTTTCGAGCGCACGCTGCTCGCGATCTGGGCCGCCATCGAGCGGGCCGTCGCCACCGGCGACTTCCGGCCCAACAAGACCCGGCTCTGCGACTGGTGCGACCACCAGGCCCTGTGCCCGTCGTTCGGCGGCACTCCCCCGCCGTTCCCGGCCGAGGCCGCGGCCGCGGCCGGCTGGCCGACCCTGCCGGTCATCGAGCGCGACTGAGAGAGGACCCCGACTAGCGTCGTCGGCGTGCGCGTGGACGAGAGCCGGTACCGCCTGGCCGAGCGCGACCTCTGGGCCGCCGTCGGCGTCTCCCCGACCGAGCATCGCCTGCCGCTGACCGACCTCGGGACCGATGTCCGCGTCCAGGAGATCGGCGCCGGGCGGCCGGTGCTCTTCCTGCACGGCGCGCCGAACGCCGGGTCGACCTGGGCCGAGGTCGTGGCCCGGCTGCCGGACTTCCGGAACCTCCTCGTCGACCGGCCGGGTGCGGGGCTGAGCACGCCGCTGCCGAAGCCACTCGACCGCGAGACCGCCCCGCAGTTCGCCGACCGCTTCGCCGTGGACGTCCTCGACGCGCTGGACGTCGAGCGCGCCGACGTCGTGGCGTCGTCCTTCGGCGGCTACCTGGCCCTCCGGGCCGCTGCCCGGCATCCCGAGCGGTTCGGGCGGATGGTCCAGCTCGGCTGCCCCGCCTTCAGCCCCGGCATGCGCACCCCCGCGATGCTCCGGGTGCTGGCCTCACCGATGCGGCACGTGATCCGGCGGCTGCCCGCCAACGAGCGGGGCGCGACGATGGCCCTGCGGCAGATCGGGCACGGGCACAGCCTGGCGGCCGGGAAGATCCCCGCGCACCTGATGCACTGGAACCGCGCGCTGCAGGCCCACACGGCGACCTTCACCCACGACCCGGCGATGTTCGCCGAGCTGATCAGCCCGCGCCGGGGAGCCGACGCCTCGCTCACCCTCCCCCGCGACCTGCTCTCGTCGGTCCGTTCTCCCACCCTGGTGATCTGGGGAGCGGACGACCCGTTCGGGGACGTGCGCGTCGGGGAGACGCTCGTGGAGTCGCTGGGGGACGCCGAACTGCACGTGATCCCGCACGGCGGCCACCTCCCCTGGCTCGACGATCCCGAGGGCTGCGCCGACCTCATCCGCGCGCACATCACGGCCTGACATCCTCGGCGCCGTGCTGACCTTCGAGCGGTACTGCGCCGAGATCGTCGCCCAGGCCGACGCGATGGCCGGCGCGCTCGTGGGCGCCGACCTCACCACCCCGGTCCCGAGCTGCCCCGGGTGGGACGTCGGCCAGCTCGTCCGCCATCTCGGCGGCGGTCAGCGCTGGGCCGCCACCATCGTCCGCACCCACGCGACCGAGCCACCGCCCGACGACCACTTCCGGACCGTGGAAGGCGGCGGCGACCCGGCCGTGCTGGGCCCGTGGCTGTCCGAGAGCGCCCGCGACCTCGCCGACGCCCTCCGCGAGGCCGGTCCGGACGCCGAGCCCTGGACGCCGGTGGCCGGCCGGACGTCGTCCTTCTACGCCCGGCGCTTCGCCCACGAGACCGTCATGCACCGGGCCGACGCCGCCCTCGCGCTGGGCGCGCCCTACGACCTGGCGGACGACCTCGCCATCGACGCCGTCGACGAGTGGATGGAGCTGGGCTCGCTCCCCGAGATGCTGGACTTCTACCCCGAACGCCGCGCCCTGCTCGGCCCCGGCCGCACCGTGCACCTCCACGCCACCGACACCCCGGCGGACGCGCACGCCGAATGGGTCGTCGACCTGACCGAGACGCTCGCCTGGCGGCGCGCCCACGAGAAGGCCGCCGTCGCCGTCCGTGGTCCGCTGACCGAGCTGCTGCTGGTGATCTACGGACGCCGCTCCCCCACCGCCGGCACCGTGGAGGTGCTCGGCGACGCCGCCTGGCTGGACCGCTGGCTGCGGGAGTCGAGTTTCGGCTGAGCGCCTCGCCGCGCCGCTAGGGTCGCGCCACCCACCGCCTCCCGAGGAGGACGAGCCGTGCGCGGATACCGGGCCGACATCGCGTTCGACGGCGAGCGGGCCTTGCCCGGCGGGGCGCTCGTCCTCGTGGACGACGGCGTGATCGTCGCGGTGGAACCCGCCTCCGCGGCGGCGCCCGACGGCTGCCCCGTCACCCACATCCCCGGCACGGCGCTCCTGCCGGGGCTGATCGACACCCACGTCCACCTCTGCGCCGACAGCAGCCCGGCCGCGCTCGACCGCGTCCCCGAGAAGACCCCGGCCGAACTGCACGCGGTCGTCGCGGCGTCCCTCGACCTGCACCTGCGCGCCGGCGTCACCTCGGTCCGCGACCTCGGTGACCACCACTGGACGGTCGTGGACCTCGGCCAGCCCGCCGACGCCCCCACGATCGTCGCCGCGGGACCGCCGCTCACGACGCCGAAGGGCCACTGCTGGTCCATGGGCGGCGAGACGGACGGCGTGGACGACCTGCGCCGCGCCGTCCGCGAGCGGGCCGAGCGCGGCGCCGCCGTCGTCAAGGTCATGACCAGCGGCGGGGCGATGACCCCGGGCACCGACGTCCGGGACTGCCAGTTCACCGTCGACGAGCTCCGCGCGGTCGTCGACGAGGCGCACCGGCTCGGCCTGCCGGTGACCGCGCACGCCCACCCGCCCCAGGCCATGGAGAACGCCCTCGACGCGGGCGTCGACGGCATCGAGCACGGCAGCTGCATGACGCCGACCGGGTTCCACACGCCGCCGGGCCTCGCCGAGCGCATCGCCGCGGCGGGCATCTACGTGGGGCCGACGATCGGCAAGGACCCCGACATCGAGCCACCGCCGCCGGTGCAGGCGATCCTCGAGCGGATGGGGGTCACCGCGGAGAGCCACTTCGCCCAGGTCGCGGAGCTCTACCGCGCCGGCGTGACCCTGGTCAGCGGGGTCGACGCGGGGATCGGCCCGGGCAAGCGGCACGGGCTGCTCCCCTACTCCGTCGCGGAGTTGCTGGAGTGCGGCGTCCCGGCCGCCGAAGCGCTCGCCTCCGCCACCTCGGTGGCCGCCCGTGTCTGCGGGCTGGGACAGCGAACAGGCCGGCTGGCGGTCGGGCTCGACGCCGACCTGCTGCTCGTCGACGGCGACCCGCTGACCGACGTCACCAGCCTGCTGCGGCCCCGCGTCGTGGTCTCGCGGGGCCGGGAGGTTCCGCTCTAGGCGGCGCTGTCGTCCCGCTCGCGGTCGGCGTGGAGCGACCGCAGGTCCGACACGCCGAGACCCGCCAGCGAGTCGAGCAGCACCAGCCCGGGCGCGGCGACCAGCGGCTGCAGCGACGGCACCCCGAGCACCGCCGCACCCGCGGCGAGGCCGGCGGTGACACCGGCCTGCGAGTCCTCGATGACGAGGCAGTCCGCGGCGTCGACACCCAGCGCGTCCATCGCCTGGAGGTACGGCGCCGGGTCGGGCTTGCGCGCGGGCACCTCGTCGCCGCAGATCGTGACGTCGAAGGGGTTCCCGCCCAGGTCCGCCCGGATCGACCGCAGCACGAGATCGGCGAGCCGGCGCGGCGTCGTCGTCACCAGGGCGGTGGCGAGCCCCGCCTCCCGGACGGCCAGCAGCAGGTCGGCGGCCCCCGGCCGCCACTCGATGCCGGCCTCCATCAGCCGCGCGGTCGTGTCCTCGACCCATCGGCCGTCGGCGGCCCACTGCTCCTCGGTGCGCCGGATGCCGAGGTCGCCGTCGAGCACGGCCATCGACGTCCGCATGCTGGTGCCGACGGTCGCCTCGCGGCCCTCGTCCGACAGCTCCCCGCCGAGCCGGCGGGCGAGCGCCTGCAGGGCCTCGCCCCAGTAGTGCTCGGTCTCGACGAGGGTGCCGTCCATGTCGAACAGGACGGCCGACAGTGCGCCGGTGGTGCGAGTGATCAACGGTCAGCCGACGTAGTTGACGTGCACGTGGTCGTAGTGGTTCGCGGTCGTGCTGCCGCGGTCCTCCATGTAGGACCACGAGCCGCCCGGCGAGCTCAGCATCTGCTGCTGCCAGATGATGTACTCCACGCCCAGCTCGTCCCAGTGGGCGATGTGGTACGCCACGATCGCGTCACCGAGGCCGGCGTCGGTCAGGACCATGTAGTCCAGCGCCAGACCCGACGGGTGGCCGCCCGGGTCCGCCGCGCTGGCCCGGGTGCCGCCGATGGTGATGCCACCGGCGCCCGGCACGTTGCTGACGACCGCGTCGGCGGCGGCCTGCGCCATCGGCTGGACGGAGCCGGCGGAGTTGCTGATCTGCGCGATCGCGGTGACCGCGGTCCCGGCCACGGACGGCTCGGCAGCGGTCCTCGGCCTCCTCGGCCTCCGCTGCCGCGGCGGCAGCCGCCTCGGCCTCAGCGGCGGCTGCGGCAGCGGCCTCGGCCTCGGCGGCGACGCGCTCGGCCTCGGCCTTGGCTTCCGCGGCGGCCTGCTCGGCCCGGGCCTGGGACAGCGCGGCTGCTGCCTGGTCCTCGTCCCGCTCCGCCCGGCTCGCGGCCAGCTGGCCCAGGGCCTCGGCGTCCTCGGGGGTGGCCGTCTGCGGGACCTGGGTGCCGTCGATGCCGAGGGCCTCGGCGACGGCGACGGAGCCGGTCGGCTCCATCGTGGCCGTGGCCGGCTGACCGGTCAGCATGTTGACGAGGGCCAGGGCGCACACGGTCGAGACGCCGGCGGCGTAGCCCAGGCGGGTCCGCGGGGGCTTGGCGCGGCGGTGGCCGGCGCGGGCGGTGCGGGTCTCGGCGGTGCGGGTCTCTGCGGTCTGGTCGCCGTCGCGGACGGCGGTGGTGCGCGCCCGTGGGGACGCGTGCTTGCTCAGGGTCGCCACAGGGGCGGCTCTCCGTTCTTCCTCAGCCGCCTACCGAGTTAGCTGACGGGTTCGGGCCGGAAGTCGCCCTACCTGGCGCACGCACGCGTGCGCGCAGGATTCACCCCAGAGGAACCATGGGTCCCCGGTCCGCTGCGGCTCGCGACCGCGCGCGGTTCGGCGGTGTCCGGCCGAGGTTCTTCGGTTCGAGGAACGGGGCCCGGCGGACGAGCCCACCGTACAGACACTCCGCAGTTATCGAAATGTGATCTTTTCCTGCTCACTCGTCCTCGGTGCGGTACCCCAGGTTCGGCGAGAGCCACCTCTCCGCCTCGGCGACCGTCCAGCCCTTGCGCCGGGCGTAGTCCTCGACCTGGTCGCGGCCGAGCCGCCCGAGCACGAAGTACCGCGACTGCGGGTGCGAGAAGTACAGCCCGCTGACCGCCGCGCCGGGCCACATGGCCATGCTCTCGGTCAGCTCGATGCCGGCGTTGGCCTCGACGTCGAGCAGGTTCCAGATGGTCTGCTTCTCGGTGTGCTCCGGGCAGGCCGGGTAGCCCGGCGCCGGCCGGATGCCCGCGTACTTCTCGCTGATCAGCGCCTCGTTGTCGAGGTGCTCGTCGGGCGCGTAGGCCCAGAACTCCTTGCGGACCCGCTCGTGCAGCCGCTCGGCGAACGCCTCGGCGAGCCGGTCGGCCAGCGCCTCCAGCATGATCGCCGAGTAGTCGTCGTTCGCCTTCTTGAACTCTGCCGCGCGCTCGGACGAGCCCAGACCCGCGGTGACGGCGAAGGCGCCGACGTAGTCGCGCAGACCGGTCTCCTTGGGCGCCACGAAGTCGGCCAGCGACTTGCGCGGGGCGCCGTCCCGCCCCTCGGTCTGCTGCCGCAGCTGGTGCAGGGTGGTGCGGACGGCGGTGCGCGTCTCGTCGGTGTAGACCTCGATGTCGTCGCCGTCGACCCGGTTGGCCGGGAACAGCCCGAAGACGCCGCGGGCCCGCAGCCACTTCTCCGCCACGATCCGGTCGAGCATCGCCTGGGCGTCCTCGAACAGCCGCCGCGCCGCCTCGCCGCTGGCCGGGTTGTGCAGCAGGTCCGGGAACCGGCCGCGCATCTCCCAGGCCGTGAAGAACGGCTGCCAGTCGATGTAGCGGCGCAGCTCCTCCAGCGAATAGTCGGAGAAGCTGCGGACGAACTGCGTCGCCGTGTGGTGCGCGTGGTTGCATCCCGGCTGGCACACGTCCCGGGCCTGCTGCAGCAGCATCCGCGGCCGGGGCGGGTGGTAGCCGGTCCAGTCGATCGCCGGTGCCGCGGCCCGCGCGGCCGCCAGCGGCAGCATCGTCCGGGTGTCCTGGCGGGCGGCGTGCCGCTCGCGCAGCGTCTCGTACTCGGCCTCCACCTCGGCCAGCAACTGCGGGCGCTGCTCGTCCGACAGCAGGGCGGCGACGACGGGCACCGACCGCGACGCGTCCTTCACCCAGATGACCGGGCCGTGGTACTTCTGCGCGACCTTGACGGCGGTGTGCGCCCGTGACGTCGTCGCGCCGCCGATCAGCAGCGGGATGTCGAAGCCCTGGCGCTCCATCTCGGAGGCGAGGTTGACCATCTCGTCCAGCGACGGCGTGATCAGGCCGGAGAGGCCGATGATGTCGGCGCCCTCCTCCTTGGCGGTGTCGAGGATCTTCTGCGCCGGCACCATGACGCCGAGGTCGACGACGTCGTAGTTGTTGCACTGCAGGACGACCCCGACGATGTTCTTGCCGATGTCGTGGACGTCGCCCTTGACCGTGGCCATGACGACCTTGCCGATGCTGCGCTCGGCGTCGCCGGGCTGCTTCTCGGCCTCGATGTAGGGGATGAGATAGGCGACGGCCTTCTTCATCACGCGCGCGGACTTGACCACCTGCGGCAGGAACATCTTGCCGGCGCCGAACAGGTCGCCGACCACGTTCATGCCGTCCATCAGCGGGCCCTCGATGACCTCGATCGGCCGGCCGCCGCGCGCGCTGATCTCGGCCCGCAGCTCCTCGGTGTCGGCCTCGACGAACTCGTCGATGCCCTTCACCAGCGCGTGGGTGATCCGCTCCCCCACCGGCAGCGCCCGCCACTCCTCGGTGGCCGCCTCCTTGACGGCGCCGTCGCCGGCGAAGTCGGCGGCGATCTCGAGCAGCCGCTCGGTGCTGTCGGGACGGCGATTGAGGATCACGTCCTCGATGCGCTCGCGCAGCAGCGGAGGGACCTCGTCGTAGACCTCGAGGGCGCCGGCGTTGACGATGCCCATGTCCATGCCGGCGGCGATCGCGTGGAACAGGAAGACGGCGTGGATGGCCTCGCGCACGGGGTTGTTCCCGCGGAAGGAGAACGAGACGTTCGAGACGCCGCCGGACACCAGCGCGCCGGGCAGGTTCTGCTTGATCCAGCGCGTCGCCTCGATGAAGTCCAGGCCGTAGTTCGCGTGCTCCTCGATGCCCGTGGCGACGGCGAAGACGTTCGGGTCGAAGATGATGTCCTCGGCCGGGAAGCCGACCTGCTGGGTCAGGACGTCGTAGGCGCGGCGGCAGATCTGGGTCCGGCGCTCGAGGGTGTCGGCCTGGCCCTGCTCGTCGAAGGCCATGACGACGACGGCGGCGCCGTACTTGCGGCACAGGCGCGCCTCGCGGACGAACTTCTCCTCGCCCTCCTTCATGGAGATCGAGTTGACGATCGCCTTGCCCTGGACGCACTTGAGGCCGGCCTCGATGACGTCCCACTTGGAGGAGTCGACCATCACGGGGACGCGGGAGATGTCGGGCTCGGCGGCGACCAGCTTGGTGAAGCGGTCCATCGCCTCGACGCCGTCGATCATCCCTTCGTCCATGTTGATGTCGATGACCTGAGCGCCGGCCTCGACCTGCTGGCGGGCGACGGCCAGCGCGGCCGGGTAGTCGCCGGCCTTGATCAGGTTCCGGAAGCGGGCCGAGCCGGTGATGTTGGTGCGCTCGCCGACGTTGACGAACAGGCTGTCGTCGGTGACCGTCAGCGGCTCCAGCCCCGACAGCCGGAGGGCGGGCGCCACCTCGGCGGGGATCCGCGGGGTCTTGCCGTCCGCGGCGGCGGCGATCCGCGCGATGTGCTGCGGCGTCGTGCCGCAGCAGCCGCCGACCAGGTTCACGAACCCGCTGCCGATGAACTCCTCGAGGATCGCGGAGGTCTCCTCGGGCGACTCGTCGTACTCGCCGAACGCGTTGGGCAGCCCGGCGTTGGGATAGCAGGAGACGAACGTGTCGGCGAGGCGGGAGATCTCGGCGATGTAGGGCCGCATCTCCTTCGCCCCGAGGGCGCAGTTGAGGCCGACCAGGAGCGGGCGGGCGTGCCGCACCGAGTGCCAGAACGCCTCGGTGACCTGGCCGGAGAGCGTGCGCCCGGACGCGTCGGTGATGGTGCCGGAGACGATGACCGGCCAGCGGCGGGCCGCGCTCCTCGAACAGCGTCTCCAGCGCGAAGATCGCCGCCTTGGCGTTCAGGGTGTCGAAGATCGTCTCGATCAGCAGCACGTCCGCGCCGCCGTCGACCAGGCCGCTGGCCTGGCTGCGGTAGGCCTCGACGAGCTCGTCGAAGGTGACGTTGCGGGCGCCCGGGTCGTTCACGTCGGGCGAGATCGACGCCGTCTTGCTGGTCGGGCCCAGCGCCCCGACGACGTACCGCGGCTTGTCCGGGGTGCGCGCGGTCATCTCGTCGCACGCCTCGCGGGCGAGCCGGGCCGAGGCCACGTTGAGCTCGTAGGCGAGCTCCTCCATGCCGTAGTCGGCGAGGGAGATCGCCGTGGCGTTGAAGGTGTTCGTCGAGATCAGGTCGGCGCCGGCGTCGAGGTACTCGCGGTGGATCGCGGAGATCAGGTGCGGCGCGGTGATGCTGAGCAGGTCGTTGTTGCCCTGCACGTCGGTCGGCCAGTCGGCGAACCGCTCACCGCGGTAGCCCGCCTCGTCCGGCCGGTCCCGTTGGATCGCCGTGCCCATGGCGCCGTCGAGGACGAGGATGCGCTGCTCGAGGAGCGCAGTCAGCTCCGCCGTGGCGTCCGGGCGCGGAGTGGCAGACACCGGGCAAGAGTAGACGTGCGGGCAGACCGAATCGTTCCCCGTGGAGAGTGGTGGACCACACCGAAAGGGTCACAGGACGCGCGGTTCAGTCGGTGGATCGACGTAGGCTCGCAAAGGTGATCGACCCCAAGTCCACCTCAGCGGACCTGCCCGACCTGACCGACCCCATGGTGGTGGTCGCGTTCGAGGGCTGGAACGACGCCGGGGACGCCGCCACGGGGGCCGTCGAGCACCTGGAGCTGATCTGGGACGCGACGCCCCTGGCCGCGCTGGACCCCGAGGACTACTACGACTTCCAGGTGAACCGGCCCACCGTCTCGCTGATCGACGGCGTGAGCCGCCGCGTCGAGTGGCCGACCACGCGCATCTCCGTCGCCCGGCCGCCGGGCAGCGAGCGCGACGTCGTCCTCATCCGGGGCATCGAGCCGAACATGCGCTGGCGCGGGTTCTGCGACGAGCTGATCGAGATCCTGCAGGAGCTCGACGTCCAGATGGTCGTCGCACTGGGCGCCCTGCTCGCCGACACCCCGCACACCCGGCCCACGCCGGTCACCGGGTCGGCCTACGACGTCGAGTCCGCGCGCACCTACGGCCTGGAGACCTCCCGCTACGAGGGGCCGACGGGCATCCTCGGCGTCTTCCAGGACGCCTGCGTGCAGGCCGGCCTGCCGGCGATCAGCTTCTGGGCCGCCGTGCCGCACTACGTGTCGCAGCCGCCGTCGCCGCGGGCGACCGTGGCGCTGCTGCAGCGGGTCGAGGAGGTGCTCGAGCTGACCGTTCCGCTCGGTGCGCTGCCGCAGCAGGCCGACGACTGGGTGAAGACCGTCGACGAGATGGCCAACGAGGACGCCGAGGTCGTCGAGTACGTGCGCTCGCTCGAGGAGCGGGCCACCGAGACCGACCTCTCGCAGGCCAACGGCGACCAGATCGCCCGCGAGTTCGAGCGCTACCTCCGCCGTCGGGGCAATATCTGACGCGATCCTCCGGATCGCACCGCGGCCAGGTGCCGTCCCCGGTCGCGTAGAGCCGCTGCGTCGCTCGATCGCGGAGACCCTCCGGGCCCCCACTCCTCACGACCGATCAACCCAGCAAGGGAATCATCTTCGCGGCTGCGTCGGCGTGGAACAGGCGGTCGTGCATCGACAGCGCGAACCGGTCGGTCATGCCCGACACGTAGTCGACGACCTGCGTGATCTCGTCAGCGTCCGCGTCCCGGTAGGACTCCGGGATCTGCTCGGGGTGCGCCAGGTGGTGGTCGACCAGCCGGCGGATGACGTCGATGGCCACGTGCTTCTGCCCTGCCGCCGTGTCGGACATGTAGACGCGCTCGAACATGAACGTCCGCAGCTCGTGCATCGCCTCGAGCGGCTCCGGCTCCATGACGACGGCGCCGGCAGCGTTCTCCTCCGACAGCGTCCCCCGGACGACGGCGTCGATCATCGCGCCGACCATCTCCGAGCCCGGCTCCCCGAACACGGCACGGGCGCGGACGGGCAGGTCCTCGAAGCGGAGCACCCCAGCCCGGATCGCGTCCAGCGCGTCGTGGGAGAGGTAGCCGATCCGGTCGGCGTAGCGCACGCACTCGCCCTCGTGCGTCGCCGGGGGCGGGTCGATCTTCCAGCTGTGCGCCCGGACGCCGTCCCGCACCTCCCACGTGAGGTTCAGGTGCTCGAGCGTCTCGACGATCCGCACGCCCTGCGCCGCGTGGTGCCAGCCCCCGGGCACGTAGGGCTCCAGCGCGTCCTCGCCGAGGTGGCCGAACGGCGAGTGGCCGAGGTCGTGGCCGAGCGCGATGGCCTCGGCGAGGGTCTCGTTGAGCCCCAGCGCCCGGGCCAGCGACCGCGCCACCTGGGTGACCTGCAGCGTGTGGGTGAGCCGGGTGACGAAGTGGTCGCCGTCGGGGTTCAGGAAGACCTGCGTCTTGTGCTTGAGCCGGCGGAAGGCCTTGGCGTGCAGGATCCGGTCGCGGTCGCGCTCGAACGCCGTCCGGAGCGGGTCCTCGGGCTCGGGCCGCGCCCGGCCGCGGGTCCGGGCCGCTCGGGTGGCCGCCGGCGCGAGCAGCTCTTCCTCGCGCTCGCGGGTGAGCCGGTCGGTCAGCCGGAACGACCCGGTCGTCATCCGCAGTCCCCGAGCGCCACGCCCAGGAGCGCGTCGACGGCGTCGCAGACGATGCGCGGCGCCTCGTCCTCGAGGTCGCCGTCCCCCGCCAGGGTCTCGCGGGCCCAGGCGTCGACCAGGGCGATCGCGCCGGGGCTGTCGAGGTCGTCGGCCAGGCGCTCCCGCAGCCCCCGCAGCATGGGCGCGGCCGGCGCTCCGGCGTCGCGGCTGACCGCCTCGCGCCAGACCGCCAACCGCTCCTGGGCGGCGGTGAGCAGGTCGGGCGTCCAGAAGCGGTCGGTGCGGTAGTGCCCGGACAGCAGGGCGAGCCGGATCGCCATGGGGTCGACGCCGTCGCCGCGCAGCCGGGAGACGAAGACGAGGTTGCCCTTGGACTTGCTCATCTTCTCGCCGTCGAGACCGATCATCGCCGCGTGCACGTAGGCCCGCGCGAACGGCTGTTTCACCGTCTCGCCGCCGTGAGGGCCTCGGCGTGCACCGCGGAGTACTCGTGGTGCGGGAACACCAGGTCGCTGCCGCCGCCCTGGACGTCGAAGCCCATCCCGATGGTGTCCAGCGCGATCGTCGCGCACTCGATGTGCCAGCCGGGGCGGCCGGCCGTGCCGCGGGGGCCCGGCCAGGACGGCTCCCCCGGCCGCTCTCCGCGCCACAGCATCGGGTCGAGCGGCTGCCGCTTGCCGGGTCGCTCGGGGTCTCCCCCGCGCTCGGCGAAGAACCGCAGCATCGTGGCCTCGTCGTAGCGGGACTCCCCGCCGAAGCCGGGCGCCTGGGCGACGTCGTGGTAGACGTCGCCGCTGCCGTCGTCGAGGACGTAGGCGAGCCCCTCGTCGAGCAGCGTCTCGATCCGCGCCACGATCGCCGGGATCGACTCGACCGCGCCCACGAAGTTCTCCGGCGGCAGCACGCGCAGCGCCGTCATGTCCTCGCGGAAGAGCGCCGTCTCGCGCATCGCCAGGACGATCCAGTCCTCGCGGTCGCGCTCGGCCCGCTCGAGCAGCGGGTCGTCGATGTCGGTGACGTTCTGCACGTAGTGCACCGCGTGGCCGGCGTCGCGCCACATCCGGTTGATCAGGTCGAACGCGAGGTAGGTGGCGGCGTGGCCGAGGTGCGTGGCGTCGTAGGGGGTGATCCCGCAGACGTACATCCGCGCCATGCGGTCCGGGCTGGTGGCGACCACCTCGCCGCGCGCGGTGTCGTGCAGCTTGAGGACGGCGCCGGTCCCGGGCAGGGTCGGCAACAGTGGGGCGGGCCAGGCGAGCACGGCAGAAGCCTAGAGCGGGGCGCCCACGGCCCCGACGAGGAGGAGCGATGGAGCTCGACGAGTACCTGCCGGCGCTGCGGCGCGCGAACGCCCGGTTCGCCGAGGCGGCGGCGGAGGCGGTGCTGGCCCACGGCTGGACGGCGCGGGTGCCCGGCTGCCCGGACTGGACGCTCGCGGACCTGGTCTGGCACCTCGGGCAGGTGCAGCACTTCTGGACCTGGATCGTGCGCACGCGCGCGGCCGACCCCTCGGCCTATCCGGAGCCGACCCGCCGTCCCGACGACGAACTGCTCGGCTGGGGCATGGTGCAGAGCGCGGAGCTCGAGGCCGTGCTCGACGGCGCGGACCCGCGGGACCGGGTCTGGACGTGGGCTGCCCAGCAGGACGTCGCCTTCGTGCTGCGCCGGCAGGCGCAGGAGGTGACCGTGCACACCGTCGACGCCGAGCAGGTGCTCGGCGACGTCCGGCCCATCCCGGCCGCCGTCGGGCTCGACGGCCTCGACGAGTGGCTCGAGGTGATGGTGCCCGGCGCGCTGCCGGACGGGCCGCCGGAGGACGCGCACCCCGTCGTCCTCCACGCCGTCGACGCCGACGCCGAGCGGACCCTGTTCCCGGGCACCCGGCCGTTCCCGATCGCCGTCCTCACCGGCAACGCCGGTGACCTGCTGCTCGCCGTGTGGCGGCGGCTGCCGATGGAGGTGCTCACCGTCGACGGCGACCCGCTCCAGGCCGCCGCGATGATCGGCGCCGTCAACCTGGAGTAGCCCCGCACTAACCTCGCTCGCGTGTACGTGCCGCAGCACTTCGCCATGGACGACGACGCGGTTCACGGCCTCCTGCGCGAGCACGGGGCCGGCGACCTGGTGACGTCGACGGCCCAGGGCCTGGTCGCGACGATGCTGCCGTTCATCCACGACCCCGACCGCGGGCCCCACGGGGCGCTGCTCGGGCACGTCGCGCGGAACAACGACCACTGGCGGCACGCCCCGGTCGGCGAGGCGCTGGTGATCCTGCGCGGGCCCGACGCCTACATCAGCCCGCAGTGGTACGCGTCGAAGCGGGAGCACGGCCGCGTCGTCCCGACCTGGAACTACGTCACGGCGCACGTGTACGGCGAGCTCGTCGTGCACGACGACGTCGAGTGGCTGGACGACCTGGTCCGGCGGCTGACCGAGAAGCACGAGGCCGGCCGCCCGCAGCCGTGGGCCGTGGACGACGCGCCGCCGCCGGTTCGTCGCCGGTCAGCTGCGCGCGATCGTCGGCATCGAGGTGGTGATCAGCCGGATCGAGGCGAAGGCCAAGCTGAGCCAGAACCGGCCGGCCGCCGACATCGACGGCGTCGTCGAGGGCGCCCGGCAGCACGGCGACGAGGCGATGAGCCGCGCGGTCGACGAGGCGAGGCCGACGCTCAGTCCCAGGTGACGGCGTACTTCTCGAACGCCTCGCCGGTCTGGATGCCGACCACGCAGAACACCAGCCCGGCCGGGTCGAGCATCTGCCAGAACGAGCCCATGTCCCGGTGACGGGTGGCGCCGAGCGCCTCGAGCCGGGCCACCTCGGCCGGGATGTCGTCGGTCTCGATGTCGACGTGCCAGCGCGGCGGCGTGCCCTCGCCGGTCCGCTGGATCTCGACGTGCCACCCGTCGGCGAACGATCCGAGCGAGGACCAGTCGTCGTCGGTGTGGTCCGGCTCAGCCGAGCGGCCGGTGGCGCCGGCCCAGAAGTCGACTGCCGGCGACGTGGTGCTCCGGCGGGAGGTCGAGCAGGAGGATCGCGAGGCGGCTGCGATGCGGCATGCCCCGAAGCTAGAGGCGGCAGCAGGCGGGGCCAAAATGGCCATTTTGGCCCTGGCTATGAGCTCAGAAGGGCGGCCAGGGCAGCGCGGGCCACTCGCCGCTGGGCTCCGGGTGTCGGCCGGTCCGCAGCAGGTCGGCCACCCGCTGCTGGGTGAACCGGACCTCCTTGCGGGTCAGGTGCTCGTGCAGCTGCTCGCCGAGTTCCGCCCGCAGCGCGTCGCCGAGGCGCTCGAGCACCGCCACGGCGTCGTCCGGCAGCGGCTTGCCCGCCCAGCGCCACAGCAGCGTGCGCAGCTTCGGGTCGGTGGAGAAGCAGATCCCGTGGTCGACGCCGTACACGTGGCCGTCGGGCATCGGGATGATGTGCCCGCCCTTGCGGTCGGCGTTGTTCACGACCGCGTCGAACACGGCCATGCGCCGCAGCCCCGGGTGGTCGCGCCGCACGAACGCCGCGAGGTCGATCGCCTCGTCGCCGTCCATCCAGAGCTGCACCATCCCCGGTCCGAACGGGCCGTCGCGCAGCACCGTCGGCGGGACGACGCCCCAGCCGGTCGCCTCCGAGACCAGGAACGCCGAGATCTCGCGGCCGGCCAGCGTGCCGTCGGGGAAGTCCCACAGCGGCCGCTCCCCCGCCACCGGCTTGTAGACGCACTCGCCGACCAGGGTGCCGGTGCGGATCGTGCCGACCAGCGTCACGTTCGACGCGTCGAGCAGCCGCCCCTCGAGGTCGATCTCGCCCTCGCAGAGCAGGCGGCGGGCCTCGGCGTCGTCCAGCGGAGCGCGCAGGTCGGCGCCGGCGGCCGGCTCCGCGGGGTGCTCGCTCATGGCGCGCCGCTCAGCGGCGGTAGCCGTTCTGCCGCGGGCAGACGTGCCCGGTGGGGTCCAGCGGCAGCGAGCAGAGCGGGCACGACGGACGGCCGGCGGCCACCACCCGGCGGGCGCGGGCGACGAAGGCACGGGCGGCCATCGGTGTGATGGTCACCCGCAGCGCGTCGGGCCCCTCCTCGGCGTCGGAGAGGATCGCCTCCTCGTCGATCGGCTCGTCGGTGGCGGCGACGGCCTCGACGACGACCGCCTCGGCGGCGCCGTCCCAGGCCAGGCCCATCGCGGCGACGCGGAACTCCTCGTCGATCGGCGCGGTGAGCGGCTCGAGGTCGTCGACGTCGGCGTCGGGCGGGATGACGGTGTTCGCGCGGCCGGCCACCTCGTCGAGGAGCTCGTGCATGCGGTCGGCGAGGATCTGCACCTGGTTCTTCTCCAGGGCCACGCTCACCGTGCGGCCGCTGTCGTCCGAGGCCTGCAGGTAGAACGTGCGGTCCCCGGGCTGGCCCACGGTGCCGGCGACGAACCGGGTCGGGCGGTCGAAGAGATGGACCTGACGGGGCACGTGGTCAGGTTACGCGGGCCCCCCGACGGGCCGCCCGCGACGACACCGAGGTCACAGCGCTGTCAGACCGTGGCGCCGGCTCCGCCGCCCACCGCGGCGTCCGAGGAGGACGTGCGACGACGGCGCTTGCGCGGCGGCGGGATCAGCGGCGAGACGTCGCCACCGGTGTCGTTGATCCGCAGCACGAAGGGCCGGGTCTCGGTGTAGGTGACGACGGAGATGGACGCCGGGTCGACGACGATCCGCTGGAACTGGTCGAGGTGCAGGCCCAGCGCGTCGGCCAGGATCGACTTGATGACGTCGCCGTGGCTGCACGCCAGCCAGACCGCATCCGGCGGCAATGCGGCGTTCCACGACCGGACGGCGGCGACCGCGCGGGCCTGGGTCTGGGCGAGCCCCTCCCCCTCCGGCCCGGGGAACACCGCGGCCGACGGGTGCTGCTGGACGACCTTCCACATCGGTTCCTTGACCAGCTCCTTGAGGGTGCGGCCGGTCCAGTCGCCGTAGCGCGCCTCGCCGAGCCGGTCGTCGTCCTGGACGGTCAGCTCCCGCCCGGCCGCGACGGCCTCGGCGGTCTGCCGGCAGCGCTCCAGCGGGCTGCTCACGATCGCGGCCAGCGGCACCTGCGCCAGCCGCTGCGCGACTGCGCCCACCTGTTCGACGCCCCGCTCGTCGAGCAGCACGCCCGGCGTCCAGCCGGCCAGGACGCCGCCGGTGTTCGCCGTCGTGCGGCCGTGGCGCAGCAGGATGACCGTGGGCACGCGCGGCAGTTTATGGCCCCGAGCAGGGAGAACCGGCCTACGTGGGCGTGAGGACCCCGGCGGCGACGAGCCCGAGGATCAGTCCGCCGACCACGATCCGGTACACGACGAACGGCGTGAAGCTGCCGCGGTCGAGGTAGCGCAGCAGCCAGGCGATCACCGTGAGGCCGACCCCGAAGGCGATCACCGTGGCCAGGATCGTCGGCCCCCAGGAGACGCTCTCGCCCTCGACGTCGCCGGTCAGCGCCTCGTACGCCTGGAAGAACCCGGACCCGAGGACGGCGGGGACGGCGAGCAGGAACGAGTAGCGCGCGGCGGCGGCCCGCGTGTAGCCGAGGAACAGCCCCATCGTGATCGTGCCGCCCGACCGGGAGACGCCGGGGATCAGCGCCATCGCCTGCGCGAAGCCGAACGCGATGCCGTGCCCGATCGTCAGCTGGTCGAGCTCCCGCTTCTTGGCGCCGACGCGGTCGGCCCAGAACAGGATGAGCGAGAAGAGGATCAGCGCGGTGGCGACGATCCGCAGGTCGCGCAGCGTCGTCTCGATGTCGTCCTGGAACAGCAGGCCGAGGACGACGATCGGGATGCTGCCGACGATGATCAGCCAGCCCATCCGCGCGTCGGGATCGCCCTTCCGGCGGCCGGCCAGGGACCCCAGCCAGGCGACGATGATCCGGCCGATCTCGCGGCGGAAGTAGAGCAGCACCGCGGCCTCGGTGCCGATCTGCGTGATCGCGGTGAACGCCGCGCCGGGGTCGTCCCAGCCGAAGGCCTCCCCCACGATCCGCAGGTGGGCGCTGGAGGAGATGGGCAGGAACTCGGTCAGCCCCTGGACGATCCCGAGGACGACGGCTTCGAACCAGCCCATCACCGCACCCCTCGCGCCGGAGGAGCAGGACGCGGTGGGAGTGGGAGGAGCGCGGGTCGGGGAAGCACGGAGCGCCACCTTAGGCGTCGGGCCCGCGCGACCCGCCGCGCCGCCCCGGAGGTTGGGGACTGCCGGGTGGTGGTCGGGTTCCGCCGGTAGGTTGGCCGGTCGTGGAACAACGGGCGCTGGGGCGCAGCGGTCTGGTCGTCAGCAGGCTGGCGCTGGGCACGATGACCTGGGGCCGCGACACCGACGAGGACGAGGCTGCCATGCAGCTCACGGCCTTCGTCGACGCCGGCGGCACGCTGGTCGACACCGCCGACGTCTACTGCGACGGCGAGTCCGAGCGGACGCTGGGCCACCTGCTCACCGACGTCGTCCCGCGGTCCGACGTCCTCGTCGCCACCAAGGCCGTCGGCCGGACGGCGCCCGGCCCCATGGGCCGCGGGGCGTCCCGCGGGCACCTGCTCTCCGCCCTCGACGCCTCGCTCGAGCGGCTCGGCCTCGACCACGTCGACCTGTGGCAGCTGCACGCCTGGGACGACGCCACGCCGATCGAGGAGACCCTGGCCGCCTGCGACCTCGCCGTCTCCTCCGGCCGCGCCCGCTACGTCGGCATCAGCAACTTCACCGGCTGGCAGACCGCGCAGGCCGCCACCTGGCAGCGCGCCTGGCCGGGCCGGACGCCGCTGGTCAGCACCCAGGTCGAGTACTCGCTGCTGCAGCGCGGCGTCGAGCGGGAGGTCGTGCCGGCCGCCGAGTCGCTCGGCCTGGGCGTGCTGGCGTGGTCCCCGCTGGGCCGCGGCATCCTCACCGGCAAGTACCGGCACTCGACGCCGTCGGAGTCCCGCGGCGCCTCCCCGCAGTGGCAGGCGTTCATCGACGGTCTGCGCTCGTCGACCTCCGACCGGATCGTCGAGGCGGTCATCACCGCCGCCGAGGGCCTCGGCACCACGCCGCTCGCCGTCGCGCTGGCCTGGGTGCGGGACCGGCCGGGCGTCGTCGCCCCGATCGTCGGCGCGCGCACCGCCCAGCAGCTGCAGGCCTCGCTCGACGCCGACGGCGTGAAGCTGCCCGCCGCCATCCGCACCGCCCTGGAGGACGTCTCGGCCCCGCCCTTCAGCTACCCCGAGCGCCGATCGGACCGATGAGCGCCCCCGCCTCCATCTCCAGCGGCGACCCGGTCTTCGCCGCCTTCTGCGCCGCCGGTCTGTGGCCGGGGCTCGGCAAGCGCACCGCGGCCGAGCTGCCCGGCGCCGGCATCACCGCGCCCGACGACGTCACCGCCGACCGGCTCACCAAGCTGCCCCGCGTCGGCCGGCAGCGGGCCGAGCGGCTGTTCTCCAGCTTCCTGTCCGCCGCGCCGACCTACGAGGTCGTCGAGCTGCTGGTCGGCGCCGGCCTGTCGGCGAAGCTCGCCGCCGGCGTCACCGACGCCCTGGGCCCGGACGCGCCGCGCCGGCTCCGGGACGACCCGTGGGCGCTGCTCGGTCTCACCGGCGTCACGCTCCTGGACGCCGACCGGCTGGCGATCGCCGTCCTCCCCGGCGCCGACCGGCAGGACTCCCGCCGCGGCCGGGCGATCGTCGCCCAGACCCTGCGGACGGCGACCCGCGACGGGCACACCGTGCTGCCGGCGGACCTCGTGGTCGCGGCGCTGCAGGCCGAGGGCATCGCCGACCCGGTGGCCGCGATCGTCGCCGCCGTCGACTCCGGCGAGGTGCTGGAGCACGAGCCGCCCGGAGCCGGAGGGGGCGGACGGAGCTCCGGACAGCCGAGCCCGATCCGGCGCTGCGGACGCTGTCCCTGGCCCGGTACGGCATGGCCGAGGAGTCGGTGGCGGAGAACGTGGTCCGGCTGGCCGCGACGGCGGAGCGGATCGCCGACCCGGCGTCGGTGCGCAGCGTCGCCAAGGGGCTGGACAAGGCGCAGCAGGCCGCGGTGGCGCAGGTGCTCGGCCACGGGGTCAGCCTGCTCACCGGCGGGCCGGGCACCGGCAAGAGCCGCACCGTGGCCGCCATCGTGAAGCTGCTGCGCGCCAAGGGCTCGGACATCGCGCTGGCCGCCCCCACCGGCCGCGCCGCCAAGCGCCTCGAGGAGCTCACCGACCATCCCGCGGTGACCGTGCACCGGCTGCTCGGCGCGCAGGGCATGACCGGAGGCTTCGCGCGCAACGAGGAGTGGCCGCTCGACGCCGACGTCATCGTGGTCGACGAGGCCTCGATGCTCGACGTCGAGCTGACCGCCGCGCTGCTCGAGGCCTGCCCCGACGGCACGCACCTGCTGTTCGTCGGCGACCCGGCGCAGCTGCCCTCGATCGGCCCGGGGCACGTGCTGGGCGACCTCATCGATTCCGGCGCCGTGCCGGTGACCGAGCTGACCACGCTCTACCGGCAGGCCGAGGGTGGCGCGATCGCCCGCCTGGCGACGGCGGTGCGCGGCGGCGAGCTGCCGCCGATCGACTCGCCCGATCGCGAGGTCGTCGTCGTGCCGGCCACCGGCTCGGCCGAGGCGGCGCGGCGCGTGGTGCAGCTGGTCACCGACTCGATCCCGCGTGCGCTGGGGATCGAGCCGGGCGCCGTGCAGGTCGTGACGCCGGTGCACCGCGGCCCCGCCGGCACGATCGAGCTCAACAAGGCGCTCAAGGCCGAGCTCAACCCGGGTCAGGGCACGGTGTGGGGCTTCGATCCCGGCGACCGCGTCGTGGCCACGGCCAACCACCTCGACCTCGAGCCGACCGGCTTCGCGAACGGCGAGGTCGGGGTCGTGACCGGCACCGGCGAGGGCTCCCTCGACGTCGCGTTCGCGTCCGGTCCGGTGAACGTCACGGGTCTGGCCCTCTCGGACCTCCGGCACGGCTGGGCGATCACCGTGCACCGCGCGCAGGGCTCGGAGTGGCCGGGCGTCGTCGTCGTGCTGCCGCCGGAGGCCGGCGGGATGCTGTCGCGGCCGCTGGTCTACACCGCGCTGACCCGCGCCGAGCGGCACCTGTCGATCGTGCACGCCTCCGGCGCGGCGCTGGCCCGGGCGGTGCGGGAGGTCGACGTCCGGCCGCGGCGGACCCGGCTGGCCCGGCTGCTGGCCGAGAACGCGGCGGAGAACTCGGCCGACTGACCCCTGCGGCGTCAGTCCCCGTGGTCGGGATGGTTCTGACCGACACGG
Source organism: uncultured Actinomycetota bacterium (assembly GCA_963784165.1). Classification (GTDB taxonomy): domain Bacteria; phylum Actinomycetota; class Actinomycetes; order Mycobacteriales; family Geodermatophilaceae; genus Blastococcus_B. The sequence continues at coordinate 754,092 of CAWAQI010000021.1, forward strand.
CCGCCGAACCCGCCGTCGCCGCCATTGAGGACGGGGGCAACGGCGCGGCGTCGAGGCGTCCGGACGTGCGTCTTGTCCCGCAGCCCCCGAAGACCGCACCGGTCGACGCCGAACGGGCGGACGACGCCACCCCTCGGCGACATGACGCCCTCCGGCGAGCAGGCCAGCGCGGTCCACGAGGCGCCCGGGTCGGTGCGCGTCGAGATGTCGAGCGTGGCGCCGCCGACGACCAGCGGATCGGGTCGGGCGTGCCAGAAGTGCTGCGGGCCGATGTTGCGGCCCTCGCGCCCCGCCCAGCAGACCGCGGCGAGGTCCTGCCGGAGGAGCTCGCGGCGCGGCCGACGTCGAGGAGCCGCGCTGGCTGCGGCTGAAGAGCAGCCGGACGCCGACGACGACCGCCACCGACGGCCACAGCACGGCGTCGACGTCGACCACGTCGCGTTGGTCCAGCAGCAGCAGTGCGTCGAGAGCATGATCGCGGCCGGGCCGACGGGCCAGGTCGCCGCTCCGCGGCCACGGCGAACAGGCCCAGCGGCGATGACCGCCACCGGCCACCACCGGTCGAGCACGGTGTCCGCGGAGACGACGTCCGCGGCGTCGAGCGGCCACAGGACGCCGAGCGCGATCAGACTCCGGCGACCGCACATGCGCATCGGGTTCATGGTGCCGCTCCCTGGTCACCACGATCGTGGCGATGGCCGGGCTGCCCGCGCGGAGGGGACAAAGGCACTCCCGATCGCGGGCCAGCCCGTCCACGCGGGCGTCGCCGCACCGTCAGGCCAGGTCGTCGTCCTCCACGGGCACGTCGGCGTCCTGATCGAGGACGTCGGCGTCGTCGGCCTCCCGGTCGCCGACGAGGTGCACGGGTCCCCCGGTGCCCTGCGGCCGGGCGACGAGCTGCTGGTCGAGCGCGTCGGCCTCGGGGACGTCGGCCGCCGGCGCCTGCGCGTCCCCGGCGATCGAGACCTCCGGCGGGTCGACGAGGCCTTCCTGCTCGGCGCGGTCGGCCTCGGGCACGTCCCCTGCGGTGCCGGGTTCGGTCACGTCGTCCTCCCAGGTCGAGCGGTCGGGGTCGCCGTCCATCCTGCCGTCGATGGGAAGGCGCGGCAGACCGGACCGGGTGACCCAGGCGCGGAGGGCGTGACCGACCGGCGGGAAGCATGCACAATCGGGGCGATGGAGGCAGCCGGGGACTACGAGTTCGCGCCGCTGCGGATTCCACCGGGCACGTCCCGGTCCGCAGCGGCGACGATGCTGAGCCTGCAGGCCGATGTCGGTGGATGGGAGCTCGCCCGGCTCCAGCTGCATCCCGACGGCACCCGCAAGGTGATCCTGCGCCGTCGCGCGCGGCTGTCCTACCTGCCGGGACCGGTTCTCTAGACGTCTCCTGCCCTGCGGTCCATGGTGGGCACGTGGGCGCACAGGCGGGTGGCCCGACGCTGATCCAGTCGGTGCAGCGCGCCCTGCGCCTGCTCGAGCTCGTCGCCGAGCACGACGGCCGACGGGCGCATGCCAAGGAGGTCGCCCGGGCCAGCAGGTCTTCCGCTCGCCACGACCTACCACTTGCTACGGACCTGCGCGCACGAGGGCTGGCTGCAACGCCTGGACGACGGCTCCTACGTGCTCGGCCATCGATCGACGTGATCCGTCGAGCACGGAACCGCGGCCCGCAGCATCGCCCAGGCCCGCCCGGCGCTCGAGTGGCTACGCGACGAGCTGGCGGGCGCGGCCTACCTCGCCCGGTACACCGACGGGGAGAGTGGTAGTCGCCGAGATCGTCGACAGCCCCCGTACGCCGCGCATCGAGCTGTGGGTGGGGCTGCACGACGCCGCACACGCCACCGCGCTGGGCAAGTCCATCCTCGGGCAGCTGAGCCTCGAGGAGCGCGAGGAGTACCTCGCCCGCCACCCCTTGCACGACCTCACACCGCGGACCACCGTCGACCGTCGCCGGTTGCGGCTGCCGGCGCTCGGCCAGCTCGCCGTCGACGAGGGCGAGTACGCGGTCGGGGTGAGCTGCGTCGCGGCACCGGTGATCGCCGGGACGGGCATCGCGGCGGTCGCCGTCGTGACGGCGCCGGGAGCGATCCACCGGGAGGGCGTGGTCCGCACGATGAATGCGGGCGCGGCCCGCATCTCCCGCGCGCTCGCCGTGGGCTGATCTGCCCTGCGGCCCGTGCTGAACGGCACTGGTCGAGGTTCCCTGCACCGGCCGACGATCCGAAGTCGGGACCGGCCGACCACACGACCGGTGCCCGTTGGAGTCCGCCGTGTCACCTCTACGTCGCCGCCTGGCCACGATCGTCGTCGTCCCCGTCGTCGTGCTCTCGTCGTGCACCGGTGAGGGATCCGGTGACGCCTATCCCGTGCGGTCCGAGGTCATCTCCGACGAGACGACGCAGGACGTTCTCGTGCTCGGGCCGGACGCCGAGGGCACGTGGCCCGTCGCGATGGTCTATCACGGGATCGACGGCAGGGCGGAGCAGATGGCGGTGCTCGGCGAGGAGCTCGCATCCGCCGGCGTGGTCGTGTTCGCACCGAACTACCGCACCGACCTCAGCAGCCAGCAAGGCATCGTCGACGCCGTCAACGACGGCGAGTGCGGATATCGCTTCGCTCGGAGCGTGGCCCCCGACCACGGCGGCGACCTCGACCAGCCGATGACCTGGATCGGGTGGTCCCTCGGCGCCTTGTACGCCGTGCAGATCGGACTGGACGAACCGCTCGACCCGGACGGCGAGTTCGTCACCTGCTTCGCGGAACCACGCCGCCCTGACCTCATCGTCGCGATCTCGGGCTGCTACTACGAGTTCGAGGGCAGGCCGTTCGATCTGATGGACGAGTCGGCGTGGGCCAACCGCGACGCCCGCATGATCCTGGTGGCCGGCGAGGACGACACGAACTGTCCCGCGGCCCAGTCCGAACAGCTCGCCGGTGAACTGCGCGCTCGGGGCTACGACGTCACCTACGAGCTCCTCGAGGGTGCCGACCACTTCGCCCCCGTCTTCCACCGTGATGCGGACGGGGCGATGGTCGTCGATCCCGACTCGTCGGCCGGCCGGGAGGTCGTGGACCTCGTCACGGACGCCATGGCAGGTGGATGACGCGGGCCGCCGCCCGTCTCCTGCTCGGACCGACATCGTCGCCATCTGAAATCCGCCCCCTGGCTCGCGGACCGCGCCGGTCGAACGATGTCGCCATGGCGGACCCTGGCGCCCCGGAGTGGGCGGTGCGGGCACTGTCCGACGTGTACGACCCGTGCTGCCGGGAGAAGGGCATCTCCGTCGTCGACATGGGCCTGCTCCGCTCGGTCGAGACGACGGGCGGGCACGTCCGGGTGGAGCTCCTGCTCACCTCCGGCTGGTGCCCGTTCGCCGGCCGTGTGCTCACCGACGTCGAGGACGCCATCACCGCGCTCCCCCACGTCGACTCCTGCGAGGTCGAGGTGGTGTGGGACGAGGTCTGGTCGCCGGACCGGCTCGCCCCGTCCGCCCGCCGCGCACTGCGTTTCCTGCCGGACCCGGTCGCCGTCGGCGACCGCGACGCCTATCTGGCCACGCACGGCCCCCGAGGAGGACAACCATGATCGGCGACGCGTTCGTCTTCGACGGGGTGGCGCACCCGTTCAACTTCACCCCCAAGAACGCCTTCGGCTCACCCGGGGAGCTGTTCGCCAACCACCTCTACGCCTTCCACGCGACGCTGACGCCGGACAACGAGACCCACCTGAGCTCGGAGGAGTTCCTCAAGGAGTGGACGCCGTCGGACATCCGGCAGATGGTCTACGACGAGTCCGACACCGACATGCTCGTGGCGATGCCGCTGCCGCTGACCGACCTGTTCCGCGACGGCCTCTCCCCCTGGGAGACCTGTACCGAGCTGGCGGCGCGCGATCCCGACCGCACCGTCTTCTGGGGATCGGTGAACCCGCTCGAGGGCCGCCGAGCGATCGACCTGATGGAGCGGCAGGTCGGCGAGTTCGGCGCCAAGGCGTTCAAGTTCTACAACGTGCGCTACGACTACGGCTCGCCGTTCCCGTGGCGGATGGACGACCCGCGCGTGGCCTTCCCGATCTTCGAGAAGGCCCAGGAGCTGGGCGTCAACCTGATCGGCGTGCACAAGGGCGTGCCGCTGGGCCCGCAGCCGATCGAGGCGACGCAGACCTGGGACATGGACGGCGCCGCCGCCAACTTCCCCGACATCAACTTCGTGATCTTCCACGTCGGGCTGCCGTTCCTCGACGAGGTCTGCTGGCAGCTCATCCGCTACCCGAACCTGTACGCGTCCCTCGCCGCGACGGTCAACTTCCTGGTCCGGGCGCCGCGGATGTTCGCCGAGATCATCGGCAAGCTGCTGTTCTGGTGCACCGAGGACAAGATCGTCTACGGGTCGGAGGCGCCGATCTTCCATCCGCAGTGGGCACTGCAGGCCTTCTGGGACTTCGAGATCCCCGAGGACCTCTGCGAGGGCTACGGCTACCCGCACCTCACCGAGCAGGCCAAGCGGAAGATCCTCGGCGAGAACATGCTGCGGCTGCACGGCATGGACGTCGAGGAGACGAAGGCGCGCCTCGGCCGCCCGCAGAGCCACTGACAAGGACCCGCCGGGCCGAACGTTGGGCGCAGATGCCTAGGTTCCGCCGCGATTCCTCGGCATCAGCGCACAGCGTTTGGCACCCGTCCGCGGCACCGGGGCGTGTCAGCGCCAGTGGGCAGGCAGCGTCAGGACGGCGGGCAGTCGGGTCGCGACGTCGCCTCGGGCCGCCGTCACCTGCGGCTGGGTGAGGAACAGGCAGCGGCTCAGGTCGGCCCCGCGGACGTCGGCGGCCCGCAGGTCGGCGCCGAGGAGATCCGCCGTCCCCAGGTCGACGCCGCGCAGGTCCGCCCCGATCAGGTAGGCGCCCCGCAGGCTCGCGTCGCGCAGCCGCGCCCGGCGGAGGTCCCGCCCCATCAGGTCCGCGCCGCGGCGGTCCGGCGCACCCGGCCCCCGGACGGCCGCGCTGACCCGCCCCAGCAGCTCCCCCACCTCGGCCCGCAGCGCACCGACGTCGAGCCGGGCGAGCTCCTCGGCGTCGGCAGCAGTGAGCCGCTCGACGCGGCCGGCGGCCTCGCCGGCCTCGGCCGCGAACTCCGTCGGCAGCGACACGGCCTCGCTGAGGTGCCACAGCATCTCGTGCAGCTGCCGCATGACCGGGAGGACGGCGAACTGCGCGGCCGCCAGCGCCGGGTCCTCGCGCCACGAGCGCCCGCCGAACGTGACCTGGGTGAGCTGCTGGCCCGCACCGAAGCAGTCGAAGACCTCGCACCCGGGGAACCCGCGCGGCCGGAGCTCGGCGTGGATGCCGCAGCGGAAGTCGTCCCGCAGGTTCGGGCACGCGACGCCCGCCGGCTTGTCGATGGCGAAGTCGGCTGAGGCCGCGAAGGCCGGCGCGACGCAGCACAGCCCCGCGCAGCGCGAGCAGTCGGCGCGCAGGTGCGCCCGTTCGTCGGTCAGGGCACCAGCACGATCTTGCCGACGGTCCCCCGGTCGGTCAGCGCCCGGAGCGCCTCCGTGGCCTGGTCGAGCGGCAGGGTCTGGCTGACCAGCGGGTCGATCGCGCCCTGCTCGACCAGCCGGGTCAGGTCCTCGTGCACCTGGCCGAACAGGGCGGCGTCGTGGTGCCGGTACAGGCCCCAGTGCAGGCCGACGACGCTGTAGTTCTTCACCAGCAGGTGGTTGGCCGGTGCCTCGGGGATCCGTCCGCTGGTGAAACCGACGACGACCAGCCGCCCCTCGAAGGCGATGCACCGGCGCGACTTGTCGAAGACGTCGCCGCCGACCGGGTCGTAGATCACGTCGGCGCCGTGCCCGCCGGTGATCTCCTTGACCAGCGGGACGAAGTCCTCGGCCGTGTAGTCGATGGCGTGATCGGCGCCGAGGTCGCGGCAGACCTGCACCTTGTGCTCGCCGCCGGCGGTCGCGATCACCTTCGCGCCCGCGGCCTTGCCCAGCTGGATCGCGGCCGACCCGACCCCGCCGGCGCCGGCGTGCACGAGCAGCCACTCCCCCGCCTGCAGGTTCGCGCGGCGGTGCAGCCCGACGTGGCCGGTCTGGTAGGTGATGTAGAGGGCGGCCGCCTTCTCGTCGGACATGCCGTCGGGCACCGGCCACGCGGCGTCGGCGTCCATCAGGGCGTACTCGGCGTAGCCGCCGGGACCGCCGGCGACCGAGCCGAGCACGCGCTGCCCGGTCTCGACGATCTCCCCGCAGATCTCGCTGCCGGGGATGAACGGCAGCGGCGGCTTCTCCTGGTAGACGCCCTGGATCATCAGCGCGTCGAAGAAGTTCAGCGCCGCCGCGCGCACCTTGACCAGCACCTGGCCCGGCCCGGGCGTGGGCTTCTCGACGTCCTCGAACGTCAGGACGTCGTCCGGATTGCCGAGCTCGTGGACCCGCCATGCGCGCATGTCCGCGACCCTGCCAGACGGACGGCGACTCCGGTCAGCGGGCCCCGACCGCCCCGCGTGCGCGGGCCAGCACCTGCTCGCTGTGCCGGTGGCCGATCGTCTCGTAGCCCACCACCGTCACCCACGGCGCCGTCGACAGGACGAGCAGGCACCAGACCAGGGGCACGCCCGCAACCGCCATGAGCACGGAACCGCCGACGATCACCGCCGACAGGGCGATCAGCAGGACGTGGAACGGGTCGAACGAGCGGGTGAGCTGGCTGTACACGGCGTAGATGGAGGCGATGTAGACGGCGAGCGGGACGGCGACCGTGAGGACGGTGCCGGTGGCGGCCAGCACGCTGTGGTGCTCGATGTAGTACGCGGCGGCGTGCAGGCCGGCCCCGACGGCGGCGACCGCGCCGAACACGACGATGTGGCCGTAGCCCCAGCCGAAGCCGCGTTCGCGGTGCTCGTGCAGGACGTCGGCGCACGGGAGCACGAAGTAGATCCACCACATGCCGAAGGTCACGGCCGTCCCCGCCAGCCCGAGCACGACCACGTCCATCGACCAGCCGGGGCCGGCGATCACGGCCTTGAGCGCCACCGTGGTGCCGAGGATGACCTCGCCGAGCGTGATGATGATCAGCAGCCCGTACCGCTCGGCGATGTGGTGGGCGTGCCACGGGGTGCCGCCCTTGCGGGTCTCGGCGATCACCGGGCCGGCGAACTCGACGAGCACGAGGACGACGACCCAGAGGAACGTGACGAGCACCGAGGTCTGGGCGATCAGCAGGGCGACCCAGCCGGCCTGGGCGACGAGGATCGCCACGGCGTAGGTGAGGCAGGCGCTGCGGCGGCCCGGGTCCTGCCGCGCCGCGCGCAGCCACTGGAACACCATGGGCACCCGCATGACGATGTAGCCGGCGACCATGACCGTGTTGTCGACCGTGTCGCCGTGGTCGATCGACGCGAACATGTCGGGGAAGCCGAGGGCGAGGATCAGCACGCCCACCATCTGGACCATGGTCGACAGCCGGAAGATCCAGTCGTCGGTGTCGTAGGCCGAGGCGAACCACGAGAACTGGATCCACGCCCAGGAGATCGCGAACGTTGCGAACCCGAACCCGACGAGCCCCGCCGGGGACGTGGCCCTCGGCCAGGAAGTGGGCGAGCTCGTCGGCGGCGATCCCGAACGCGACGACGAACGTCAGGTCGAACAGGAGCTCGAGCGGCGTCGCCGTCCGGTGGGCCTGGTGCGGGTCCCGCCCGCCCATGCGCGTGCGGGAGTGCGGGTGGGCCTGGGCCATTGCCGGAGTCTAGGAAGACCGTCCGAGCCGCGACCAGCCCCGCGTCAGCGCATGCGCTACTCCGCCGACCGGCTCTCCAGGACCCGCTGACGCAGTGCAGCGTTCATGGCCTCGAACCCCGCAAGAGTGCCGGTGTCCAAGGACTTCCGGAGCGGGCGGACCAGCACGCCGCGGAACGACTCGCGCTGCACGACGTGCGTCCCCGTCGCGGTGGGGCTCAGCTCGAACCGGTGCCGGCCGTCGAACACCCCCGGCACCCCGAGGTGACCCAGCCACTCGAAGGCCGAGCCCTGCGACGCCGAGGTGACCGTCGGGCGGATGGTCATCGCGCGGCCGCCCGACGGCTGCATCCGCAGCTTCAACCGCTGACCGGCCTCCGCCGTCCCCTCCGCCCGCGTGATGAACGGGTTCCACTCCTCGTACCTGCCGAGATCGGCCAGTTGTGCCCAGACCGCCTCGGGCGGTGCCTCGATGTCGATCTCGGAGCGGATCTCGTGCTTCATGGCTTCCCTCGCCGGGCGCTCGGACGGAGGGGCCCAGTGTCGACGGCAGGACGGGCCGGTCGAAGAGTCCTCGGACCCGCGCGACCTCAGCGCATCGACGGCGGGCGCAGCGCCTCGGGGACGACGGCGGTCTCGCCCGCTTCGGTCTTCGCCGACGGCACGCCCTTGAACTTGTACGGGATCGTGCCGACACCGGGCTGGACCACGTAGGCGGCGCCGGGCTCGGCCGACGTCCAGGCCAGCACCATCGCGTCCGCGACCTCGTCCGCGGTGAGCACCGGGAAGCCGGCCTTGTTGAACTCGTCGCGGATGGGATCGATGATCGCGGTGTCGGCGAAGCCGGGGCAGATCGCCGAGATCGTCGTCCCCTCGGCGGCCAGCCGCGGCGCCATGGACCGGACGAATGCGACGGCACCGCCCTTGGCCACGCTGTAGGCGGGGTCGCCGGCCATCGGCGAGAGCCCGGCCAGGGACGCCGTCACGACGATCGCCCCTCCCCCGGCGCGCTGGATCGCCGGGCGGGCGGCCTCGACGCCGTAGACGACGCCGAACAGGTCGATCGCGACGACGCGCATGAACTCGTCCATGTCCAGGGCGACGTCGGACTTGGCGGCGGAGATGCCGGCGTTGAGGTAGGCGGCGTCCAGCCGGCCGTGCTCGGCCTCGACCTGCGCGACGACGGCCTGGTTGGCGGCCTGGTCGGTGACGTCGAGGGGAAGGAACGGGCAGCCGAGGTCGGCGGCGACCTGCCGGTTGCGCTCGGAGTCGAGGTCGGTGAGGACGACGGTCACCTCGAGCGCGCGCAGCTTGGCGGCGAGGGCGCGACCGAAACCGCCGGTCCCACCGGTGATCAGCGCGACGGAGCCCGGGCCCGGTGTGCTCATCGCCTCATCATGCCGAGCGCAGGAACCGGTCGAGCACCCGGATGCCGAACTTCAGCGAGTCCACCGGCACCCGCTCGTCGATGCCGTGGAACAGCGACGCGAAGTCCAGGTCCGGCGGCAGCCGCAGCGGCGAGAACCCGAAGCAGCGCATGCCCAGGCGCTCGAAGCTCTTGGCGTCGGTGCCGCCGCTCATCGTGAAGGGCACCGGCCGCGCCCCGTCGTCCTCGGCCTTGAGCGCCGCCACCATGGCGTCGACCAGGGGCCCGTCGAACGTCGTCTCCACGGCCTGGTCGTGGACGAGCCACTCGCGCTGGATGCCCTCGCCGATCAGCGACGCCAGCTGCCGTCTCGAACTCCTCCTGCTGCCCGTAGAGGAAGCGGCCGTCGACGGTGGCGCTGGCCGTGCCGGGGATGACGTTGGCCTTGTAGCCGGCGGTGAGCATCGTGGGGTTGGCGGTGTTGCGCAGCGCCGCGCCGATCATCCGGCTGATCGACCCGAGGCGGGCGAGCGCCTCCTCGGGCTCGTCGGGGTCGATCTCGATGCCGTAGGCGTCCTCGACGGCGGCGAGGAACTGGCGCATCGGCGGGGTGAGCACGGTGGGCAGGCGGGTGGAGCCGAGGCGGGCGACGGCCTCGCACAGCCGGGTGACGGCGTTGTCGTCGTGCACGAACGAGCCGTGGCCCGGCCTGCCGCCCGCGGTGAGCCGCATCCAGGCGAGACCCTTCTCGGCGGTCTGCACCAGGTAGAGGCGCAGGTCGTCCCGGACGGTGATCGAGAAGCCGCCGACCTCGCTGATCGCCTCGGTGCAGCCCTCGAACAGGTCGGGGTGCTCGTCGACGAGCCACCGTGCGCCGAGCCGGCCGCCGGCCTCCTCGTCGGCGACGAACGCCAGCACGATGTCGCGCGGCGGTCGCACACCGGTGCGGGCCCAGTCGCGGACCAGCGCCAGGACCATGGCGTCCATGTCCTTCATGTCGACGGCGCCCCGGCCCCAGATGTAGCCGCCGCGCTCCTCGCCCGAGAACGGGTGGACGCTCCACTCGGCCGGGTCGGCCGGGACGACGTCGAGGTGGCCGTGCACCAGCAGCGGCGGCCGGGACGGGTCCGTGCCCTCGATCCGGGCGACCAGGCTGGCGCGTCCCGGCTCGGACTCGTGGATCTCCGACTCGATGCCGGCGTCGGCGAGCGTGCAGGCGACCCACTCCGCGGCCGCCCGCTCCCCCGCGCTGGTCGCCGTGTCGCCGGTGTTGGTCGTGTCGATGCGGATGAGGTCCGAGAGCAGCTCGGCCACCTCGTCCTGGGCGCCGGCGAGGGGCGGGGCGGGGGTCTCGGCCATGGGGCGATCGTGCCACCGACCGGATCTCCCCCATCCGGGTGATCTGTTCCTCGACCGTTCCGTTTTTCCTGTCGAATCCCTCTCGTGAGGTTCTCCAGCACGCTGCGGTCGCGTGACCCGCAGGCGGCCGCGCACAGCTCGCGGCTGATCCTGCTGGTCTGCGCTGCCGCCGTCGCGGGCCTCACCGTGTTCCAGCAGGCCGGCGCCGGGATGTTCGTCGTCACGGTGCACTGGATCGGCGTCGCGGCCCTGCTCGCCGGCGCGATCGCCTGCACCGTCGTCTCGCCCGCCGCGCTCGACCGGCTCGGGATCGGCGTGCTCATCTCCGTCGTCGGCGTCGTGATCATCTCCGCGCTGAACCTGCTGACGTCGGACACCTCCGCCGCTGCGCAGGCGTTCCTGGCCTTCCCGGTGCTCTGGGCCGCCTCGCACCTCGGCCGGGCCGGCGTGGCCCTGGTGACGGCGCTGGCCCTGCTCGGCGACGTCCTGACGCTGTTCCTCCTGCTGCCGGCCTCCGCCGCCGTCACGGACTTCGTCTTCTTCGGCTCGGTGCTCGTCGTGATGGCCGTGATGCTGACCCGCGCCAACGGCGTGCAGGAACGGCTGGTCAGGGCGCTGCAGGAGCAGGCCCGGGTCGACTCCCTCACCGGCCTGGTCAACCGCCGCGCCTTCGACGACGCCCTGGCGACGACCCTGACCCGGCCGGTCCGCGCCGGCACCGCGCTGGTGCTCATCGACGTCGACGCGTTCAAGACCATCAACGACGCGCACGGCCACCCCGTGGGCGACGCCGCGCTCGTGCACCTGGCGGGCGTGCTGCGCGAGCAGGTGCGCGCCGCGGACGCCGTCCTCTCCCGGCTGGGCGGCGACGAGCTCGCTGTCCTGCTGCCCGACTGCACGGCCCGGTCGGCGGCGCGGCGGGCCGAGGAGCTGCTCACCGCCGTGCGCGCCACTCCCCTGGCGCTGGCCGACGGGACACTGCTGGCGCTGTCGATCAGCGTCGGCGTGGCGCACGTGCCGGAGCGCTCCGGCGACCTGCAGACCCTCTATCACGCTGCAGACGCCGCGCTGTACGACGCGAAGCGCTCCGGGCGCGGCCGGGTGGCCGTCGCCGGACCGTGATCAGCTCAGCCCGATCAGTTCAGGTCGTCACCCAGTCGAACAGCGCCATCCCGGCGAGGACGCCGAGGATCGCGGCGACCAGGTAGTACAGCCACCAGGTGCGCGTGCTGCGCGGACGGTCGGACGGCGACGTCATCGGTCGAGCTCCTCCTGCAGCGTGGCCTTCTTCGCCTGGGCGTACTCGTCGTCGGTCAGCTCGCCGGAGGCGTGCAGAGCGGCCAGGCGGTCCAGCCGACCGGCGACCGACATGGCCGAGGCGCGCTGGTCGTCGTCCGGGGCGGGGGTGGGCTGCCGGTGAGGCTGCTTGGCCTCCGTACGCCGCGGCACCGGTACGGACGGCGGGGCGACGACGGGAACCCCGGCGTGCGCGCGCCGTGTGCGGCGAGCGTCCCGCATGACCGAGAGCCACAGCAGCAGCGGGGCGCCGCCCATGAGCACGAACAGAACGCCGCAGACCACGAACCCCGTGACCACGCCCTGACCGTCCGGCGGGTCGAAGCCGTCCTCGAGGAAGTTCCAGCCGAGCGTGAGGAAGATCGCCGGCCAGGCGAGCAGCAGCGGGATCGGCGCCTTGAGCACCGAGGCCGCCCAGAACGTGCCGATCAGGCAGGTGAGCGTGCAGGCGAAGACGAGCAGCAGCGCCGTCCCCGTGCCGGTCGGGCGCGGCTGGGCGGAGACGTACGGCCCGCCGTCGGCACACGAACCGCCGATGGCCGTGACCGACCGCATGATCAGCGACAGGATCGTGATCGCGGCCGCGCCGGCGGCGACGCCCAGCCCGAGGACGACGACGGCGACCGCCCGCCGCACCGGCCGCTCGGCCTCTCCGACCACGGGCGCACGCCAGGGCCTGCGACGTCCCCGACTGAAGGAGCAGGGGTGCGTGGAGCCCCTAGGTGGGTCGGGTAATCTGTCCACGCACTCGTCCGGGTGGCGGAATGGCAGACGCGCTAGCTTGAGGTGCTAGTGCCCTTTATCGGGCGTGGGGGTTCAAGTCCCCCCTCGGACACCAGCTGATGCACACCGATCGGGTATCGCGCTACGCGGTTCCGCGTGGCAGGACCCATGATGCTCGAACTCGAGTACCTCGGCAGCCATCTCGAAGTCGGCGTCGTAGTGAACGATCGTCACCCCATGCTCAGCTGCAAGTACGCCGTCTACAGATCGACGATGCCCACCGCTCCATGCTGCCTCGTGCGAGCCAGGACGCGCTGCGCATCGAATGCGCGCTGCCAGTGACCGTCGTCCGTCGGCAGATACTCATACGCCTCGCGGCGGTCGGCCCGCACCTGCTCGTACTCACCCGGGCTACGCGCGCTGTAGAGCGCCTCGGCATCCAGGGTGGCGCATGTCGACGCCAGCCCGCCGCTGATCAGCGGCCCCGACCGCTCCGCGACGGCGGCCAGCCGCACCTGCCGAGCCCGTGCGGCCGCGTTCGCCGCCTGCCGCAAGGCGGTGCGGACCGTATCCGACACCCCGGGTGCTCAGCTCGCGTTGGGCCAGGGCCAGCAACTCGTCATGGAGATCGATCGAGCACTTGGTCATCCGACGAGTCCTGTCACGGGGTGCATCTGACGTCACCGACATGAACTCCACGGTGGATCGCCATCGGCCCCAGCATTGCTGCGGACACCGACAGCAGACACTGGACCATTCACTCCGCCGCCTGCCGTGAGCGAAGCCGGCAAGCCTCCGAGCACGTCGGCCAGCCGCATGATCACCCGGAGGAACGTGGGAACCCTGCGCGCATCGCCCGTCAGGGGACGACGTCGGGGACGATCTTCTGGATCTCCCTCGGCGGCCGCACGTAGTTGTCCTTGACCTTGGGCCGTGGACGCAGCTTCGGGGGCACCGGACTGAGGTCCTCGTACGGCACCTGGCCGAGCAGGTGGTGGATGACGTTGAGCCGGGCGCGCTTCTTCACCTCCGCGTCCACCACCCACCACGGCGCCTCCGGGATGTCCGTGCTCGCGAACATCGCATCCTTGGCACGGGAGAACTCGACCCATCGGTTGCGTGCCTCGAGGTCCATCGAGCTCAGCTTCCAGCGCCGGGTCGGGTCCTTCACTCTCGCCTGGAAGCGCCGCTCCTGCTCGGCGTCGCTGACCGAGAACCAGTACTTGATCAGCGAGATCCCGCTCCGGACGAGCATGCGCTCGAACTCCGGGCACGAGCGGAGGAACTCCACGTACTCCTCGTCGGTGCAGAACCCCATGACCCGTTCGACGCCGGCGCGGTTGTACCAGGACCGGTCGAACAGGACCATCTGGCCCGGGGCCGGCAGATGGGCGACGTACCGCTGGAAGTACCACTGGCCCTTCTCGACGTCGCTGGGTGCCGGCAGGGCGACGATCCGGGCGAATCGCGGGTTGAGCAACTCGGTGATGCGCTGGATCGCGCCCCCCTTGCCCGCGGCGTCCCGGCCCTCGAAGACGACGACGACGCGCAGGCCACGAGCGCGGATGTACGCCTGCTGCTTGACCAGCTCCGCCTGCAGCCGGGTGAGCTCCTTCTCGTAGTAGCCGAGGTCGACCTTGCGGATCGCGCTCGACACCTCGTCCACGGACGACTTGGACGCTCGGTCTCCGGCCATGGTGCGAGGGTCGACCTGCTCCTACACGGCGACAACCGTGTCCGGCGCGGTCGATAGCGGCCCCGGACCCGCGGAGCGGTCGTCAGGCAGCTTCGACGGCGACCCGCCGCGGCGACCATTGTCGCCGGCCCAAGCGGGTCGGGACGGGACGTCGACACAACCCTGCTCGCCGGCGTTCTCTGGAGGACCGGGCCGCCGGCAGTCCGGACGCCCCCTTCAAGCCCGCCACCGGGCAGCACGCGCTGGCGAATGAACGGGCAATCCCGGACTGATCACCGCGAGTCGCGAGCGGCTAACCGTCCGCGGCGGCCACTGCCTCGGCTGGCCGGAGGGCGACGAACGGGTGGGTGCGGACGAATTCCGCAACCGGGCGTCGTCTCGCAGGTCGCCCCAGCCGAGGATTCTGCTGGCCAGCCGCATCCGGTGGGGGTGCTCTCGGCGGAACTGCACGGCGACGTCGAACGCCTCCTCCTCGCTGAGGAACCGCTGCTGGGGGGTGAAGGTCTGACCGCCCAGCTGCACCCGCACCGCGGGATGCCTCTGCAGGTTGAGGTACCAGTCGGTCTGCGGGCCCCAGGCGGAGACGATCGAGGCCTCGCCGCTGGCCTTGTCATAGCGCAGCACCATCGCGACGGTCTGGTGCGGCTGGCCGGTCCTGCGTCCGACGTGTGTGAACGCCAGGAAGGTGTGGCCCACCGCCGGCCCGGCGTTGTGCTGGTACGCCTTCAGCGGCAGCCGGAAGAAGGTGGCTGCCAGCCGGCCGGGCTTCCGCCTCAGCCCAAGCAGCGGCCGGGAGGATGGGAGCAGAGGTAGTCGGGGCCCTCATGGTTCTCACTTCCGTCAGCGGTGCCGCCCGGCGGCGACCGTCAACTTCACGGGACTCCACCGATCACAGGGCATGCCAGTGACCATGGTCCTGAGGGCGGGTGCCGACCGGCGCCGTGCACAGCCAGACATCGACTGGCGCGCAGGACCAGTGACCGTCCCGATGACAGCCCACGGTCGACCGGGACCCGGCGCAGGGCGGTCTCCGCCTCCATCTCGTCGCCCGACTGTGTACGACGCACGGCTGGTGGACCGAGCGCAGCCGCAAACACGCGTGGGCATGCATCCACCCGGGCGACCGCGTGGACGCAACTGCCGCCTGCGGAGCGGGTGAGGGTTGAGCCGACACGACGAGGCGCCCGCGGCCGATCCAGCCGCCGAGCAGTCCGCCACCCCCGCGGCGGTGGCACCGCTCCCGTGAGGTCCGACCACACCGGCGAAGAGTGCGCCTACCTGCCGCCGCAAGCGAAGGCCGGTACTGAGTCATCTACTCGATTCACGATGACGACGTCCTGGTGCAGGTCATCGGCACCTCGAATCACGCCGACGTCAGAGCTGATCAACACCCTCATCGGGGCAGCTCGACAACCGTGTGCGTATGTGGCGTGTCGCCCCTCGGACACCGGGGAGGCCTAGCCGTCACTGACCGCGGGGTCTTCCTCGTTCCCTGGAACCTGAACGTCAGCCGCCGGCGGCCAGCTGCCGGCCGATCTGCTCGTGCACGACCTGGATCCCCTGCAAGGGCCGCATCATGACGCGGAACTCGACGATCCGGTCCGTGTCGTCGCACCTGATGATGTCGACGCCGTTCACGTACTTCCCTTCCACGCGCGTCTCGAACTCGAGCACCGCGGTGGCCCCGGAGAGAACCTGCTTCGTGTACTGGAAGGCCCCTCCGCCGAGCGTCAGGGTCGCTGCCTCGAGGTACTGCGCCGTGACGAGTTTCCCGCGCTGCGGCGTGTAGACCACGGGCGAGTAGAAGACGACGTCGTCGGCGAGCAGCTCGTCGAGACCGCCGGGGAGCTCGCCGCCCACGTACCGGTGCCAGCGGGCGATCACGTCGTCGATCACGAAGCCTCCTCGTCGTCCCCTGCAGTGCGCGGTCGCGCCCCCGGCGCAATCCTGCCCGCGGTGGATGTCCGAGCACGAGATCGCGGATCACATCACGGCCCGGAGACCGCGAAGGCGAAGACGCCGATCCGGTCCAGTACCTGCATGGGAGAGCCCGGCCCGGCGCCTGGTCGCTCCGCCGATTGCTGGTGGGACGACGGAGCGGGCCAGGCACCGGTCGTCCGCGGTCAGGCGGCCGTCGCGCGGGCAGCCTCGTCGATCAGCTGGGCCACGACGTCAGGCCGCGGGACGGTCACGGCGTGAGGCGCGTCCACCTCGACCGCGTGCGACGACGCGCTCGGCCTGAACCGCTGGGCCTGGGCCGGGACGGCCGGGTACTGGGGCGTGACGAGGGTCCAGGACGGGATGGTCTTCCAGGCGGCCTTCGTCGCCTTGTTCGCCAGCGCGTCACCGATGATCGGCCAGGTCGCGGTCCGCGATGCCGGCCCGGTCCTCCACGAGCCGGACCCGGCCGCCACGCGACGCCAACCGCCCCTTCGCCGCGCTCGTCGAGCAGTTCACGCCCACGGTCCTTCGTGCGGCGCTGTTGCGGTACGACTCCCCCGGGCCCGGGTCCGGGCCCGGGCGCGGCGAGCCGTGACGCCGGCGTCCGGTCGTCACGGGGCGATGACGAGCTCCGCGACGAGGTCGCCGTCCATGGCGAAGCGGTACCGGAGATCGACGACGCCACCCGGGAAGTCACCTTCCAGGCGGTTGGTGGCGACCCAGTGCTCGTCATCGGCCCGCTCCGCGGCCACCAGCGTGGTCGTGTACGTGAACTCGGCCCCGGCCTTGGACAGGAAGCCGCGGATCTCGCCGGTCCCGCGGTAGGTCGTGCCGGCATCGACGACCACGGCGGTGGGCGCGAAGGCGCGCAGGGCGCTGTCGGTGTCGCGAGCCACGTGCGCGGTGAGGTAGCCGCGGATCGGGGCGGGGAGCTGGTCGGGCCGGATGCTGGTCGGTGTGGACATGCCCCGAGGGTGGGGCCTCCGGCTGCGGGAGGGGCAAGCGCTGGACTCTCCCCCGGGGGGAGGGTGCACCCTGGCGGCGTGCTGGCGATCGGCGAGTTCTCCCGACTCACCCACCTGAGCGTGCGGACGCTCCGCCGCTACCACGACGCGGGCCTGCTCGAGCCGGCCACCGTGGACGACGCCACCGGGTACCGCTTCTACAGCGCCGACCAGATCCCGACCGCCCAGGTCATCCAACGCCTGCGCGAGCTCGACGTGCCACTACCCGACGTGCAGCGCATCCTGCGCTCCCCCGACCCGGGTACCCGAGCCGGCCTGGTCGCCGACCACCTGCGCCGGCTGGAGTCGGAGCTGGATCGAACCCGCGCCGCAGTGGCGTCGCTCCGCCGGCTGTTGCGGCCGGATCCGGCTCCGCTGGACGTCGAGCTGCGCGCTGTCGCGGCGACCACGGTGGCCGCGGTCGAGGACGACGTCACACTCGACGAGGTCCTCGGCTGGTACGCCGGCGCCATGGCCGAGCTGGACGCGGTGATCGGCGATCCGACCGGCATCCCGGGCGGCCTGTACGACAACGCGCTCTTCGAGGACGGCAGGGGGCACGTGCTCGTGTACCGGCCGACGGCCGATCCCCCGCGCCGAGGCCGAGTTCATCCGGTGACCCTGCCGGCCGTCGAGCTGGCCGTCACGACGCACGTCGGCGAGCACGACGACATCGACGTCACGTACGGCGACCTGGGCGCCTGGGTGGTGACCAACGCGCTCGCGGTGGCCGGACCCGTGCGTGAGGCCTACCTGGTCGGCCCGCGCGACACCGCCGAGCCGTGGGCCTGGCGGACCGAGATCGGCTGGCCGGTCTTCCGCGTGGCCCCACGCTGATGGTGTCTGCTCATCCCTGATCAGCTCGGGAACACGCGAGCCGCCTGCTCGGGCGCTCATCGCCCGGGTCCGTGCAGGCCGAAGATGAGCCGCCGGTCCCCCGGCAGAAAGCTGCCGGTGAACTGCGAACTGTTGCCGATCTCCCGCGTCCGGGCCAGCAGCGCCGCGCCCAGCGTCAGCTGCTTCGCCTCCCAGGCCGCGAGCGCCGTCGGCGCGTCGCCGTGTGCGGCCACGAGCTCGTCGGCCAGCACCCAGCCGTCCTCCGCGGCCTTCGCCGTGCCGGCGGCGGCATGGGGTCGGACGGCGAACGCGGCGTCCCCGATCAGGCAGGCCCGCCCGAAGACCATGCGCGGCACCTCGATGTCGAAGACCGCCTGCACGAACGGCTCGGTCACCCCGGTGACCACGTCGGCGATCGGTGGTGCCAGGGAGCCGGCTGCGTCGTCGCGCATCCGCGCGACGACCTCGTCCCGGGCAGCCCCGGGCGGCAGCGACACGCTGCGCTGCTGTCCGGTCCGGTCGGTGAGCATCGCCGCCAGATCGTCCTCCGCCACGTTGCGGTACCAGACCATGTTCATCAGCCGCCGGCCCTCCTCGACCGCGCCGTCCAGACCCGGGATCGGGTACACGAGGATGTGGCTGCCGGGCAGCAGCTGATAAGTCAGGGCATCGTGCAGGGCCGCGAACGCGGCGCGACCCAGCTGTGCCTCCGGGAACACACCCCGCCAGGCGACATACCCCGCGTACCGCGGGGCCGCGTCGGGAAGCACCTGCGCGCGCGCCACCGAGCTGATTCCGTCCGCGCACACCAGGAGGTCCGCACGGGTCTCCGAGCCGTCGGAGAACCGCACCGTGACCCCGTCCGCATCGCCCGTGAACGACACCATCTCCCGCCCGAGGAGGTAGCGGCCCGGATCCAGGGCGGCGAGCAGGGTCCGGTAGATCGTGTTCCAGGAGGAGAAGCGGTACAGGTGCCGCTGCTCGTGCCGGACCGTGCCGTCCGGCTCCAGGAACCGGATCCAGTCGGTGCTGGAGCTGATCCGCCCAGGTCGGGTACCAAGCCGCTCGACGGGATACCGGAGGGTCTCCCGGAGGACGGCGATCCCCGCGCCCCGCGCCTGAAGGGTGGACGCCGACCGCTCGTGGACGGTGACGTCGCAGCCGATGTCCCTCAGCACGAGGGCGGCGGTGAGCCCGCCGAGAGAGCCGCCGACAACCGCGACCGTGGGCATGGCGGCCACCTGGCTGCTCACCCCGCCGCCGGCGCCATCAGTCGACGAGCGCGACCGCTCGGGTCGGGCCGCCGTGCGCACCGATCAGCTTGAGCGGGAAGCCGACGAACGTGAAGCGGGTGTTCACCACCCGGTCGAGGTCGCCAGGTTCTCGTAGTGGGTGATGTGCACTCGCCGGCACATCATGTGGACGGGGTAGCTGGTGCTCGCCGGGTTGTCCGGGGTGGGGCTGTCCACGCCGAAGGTCTTGATCCCGCGCTGGACGATCCACTCGGCGGCGGACTCCCCGAGACCGGCGAACTCGGACAGGTAGCGCTTGTCGCCGGCGTACCGGTTCCAGGTGGCCGTGTGGAACAGCACGATGTCCCCCTGCCGGACGTCCACCGGCGACTCGGCGACGACCCGGTCCAGGTCCTCGGCCGTGATGTCCGTCTGCGGGGTGAACTCGGTGACGTCGAGACAGACCGCTGTCCCGAAGAACAGGTCCAGGGACATCTGGTCGATGGTCTCGGCGCCCGGCGCGGGGTCCAGGTGGGAGAACGAGTCGACGTGCGTGGGTCCGTTGTCGTTGAGCATGAACCCCGTGGTCTGGAAGGAGAAGCCGCCCTCGAAGCGGGGCGCGGTCTCCTCGTGGGTGGCGTGCTCGAACTGGACGGTCTTGAGATGGCCCGGATAGACCTTCATGCCCTCGTAGATGTCCTGGGACAGATCGATGATCTGCATGGATTCCTCCTCGGAGCTCAGTACATGACGACGCCGGCGGTGACGTTGAGGTCCTCGCCGGTGATCGCGCTCGCCGCGTCGGAGGCGAGAAAGGCACAGGTCCGCCCCACTTCGTCGGCCTCCACCAGCCGGCCCAGCGGCGAGGCCGCGGTGAACGCGGCCAGTGCCTCCCCCTCGGAGATCCCCCGGGCCGAGGCCTGCCTGCGGATGACGTCCTCGATCCGGGGCCCGGCGACCGCGCCCGGGCAGACGGCGTTGACGCGGATGCCGAGGGGCCCCAGCTCCACGGCCAGCGTGCGGACCAGGCCCAGCACGCCCATCTTTGCCGCCGCGTACGGCGTGCGACCGTGCAACGGCCGCTTGCCGGTCATCGACGAGAGCGCGACCAGGGAGCCCTCCCCCGCCCGGACGAGCGCAGGAATGAAGGCGCGGAACGTCAGGAACACACCATCCAGGTCGGTGGCCAGGCAGTCTCGCCACTCGGGCAGCCCGATCTCGTGCAGCGGCGCCGTCGGCCCGGCCACGCCGGCGTTGGCGACGACGGTGTGCACGGTCCCCCACCGCGCCAGCACGGCGTCGGCGAGCGCCGCGACCGAGACCTCGTCCCGGACGTCGCACGCGAACGCTGCCACGGTTCCACCGCGCTGTTCGATCTCCGAGACGGTATCCGCGAGGGTCGCCGGGTCGCGGGCCGTCACCGCGGTGGCGAACCCGTCCGCCGCGAGCGCCCCGGCGATCGCCCGGCCGATCCCGCGGTTGGCACCCGTGACGACGGCGACCCGCCCGCTCACCGCCGTTCGGCGCCGGCGGCCCGGATGGCCGCGCGCAGCCGGTCCGGCGTCATGGGCAGCTCCGTGACGCGCACCCCGAGCGGGGCGAGCGCGTCGTTGACCGCCACGTTGATGGCCGCCGGCGCCATCATCCGGCCGCCCTCCCCGCCGCCCTTGATCCCGTGCGGGGTGTAGGGCGACGGCGTCTCCACGTGCCCGATCCGCAGCTCCGGCACCTCCATCGCCGACGGGATGGAGTAGTCGAGGAAGCTGCTGGTGATCAGCTGCCCCTCGTCGTCGTAGACGAACTCCTCGTAGAGCGCGGTGCCGATGCCCTGGGCGGTGCCGCCCACGATGTGTCCGCACAGTGATCGCGGGTTGACCAGCGTCCCGCAGTCGTGCACGGCCGCATAGGCCAGGAAACGCACCTGCCCGGTCTCGATGTCGACCTCGACCACGGGGAGGTGGCAGGCGTGCCCCATGAAGGGATAGAAGACGCCGAGGTCCTTGCGGTCGGCCGAGGGCATGGTGGTGTAGGGGTGGTCGTAGACCTTGCTCTCCTCCAGGCCGCTCTCCATGTCCTCGGGAAAGCTGTGCTTGAACAGGTGCAGCATGATCGCGATGTCGGCCAGGCTCTTGCGCTGCTCGGGCACGCCCTTGACCTGGAAACCGCCCATGACCCACTCGAGGTCGTCCGGGTCGACCTCCAGCAGCTCCGAGGTGGCCCGCCGGGCCTTGGCCTTGATCTTCTCCGACGCACCCTCGACCGCGCCCGCGAGCATGACGGTGGTGCGGGAGCCCCCCGGCCCGGTCGCGGGCAGCCCGCCCTTGCTGCCGTGGTAGCTGATCGCGACGTCCTGCGGCTCGCAGTCGAACTCCTCGGCCACGAGCTGGGCGACCATGGTCTCCGGGCTATTGCCCCAGAAGGCGCACGAGTACAGCGTGGCCGTGATGCCGCCGGTCGCGTCGACGCTGAGGGTCACCGATTCCGGCATCGAGGTCACCGGCGCCCCGGGCTCGTCGAACCAGAACCAGAACTCCGTGGCCGAGAACACGCTGCGCTCCTGGGCGGTGATCAGGCCGATGCCGATGTAGCGCCCCTCCTCCCGCGCGCGGGCCTGCTCGGCCCGCCAGCGGTCGTACTCCCCCAGCTCGAGCGCCTGGTCGAGCACGGCGTCGTAGTTGCCGGAGTCGTAGACGTTGCCGGTCGGGATGAAGTAGGGGAACTCCGCAGGCTGGATGAAGTTCTGCCGCCGGATCTGCACGGGATCCAGGCCCAGCTCGCGCGCGGCCTTGTCGACCATCTGCTCGAGCATCCAGTTGTTGACCTCGGAACCGAAGCCCCGGTAGGCGCCCTGCTGGTTCTTGTTCGTCAGTGCCGCCCGCACCCGATATCGGACGCTGCCGATCGTGTAGGGCCCGGTGACCTGGGCCAGCGCGTTGCCGTGATGGCCGACGCCGAACTGGATGTAGGCGCCGTAGTCGTCGACGGTGTCGATCGTGAGGCTGCGCATCGTGCCGTCGCGCATCATCGCGAGCTCGACCTCGTAGACGCGGTCGCTGCCGTGGTGGTCGCAGTTGGAGATGTTGTCGACCCGGTCCTCGAGGTAGACCACCGGCCGCCCGACCGCCTTCGAGCACATCGCGGCCAGCACCAGGGGCTTGGTGGCGAACAGCTTGGAGCCGAAGCTGCCACCGGCGGGAACCGGGTGGATGTCGAGCTTGTTCACCGGCATCTTCAGGGTCGTGGCGACCATGAACAGATAGCTGGTGAAGGACAGCGAGTTGGTGTGCGCGGTGAGCTGACCGGTGCTCGGGTCGTAGTCCGCGATCGCACCGACCGTCTCCAGCGGCTGGCCGCCGGAGCGGTGCCAGCGCAGCCGGTCGCGGACGATCGACATCGGCGGCGGCCAGGTCGCCGTCGACGTCGCCGAAGTCGAACGAGCGCTCGTAGGCCAGGTTGGTTCCCAGCGCCTCGTGCACCAGTGGCGCGTCGGCCTGCAGCGCCCGCTCGGGATCGACCACGGCCGGCAGCGGGTCGTACTCCACGTCGATGAGCGCCAACGCGTCCTCGGCGAGGTAGCGGCTGTCGGCGACGACGACCGCGACACCCTCCCCCACGTAGCGCACCTTCTCCGCGGCGAGGCAACGCCACGTGTGCTTGGCAGGATCGGGTCCGAAATCGGGCAGCGGAGCGGTGAGCTCGGCCGCCTGCGCGCCGGTGATGACCGCGTGCACGCCGTCGAGGGCCGCAGCCGCCGTGGTGTCGATGGACACGATGCGCGCGTGCGCATGCGGGCTGCGCAGCACGGCCGCGTGCAGCATGCCGGGCCGGACGAGATCTGCGATGTAGCCGCCGCGACCGCGGAGGAATTTCGGATCCTCGACGCGACGGATGCTCTTGCCCACCCACGTGCGGGTCTTGTCCTGGGCGCGCACCGGCGGGGCGGAGCGCTCGATCGCGGTCATGCCTTCGCCTCCGTCGGTGTCGTGGGATCCCAGGCGTTCTCCCCGCGCAACCGGGGCGCCGCGGCGACGACGGCCTCGACGATGTACTGGTAGCCGGTGCACCGGCACAGATTGCTGGCGATCTCCCGGCGCACCAGCTCGGGCGTGGGATCCGGGTCGTGCTCGAGGATCTCCACGGCACGCATCAGCATCCCCGGGGTGCAGTAGCCGCACTGCAGGCCCTGCTTGTCCCAGAACTCGTCCTGGAGCGGGTGCAGGTCGGGCCCCTGGGCCAGGTCCTCCACCGTGCGGACCGCGCGCCCGTCGGCCTGCACCGCCAGGGTGATGCAAGAGCGCACGCTCGCGCCGTCGAGCAGCACGGTGCACGTCCCGCACACGCCGTGCTCGCAGCCGATGTGCGTCCCGGGCAGGCCGAGCTCCTCCCGGAGCACGTCGACGAGCAGCCGGCGGGGCTCGACCGCGAGAGTGTGCTCGCGACCGTTCACGGTCAGGGAGATCTCCTGCTTGTCGGTCATGGGGATGTCACCTCCGGTCCAGAGCGCGGTCCAGGGCGCGCTCGATGCCGCGCCGCAGGTAGGCCCGGGCGATGTCGATGCGGGTGGCCGTGCTCGCCTGCAGGTCGCCGGCGGGGTGCAGGTCGGCGGTGCCCGCCTCGACGGCGGCGGAGACCGCTGCGCTCTCGGGGACGGCACCGACGAGGGCCTGCTCGGCGGCGGGCAGCCGGAGCGGCGTCGGACCCAGCCCGCTGACCGCGAGGGCGGCGGAGGAGATCCGGCCGTTCTCGACGCCGACCAGAGCCGCGACGCCGACGAGCGCGAAGTTCCCGTGGGTGCGGGCGAACTCGACGAAGGCATGCCCCCCGCTCCAGTGCGGGAAGCGCACCTCGGTGAGGATCTCGTCGGGGCCGAGCGCGGTGGTGAACGGCCCCTGGAAGAACTCTGCCGCGGGGATGCGCCGCTCGCCCTGCGGGCCCACCGCGGTCATCTCGGCGTCCATGGCCAGGGCGACGGCGGGCAGTTCGGCGGCCGGATCGGCGTGCGCCATGCTGCCGACGACGGTCCCGCTGTTCCGGATCGGGAGGTGCGCGACGTGGTGCAGCGCCTCGGCGAGCAGTGGGGCGCCCAGCGCCACCTCGGGGCTCCGCTCCGCCGTGGCCTGCCGGACCATCGCGCCGATCACCAGGACCTCGCCGTCGTGGCGGATCGTGTCGAGGCCCGCGACACGGCGCAGGTCGACCAGGTATCCCGGCTGGGCCAGCCGGAAGTTCATCAGGGGCACCAGGCTCTGCCCGCCGGCCAGGACACGCGGCTCCTCGTCGGCGTGCTCGACGAGGAGCGCCACTGCATCGGAGACGGAGGTCGGGGACGCGTACTGGAAGGGCGGCGGTTTCACGCGGCCTCCTCGAGGGGGTTTTCCGGAGCGTGCGGCGATCGTCGCGGGCCGCGGGGCGCGGTGACCATGTGCTGCGCACCAACATCTGGGCCGCACCATGTGGCGCCGCACAGGTCCCGGGTGCGCACCGATGCGGCCTGCTACCCCGCGACGTCGTCCACCGTCAGCGCCAGCTGCATCTCCAGCCGCGTGTCCGGTCGCCGGAGGCTGCGGCCGATGAGCTGCTCCACGCGCGCCAGCCGGTAGGCGACCGTGTTCGGGTGGACGACCAGCATCGCGGCGGCCTCGGGGCTGGAGCAGCCCGCCGCCAGCCAGGCGCGAAGAGTCGGCATCAGGTCACCCCCGCGTCGGGCGTCGTACGCGGCGACGGGCCCGAGCAGCCGCTCGGCGAACCGGCGGAGTGCCTCCGGGGTGCCGCGCTCCAGCAGGAGGGCGGCCAGTCCCAGTTCGCGGACGTCGAGGAATCCGCCCGGGTGGGCAGCGCCGCGCAGCCGGGCCGCCCCCGCCGCGATCCGGTAGGCCTCCGCGTGCCCACCGGGCCCGGCCGAGGGGCCGGCCACCATCGTGACCACGCCGCGGTCCCCGACCGCGCGCCGGACCTGCTCGAACACCCTGCGCAGCATCGGTACCGGATCCGGCTCGGCCGGCACCAGAAGAATGTGTCCTCCGGCGTACGGGCCGACGAGCCCCCCGCCGGCCTGAGCCGCGGCGCGCACCAGTTCCCGCCCGTGCCCGGCGCCGAGCGCCGGTTCGGCGGTCAGGACGGCGATCACGTGCGGGCGGCTGAGGTCGTGTCCGAGCGCCGCGGCGCGCTCGAGGACGTCGCGGTCCTCCGGTCCGTCCGGGCGGAGCAGCTGACCGATCAGGTCGCCGGACAACCGGGCCTCGGCGTCGGCCAGGTGTCTCCGCTTCAGCAGCTCCATGCCCACCACGAGGGCGAACCGCTCGATGACCCGCCGCTCCACCGGCGCCGGCGTCGCCCGCGGGTCGATCACCCAGAGGCGACCGGCGAGCGCCCCGCCGAGCACGACCGGCGCGACCCAGGCCCCCGGCTCGACCGTGAGTGGATGCCCTACGGCCGCCGACCCCGGGCGGCCAGGTCCGCCGGACGGAATCCGGACCACCTCGTAGCTGCGAGCCTGTGCAGCGAGCACGGCCCGCATGGGTGTGCGCCGTCGCGCCGCACCGCTCGGGGGCGGCCGGTAGTTCCGCTCGGGCGCGCGCGCCAGCGTGGCGCCGTCGGCGTCTTCGACCGTCACCGAGGCGTGCAGGGTGTCGGCGAGCGACGCGACGAGGCCGGCAAGGCCGACGTCGGCGAGCGCGAGCTCCATGAGCGCCCGGTGCTGCTGCTCCGACCATTCCAGCACCGCCCGGCGCCGACGGAGCTCCTCGTTCGCCCGCGAGAGCTCGCCGATCACCGCCTGCTCGGCGCTCCGGAGCCGCGCGTTCTCCAGAGCGAGCGCGCCCTGGTCGGCCAGCAGTTCCACCAGTTCCTGTTCCGCCCGGCTGAATTCCCGCGCGGCCACCGAATAACCGACGAGAACCCCGGACTGTCCGGCCGCGGTGCGCAGTGGAGCGGCCAACAGGGCGCGGTACCCCTGCCGCTCAGCAAGGCCGCGCAGCCGCCCGTAGTGCGGCGCCGCGTCCACGTCCGGCACGGCCACCGTGCGGTGCTCCCGGTAGGCACGTGCGGCCGGGGTGTCCAGCGCCGGGCCGGAGGGATGGAGCAGCAGCGAGCCGCCGTCGCTGACGAGCGCGACATAGTCGGCGGTGAGACCCGACGAGCCGGCCACCTCCAGCCGCTCGCCCGCGGGGTCGGCCAGGAGCACGGCGCAGTACTCGAAGCCGATCAGCCGGCACGCCTGCCGGGCCACGCGACCGAGCAGGGCGACGAGCGGTTCGGCCGCGTTGACGGCGCAGGTGATCTCGCCGACCGCCGTCATCCACGACCGCAACGAGAACGGCACCTCCGGCGCGTGCACCGGCTCACTGTTGCCCCCGTGGGGACGCGAGGACAAGGGGCCGGCGCCCGCCGTCACGGTCGTATGGTCTGCCGCATGGCGAGTGCCGAACCCGCACCCGGTGTGACCGCGGATCGGGTGGTGGCCGAGGCGATGGCGCGCGCCGCCCTCGGCTGGCTGGAGTCGCTCGACCCCGACCAGCGGGCGCTCGCCCACTGGGCCGGCCCGGACGACACCGACGCCGAGGCGGAACGCCTGCGCTGGTACTACACCCCGACCGACCACGGTGGGCTGCCGCTGCAACCGCCAGCGGCCGGCGCAGCAGTCCCGGGCCATGCAACTGGTCGCCAGCGGGCTGTCCACCGCCGGCTACGTGACCGTGTGCACGGTCATCGGCCTGGAGAACGTGCTCGACCACGTGGAGGGCTTCGGGGTCGACTGGGGCCGGGAGCGCGGCCGCGATCCCGGGCTCTACTACCTGCGGGTGTTCGGGCAGCCGGGCGGCGCAGCGCCCTGGGGCTGGCGGTTCGGCGGTCATCACGTCTCGCTGAACAACCTGATCGTCGACGGCAGGGTCCGGGCCGTCACGCCGTGCTTCCTGGGTGCCGATCCGGCCACGGCGCCGTTGCTCGGCCCGGCGACGCTCCGCCCCCTGGGCACCGTCGAGGACCTCGCCCGGCAGCTGGTCCGTTCCCTCTCACCGGCACTGCGCGAGCGCGCGGTGCTGCTGGACCGCGCGCCGACGGACATCGTCGGCGGGAACCGCTCGCGCGTCGGGGACGGCGACGAGATGCTGCTGCTCCCCGACATCTGGCGCGGGCGGTTCACCGAGCCCCGCCTCGTCGAGCGCCTGGCCGGCATGACCGAGCGGGCGGAGGCCGCAGCCGGGTACGACCGGGCCGACCACCACCGGCTCGCCCTCACGGCCCGGCCGAAGGGGCTGCCGGCCTCCGAGCTCGACGGCGAACAGCGCGAGCTGATGGCATTGCTGCTGCGCACCTACGTGGACCGCGTTCCCGACGGCCTCGCCCCGCCGATCGACCTCGACGCCGTGCACCTCGCCTGGGCCGGGTCGACCGAACCCGGGCAGCCGCACTACTACCGGCTGCAGACACCACGCCTGCTCGCCGAATGGGACAACACGCAGCGGGGCGCGAATCACGCCCATTCGGTCTGGCGGGACCCGCAGGCGGACTTCGGGCTCGACGCGCTGGCCGCGCATCGAGCGGAACATCACCGGGTGTGACGGCGCCCAGACACCCTCAGCTTTCCCGGGGCGCACGGTGAACCGAGGCGGCTGTGGGCACCGACGCCATCGGGACGGTGACGCGGGACATCACCCGCGCGCGTCACCGCAGGTGCGGAGCGGAAAGCGCCGCGCGAGATCGGTGACCAGAGAGAAGGCCGCCAGCAGCTGCGCCGTTCGTACCTGGTCACCGTCAAACGACGGCGCGCCGGCCACGATCAGAAAGTACTGCCTTCCACAGGCACCTTCACGACCCCGCAGACTCGATCGACGTCGGCATCCTGAGCGAGCACGCTGGCTCCGCTACGCCAAGCCACCGCGACGATCAGGCAGTCCAGGAGGCCGCGCGGGGTCACCCCGGTGCGACGGCAACGCCGGTAGATGCGGGCAGCCGATTCGAAGTCCGCGGCCGGATCCAGCGCCAGTAGGTGGCACCGAAGCAGCAACCGACGGAGGTCGTCCGCCCGGCGCTCATCGCGTGCGCCGGCAAGTACCTCCATGAGCACGGGTTCGGTGACTGCAATGGGGCCGTCAGAGGCGATCAACTCCGTCATGCGCCGATCCACCGCACTGCCCGTCGCCCGGTCGAACTCCACCCAGGCAGAGGTGTCGGCGAGGATCATGCGGCGCCGCGCGGCGCACGGTCCTCCGGGACCTCCTCCATGGCTCGGGCGCCGCGCATCGACAACGCCTCATCGCGACTCATCGGCTGACCGGCCAGGTGCCGCAGCGCGAGGTCCACCGCCTCCGTCTTCGTCCGCAAGGAGTAGCGGTTCATCACCACCCGCACCAGGTCGTCCTCGATCTCGATGTTCGTCCGCAGCCGCGCCATACACCAATCGTACACGCGATGAGTGAAATAGGTGTACGCCAGCGCGTCGGGCTCTGGCAGAGCTCGCCCTACGCAGGCCACGGCATCGGGTCCATCACGGCTGCCCGGGACGGGCCCATCAGTCGCCGATGAACAGCCGTGTGCGTATGTAGCGTGTCGCCCCTCGGACACCTATAAGTGGGATCCGTCCCATCCCAGCGGACCGCTAGCACACCCGGCCGCGCCGCCTCCGGCGGCGACTCCCCTTCCGGACGACCGCGGTCCCCTGCCGTCCGCACCCGTCCGCACCGCCGACCCGCGGGTCGCGCTCGCCTCCGCCGTCGGCGCGGGCGCCGCGGTGGTGATTGCCCCCGCGGGGCGACGCCGGACCGACCAGGCCATGCCTCGCCGCACCGCCCCCGCCCCGCCGCACGCCCGCCACCGGGCCCCGCTCTCCCTCGCCGCCCCGCCCGCCGCGCCGGCGCCCCCGCCGACCCCCGCACCGACCGCCACCCCGGCAGCCGACGTCCGGCTGGCCGCCGCCGCGGCGCTGACCGGCGGCTGGGCCTTCGGCGGCCACGCCCCGTCGGTCGCCGAGCTGGGCGAGCTCTACCTCAACACCGACCTGCTGGGCCGCCGCCAGCCGCTGCACCTGACCACCGCCGAGGACCTGGCGCCGGGCTCTGGCAGGACCGGCGGGCGGCCAACCTGCTCGACGGCGGGGCGCCGTTCTACGACACGTACGCCTGCGCCGACGGCGGGCACGTCGCCGTCGGCGCGCTGGAGCCGCAGTTCTACGCGGCGTTCGTGGCGGGGCTCGGGCTCACCGAGGCGATGCCCGGAGGGCAGTACGACCTCGCGCAGTGGCCGGAGCACCGCCGGCTTTTCACCGAGGGCTTCGCCTCGCGGACCCGCGACGAGTGGGCCGCCGTCTTCGAGGGCACCGACGCCTGCGTCACCCCGGTGCTGAGCCTGCGCGAGGCGCCGGCGCACCCGCACCTGGCCGCGCGGGGCACGTTCGTCGAGCAGGACGGCCTGCCGCTGCCCGGCCCGGCGCCGCGGTTCTCCCGCACGCCCGGCGCCGTCCACGGCACCCCCCGGCGGCCGGGCGCGGACACCCGGACCGTCCTGGTGGACTGGGGCTTCTCCGGCGACGAGGTCGAGAAGCTGCT
The DNA here is from genome assembly GCA_963784165.1 of uncultured Actinomycetota bacterium. Lineage (GTDB taxonomy): Bacteria > Actinomycetota > Actinomycetes > Mycobacteriales > Geodermatophilaceae > Blastococcus_B. The sequence continues at coordinate 783,824 of CAWAQI010000021.1, forward strand.
GGCGGCCGGCGCGGTCGCCGAGGCCGGCTGAACACAGCGGGAGGTTCGGTCGCGCGGGTCCGTCCGCGCCGGTGCCAGCGCACGGATCCACTCGACGACGCTCTTTCCTCCAGTGGGTCAGCAGACGACGTGGACGGGGCGCCGCCGGGCTGGCTCAGAAACCAGTTCTCCGCGTGGAGCCTGTGTCCGCGCCCAATGTGATGTGCGCAACAACGTCGGGAGGATACGGCTACCACCCGCCGCTGGCCGACCACACCACGGAAGGGTGGATCCGGAACACCACACCCAGTCTCGGATCGCAGGCCGCCGCGTGGCCGCGGACCTGCGACGAGGAGGAGGTCCCCATGACCACCGAGATCTGCACCGACGTCCCGGATCTGCGTTCGGCGTTCCGCGACGCGATGGCCGGCGTCGCCACCCCGGTCACCGTCGTCACCGCCCTGTCCGGTGGGCTACCGCACGGGACGACGGTCAGCGCCTTCGCCTCCCTGTCGATGTCCCCGCCGATGGTGCTGGTCTCCCTCGACCGCGGCTCGGAAGTGCTGGCCCGCATCCGCGAGGGCGGCCGCTTCGGGGTCAACGTCCTCGGCAGCGGCCAGGCCAACCTGGGCCTGGCGTTCGCGCGCAAGGGCGGCGTCGGCAAGTTCGCCGGCGTGCCCTGGCAGCTGGAGGCGGGGGTTCCGCGGATCCCCGGCGCGGGCGGCTTCCTCGCCTGCGAGGTCGCACATGTAGTGCAGGGGGGCGACCACATGGTGGTGATGGGCGAGGTCCTTGTGGCCGAGGCACTCGGCGGCCCGCCGCTGACCTACCACGCTCGCCGGTTCGGCACCCACGCCCCCCACTGAGCACCGCCGATCGAGCCCCTGGAGGTTCCGATGCCGCACTCCGCGACCCCCGCAACTCTGCAACCCACCGTCCTCTCCCCCTCGACCAGCGGGGTGCAGCGTGCCGTGGCGGCACTCGCGGCTGGCCGGATGGTGGTCGTCGTCGACGACGCCGACCGCGAGGACGAGGGCGACCTCATCGTCGCCGCGTCGACGGTCACCGCCGAGCAGATCGCCTTCATCGTCCGGCACAGCACGGGCATCCTCTGCGCGCCGATGACCCCTGTCCGCGCCGACGCTCTGCGTCTGTCACAGATGGTGGAGGACAACACCGATGCTCACGGCACCGCGTTCACCGTCACCGTCGACCACGTCGGCAGCGGCACGGGGGTCTCCGCGGCCGACCGGGCACGCACCTTCCGCGCTCTCGCCAACGCCGACACGCGTCCCGAGGAGCTGCGCCGGCCCGGCCATGTGTTTCCGCTGCGCGCTCGTGACGGCGGCGTGCTGGTCCGTGCCGGGCACACCGAGGCCGCTGTCGACCTCCTGACCCTCGCCGGGCAGCCCCCGATCGCGGTGATCGGGGAGATCATCGCCCCCGACGGCTCGATGGCCCGCGGCGAGCAGCTGCGCGCCTTCGCCGCCGAGCACGACCTGCCGATCTTGGCGATCGCCGACCTGGTGCGCTACCGGCGGGCCACCGAACAGCTGATCGAACACGTGGGCAGCGCGGCGATGCCCACGGTGTTCGGGGAGTTCCGGGCGGTCGCCTACCGGGCGATCGTCGACGGCACCGAGCACCTCGCCCTCGTCCTCGGCGACGTCGCCGCCGCCGGTCAGTCCGAGCAAGGCGCCCTGGTGCGGGTGCACAGCGAGTGCCTGACCGGGGACATCCTCGGCTCACTGCGCTGCGACTGCGGCAGCCAGCTGGAACAGGCTCTGGACGCGATCGCCACCGAGGGCTGCGGCGCGGTCGTCTACCTGCGCGGCCACGAGGGCCGCGGGATCGGCCTGGGCCACAAGATCCGCGCCTACGCCCTACAGGACGAGGGCCTGGACACCGTCGACGCCAACACGGCCCTGGGCCTGCCGGTCGACTCCCGCCACTACGGCACCGGGGCCCAGATCCTGGCCGACCTGGGCATTCGACGCCTGCGCCTGATCACGAACAACCCCGCCAAGTACGGCGGCCTGAACGGACACGGCCTGCAGATCGTCGCCCGGGTTGCGATGCCTCCCGCGGCGAACCCGCACAACGTGCGCTACCTGCGCACGAAGCGCGAGCGGATGGGCCACCACAACGGGTCGGACCGCGGCGTCCGCACCCGCCCCGCCGGCGCGCTGCCGTGATCGCCCAGCCGGTCGGGCGGGTTCCGCGGCGTGCTGGCCCCCAACCTCACCCTCATCGTGGCCGCGCTCTCCTATGCCGGTCACCTGAACATCTCGGTCACCGTCGACCCCGACCACTGCCCGGACGGGGCGGCCCCTGGTGGGCAGTTGCCCACTTCGCGATGCCCAAGTCCCCCGCATGCCCTGATAGGGCTACTCCGAGGGCAAATCGAGCACTTGGGGTGGAACCGGCCGATCCACCGCTCTCCCCGTAGACCGACAGCTGTAGTCGCAGGTCGCGGCCTCGCGTGGGTACCTGCACACCCCTATTCGGCCTGTCAGCTGTCCAGCGCGTTGGCAGCGCACCCAGGCCGACGAACAGCGCGGCGCTGAGGACCGGGAGCCGCGGGTCGACGCAGCCGCCGCTCAGCCGGTTGGCGTGTAGGGCGATTGGGCGACGGAGGAAACGGGTCTGCGGGCGACGCGGACCGGCCTTGTCCTGGCAAAAGCTGGGTGAGCCCCGGTCAACGGGGCCGGACGGACGCCGACACCGAGCCTGACCACCGGCTTCACCAAGGTGATTACACCGGTCGGGACATCGGCACCGTCTCCCCGCCAGCCCCCAACCTCCCTGGAGACACCTATGTCCAACACCATCGTCGCGACCGTCGCCTGGCCGGCGAACACCGCGACCCCGCCGCCGGGATGGGACCGGCTCACCGACACCGGGGGCGACGAGCTTGTCGATGCGGTCGAGCACCTCCGTCGACAGCGCGATGTCCGCCGCCGGCAGGTAGGACTCCAGCTGCTCCACCGTGCGCGGGCCGACGATCGCCGAGGTGACCCCGGGGTGGTTGAGCACGAACGCGATCGCCAGCTCGATGAGAGTCAGGCATGCTTCCACTGGGCCGATCAATACATGGACTCGTTGCGCCCCCCGCCGTCTACGACGAGCTTCTGGCCGGTCACATAGGACGCCCCGTCCGAGGCCAGCCAGGCCACGACGCCAGCGACGTCCTCTGGGGTACAAACCCGCCCGAAGGGAGCGTCCTGCGACAGGGCGGCCAGGTCGCCGCCGGTGGTGGCGCGGACCAGCCGTCGCCCCATCTCGGTGGCCACCAGTCCCGGCGCGACGATGTTGGCGCGGATGCCGTGCTCGCGTTCCTCCCGCGCCAGGGTCAGCACTGCGGTCTCCATGGCGGCCTTGGCCATCGTGTAGGCAGCGCCCCCGGCCGGCGTCGAGGCCACCGTGTTGCTGGAAACCATCACGACGTCGCCCCGTCCTGCCGAGCGGAGGTCCGGCAGCAGCGCCTGCACCAGGGCGAGGGGCCCCAGCGCGTGGACGTCGAGCTGGGACAGCAGGTCCTCCCGCGGGGTGTCGGCGACCAGGCCGCCGCGGCTGGCCGTCCCGGCGTTGCTGACCAGGACCGACACCGGGCCGAAGTCCCGCCGCACGGCCGGCACCATCTCCTGCACTGCTGTCGGGTCGTCGACGGGCGCGAGGTAGGCCTCGGCGACGCCGCCGGCGGCGCGGATCCGCGCCACGACCTCGGCGGCCGCCTCGGCGTCCCGCCGGTAGTTGACCGCAACCGCTGCGCCGTCCGCTGCCAGCCGCAGTGCGACCGCCCGGCCGACCCCCCGGGACCCGCCGGTCACCAGGGCGACCCGGCCGGCCAGCGAGCCGGTCACCGCTTCACCAGGGCACGGCCGACGAGGTCCTTCATGACCTCGTTGGCGCCGCCGTAGATCCGCTGGATCCGCGCGTCGCGCCACATCCGGGCGATCGGGTACTCCTCCATGTAGCCGTACCCGCCGAACATCTGCAGGGTCCGGTCCAGCACCTCCCACTGCAGGTCGGTCGCCTTGTACTTCGCCCCGGCGGCCTCCTCGGCGCTGAGCTCGCCCTGGTTGTGGGCGGCGATGCAGCGGTCGAGGTACTCGGACAGGACTGCGACGTCGGTGTGCATCTCGGCCAGAGACATCCGCACCGACTGCAGCTGCGCCAGCGGGCCACCGAACGCGGTGCGTCCGGTGGTGTGCTCCAGGGCCAGGGCCAGCGCCGTGCGGGCCGAGGCGATCCCGGAGACGGCGATGGACAGCCGCTCCCGGGCCAGGTTGGCCATCGCGTGGCCGAAGCCGCGGCCGGGCTCGCCGACGACGTTGGTCACCGGGACCCGGCATTCGTCGAAGAACAGCTCGGCGGTGTCCTGGGCCCGCCGACCGACCTTGTGCATGGCCGGGCCCTGCTGGAACCCCGGGGTGCTTTTCTCGACGGCGACGAACGTGGTGCCGCGCCCGTCGCGTTCGCCGGTGCGCACGAGGACGAGGGCCAGGTCGCAGGTGGCGCCGCTGGTGATGAAGGTCTTCGCGCCGTCGATGACCAGTTCGTCGCCCTCGCGACGGGCGGTGGTGCGGATGGCGGCCAGGTCGGACCCGGCGCCCGGTTCGGTCAGGGCCAGGGCGGTGATCAGCCGGCCGGCCGTGAACCGGGCCAGCCACCGCTCCTTCTGTTCGTCGGTGGTGAGGTCGCGCAGGTAGGGGACGACGATGTCGTTCTGCATGCTGAAGAGGTCACCGGCCATGCCGCTGGCGACCACCTCTTCGGTCATCACCGCGTTGTAGCGGAAGTCCTCGATGCCCAGTCCTCCGTGGGCGGGGTCGAGCTCGAAGCCGAGGAAGCCGGCCTCGGCGGCCTTGACCACGAATGCCCGGTCCGGTGTCCCCGCCTGCTCCCAGTCGTGCACGTACGGCACGGCCTCCCGGTCCAGGAAGGCACGGAACGCGGTGCGGAAGGACTCGTGCTCGGCCTCGTACAACGTCCTACGCATCGACGCCCACCCCCGCGGCCTCCAGCAGCGACCGGGGCGGGGTGAACCGGGGCCCGTACCGGCTCTCCAGTTCCCGCGCCCGGGCGACGAATCCGGTGACACCGCCGGGGTGGCCAGCTACGAACTGGGCGGCGCCACCGGTCCACACCGGGAACCCAATGCCCAGGAGGGATCCCACGTTGGCGTCGGCGGTGGAGCGCAGCACGCCGGTCTCCAGGCACCGTGCGGTGTCCAGCGCCTCGCTGAACAGCAGCCGGTCCTGCAGTTCCTGGAGGTCTTCGGCGGGCGTGAAGGGCCCGAACCGCTCCTCCAGCCCGGCCCACAGGCCACCTCGCCGGCCGTCGGCGTAGTCGTAGAACCCCGCACCCGCCGCGCGCCCAGACCTGTTCTCCTGCTCGACCATGACGGCCAGGACGACGTCGCCCGGGTGCTCGACGAACGGCGCCCCGGACTTGGCGGCCTCGTCGCGGAACTGCCCGTGGATCGTGTGCGGCAGGCTCACGGCCACCTCGTCGAGCAGCGCCAGGGTGCCCATCGGGTACCCGGCCTGCAGGGAGGCCTGCTCGACCGAGGCCGGGCTGATGCCCTCCCCGAGCATGGACGCCGCCTCCAGCAGCCGGGTGAGGATGACCCGGCTGGTGAAGAACCCACGACCGTCGTTGACCACGATCGGTGTCTTGCGCAGCTGTTGGACGACGTCGAAGGCCTTGGCCAGGGTCGCGTCGCTGGTCTGGGCACCGACGACGATCTCCACCAGGTCCATGCGCTCCACGGGTGAGAAGAAGTGCAGACCGACGACGTCGGCCGGCCGCTGGAGGTCGACCGCGAGCCCGGTGATGGGCAGGGTGGAGGTGTTGGTTCCGAGCACGGCGTCGGGTGCCAGGACAGCGAGCACCTCGCCGATGACCCGCACCTTCAGCGCTGCGTTCTCGGGGACCGCCTCGATCAGGAGGTCGGCTCCGCGGAGGCCCTCGACGTCCCCGGTCGGGGTGATGCGGGCCAGCACGGCGTCGGCGTCGGCCCGGGTGCGGGTCCCTGTGGCCACCTGCTTGTCCAGCACGCGGCCGATGTGGGCCTTGCCCTTCTCGGCCGCGGTGAGGTCGAGGTCCTTGAGCCGGACGTCCATGCCCACCGCTGCCGCCGACAGGACGATGCCTGCGCCCATGAGGCCGGCGCCGAGCACGGCGACGGTCCGTGCGGTGTGCTTGGGGTACCCACCGGGCCGGCTCGCCCCGGCCTTGACGGTCTGCCGGTCGAAGAAGGTGCCCTGGATGATGTTGGTGGAGATCTGCCCGACGACGAGGTCGACGAAGTACCGGGTCTCCACGGCGAAAGCAGTGTCGACGTCGACCTGGGTGCTCTCCACGGCGGCGGACAGGACGTTGGCCGCAGCCGGCATGGGGGCGCCGCGGTGGCGGGCCCGGAGGCTGGCGGTCCGCGCGGCAAGCGTGGCCTCGACGACCGGGTCGTAGGCGCTGCCGCCGGGGATGCGGTCCTCGACGTCCCAGGGCTGGCGGGCGCCGGGGTGCTTGGCGATCCAGGCCGCGGCTCGCTCCCGGAGCGTGTCGTGGTCCTGCACGAGTTCGTCGACCAGGCCCAGCTCGAGGGCGGCCGCAGGCCGGTGGGCGGTGCCGGGCAGCAGCACGTGGTCCAGGGCGCGGTCCAGTCCCAGCAGCCGCACCGTGCGCACGACCCCGCCGCCTCCGGGCAGCAGGCCGAGGGTGACCTCGGGGAGGCCGACGCGGACGTCGGGCCGGTCGATCAGGACGCGGTGGTGGCAGGCGAGGGCGAGCTCCAGGCCGCCACCGAGCGCGGACCCGTTGAGGGCGGCGACCACCGGCACCCCGAGGGTCTCCAGGCGACGCAGCTGGGCCTTGATGCGGGTGGCGAACGCTGTCATGGCCCCGGCGTCATCGGGCCCGGCGGCGTGCAGGAGGTGCAGGTCGCCACCGGCGAGGAAGGTGGGCTTCCCGGAGGTGAGCACCACACCGGTGAGCTGCTCGCGCATACCTGCGAGCCGGTCGAGGACGTCGTCCATCGCTGCGGCGTACGCGTCGCCGACGGTGTTGACGGCCCGGGTGGGGTCGTCGAGCGTCACCGTGACGACGCCTGCGTCCTCGGCCCAGGTGATCATGGGGTGGGTCATGGTGAGGCTCCTCAGACTCGCTCGATGATGGTGGCGATGCCCATGCCGCCGCCGACGCAGAGGGTCACCAGGGCGCGGCGGCCGCCCCGTCGCTCGAGCTCGTCGAGGGCGGTGCCGACGAGCATCGCGCCGGTGGCACCCAGCGGGTGGCCCAGGGCGATCGCGCCGCCGTTGACGTTGACCTTTTCGTGGGGCAGGTCGAGGTCCTTCATGAAGCGCATCGCCACGGAGGAGAACGCCTCGTTGACCTCGAACAGGTCGATGTCGTCGACGGTCAGCCCGGCGGCCGCCAGGGCCTTGCGACTGGCCGGCGCAGGACCGGTGAGCATGATCGTGGGCTCGGAGCCGCTGACCGCGGTGGCCACGATCCGGGCCCGTGGCTGCAGGCCCATGTCCCGACCGGCCTGCTCGTTGCCCAGGACGACCAGCGCGGCGCCGTCGACGATGCCCGAGGAGTTGCCGCCGGTGTGGACGTGGTTGATGGCGGACACCCAGTGGTACTTCTGGAGGGCTACCGCGTCGTAGCCAGCGCGGTGACCGAGCTGGGCGAAGGCCGGTGAGAGGCGACCCAGCGACTCCTGGGTGGTCCCCGGCCGCAGGTGTTCGTCGTGGTCGAGCACGGTCACCCCGTTGCGGTCGACCACCGGGACGATGGACGGGTCGAACCAGCCGTTGGCCCACGCCTTCGCGGCTCGGGTCTGGGACTCCACGGCGTAGGCGTCGACGTCGTCCCGGGTGAAGCCCTCCAGGGTGGCGATGAGGTCGGCACCGATGCCCTGCGGGACGAAGCCGGTGGTCAGGTGGGTCTCGGGGTCCTCGGCCCAAGCCCCACCGTCGGCGCCCATCGGGACGCGCGACATGCTCTCCACCCCACCGGCGAGCACGAGGGACTCCCAGCCCGAGGCGATCTTCTGCGCGGCGGTGTTGATGGCCTCCAGGCCCGAGGCGCAGAAGCGGTTGAGCTGGACGCCGGCCACCGTCTCGGGCAGCCCGGCGGCGAGCACCGCGGTGCGGGCGATGTCGGCGCCCTGGTCCCGGATCGGGGTGACGCAACCCAGGACGACGTCGTCGATCCCGGCCGGGTCCAGCGAGGGGTTGCGCTCCTGCACGGCGTGCAGCAGGCCGACGGTCAAGGTGACGGGCTTGACCCCGCGCAGAGCGCCTCTGCGGTACTTCCCTCGGGGGGTGCGGAGCGCGTCGTAGACGTAGACGGGTTGGGGCACGGAAACGCCTCTCGTTCTGGGTGGTTCGGCGGGGATGAGGAGTCGGCGGCTCGGGCGGCCGACGGGACGGCGACCGCTGCCGTCAGACGAGGTGCCCGTCCAGCTCCTGGGCCAGGGACTCGCGGATGGAGCGCTTGTCGATCTTGCCGACGCTGGTGCGCGCGATCTCGTCGACGACCCGGATCTGGCCGGGCATCTGCCAGCGGGCGAACCGGCCCTCCAGCGTCGCCAGCAGGTCCTCGTCGGAGACAGAGGTGCCCGGTGTGAGCACGACCAGGGCGACCGGGCGCTCCTGCCACTTCTCGTCGGGCATCCCCACGACCGCCGCCTCCCGCACGTGGGGGTGGGTGGTGAGGGCGTTCTCCATGTCGATGGAGGAGATCCACTCACCGCCGCTCTTGATGACGTCCTTGAGCCGGTCGGTGAGCTTGAGGTAGCCGCTGGGCAGGATCGTGCCGAGGTCTCCGGTGCGCCAGTAGCCATCGGTGAAGGCGCTGTCGGCGCCCGGGAGGTCGTAGTAGCTGGTCGCGACACCGGGGCCCTTGACGAGGACCTCGCCGATGGCGCGCCCGTCGTGCGGCAGGTCCTCGCCGTCCTCGCCGACGATGCGGATCTCCAGGCCGGGCAACGGCAGGCCCTGGCAGCGCCGCAGATCCCAGCGCTCCTCCTCGGAGAGGGACGCCACCGTGCTCGCCTTGGCCCGGTTGAGCGCGATCAGCGCGGTCGTCTCGGTCGCGCCGTAGCCGTGGATGACCTCCGCCCCGGTCCGCTCCTCCAGACCGCGCATGAGTGCCACGGTCGGTTCAGCCGCACCGCAGAGCATCCGGAGGCGCCGGAGGTCCGGCGTGTCGGCCGACCGGGACACCTGATCGAGCATCGCCTGGTAGATGGTCGGCGATCCGTTAGTGACGGTGACGCCTTCGGCCACGATCGCGTCGAGGAGCACCGAGGTGTCCGCGGCTGTGTACCGGCCGGGCAGCACGATCTTCGCTCCGACGTAGACGGCGGCCTGTGGAAGACCCCAGCTGAGCGCGTGGAACATCGGGGCGATGAGCAGTGCACAGTCGCCGTTGCCCATCTGCAGCTGGGAGGCAAGCGTCATGGCGTGCAGGTAGACGGCTCGGTGAGAGTAGAAAACGCCCTTGGGCCGCCCGGTGGTCCCCGTGGTGTAGCAGGCGCTGTAGGCCGCCGACTCCGCCATCGCCGGCCAGGAGTCGGGTCGAGTGCCCGGCGGGGTGCCGGGCACGACGAGCTCCTCAAAGGAGGTGACGTCCGGCAGCGTGGTCTGCAGCTCCTCTACCGGGCGGTCGGTCATCACGACCCACCGGCGCACCCCGGTCGCCAGGGGGGCGATGGCCTCGGCGACGTCGAGCAGCGATTCGTCGACGAGGACCACGGTCGCCTTCGCGTGCGTGGTGACGTAGGCGAGGTCGGAGGGTGCTAGGCGCAGGTTCATCTGCAGCAGCACCGCACCGGTCAGCGGGACCGCGCCGTAGAGCTCGAAGTGGCGCTTGCTGTTCCAGTCGAGCACGCCGACGACGTCGCCGGGGGCCACGCCGATCTCCGCCAGCGCGGAGGCAATGGCTGAGACCCTGGTGCCGTACTCGGCGAAGGTGTAGCGGTCCCACCCGCCGTCGGCCGTGCGGTAGACGATCTCCTGGTCCCCGTGGGTGCGGACCACGTGGCGGAACAGTGTGGTGACGGTGAGCGGGGCGTCGTCGCCGCTCGTGGCGGGGTGGCCCCCGAGGAGGTCATCGGTCATCGGGCTGCCTCAGCCGAGGCTGCGCCGCAGGAAGTCGCCGGCCTGGGCCAGCGCCTCCCGGCCTTCGCCGAGCATGTCGGCGTACAGGTGCCACACGTGGGGCATCCGCCCCCAGATCTCAAGCCGGACGCTGACGTCGGCTGCCCCGAGGGCGGCGGCCAAGCGGGTGGCGTCGTCGAGGACGACCTCGTGCGAGCTGACCTGGACCATGACCGGGGGCAGGCCCGCAAGGTCACCGAACAACGGGGACACGCGTGGGTCCTGGCGGTCGGCCCGGTCGCCCACGTAGGCCTCGACCGCTTGGGCCAGCAGGGCTTCGCCGACCAGGACGTCCGAGGACGCCTTCGCCTTCATGGAGGCGCCGGTCAGGGTCATGTCCAGCCACGGGGAGATGCACAGTGCCGCCGCCGGCAGCGGCAGCCCGGCCTCGCGAGCCGCCAGGAGCAGGGCGATGGCCAGGCCGCCGCCGGCCGAGTCCCCGCCGACGACGATGCGGGCCGGGTCGAAGCCCTGGTCGAGCAGGTGCCGGTAGCCGGCCACGGTGTCGTCGAGGGCCGCGGGGAAGGGGTGCTCGGGGGCCAGGCGGTACTCCACGGCCAGGGTACGCACTCCCGCGCGGGCACCGAGGTTGGTGACCAGACCTCGGTGCGAGGCGATGGATCCGAACAGGTACCCGCCGCCGTGCAGGTACAGCAGGACCGAGTCCTGGTCGGCCGCGGGCGTCGACGACCACTCCGCCGGCACCTCGCCGACGGTGGTCGGTTCCAGCAGCAGGTTCTCGGGCAGCCGGGCGGCGGCGCCCCCCTGGTCGAGCATCGCGCGCAGCTGGTCCAAGGACAGCTGGCTCATGTCGGGGCCAGACGTCAGCATGTCCAGCACGGCCTGTCGTTCCTGGTCGGTCATCGAGCGCTCCTCACGCTGGTCACGCCGGGCACCTGCCCGTTGTGTGTCGGTCGAGATGGGGCCGGTCACCCCGTGGTGGCTCCCGCGGCACCGCTGCGGTGCCGCGGGAGCGGGCGTCAGACGGGTGCCTGGGGAGGAAGTCCCAGGAGGAGCTCGCCCAGGGTCTCGGTGGACCGGGTGGCGTCGAGGGTGGCGTGGACGCGCATCATGTTGATGTCGCGGAAGTAGCGCTGCATCGGCGAGTCGTTGCGGTAAGCGTTGGCGCCCGCGGCGGCGACAAGCTCGTTGATGCCGTTGCTGCAGAACTCGGTGAGCATGGCGCCCTGCGCCTTCAGCCTGGCGCGCGTCACCGGGTCGCTCAGGATGCCGAGGTCGGCCTCGCGGAACATGGCCAGGTAGCTGTCCAGCATGGACTCGGCCAGGTCCGCGCCGGCCTGGCCGCGGCCCAGGCTGATCCGCGCGGTCTGCTTCGTCGAGGCCTTGGCGCCGGTGTCCGACATCTGCCGGTCGGCGGTGACCTTCTGGAAGTGGTCTGCGGCCGCCCGGTAGGTGCCCACGGCGACGGGCAGGATCTCGGCGACGATGAAGGGCATCACCGGGAGCGAGTACAGCGGGTTGGCGTGCAGTGCCGCCCCGGGCGAGGTCCCGTTCAGCACGTCGAGGGCGTCGACCACCCGGTGCTCGGGGACGAAGGCGCCGTCGACCACCAGGTCGTCGCTGGCGGTGCCGCGGAGCCCCGCGACGTCCCAGTTCTCCACCACCTGGGCGTCGGCCCGCGGCACGAGGAAGAAGCGCAGCGCCGGCGGCTGGCCCTCCTGCATGACCAGGCCGCCGCCCATGAACCACTCGGCGCTGGCGCTGCCGGAGTTCCAGGAGCTCCGGCCGGTCGCCAGGTAGCCACCGTCGGTCGGCACGAGCTGGTAGGCCGGGAAGAAGGTGCCCGGGGTCAGCGCGAAGGACCTCTCACCGAACACCTCCTCCTGCGACTTCTCGGGGAACAGCGCGTGCAGGAAGTTGTGGCCGATGTAGAACGCCAGCACCCACCCCGTCGACGTGCAGCTCGGCGCGATGGTCTGCACCACCTTGGCCATGGCGTCCACACCCAGCTCGTAGCCGCCGTACTTCTTCGGCACGAGGATCTTGAAGAAGCCCGCGTCGCAGAACTCCTCGATGACGTCGGGCGAGACGAAGCCCTGCTGTTCGGTCTCCCGGGCGCGGCTGGCCACCAGCTTGGTGAGCGCCTGCGCCCGCTCGACGAGTTCGGTCTGGACGTCCATGGGTCTCTCCTGTGATCGGTGGAACTCCGGCACCGGTGGTACCGGGTGGTGCTGTGCAGCGGGGCCCGAGCCGTCCTGGGACGGGCCGGCCTAGCCCTCGAGGAGGTCGCGACCCGCGAGCCAGGTGCGGACCTCCTCGACGACGTCGCGGAGGATTGCGTCCTGACCGGCGTAGTAGTGGTTGGCGCCCTTCGCGACGTACATCGACTTGTCCGTGCTCGCGCAGGCGTCGAAGAAGAGGCCGGTGTGCTGCTGAGGTACGGCGTCGTCGGCGGTGTTCTCGATGGCCAGCACCGGCACTGTGATGTGCCGGGCGGCGAGGTCGGCGCGGGCCCGGGTGTCCTCCGGTGACCACTGCGAGAGCCAGCCGGTCAACGTCGAGACGCGGGCGATGCCGGCCGGGCTGGTGTTGGCCAGTTCCGGGACGCCCATGAACGACGTGCCGGGCTCGCGGTCGTTCGGTTCGATCGTCGGATCCAGGAACCTCGGGTCGGCCAACGTCCGGTGGGTGACGATCACGCGGTCGGACTCCGTCGTGCCCCCGGACCGGACCTGGGCCAGCAGCTCCCGCGCGTACAGCGTCCGGCGCCGGATGCGCGCCGCCTGTTGGGCGCGGAAGTGGGCGAGGTACTCGGCCGAATACGGCGGCTGGTGGGGGTTGCGCGGGTCGTAGAGGTCCAGTTCGACGTCACGCACGTCGGGGTTGGCCTCGTCGATGACGGAGGGGTCGATGAAGTCGCGGAGCATCTCGGCCCGGCCCAGGTGCGCGGCGTGGTAGACGAACGCGTCACCGGGGATGAGCTCGCCGAGGTCGACGGGGTCGCCGGCCGGCGTGTCGGTGATGGTGGGGTGCTGGGCCTGCGACTGGTAGAGCGCGGTCAGCGACCCCCCACCGGACCAGCCAACCAGGACCACCGTCGCGTAGCCCCACACCTCCTTCGCGTGGCGCACGAAGGCGCCGTAGTCGCACAGGACCTTCTCCATGATCAGCGCGGTGTCGTTGCGGATGTAGCGGCTCTCGGCGCACAGGATGTGCATTCCGGCTGCGGCCATCGCCCGGGGAACCGGCAGGCGGCGCATCGTGCCCGTGGGGTGCATGTACACCAGCAGGGTCGCGGAGGGACGTGCCCTCGGGGTGAAGCGCACCCCGTCGAGCACCACGCGGTTGGGCTCGGAGTACCCGTAGGTCTCCTTCGGCCCGCTGGGCTCGGTGTGGCTGATCGTCACGAAGTCGATGTCGACCTCGTGCCCGGTCGGTGCGGACACGGTCGGCTCAGCTCCTCGGCGCAGCGTCGGGGACGCCGGTGAACGTCTTGGTGTAGCCGTCGAACTGGCCGTCCTCGGCGATGTGCGGCATCACCGTCTCGGCGAAGCCGGTGACCTGGAACGGGAAGCGCGACTCAACGAGCAGGATCTTCTGGTCATCGATCCGCTGCGGGGCCAGCGCGGCCTCGCGTGCCATCTCCAGCACGGCGGTGGCAGGACCGTGGGGGGTCCAGGCGTTGTTGAGGGCGCTGGTGCCGGCGGGGACGTCCTTGCCGAACTGGCCCTGGAGGAAGAGGCTGAACTCCGCGACGCAGTTGCGGTGGTAGCCCGGCGGGCGGAACGTGCCCTCCGCGACCAACCAGCGCGGCGTCAGGGCCATGACGTCGAAGTTCGGCCCGAGGACGGGGTCGCCGCCCGAGGTCAGGAGGGCGAAGATCGAGGGGTCGGGGTGGTCGGTCATGAGCGGACCGATGGGGACGAAACGGTCGAGGTCGTACTTGTAGGGGTAGAGGCTGCCGCGCCAGGCGACGACGTCGAGCGGCGAGTAGCTCAGCTGCGCCGACCACAGGCTCCCGCCCAGCTTGTGCACCATCTGCACCGGGCCGTCGGTGTCCTCGTAGGCGGCGACGGGGATCTGGAAGTCGGCCACGTTGGCCAGCCCGTTGGTGCCGATCAGGCCGAGCTCGGGCAGGGACAGCGGGGCGCCGTAGTTCTCGAACACGAAGCCCGCAGCGCTCTCCCCGAGGAGCTCGACCCGGAACTTCACGCCGCGGGGGATCACCGCGATCTCCCCCGGCGCGAGCTCCAGGAGGCCCATCTCGGTGCACAGGCGGATGTCGCCGGCCCGCGGGACGACCAGAAGCTCCCCGTCGGCGTCGGAGAACACGCGGTCGCTCATCGACCGGGTCGCTGCGTAGACGTGGACTGCCACGCCGGTCTGGCTCGACGGGGAGCCGGCGGCGGCCAGGGTCGCGAGGCTGTCGACGAAGTCGTCGGTGTTGCCCTCGTTGCCGAACGGCCCCCAGCGGTAGTTGTGCGGTGCGGGAGGGGTGTCGAAGGGGGGTGTCAGCAGGGTGTTGTTGTCGATCCGCTCGAACCGGCCGTGCACCACGGAGGGGTGGATGCGGAACACGTAGGACCGACGGCTGCGGGCGCGCGGCGCGGTGAAGGTCGTCCCCGACATGAGCTCGGAGACCAGTCCGTGGGCGACCTTCTGCGGGCTGTTCTGCCCGCGCGGCAGGGTGCCGGCGATCGCCTCGGTCTCGAGCTCGTTGCCCAGGCCCGTCTGGTAGACGAGCGCCTCGCCGGCGGCACTCCCAGGTCGTCCGGCGGCAGTCTTCTCGGTCACAGTCCCTGCTCCCTCTCGACGTCCGCGCTCGGCCAATGGCCTCGGCTGGCGGCCTGTGGTCGGCCAGCGGCTGGTGGTAGCCGTATCCTCCCGACGTTGTTGCGCGCATCACATTGGGCGGGGACACAGGCTCCACGCGGAGAACTGGCCTCTGAGCCAGCCCGGCGGCGCCCCGTCCACGTCGTCTGCTGACCCACTGGAGGAGAGAGCGTCGTGGAGTGGATCCGTGCGCTGGCACCGGCGCGGACGGACCCGCGCGAGGCCCGGCTGCTGGGCCCCGACGCCGACCGGCTCCGCAACGCGTACGGAGCGAACGCCGTGGCGTGGGCCGCCGAGCTCGGCGAGGACGTCATCGCCAAGGCGGGGCGGGAAGTGGCGGTCCTCGGCGGCAGCGCGTCCCTGATCGAGGCCCTGCGCGCTGCCACGACGTCCACGACGCTGCGGATGCTGACGATCATCGCCGGGTGCGCCGACCCCGATGCCTCGGTCGTGACGACGGAGGCCGTGACCGGCACCCGTGACCTGGCCCGCCGTGGGCTGCAGGTCAGCGAGTTCGCCCACACGGTCCGGTATGGCCACTCGGTCCTGTACACCGCGTTCTTCGACGCGGTCTCGGCTGTGCCTCCGTCGACCGGGGCCCACGATGAGCTCAGGCGGGTGTCGCTCCTGCTGTTCAAGCTCATCGACGAGTTCATCGGGGCGATGACCGACGTCTTTCTCGACGAGCAGAACGTCTGGGGGGCCAGCCGCTCGGCCGCGCAGTTGGAGCTGGTGCGCCAGATCGTCGACGGCGCGGCCGTCCGGGCCGCCGATGCGCGGCGCCTGCTCGACTACCCACTCGAGGCGACCCACGTCGCCGTCGTCGCCTGGCGGTCGGCACCGGGTCACGACACCGCCGACAGCCTCCGGGTCGCAGTCGAGCCCGTCCTGCGGTGCTGGGGGGTCACGCGGGCCTCGCTGCTGGTCCCCGTCGGGTCGAACACCCTGTGGGCCTGGGGGGCGTTCAAGCCTGGCAGCACGCCCAGGAGGGGGACCCCGTTGCCGGAGTTTGAGGGGACCATGGTCGGCGTGGGCCAAGCCGGCCACGGCATCAGCGGGTTTCGTCGCTCCCATCTGGAGGCCCGTGCGGTCGAACGGCTCGTGCGGCACGGACCCGAGCGCGCCCGCTCCTCCCTGGCGCACCAGGACATCGACCTCGACGCGCTCCTGCTGGCCGACCGTGAGGCAGCCCGGCAGTTCGTCGAGCGTCACCTCGGTCGGCTCGGTGCCGACGACCCGGGCGTGGCGAGGCTGCGCGGGACCCTGCGCCGCTACCTCGACACCGACCGGAGCCTCTCCAAGGTTGCCGCGCTGGAGAACATCTCGCGCAACACCGTCACCTACCGCGTCCAGCAGGCCTTCGACCTGTGCGGGCACACCAGCGACACCCCGACGGTGAAGATTCGAGCCGCCCTCGCCGTGGTCGAGTGGCTCCTCGACCCGTCCTCCTGATCGGCGCGAGAAGCCCCCACGCCGGTCGCTGCACGAGACGAGGGGCCCTGGCCTCGGAGGCCCCGGCAACGAGGAGGCGCCGCCAGCCGGCCGACGCCTCCTGCTCGACCCCGACGCCCCGCGTGCACCGCACGCGGGGGCGTGGGTCCGTCCCGGTGCAGGTGGGCCGGGGCCCGGCGCTAGCCTCTGCCCCCATGCGCCTGGCAGTGATCCCTGGAGACGGCATCGGCCCCGAGGTGGTGGCCGAGGGCCTCAAGGTCCTGGGCGAGGTCGCCCCCGACGTCGAGGCCACCCACTACGACCTCGGCGCGGCCCGCTGGCGGCGCACCGGGGAGCTGCTCCCCGACACCGTGCTCGACGAGCTGCGCGGCCACGACGCGATCCTGCTCGGCGCGGTCGGCGACCCCGGGGTGCCGGCCGGCATCCTCGAGCGGGGCCTGCTGCTCAAGCTGCGCTTCGAGCTCGACCACCACGTCAACCTGCGCCCGGCCAAGCTCTACGACGGCGTCGAGAGCCCGCTGGCCGCGCCGGGCACGATCGACATGCTGTGCGTGCGCGAGGGCACCGAGGGCCCCTACACCGGCAACGGCGGCGTGCTGCGCCGGGACACCCCGCACGAGGTGGCCACCGAGGTCAGCGTCAACACCGCCTTCGGCATCGAGCGGGTCGCCCGCTACGCCTTCGAGCGCGCCGTCGCCCGCCCCCGCAAGCACCTCACGCTGATCCACAAAACCAACGTGCTCACCCACGCCGGGTCGCTGTGGTCGCGCACCGTCGAGAAGGTCGCCGCCGAGTTCCCCGAGGTCACCGTCGCCTATCAGCACGTGGACGCGGCCTCGATGTTCTTCGTCACCGACCCCTCGCGCTACGACGTCATCGTGACCGACAACCTGTTCGGCGACATCGTCACCGACGTCGCCGCCGCGGTCACCGGCGGCATTGGCCTGGCCGCCAGCGGCAACATCGACGCCTCGGGCCTCAACCCCTCGATGTTCGAGCCGGTGCACGGCTCGGCCCCCGACATCGCCGGGCAGGGCATCGCCGACCCCACCGCAGCCGTGCTGTCGGTCGGCCTGCTGCTGGACCACCTCGGCCGCGCCGAGCAGGCCCGCAAGGTCAACGCCGCCGTCGCCTTCGATCTGTCCACCCGCGACGCCGGCCAGCCGCTGCGCACCGCCGAGGTCGGCGACCGCCTGTCCGCCCTCGCCGGCGGCTGACCTCGGCAGCAGGTGTTGATGTCGGGTTGCGCGTCGTGGGAGAGGGCCCTAGGGCCTAACCGGCTGATCTTGTCCGGCCGACGCGCTACGTTCCGATCATGTCCACGAAGCCGCGCACACCGCGCCCCACTCCCCCAGCGGGAGTAGCCGGTGGGACGGCTCCCACTTCCCAGTGCCCAAGTCCCCCCTCGGACACCGCGTGATCACATGCGCTCTCCAGGCTCCGGAGGACGGCCAGGTCGCCGAGTCGGCTGTACCACACACTCCTAGGCGTTCACCCCGCTCCACCGTGAGCCCGGCCCATCCCTCGGTCCGGTGACGTGGAGGCTGGCAGGCGCCCTCACCTCGTACTGGTCCCGGACCGGGGCGGTGCCGCGCTGGCTGGGCCCGGGTCGGCGAGCTGCCACCCGTCGACCGATCCTCGACATGATCCTCTCCCGAGAGGCACACCGTCTGCAGCGGATCACCGACCGGATGGTGGCCAACCGACGGGGATGACATCCCTCAGCTGTCCCCGGTCGCCCTCGACGACGGAGAGCGATTCCGACCGCCATCAGAGGGCAAGGATCAGGGTGTGGCCTTCCTGTTCGACGACCTGACTGCCAGCACCCGTGCGGCGTTCCGCGCCCGGGTCTCCGGTGACCAGTCCGGCGCGCCGGACTGGGTACGCGACATCGCCCGAGTCGGCGCGGGACCAGGCTGGTTTGAACCCGACGGGGTCGTGTGGCGGGTCCACGGCGACCTGTCCACGCTGGTCGGCGGGGTCGCTGCACTCCTCGGTCAGGGCGCGCACCCGCTGGCGCTTGCCGGTGTGCAACGGCACTCGGCCTATCGGGAGGACCCTTGGAAGCGGCTGGCGGGAACCGCCCGCTGGCTGGTCGTCAGCACATTCGGCGCCGAGGAGCTGGCCGAACGCGAGGCGGCCCGCGTACGGGGCATGCACCGCAGGGTGCGCGGCACCACTGACGACGGCCGGCCGTACTCCGCCGGCGACCCGGACTTGCTCCGCTGGGTCCACCTGGCCTTCACCGACGCGTTCCTGGCCGCGCAGGACGCCGTCGGCCGGGACATGAGCCACTTCGGTCCCCGCTGGGGAGATGCCTACGTCCGCGAGTGGGCTCGCAGCGCCCGGGCGCTCGGGGCCACCGACCTGCCCACTACGGCGGACGAGCTGGCCGAGGCGCTGGCGGAATACGCCCCCGAGCTCGAGCCCGTGCCGGCGGACCTGCTCACTTTCCTCTCCGCCCCGCCGGGACTCAGCCCTCCAGAGCGGGTCGTCTACTCCGGCTTCACCGGGGCAGCCGCGCTGCTGGTGTCCCCCACGATCGCCCCACTGGCAGGCGTGTCCGGCCGGTCCGAACGCACGGTCCGTGACCGGGGCCAGCTCACGGTGACCCGGCTGCAATTGCGGGCCATGAACCTGGTGCTGGGCAGGTCGAGCCCCTCGGAGGAAGCCGCCCGGTGGCGACTCGGGCTGGGCCCGGAACCGGCCTGGAACAGCTGATGGAAACGGGGACGAGCAGAACCCTCGTCGCCTCCGCATCGCCGGCCGCCGGCGCTCCCGCCGATAGCCCCTTTGGTGTCAGCCGACGGCGCGCGACCTCGCCGATCAGCCGCGCGACGCTGCCCTCCCGGGACACGGTGACGACATGGGACGCGCCGACCTCGACCGTGTGCGACATCGCCCCCTGCGCCAATGAATCGCTGGCTCGGCCGGGACGGCGAGATCGTCGAGCCTGACCTGCGTCAGGGGGGATGGTCAGCCAGGTGGCTCTGGTCGCCTCCTGCGCCGGCGCTCCGGCGACGATCGCCGCTGGGTGGCGGCCTTCAGCCCGGCGACCTCCACCGGCACGTCGGCGGGGAAGACCCGGCCGCTGCTCCTGGTCGATGTAGTGGTCGTCGACGATCCGCCCGTCGGGGCCGCAGTCGGCAACGGTGCAGTGCCGGCCCGAGTTCGTCGCCGGTGAACCTGGCGGCTAGCTCGCCGGTGCCCTCATTCACCTCCGGCTGGAAGCTCGCGACGCACGCCGGCGCTCCCACACGCGGATGCCCCTCGGCCGTGAGTCCGGCGATCACACCATTCCAGCTCGAGGAGCCGGCGAAGGCCCCTGGACGAGCACCTGGAGTCGCTCATGCGTCCGGTGGCCGTCGCCGGTGCCGGCGTGGACTCGCCGGGCCGGGGCGGTGCTGCTCGGCAACCGGCGGGTACGTCCGGGCGCCGTCGTGGTGGCGCTGGCGACCGTCCTGGCCCGCCGCCGCAGGTGATCCCGTAGCGGCGCGTCGGTCATCGACGGCCACGCCCTCGGCGGCCTCACCGGTCGTCGTCCGCCCTCACCCTGGCGACGGCGACCGTTCCTCCGCGAGCTGATCGGCGAACAGCGGGGGCAGGTAGCGCAGCATCAGGGCCGACCACACCACGTGCGTGAGCATCGGCGCCTGGATTCCGCCGGTGATCCTTCGCTGCTGCGCAAAGAGCAGACCCATCGGGACGCTCGCCAGCACGAGCGCCGGGTTGCGGGTGGCCGTGGTGGCCAACCCGTAGACGGCGGTCGACGCGAGAACCGGCCGGTCCGCGCCCGCCGCCGCGTAGAGCGCGCCGCGGAAGAACACCTCCTCCGCCACGCCGTTGGCCAGCGTGGTGGTGAGCACGAGCGGACCCGACCCCTGGTCGGCGTAGCTGAGCACCGAGCCGATCGCCCGCTCCAGGACCGGGATCCGCCGGGCGACCAGCGCCGCGGCGTAGAAGGCCCCGAACGCGCCGACCCCCGAGGCGACCGGCGTGAGCACCGGCCTGCGAAGTCGGTCCCCGTGTCCGATCATCCGTCCAAGGTGCAGCGGCCCGGACGCCAGCCCCCCGGCCACCCACGTGCCGGCGACCCCGAGGGTCAGCCCGTAGAACCGCGGTGAGCCCGGCGCGGTGGACAACGAGACCCCCAGCAGCGACGCACCGGCCACCGCGACGGCGCCGGTGACCCGCCGGCGGCGCCGGAAGGCGTCGTCGCTCTCCCAGTGGTCCCGCGGCACGCTGCGCACCAGCGGCGCGGATGCCCGCTCGATCGCGGCCCGCAGTCTTCGGAGCGCTCGGTGACGGGTCACCGCCGCGCTCCCCGGCTCAGCCACCCGCCGCGCCGCTCCCCGACCTGCCGTCGGCGTTCCCGAGCCCGCTCGACGAGGGCGGTCAGCACCATCTCGTCGTAGTCCACGGGCTCGAACGGGACGACCGAGCGGATGGCGTCGTCGGTGACGACCACCTCGTTGGTCATCGAGTCGATGAGCGAGCGGCCGGTCGTCACGTCGACGTCGGTGACCAGGGCCAACCAGC
Organism: uncultured Actinomycetota bacterium; assembly: GCA_963784165.1. Lineage (GTDB taxonomy): Bacteria > Actinomycetota > Actinomycetes > Mycobacteriales > Geodermatophilaceae > Blastococcus_B. Next base: position 804,760 of record CAWAQI010000021.1, read on the forward strand.
GCGAGGACAGCTGCGGGCTGAGGAGCGGCACGGGGACGACGAACAGGTGCCGGTTCTGGATGTCGGCCACCCGGGTCATCATCTGCAGGTATGTGAGCACCTCAGGCCCGCCCACCTCGAACACGCGCCCCACGGCCTGCGGTGCGTCGAGGACACCGACCAGGTACCGGACGACGTCGGCCACCGCGATCGGCTGGGTCCGCGTGCTGACCCAGCGGGGGGTGACCATCGCGGGCAGGTGCGCCACCAATTGGCGGGTCATCTCCCAGGACACCCCGCCGTGACCGACCACGATCCCCGCGCGAAGCACGGTGACCGGGAGGCCGGTGCCGCCGAGGAGCCGCTCGACCTCGCGGCGGCTGCTCAGATGCCGCGACAGCCTGTCGCCGTCCCGCCCCAGGCCGCCGAGGTAGACGATCCGGTCGACGCCGGCCGCGGCGGCGGCCCGGGCGAAGGCACGCGCCGCGTCGGCGTCCTTGCGCTGGAAGTCCTGGTCGCCCAGGGAGTGCACGAGGTAGTAGGCGACCTCGCAGCCTTCGGCTGCCGCCCGCATCGATGCCTCGTCGCCGACATCGCCCGCGACCGGGGTACCGGCTCCCCGGTAGTGCTTCGGCCTCCGGGTCATCGCCCGGACGTCGTGGCCCGCGCCGTCGAGCGCGGTGGCCAGCCGGCTGCCCACGAACCCCGACGCGCCGGTGACCAGGATCCTCACCGGCCCAGGGTGACCCGGGTGGGCGGTGGGGGGCGACTCGTCCGGCGCCGACAGCGGACCCAGGTCATCCGTGGATCCGTCCACGCCAGTCGGGGCGTGTGCGGAAACCTCGTGTCCCACCTCGAACACCAAACTTCCGCAGCACTCCTTGTGTGAGGGGCTGACGTCAGCCTCGACATAAGCACTGGCCGGGTGGTCGGTCCCCCGCTGTGAGCGCCGACTCGTCCACACGTCTTCAGAAAGCCATCCGAGGTGGAGGTACGACGGCAGAGTCACAGAGGGACTCGGGCGCCGGCGTTCCATGAGTCGAGGATCCTGTCGATCCGCGCCCGGCAGTTCGCAACCTCCCCGCGCGCGGCAGGCGTGTCCTTGTGGCGCAGGGTCGCGGTGGCTGCCGCCAGGTCCAGGCGGGCCAGCTCGAACTCCACGAGAAGGACATCCGGGGCGCCGTCTGCGGTGATCACGCTCATGGCCTGTCTTCGTCTCCGCCGCTGGGCGCGGATGCATCGGCTTCACGTCGCTGCTGTGCTCTGCGTGGCCAATCGACCACGCCATGGTGTCTCGACCGACGCCTCCCAGCGCCGGACATGGCCTTTACGGTCGCCCAGTTCTGCCGGAGGAATAAGCGTCGGGCTACATACCAAGTCGCCCCTCGGACTCGCGATCGCCCCGGTGTTCCTGCAGGTCAGGAGCCCGGGGTGTTGTCGTATCGGGGGTCAGAACCGGTTCGTGATACCGCCGTGATACTTCGCGCGGCCTATCAGCCCCTCAGCAGCGCGGCGAACCGGTCGGCAGCCTGGCGGCCCATGCCGGGGTGGACGTGCTGGTAGACGGTCGGCGTGATCATCGCGTTGGCGTGCGCGGACAAGCCGCCCCTGCCATCCACTCGGACCGACGCCTCCAACGTGCGCATCCAGGCGTCCACCGCTCCCCCCGTGAGCCGGGCCAGCGTCTTCTCGCCGAGGTAGGGGTCGATGTGCAGCCGGATGTTCTTCCGGTAGGAGGAGACCGTGGAGGCGCTGAGCCGCCGAGCCGTGTACTTGATCAGGAAACGCGGACCCGCATTGATGCGCACGACCTCGACGCGGGAGCCGGAACCGGCAGCGCCACCGAACGGAGCGCGCTGAGGCCCCATTCCGGAGCGAAAAGGGGGGCGCAGCGCGCTCTGTCGTCAGTGCTCCCTCCGCGAGGTCGTGGCCAGACAGCAGCCCTCCCTCCCACTCCACCTGGTGCTCGTCGACGCCGTCTGCTGACGCGCGAGAACCGCGGCGTGTGGCCGTACCACCCCTTTATGCCCGGCGGGCCACGACGCCCATGGCGAAGTGCTCAGCGGCATCGGCGCACCGCAGCGTGCCCGCCATCCCCGCCGCCGACGGTGACGCGCCGGAGGCGGGCCCCCTGCGCCTGCGGGTCATGCACACCCCGGGCCACACCCACCACCACGTCTGCTACGTGCTCGCCGAGCCGAGGGCATGGTGCATGCCGTCTTCACCGGCGGCCCCATGCTCTACGCAGCCACGGTCGCACCGCTTAGACCATCACATGTGCCGAGCGATCACCTGCCGCACCTGCGGCAAGACCACCTGGGCCGGCTGCGGTCAGCACGTGGACCAGCTCATGCGCGGCGTGCCCGACGCCCAGCGCTGCCCCGGTCACACCGACGACGCCGCTGCCCCCTCCACCGGATTCCTGGGCCGCCTGTTCACCCGGCGGTGACCACCGGCCGGCAGGCCGAGACCAAGCCCGGGCTCCGAGTCGGACGCTTTGTCATCGGATGGTCGTCGTGGTCGTCCTCGAGCTCCCCATCGGAGCGTTGTGGCTGCTCGGAGGCGGCGGCTCCATGCTGGCGGTGCCGGCCCTGGTCCACGCCGCCGGCCAGGCCCGGCCCAGGCGGCGGCCACCCCGCTGCTCGTCGTCCGCATCACCGCGCTGGTCGCGCTCCTGCCCCGGATCCGTGCTCGGCAGATCGACTGGCGGATCGCCTTGCTGTTCGGGCGCCGCCAGGGCCGCGACGGCCGTCGCCAGATACGCAGGACGATTGGGCTGGCCGAGGTGCATCCGTGCAGAGCACTCGCGATGAAGTGGGGGTGAGGTCCGGGACGAACCTGGATCCACGAGAGCCACCTTGGAGACGCCCGTGTGGAAGAAGATCGCGATCACCGCCGCCACCGTCGGTCTCAGCGTCGGCCTGACGGCTGGACCCGCCGCCGCCGCGCCGGCGAACTCGGGTGCCGCCTGCGTCCAGGCCGGCATCGGGACGCTCAAGGACCTCGGCCTGCTGCAGGCGGCCGCGCGGAAGCAGATCGACTACTCGACGCTTGCGGACCCCGCGAGCGGCCCCATCTTCGCCGACCTGCCCGAGGGCAGCTTCCTCTCCCTCGGGCAGGTGGTGAAGCTGCACACCACCAACCCCGAGCTGTTTGCCTGGTGCCGCTGACAGGCTGACTGCGCCCGTCCGGCTGAGGTGGTCCCGCCGTCGTCCGACGGCGGGACCACCTGCCGCACGCATCGACGACGAGCCCGGGCGCACTACCGAGGGGAGAATGGCCCGGTTCGTGGAGTGGAGCTGAGGGACTCGAACCGCTGACTCCCACACTGCCAGGCCGTCATGATCGCGTTCAGGGCGGTTCGCTGTAGTTCTGTAAGGGCTCTGGGCTGCGCGTTCGAACTGACGTGAACACCTGCGCACGGCTGCGAACGGCGTTAACTGCAACCGCAATTGCAACCAGAAGACGCGCATGCCAGTCGCGTCTGCCACGGCTGACGCGGTCTCGACCCGCCTCGCGTTGCACCGAGCCGACGGCGAGACGCCGCCCCGAGTCGCTGGGTGGCCTGACGTCTCCCGGCGTCGCCAGGGATCAACTTTGGCCGTCATTGGCACAGCGGACGGTCAGGCGAAGTGCCGCCAGCTCCTGCCGTCGCGGGAAATGAGCGTGGATGCCTCGGGCGGACCCCAGGTAGCCGCCTGGTAGAGCGGGATCGGTCGGGAGTCGGCGCTCCAGTACTGGAGGACTGGGTCGACGATCCGCCAGGACCTTCCAACCTCGTCGGCGCGGATGAACAGTGTCGGGTCGCCGATCAGCGCGTCCAGAATGACTCGCTCGTAGGCGTCGATCGATTGCTGCTCGAAGCTCTCATAGGAGAAGTCCATCGACGCCTTTTGCACGCGGAACGCATGTCCGGGCACCTTGGCACCGAAGCGCAGCGAGAGCCCCTCGTTCGGTTGGACCCGCACGATGAGAGCGTCGGGCTCGAGATGGGCATCGGTGTTCGGGAACAGCGGCAGCTGCGGAGGGCGGCGGAACTGCATGGCCACCTCGGTGACTCGGGTGGGCAGCCGCTTGCCGGTCCGGACGTAAACCGGGACGCCGGTCCAGCGCCAGTTCTGGATGTTCAGTCGCATCGCGACGAAGGTTTCGGTGGAGCTCAGCGGGTCGACCCCAGGCTCCTCTCGGTAGCCGGGCATCAGGTCCGCGCGCGTGCCGCCGCGGGTGTACTGCCCGCGGACAGCATGGGCAGCAATGTCGGACTCGTCGTCCAGGGGTTGGATAGCCCGCAGCAGCTTGACCTTCTCGTCCCGGATCGCCTCGGGGTGAAAGGACGTGGGGGGTTCCATGAGAAACAGCGACAGCACTTGCAGGACGTGGTTCTGCACGATGTCGCGCATTGCCCCCGTTGTCTCATAGAAACCGCCACGCTCGCCGACGCCGAGAGTCTCGGCGACGGTGATCTGCACGTTGTCCACCCAGGTTCGGTTCCAGATGGGCTCGAAGATCGAGTTGGCGAAGCGGAGGGCCAGCAGGTTCTGCACCGTCTCCTTGGCCAGGTAGTGGTCGATGCGAAAAATCTGGTCCTCCACGAACGCCGTGGACAGGTCCGAATACAGGTCACGGGCACTCGCGTCGTCCCACCCGAACGGCTTCTCGATGACGGCCCGAATGAAGGAGTCACCGTCGGCGACGGCTAGTCCGGCCTTGCCGAGGCTGATGGCGATCGGCCCGAACAGCCGCGGCGGGGTGGAGAAGTAGAAGACCCGGTTGCCCGCCGTTCCCAACTTGTGGTCGCACTCCCCCAGAACCTCGGCCAACCGCGCGTAGGTCGCCGGCTCGTCGTATCCGCCGTGCACATATCGGGCGTTGGCCAGCAGTTCGCCCCACCGCGAATTGTCCGTGCCGGCCACGGCCGTGCGGCAGTACCCCGAGAACTCGTCGTCGGTCATGGGCGTACGAGCCACACCGATCAGCGCCACCTCCGCCGGCAGTGCCCCGTAGGCGGCCAACCGCTCGAGCGCAGGAAGCAGCTTTCGGGCGGTCAGGTCACCCGACGCGCCGAAGATGACGAGGGCACACGCAGGCGACATCCGGTCCGGATGAGTGGTCGCCGGTTCGCGATCAGGCTCTGGGGTGCTCACGAAAGCCAACTCCTCATCCTGTCCGTACGTCGGGTTCATCGCATCGGCCGACCGGTCCAGAGGCGTGTGCGCATGTGTCGTATCCCCTCGACACTCGTCTGCAGCCTCCGGACGATCCTCTCGTGGGCCAGGGAAGTGCACGACGCGAGCGACCTTCTCGGGCTGCCCCAGGCGCCCGTCCGGGATTTTCGCCTACACCGCCTCATGTCACCTGCGGGGCATGGGATGCCTGCCCATGAAATCGGCGATCGGTCGCGCAACCGCCTCCGGAGACTGGATGTGCAGAAGATGGCCGACGTCCTCGATCTGGCGCTCCTCGATGTCGGGGACCTGCGCCCGGAGAAGCGCGGCTACCTCCACGAACAGCGGAAGGGTCGCGAGTGCCAAGGACGGACAGCGTCGGGCAATCGAGGGCTGCTGCCCGATCGGGACTCAGCACCCATGCAGCCATGGCAGGCAGCTCCACCCCGAAGACGAGCGGCATCGGCGTCGGAACAGGCTCGAGTCGGTGTCACCCGCGCCGTCCGCCATGCGACAGCCCGGCTCGGTGACCACGATCCCGACCTCGGGGAGCATCTGAACCGCGCCATCCGCACCGGTACCTACTGCACCTACCTTCCGGACCCGCAGCTGCCCGGGTGGAGAGTCTGACGGTGCGGCTCGTTTCAGTGCCAGAGCCGTGTGCGAATGTATCGTGTCGCCCTCGGACACGCGATCGCCTCGGTGTTCCTGCAGGCCAGGAGCCCGGGGTGGTTTCGCCTAGGGCCTGAAGGGCCTCGCGATACCGCCGTGACACCTCACGGCTGTCAGCCGGCATGAGCCTCAGCCATCGAGCCGCGCGGCGGACCGGTCGGCTGCCGGCCGCCTCATGCGCACCGAGCTGCGGTTGAGGCCCACAGGCGTTCTGTGGTGTCGCCGCCGGGCCGGGCAGCTCGATCGTCGCCACTCGGCACACGCAGCGATCAGCCCGGCCGCCGATTCTGCCCGCTACCGCTGGTTGACACGACTGAGCAGCCGATTGTCCCTGTTCGCCCAGGTCAGCGCCTCGTCCGGAACAGCAGGCTGACCAGCCATCCCCGGCGGGCCCCTCGGCCGCGGCATCTCGGGCCCCGTGTTCATCCGCGACAGATGACGACGGCGCGTCCGGCAGTCCAGGAGGGTCGGCCGATGGACGCCGCGGGTGGACGCAACCCGGAGAGCTACACGTGGCCACTGCTCGCCGTGCTGTTCGTCATCGTCCCCCAGGTGCTGATACCCGCCGGGAACCGAGTGGGACCACCTCTGCTTGTCCCGATCGTGGAGGGCGCCGCCCTGCTCGTGCTGGTCGGCATCGCCGCCCGACCGGGCCCCGTCCCGCGTGGTGCCCGGTCGGTCGTGCTCACCGTGTTCTGCGTGCTCGCCATCGCCAATGCCGCGGCCGCCGCCCGGCTGGTGAGCCTGGTCCTCGACGGCCATCCGGTCGACGGGGTCCCGCTGACCGCCGACCGGATCCTGGTGGCCGCCGCACTTGTCCTGCTGACCAACGTGGTGACCTTTGCGCCTGCTGTACTGGCAGGTGGACGGCGGAGGGCCGGCTCGACGTGTCGCCGAGCCGCCGCCGTTCCCGGACTTCCAGTTCCCGCAGACGCTCGGCGAGGGGCTGACCGCGCCGGGGTGGCGGCCGCACTTCGGCGACCATCTCTACGTCGCGTTCACCAACGTGGTTGCGTTCAGCCCGACCGACACCATGCCCCTCACCCTGCGGGTCAAGGCACTGATGGCGTTGCAGTCGCTGATCTCCGTGTCGGTCCTCGTGGTGGTCCTCTCCCGGGTGATCAACATCCTGCCCACGTGAGGAGGACGGCGACGACCTCGGTCAGCTGCGACCTCGCCGTGGATCCCTACCGGGTGGGGCACGCCGCTGCGCTTGGAGCTGCGAGGGTTCCTGGCCCTCCCGCAGGGGCCAGTAGCTGATCAAGGCCCCGGAGCGGTGAAGTCGACAGCGTGTGCGTAGGCAGCGTGTCGCCCCTCGGACACCAGTCGCATCACGCCACAGGTGCTCGTCGTCGGGGCCCAGGCGCCGAACGGGCACGGGTGGGGCTCGTCAGCCTCGAAGGTCAACTCCACCCGGATCAGCGCGGGGGGCACTCTCGCCCGTCCACTCCTCCGCGACCGTGAGGTCGGTGAACTCCGGCGGGCCGTCGTAGATGTCGGCCATCATCGCCCGGGCCGCCTGCAGCGCCTCCTGGCGGCGCGGATCCCGCTCGCGCGCGCGTGCCTTCTCCTCGCTCTCGAACACGACCAGCGCGAACACCCGGCTCGGGTCCTTCTGGTCATGCATCATCAGCGTCCGGACCAGTCCCGATCCTGCCTGCTCAGCAGCTCGGACCTGCTTGCTCAGTTCCGCCGTGTCCTTGTCCGGCTTCAGCCGCACCGTGATCAGCTGGGCCCACATGTCCGTCCCCTCCTCGACCGCGGCATCCGCAAGCCCCGAACGCGCGGCGCGCGTTCGGCGGTGCCTCTGCGCCTATGCCGGAGGGCCGGCGGGCACGACGCCGAGCTGCTGCATGAGCGACAGCATGTCCGCGACGCCCCAGTGCTCGCAGACCAGGCCCGAGGCGTCGAATCGCATGATGTCGATGAGCTGCATCTCGACGCGCGCGGCGGTCGGCGGCACCCCCATGAATTCGCCCTTGTGCGTTCCCGTGACCCCCACCCGGGCCACGGTCTTGTCCCCGCCCGCGATCAGGTCCTCGACGGTCATGCGCATGTCGGGAAACGCCTGCACCAGACTCCGGAAGAAGGCGAGCGTCCCCTCCTTCGTGGGAGGAAAACCTGGGCCGCCCTGGTGGTCGACGAAGTCGTCGGCTACCAGCTCGCCGAAGCCGTCGATGTCTCCCGCGTTGATCCGCTCGTAGGTATTCCGCATCGTCGCAGCGTGGTCCACGTTCGCACCTCATCGTTCGCGGTGTGCAGCAGGCGTTGCTGCATGCGGAGGATCGTGGTGGCGGCCGGCGGCGAAGACATCACTCGATCGAGTGATGCACCACGGCGGCGAGCGCAACCCGGTTCGAGACGCTCAACTTGGCGAACACGTGCCGGAGGTGGGTGTTCACGGTGTGCGGCGAGATGTACAGCCGCCTGGCCACGGCACCGTTCGTCAGTCCCTCGGCCACCAGCAGCGACACCGCCCGTTGGGTCGCGGTCAGGCTGCCCCAGCCGCCCGCCGGCCGGTGCCTCGACCCGCGCGGGCCAGGACGGACGCCGAGGGCCCGCAACTGCGCCCGGACCCGGCCGGCCCAGGCATCGGCACCCGCCTGCTCGTAGCGTTCCAGCGCCTCGGCCAGCAGCGCCACGGCCTCGTCCCGCCGCCCGCCCAGCGCGAGCAGCTTCGCTGCGTCCTCGCAGGCCCCGGCGTGCTCGACCAGGAGCGGCGCCCGGCGGGCGAGCGCCACCGCGTCGAGCATCGGCTCGACCTCGCCGTCGACCAGGCCCTGGCAGCGCAGCGCCAGGCTGCGCACCGTCGTCACCTCCGGCGCCAGAGCGACTCCTGCCGCCACGGCGCCCGCCACCTCGGCAGCGACGTCCCGATGACCCAGCGCCAGAGCCAGGCGCACGAGATCGGGGGCGAGGCACCGGTGGTAGAAGCGGTTCTCCCGTGCGGCGTCGAACCGCCAGCACCGCAGCAGCAGCTCGTAGGCGCCCTGCCGGTCGCCCTCGGCCGCCCTCAGCCCCGCCACCGCGAACGCGAGGACTCCCGCGTTGTAGCTGAGCCGGTCGCCCTCCAGCGAGCCCGCGATCCCGGCGGCCAACTCCCTCGCGGTCCGGGGGTCTCCGGTGGCCGTCGCGATGATGACCCGGTACGCGAGCGACTGCGCCACCAGCAGCTGGTTGTCCTTCGCCTGCGCAGCCTCGCCACCGGCGATCAGGCCGGGCACCGCGTCCTGCCACTCCCCGATGACGAACGATGCCTGGGCGTCGGCCATCAGCGTTTCGGAGAGCCAGAACCCCGTAGGCGAACTCGTCGTCGAGGGCCTCCCGGTATGCGGCTCGCGCCTCGCTGACGAGGTCGCAGTCGAACAGCGCCAGGCCGAGGAAGAACTTCGGCTGCAGCGGCAGCGATCTCGTGTCGTGCGCGTCGGCAGCCAGGGCGGCGGCCCGCCGGGCGTGGGTCAGCGCCTCGCCGTACCGGCCTTGCCGCCCCACCGCCACCAGTAACGCCGTCAGGGCCCACACCGTCATCGCCGCATCGCCGGCCCGCTCGGCGATGACGAGCGCCCGGCGGGCGGCCGATTCCCCCGCGCGGGGGTCGTCGGTGTACGTCAGCGCCCAGCTCTGCTGGGCCAGCATCAGCACCTGATCGGCGGGCCCGAGCCGGGCCGGGCCGGCGAGGCGTGGCCTCCGCCACGGTGATGAGCTCGGCGGCACGGTTCTGGAGGGCCAGCGCGCCGACGAGCGCGACGCGCACCGGGGTGTCCACCTCGGCGGCGTGCTGCCGGGCGAGCAGAGCTTCCGCCCGGGCCGACGCCTCGGCGACCCTCCCGGCGCGCAACAGCGCCTGGACCACCTCCGACGACACCAGATCCGCGTCGCGATGACCGCCCGGGAGCAGCGCCTCGGCGCGGCGCAGGAGCTCGACGGTGACCAGGGGCGCCCGTGCGGACGCCTCGCGGGCGGCCTCCCGCAACCAGGCGACCGCCTGCTCGTCACCCCGCTCCGCGCCGAGCAGCAGATGATCCGCCACGTCCAGCCGATCCGCCCCCGCGTCCATCAGCGCGACCGCGGCCTCACGGTGCAGCACGCGACGGGCCGCCGGCGGCACGTGCTGGTAGATCGCGTCGTGCACGAGCTGGTGCCGGAACACGACCCGGTCGACGGCCTTGTCGAGGAACTGGGCGTCGAACGCGTCGCCGAGCTGCCGAACGACCTCGGCCGGGGGGCGGCGGACGACGGCGGCCACGTCGCGGAGCGACACGGCATCGCCGAGCACCGCCGTCACCTGCAGCAGCTCCAGCGTCGCCCTCGGCAGGTGCTGGAGGCGGCGGATCACCAGGTCGCTCAGCGAGGCCGGCAGCTCCGAGCCGGTCACCTCGACGCCGTCCCCGGAGCGGCGCAGCATCCCCTCGTCGGCCAGCGAGCGCAGCATGGCCACGACCCACAACGGGTTCCCCCCGGCCTTGGCCAGCATGGCGGTCAGGGCAGGACCGGGAGACGCCCCGAGCACGCGACGCGCGAGCGCGGCCACGTCGTCGGGCTCCAGCGGTTGGAGCCGCAGAGTGCCCGCGCCCCCGGCCGCCAGATCGTCGAACAGCCGGACGACGTCGGCCGGCAGGGGCGACGGCCGGGCCGTCACGACGACGAGCAACGCCGCGAGCGGCAGCTGCCGGGCCACCGACGAGATCGCCAGCAGGCTCGCGCTGTCCGCCCAGTGGATGTCCTCGGCCACCAGCAGCACCGGGCGCTCGGCGCAGGACGTCTCCACCAGGTCCACGATCTCCTCGACGACCCGGTACTGGATGCCCCCAGCGGCCGGCGCCGGCGCCCCGGCGTCCTGACCGGCCAGCAGCGCGCCGATCGCAGCCCTGCGCGGGTCCGGTGACCGTCGGCTCAGCTCCAGCGCCGCGGCGACCACACCGAACGGACGGGTGCGCTCGAAGGGATGAGCCTGGCCGCAGAACACCGTCACGTCACGGGAACGCGCATCGTCGACGATGCTCTGCACCAGGCGGGTCTTGCCGATGCCGGCTTCGCCCTCGATCGCCAGCGCCGACGCCCGTCCCTGGCTGAGCCGCGGACTGCGGCCGCAGCCACGGCGAGCTCGGCCTCGCGCCCTACCAGCCCCTCGACCGGGGACACCCGCACAGCCGCGGCCACGGCCAGAGCCTCCTCCACGCCGATGCCAGGGTCCAGGCCCGAAGGTGGGCCAGGAGCGGGCCCGGGGAAGGCCGACGGTCCGCCTCGGCGCCGTGGCACATCGCGCGATCGAGTGATGTCTTCGTCGTCGGCCGCCAGCACGATCGATCGCGCAGGCCTGACGGCGGGGCTCGGTCGGCCGAGTGGCGAGCACACACCCGGAGGGAACGCACATGCCCAGGATCGTGATCACCCACGCCGTCCAGGATGTCGAGCGCTGGCTGGGAGGTAAGGCGGAGCGCGTTGCGGCCTTGCCGAGCACCACGAGCGTCACCGACCTCGTGGCCATGGACGGCAGCAAGCACGCCGCCGTGGCGTTCGACGTCGACGACCTGGACGGCCTCAAGGCGCTCCTGGCCTCGATGCCTCCCGAGGTGGCGGCCCAGGCGGAGGCGCACGGGGTCATCCAGCCGATGACCGTCTACGTGGAGGCGTAGGGGGACGTAGGAGTAGCGACCGTGCCCGGCCATCCCAACCGAAAGAGACCGGACCGATGGCCATCAGCATGATCGTGGAACTGCGAGCCAAGCCGGGCCGGCGGGCCGCGCTGAACGGCCGGCTCGAGAGCGTGATCGCAACACAGGGGCCGGACCAGCTCGGCTTCCTCGGCAGCACACGCTACGAGGTGCTCGACGACGCCGACATGCTCGTCGAGATCGCCGACTGGGAGTCGGCAGAGGCACGGAGGACGCACATGCAGCATGCCGCGGCCATCGCCGCGTACGCACCCCTGCTCGAACTGTTGGCCGCGCCATTCAGGGTCACGGTGGTCGGGCAACTGCCCTGACCGAACCCGTGGCTCCATGAGTTCAATCGCACTGTCAAGGAGATCGCACGTAGACCTCGTCGCCTCCTCGTCCACACCTTGTGCCTCTGTCATGGCCGTGCTCCATCCACCGGCCGCCAAAACGACGTCCTCCCCCGTGACGTCAGGTCACACGTAGGCGTGTGCGGA
>CAWAQI010000022.1:0-75555 GCA_963784165.1 uncultured Actinomycetota bacterium
CCATCGCGGCGTCGGTGACGCGCACATTGGGGACGGCGGCCAGCAGCTCGGCCATGCCGTCGACCGCCGCCCCGTTCGCGGTGATCCAGAGCCGGCCGACCGCGGGCGCCATGTCCAGGTCGCTGACGCTGTCGCCGATCGCCACCGCGTCGGCGGGGTCGATGCCGCGCCGCTCGAGGTCCCAGGCGATCGCCGCGCCCTTGGAGATCCCGCGCGGCATCAGGTGGTAGACCCGCGGCGGCAGCCCCTCGGGCCCGAGCGTCATGCGCTCCAGGGCCGGGATCGCCCCGTTGTCCTTGAGGGTCAGCCACGGCACGCCCTGCTCCGCCAGCCACGCGTCGACGGCGAGCGGGTCGACCCGGCCGCGCAGCATCGCGTCGGCGGCGTGATCGACGTGCCAGGGCTCGTGCCACTCGAGCCGGCCGGGGTGCTCCGCGAGCAGCTTCTCGACGACGCCGAGCGCGGTCATCACGTCCATCGGCGTCCGCTCGCCGAACTCCTCCGGCAGCGCACCCGGCAGCAGGTGCGTCTCACCGCGTGCCCACCCGACCAGCGAGCCGAGCTCGGCGATGACGCCGTCGGCGGCGACGAAGCGCGCCACCTCGATCAGCTGCCGGTAGGTGCGGCCGCTGACCAGCACCAACGGGATCCCGGCCCGGTGCAGCTCGGCCAGCGCGGTCGCGGGGGAGGGCGTCAGCTGCCGGTCGGCGGTGTGCCAGAACGAGCCGCGCGGGCCCACCATCGTGCCGTCGAGGTCGGTGTAGACGATGCGCGTGCTCACCGCCACATCCTGACCAGCGGCAGGGCCGCGGCGGGGACTGGGTAGAGTCGACGACGTTCCACTCATCCAGAGGGGCAGAGGGACACGGCCCGATGAAGCCCCGGCAACCGCCGCCTGCGAGTCATTCGCAGGCGGGAGGTGCCAATTCCGTCCCGCGCGGCTCGACGGCCCGACGCGGGGAAGATGAGGAGGTAGTCGTCGTATGACTCTGACCGCTCCTGGCTCTGCGCAGGCCGATTCCACCGGTTCTCTCGCGCCCTGTCCCGCCCGCGGCCTGGTGTGCCGCAACTGCGGCGCGACCTTCGGCCTGATCGCCCAGCACGCCTGCGCCGAGTGCTTCGGCCCGCTCGAGGTCGACTACGACCCCGAGCTCATGCGGGCCGTCACCCGCGAGCAGATCGAGGCCGGACCGCAGAACATCTGGCGGTACGCCGGGCTGCTGCCGGTGGGCCAGGACCCGGCGTCCCGCGTCTCCCTGGACCCCGGCATGACCCCGCTGGTCCGCGCCGACCGGCTGGCCGAGGAGCTCGGGATCACCGGTGGGCTGTGGGTGAAGGACGACAGCGCCAACCCGACGCACTCGTTCAAGGACCGCGTGGTCAGCCTCGCCGCCACGGCCGCGCGCGGGCTGGGCTACAGCAAGATCGCCTGCGCCTCGACCGGCAACCTGGCCAACTCGGTCGCCGCGCACGCCGCCCGCGCCGGCCTGCCGTCGGTCGTGTTCATCCCGTCCGACCTCGAGCCGGGCAAGGTCGTGCAGTCGGCGGTCTACGGCCAGACGCTGGTCGCCGTCGACGGCTCCTACGACGACGTCAACCGGCTGACCAGCGAACTCGGCGAGACCGACGAGTTCGAGGACACCGCCTTCGTCAACCAGAACGTCCGGCCCTACTACGCCGAGGGCTCCAAGACGATGGGCTACGAGCTCGCCGAGCAGCTCGGCTGGCGCATCCCCGCACAGGTCGTCATCCCCATGGCCTCGGGCTCGCTGCTGACCAAGGTGGACAAGGCGTTCCGCGAGCTGACGGCGGCCGGGATCGTCGAGGCCACCGAGTGGACGATCTTCGGCGCCCAGTCGGCCGGCTGCGACCCGATCGCGACGGCGTTCGACAACGGCTGGGACGTCATCAAGCCGGTCAAGCCGTTCGGCATCGCCAAGTCGCTCAACATCGGCAACCCCGCCGACGGCCCGTACGCGCTGGACGCGATCCGGCGCACCGGCGGTGCGGTCGGCCGGGTCGGCGACGACGAGATCGTCCAGGGCATCCGCGACCTCGCCCGCACCACCGGCATCTTCGCCGAGACGGCGGGCGGCGTCACCGTCGCCGTCCTCCGGCAGCTGGTCGGCGACGGCCGGCTGGACCCGGCGAAGGAGACCGTCGTGCTCAACACGGGGGAGGGGCTCAAGACCCTCGACCCGCTCGAGCCGGTCGTCGGACCGACCCACCGGGTGGAGCCCTCCCTGGCGTCGGCCCGGGCCGCCGGGCTCATCGGGTAGGCGCGTAGGGTCGGTGTCAGTTCCCGGAGTGGTCGTGGCGAAAGTCCACACATCCGGGTATTCGTCCTGCGTGGAGTGGGTGTAACGCGGGCCACTCTGCTGTACCGTCTCGCGCGGTTCGAGTTCCACGTTCGTGTTCGGCGGGCGGAAGAGCGAGACCTCGGTCCCCCGATCCAGAGGGTCCGACCGCACGCACGAAACGTGGGAGCACACGTGGCACAGGGCACCGTGAAGTGGTTCAACGCCGAGAAGGGCTTCGGCTTCATCGCCGTCGACGGCGGCCAGGACGTCTTCGTCCACTACTCGGCCATCCAGATGGACGGGTACAAGAGCCTCGACGAGGGTCAGCGCGTCGAGTTCGAGGTCGTCCAGGGCTCGAAGGGCCCGCAGGCCGACGCCGTCCGCGCCGCCGGCTGAGCACAAGCACCTGGCTGGAGGCCCGGTCCCCCTCGGGGGGCCGGGCCTTCTGTCTGTGCCTCGGGGACCCGCCGCCGATGTGCTGCTCCGGCGCGTCGGGCCGGGAACAGTCCTGCGGGTGACCCCGTTCTTGCACTCGGCAGGGTCGAGTGCCAGACTTTCGGTTGGCACTCGTCGCTGTAGAGTGCCAACTCAGGTCGGAACGGTGAGGTGCCGGTCCGTGGGCGCAGGGAGCCCACGTCCCCGGTGTCGTCCGTCGCGGGCACCAACCCGGCCGTGCAGCGATCAATGCATGGAGGACATCACCACATGGCCAAGATGATCGCGTTCGACGAAGAGGCGCGCCGTGGCCTCGAGCGAGGGATGAACATCCTCGCCGACGCCGTCAAGGTGACGCTCGGCCCCAAGGGCCGCAACGTCGTACTCGAGAAGAAGTGGGGTGCCCCCACCATCACCAACGATGGTGTGAGCATCGCCAAGGAGATCGAGCTCGAGGACCCCTGGGAGAAGATCGGGGCCGAGCTCGTCAAGGAGGTCGCGAAGAAGACCGACGACGTCGCGGGTGACGGCACCACCACCGCCACCGTGCTGGCCCAGGCGCTCGTGCGCGAGGGTCTGCGCAACGTCGCCGCCGGCGCGAACCCGATGGCCCTGAAGAAGGGCATCGAGAAGGCCGTCGAGGCCGTCAGCGAGTACCTCCTCTCGACCGCCAAGGACGTCGAGACCAAGGAGCAGATCGCGGCCACCGCCTCGATCTCCGCCGCTGACCCCGCCATCGGCGAGCTCATCGCCGAGGCGATGGACAAGGTCGGCAAGGAAGGTGTCATCACCGTCGAGGAGAGCAACACCTTCGGTCTCGAGCTCGAGCTCACCGAGGGCATGCGCTTCGACAAGGGTCACCTGTCGGCGTACTTCGTGACCGACCCCGAGCGCATGGAGACCGTGCTCGACGACCCGTACATCCTGGTCGTCAACTCCAAGATCAGCACGGTCAAGGACCTGCTCCCGCTGCTGGAGAAGGTCATGCAGTCGGGCAAGCCGCTGGCGATCATCGCCGAGGACGTCGAGGGCGAGGCTCTCGCGACCCTGGTGGTCAACAAGATCCGTGGCACCTTCAAGTCCGTCGCCGTCAAGGCCCCGGGCTTCGGTGACCGCCGCAAGGCCATGCTGGCCGACATCGCCATCCTCACCGGTGGTCAGGTCGTCAGCGAGGAGGTCGGTCTCAAGCTCGAGAACGCCGACCTGTCCCTCCTCGGCCGCGCGCGCAAGTTCGTCACCACCAAGGACGAGACGACGATCATCGAGGGTGCGGGTGAGCCCGACCAGATCGCCGGCCGGGTGAACCAGATCCGCGCCGAGATCGAGAAGTCGGACTCCGACTACGACCGCGAGAAGCTGCAGGAGCGCCTGGCCAAGCTGGCCGGTGGCGTCGCCGTCATCAAGGCCGGCGCCGCGACCGAGGTCGAGCTCAAGGAGCGCAAGCA
This sequence comes from uncultured Actinomycetota bacterium, assembly GCA_963784165.1. Classification (GTDB taxonomy): domain Bacteria; phylum Actinomycetota; class Actinomycetes; order Mycobacteriales; family Geodermatophilaceae; genus Blastococcus_B. Next base: position 4,181 of record CAWAQI010000022.1, read on the forward strand.
CCGCATCGAGGACGCGGTGCGCAACGCCAAGGCCGCCGTCGAGGAGGGCATCGTCGCCGGTGGTGGCGTCGCTCTCGCGCAGGCGACCACGGTCGCGTTCGAGAAGCTCGAGCTCGAGGGTGACGAGGCGACCGGTGCCAACATCGTGCGCGTCGCGCTCGAGGCGCCGCTGAAGCAGATCGCGATCAACGCCGGCCTCGAGGGTGGCGTCGTCGCGGAGAAGGTCCGCAACTCGAAGACCGGCTGGGGCCTCAACGCCGCCAACGGCGAGTACGTGGACCTGGTCGCCGAGGGGATCATCGACCCCGCCAAGGTGACCCGCTCGGCGCTGCAGAACGCCGCCTCCATCGCGGCGCTCTTCCTCACCACCGAGGCCGTCATCGCGGACAAGCCGGAGAAGAACGCTCCGGCCATGCCCGGCGGCGACGGCGGCATGGGCGGCATGGACTTCTGAGTCCAGCCCCCTCGTAACACCAGCACTGCCCGGCAGGGGCGGTCCGCTTCGGCGGGCCGCCCCTGTCGGCGTTCCCGAGCTGCGCGGTGTGCCGTCACCCGGCTCAACCCGCCTCTCCGGACGTACAGCCGCGCCGTGGTCCGGCTGTACGTCGCGCCGGGCGGCTCAACCCGGCCGACCTCCGCCGGACGCCGTCAGTCTTCCGGGGTGAAGACGCAGAACTCGTTGCCCTCGGGATCGGCGAGCACGTTCCACTCGATGTCGGCGTCCTGCGCCCGGACCATCGTGGCGCCGGCAGCGAGCAGCGCTTCCGTGTCCCCGAGGACGTCGAAGTGCAGGCGGTTCTTCAGGACCTTGGGCTCGGGCACCGGCACGATCCACATCAGCGGCCCCTGACCGGCCGGGTCGACGATCGGCACCGGCCAGTCGAGCGGGCGCGGTTCGCCGTCGTCGGGCTCGAGCGAGTCGCGGCGCACGTAGCCCAGCGCGGAGCACCACCAGTCGGCCAGGGCCTGGTGGTCGGTGGCGTCGAGGCAGAGGTCCTTGAAGCGGGCGGGTGCGTCAGCCATGGCTGCCGAGGGTAGGCGGCGTCCCGTGACCGTGATCATCGGGACGTCGGGATGGCAGTACCGCGACTGGCGCGGCGCCTTCTACCCGCCGAAGCTGGCGCAGCGGCTCTGGCTGGAGCACTACGTCCAGTACTTCGCGACGGTCGAGAGCAACAACGCCTTCTACCGGCTGCCCGAGCGGGAGACCTTCGAGAAGTGGCGTGCCCGCACGCCCGAGGACTTCCGGTGGGCGGTCAAGGCCAGCCGCTTCCTCACCCACATCAAGCGGCTGCGCGAGCCGCAGGAGCCGGTGGGCCGGCTGATGGAGCGCGCCGCCGGCCTCGGCGAGAAGCTCGACACGATCCTGCTGCAGCTCCCGCCGACGCTGAAGGCCGACCCCGACCTGCTCAGCGAGTGCCTCGCGCAGTTCCCGGCCGGCACCCGCGTCGCCGTCGAGCCCCGGCACGCCAGCTGGTGGACCGACGAGATCCGCCACCTGCTCGAACGGTACGGCGCCGCGCTGTGCTGGGCCGACCGCGACGAGGAGCCGGTCGCCCCGCTCTGGCGCACCGCCGACTGGGGCTACCTGCGCTTCCACCACGGCTTCGAGGCGTGGCGGTACCGGCCGCAGACGCTCCGGCTGTGGGCCGAGCGGCTGGCCGACACCTGGCCGGCCGACCAGGACGTGCTCGTCTACTTCAACAACGACCCGGGGTGCGCGGCGGTGCTGGACGCCGTCCTCTTCGCCGAGGAGGTCCGGCGGACCGGCCGGGAGCCGACCCGCGTGCCGAGCGCCGACGAGGCCACCGGCCTGGCATGGGCCGCCGCCTGACTGGGTCGATCCCCTTTCGCGGACGCGGGACGGCGGGGTACCTTCCGGCCCCTTCGGGTGCCGCTCCGGGCGGTACCCGAGCCAGCACCGGAGAGGCGGTGAGTCGAGATGAGGCCCCACGTCGCCGCGGCGTCGTCCCTCCAGGAGCAGTACCTCGCGCAGGGGTACGTGCACGTGCCGGAACTCGGTCCCTCGGCTGCCGACTTCGCCGCCACGCGCCGCATCCTCGACCCGCTGTTCGACCGCTTCGCCGAGCTGCCCCGACGCTGGGCGCACGATCTGGGTGCGGCCAGGGCTCCCGGTGGCCGGCCGGTCCTCCCCGAGATCCTGAACGTCTCCACGCTGGCCCCGGCGCTGCGACGCACCGCCGTCTACCGCGCGGCGTACCGGCTGGCCCGGAACCTGCTGGGCCCGGACGCCTTCCTGATCTACGACCACGCGATCTACAAGCCGCCCGGTGCGTCAGGGACGACGTCCTGGCACAAGGACTCCGGCTACGACACGGTCTCCACCTGCGGCCTGGCGATCTGGATCCCGCTCCAGGACACCGACGTCGTCAACGGCACCATGCGCTACGTCCCCGGCAGCCACCTCGACGGGCCGACGCCGCACCTGTCCCGCACCAACGGCGACGGCAAGACGGTGCTCTACCTCGAGGTCCCCGACTCCGAGGCCGTCGACCAGCCGTGCCGGCTGGGCGGCGTCATCGTGCACGACCTGCACACCGCCACGGCTCCGGGCCGAACCTGGGCACCGACGTCCGTCGCGCGCTGATCCTCGACTACTCGACCACCTCGTGGCCGCAGCGTTCGGTGGCGGCGGTCAAGCACGTCCTCCGCTCCCGGCGGCACGCCCTGCGCTGACCGGTCACCGCAGGACGGTCGCGTCCTCCGCGTGCGTCACGCCGAGTTGCCCGGCGGCGTCCCCGAGCACCGTCTGGACGGCGAGGGTGTCGGCCAGCGGCATGACGGCGCTCTCGGTCCGCCCCGCCCGGACGCCGTCGGTCACCTCGATCAGTTCGTGCGAGTAGCCGCCGCCCAGCTGGGGGCGCGTGATGGTCTCCGGCTCGGCGCCCGCGCGGTGCAGCACGATGGTCTGCGGGTGGTGGAAGCGGGGGAGGACGTCGATCCAGCCCGCCGTCCCGAAGACGCGGGCCTGGCCGGGCAGCGCGTGCCGCAGCGAGGTCGTCAGCGTCGCCGACCGGCCGTCGCCGTACGTCGAGCAGCATCGCGGCCTCCGCGTCGACGCCGGACGGGAACAGCGACCCGGTCGCCGTCACCGAGGTCGGCGTACCGAGCAGCATCTGCGCGAACGACACCACGTAGACGCCGAGGTCGAGCAGGGCGCCGCCACCCTGGGCGAGGTCGAACAGCCGGTCCGCGGGGTTGTACGTGGCGGCCACGCCCAGGTCGGCCTGGACCGAGCGCACCTCACCGATCGCGCCGTCGTCCACCAGCTCGCGCAGCGCGACGACCGCCGGCTGGAAGCGGGTCCACATCGCCTCCATCGTGAAGACGCCGGTCTCCCGCGCGAGGTCGACGACCTCGGCGGCCCCGGCGGTGGTCGCGGTGAACGCCTTCTCGACCAGCAGGGCCTTGCCGGCGCGCAGCGCCGCGATGGCGACGGCGTGGTGCTGCGGGTGCGGCGTCGCCAGGTAGATCACGTCGACGTCCGGGTCGGCCAGGATCTCCGCGTACGACCCGTACGCGCGCTCGATCCCGTGCCGGGCGGCGAACGCCTCCGCGCGCTCCATCGACCGGGAGGCGACGGCGACCGCGCGGGCCCCGTCGACGACGGCGAAGTCCTGCGTCACCTTGTCCGCGATGCGGCCCGGCCCGACGACGCCCCAGCGAATCTCCGTGGTCACCCGGGAGACGCTAGTGGGGACCCGAATCGCTGCACGTCGCTGACCGGGCGAGACTGCCACCCGTGGCCGTCCTGATCGACACCCCGGTGTGGCCCTGGCGCGGGCGGCTGTGGTCGCACCTGGTCAGCGACGTCTCCTACGACGAGCTGCACGCGTTCGTGGCCCGCGAGCTCGGCATCCCGCGGCGTGCCTTCCAGGGCGACCACTACGACATCCCCGAGGACCTCTACGACATCGCCGTCACGGCCGGCGCCGAGCCGGTGGGCGCGCGGGAGCTGCTCAGCCGGCTGCGGGCGGCGGGGCTCCGTCGCCGGAAGCCGCGCGACTCCTGAGGAGCGTCAGCTCCGCGGTCATGTTGGCCCGTGCTCGCGTCGTCCACTCGTCGGCGACGGCGGGCAGGCGGTAGAGCTGCGGCAGCGCCAGCAGGCGCTCCAGGACGGCGATGCGTCCCGCGGTGAACACGTCGTCGGAGAGGTGGCCGTACTCGGCGCGCACGGCCGAGGCGTAGGCGGCGTACGCCTCCGGCGGGCTGGCGAGCACGGCGAGGTCGGCGTCGCAGAGGACGGCGCCGTTGGCGTCCCCCGGCTCGGCGTCATGCGTCGCGGTGAGCAGCACGAGCCGCTCCACCTCGTCGATCCGCTCGTCGGGCACCAGGCCGCGCAACCCCACCCGCGCCCGGTCGGCACTGACCTGCTCGTTGTCGGTCCGCTCGGGGTCGTAGCTCACGTCGTGGTACCAGGCGGCCAGCCGGACGGCGTCCGGGTCGGTGGCGTGCTCCGCGAGCCGGCCGACCAGCCCGAGGACGGCCGCCAGGTGGGCCAGGTCGTGGTACCGGCGGTGCGGTTCGCTCCAGTTGCCGACGACGGCCGCCCACTCGGTCCGCGACGTCGCCGAATCACCGGCCAGGGCGGACCAGGCGTCGAACCCGATGAGCGTGTGGTCGGTCATCGGACACCGCAGGTGCGCAGGGCCAGCAGGACGAAGGCGCGGGTGGCCGTGCCCAGTTCGGCGACCGGCACCCGCTCGCCGGGGCCGTGGGCCAGGTTCAGGTCGCCCGGTCCGTAGTGCAGCGTCGGCACGCCCGCCGCGACGTACTGCCGCAGGTCGCTGCCCGCGGCGATGGCCCGTTCCGCCGGCAGGCCGCCGCCCGCATCGGTCACCGCCTGGCGGACGGCGGGCAGCAGCGGGTGGCCCGTCGGCAGCTCGCCGCTGGCGAACGCGCCGCCGGTCCAGGTCAGGCGGACCGGGTGCTCGACCAGCCACGGATGGGTGGCGCTGAAGGCCGCGAGCCGGGCCTCGAGCATCTCCCTGGCGGCCTCGACCGGTTCCCCGAGCCGGACGCCGTAGCGACCCTCCGCGACCAGCCTGTCCGGCACCGAGCTGGCCCAGTCGCCCGCCTGCACGCGGCCGATCGAGATCCCGTACGGATACGGCGCGCCCATGAAGCGCGGGTCGGCGCCCCGTTGGCGCTCGGCCTCGAAGTCCTGGAGGTCGGCATGCACCTGGGCGAACAGCTCGATGGCGCTGACGCCCTGATCGCGCATCGCGGCGTGGGCCGCCCGCCCGGTCACCTCCAGCCGGAAGGTCAGCGCACCGGCGTTGGCGGTCACGACGGCCTGCGCGCTCGGTTCCGGGATGACGCACACGTCGCCGGTGTGGCCGCGCCGCAGGGTGGCCCACGCGCCCAGGCCGCCGTCCTCCTCGCCGACGACGCCGTGGATCGCCAGCGGCCGGACGAGGTCGACCCCGGCCGCCCGGATCGCGGCCAGGGCGCCCAGTGACGCGACCACGCCCGCCTTCATGTCGCAGGCGCCGCGGCCGTGGACGGCGCCGTCGGCGATGCGGGGCACGAACGGGTCGCCGTCCCACTCCGCGAGGTCTCCGGGCGGGACGACGTCGGTGTGCCCGGAGAGCACCAGCGCCGGCACGCCGTCGTCGGCGGCCGGGACCGTGCCGACGACGCCCCACGCCTCGCTGCGCTCGACCTCCTGGCCGGGTGCGTCGGCTTCGGTGGCTGCTGCCTGCAGATCGATCGGCCACGTGTCGACGTCGCAGTCGAGTTCCTTCAGCCAGCCGGCCAGCAGGTGCTGGACCTCGCTCTCGGCCGCGGTGCCGCCGATCGAGGGGACGGCGATCATGCGGGACAGCCGGTCGACCAGCCATTCCTCGTCGACGGCGTCGAGAGCCCGCGCCTCTGCGCCGGTGAGGTCGGCCATGGCCGGAGTCTGGCACGTCACCTCCGCGGTCCTTCCAGTTCGGGGCGCTAACTTGACCGACGTGACGCAGCCGCCGCCCCCTCCGGGCTGGTACCCCGATCCCGCCGGAAGCGGCGCGACCCGCTGGTGGAACGGCATGGACTGGACCGACCACGTCCAGCACGCCCAGCCACCCCAGCCGCCGGTCCCGCCGCCTCCGCCGCCTCCGCCTCCCGCGCAGGCCACCGCTCCGCCGCCACCTCCGGGCCCCCGCAGCAGCACGGCGGGCCCTCGCACGGCGTCTCGCTGTACGACCAGTCGGTGCTGGTGGTGAACCAGAAGACCAAGCTGATCGAGCTCACCAACGAGTACGAGGTCTACGACCTGCACGGCCAGCAGATCGGCGCCGTCGTCCAGGTGGGGCAGACGACGCTGAAGAAGGCGGTCCGGTTCGTCTCCAACCTCGACCAGTTCCTCACCCACCGGCTCGAGGTCCGCGACGCCACCGGTGTCGTGCTGGTCCTCACCCGACCGGCCAAGTTCGTGAAGAGCCGGGTGCAGGTCTCTCGCGGCGACGGCACGCCGATCGGCGAGATCGTGCAGGCCAACGTCTTCGGCAAGATCCGGTTCGATCTGGTCGCCGCCGGTCAGGTCGTGGGTGCCATCCAGGCCGAGAACTGGCGGGCCTGGGACTTCGCGCTCGTCGACGCCGCCGGCACCGAGGTCGCCCGGATCACCAAGCGCTGGGAAGGGCTGGCCCGGACGCTGTTCACGACGGCCGACAAGTACGTCGTCCACGTGCACTTCAAGCTGCCCGAGCCGCTGGCCAGCATGGTCATCGCCGCGGCGCTGACGGTGGACACCGCCCTGAAGCAGGACGACAGAGGCTTCAATTGAATCGTCGCCCTCCGGGCGACACCGCGGCCAATTGCCGTCCCCGACCTGCGTGGAGCCGCTGCGTCACGCCTGCGCGGACCCCTCCGGGGCCCACTCGGCGCGACATGATCTCGGCTCAGGCGGGTAGCCTCGTATGTGTCCGGGCCGGGTGCCACGTGCCCCCGGGTGCCATTTGGTTACCGCCTTCACGGAATACCGCTCCGACCTCGGTCGGGGGCTGGAGCCGGGTTGTGCATCTCGCCGCGAGGCGGCCGTCATCCGGTCCGGACCCACAACGCAGCGGAGCCCCCGTCCCGTCGGACGGGGGCTCCGCTGCGTCGGAACTCAGTAGGTCTCGTCCGTGGTGGTCCGCTGGACGGGGCCGCCGGCGACGGGAGCTCCGTAGCCCTCGCTGTGGGTGACGCGACGGCGTGAGCGGGGCCCCCAGACGGCGACCTCGAGCACGATGCCCAGGGCACCGACGATCATCAGGATCCACCCGACCACCTGCAGGTCCACGCCACTGACGTCGACGCGCAGCGCGAAGGTGAGGATCGCGCCGAGCGCGAGCAGGACGATTGCAGTTCCGAGTCGCATGCTGACTCCCTTCCTCACGGTCGCGAGCGCGGGAATCCCCGGGCGCGCGGAACCGGCGGCGGTCGCCGCAACCGGTGGGTTCCCATCTGCACCCCGCCTCATGCCTCACCTGCCGCAGGTTCAGCCGATCGGGCGTCCTGAGGGGTACCTAGGCACCCCTTAGGGGGCTCCGGTGCCCAGGACTGCGTGGGTGACCGATGCCGGGACCGGTGCCTCAGCACGACTGTTGCTCTTGTCCGACAAGGGACCACCCGAGAGGAACAGAACAATGACGCTCCACTACAGCAGCCCGGCTCTCGACGCCGAACTGGCATACCGCCGCGAGGTGCTCAAGGCATCGGGTCGCGGAACCCGTACCCGCAGCGAACGAAGCAACTGGTTCCGCAGCCGGCGGCGGGCACTCTGACCGTGCCCGCCCCGGTGGCGGAGGTTCTGTCGGCGATCCATGCCACGATCGTCGACGTGCCACGCTGGGACGACGCGCCGCTGGTGGGCCGAGCCGAGGAGCTCGCCCACCTGCTGGCGCATGTCGAGCGGGCGCAGTCCGGCCGGTCCACGGCCGTCCTGCTCGCCGGCGACGCGGGGGTCGGCAAGACCCGCATGCTCGACGAGCTGACCGCCCGCGCCGTCGAGCGGGGCGTGCGCGTCCTCACCGGCCACTGCGTCGACCTCGGCGACGTCGGCCTGCCCTACCTGCCGTTCGTCGACCTGCTCCGCCCCGTGGCCTCCGACCCCGCGCTCGCGCCGGAGTCCGCATCCAACCCCGCGCTCGCCGGCCTGCTCTCCGGCCGTCCCGGCGCGCTGCCACCGGTGTCGCCGGTGCCGCCACCCGCCGAAGGAAGCGACCTCGGCCGGCCGCTGCCCAACCGGGCCGCCCCGCAGCCCGCCGACGACGGGCGGCTGCAGCTGTTCGAGTCGGTGGCCGGCCTCATCTGCGAGCTGGCCATGAACGGCCCGCTGCTGATCGTCCTCGAGGACATCCACTGGGCCGACCGCTCCAGCCGCGACCTCCTCCGCTACCTCCTGGCCCGCCTGGTCGACGAGCCCGTCGCCGTCGTGGCCTCCTACCGCTCCGACGACCTGCACCGGCGGCATCCGCTGCGGCCGCTGCTGGCCGAACTCGTCCGGCTGCCCATCGTGGAGCGCGTCGAACTCGCCCCGCTCGACGACGCCGAGGTGGGCGCCCTCGTCCGGCGGCTGGCGGGCACGGTGCCCGAGCGCACCGTCGACGACGTCGTCGCCCGCGCCGAGGGCAACGCCTTCTACGCCGAGGAACTGCTCGCGGCCGGCCTGCAGGGCGAGGCCCTGCCGCTGGCACTCACCGACGTCCTGCTGGCCCGGGTCGAGCAGCGCTCCCCGGCCACCCAGCAGGTGCTCCGCATCGCCGCTGCCGCAGGCCGTCGCGTCCGGCACGAGTGGATCGCCGCCGTCGGCGGACTCGCCCCCGCGGAACTGGACCAGGCCCTGGCCGAGGCGGTCCACCACCACCTCCTCGTGGTGTCCGACGACCTGCGGTACCGCTTCCGCCATGCGCTGCTGCGCGAAGCCGTGGTCTCCGACCTGCTGCCGGGGGAGCGGGTCCGGCTGCACGGCGCCATCGCCGCGTACCTGCGGAGCACCCCGGGGGCCGGGACGGCGGCGGAACTGGCGCACCACTCGCGGGGGAGCAACGACCTGCCCGGCGCCTTCGCGGCATCGCTGGAGGCGGCCTCAGACGCCTGCCGCGTCGGCGCCCCGGCCGAGCAGCTGCAGCACCTGGAGAGTGCGCTCGCGCTGTGGGCGGCCGTCCCGGACGCCGCAGAGCGGGCCGGCCGCGACCAGGCGGCAGTGCTGCTGGAGACGGCGACGACGGCGCGCACGGCGGGGGAACTGCACCGGGCCATCGCCCTCCTGCGCTCGGCGCTGGAGCTGCTCGGCGACGACGGTGACGCCGCGACCCGCGCCCGCCTGCACTACACGCTCGCCCAGACGATGGTGCGGGTGGAGGACCACACCGCCGCGCACCGCGAGAGCGGGGCCGCCATGGCGCTCGTCCCGGCGGACCCACCGTCCGAGGTGCGCACCTGGGCGGCGGCCACGCACGCGCGGATGAGCTACGCGATCGGCCTGCTGGCCGAGGGCGACGCCGCGGCGGAGGAGGCCCTCGCGGCGGCGGACACCCTCGGGCTCGACAGTGCGTGGTCCGACACCGCCGTCTCGCAGGTGCGCTCCCGACAGGGGCGCGACCTGGGCGCGGTGAAGGGCCGGCTGGAGGAGGCCCTGGTGCGCGCCCGTCGCTCCGGCGACCTCGAGGTCGAGATGCGCGCGCACTACAACCTGGCGACCGTCGCCTACGAGGCCGGGCAGATCACCGAGTCGCTGGAGCGGACCCGCGTTGCCACGGCGCGCGCTCGGGACCTCGGCGTCGAGTGGGCGTTCTACGCCGCCGAGCTGCGGTACCTGCAGGTCAACGCGCTCTACCTGCTGGGCTACTGGGACGAGAGCCTGGCCGAGGCCGACGCGCTGGCCCGTGTGCCGGAGATGGCCGCCCACGTGCGTGCCGGGGGACTGCTGGTGCAGGTCGGCCGCGGCGACCCCGACACACGTGAGCGCCTGGCCTGGGCGCGCGGGCTCCTGCCGCGCCTGAACGCCCACGTGCTGCTCTCCATGGTCACGGCCGCGGCGGAGGTCGACCTCGCGGCCTGGTCCGGCGACCCCGACACCGCGGTCGAGCTGGCCACCACGACGTCCCGGCGGCTCGCGAAGCTGTGGGAGGACGACCACCTCGCCGTCCTGAGGCTGGTGGCCACGGCCGTCGGCGCGCTCGGCGACGCGGCGGCGGCCGCGCGGGTCGTCGGCGACACGGCGGAGGCGAAGCGCCGGCAGGTGCAGGGGGAGCCGATCCTCGACCTGGCCCGGTCGGCCGTGGCCTCGTTCCACGAGCTGGTCGGCGAGATGGGTGTCGAGGGCGCGGCCTGGAACGCGCGGGTGGAGGCCGAGGCGGCACGGCTGCGCGGCGACCCTGCCGTCGACCTGTGGCGGGCCGCCGTCCAGGCGTTCGAGTTCGGGCACGTCTACGAGGAGGCGCGGTCGCGCTGGCGGCTGGCCGAGGCGCTGCTGGCGACCGACGACCGCGTCGGGTGCGACGGCAGAAGCGCGGGCGGCCTACGAGGTCGCCGTCCGGCTGAAGGCCGTTCCGCTGCGGACCGCCGTCGAGAACCTGAGCCGGCGCGGGCGACTGGACCTGGTGCCGGGCAGTCGCCGTCCCGCCGATGCCGACACCGTGTTCACGCCGCGCGAGGTCGAGGTGCTCGCGCTCATGGCGCAGGGCCGCACCAACAAGCAGATCGGCGCCGAGCTCTACATCAGCGAGAAGACGGCCAGCGTGCACGTGAGCAACATCCTGGGCAAGCTCGCCGCCGGCAGCCGCACGGAGGCCGTCGCCGTCGCCGCTCAGCGCGGGCTGCTGCCGACCGGCTAGACGCGTCCGGGCGTCGAAACGCGGCTGGAGGCCGGTCCAGTAGAAGATCGCAGAATCTCGCGCCTCCGACGTCACCCGCCGGTTCAGCGACCTCGCACACGAGCGAGCAGCCTCCGGGGCTCGCAGCCAGTCAGCGGAGGCGGATGTCACGAGCCCCATCGCGTGCTCCGCAGCCTCATCGTCGGTGAGCAACGCGGTGACAGCGCATAGAGGTACTGCTCGCGGCGCGTGTGCGGGAAATCGGCCGGCAGTCGCATCCGTCGACCTTCTCGGGCCTCCGACCTGCACGGACTGGGTCACGTGTATCTGTGGAGCGATCGGTGCCTGTGGAGACGCGGTCCGACCTCGAGTGAGCAGTTGATGTCGCGACACGCGCGGACACGCCGGGCTGAGTGACCACAACTGCTCACTCGGTCGCGGGCGGCCTCGTCAGAGCATGGTGCGGAGGCGCTCGCGGCGGGCGCGCAGGACGTCGACCGAGGCCGACGCCGACGGCGGGCCGGGCACCGACTGCCGCAGCTGCGTGTGGATCACCGCGTGCGGCTGCGAGCTCCGCGCGGCCACGCGCGACACCAGCCGGTTGATCTCCCGCCGGAGCTCGGCGGCGTCGCGCCACGAGCGGCCGCTGTCGTCCTCGTCGGGGTGGTCCTCGACGAGCATGAAGTCCTCGCCGTCGGACGACCGGTGGCTCTGCGCGATCCGCACCCGCAGCTCGTCGTCCCGCTTGGCCAGCAGCTCCGCCGTCTGCGCGGGGGTGAGCAGGCCGGGGATGCCGAGGAACTCCTCGTCCTCCGGCTCGACCCCGACCGGCCCGGAGCCCTCACCGGTGTGCGCGGTGCCGCCGTGCAGCACGTGGGCGAAGCGGGCGTCGGCCTCGAGGGCCTCCCACTGCTGCAGACCGTCGGGGTCCTTCTCCTTGGGCGGCAGCGGCTCGAGGTCCAGCTCGTCGCCGACCTCGGTCTTCGGCGGCGGCATGACGTGGTTGCGCTGCTCCTCCATCGAGGCGGCCAGCGACAGCAGCGGCCGCACCGCCGGGAGGAACACGGTCGCCGACTCGTGCGGCGACCGCGCACGGACGACGCGGCCGACGGCCTGGGCGAAGAACAGCGGCGTCCGGTACGAGGTCATCCACGCCAGGACGGCGGCACGCGGGACGTCGACGCCCTCGGAGATCATCCGCACGCAGACGGCGATCCGCGCCGACCCGTGGGCGAAGCGCTCGATCTTCTTCGACGCCTTCGGGTCGTCGGAGAGGATCAGCTCGGGCGCCTTGCCGGTCACCCGCCGCACGATCTTGGCGTAGGCGCGGGCGTCGTCCTGGTCGCTGGCGAGGATCAGCCCGGCGGCGTCGGGGATGCCGGTCTCGCGCAGGTGCGTGATCCGGTCGTCCATGGCGGCGATGACGTGCGGCACCCACTGGCCCTTGGGGTCCAGCGCCGTGCGCCAGGCCTGCATCTCCACCGAGCGCGTGCCGGCCTCGGACAGCGACGCGGCGACCACCTCGCCGGCGGAGTTCCGCCAGCGCGACGTCCCGGTGTAGGCGGCGAACACGACCGGCCGCACGACGGAGTCGGCCAGCGCCTCCTTGTAGCCGTACGTGTAGTCGGCGCGGCTGACCAGCCCGCCCTCGCCCTCGAACGCGTCCTCCTCGTAGCGGACGAAGGGGATGCGCTCGTCGGGCTTGGTGCGGAACGGCGTCCCGGTCAGGCAGAGCCGGCGCGCGGTGAACCCGAACGCCTCCTCGACCGCCTCGCCCCAGGAGAGGCCGTCACCGGCGTGGTGCACCTCGTCGAGGATCACCAGCGTCTTGACGGCGGTCGCGCGGGCGGCGTGCAGCATCGGCTTGCCGGCCACCTGGGCGTAGGTGGTCACGTAGCCCTGGGTGCCGGCGCGCACCGGGCCGACGGCGTTGGTCAGGCCGGGGTCGAGCACGATGCCCACGCGGTCCGCCGCGTCGGCCCACTGCAGCCGGAGGTGGTCGGTCGGGCAGACGACGACGACCCGCGCGATCTCGCGCCGGGTCAGCAGCCGCGCGGCCAGCGTCAGGGCGAAGGTGGTCTTCCCGGCGCCCGGCGTCGCGGTGACGAGGAAGTCCTTGGGGGACTGCTCCTCGTACTGGGTGAGTGCGGCCTGCTGCCACGCTCGGAGCGGTCGACTGGTGGTCTGCGGGCTCGTGGTCTCCGCTCGCAATGCACTCCCCATGACGACCCCATCATCACTGCCGCGAGGGCAACACGCCCAACCGGTCGCCTCCCGCGCGCGCCGCCGACGGCGACGTATAGCGCGGTGTCGCACGGCGCTGACCTGCGGAAATGCGATTCCGTCGCAGAGACTGTGGCGATACTCATGCTCTTGACGGACCGGCACGTCACGCCCCGCCGGCCCCGGCGATCCCAGCAGTCCCGAGGGCCGCACTGGACCATGATCATTGTGCGGTTATCGACCTCTCACGCTGGCCTGAAAGGTCGATAACTGCACAATCGCGCGCGCGTCAGTCGGCGGGCTCGTCCACCCAGCCGGGGCCGTTGACCTCGCCCGGACCGGCCAGGTCCGCGGCGTCGACGATCGTGTACGCGTAGCCCTGCTCGGCCAGGAACCGCTGCCGGTGGGCGGCGTACTCGGCGTCGAGGGTGTCGCGGCTGACCACCGTGTAGAAGTGCGCCTGCCGGCCGTCGGCCTTCGGCCGCAGCACCCGGCCGAGGCGCTGCGCCTCCTCCTGCCGGGACCCGAACGTGCCCGACACCTGGACGGCGACGGCCGCCTCGGGCAGGTCGATGGAGAAGTTGGCGACCTTCGACACCACGAGAACCCTGACCTCGCCGGTGCGGAAGGCGTCGAACAGCCGCTCGCGCTCCTTGTTCGTCGTCGACCCCTGGATGATCGGGGCGTCCAGCGCCGCGCCGAGCTCCTCGAGCTGGTCGAGGTAGGCGCCGATCACCAGCGTGGGCTCGTCGGGGTGCCGCTCGAGCACGCGGCGGATCACCGGCAGCTTGGACTGCGCCGTGGCCGCGATCCGGTAGCGCTCCTCGGGCTCGGCGACGGCGTAGGTCATCCGCTCGTCGTCGTCGAGGGAGACCCGGACCTCGATGCACTCGGCCGGCGCGATGTAGCCCTGGGCCTCGATGTCGCGCCACGGGGCGTCATAGCGCTTCGGACCGATCAGCGAGAAGACGTCGTCCTCGCGGCCGTCCTCGCGCACGAGCGTCGCGGTGAGGCCGAGCCGACGGCGGGACTGCAGGTCGGCGGTCAGCCGGAAGATCGGCGCCGGGAGCAGGTGCACCTCGTCGTAGACGATCAGGCCCCAGTCCTGCGCGTCGAAGAGGTCGAGGTGCCGGTACTCACCCTTCCGGCGCGTGGTCATCACCTGGTAGGTCGCGATGGTGACCGGGCGGATCTCCTTGCGCTCACCGGAGTACTCGCCGATCTCCTCCTCGGTCAGCGAGGTGCGGGCGATCAGCTCCCGCTTCCACTGCCGCCCGGCGACGGTGTTGGTGACCAGGATCAGCGTGGTCGCCTTCGCCTCGGCCATGGCCGCGGCGCCGACCAGGGTCTTGCCCGCGCCACACGGCAGGACGACGACGCCCGAGCCGCCGGCCCAGAAGCCCTCGACGGCCTCCTGCTGGTAGTCGCGCAGGTGCCAGTTCGACTGGTCGAGCTCGATCGGGTGGGCCTGTCCGTCGACGTAGCCGGCGAGGTCCTCGGCCGGCCAGCCGATCTTCAGCAGCGCCTGCTTGAGCCGGCCGCGCTCGGAGGCGTGGACGATCACCGAGTCCTGGTCGATGCGGGCGCCCAGCATCGGCGCCACCCGCTTCGAGCGGATGACCTCCTCCAGCACCGCGCGGTCGGACGTGGTGAGCACCAGGCCGTGCACCGGGTTGTTGGCGAGGGTGAGCCGGCCGAAGCGGTCCATGGTGTCGGCGACGTCGACCAGCAGCGCGTGCGGCACCGGGTAGCGCGAGTAGCGCACCAGGGCGTCGACGACCTGCTCGGCGTCGTGGCCGGCGGCGCGGGCGTTCCACAGCGCGAGCGGCGTGACCCGGTAGGTGTGCACGTGCTCGGGGGAGCGCTCCAGCTCGGCGAACGGCGCGATCGCCGCCCGGCAGTCCTTCGCCAGCGGGTGGTCGACCTCCAGGAGCAGGGTCTTGTCCGACTGGACGATCAGGGGGCCGTCGCTCACGAGTAAGGGTTCCTTGTCGGTCGAGGGGTGTCAGCGCGGAGCACGCACGCGCGGAACTCTTGAACGGTAACCGCGCCGACCGACAGGGACTTCCCGGAACGGCGCTCAGACCCAGTCGGTCCGGCGCAACGGCGGCGCTGCGCCGCCGTCCTTCCGGGCGACGACCTGGTTGACGCCCAGCTTCCCGGCCTCGAAGGAGAGCGCCGCGGCGGCCATGTACAGCCGCCAGACCCGGGCGCGGCCCTCGCTCGTCAGCGCCACCGCCCTGTTCCAGTGCTTCTCCAGGTGGTCCACCCACGCGCGCAGCGTCAGCGCGTAGTGCCGCCGGAGGGCCTCGACGTCGAGGATCTCGAAGCGCTCCTCGAGGGCGCCGACCGTGTCGGCGAGGCTGATCAGCTCGCCGTCCGGGAACACGTAGCGGGCGATGAACGTGTCGTCGTCCCAGCGTCGTGTCGCCGCCCGCCCAGGCGATGGCGTGGTGCAGCAGCCGCCCGCCGGGGACGAGGAGGCCGTGCAGGGCGGCCACGTAGGTGGGCATGCCGGCGCGGCCGACGTGCTCGGCCATCCCGATCGAGCTCACCGCGTCGAACGGCCCGTCGGCGACCTCGCGGTAGTCCTGGACCCGGATCGCGATCCGGCCGTCGAGGCCGGCCTCGGCGACCCGCTGCCGGGCCAGCGTCGCCTGCTCCTCGGACAGCGTGATGCCGACGACGTCGGCGCCGTACCGCCGCGCCGCGTGCAGCGCCAGGCTGCCCCAGCCGCAGCCGACGTCGAGCAGCCGCATGCCCGGTCCGCAGGCCCAGCTTCCGGCAGACCAGGTCGAGCTTCGCCTCCTGGGCCGCGTCCAGGCCGGTGCCTTCGTCGGTCCAGACCCCGCAGGAGTAGACGAGGGTCGGCCCCAGCACCAGCGCGTAGAAATCGTTGCCCACGTCGTAGTGGTGCGTCACGGCGACGGCGTCACGGGCGGGGCTGTGCAGCCGGCCTCGACGCGGACGGCGGAACTCCTCCGGAGGCGGCTCGGGCGGCCGGCCGATCGCGCCGAGCGCGCGGGCGCTGCGGGCGAGGCCGATCCACTGCCGAGCGGACGGCCGGGCGAACTCCCCGCGGGTGGTCAGCCGGCCGACGGGGGCGAGCGCGGCGTCGAGCGTCGCGTAGACGTCGCCCTCGATGTCGATGTCCCCGGCGACGTAGGCCCGCGCGAGACCCAGTTCGCCCGGCGCCCACACCAGCCGGCGCACGGCCCTCGGCGAGCGGACGGCGACCACGGGGGCACCGGGTGGACCGGCCTCGGACCCGTCCCAGGCACGCAGCCGCCAGGGGGAACCGGCGGTTCCCAGGACGGTGCCCAGCGCCGCTTCCAGGCGGCTCGCCACCGTGGGTCCACTGTCCATCCGCGCCTCGCCTCGGCCCGTTCGACGGGTCGAGTATTCCGCAGCTCAGGGCGTCGTGGCGGGTTCCTGATCTTCCTCGACCATCGCGACCGAGGTGATCCGGTGCACCGCGAACGTGCGGTTCTCGCCGCGCCGCTCGTCGTAGCCCTGGAGGAAGCCGCCGACGAGCGACACCGGCTGCACCACCCGCTGGCTGCCGCTGCCCTGGGCGTCGACGTAGCCGAGCCACACCGGCGTCCCCTCGCGGACGGCGCGGGACAGCAGCTCCAGCGTGCCGGCGGTGGTGACGCCGGGGATCTGCCGGACCGCCTCGCCGCGGCGCGCGGCGAGCGCGGCGTCGCCGGCGCGCATCTCGCGCACGGTGGCGTCGCGCTCGGCGACGGTCAGCGGTCGCGCGACCGGCGAGGGCTCGCTGCCGGGACGGCGGCCGGCGGCCCGCGGGCGCCCCGGCGGACGGGTCAGGACGGCGCCGCCCGGGTTCTCCCCGGCCGGGGCGTAGCCCGCGTCGCGCAGCACCGACAGCACCTCGTCGGCACCGAGCCCGCTCACCAGCACCCCCGGCGCCAGCCGGCGCAGCTCGGCCGACGGCGGCGCGCTTGTCGTTGAGCACCTGCGAGAGCAGGCCGTGGTCGTCGGAGCGCACGTAGGACTCGATCGAGCCGACCCGCAGCCGCCCGTGCTGCCGCGCGACGTCGTCGATCAGGTAGTCCAGCGCCTGCGGCACCGGGGTGCGGGACGCCCGGGCGAAGAAGTCGTGCAGGTCGCTGGCCGACCACCCGGAGTCCAGGGCGCGGCGGACGCTGGAGTCCGACACCCGGAACACCGTGGCCCCGCCCGAGGACTCGACGTCCGCGACGACGGCGAGGGTGTCGGCGAGCTCGGACACCAGCGGGCCCGGCGCGATCAGCGACAGGTCGGGCTGGGCCAGCACGTGGTCGACCGGCTCGGGCAGCAGGCCGCGCATGCCGTCGGCGGCGGCGTCCTCGCCCGAGGTCAGCAGCCCGCGGCCCGCCGTCGACAGGACGCCGCCGACCAGCGAGGCCCAGCCGGGCGGCCTCGGCCAGCATCGCCGGCACGGGCGCCAGCCGGTCGGCCCGCCGCGGGGTGCGCCAGCGCAGCAGGGCGACCAGGTCGTCGGGGGTCAGCCCGGCGCCGGCCGGGAACTCGGCCAGCACGGTGAGGGCCGAGCGCCGGATCGCGGGCGCGGTGTGCCGGACCAGGTCGGGGGAGAGCGGGTTGACCGCCTTGCCCGCGACGTCGCGCTGCCCGACCAGCGAGGGCAGCCGCACGCTGCCCAGCCAGCCGGCGGCGAGCACCGCCCAGCGGTCGGGCAGGTCCTGCTCGCGCCAGATGTCGTAGGTGCGGGTGGGCAGCCACTCGTCGCGGTGCGGCCCGCCGACGTCGAGCAGCCCGGAGGCGTGCGCGAGTTCCAGCAGCCAGGCGGCCTCGGGCTCGGCCACGTGCAGCGACTTGGCCAGCCGCTTCTGGTCGCGGACCCCGACGCCGCCGCTGCGCAGCAGACCGGCGGGCTCGTCCTCGAGCAGCGCCAGCACCTCGGCGACCCGGCCGACGCTCTCCAGCGCCGCGCCGGCCGCCTGCCGGTCGAGCGTCTTCCGGTCGCGGGTCACCGCCGGCGGCTCGGGACGCTGCCGCGGCGGGCCGAAGGGGCGGTCGCCGCGCAGCAGCAGCCCGAGCTCGCGCGGGAGCTCCACGTTGAGCGCGTCGATCCGGGCCAGCAGCCCGCGCTGCAGCAGCCGGCGGGCCGGCGTCGACCCGCTGTTCGGGGCGTCGGGCAGGTGCCCGACCGGCCGTTCGCCGGCCAGCCGCTCGAGGACCGCGCGCTCCTCGGGGGCCAGCTCGGCGACGGCGGCGGGCAGGTCCGCCGGCAGCTGCACCCGCAGGTCGACGGCGCGGCGGCCCAGGCCCGCCGGGTGGCGGACCGCGCGGCGGACCGGGTCGGGGGCGTGCAGCACGTCGTCGCCCCAGAGCAGCGCCCGCGTGGTCAGGGCCTCCAGGCCCGCCTCGACGACGTCGTCGGCCAGGTCGGGCAGGGCGGCCGGGAGCTCCTCGGGGGGCAGCCCGTCGGTCGGCGCGAGCAGGACGACGTCGAGCACCTGCAGCGTGGTCGCGTCCAGCTCGTCGAGCGCGCGGTCCACCGACACCGGCACCGCGAGCCGGCTGGCGAGCGCGACGATGTCGGACGGAGCCGGTCGGGCGACGTCGGGACGAGCCGCCAGCAAGGCGCTGAGCTGCTCGTCGCTGCGGGTGCGCAGCCAGCCGGCGAGCGTCGCTGGAGGGTCGTTGGGCATCCGGTCCACGCTACGTCGTCGCACGGCGGAACGCTCCTGCCAGCATGGAGCCGTGCACCCCGCCGCCGAGGACCCCGCGACCCAGGCGGCCCTGACCGGTTACCAGGCCGGCGCGATCCGCTGGCTGGCCGGCGGCGTGATCGCCGTCGTCCTCGGGTTCCTGGCCGGGGCCGCGGCCGTCGAGGTGGCCGAGAGCGGACGGCGGCTGCCCGGCGTCGGCCTCGTCGTCGTCGTGCTGATCATCGCGGGACTGTCCGCCACGGTCGCGGGCACCGGCGCCCTGCTGCGCGCCCGGCGCTGGCGCCGCGCCTTGACCCCGGACGCGTGGGTCCGCGGCATGCTGCGGATCGCCGGTCCCGCGATCCTGGCCTTCGAGCCGGAGGGCTTCGACGAGTTCGACCCCCTCGACGAACCCGTGCGGCTGCGCCTCATGAGCACGTCGGTGTGGCGCACCCGCACCGTGCAGCGGCTGAACGACGCCGAGATCCGCGCGGCCCGCGTCGGCGAGCACGAATGGGTGCTCACCGCCGAGGGGCTCGAGACCCTGTTCGGCGCTCGCGAGGTGCGGCGCCGCGCGTGACGGGCACTCCCCGGGGGAACAGTGCGTGCGTCCGGGGGACGCGTCCGAGAAGATGAGCGCCAGCGACGTGCGCCGGACGGCGCAGCGGTCCGATACGGAGGCGACATGGCCAAGCGCAAGGCGAGGAACGTCCACCTGGTGGAGCCCACCTGGGGCGAGTCCGACGACGGCGGCCCGCCGCTCACCGAGCTCTCCGCATCGGTGGCCGGCCCGCTCTCGCCCTTCGGCCAGGACCACGCCTTCCCGATCCCGGTGGAGCGGCTGCGGTACGCCCACCCGACGGACAAGCCCAACCGCGCCGGCGTCATGACGCGCGAGGGGCGCAAGCGGTGACCGCGCCCGCGCTGCCGTCCTACAGCAACGGGACCTCGACGGTCCCCCTGCTGGGCGACACGATCGGGGCGAACCTGGATCGGACGGCGGCGCGGGTGGGCGACCACGAAGCGCTCGTCGAGTGCGCCACCGGTCGCCGATTCAGCTATCCGCAGTTCGTCGCCGAGGTCGACGCCGTGGCCCTCGGCCTCGACGCGCTCGGCGTCGGCAAGGGCGACCGGGTCGGCATCTGGGCGCCCAACTGCGCGGAATGGGCGTTCGTCCAGTTCGCGACGGCGAAGCTCGGCACGATCCTGGTCAACATCAACCCGGCCTACCGCACCCACGAGCTGTCCTACGTGCTGAAGCAGGCCGGCATCTCGGTGCTGGTGAGCGCGCCGGAGTTCAAGACCAGCGACTACCGGGCGATGGTCGGCGAGGTCCGCGGCGACTGCCCCGACCTGCGCGAGGTGCTCTTCCTCGGTGATCCGGAGTGGGAGCGGCTGCTGGAGACCGGCCGGGCCGGCGACCGGGAGCTGCTGGTCCGCCGCGAGGCCGAGCTCTCGGCCGACGACCCGATCAACATCCAGTACACGTCGGGCACGACCGGCTTCCCCAAGGGCGCCACCCTCACCCACCACAACCTGCTCAACAACGGGTTCTTCGTGGGCGAGGGCTGCGGCTACACCGAGGCCGACCGGATCTGCATCCCGGTGCCCTACTACCACTGCTTCGGCATGGGCATGGGCAACCTGGCGGCCACCTCGCACGGCGCCACGATGGTGATCCCCGCGCCCGGGTTCGACCCGGCGCTCACGCTGAAGGCGGTGCAGGAGGAGCGCTGCACGTCGCTGTACGGCGTCCCGACGATGTTCATCGCCGAACTCGCGCTGCCGAACTTCGCCGACTACGACCTCTCGTCGCTGCGCACCGGGATCATGGCCGGCTCGCCGTGCCCGGTCGAGGTGATGAAGCGGGTGGTCGCCGAGATGGGCATGGAAGAGGTCACCATCTGCTACGGCATGACCGAGACCTCCCCGGTGTCCACGCAGACCGGCGCCGACGACGACCTCGACCGCCGCACCTCCACCGTCGGCCAGGTGCACCCGCACCTCGAGGTCAAGGTGGTCGACCCCGAAACCGGTCTGACCATGCCGCGCGGCGAGCCCGGCGAGTTCTGCACCCGCGGCTACTCGGTGATGCTCGGCTACTGGAACGAGCCCGAGAAGACCGCCGAGGCCATCGACCCGGCCCGCTGGATGCACACGGGTGACCTCGCCGTCATGGACAACGACGGCTACCTCAACATCGTCGGCCGGATCAAGGACATGGTCATCCGCGGCGGGGAGAACGTGTACCCGCGGGAGATCGAGGAGTTCCTCTACACGCACCCCGACGTCGTCGACGCCCAGGTCATCGGCGTCCCCGACGAGCGGTACGGCGAGGAGCTCATGGCCTGGGTGCGGCTACGCGAGGGCGCCGAGCCGCTCACCGCCGAGAGCCTGCGCGAGTTCTGCCAGGGCAAGCTCGCCCACTACAAGATCCCCCGCTACGTGAAGATCGTCGGCGAGTTCCCGATGACCGTCACCGGCAAGATCCGCAAGGTGGAGATGCGTCAGGTCTCGGTCGAGGAGCTGGGCCTGCAGTCGGCGGCCGCCGTCAAGAACGCCTGAAAGAGGACCCCGCTGCCCCCCACCGCTCGCACGCTCGCGGCGGGCCCCTGCAGCGGGGCCACCGCTGGGTGCCTTCCGACTATGCCTTTGCCTTCGGGGCGGGGGCGAAGCGGACGATCAGCTTCGACAGCACGCTGCCCGCGACGACCCAGATCAGCGCGGCCAGCCCGTCGTTGATCGCCTCGGCGATCTTCGGGTCCGACGGTTGGAACAGGTCCTTGGTGAACCAGGCGAAGGTGTCCCGCCAGCCGGTCGTGAACTCGACGAGGAAGTTGTCCGGGTTCGCCTCGAACAGCACGAACAGCGCGTGGACGACGATCAGTGCCGCGATCACCGCGCACACCACCCGGACGACGGTGGCGAGAACGCTGAAGACACGAGCCGCGGCTGCCATGCGGTCATGATCTACCAGCGGCCGGTCTCCCGCAGGTCAGCCGACCGTCGCCGCGATCAGCCCGGTTCGCAGTCGACGACGAGCGCCCGGTGGTCCGACAGCGGCAGCCGCACCGCCTCGGCCGGCCCCGTCGCGCGCAGCGGTCCCCGCACCAGGACGTGGTCGATCTGCCGGGTGGGGCCGACCGCGGGGAAGGTGGGGGCAGAAGCGATCGAGCGCATCCCGGTCAGCCGGGTCGCCTGCGCCGTCTGCATGTTCAGGTCACCGATGACGACCATCGGTTCGCGCGTCCCGGTCAGCGAGCGGACCAGCCGACGCAACTGGAAGGCATTCCACGCCGGGATGAACGACAGGTGCGTGTTGCAGACGGTGAACTCGCCGAACGGTCCCTCGAGCACCGCCGCGACGGCGACCCGCGGCTCGTCGCGCGCCACGAACGGGCGGTTGTTCCACGTCGACCACATCGGCACGCTCGCGCGCAGCGGCGGCAGCCGCACCACCCGCCACGAGACGACGGGGTACCGCGACAGCAGCGCGATGCCGTAGGTCGCCGATCCCGGCTGCTCCTCGCCGGTCGCGGCCATCCACGTGCCGCCCGGTGTCCCGTGCAGCGCAGCGACGAACTGGTGCTCCTTCGCGCCCATCGCCTCGGCGGCGACCGCGGTCAGGTCCGCACCCATCGAGCGCGGCTGGTCCCGGTCCACCTCCTGGAGGCCGAGCACGTCGGCGTCGAGGCTCTCGACCGCGGTGGCCAGCCGGTCGACGTCGACCTGGCCGTCCTCCGGCGAGCGCCCGTGCAGGATGTTGAACGTCGCGATGCGCACGCACGCCTTGTGCCCCGACCGGGCGTTCTCTACCACCGCTGTGCGTGCTCCCGGCCAGGACGGGTAGACGGACCGGCGTGCAGCCCTCCGAACGCGACGAGATCCGCGACCTGCTGAAGCGCACGGCCGTCGCGCTCAAGGAGGCCGGGGTGCCGTTCGCCCTGTGCGGCGGCTACGCCGCCTGGGTGCGCGGTGCGCCCGAGCCCGACCACGACGCCGACTTCCTCGTGCCCGAGTCCGAGTCCGAACGGGCGACGAAGGTGCTCGAGGACGCCGGTCTCGACGTCCAGGACCCGCCGGAGGACTGGCTGACCAAGGTCGTGCGCGGCGGCTCGTTCGTCGACGTCATCTGGCGGACCTGCGGGCACCCGGTCGAGAGCGACCTGATCGACCGCTCGGAGGTGCTGCCGGTCCTGTCGGTGCAGATGCCGGTCCTGCGCGCCACGGACATCGTCGTCACCAAGCTCATGGCCCTCGACGAGCACTACTGCGACTTCTCCCGGATGCTGCCCGTCGCCCGGGCGCTGCGCGAGCAGGTCGACTGGGCCGAGGTGCGCCGCGAGGTGGCCGACAACGACTTCGCCGTCGTCTTCCTGCAACTCCTCGAACGGCTCCGGGTGCTTCCCGAGGTCGAGGCGGCGTGATCGCCGACTAACCTGGACACGTGCGGCCGAACCGCCGCCCGTCGACCCCCGGCCATCGCGCCGGACCCGTAGCGAGGAACAGGGATCTCACCGTGCCCACCGGCAGAGTCAAGTGGTTCAACCCGGAGAAGGGCTTCGGCTTCCTCTCCCGCGAGGACGGCCCGGACGTCTTCGTCCACAAGGACGCCCTGCCCAGCGGCACGACCGAGCTCAAGCCCGGTCAGCGCGTGGAGTTCGGCATCGTCGCCGGGCGGCGCGGTGACCAGGCGCTGCAGGTCCGCGTCCTCGACCCGCTGCCGTCGGTCGCCGCCACCGTGGCCGAGCAGAAGCGGAAGAAGCCCGACGAGATGGTCCCGATCATCGAGGACCTGATCAAGCTGCTCGACGACGTCGGTGAGGGCCTGCGCCGCGGCCGGCACCCCGACCGGTCGGAGTCCCGCAAGGTCGCTTCCGTGCTGCGCGCGGTCGCGACCGACCTGGAGGGCTAACCGCCGGCGCGGAGGAAGCCGATCGGCCACGCGGCCGACAGCTCGCCGCACTCGCCACCGCTGTCCTCGACGACGACGAGGTAGAACGCCGGCGGGACGACGTCGGAGGTGTTGATCTCGTCGAAGGTGGCCGTTCCGGCGGGCACGTCGACCTCACCGATCGTCTCCTCCAGCTGCTCGTCGAACACCTGGACGCTCCAGCCGCGCTCGGCCACCCCCTCGGGGACGGTGAGCGAGATCGGGGTGTCCGGGGAGACCTCGAGGATCGGCGGCGAGGTGGTGTACCGCTGCCACTCGCCGTCCAGGCAGTACTGGGTGGGCCGGGCCGTGACGTCCTGCCCGCCGACGACCACCTCGACGTCGGGTGGACCGTCGGCCTCCGCACTCCCGCCGCAACCGGCGAGGAGGAGCAGCGCGGACAGCAGGGGGACGGTTGCTGCTCGCCTCACGACCACCGCTGCCCGAGCGGGTCGGTGGGGGAGTCGGTGTCGGCCAGCCACACGGGTTCCGGGGGTGCCGCGGGCTCCCGAGGTGCCGGGGGAGGCGCAGGCCGCTTGCTGCGGTGCAGGCTCCAGAGCACCAGGCCGACGGCGAGGACGAGGATTGCGGCGGCGACCGTGAACCCGAGCCATCCGATGGGCGGCAGCGCGATGCCGAAGGCGCCGCCGATGACCCAGGACAACTGGAGCACGGTCTCCGAGCGGGCGAACGCCGAGGCCCGCAGGCTCTCGGGGACCTCGCGCTGGATGACCGCGTCGAGCGACACCTTCCCGAGCGCGTTGGTGATCGCCGCGACGAGAGCGACGACCACCGCCATCGCGAAGCTGAAGAAGATCGCGGCGAGGACCGTGATTCCGGCGGCCGCACCGGCGGCGATCAGCACGATCCGGTCCGGATCGGCGGCGTGCAGCCGCGAACCGGCGGCCGTGCCGGCGAAGCTGCCGATGCCCGCCGCGGCGGCGATCGCGCCCAGCGCCAGGGTCGCCTCCCAGCCGCCGGGGAACTCGGCCTGCACCAGGAACGCGGAGAAGATGGTGAGGAACCCGCCGAGCCCGCGCAGCGCTGCGTTGGCCCGCAGCGCCAGCACGACGTGCGGGCTCACCGGACGCCGCCGTCGGCCGGGGACCAGGACCTCTCCCGTCGTGAAGATGTCCGCGGGCATCTCCCCAGATGGCACGTCGACGTGCGGCGGCAGGCGGAGCGATATGGCGCCGACGGTCGCGAAGACCGCGGCGGTCGCGTAGAGCAGCCATTCGAAGCCGAGCGCCCACGCGATGCCGGCCCCGATGGCGCCAGCGACTCCCGCCGTGGCCAGCCCGAACACCGACAACCGGGCGTTCGCCGAGGTCAGCGACATCGCCCCTGGCAGAACGCGGGGCACGACGGCGGCGCGCAGCACGTTGTGCGCCTTCGACAGCACGAGGACGCCGAGCGCTGCCGGGTAGAGCCAGAAGTCGTCGTAGTGGGCGGCCATGACCAGTGCGAGGACGCACCGGCCGAAGTCGCTGACGGCGATCGCCCACCGGCGGCCGCGCTGCAACCGGTCGAGTGCGGGCCCGATGATCGGCGCGAGGACGGCGAACGGGGCCATCGTGACCAGCAGGTACAGCGCGACGTTGCTGCGCTGGGCGTCGGTGGTCGCCGCGAAGAACAGGGTGCCGGCCAGGGAGACGGCGATCATCGCGTCGCCGGCCATGTGCAGGGCGTTGACCCACAGGAGCTGGGTCAGGCCGCTCTCGCCGGCGCCGTCGGCACGGCTGGCCGCGCGTACGCGCTCGGCCGCCGCGGCGGTCAGCTGCCGGGAGCGGGCGACCGCCACACGGGCGACGGTGACCTTCGGCGGGACGGCGCCCGGGTCGGGCGGCACCTGCCCGGCCCCCGGGGGCAGCGCCGGGGGAACCTGGCCCGCGCCGGGCGGCCACGGAGCGGCCGGCGGCCCGTAGCCGGGCGGCGGGCCATAGCCGGGTGGAGCGCCGTAGCCGGGTGGGGGCCCGTAGCCCGGGCGGCGGGCCATAGGCGGGCGGGGACTCGTATCCGCCGGGCTGTCCGTACCCGCCCGGGGGCACGTTCCCGTTGGGCGGCACGGGACCGCCGGCGGACCACTGGTCGTTGCCGGCCCACTGCGGGTTGCCGGTGGCCCACTGCTGGCCGGCGTTCCACGGGGCGCCGTTCGGTGCCGGGGACTGCCAGGCAGGACCGGCCGCGTACGGCGTCGAAGACGGATACGCACCGCCGGTCGCCGGGGGGAACGGCGGGACGACGTCGGTCGGGCGGTCGTCGCCCGGAAGCTGCAGCGGCCGAGTGCTCGGCCGCCTCACCTCGACCGGCGTGGTGTCCGCGCGTTCCAGGGGCGGCGGCGGGGTGCCGCCTCCGGGCAGCCGCGACCGGCGACCTGCACCGGGGCGACGGGACGCGAACACGACACCATCGTGCCGCACCTTCCTGGACAGGCGGGAGGAACGACCGCCCGCCCCGCCGAGGGGTGCGGCGCGGCGCATCGGACCTCGCGTCCGCCACAATGGTCGACGTGACCGAGCCCTACGCATTCTCGCGGTCCGCCTCCGCCGTCGACGACGTCCTCGCCGGGGCGGTGGAGACCGCCCGCACGGCCGCGGCGGAGACCGCCGGCGACCCGGCCCTGGTCGGCGACCACCTCGGCGCCTCCGCCGAGCCCGTCGAGACCTCGGTCGACGTCGAGCCCGACGCGCTGGGTGGGGTGGTCACGCACACCTTCGCCAGCCGCCTGCCCGGGTACGTGGGCTGGCACTGGGCGGTCACCCTCGCCCGGGTGCCGGGCGAGGACCAGGTCACGGTGGACGAGGTGGTCCTGCTCCCCGGTGACCAGGCGCTCCTCGCACCGGCGTGGGTGCCGTGGCACGAGCGGCTGCGTCCGGGTGACCTGTCGGTCGGCGACGTCCTGCCCAGTACCGAGGACGACCACCGGCTGGCCCCCTCCTACGCCGCCGAGGACGACTCCGCCGCCGACCCCGAAGGCTCCGTCGTCGCGTCGGAGCTGGGCCTCGGTCGCGAGCGGGTCATGTCGCGGGAGGGCCGCGAGGAGGCCCTCGCGCGGTGGTCCGCCAGCGAGTTCGGTCCGAACACGGCGATGGCCCGCCACGCACCCGGACCGTGCGCGACCTGCGGGTTCTTCCTGCCGCTGGCCGGGTCGCTCCGCTCCGCGCTCGGCGCCTGCGGCAACGCCTACGCGCCCGCCGACGGCCACGTCGTGACGACGGACTACGGCTGCGGTGCGCACAGCCAGGCCACCCTGGTGGCCAGCGATCCCACCGAGGTCGTGCGCTCGGCGCGCTACGACACCGGCGGCTTCGACGTCCTCACGGACTGACAGGGGCCACAATGGCCATTTCGGCCCCTGGCTAGCTGTCGCCCTCGGTGCGGCCCGTCCCGTCGGAGCGGCGCGGGAGCTGGCCCTGGAGGCGCATCACGCCGAGGCCCAGGATCGCCAGCACGATCGCGGCCACGCAGGTCCAGGTCCAGAGCCGGTCGACGCGGTCGCCCAGGAACAGCAGTACGACCAGCGCGATCGCCCACAGCACGGTGCCTGCGATCACGACGCGAGCGGTGTCCACCTGCAGCGGTGGGGGAGCCTGCTTCGTCGGTCGGGGCACGGGCAGCACCTTAGGGCGACACCCTTCGGCGTGGTGCGCGGTCCGTCGTAACGCCAACGGAACGATCTTGTGGCACGCTGTCGCCGCTCGAAGCCGCTCGAAGCCATCCGCGCGGCCGGGCCGGGGTCCCTGACGGGGGGTTTCCGGCCGGGTCGGCAGCCTGTCACGGGGAGTTCGCATGCCCGACAAGTCGCGTCCGTCCGCCGGCGCCAGCCGCGGTAAGGCCAGCACCCAGGCCGTCGTCCCCGCCGACGAGGGCACACCGGCTGACGTCGTCGCGGGCGACACCCGTCCGCGGCGCAGCGACGGCCCCAAGATCCGGCCGAAGAACGGGCTGGACCGCTACTTCGAGATCAGCGCCCGCCGCTCGACGGTGGGCCGCGAGATCCGGGGCGGCGTCACGACCTTCTTCACGATGGCCTACATCGTGGTGCTCAACCCGATCATCCTGTCCGGCGCCGACGTGACCGGGAACGAGCTCCCCTTCCCGGGCGTCGCCGCCGTCACCGCACTCATCGCGGGCGTGATGACGATCCTCATGGGCGTCGTCGGCCGCTATCCGTTCGCGCTGGCGACCGGCCTCGGGATCAACGCGGTCGTCGCTGTGTACGCCTTCACCCAGCTGACCTGGCCCGAGATCATGGGCCTGGTCGTGCTGGAGGGCCTGCTCATCACGGTGCTGGTGCTGACCGGCTTCCGCCGCGCGGTGTTCGAGGCGATCCCGCCGCAGCTCAAGACCGCGATCGCCGTGGGCATCGGCTTCTTCCTGACCATCATCGGCCTGGTCGACGCCGGCTTCATCCGCCGCGCCCAGGAAGGCGTCGTCCCCGTCTCCTTCGGCATCAACGGCCAGCTCGCCGGCTGGCCGATCCTGGTCTTCGTCTTCGGCCTGCTGCTGATGAGCGTGCTGGTCGTGCGCCGCGTCAAGGGCGGCCTGCTGATCGGCATCATCGCCACGACCATCTTCGCGATGATCGTGGAGGCGGTCGCGAAGGTCGGGCCCACGTTCACGGCCGACGGCATCAACCCGCGGGGCTGGGCGCTGCAGGTGCCGACCCTCCCCGAGAGCGTCGTGAGCACCCCCGACCTGTCGCTGCTCGGGAACTTCTCGCTGTTCGGCGGGTTCGAGCGCATCGGCGTCCTCGCCGCGCTCCTCATCGTGTTCTCGCTGATGATCGCCGACTTCTTCGACACCGTCGGCACGGTCACCGCCGTCGGCGCCGAGGGCGGCCTGCTCGACGAGAACCGCAACCTGCCCAAGTCGCAGCCCGTCCTGCTGGTCGACTCGCTGGCCGCCGCGGCCGGTGGCGCGGGCAGCGTCTCGTCGAACACGACCTACATCGAGAGCGCCTCCGGTGTCGCCGACGGCGCGCGGACGGGCCTGGCGAGCGTGGCCACCGGCCTGCTGTTCCTCGTCGCGATGTTCTTCAGCCCGCTGGTGCAGGTGGTCCCGTCGGAGGCGGCGGCGCCGGCTCTCGTCGTCGTCGGTGCCCTGATGATCACCCAGATCCGGTACCTGGTCTGGGACGACATGGTGCTGGTCATCCCGGCCTTCCTCACGATCGCGCTGATGCCGTTCACGTACTCGATCACCAACGGCATCGGCGCCGGCGTCGTCACCTACGTGCTGCTGTCGGCCGTGACCGGGCGGGCGCGGCGGATCCACCCGCTGATGTGGGTCATCGCCGTACTGTTCCTCATCTACTTCCTGCTCGAGCCGCTGCAGCAGTTGTTCTGAGGTTCGCTAACGATCCGGGATAGGCTGGACCCGTGAGCCGGACGTCGCTGGACACCGCAGCACTGGCGCACGACTTCCGGTTGGCCGTGATGCGGCTGTCGCGCCGGCTGCGCAACCAGCGGGTGAACACCGAGGTGACGCTCACCCATCTGGCGGCGCTGTCGACGCTGAAGCGGCACGGCCCGATGAGCCCCGGCGAGCTGGCCGGTCACGAGCGGGTGCAGCCGCCGTCGATGACGCGAGTCGTCGTCGCGCTCGAGGGGATGGGTCTGGTCACCCGGACGCCGCACCCCACCGACGGCCGCCAGGTCGTCATCGAGCTGACCCCGACGGCCGAGCAACTGCTCGACGCCGAGGCGCGGGCCCGCGAGGCCTGGCTCTCCGGACAACTGCAGGACCTCTCGCCCGAGGAACGCACGGTGCTGCGCGAGGCGGCGGTCATCATGGACAAGCTGGCCAGTGGGTGACCTGAACGACCACCGAACGCACGTCTGAACGCACCACCGAGCGGCTCCCGGACAAGCCGGGCACGGGCATGTTCCGCGCCCTGCGGGTCCGCAACTACCGCCTCTACGCCTCGGCGAACCTGGTCAGCCTGACCGGCACGTGGATGCAGCGGATCGGTCAGGACTGGCTGGTGCTGCAGCTCTCCGACGACAACGGTGTCGCGCTCGGCCTGACGACGGCGCTGCAGTTCGCCCCCAGCCTGCTGCTGAGCATGTACGGCGGCGTCCTGGCCGACCGGTACGCCAAGCGCCGGCTGCTGCTGATCACCCAGGCGCTGATGGGCGTGCTCGCCCTCGGCCTCGGGCTGCTCGTGGCCACCGGCTCGGTGCGAGCTCTGGCACGTCTACCTGCTGGCCTTCGCACTGGGTGCGGTGTCGGCGGTCGACGTACCGGTCCGCCAGTCGTTCGTGTCCGAGATGGTCGGCCCGGAGCTCCTGACCAACGCCGTCGGCCTGAACTCGACGACCTTCAACGGGGCGCGCCTGGTCGGTCCGTCGTTGGCGGGTCTGGTCATCGCCGCGTCGGGCGGCGACACCGCGCCGGCGTTCTTCATCAACGCCGCCAGCTTCGCCTTCACGATCGTGGCGCTGGCCGTCATGCGGACCTCGGAGCTGCGGCCGAGCCCGCCGGTCGCCCGGGCGAGGGGCCAGCTCCGGGAGGGCCTGGCGTACACGTGGGCCCATCCCGATCTGGTGCTCTCACTCGGGCTCGCCTTCGTGATCGGCACGTTCGGCTTCAACTACCAGGTGACGATCGCCCTGATGGCCCGTGAGGTGTTCGACCTCGGCGCCGAGGCGTTCGGGCTCCTGTCCACGTTCTTCGCCGTCGGCTCGCTGACCGGGGCACTCCTGTCCACCCGCCGCAGCGCCCGCCCGCGGCAGCGCTTCCTCGTCGGCGCGGTGATCAGCTTCGGCGTCCTGACGATCGTGTCCGGCCTCATGCCGGGGTTCGTCGCGTTCGCGGTGCTGCTCGTGCCCACCGGCGCGGCCGCCCTGATCTTCGCCGTGGCCAACAACAGCTACGTCCAACTCGGCGTGGATCCGCAGATGCGCGGCCGGGTCATGGCGCTGTACTTCATGTGCTTCATGGGCGGCACCCCGCTGGGTGCGCCGCTGATCGGCTGGATCTCCGAGCGCTTCGGCGCGCCGTGGGGGCTCATCCTCGGTGGCGCCGTGTGCGTCCTCGCCGGGCTCGGCGCGGGCCTCTGGCTCGCCCGCGGCCGCACCGTGCGCCTCGAGCGGCGCCAGGCGAAGCCCTGGCTGGGGGTCCGGGTCGGGCAGCCGCGGGTCGCCGAGGAGGCCGTCGTCTCCCAGGGGAGCGCGGACTGAACCAGAAAGCCGTCGTGTGCCGTATGTCTCGGGAGTACCTTCGAGAAACTGGCTCGGATGGGGAGGCGGCGCGATGCTGGTCGTCCAGATCCTGGTGGCCTTCGTCGTGTTCACGCTCATGCTCTTCCTCGCCGACCGGTGGGCCTCGAGCTGCACGACCGAGGACCCGATCGACGTGGCCGAGCGCCGGTCCGCCCGCCGTGCCTACCGGGCGCAGCAGCATCGCGTCCACGCGATGAAGCGTCGCCGGCCCGCGCGCACCAGGGCCGGTCGCACGCCGCAGCCCGAGCCGATCGGCCCCACCCGCCGGCCGATCCAGGTGGTCGCGGCAGACCTGCGCCGGCTCTCCCGCCAACTGGCGCTCGTGCCGTCAGGCTCGACGCTGGTCCGCTGGAAGGCGCTCTGGGCCGCCTACGACGGCGTGCTCGTCGAGGCGGCCGAGATGCTCGAGGTGCCGCACGAGCTCGCGGAGCAGCCGGCGGCCGGGGTGGCCCGGGACGTCGAGCGACTGCGCGTGCTGGCCGCCCTCGAGGGCGCCGGCATGGTGGTGCGCGGCTGAGCACCGCGCGCCCGGGCGGTGCGATCCGGCGCCTGTTCTTCGCCGTCGACCCGTCCCGCGAGGCGAAGGACGACCTCGAGCGCGCACTCGCTCCGCTGCACGAGGCGCCCGGTGGGCCGCGCTGGGGCGACCCGTCGCGCTGGCATGTGACCCTGCTGTTCCTCGGCGCGGTCCCCGACGCACGGGTACCGCAGCTGGTGACCGCTGCCGCCCCGGCCGTGGCAGCAGCACCGGCCATGCGGCTGCGCCTGTCCGGCGGTGGGCGGTTCGGGTCCCGGCGGCGTCCGCAGGTCGCGTGGACGGCGCTCGACGGCGACGTCGTCCCGCTGGTCGAGCTGGCCGCGCAGCTGGCCACGGTGGCCCGGTCGCTGCGGCTCGAGGTGGAGGAACGCCCTTTCCGGCCGCACCTCACGCTGGGTCGCTGGCGTCCCGGGCGGCCGGCGGACGGCGACCTGATGGAGCGCCTGGCCGACTACTCGGGGCCCGACTGGCCCGTCGCGGAGGTGCGGCTCATCGAGAGCCACCTCGGACCCACGCCGACCCACGAGACGGTCGCCGCCTGGCCGGTCACCGGCTAGGGCCGAGGGAGAGTCACCAGGCGTACTCCTGCGGGGCCTTCTTGTAGCCCGGGAAGATCTCGTCGAGGCGGGCGAGCTGGTCGTCGTCCAGGGTGACCTCGAGCGCCCGCAGCGCGCTGTCGAACTGCTCCATCGTGCGGGGCCCGACGATCGGCGCGGTCACGGCGGGCTGGTGCAGCAGCCACGCGAGGCCGACGTCGCCGGGCGCGTGCCCGATCTCCGTGCAGAACGCCTCGTAGGCCTCCAGCGCCGGGCGGTGCTTCTCGATCCGCTCGCGGTTGCGCTCCTCGGACCGCCGTCCGCCCTCGGTCTTCTCCAGCACGCCGCCGAGCAGGCCGCCCGCCAGCGGGCTCCACGGGATGACACCGACGCCGTAGTGCTGCGCGGCGGGGAGCACCTCGAGCTCGACGTGGCGGGTCAGCAGGTTGTAGTGCGACTGCTCGCTGACCAGGCCCAGGAAGTTGCGACGCCGGGCCGCCTCGTTGGCCGCCACGATCTGCCACGCCGCGTGGTTCGACGCGCCGATGTAGAGCACCTTCCCCTGCGCGACCAGCGTCTCGCAGGCCTGCCAGATCTCGTCCCACGGCGTCTTCAGGTCGATGTGGTGGAACTGGTAGAGGTCGATCCAGTCGGTGCCCATCCGGCGCAGCGACCCCTCGCAGGCGCGGACGATGTTGCGGGCCGACAGGAAGGTGTCGTTGGGCCAGTCGCTCATCGAGCCGTAGACCTTGGTCGCGAGGACCACCTTCTCGCGGCGCTCGCCACCCTGGGCGAACCAGGACCCGAGCACCTCCTCGGTGCGGCCCTTGCCCTGGTCGAACCCGTAGACGTTGGCCGTGTCGAAGAAGTTGATCCCCTCGGCCAGCGCCCGGTCCATGATCTCGTGGGAGTCGGCCTCCTCGGTCTTCCAGCCGAAGTTCATGGTGCCCAGGCAGAGCCGGGAGACCGACAGACCGCTGCGTCCGAGGTGCGTGTAGTCCATGCGATCCACACTGGCACCCTGGGGAACGTGCCGCAGGACGATCACCCCAGCGCTGTCGACAGCGCCTTCGACACAGCCACCGCCGTCCACCGCACCGAAGGCGGCGGGCTGCTCGCCGAGCTCGACGCAGGGTGGGACGTCGGCGGCGGCATCCTGAACGGCGGTTACCTGCTGGCCGTCGCCGGTCGCGCCGCGGTCCTGCACAGTCCGCATCCGCATCCCGTCGCGCTCTCCGGCAGCTACCTGCGTGCGCCGGCCGCCGGGCCGGTGACCCTCACCGTCGCGCCCGGTCCTGCCGGACGGACCCTGGCCCACTCGATCGTCACGCTCGCCGACGACGACGGCCCGGCGCTCGTGGTCCAGGCGACGACGGCGGCGCTCGGCGACGAGCCGTCGGTCTGGTCGCTGCCGATGCCCGACGTGCCGCCGGTCGAGGAGTGCTACTCGATCGCCGAGCACGCGCACCTGGCGCCGCCCGGGGTGCAGATCCCGGGTCTCAGCCTGCGCGTGGACACCCGGCTGGACGCGCGCACCGCGGGGTGGGCGCTCGGGCAGCCGTCGGGGGAGCCGGTGATCCGTGCGTGGATGAAGTTCGCCGACGGCCGCGAGCCCGATCCGCTGGCCCTGGTCACGTTCGCCGATGCGCTGCCGCCGACCAGCTTCTCGATGGGCAACATGGGCTGGGCGCCCACCGTCCAGCTCCAGGTGCTGGTGCGCGCGCTCCCCGCGCCGGGCTGGTGCCTGGTCGAGGCGCGCGCCGAGGAGGTCGCCGGCGGCTGGGTCGACGAGGACTACCGGATCTGGGACTCCACCGGACGGCTCGTCGCGCAGAGCCGGCAGCTGGCGCGCGCCCCACGCTGATCGGTCAGGGCAGTCCCGGCAGTTCGACGTCGCCGGTGAGGTAGCGCTGCACCGTGGGGCCGATCGCGGCGACCACCTCGTCCGGCGTCGCCGAGGCCAGCGGTTCGAGCCGCAGCACGTAGCGCGCCATGACCAGGCCGATGATCTGGGAGGCGACGAGCGAGGCGCGGGCCGCCCGCACGTCCGGGTCGAAGCCGAGGGTGCTCACGACCTTGCGCAGGATCTTGGCCACGAGGAACTCCCGCAGCAGCTTCGCCGTCCACTCGTTGCTCACCGCGGACCGGATCAGGGCCAGGCCGGCGGCTCGGCCGGGGCCGTCCCACACGTGCAGCACCATGCGGACCACCGCGGCGCCGAGCTGGTCGCGGGGGGACTCCAGGACCTTGGGCAGGAGCGCCATCGGGTCGGCGGGGGCGTCGACCACGGCCAGGAACAGCTTGTCCTTGTTGCCGAAGTAGTGGTGCACCAGCGCGGGGTCGACGCCGGCCGCCGTCGCGATGCCGCGGATGCTCGCGCCGTCGAACCCCTTCTCGGCGAACACGGCCCGCGCAGCGGCCAGGACCGCCTCCCGGGTGTCGGGGTTGCCCGGGCGGCGGCCGGTCGGTCGAGCGGCGCTCAGCTGGTCCTCCTCCGGAGGGTGGCCGCCGCGAGGGCGAGGGCCACGAGGGCAGCGCCGGCGACGATCGCGATGTCGAACCACATCGTGCCGGTCGCCTCGGCGGAGGACCCCACCTCCTGCAGTGCCTCGACGGCGTAGGTCAGCGGGAGGACGTGGCTGATCGCCTGCAGCCACCCGGCCATCTGGTCCACCGGGACCAGCAGGCCGCAGAGGAAGAACTGCGGCAGCACGATCAGCGGCATGAACTGCACCGCCTGGAACTCGCTGCGGGCGAAGGCGCTCGCCAGCAGTCCCAGCGCCACGCCCAGCAGGGCGTCGGCGACGGCGATGAGGCCGACGAGCCACACGGAGCCGGCCACGTCGAGGTCGTAGACGGTCGTCGCGACGGTCACGGTGACCAGCGCCTGCAGCGCCGCCATCAACCCGAAGGCGAGCCCGTAGCCGAGCAGCAGGTCGAGCCGGGCCAGCGGCGTCGTCATGAGTCGCTCGAGGGTGCCCGAGGTGCGCTCGCGCAGCATCGCGATGCTCGTGACCAGGAACATCACCACGAACGGGAAGATCCCGAGCATGGTGAGGCCGACCCGGTCGAACACGCCGGGCTGTCCCGGCAGCGTCGGCAGGTCCTTCCAGAGCAGGTAGAGCAGCCCGAGCAGCAGGCTCGGCAGCACCAGCATCATCGCGATGGTCCGGTGGTCGTGGCGCAGCTGGCGCAGCACACGGACGGTGGTCGCGCCGGTGAGCCGGGGGCTCACGTGGCTGGCCGCCGGCCGCGGGCGGTCGATCGTCGCGGCGGTCATGCCGCCACCTCCTCGCGTGCGCGGACCACGTTCAGGAACGCGACTTCCAGGTCGTCGGATCGGCCGTCGACGCGCAGTTGCGCCGGCGTGGAATCGGCGATCAGCTCGCCCTCGCGGAGCAGGAGCAGCCGGTCGCAGCGGCCGGCCTCGTCCATCACGTGGCTGGAGACGATGAGCGTCGTCCCGGCGTCGGCGAGCGCGTGGAACCGTGCCCACAGCTCGACGCGGAGCACCGGGTCGAGGCCGACCGTCGGCTCGTCGAGCACCAGCACCTCGGGAGCGCCGACCAGTGCGCAGGCGAGCGAGGCCCGCCCCTTCTGGCCGCCGGACAGGTCGCGCACGAGCTGGCCGGCCGCGTCGGTGAGGCCGACGTCGGCGAGCGCGGCGTCCGCCTCGCGTGCGCCCATGCCGTACAGGGAGGCGAAGTAGCGGATGTTCTCCCGCACGCTGAGGTCCTCGTAGACGCTCGGTGCCTGCGTGACGTAGCCGACCCGGTGGCGCAGACCGGGGGACCCGGCCGGCTCGTCCAGCACGGTGACCCCGCCCGATCGGACCAGCTGCACGCCCACGATCGCGCGCATCAGGGTGGTCTTCCCGCTCCCGCTGGGACCGAGCAGACCGGTCACCTGACCGGTCGGGACGGCGAACGACAGGCCGTGCAGCACGCGGCGGGGACCGCGGTCGACGACCAGGTCGGAGACGGTGACGGCGGCTTCCATAGCCGGCCTCCTCGAAACTCAACGGCTGATGAACTCAACGGTAGATGAGTTCGGGGCGCACCGTCAACGGGGTCCTTGGTCCCTGCCTGTCGTCCGAAGCCGCGTCGTGGTCGCCGGGGCCGCGCCATAGGGCGGCTCTCGCGACCATCAGGCGGCTCCGGTGGGCACATTCCGGGCGCCCGGCATGATCGTCGGCGTGCCGGCCGTCCCGATCCCGATCACCGACCCCGCCGATCCGCGGGTGGCCGACTTCCGAGACCTCAAGGCGGGCGACCGGCCGGAGGGGACTCCTCGCTGGTCCGGCCCGGTCATCGTCGAGGGCGTCCCCGCGGTCGAGCGTCTGCTCGCCTCGGACTACCGGGTCCGAGCGGTGTTCGGCGTCCCGGGGCGCGTCGCGGCCCTCGGCATCCCGGACGACGTCGCGGTCTATGAAGCCGACAAGTGGCTGCTGTCGGAGGTGATCGGATTCCGGCTCACCCGCGGCGTCCTGGCCTCGGCGGATCGGCGCGCGCCCGCCGATCTCGACACCCTGCTGGCCGGCCCCGACCCCGCGGCCCCGCGCCGACTGGCCGTGCTCGAGGCGCTCAACGACGCGGAGAACCTGGGCTCGATCGCCCGCTCGGCCCTCGCGCTCGGGATCGACGGACTGCTCCTCGACCCCCGCTGCGCCGACCCGTTCTACCGCCGCTCGGTTCGGGTCTCGATGGGCCACATTCTGGCGCTGCCGTTCGCCGTCCTCCCGGACTGGCCCGGCGACCTTGCCCGGCTGCACGACGCCGGCTACCTGACCGTCGCCCTGACGCCGGCGGAGGATGCGGTCGACCTCGGCGACGTCGACGCGCGCGCCCACCCGCGGACGGCGGTCCTGCTCGGCGCGGAAGGCCCCGGACTCACCCCCGAGGCGCAGGCCGCGGCGACGGTGCGGGCGCGCATCCGGATGCGGCCGGGCGTGGACTCGCTCGGCGTCGCAGCGGCAGCCGCGATCGCGTTCGCGACCCTCCGCTGATCGTCAGCCGCGGAGGGAGAAGCGGGCCAGCATCGCGCGGGCCTCCTCGGCCTGCGGCGGGTTGCACATGATGTCGTAGCGGCTGGCGACGATCTTGCTCGTGCTGGTGAAGTCGCGGCGGCCGCGGGTGGCGGCGTAGCCCGCCCCGCCGAACGCGGCACCGAAGGCGAGCCCGATGAGCAGGCCACCGAGCACCGTGCCGATCCACGCCCCGCCGTCGGCGGAGAAGATGCCGAGCAGCAGCCCGACGAACAGACCCCACCAGGCGCCGCCGGCCGCGCCGGCCGCGATGGCGCGGCCCATGGTCAGCCGCCCGGTCACCTTCTCGATCATCCGCAGGTCCGAGCCGATGATCGTCACGTTCTCGACCGCGAACTTCTCGTCCGAGAGGTAGTCGACCGCGGCCTGCGCCTGCTCGTAGCTGTCGTAGGAACCCACGTGGACGCCGCCGAGCGGCATGGACACCGACGCTGACATGCCTGTCTCAACTCTCGGGGCGATCATGCTGTTCCCCCGCCTCCGGGGGCCGACGGGGGCCGGAGCGGGAATCGGACTCCCCGGGTCTGGAATGGGCGTACCGTCAGCGGTGTCCGGCAGGTCGACACGCACCGTTCCGGTGCCGACTCCTCCGGTGACCGCACCGCTCGGAGTGCGCCATGTCCGCTCCCCCCACTCCTCCCGCGCCCGCGTACGGGCCTGCCGTCGGCATGCCCCCGCCCGCCGGGCTGCCCCCGCCCGTGACCCCGGCGCAGCGTGGCCCGACCACCCCTCGCCCCTCGGTGCCGCGGACACGCACCGGGGTGATCTGGGTGACCGTCTGCGTCGGCGCGCTCCTGGCGGTCGCGCTGATCGTCTTCATGGTGCAGAACACCCACACCGTCGAGGTCCACTTCTTCGGGATGACGGGGAGCACGTCCCTGTCCCTGATGCTGTTGATCGCTGCCGTGGGCGGCATCCTGCTCACCCTGATCCTGGGGAGCGCGCGGATCATCCAGCTGCGGCACCAGGCCCACAAGCGGCGCTAGCGAGAACCGCTTCTGGGGTGTTCCTCGTACTCCTTGGGTGCTGCACAACCCCCGGAGCGGGAGGAACACCCCACAAGCGGCGCCAGCGCTTAGACGAGGCTGTCGGCCCAGGCCCGGTGGAGGTCGGCGAACCGGCCGATCCCGGCGACGAGTTCGGCGGGGGAGCCGTCCTCGACGATCCGGCCGTCCTCCATGACCAGCACCCGGTCGGCGATCTCCACGGTCGAGAGCCGATGGGCGATGATCACGGCCGTCCGCTCGGCGAGCAGCGTGCGCAGCGCGTGCTGGACCAACCGCTCGCTCGGGACGTCGAGCGAGCTGGTCGCCTCGTCGAGGATGAGCACCGCCGGGTCGGCGAGGAACGCCCGCGCGAAGCTCACCAGCTGCCGCTGGCCGGCCGAGAGCCGCCCACCGCGCTTGTGCACGTCGGTGTCGTAGCCCTCGGGCAGCGAACTGATGAACTCGTGCGCGCCGATCGCATCGGCGGCCGCCTCGATCTGCGCCCGCGTGGCACCCGGGCGGCCGAAGGCGATGTTCTCGGCGATCGAGCCGGAGAACAGGAAGCTCTCCTGGGTCACCATCACCAGCGCACGACGCAGCTCCTCGTCGGCGATGCGCCGCAGGGGCACGCCGTCGAGTCGCACCTCGCCCTCGAGCGGGTCGTAGAACCGCGTGGCCAGCCGGGCCAGCGTCGACTTCCCGGCGCCGGTGGCGCCGACGAGTGCCACGGTCTGCCCGGCGGGGATCTCGAGGTCGAGCGCGGACAGCACGGTGCGGTCGGTGTAGCCGAACCGCACGCCCTCGAAGCGGATCTCGCCCAGCGGCGCGGCCAGCGAGACCGGGTCGGTGGGCTCGGCGACCGTCGGCCGCTCCTCCAGCACACCGGAGAGCTTCTCCAGCGCCGCCGTCGCCGACTGGTAGGAGTTGTAGAACATCGCGACGTCCTGCAGCGGGTCGAAGAACCGTCGCAGGTACAGCAGGAACGACACCAGCGTGCCGATGGCGAGGCTGCCGTCGAGCACCCGCAGCGAGCCGTAGCCCAGCACCGCGACCGTGATGAGGTTGCCGATCAGGGTCACCGCCGGCACGAAGACCGCGATCAGCCAGAACGCCCGGTCGTGGGCCTTCCGGTTGTCCTCGTTGAGGGCGGCGTAGAGCTCGTCGTTGCGTGCCTCGCGGCGGAACGCCTGGACGGCGCGGATGCCGCCGAACGTCTCGGTGAACTGGACGATGAGTGCCGCGATCGTCTCGCGGGTGCGCCGGTAGGCGACGGTCGAGTGGCGCTGGAACCAGCGGGCGACGAGGAACAGCACCGGGAAGCCGAGCAGCGAGACCAGCCCCAGCGGGGGATCGAGGACCACCAGGATGACGCCGATCGTGACCACGCTGAACAGGGCGGTCAGCAGTCCGTCGAGACCCTCGTCGAGGAGCTCGGCCAACGACTCGACGTCGCTGGTGAGCCGGCTGATCGTCTTCCCGGACGTGTACCGCTCGTGGAAGGACAGCGGCAGCCGCTGGACGTGCGTGAACACCCGGCGGCGCAGGGCCAGCAGGACCGCCTGACCGACCCGGCCGGACCAGGTGAGGAAGCGGAAGCGCAGGGCGGCGTCGAGAGTGGCGGCGCCGAGCATCGCCGTGGTGACCCAGATCAGCGGCCAGGGATCGCCGTCGAGCAGCGCCGGGACGGCGACGTCGATGCCGACGCCGATCAGGAACGGCCCGGCCAGCCACGCCAGGTTCTGGACGACGAGGATGGCGAGCAGCCACCACAGCGCCCGCTTGTGCGGCTGGAGCAGCTCGCCGAGCAGCCGGCGCGAGCGGTCGCGGAGGAAGATTCCGGCGCTGCCGGTCAGCTCCTCGGTCGTGTCCTCCGTCGCGACCCCGCGCCACAGCTCGTTCGGGTCCTCGGGCGTGCCCGTGGCCGGAGAGGGTGCGTCGGTCACGACGTCACCTCCGCGAGCTCGCTGTCCTGCGCCAGGAGGTTCCGGTAGGCGGGCACGTCGGCCAGGAGCTGGGAGTGGGTGCCGACGGCGGTGATGCGCCCGCCCTGGAGGAGGGCCACCCGGTCGGCGAGCAGCACCGTCGAGGGCCGGTGCGCGACGACGAGCGCGGTGGTGCCCGCCAGCACGCTGCGCAGCGCCTCCTCGACCAGCGACTCGGTGTGCACGTCGAGGGCCGACAGGGGGTCGTCGAGCACGAGCACCGACGGGCGGCCGAGCACCGCGCGGGCCAGCGCGAGTCGCTGCCGCTGTCCGCCGGAGAGCGAGAGCCCCTGCTCGCCGATGCGGGTGTCCAGGCCCCAGGGGAGGTCGCGCACGAACTCCGCCTGCGCCACCTGCAGCGCCTCGTCGACGTCGTCTGCGGTGGCGTCGGGCCGGCCGAGCGTGAGGTTCTCGCGCACGCTCATCGAGAACAGCGTCGCGTCCTCGAAGGCGGTGGCGACGACGGTGCGCAGCTGGGTGAGCGGCATGTCGCGCACGTCGGTGCCGTCGACGGTGACCCGCCCCTCGGTCACGTCGTACAGCCGCCCGACCAGCGCCGTGAGGGTGGTCTTGCCCGAGCCGGTGGCCCCCACGAGGGCGACGGTCTCGCCCGGCGCGATGTCGAGCTCGACGCCGTCGAGGACCGGCCGATCGGCACCCGGGTAGGTGAAACCGACGCCCTCGAACCGGAGCCGCGCGGGCGTGCCGACGTCAGCCGGCTGGAGGCCCGGACGGTCGGTGACGGTGAGCGGCTCGTCGAGCAGTTCGCCGATGCGGTCGCAGGCGCTGGCCGCCTCCTGTGCCTGGGCCAGGAGCCACCCGATGGACAGGATCGGCCAGAGCAGCACGGTGAACAGCGCGACGAAGCCGGCCAGCCCGCCGACCGTGAGCGCTCCGGTGCTGACGGCCAGCGAGCCGCCGACCAGGATCAGCGCGAGGGTCACCTGCGGGTGGAACTCGAAGACGCACCAGAGCAGCGCGAGCGTGCGCACCTTCTTCAGCTCCAGGTCGCGCAGCCGGACGGCCTTGCGGTCGTACCGGTCGAACACGAGCCCACTGCGGCCGAGCGACTTCACCACCCGGATGCCCTGGACGGACTCCTCGACGTCGGTGGCCAGCTCGCCCTGCTCGTCCTGCACCAGCCGCGACTCGGTGTTGTACCGCTTCTCCCAGCGCAGCCCGGCGACGGTCAGCGGCACGGTGGTCAGCAGGACGGCCAGACCCAGCGGCCAGTACGTGAGCAGGAGCAGGGTCAGGACGACGACGCAGGTGACCAGGTTGACGGCGAGGAAGACCCCGCCGAAGCCGACGAACCGCCGGACGGTGGACATGTCGCTGCTGGCGCGGGAGAGCAGCTGCCCGGAGGCCCAGCGGTCGTGGAAGGAGACCGGCAGCCGCTGCAGCCGTTGGTAGAGGGCGTCACGCAGGTCCCGCTCGAGCCGCAGGCTGCTGTGGTTCATCGCCCAGCGGCGGACGAAGAACAGCGCGGCCTCGGCGATGCCGAAGACCAGGGCGAGCAGCACGTAGGGGACCAGGCCGGCCGGGTCGCCGTCGGTGAGCGGGCCGTCGACGACCCCCTCGATGATCAGCGGCACCGCCAGCTGCGCCAGCGTGGCGAGCAGCGCCGAGAGCAGGGTGAGCGCCAGCCACCAGCGGTACGGGCGGGCGTACGGCCACAGCCGCAGGAGCGCGGAGAGCTTGCCCCGCTCGGCGGTCGGGGGAAGCGGCGGGGCGGTGACCATGACCGCTCGAGGCTAAGCGCAGGTAATGACAGAGGCGAACGAGTTTCGCTGGTGGCGCATCCCCGTTACCGGTGGCGGCGGACCCCGAAGACGATGTCCTCCCACGCGGGGATGCGGGCGCGCGGGTCCTCGCCCTCGATCCGCTCGATCGCTCGCCCTCGCGCGCCAGCACGATCGTGTCGTGTTCGGCGACCTCGTCGAGCAGCGCGTCGACCGCGGGGTCCCCGCCGGGGCGCCCGTCGGTCGGGTGCACGTCGCGGACGTGCTCGTCGTCGGCCAGCTCGGGGAGGTGGCTCAGGTCGTCGGTGAGGTGGTCGTCGTCGCTGCCGTCGGCCAGGTGGTCGGTGCCGACGACGGGGCCGGTGTCGAACCGGTCGTCGCGCAGCATCGACACGGGACGGCTCGCCTGGTGCACCGGCGTGGCGGGCATGCCGATCGGCACGTCGGGGACGACGCGGACCAGGCGGGTGCCCTCGGCGAAGTCCATCGTCGCGGCGTCGTACGGAGTCACGGTGCGCGCGGGCACGTCGAAGGCCCAGCGGGTGGTGCCCGACTTGTCGCCGGCCCGCCAGATGCCGGTGACGACCCAGGTGCCGTCGTCGTCGCGGTAGGCGTCCCAGGCCACGGAGTCGAGGTCGGTGTCGATCAGCCGCAGCCGCTCGGTCATGAACCGGTGGAGGACGACGGTCGGCGAGCCCTCGGACAGCCGGACGCGGGCCTCGCGGGCCTGCTCGGCGACGCGTTCCCGTTCCTGCAGGACCGGGTGGGCGAAGCGCATGATCCGCTCGACGCGGGCACCGGTCGCCGCGGCGACCTGCTCCGGCGTCTCACCGCTGCGGATCCGCTGCTGGATGACGCGCGGGGGCAGTTCGGTCCCGAGGTCGACGTCGATCTGGGTGAGCCGCCGGGCGTCGCCGCGGGCCGCGGCACGGAGCCGGTCGTCGATCGGCAGCTCGAACCGTTCGCCGGTCTCGGCGTCGTCGCCCTCGACGGCGAGCACCAGGCTCGTCCCGTCGTCGGAGAGCGCCACGAGGCGCAGTGTGCGCATCGGCGGACCTCCTTCGGGCTAGCACGGCCGGTCCCCGGGAAGAGACCTGGGGTCCGAGGCTATCGGCGGCGCGCGGGCCCGCCGGGCAGGCGCGCGGCACGGCGCGCCGCGGGCCGTGGGCGGATGGTGCCGATGAGGCCCGCGAACGCCGATGACATCTGACGGAAACGCGGCGTCGGAAGAGTGGGTCCGTCGCGCCGCGCGACGTGGGAACCTGCCGCTCCCACCAGTGGGAGGACCGCCCGACGACGACGAGCCGAGGAGGTGCGATGGCCACCCCGCTGACAGCCCCGGTGGCGCCTGTCGCGCCCCTGGCCGACGACGTCCGGACGGCGATCGCCGACATCGCCGGAGCTCCCGGCGCCTGGTGCCCCGCGCTGTCCCCGGAGGGCGATCGCGTCGCCTACGTGACCGACCGGTCGGGCAGCCCCCGGCTCGAGGTCGCCCCCCTCGACGGCTCCACCGTGCCCGTGCTCGTGTCGGCGCCGGACCAGGAGGTCGTCTCGGTCGCCTGGTCGCCCGACGGTGGCCGGCTGGCCTACCTGGTCAGCCCCGGCGGGTCGATCTGCGCCGAACTGCACGTCGTCCGGCCCGACGGCACCGGCTCCCGGCTGCTCGCGGGGCAGGACCCGCGCGCCACCGTCTTCGCCGGTGGCTGGACCGGACCCGATCACTACGTCTGCTCGATCGCCCCGGGCGACGGGCCGGACGCCGACGTCGTCCTCGTCGACGTGCACACCGGCGAGCAGCGGACGCTCGCCCGTGGCGGCTTCCTCTCGGTCACCGCCGTCTCGGCCGACGGGCGCCTCGTGCTGGCCCGCCGCGGCCCGCGCGGCTACCGGCACATCGTCGTCGTCGAGGTCGCGACCGGCGAGCAGCGGCCGCTGCTGGCGCCCGACGCCCCGGGCGGGATCGCCTCGGAGGACGCCCGCTTCGGCGCCGACGGGTCGGTCTACGTCCGCGCCTCGCTGCCCGGCCCGCCCGGCGCCGACCGCGCCGGCCTCATGGCCGTCCCGCTGTCGGACGACGGCGTGCCCGGACCGGGCCGCGTCGTCCTGGCCCGGCCGGAGGCCGACCTCGACGGCTACGCCCTGTTCGCCGACGGGACGGTCCTCGCCGTCTGGAACGCCGACGGCGTCACCGAGCTGTGGGTGCACGCCGTGTCCGACGGCGCCGTGCTCCGGCGGATCGACCTGCCCGAGCCGGTGATGCCCGGCTGGTCGCTGGCCGCCGACGGCGCGACCATGATCGCCGAGCTCACCGGCCCCCGGACTCCCCGTTCGCTGTGGCGCGTGCCGCTCGCCGAATCGGGCCGGGCGACCCCGTTGCCCGGCATGCCGGACCGGCCCGATCCCTCCCTGCTCGTGTTCCCCGTCCGGCACGAGTACCTCGCCCCCGACGGCCTGCTGCTGGCCGGGTGGCTCTACGTGCCGCGCGGCGTGCGCGGTCCGAACCGCACGGTCGTCAGTTTCCACGGCGGTCCCGAGGGCCAGGAGCGCCCCGACTTCTCGCCGGTCGCCCAGAGCCTGGTCGCCGCCGGCCTCACGGTCTTCGCTCCGAACGTCCGCGGCTCCGGTGGCCGCGGACGGGCGTTCACGCAGTCCGACGACGGCCCGGCGCGCGAGGCGTCGTTCGACGACGTCCGGACGACGGTCGAGCAGCTCGTCGCCGCCGGCGTCGCCGAACCCGGCCGACTCGGCGCGCACGGCTGGTCCTACGGCGGCTACCTCGCGCTGGTCGCGCTGACCCGGTGGCCGGGCCTGTTCGCCGCCGGTGCGACCCTGGCCGGGATGAGCGACCTGCGCACCTTCTTCGCCGGCACCGAGCCGTGGATGGC
Organism: uncultured Actinomycetota bacterium; assembly: GCA_963784165.1. Lineage (GTDB taxonomy): Bacteria > Actinomycetota > Actinomycetes > Mycobacteriales > Geodermatophilaceae > Blastococcus_B. Next base: position 48,759 of record CAWAQI010000022.1, read on the forward strand.
CGCCGCGTCCGTGACCGAGTACGGCGACCCGGTGGCCGACCGCGAGATGCTCGCCGCGATCTCGCCCATGACCGCTGTCGAGCGGCTGACCTCGCCGGTGCTGCTGGCGCACGGTGACCGGGACACCAACGTGCCCGTCGCCGAGTCGGTCCAGCTGCACCAGACCCTGCAGGCCCGCGGAGCGCCGAGCGAACTGCTGCTCCTCCCGGGCGAGGGGCACACCGTCGTCGGACGCGACCACCTCGTCGAACTGAGCGGCCGGATGGCCGCCTGGTTCGATCGGTGGCTGTGAGTCCGGAACTGCTGGCCGCCTACCCCGCACCTGCCGCCGACGAGGCGGTCGAGCCGGGTGGGCGGCTGCGCGCCGACTACGCGCCCCTCGGCCCGGTCCTGCACCGGCTGGGCGCCTCGGGCCTCACCGACGCGGCGGCCGCACTGGCGGCCGAGCGGAGCCGCCGCGGCGTGGTGGTGACCGCCTGGGCCGACGGTCGTCAGGTTCCGCAGCCCTTCCCGCAGGACCCGTGGCCGCGCGTCGTGCCGGTCGCCGAGTGGCAGCGGATCGCCGCGGGGGTCGAGCAGCGGCACCGCGCGCTCACCGCCTTCCTCGCCGACGCCTACCGCGCGGCCGGCCGCCGCCGCAGCGACCCCGACCGGGACCCCGAGGTCGTCCGCGCCGGCGTCCTGCCGCGGTGGGCCGTGGCGCACAGCCCGGGCCGGACCCCGGAGGCCGTCGGCCTGGCCTGGCCGGGACAGCCACGGGCCACGCTGGCCGCCGCCGACGTGGTGCGCACCGCCGACGGCGAGTGGGTCGTCGTCCGCGACCAGCTCCGCGCCCCCGACGGCCTCGGCCACGCCCTGCTGAACCGCCAGGTGGTGCGCGCCGCCGTCCCGGCCCTGTGCCCGGCCCCCGACGCCGGCGTCGTCGACCCGGAGTCGGCCGTGCCCCTCCTGCGGACGGCCCTGGACTCGGCGGTGAACCCCTCCTGCACCGGCACGCCCGCGCTCGCCCTGCTCGACGGCCGGGGAGACGGACTCGACCTACGCCGACCACGTCGTGCTGGCCGAGGCGCTGGGCGTACCCGCTCGTCCGGCCCGGGGACGTCTGGCCGCGGATCGACGGCGGGATCGAGGTGCAGGTCGGCCCGGAACGCGTGCCGGTCGACGTCCTCTACCGGCGGTTCGACGACTCGGCTCTCGGCGCCTACCGGATCCCGATGGGCCAGCCGCTGGACGCGGTGCTGGCCGACGCGGTGCGCGCGGGGCGGCTCGGCATCGCCAACGTCCCGGGCAACGGCATCGCCGACGACGTCTCCACCTTCGCGTTCGTGCCCGCGATGATCCGCTTCTACCTCGGCGAGGAGCCGCTGCTGGACACGGTGCCGACGTGGGTGCTCGCCGATCCCGCGCAGTGGGCGCAGGTCCGCGACCGGCTGCACGAGCTCGTGGTCGAGCCGGTCGAGGGATACGGCGGCCTCGGCGCCGTCGTCGGCCCCACCGCCTCGGCGGAACGGCTGGCCCAGCTCTACGCCGAGGTGGCCGCCGCGCCCCACCGGTTCGTGGCACGGGAGCCGCTCGAGGCATCCACGGTGCCGTCGCTGGGCGATGAGGGTCTGCAGCCGCGGGCGGTCGACCTGCGGGTGTTCTCGGCGGCCGGGCCGGAGCCGCGGGTCCTGCCCGCGCCGCTCACCCGGGTCGCCGCGGCCGGCTCGACGACGACGGCGCCCACCGAGGGCGGCGGCACGAAGGACACCTGGCTGCTCGGCTGAGGCCCGTCGCGCGCTGCATGCTCGGAGGGCATCCGCGGCCGAGTGAGTAGTTGTGGTCACTCAGCCCGGCGTGTCGGCGCGTGTCGGCGACATCAACTGCTCACTCGCCGCCAGTTCTACAAGCGTTCGACCACGTGGTCGATGCAGGCGGTCAGGGCGCTGACGTCGTCGGGGTCGACGGCGGGGAACATGCCCACGCGGAGCTGGTTGCGGCCCAGCTTGCGGTAGGGCTCGACGTCGACGACGCCGTTGGCCCGCAGCGTCGCGGCCACTGCCGCGGCGTCCACCGAGTCGGCGAAATCGATCGTGCCGACGACCAGCGACCGCTGCCGCGGCTCGGCCACGAACGGCGTGGCGTACTCCGACCGCTCCGCCCAGCCGTAGAGGCGTGCCGACGACTCCCGCGTGCGGGCGACCGCGCCGCCCAGCCCGCCGAGGCCCTGCAGCCAGTCGATCTGGTCGGCCAGCAGGAACAGCGTCGCGATCGCGGGGGTGTTGTAGGTCTGGTCCTTGGTGGAGTTGTCGACGGCGATCGACAGGTCCAGGAACCCGGGGATCCACCGGCCCGACGCCTTGATCTCGGCGATCCGCTCGAGGGCGTCGGCCGACATGAGGGCGATCCACAGGCCGCCGTCGCCGGCGAAGCTCTTCTGCGGGGCGAAGTAGTAGACGTCGGTCTGCGACACGTCGACCGGCAGTCCGCCGGCGCCGCTGGTCGCATCGATCAGCACGAGTCCGTCGTCGCCGCCCTCGGGGCGGCAGACCTCGGCCATGACCCCGGTCGAGGTCTCGTTGTGCGCCCACGCGTAGACGTCGACGTCGGCCTGGGCGCGGGGGAGGGCCAGGGATCCCGGATCGGCCTTGGCGATCACCGGCTCCTCGAGGAACGGCGCCTCGGCCGCCCCGGAGGCGAACTTGGCCGAGAACTCGCCGTAGACCCCGTGGGCGCTGCGGCTCCGGATCAGCCCGAAGAGCGCCGCGTCCCAGAACGCCGTCGACCCGCCGTTGCCGAGCACCACCTCGTAGCCGGCGGGCAGGTCGAACAGCGTGGCCAGGCCCTCGCGCACCCGGCGGACGAGCCCCTTCACCGGTGCCTGCCGGTGGGAGGTGCCCATCAGCGCGGCGCCGTCGGTGGCCAGCGCCTGCAGCGCCTCGGGCCGCACCTTGGAGGGCCCGCAGCCGAACCGGCCGTCAGCGGGCAGGAGGTCGGCGGGGATGGGAATGCTCAACCGGACGGGCCTCTCCTCGGTGCGGGTCCTACTGCTACGGGGTGTGCTCGATGGTGTCCCAGCCCTCGACCTCGTCGGGCTTGCGCGGGTCGGGCCCGATGTAGCGGGCCGACGGGCGCACGAGGCGGCCGGTGTTCTTCTGCTCGAGGATGTGCGCGCACCAGCCGGCGGTGCGGGCACAGGTGAACATCGAGGTGAACATGTGCGCGGGGGACCTCGGCGAAGTCGAGGACGATGGCCGCCCAGAACTCGACGTTGGTCTCGATCGGGCGGTCGGGACGCCGCTCGCGCAGCTCCTTGAGGGCCGCCTGCTCGAGCGCCAGGGCGGCCTCGAAGCGGGGGGCGCCGAGCTCCTCGGCGGAGCGGCGGAGCACGCGGGCGCGGGGGTCCTCGGCGCGGTAGACGCGGTGGCCGAAGCCCATCAGCCGGTCGCTCGCGGTCGAGCAGGTCCTTCACGTACTGCTCGGCGTTGCCGCTGCTCCTCGACGCCGTCGAGCATGTGCAGCACGCGGGAGGGGGCGCCGCCGTGCAGCGGGCCCGACATCGCGCCGATGGCGCCGGACAGCGAGGCCGCGACGTCGGCGCCGGTGGAGGCGATGACGCGGGCGGTGAAGGTCGAGGCGTTCATGCCGTGCTCGGCGGCCGACGTCCAGTAGGCGTCGACGGCGGCGACGTGCCGGGGGTCGGGCTCTCCCCGCCAGCGGACCATGAACCGCTCGACGATGGTCTTCGCCTCGTCGATCCGGCGTCTGCGGCACCGCCGGGACGCCGATGCCGCGGGCGGACTGCGCGACGTAGGAGAGCGCCATGACGGCGGCCCGGGCGAGCTCCTCGCGGGCCTCCTCGGCGTTGATGTCGAGCAGCGGGCTGGTAGCCCCAGATCGGGGTGAGCATCGCCAGCGCCGCCTGCACGTCCACGCGCACGTCACCGGTGTGCACCGGGATGGGGAACGGCTCGGCCGGCGGGAGGCCGGGGCCGAACTTGCCGTCGACGAGGAGGGCCCAGACGTTGCCGAAGGTGACCTTGCCGACCAGGTCCTCGATGTCGACGCCGCGGTAGCGGAGCGCGCCGCCGTCCTTGTCCGGTTCGGCGATCTCCGTCTCGAAGGCGATGATGCCTTCCAGGCCGGGTACGAAGTCGTCGGCCATCTCGCATGCTCCTCTGCGCGCGAAAGACGTCCGCACCTGACGGCGCGCACGATTGCCTGCCGACAGTAGGTGAGGACGACACGCCCGGTACATGCGGGGCGGGTGATCCCCCTGTGGGAACTCTCACCGTCGAGCCGGTAGTGGTGCAGCGGTGTCAGCATGTGGGGCGTGGCCGACCTCTCCCGCATGCGCACGAACTACGACGGCCGGTTGCGCGAGGAGGACCTCGCGCCCACCTGGGTGGAGCAGTTCGACCGCTGGTTCGGCGACGCCGTCGCCGCGGAGCTGCCGGAGCCCAACGCCGTCGTCGTGGCCACGGCCGATGCCGACGGCGCCCCCGACGCCCGGATCGTGCTGATGAAGGGGTACGACGAGGCCGGGATCATCTTCGGCACCAGCTACGCCTCGACGAAGGCTGCGCAGCTCGCCGTCAACCCGCGGGCCGCGCTGGTCTTCCCCTGGCATCCGATGCAGCGCCAGGTGCGGGTGGCCGGGCGCGTGGAGCGCATCGGGGAGACGGCGTCCGACGCGCTCTGGGACCCGCGGCCGCGGGGCGCGCAGCTGGCCGCGGCGGCGTCGGTGCAGTCGACCGTCGTCGACTCCCAGGAGGAACTGGCCGAGCGCGTGCGGCTGCTCGACGAGCAGACGCCGCCCGGCGGTGTGCCGCGGCCGGAGGTCTGGGGCGGCTACCGGGTCGTGCCGGACCGGGTGGAGTTCTGGCAGGGCGGCGCCGACCGGCTGCACGACCGGCTGCGGTTCGTGCGCGACGCAGGGCGAGGGCGGCGGCTGGATCGTGCAGCGGCTGGCCCCGTGAGCGAGCAGGTCGACCCGGTGCGAGGCAGCCCGCGCTCGAGCCGGACCCGCCGCGGCGCCGGGGATGGGCGATCGACACCACGCCCGCTGCGCAACCCGCCCTTCCGGCGGCTGTTCTGGGGTGTCGCGGCGACCATGCTCGGCCAGCAGATGACGCTGGTCGCGGTCCCGTTCCAGGTCTACGCGCTGACCGGATCGTCGCTGCTGGTCGGTGTCACCTCCATCGTGGCCCTGGTGCCGCTGATCGTCTTCGGGCTGCTCGGCGGCGCGATCGCCGACTCGATGGACCGCCGGCGGCTGATGCTCATCACGTCGTGGGGTGCGGCCGTGACCAGTGGCCTGCTGGCCGTCCAGGCGTTGCTGCCCGGCGGGGGGAACCTCGTGCTGCTGTGGATCCTGACCGCGGCGGTGTCCGGGTTCGCCGCGGTCAACCAGCCCACCAGGAGCGCGGCGATCCCCGCGCTGGTCGGCCAGGCCGGTGTGCCGGCCGCGAACGCGCTGACGATGACCGTGCGGCACGTCTTCGTCATCGGCGGGCCGCTGCTGGCCGGATTGCTGATCAGCCTCGGCGACCTCTTCATCACCTACGCGGTCGACGCCCTGGGGTTCGTCGTCGCCGCGGCGCTGCTGCGCGGTCTGCCGTCGCTGCGGCCGGCCGGGCGGGCGGAACCGCTGCGGATCATGAACGCCGTCCGAGGGGTCGGCGAGGGTTTCGCCTTCCTCGCGACGCAGCCGGTCCTGCTCATGACCTTCGTCGTCGACATCATCGCGATGCTGTTCGCCTGGCCGCAGGCGGTCTTCCCGGAGCTGTCCGAGACGCGGTTCGAGTCGACGCCGAACAGCCTGGGCTGGTTGTTCATCGGCATCTCGGTGGGCGCCCTGCTGATGGGGCTCACCTCGGGCTGGGTGTCGCGCGTCGATCGGCAGGGCGCGGTCGTGCTCGGCGCGATCGTGGTGTGGGCGCTGGCCATCATCGGGTTCGGGCTGGCGCCGTCGCTGTGGCTGGCGGTGCTGTGCCTGGCCGTCGCCGGTGCCGGCGACATGGTCAGCGCGGTCCTGCGCACGTCGATGCTGCAGGAGGCGGCGCCCGACGAGATGCGCGGCCGGATGCAGGGCGTCTTCCTGGTGGTCGTGGCCGGCGGCCCTCGGCTCGGCGACCTGCGCGCGGGGGCCATGGCCAGCGCGGCCGGCGTCTCGGTGGCGATGGTGTCCGGCGGCGTCGTCGTCGTGGTCGCGATGATCGTGGTCGCGCTGCTCGTGCCCTCGTTCCGGCGGTTCCGCGCCTCCCAGGTGCGGCACGCGGCGGTGCCCGTGGGCGGGGCCCGGCCGGACTCGCCTGCCCCCGTGAGCGACGAGGGCCGGCCGGGCGCCCGCGACCAGTAATCACGTGACGCGGGGTTACGCAATAGTTCCGGTAACAGATGGTGCGGAACAGTGACCTGACCGCTCACCGGGCCAGTGCGTGCGCGACGACGGCGAGATCCGCCACGAGCGCGTCGTAGGCCTCGGCGCGGCTCTCGTCGGGCGTCCGCAGGACCGCCGACGGGTGCGTGGTGGCCAGCATCCAGGTCTGGTGCGGGGCGTCCTCGTCGTCGTCCTCGGCGGGCTCGGGCGCGCCGGGCGGCGTCCACGGCAGCAGGTGCCCACGGTCCTTGGTGATGCGGAAGGACGGCGAGATCAGCGACTTGGCCGCCGTCGCACCGAGGCAGACGACCACCTCCGGCTTGAGGACGACGAACTCCGACTCGAGCCACGGTCGGCAGGCCCGCATGTGCTCGGGCCCGGGCGTCTGGTGGATCCGGCGCTTGCCCGTGACGGTGAAGCGGAAGTGCTTGACGGCGTTGGTCACGTAGGCGTCGCGGCGCTCGATGCCGGCGTCGGTGAGGGCGCGGTCGAGCAGCTTGCCGGCCGGGCCGACGAACGGCTCGCCCTTCCGGTCCTCCTGGTCACCGGGCTGCTCACCCACCAGGACGACGCGTGCGGTCTCCGGGCCCTCCCCGAAGACCGTCTGCGTCGCCGGCTCCCACAGTTCGCACGCCCGGCAGCTCGCCGCGGCGGCGCGGAGGCCTTCGAGGTTGACCCCGGTGGGTGGCTGCGCGATCCCGTTCTCGGTCACGCCCCGATGACACCGCAGCGCGCGCCGGACCGCGAGGGGAGGGCCGATACGGTCGGGAGCAGCAATCACGACGTCAGGGGGAACGCGTGCTCGAGTTCGACGGGCTGCGGAAGAGCTTCGGGGCGAACCAGGTCCTGGACGGCGTCAGCTTCACGGTCGCGCCCGGATCGATGTTCGGCTTCTGCGGCTCCAACGGCGCCGGCAAGACGACGACGATGCGCATCGCCATGGGCCTGGTGCGGGCCGACGCCGGCGACGTGCGCTGGCAGGGCCGGTCGCTGGACCAGGAGACCCGGCGCCGGATCGGCTACATGCCGGAGGAGCGCGGTCTCTACCCGAAGATGAAGGTCGCCGAGCAGGTCGCCTACTTCGCCCGGCTGCACGGTCTCGACGCCGCCGGGGCCGCCCGGGCCGCGGGCGAGTGGGTCGAGCGGCTCGGCCTGGGCGAGCGCCGCGGCGACGCCGTCGAGAAGCTGTCGCTCGGCAACCAGCAGCGCGTCCAGCTGGCCGCCGCGCTGGTCAGCCGGCCGGAGGTGCTGATCCTCGACGAGCCGTTCTCCGGGCTGGACCCGGTCGGCGTCGACTCGCTGGCCGAGGCACTGCTCGAACAGGCCCACCGCGGCGTCCCCGTCGTCTTCTCCAGCCACCAGCTCGACCTCGTCGAGCGGCTGTGCGACTCGGTCGGCATCCTCGCCCGAGGCCGCATGGTGGCCACCGGCACCGTGGACGAGCTGCGCCGCCAGGAGGCCGGCCGGGTGCTGCGGGTCGTCGTCCCCGATGCCGCACCGCACTGGGCCGCGCGGATCCCGGGCGTCCGGGTCGTGTCCGAGCGGAACGGCGACACGCTCCTCGCGCTCGAGGGCGAGATCGACGACCAGCAGATCCTCAGCGCCGCCCTCCGCACCGGACGCGTGACGCACTTCGCCTGGCGCGAGCCCACGCTCGTCGAGCTGTTCCGCGAGGCCGTCACGACCCCGCAGGAGGTGGCGGCATGAGCGAGCCGCGCATGCTGGGCAGCGCCGCGCTGGTCCGGCTCGTCGCCGGCCGGGAGATCTCCGCGCGCTTGCGCGACAAGAACTTCATCGTCAGCTCGGTCGTGATCCTGGTCGTGCTGATCGGCATCCTCGCGCTGCAGGTCGCGCTGAACTCCGGCAGCGAGACCACGCGCGTCGGTGTCGTCGGGGACAGCGCCGAGCTCACCGTCGCCCTCGAGGCCCAGGCCGCCGCGCTCGACGTCGACCTCGAGATCACCGCCTACGACAGCGCTGCGGACGCGCGCACGGCCGTCGAGTCCGAGGACGTCGACGGCGCCCTGCTGATCGGCACCGGTGAGCCGGAGCTCCTGGTCCAGGACTCCGCGGACGGAGCGCTGCAGGCTGTCGTGCAGGGGGCGGTCTCGCAGCTCGCCGTGGCCGAGCAGCTGGCCGAGGCCGGTGTCACCAGTCTCGACGTCCCCCAGGTCGCCGTCACGGCGCTGGACCCCGACGCCGACGCCGACGGGCAGCGAGTCGTCAGCGCGATCATCGGTGTCGGGGTGCTCTACAGCCTGCTCATCCTGTTCGGGCAGTTCGTCGCCCAAGGTGTCGTCGAGGAGAAGGCGAGCCGTGTCGTCGAGCTGCTGCTCGCCACGATGAAGCCGTGGCAGCTGCTCGCAGGCAAGATCCTCGGCCTCGGGGTCCTGGGCTTCGGGCAGATCGTGATCATCGCGGTCGTCGGCGTCAGCGGGGCACTCGCGTTCGACATCGTGGACATCCCCGGCGACCTGATCGGGACGGCGACCGCGGTCGTGGCGTGGTTCGTGCTCGGCTATGCCTTCTACGCGTCGATCTTCGCCGTCGCGGCATCGCTGGTCAGCCGCCAGGAGGATCTCGGCACCGTGATCATGCCGACGACCCTTGTCCTCGTCGCGGCGTTCGTCGTCGGCATCCAGGGAGCGGCCGATCCGGACGGGCCGCTGGCGACGATCACGTCGTTCGTGCCCGGACTCTCGCCACTGGTGATGCCGGTGCGCCAGGCGGCGGGCGACGTGGCGCTGTGGGAACAGGCGCTGTCCGTCGTCCTCATGCTGGTGGCGATCGCGCTGATCATCCGCCTCGGCGGACGCGTCTACGCCGGCGCGCTGCTGCGGACCAGCGGCAAGACCAAGATCCGCGACGCCCTGCGCGCCGAGCGCGCCTAACACCCCGGCCACCGGAGCCGCCCGATCGTCGCGAGAGCCGCCCTATGGGACGGCTCTCGCGACCATGCCGTGGCTGCGGCGAGCCGCGTGCATGGCGCGAGGCGTTCGGCGGACTGACCTCGGACCGGGGACATCATGCGCCCGTTGGGGTGAGGTCACCCCGATGAGAGAGGCGCGAGGGGGCTCCGGACCTCGATCATCGCCGAATGACCGAGGACCTGGACAGGCGCCTACGGCGGCTGCAGGCCTCCGAGGACGCCGACGCGCTGATCGACCTGGGCTGCGATCTGGCCGACGCCGACCGGCAGGACGACGCCGAGCGGTGCTTCCGCCGCGCCGCCGAGCTCGGCGACACCATGGGCTGGTTCAACCTCGGCAACACCCTCGCCGCCCAGCACCGCTGGGAGGAGGCGGTCCACGCCTACGAGATGGCGCTCTCCGGTGGGGAGGCCGACGCCTGGCGGAACCTGGGCCTGGTGCTCGAGGACCTCGGCGACCTCGCCGGGGCCATGCGCGCCTACCGCGGTGCGGTGGACGCCGGCGACCTCGAGGGCGGACTGCAGCTGGCCTTCCTCCTGCGCGAGCAGGGGGAGCGCGAGCAGGCGATGGTCGTCGCCCAGGAGATCGCCGCCGCCGGCGACGAGGAGGCCGCGGCCGTCGTCGCCTGCTGGCGCTGGTGCGCGACGCTCGACCCGTCCCTCGAGGACGACCTGCGCGCCGGGCAGCACCACTTCCCGGCCGCGCGCAGCGACCTCGCCCACCTGCTCCGGGAGACCGGACGGCCCGTCGAGGCCCGCGCCGTGCTCGAGCGCGGCGCCAAGCTCGGCGAGCAGGTCGCCTGGCTGCCGCTGGGCAACCTCTACCGCGAGGAGATGGGCGACGACGAGGCCGCCGAGGAGGCCTACCGCAGCGGGATCAACGCCGGCGACACCTACTGCCACCACAACCTGGCGGTGCTGCTCGCCGATCGCGGGGACCTCGACGGGGCCGTCGAGCAGTTCCGCCTCGGAGCGGCCGCCGGCGACCAGTTGGCCGCACAGAGCCTCAACGAGCTCGAACAGCACGGCTGAACCCAGGGCCAAAATGGCCATTTTGGCCCTGGGAGGCGTCGGTCGCCGGGGCCGACATGAGCCCGTCACACGGGGGCCGGATACTGCCCCCGTGTCCGAAGCCACCGTCGACGCCGCCGACCTCCGCCGTTCCGGCGGGCCCACCGGGCCGGGGGACCGCGCCGACGACGCACCGCTGCGCGACGACATCCGTCTGCTGGGGCGAGTCCTCGGCGAGGTGATCGGCGAGCAGGCCGGCGCCGACGTCCTCGAGCTGGTCGAGTCCACCCGCGTCGAGGCGTTCCGGATCCGGCGGTCGGAGACCGACCGCGCGGAGCTGGCCAAGCGGCTGGCCGGGCTCGACATCCGCTCGGCCAACCACGTCATCCGGGCGTTCAGCCACTTCTCGCTGCTGGCCAACCTCGCCGAGGACCTGCACCACGAACGGCGCCGTCGGTTCCACCGCCGCGAGGGCTCGCCGCCGCAGCAGGGGTCGCTCGCGGCCACCTTCGAGCTGCTCGACCAGGCCGATCTGTCGGCCGACGTCGTCGCGCGCGAGCTGACCGGCGCGCTCGTGTGCCCCGTGGTCACCGCCCACCCGACCGAGGTCCGGCGCAAGACCATCTCCCTGGTGCAGCGCGAGATCACCGAGCTGATCCGGCAGCGCGACCGCGCCGCGGCCGCCGAGACCGACGAGGCGGAGTGGTCGGGCAAGCTCTGGCGCTCGGTCCTGACGCTCTGGCAGACGGCGCTGCTGCGGCTGTCGCGGCTGCGCCTGCAGGACGAGATCGACGAGGCGCTGCGCTACTACGAGCTCTCGCTGTTCGACGTCGTCCCGGCGCTGAACGCCGAGCTGCGGCGGGCGCTGGACGAACGCTGGCCCGAGGCCGGGCTGCTGCGCCGGCCGATGCTGATGCCCGGCTCCTGGATCGGCGGCGATCGCGACGGCAACCCGTTCGTCACCGCCGACGCCCTCCGGCGGGCCACCTCCCGGCAGGCGGAGACGGCGATCGCGCACACCCTGGACGAGCTGCAGGCACTGCGCAGCGAGCTGTCGATGTCCGACCGGCTGGTCACCCCGACGCCCGAGCTCTACCGGCTGGCCGAGGCCTCCCGGGACGACTCGCCGTTCCGCGCCGACGAGCCCTACCGGCGGGCGCTCGGCGGGATCGCCGACCGGCTGTGCGCGACGGCGTCGGCGGTGCTGGGCTCGGTGCCCGGCACGCCCCCGCACGTGGAGCTGCCGCGCTACGACTCCCCGGACGAGCTGCGGGCCGACCTCGACGTGGTCGACGCGTCGATGCGCAGCCACGGGGCGGGCGCACTCGCCGACGACCGGCTGCGCCGGCTGCGCGAGGCCGTCGAGGTGTTCGGCTTCCACCTCTGCGGGCTGGACCTGCGGCAGAACTCGTCGGTGCACGAGGAGGTCGTGGCCGAGCTGCTGGCCTGGGCCGGGGTGTGCGACGACTACGCGTCGCTCGACGAGGCCGCACGGGTGGAGCTCCTCGCGGGGGAGCTGACGATGCGCCGTCCCCTCGTGCGCCCCGATGCCGAGCTGTCGGAGACCGCGCGCGGTGAGCTCGACGTGCTCGTGGCGGCGGCCGAACGCGTGCAGCTGCTCGGGCCGCGCACCATCCCGAACTACGTGATCAGCATGTGCGAGTCGGTCAGCGACGTCCTCGAGGTCGCCGTCCTGCTCAAGGAGGTCGGCCTGTTCGACCCCGACGGCGAGGACGGGCCGACCTGCCCGGTCGGGATCTCCCCGCTGTTCGAGACGATCGAGGACCTGCAGCGCTCGGCGGCCACGCTCACCGCCGTCCTGGGGCAGCCCGTCTACCGGTCGATGCTGGCCTCCCGCGGTGACGTGCAGGAGGTGATGCTCGGCTACTCCGACAGCAACAAGGACGGCGGCTACCTCGCGGCGAACTGGGCGCTGTACCGCGCCGAGCTGGACCTCGTGGAGGTCGCCCGGTCCGCCGACATCCGGCTGCGGCTCTTCCACGGCCGCGGCGGCACGGTCGGCCGCGGCGGTGGCCCCAGCTACGAGGCCATCCGCGCCCAGCCGCCGGGCGCCGTCTCCGGTGCCCTGCGGATCACCGAGCAGGGCGAGGTCATCGCCGCCAAGTACGCCGACCCGGACCTCGCCCGCCGCAACCTCGAGGCGCTGGTCGCCGCGACGCTCGAGGCCAGCCTGCTCGACGTCGAGGGCCTCGGGGACGACGCCGAGGACGCCTACGCGCTGCTCGACGACCTCGCCGCGCGGGCGCGGAAGGCCTACGGCGCCCTGGTGCACGAGACCCCGGGCTTCGTCGAGTGGTTCCGGGCGGCGACGCCGATCAAGGAGCTCGGCGAGCTGAACATCGGCAGCCGCCCGCCGTCGCGCAAGGCCGGCGACAAGATCACCGACCTGCGGGCCATCCCCTGGGTGTTCAGCTGGTCGCAGACGCGGATCATGCTGCCCGGCTGGTACGGCACCGGGACGGCGCTGGAGTCCTGGGTGCGACGAGGCGACGACGAGGCCGGCTCCCCCAGCTGCAGGACCTGCACCGCCGCTGGCCGTTCTTCCGGACGGTGCTGTCGAACATGGGCATGGTGCTGGCCAAGACCGACCTGGACCTGGCCGCCCGGTACGCCGAGCTGGTGCCCGACGAGGACCTGCGGGCCCGGGTCTTCGACCAGATCACCGCCGAGCACGAGCGGACCACCCGGATGTTCCGCGCGGTCACCGGCGACGACGAGCTGCTCGCCGACAACCCGTCGCTGGCCCGCTCGATCCGCAACCGCTTCCCGTACCTGGAGCCGCTGCACCACCTGCAGGTCGAGATGCTGCGCCGCCGCCGCGCCGGTGACGACGACGAGCTGACCCGTCGCAACATCCAACTGACGATCAACGGCATCGCCACCGCCCTGCGCAACAGTGGCTGACCACCGGGTCGCCACCGGCGGGCGGCAGCTGGCCCGCGCGGCAGCGTCGCTGGACCTGGCCCCGGCGGCCCTGGCGCCGGCGATCAGTGACCCGGCCTACCGCGTCCTGGTCGGGGACGACGGGTCGGCGGCGCTGCTGCGCCGCCAGTGGACGCCGGAGGGCGTCTCGGAGGCCGTGCTGCTGGCTGCGGCGGGCATCGGGCCGGACACGCCGGCCGTGCTCGCGGCGGCGGTCGCGTGGGGGTGCGACCGCGTGCGCGACCGACCCGGCGGGCGCGGCGTCGTGTCGGTGTGGGCCCCCGACGACGACGCCCCGATCATCGAGCGCTTCCTGCACCTCGCCGCGCTCGCGGCCACCCGCGTCGAGACCGCGGTCGCGCTCGCCCGGGGCGTGGGGGAGGACACCGTCAAGGCCGACGGCAGCCCGTCGGTGGCCGCCGACGAGGCCGCCCACCTGGCCGCTGCCGAGGTGCTCTGCGCGCTGGGCGTGCCGGTGCTCAGCGAGGAGCGCATCGACCGGCCGGTCGCCGAGGACGAGCCGTGGGTGGTGCTGGACCCGCTCGACGGCACCGGCAACTTCCGGGCGGGTCTGCCGCCGTGGGGCTTCTCGGCGGGGCTCGTGCAGGGCGGCCGGCCGGTGGCCGGCTTGGTCGCGGACCTCTCGTCCGGCCGCCGCTGGTGGGCCGACGGCGCGACCGCCTGGCGGGACGGCCTGCCGGTGCGCCCCCGGTCCGGCAGCACGGTCGTCGTCCCCTCCGCCCCCGGCGGGCGAGTCGGTGGTGGTCCCGGGCCTCGCGCAGCGGGTCCGGGTGACCGGCTGCACCGCCGTCGAGCTGTGCCTGGTCGCCGACGGGTCCGCGGCGGCGTGGCACGACATCGACCGCAGCGGTGCGCACGTGCACGACGTGGCCGGCGCGCTCGCGGTCCTCACGGCCGCCGGCGGGGTGGCGCTGACCCCCGAGGGCACCGAGGTGAGGCTGCAGCCCGACACCTCGGCGAAGATGCGGTTCGTCGCGGCGTCGTCGGTCGACGCCGCCGCCGCGCTCCTGGCCGCCTTCTCCTAGCGAGGAGCCGCCGCCGCGTCGCGGACCGCGGCCATGAGCGTCTCCCGCTCGTGCAGCGTCGTCCGGGCCCGCCCGTGGGTGCCGCCGAGGGCGATCTCGGCCGCGTCGATCGCGTGCCAGTCGTCGAGCAGCACGGGCTCGGCGCCGCGGGCGACCAGCTCCTCGACCAGGTCGCCGACCGGTCCGCCGGGGACCAGCCGTCCCTCGACCGCGTCGGCGAGCAGCGAGGCCACGGTCTCGCGGGCGTCGTGCTTGTTGGTGCCGACGACGCCGCTCGGGCCGCGCTTGATCCAGCCGGCCACGTACTCCCCGCTCGACGGCTGCCCGTCGCGCAGCACCCGCCCGGTCTCGTTGGGCACGGTCGCGGTGCGCTCGTCGACCGGGAGGCCCGGCAGCGGACAGCCCCGGTAGCCGACCGAGCGGACGACGAGGTCCGCGGGCAGCAGCTCGGTCTCGCCGGTGCCCATGGCGCGTCCCTCGCCGTCCACCGCCGTCCGCTCCACCTCGACGCCGGTCACCCGGTCCTCGCCGAGCAGCCGGGCCGGGCGGCTGAAGAACCGCAGCGTCACCCGCGCCTTGCCGGGTTCGGCGACGTGGTCGACCCAGCCGCGCAGCACCGCGAGGTTGCGGGTGACGTTCCGGTCGGCGGCGGCGCGCTCCTCGGCGGCCGGGTCGAGCTCGAGGTCGGCGGGGTCGACGAGCACGGTGGCCCCCGCCATCTCGCCGAGCTCCTTCAGCTCCTGGGTGGTGAACGTGGCGTGGGCGGGACTGCGCCTGCCGAGCACGGTCACCGTCTCCACCGGTGCCGCGGCCAGGACGTCGAGCACGTGCTGCGGCATGTCCGTGGGCTCGAGCTCCTCCGGCGTGCGGGCGAGCACGCGCGCGACGTCGAGCGCCACGTTGCCGACGCCGACCACCACGACCGACCGGGCTCCCGCCAGCGCCGCCTCGACGCGGGCGCGGTCGGCGTCCGGGTGGCCGGTGTACCAGGCGACGAGATCGGTGGCGGCGAGGCTGCCGGGCAGCTCCTCGCCGTCGATCCCCAGGTGCCGGTCGAGCGAGGCGCCGTAGGTGTAGATCACCGCGTCGACGTGCTGGCGCAGCTCGTCGAGCGTCAGATCGGTGCCGACGTCGACGTTGCCGACGAAGCGCACATTCGGGTGGTCGAGGATGTGGTGCAGCGTCTCGCGGATGGCCCGCATCTTCGGGTGGTCGGGTGCGATGCCGTGCCGGACCAGGCCGAACGGGGTGGGCAGCCGGTCGACGAGGTCGACGGCGACGGGGACGTCGTCCTGACGGGTCAGAGCCTCAGCGGCGTAGATGCCCGCTGGTCCGGCACCGATGACCGCGATGCGCAGAGGATGGCCCGCGGAAGCGGAGGATGACGCACCGTTGTCGGACACGTTCCGCATCCTGACCCGGCCGGGGCCTCCGGCACCAGATCAGGTGCAGGCGTTGTTCCGGTCGAACCCGTTGACGATGTACTGCGTGAGCGTGACGCGGCTGCCCGGTGTGAGCGCCGGGTTGCGGCAGTCGGACCGCGCATCGGAGAGCGAGCTGGAGCCGGCGAGCCAGCTCGGACGGCTCGCCAGGTTGCTGGTCGAGGGCACACTGCCCACGATCTGGCCCCACTGCCGGTTGGTCGAGTAGAGCCCGACGCGACCGCCGCGAGCGATGATCGACGCCGTCATGCCCTCCAGCGTCGCGCGGTTGCGGGCCAGCGCGTCCGACGACCCGGTCTGCCAGGTGTTGGTCGTCTCGACGTCGAGCCACCAGACGTAGCTGGACGGCGCGTCGTCGAGCCCGGCCGCGCGGGCGGCCGGCTGGAAGAACGACAGGATGCTGTTGCTGGCCCGCTGCCAGCCGTACTCCCACGAGCAGGCCATGGTGTTCGTGCCGTCGCACTCGCCGTAGGGCGTGGTGCCGGACGTCGGCCACGTGCTGACCTGGTTGATCACCTGGCCGGGGTTCGCGGTGTTCAGGTACAGCTGCGCCTTCGGCTGCGAGGAGACCGAGCCGTTGGACCGCGAGGCCCAGGAGAGCTGCGTGCTCAGGCACGGGTTGCTCTTGGTCGACAGGCCGCCGTTGACGCCGACGATCGCGAAGGCGCGCGCGCTCGGCAGCGTCGTGCCGCACTGGGGGTAGGAGACGTCGTAGCCGACCCGCGTGGGCGCAGCCGCCGAGGCCGTCGCGGGCATGCCGACGATCACCGCCAGCACTGCCACAGCGGTGATCACGACCGAGCGAAGCGTCCTATCCATCGGTCGGCAAGGTACACCGCAATCGTTCGCGGGTGGAGAGCGTCGGAATCGTCCCTCATCCCTCCTTCCGGGCGTCCGCGCAGGTCAGGCGGCCTGGCACCTCGGGCACCAGTAGAGATTGCGGCCGACCATCACCTCGGTGCGGATCTCGGTGCCGCAGATCCGGCATGGCTCGCCGGTCCGCCGGTACACATAGTGTGCGTCCTCGCCGGCGACGACGCCGCGCCGGCGGGAACGGTCCTCGGGGCGGGTGGTCACGATCCGTCCGAGGCGCACCCCGGCTCGCATGAGGACGACGAGATCGGCCCACATCCCCGCCCAGAGCGGCTCCTCGACGCCGCGGCCGGGGCGGAAGGGCGAGATGCCGTGGCGGAACAGGAGCTCGGCCCGGTAGACGTTGCCGACACCGGCCAGCACGGTCTGGTCCATGAGCAGCGCACCGATGGCGGTCCGGCTGGCGGCGATGCGACGGTGCGCGCGTCCGCCGTCGGCACGCGGTCGCAGCGGATCGGGACCGAGGCGGGCGAGGATCGCGTTCACTTCCGGCCGGGTCAGCACCTCGCAGGCGGTCGGCCCGCGCAGGTCACGCCACACGCCGCCGCCGTCCGGGCCGTCGGCCATCCAGCGCATCCGCAGCGCGCCGCGGGCGGGCGGAGGGGTGCCGGTCCCGCCGACGAAGTTCCCGTAGAGACCCAGGTGCACGTGCACCGTGTCGCCGCCGAACCGCGCGAACAGGTGCTTGCCGTAGGAGCGCACCCCGTCGAGGACCCGGCCGTCGACCAGGGCGGCGCCCGAGTCGAAGCGGCCCTGCGGGCTGGTGACGTGCACGGGCCGGCCGGCGAACGAGGCGGACAGCTCCCGCGCGAGGCGGTAGAGGGTGTGTCCTTCAGGCACCGGCGGAGCGTAGGCGGGCCGTTCGGCGCCGGCAGCGCGCGGGGCTCGACCGGGTCAGCGGTCGGCCGTGGCCAGGCCGAAGTGCGGGCGGTCCTCAGCGGCGACGAGGTCGATGGTCTCGGGGTGCTGCTGGATGTAGTGGCGGACGAAGGAGCAGTAGGGGAGGACGTGCAGGCCGCGCTCGCGGGCGGCGTCGAGGACCCCGGCGACGAGCGCCGTCCCGATCCCGCGGCCACCCACGGCGGGGTCGACCTCGGTGTGCGGCAGCGTCATGACGTCGCCCTCGACGTGGTAGCTCGCCAGTCCGACGACCCGTCCGTCGAGCCGGACCTCGAAGCGTCCCCTCTCTGGGACGTCCACCACCGTCGTGTCCATGTTCTCGTCCACCTTCCCGTCCCCTGGCTCCATTGCCGGGGCGCGACATGTGTCCTTGCACGGTAACCCGCAGTGAGGCCACGGGCTCTCATCCGATACCCACGCGTCGCGTGTGGCGGGTGTTCCCCGGCGTGTCGAGATTCATGCACGGACCGGAACGACATCGGTTCGGACCCTCCGGGGCGGGTTCGTGCGCGCCAGGCTGCAGTCGTCGCGGCGGGCACCCATGGCCGCGCGGCACCGGCGGCAGACCTCCTGCACCTCCTCGGCATGCCGGCCGGACTCCGGTTGGACGTCGGCCCAGAACGTTCGGGTGCGCTCATGTCGCCCGTCCCGGCGTGCCCTCGGCGAGCCCGTACCGCATGGCCGCCTGCGTACCCCGTCACCGCACGCCGACTCTGAGCGTGGCTGGCCTCGTCCCGGCCGGACGTCCTGCGCACCGGCCACGGTCGTCGCAGGAAGCCGAGAACGCGACGGCGGGGCCGGTCCCAGGACCGACCCCGCCGCCTCGTGGGCGTCAGACCGTCAGGCGGGCTCGCCGTCGTGGTCCAGGCCGCCGCCACCGCCACGCTCCTGGAACGTGCCCTCCGGACCGGCCGGGGCCGGGAGCGGAGCAGCTCCACCCGGCACGGGCTGGCCGACGACGCCGTTGACCGACTGCGTCGAGTACCCGAAGGTCAGCATCGCGTAGGCGATCAGGTCGCTGTTGACGTCCAGGGCGTCCAGGGCCAGGTTGCTGAGGTCGTCGCAGGCCTGGTGGTAGCACGGATCGAACCAGTCGCCCGCCGTGCCGCCCCAGATCCGCGCCTGCGCCTTGGTCTTGACCTCCTCGGCCCCGGTGAAGAGGCCGCTCGACGGGATCCCGGCGAGGATGAACGCCTCGTAGTCGCTGCGCCCGGAGAACTCGCTGTCGTCGTACGGCTCGCCGACGCTCGTGTACCACCGCTCGTAGAGGTCCTCGATCGCCGTCGAGCCCTCCGGGATGGCCACCGGGGCAGGGAAGGTCGACTGGTCGGCGTCGTAGACGGTCTGCACGTAGTTCGGCGAGGCGACCATGTCGTAGTTCATGTAGAGCGCGATGCGGTCGAGCTCCCGTTGCGGCAGGCCGGCGACGTAGTCGGCGGAGCCCAGCAGGCCCTCCTCCTCGGCTGCCCACCAGCCGAACCGCAGCGTGTTCGGGTGCTTGGTGTTGGCCATCATCAGCGCGGTCTCGAGCAGCGCGGCCGAGCCGGAACCGTTGTCGTTGATGCCGGCGCCCTCGGTGACGCTGTCGAGGTGCGCGCCCGCCATCACGACGTTGTTCCGGTTCGTCCCGGGCAGCTCGGCGATGACGTTGTAGTTCGTCCGCTGCTCCGGCTCGATGACCTCGACGAACGCCGTCGAGTTCGGCGGCTCCAGCAGCTGGCCCTGCGCGAAGCTCGCACCGACGACGGGGATGCCGTGGGTGACTGGACCCGGAGCGCCGGGGATGGGTTCGTCCACGCTCGAACCGTCCGCGACGATCAGCGGCTCCCGGTCGAGCGTGTTGCCCTGGTTGAAGATGATCACCGCCTCGGCGCCTGCCTGCTCGGCGTAGAACGCCTTCGTCCCGAAGAAGCATGTACCGCGCTGGACGAGCGCAATGTCGTTGCGCCGGACCAGTCCAGCCCGGCGAAGTCGGCGGCCTCGCAACCGCTGGTCGACACGCCGCCGACGCCCTCGAGTCGTTGATGTCGACCGGGATGACGCCGCCCTGCACGGCACCCCAGCCGCTGCCGGTGAAGGCGCCGGTCTCGTACGTCGCCCTGCGTCGGGGTCAGCTGCCGCAGCGTGGCCGGGAACTGGAAGGTGGCCACCACCGGGTCGAGCGTCACCCGGTAACCGGCCGCCTTCAGGAGGCCCGCCACGTAGTCGACGCTCGCCTGGTAACCCTCGGTCCCGGCGGCTCGCGTCCCGGGGTAGTACGGGTCGTCGTTGGCGGCGGCGATCCGCTGGAACGCCTGCAGGTGCTCGAGGACGCCCTGGGTCGTCACGCAGCCCAGCAGTTCCGCGTACGTGTCGTTGACCTGTCTCTCGCAGGTGGCCGTCGGCGGTGCGGCCGTCGCGGCGGTCGGCACCAGCAGCGCCAGCAGCATGCTGCCGGCCCCCGCTGCGGCAAGCGCGGCGGACGTTCTCCCTGTGGTCATCGGTCCCCTCTCGTGGTCCCTCGACGCCGACACCGTTGTCGGCCCGCGAGACACTGCCGTGACCTAATCCGGTTGCCTAGAGGCGCAGCAGCGCGGAGCGACGACGGGGCCCACCGGAGCGCGACGCCGCACGCGGATGTGACCCACAGCACGTTTCTGTGACGTGCGGCGATGACGCACCGTCACCACGACACACCGTGGCAAGTGATCACTACACAACGTAATTAGGACGTCCATGGTTCTCACGCTCCGTCATGGCACATGCACGCGTGACGATCTCCTGCGCGGTCTCCTCAGACCGGACGAAGAGGGACGTCGCCCCGTGAGCCGATGCCCCGCCGCGATGTCACGCCTCTGCCGCGATGGCTCGTGCCGACTCCCTGCGGACTCAGGGCGGAACGGCATCCGCGCGGACTCTCATCGAGCGGTCCGGTAAGCCGCTGACCTGCGGCATCTGTCTGTGCCCCCGGCAGGATTCGAACCTGCGACACACGGTTTAGGAAACCGATGCTCTATCCCCTGAGCTACGGGGGCTCGTCGACGTCGGCCGACCGGGATGTGCGCCCCGAGGTTAGCGGGCGGCGCAGGCCCTCCCCTCGCCGCTCCGGCGAACTAGCGTCGCGGTCATGGTGCTCGCGGTGATCGAGCTGGCGCTGGTGCTGCTCCTCGTCGGCCTGCTGGGCCTCGGCGCGTGGGCGTACTGGCGGGCGTGGGTCGGGCCGCGTCCTCGTGCTGCGCTCGGCTCGCCGGCGATGCTGCCGCCCGGCGCCCGCGCCGAGTTGGCCGCCGCCATCGCGTCAGCACGCTGGGCGCCCGCCCACGACGAGGTCGACGGCGCGACGCGGGTGCTGGTGCGCAAGAGCTACACCGGCCTGGACGGGCGCCCCGAGGTGCTGGAGGAACGAGTCATCACCACGTTCTCCGCGACCGACCCCGAGTGGGAGGTGCGCTTCATCGAGGGGATGGGCCAGGCCCGCTTCCGCTGCACCTACCTCAATGCGGAGGAGTGACCTCCCGGCAGGATGGCGGGCATGAGCGAAGTCGTCGCCACCGCCGAGCGCATCGTCCGGGCCCCGGTGGAGCGCACCTTCGCCGCCCTCGCCGACTACGAGCGGGTGCGGCCGCGCATCGTCACCGAGAAGTTCCTCGACTACCGGGTCGAGTCCGGCGGGCAGGGCGCCGGCACCCGGGTCGCCTGGCGCTTCGCCGCCACGAAGACGCGCGTGCGCGAGCAGGTCATGACGGTGACCCAGCCGACGGAGAACACGCTGGTGGAGACCGACGAGAACTCCACGCTGGTCACCATGTGGACGGTGCACCCCGCGGACGCCGGGGTGACGACGGTGCGGGTGCGCACCAGCTGGCAGGGAGCCACCGGGATGGGGGGCTTCTTCGAGCGGACCTTCGCCCCGAAGGGGCTGCGCCAGGTCTACGACCGGATGCTCGAGCAGCTCGACGCCGAGATCGCCACCGGCTGACGGCGGCGCGGCCGGCCGATTCCAGGGACCATGAGCCGGTGACCGCCGCGCCGACCGCCGACGCCGCCCTGGCCGGGACCGCCCTGGACGACCTCGCCGGCCTGCTGGCCGAGGGCGACGTCGTCGTCCTCTCCGGCGCCGGGCTCTCGACCGACTCCGGCATCCCCGACTACCGGGGCGCGACCGGCAGCCTGCGCCGGCACACGCCGATGACCTACCAGACCTTCACGCGCGATCCCCGTGGCCGGCACCGCTACTGGGCCCGCAGCTTCGTCGGCTGGCGGCAGATCCGGGGAGCCCGGCCCAACGCCGGGCACCGGGCCGTGGCCGACCTGCAGGAGGCCGGCTGGGTCGGCCCGGTGATCACCCAGAACGTCGACGGGCTGCACCAGGCCGGCGGCGCGACCGAGGTCCTCGAGCTGCACGGCGGCCTGGACCGCACGGTCTGCCTCGGCTGCGGGCACGTCGCCAGCCGGGCAGAGCTGGACGAGCGGCTGCAGGCCGCCAACCCGACGTTCGGCCCGCGGGTGGACGAGGTGAACCCTGACGGCGACGCCGAACTCCCCGACGAGGTGCTCGACGGGTTCGTCATGGTCGACTGCCTCGCCTGCGGGGACGGGCCGCTCAAGCCCGACGTCGTCTTCTTCGGCGAGACGGTGCCCCGGAGCCGCGTCGAGCGCTCGTTCGCCCACGTCGAGCGGGCTCGCGGCCTGCTGGTGCTCGGCTCGTCGTTGACCGTGATGAGCGGCTACCGGTTCGTCCTGCGGGCGGCCAAGCTCGGCATCCCCGTCGCGATCGTCAACGTCGGCCCCACCCGCGGCGACGCGAAGGCCGACGTCCGGGTCGACGCCCCGCTCGGGCTCGTCCTGCCGGAGCTGGTGCGGCGCCTCGCCGCATGAGAAAGGACTTCCCTGCCCCCGCTGCAGGGAGGCCGAGACTGACCCGGCGGGCCGCCCCGGCCTGACAGAGGATGGGCCGCGATGCAGACCTTCCTTCCGGTGGCCGACTTCGAGGAGAGCGCGCGGCTGCTGGACTCCCCGCGCCTGGGCAAGCAACGGGTGGAGACGCTGCAGATCCTGCGGGCGCTCGAACTGCCCGACTACGGCTGGGCCAACCACCCGGCCGTCCTCATGTGGCGGGGCCGGACCCCCGCCCTCGTCGCCTACGGGCGGGCGATGGTCCGGGTGTGGCGGGACCGCGGCTTCGGCGACACGACGGACACGCAGATCGCCGAGTTCGCGCCGGACGTGGCCGGGACGCCGCAGGCCGAGCTGGCCGGCGCCGGGCTGCTGCCGTCGTGGGTCGGGAACGAGGCGCTGCACCGCTCGCACCGGTCCAACCTGATCGCGAAGGACCCGGACTTCTACCGGCCGCGCTTCACGGAGCTGTTCGGCGCCGAGCCGGACGACCTGCCCTACGTGTGGCCCGAGCCGGACGACGTCCCGCCGCCGCCGGAGCCCGAGGGCGTCCGGGTGTGGGTGGTGCGACCGCGGGCGCACGGCGAGTTGGGGGCCTGCCTCGCAGCCGGGGTCGTCGGGCTCGGCACGCAGTCGGGGATCGACGTGGACGCCACCGGCCTCACGCCGGCGGAGCTGCGGGCGCTGTCCAAGGAGCTCACCGGGCGGCGGCCGGCCAAGGACCTCCGGCAGCTGTCGACCTTCCTCGACGACATCCGGCCCGGCGACCCGGTCGCGGTGCCGATCGAGCACGGTGCCGGGCTGCTCCTGGGTGAGGTCGTCGGCGACTACCTGTTCCAGGGCCGGGAACTGCTGCCGCACCGCCGTCCCGCGCGGTGGGACCGCGTCGTCCCGCGGTCGGCGGCTCGTCCGCCGGCCACCCTGCAGGACCCGCGGGCGCTGTTCTCCGTCGTCCTCGACCCAGCCGTCCTCGGCTAGATCCCCGGCAGCGCGACGTTCTGCAGCCGGACCTGCCCCCGGGCGACGAGCTTGCCGTCGTCGGACCGGGTGAGCACCACCTGCCAGAGCTGCAGCGTGCGGCCCTGCTGGATCGGCTCGGCGACGACGTCGATGCGGCCGGTGGCCATCGGACGCACGAAGTCGGTGTTGTTGTTGACGCCCACCGCGAACTGGCCCCGGTCGATCACCGCGGAGCTGGCCCCGATGCTCGCCGCCGATTCGATGACCGTGCAGTAGACGCCGCCGTGCACCACGCCCCACGGCGTGTGCTGGTCGGGGCCGAGATCGACGTGCCCGGCCACCCGGTTGCCGGCGACCTCCGTGACCACGAAGCCCGAGGCGGAGACGAAGGCACTCGCCTTGGTCAGGTCGACGTCGGGCAGTTCGGCGCTCACGCGTCCCACACCAGGCAGAAGGGGTGCCCGACCGGGTCGGCGTAGACGCGGAAGTCGCCGCCCTCGCCGGGGAGCCGGCGCGCGCCGAGGGCGAGCACCTTCGGCTCGGCCTCCACCACGTCGGCGACCTGCACGTCGAGGTGGAACTGCTGCGGTCGGTCGGGGTCGGGCCAGTCGGGCGGTTGGAGGTTCGGCGCCTCCTGGAAGGCGAGGCGATGGCCGCCGCCGGTGGCCCAGACCCAGTCGTCTCCGGGGTTGCCCTTGATCTCCAGGCCGAGGAGCTCGGCGTAGAAGGTGGCGAGCGCATGCGGGTCGGGTGCGTCGATCACGACGGAGTACAGCTGACCGATCATGGCGCCCATCCTGGCGGGAGCCACCGACAGGCGACACCCGGGCTCCGGCCGTCCTCCGCTGGTATCCGGCCAGCTACCCGGCCTGCGCGCGCCCGGACCGGTGCCGCAGGATCGGACCGTGCGCCGGCAACCGGAGATGGACCGATGACCGCCCCGCGGCTGGGCTCGCTGACCTGGCTGCCCGCGGCCGAGCACGCGGAGCTGCTCGGCGAGGCCGTGGCCGCAGCGCTGCCGAGCCTGTCCGGACCGGCCTGGGTGGCGGCGATCGACGACGACCTGGCCGACACCGCGGCATTCACGGACGCCTACGGCGTTCCGCCGGAGGCGTCGGCGAACTGCGTGGTCGTCGCCGCGCGCCGAGCCGGGCAGACGACCCTGGCGGCCTGCATGGTCCTGGCCACCACGCGCGCCGACGTCAACGGCCTCGTCCGCCGCCATCTGGGGGCGCGCAAGGCATCGTTCGCGCCGCAGGACGTCGCCGTCGCCGAGACCGGGATGGCCTACGGCGGCATCACGCCGGTCGGCCTGCCGCCGGACTGGCCCGTGCTGGTCGACGCCGCCGTGGCGGCCGCCGACCTGGTCGTGATCGGGTCCGGGACCCGCGGCAGCAAGCTCGCGGTGTCCGGGGCCCTGCTCGCCGGCCTGCCGACCGCCGCGGTGCTCGACGGCCTGGGCCAGCCCGTGCCCGCCGAAGCGCCTCGGCCCGCTCCGGCGCCGTCGCGCGCACCCGACGACAGCGACGTGGGCTGGGGCGAGCGACCGCGCGACCCCGACGACGACGACCGCCGATACCTGGAGGACCGGCCGCCGCACTGGGGGAGCGACTGACGGCTCAGAGTGCGCCGGTCGACCTGGTCGTGTCCGGGACGGACGGGTCGCCGCCAGGGCCGAGGCCCTGCTGGGCGCGAAGGAGGTCGCGGATCTGCAGGAGGAGCTCCACCTCGGTCGGCTCTGCCGGCCCGGCTTCCTCGCCGCTCCTGCGTCGTGCGATGAGCCGTCTGCATCGGGACCATCACGAGGAAGTACAGGATCGCGGCGGTGAGCACGAAGGTGATCACCGCGTTGAGGAAGAACCCCCACGTGAACACCTGGCCGTTGACCGTGGCAGTCCCGCCCTCGACGCCGCCACCGCCCAGCAGGCCGATCAGCGGCTCGAGGAACGACGTGGTGAACGCCATGACCAGGGCCGTGAAGGCAGTACCGATGACGACGGCAATCGCGAGTTCGACGATGTTGCCGCGGAGGAGGAAGTCCTTGAATCCCTTGAGCATGGGCCCGATCCAACCGGGCGGGCTCGTGCCCTGCCCAACTCATCGGCGTGTCACGGCGGCGGCAGGGTGATCGTGAGCGTGGCCGCCGTCGCGGCAGCAGCCAGGCGGGCCGCCGTGCCCGGGGGGACGGCCACCAGCAGCAGCCCGGCGGAACCGTCGTCGGCCGCCGCGCCACCGGAGCCCGCCGCGGCGAGGACCAGCGCCCCCTCCGCGACCACCTCGGCCGTGGCACTGCTGTCGAGCGTGGCCAGCACGTCGATCCGGTCGCCGGCCCGTACCAGCGCGGCGACGGCCAGGTCGGCCAGCCGCACCGGGGCCGCCACCTGACCGGCCGGGAGCAGCGCGGTCAGGCCGGCGCCCACCAGCCGGACGTCGGTGATCACCTCGCCGGCGCGGACAGCCGCCGCCAGCACCTCGTCCACGACCAGCGCGGCGTCGGCCACGGCGCCGGCAGGTCGGCTGCCGGGCGGGACGCGGACGACGGCCAGGTCTCCAGCGGCGAGCGCCGTGCCGGCGGGGAGGTCACCGGCCGCGACGACCACCGGGACGGTCGGATCGGGCCTGTGCCCGGCGGGCGCCGGCTCCGGCCGCAGGGCGAGCACGAGGGCGAACGCCAGCAGCGCGATCGCCGCGAGCTGCCGCAGCAGATGCACGGGGGAGAGCGGACGGCGCAGGCGCGGCATGCCGCGACGGTGCCGGTGAACCCACGATCAGGGAACCGGCCGGCCGGATCTGTGGACAGCCGCCCGCCTGGGGACGACGGACAGGCCCGTCGTCACCGGACCGTGGTCAGCTGGCGGCGGCCTTGGTGGGGCTGCTCGCGGTGCTCGACGAGGAGGAGGAGCCGTCCTTCGACGACGACGACGAGGAGGAGGTGGACGAACTCGAGGAGTTCTCCTTCGCCGACGACGAGCCGTTGGACGAGCTGCTCTCGGACGAGGAGGCGGCCTTGCGGCTGTCGGTCCGGTAGAAGCCGGAGCCCTTGAACACGACGCCGACCGAGCCGTAGACCTTGCGCACCACGGCGCCGCACTCCGGGCACTCGGTCACGGGGGCGTCGGTGAAGGACTGCACCAGCTCGAACTCGTGCTTGCCCTCGGGGTTGGTGCAGGCGTACTGGTACGTGGGCACGGCGGCGGTCTCCCTGGTCGGACACAGATCGGGCTGCCGGACTTAGCACTCACACCCGGCGACTGCCAATGATGCGCCATCCGGCGACCGACGTCCACGTGCTGTGGCGAGTGTTGCTCTCGCGGGGTGAGACCGGCCGCCGGAGCAGGGCTACGGTGCGGGCGCATGATCCGGCACATCCTGCAGGTGAAGGTCCCGGTGACCGACCTGGCGCGCAGCGCGGCCTGGTACCGCACGGTCTTCGAGCTGGAGCTCGTCCGCGAGTTCG
>CAWAQI010000023.1:0-35004 GCA_963784165.1 uncultured Actinomycetota bacterium
CCGCCTCCGCCGCCACCACCGCCGTCGTCGCCGCGACAGCCGGCCGCGAGGACGGCGAGGCCGGCCAGCGAGGCTGCTGCGAGCCTCCGGCGCGGAGTGTTCCTCATGGGGTGCTCCCTTCTCGCCGGCACCGGCGCCGGTCGGAGGTTGCCCCGGTGGCGTCGTTACCGCCGGGGAGTCTGGGGGTCGGCCCCCTGCGGGGCCCGCCGCGAGCGTGCGAGCGGTGGGGGGCAGGGGTCCTTCAGTAGCTGAATGGCCAGGCCTTCCAGTAGTTCCGGATCCGGATCCAGAGGCCGAAGAGGCCGCGCGGCTCGAAGATCAGGAACACGATGATCAGCACGCCGTAGAGCAGTTGCTCCACCTGGAAGACGTTGGGGACCTCGGTCGCCGAGGAGGAGATGAACGGCAGGTACTCGGGCAGTTCCCGGGTCAACCGCGGCAGCAGGGCGATGAAGAACGCGCCCATGATCGAGCCGGAGATCGTGGCGACCCCGCCGATCAGGATCATCGCGACGAACTGCACGGACACGAGCAGGCCGAACGAGGCCGGGTCGATGTAGCCGAGGATCGAGTAGAGCAGCGCGCCCGCGCACCCGGCGTAGAAGCTGGAGACGACGAACGCCCGGCGCTTGACCCGCCGCACGTCGACCCCGGTGATCTCCGCGGCGATGTCCCGGTCGCGGACGGCGGCGAAGCTGCGGCCGGCGGCGGAGCGGGCGATGTTGCGCCCGACGATCGCGAAGATGATCAGCAGGACCAGCATCAGCCAGTACATCTGCTGGTCGCCGGAGAAGTACTCGGACGACCGGGAGACGTCGAAGCCGAACAGGACCGGGTCCGGCCCTTGGCGGCCGACGCCGACGCCGCCGGTGAGGGAGTCCCACTCCCGGAAGATGTGCTCGCCGATGAAGACCAGTCCGAGCGTGACGATCGCCAGGTAGAGCCCGCGGAGCCGGCTGGCCAGCGGCGACACGATCAGCCCCAGGAGGGCGGCCACGAGTCCCGCGGCCAGCAGCCAGACCGGCAGGAACGTGATGCCGAAGCCGTAGACGTCCTCGTCGGTGGGATCGCCGGACACCACCGCCGCGGTGTAGGCCCCGACCCCGATGAAGAAGGCGTGGCCGAGGGAGACCTGCCCCGCGTAGCCGGTGACCAGGTTGAGGCCGATCGCGCCGATCGCCAGCACGCAACCGGTGGCCAGCAGCCGCAGCATGTCGTCCAGGAACAGGAACGGCGCCAGCACGGCGACCACCAGCAGGACGCCGATGCTGACCCGCTTCGCGCGGGTGTTGAGCATCGACATGTCCTGCGCGTACGCGGTGTACATCGCCGGACGGCCGCCCGGGCGCCTGCCCCGGCCGCGGACCGGCGGGGGCGTCGGCGCCGTCGTCGGCTCGGCGCGGGGTTCGGTAGCGGTCATACGCGTTCCACTTCCCTCGTGCCGAAGAAGCCGTACGGCTTGACCAGCAGCACGATCAGCAGCAGCACGTACGGCGAGACCAGCGCGAAGTTCTGCCCCAGCCACGGCGCGTACTCGCCCTGGTACGCGGCGACGAAGGACTCGACCACGCCGACGAGGAGGCCACCGACGACGGCGCCCTCGATGGAGTCCAGGCCGCCGATGATGATCGCCGGGAGCGCCTTGAGCGCGATGATCCACGTCGACTGGTCGACCCCACCGGTGCCGACGAAGGCGCCGGCGATGGCGGCCAGCGCGCCGGCCATGGCCCACGACATGGCCATCACGCCGCCGACGGAGACGCCCTGGACCATCGCCGTCTCCTGGTCCAGCGAGGCGGCCCGCATGGCCAGGCCCCACCGGCTGTAGCGGAAGAACGCGAACAGGACGGCCGTCACGACGATCAGCACGAGGATCATCGCGATGAAGCGCTGCTGGACGGTGATGCCGAGGATGTCGACGGTCGACAGCCCCCACGGGTCGCCGACCTGCCGCACGTCCCGGCCGATGAACACGTTCGTGACGACGCGGATGACGACGTCGAGGCCCAGGGTGATGATCGCGATGACGAACACCGGCCGGCCGATCATCGGGCGGATCGTCGTCCGCTCGACGCCGAGGCCCACGACCGCCATGGCCAGCGCGGCCAGCCGGGACGGCGAGGTAGAAGCCGATCGGCCCGACGAAGTAGGTGACGAGCGTCGCGCCGGCCAGCATCATCGCCGGCTGGGCGAAGCTGATCACCTTGGACGACTTGTAGATGATCACGAAGCTGATGGCCAGCATCGCGTAGAGCGACCCGAAGCCCAGCCCCCGGACGAGGGTGGACAGGAACTCTTCCATCAGCCGCGTCCCCCGCCCCGGTACATCGACTCGACCAGCCCGGAGAAGCGCTCGGCCAGCGCCGACCGCCGCACCTTCTGGGTGGCCGTCAGCTCGCCGTCCTCGTGGTCGAGCAGCTTGGGCAGCAGCCGGAACGCCTTGATCTGCTCGACGGTCGCGAGCCGGCTGTTGACGTCGTTGACGAAGCCCTTGCACCAGGTCGAGGACCTCCTTCTTCTCGGTGAGGTCCCGGTAGGTGGTGAACGAGATCCGCTGCTGCTGCGCCCAGTCCGAGACGGTGTCGGGCTCGATGCCGATCAGCGCGGTCGGGTACGGACGGCGGTCGCCGATCAGTACCGCTTCCTTGATGTAGGGGCTGACCTTGACGGCGTTCTCGATCTCCGACGGCGCGATGTTCTTGCCGCCGGCGGTGATCATGATGTCCTTCATGCGGTCGGTGATCCGCAGGAAGCCGTCGTCGTCGAGCTCGCCGACGTCGCCGGTGTGCAGCCAGCCGTCGGAGTCGATGGTCTCGGCGGTGGCGTCGGGCCGGTTCCAGTAGCCCATGAACGTGGCCGTGCCGCGGGTGAGCACCTCGCCGGTCGCCTCGTCGATGCGCAGCTCCACCGTCGGGTGGGCCACGCCGACCGTGCCGAGCTTCCACTGCCCCGGCTTGTTGGCCGTGGCCGAGGCGCTGTTCTCGGTCATCCCGTAGAGCTCGTAGATCGGGACGCCCAGGCCGAGGAAGAACTTCAGCACGTCGACCGACACGGGCGCCGCGCCGCAGCCGGCCCAGCGCACCCGGCGGAGGCCGAGCCGCTCGCGCAGCGCCCGGACGACGAGCACCCAGGCGAGCGCGTACTTCATGCGCGAGGAGCCGGTGTGCTTGCCGCCGTTGGCCGCGAGGACCTCCCCCACCTCGCGGGCCAGCTTGAGCCCGGTCCGGCCGATCGCGCCCTTGAGCGGGCTGGCCGCGGCCTGCTTCACCTGGACGGTGGCCAGCAGCTTCTCCCAGATGCGGGGGACGGCGAAGAAGAAGGTCGGCTGGATCTCGCGCAGGTTCGCCGGCACGGTCTCGATCGACTCGGCGAAGTTGACCTGGATGCCGGTGGCGGCGTTGTTCCAGGTCGTGAAGATGCGCTCGGCGACGTGGCTGAGCGGCAGGTAGGACAGCGCCAGGTCCTTCGGGCCGGCCGGCGGCTCGACCAGCCCGGGGCCGGTGAGCGCCTCGATCGTGGCCTCGACGTTGGCGACGCTGAGCATCGCGCCCTTGGGCAGCCCCGTCGTCCCCGAGGTGTAGATGAGCGTCATCAGGTCCTCGGGCCGGGTCTGCGCCATCGCGTCGTCGACCGCCCAGGGGTGGGCCGCCCGGTGCTCCCGGCCGCGGGTCAGGAAGTCCTCCCAGAACATCAGCCGGCCGTCGTCGTACCGGCCGCGGATGCCGCGCGGCTCGACGTAGACGATCGTCTGCAGGTCCGGCGTCCGGTCGGAGACCTCGAGCGCCTTGTCGACCTGCTCCTGGTCCTCGCTGAGCAGCACCTTGGCGGCGGAGTCGGACAGCAGGTGCACGACCTCGGCGGCCGGGTTGGTCGGGTAGATGCCGACGGTGGCCGCGCCGATGGCCACCGCGCCCGAGGTCGACGGTCAGCCACTCCTTGCGGTTCTCCGACTGGATCGCGACCCGGTCGCCGCGCGTGACGCCGAGGGCGAGCAGCGCATGGGCGACGTCCTGGATCTCGTCCCAGTACTCCGCCCAGCTGGTCTCCTGCCACAGCCCGAAGTCCTTGCTGCGCAGCGCGACGTCGGTCGGCGTCGCGGCGGCGCGGTCGCGGATGCGGGTGACGACGGTCGTCGTGGCGGTGGGGCGGGTGTCGGTGCGGGTCTCCGTGGCGGTCATGACTCGCTCCCTGCTGCGGGGGCTGCGGGTGTCGCGGACTCTTCTGCCGCGGCGGTGCTGTCGGCTGCCGTGCTGCCCTTGCTGCGCCGGCCCCCGGTGGCGTGGTCCTCGCCGAGGTAGGCCTTGATGACGTCGGGGTTCTTCTGCACCTCGGCCGGGACGCCGGTGGTGATCGGCACGCCGAAGTCGACGACCATGACCCGGTCGGCGAGGTCCATGACCAGGCCCATGTCGTGCTCGACCATGATCATCGGGATCTTCAGCTCGTCGCGGATGTCGAGGATGAACCGGGCCATGTCCTCGGTCTCCTCGAGGTTCATGCCGGCCACCGGCTCGTCGAGCAGCAGCAGCTTCGGCTGCATGGACAGCGCCCGGCCGAGCTCGACGCGCTTCTGGACGCCGTAGGGCAGCAGGCCGACCGGGAAGCCGCGGTACTGCGCCAGCTCCAGGAAGTCGACGATGTCCTCGACGGCGGCCCGGTCGGCCAGTTCGCTGCTCCGGGCCGGGCCCATCCAGAACGGCGGCCGCGAGCATCCCGTACTTCACGCGCGTGCGCCCGGCCGAGCATCAGGTTGTCGATCACCGTCAGGTTCTCGAACAGCTCGATGTTCTGGAACGTGCGGGCCATGCCCGCCGCCGCGTTCCTGTGCGGGCGGCGGCCGAGGATGTCCTCGCCGAGGAAGGTGACCCGCCCCTCCTGCGGCTTGTAGACGCCGGAGAGCACGTTGAAGATCGACGTCTTCCCGGCGCCGTTCGGGCCGATGATCGCGAACAGCTCCTGGGCGCCGACGGTGAAGGACACCCCGTTGATCGCGGTGACGCCCTTGAACCGGAGCGTGACCTGGTCGACCTCGACGACGGGGTCCCCGGCCACCGTGTCCGGCGCGCTCATGACAGCCACCTCTTCCGTCGCCGGTAGTGCTTCACGTCGCGGAAGGACTTCTCGCTGCCCTCGGCGCCGAGCCCCAGGTAGAACTCCTTGATGTCCTCGTCGTCGAGGAGGGCGGCAGCGGGCTTGTCCATGACGACCCGGCCGGTCTCCATGCACGTAGCCGTGGTCGGCGATCGACAGCGCCATCGAGGCGTTCTGCTCGACCAGCAGGACGGTGGTGCCCTGCTCGTTGATCGCGCTGATCAGGTCGCGGATGGAGCCGACCAGTTGCGGGGCCAGGCCGAGGCTGGGCTCGTCGAGCAGCAGGTAGCGGGGGTTGCTCATCAGCGCCCGACCCATGGCCAGCATCTGCTGCTCGCCGCCGGAGAGGTAGCCGGCGGTCTGGGTGCGGCGCTCGAGCAGCCGCGGGAACAGGTCGAAGACCCGCTCGAGGTTCTTGACGCGGTCGTTGGGCTTGGTGTGCGCGCCGACGCGGAGGTTCTCCTCGACGCTGAACTCCGCGAAGACCCGCCGTCCCTCGAGCACCTGGCTGATGCCGCGCGCGACGATCTGCTGGGGGTCGAGGTGGTCGATCCGGTCGCCGTCGAGCGTGATCCGGCCGCGGGTGACCTTGCCGTGGTGGATGTCGAGCAGGCCGGAGAGCGCCCGCAGCAGCGTCGTCTTTCCCGCGCCGTTGGCTCCGAGGAGGCCGACGATCTGATCGTCCGGGACCTCGAGGCTCACCCCGCGCAACACCAGCACGACGTCGTCGTAGACGACCTCCAGGTTGCTGACCGAGAGCACCCATCACCTCCGTCGCCGAACCCGTTGCATCGGCCAACTACTGTGATCGCAGTCACATGATCGGCGTGGTCGCGGACACTAGGTGCCCGGAGGGTCCATCGGGAAGGAAGCGGTGAGCGTTCGCGCTCGATTCGTTACGTAGGCGTTATCCACTGTCGATGCGCAGACGTGCA
Source organism: uncultured Actinomycetota bacterium (assembly GCA_963784165.1). Lineage (GTDB taxonomy): Bacteria > Actinomycetota > Actinomycetes > Mycobacteriales > Geodermatophilaceae > Blastococcus_B. Next base: position 6,027 of record CAWAQI010000023.1, read on the forward strand.
GATGCGATGGAGCACGTTCCGTGCTATGGGCGCGGGTGACGGACACGGTGCCCGGCACGTGCCGGGGCGGTGGATCAGGCGGCGCCGGTGGTGACCTTCTCGACCTGGAGCAGGTCCCAGAGGCCGGTGATCTGCAGCGGTCGCATGACGGCCCGCGAGGACGCCAGCACGCGGAGGTGGCGGTTCTCGGCGGTGGACCGGCGGTAGGCGGCAGCCAGCACGCACAGGCCGGCGGAGTCGAGGAAGGTGACGCCGGTCAGGTCGATGGTCACGTCGGTGGCGCCCGCGTCGAGCAGGGCCTCGAGCCGGTCCTTCAGGACGGGCGCCGACGTGGAGTCGATCTCGCCGGCAGCGGTCAGGCGCATGTCGGGACCGACGTCGGAGACGTCGATGGTGACCAGATCTGAAGCGGGTCGGTCGATCGAGGAAGCGGTCACGGAAGGTGCCTCTCAGGCTGGAACCGGACCAGTGGGGAACAACGGCACGGCTTCTGCGTACGAACCGGCACTGGCGAACCACGGCGCGCTATTGGACCGCTGGTGACGACCGTACGGATCACGATCGTCGGTCGCAAGGCTCGTCCCCCGGTGGACCTCAGAGCGTAATGAGGCCACCACCCGCCGGATCCGCCGCGGAGGACGGCGGATACTGGGCGGCGTGAGCGATCCAGGACCCGCCGGAGGCGAGGCTCGGCGGTCCCGCTCGGCGGGGCCTGTGATCGGCGCGATCGGATGGGTCGTCGCGTCCGCGGTGGCGTTCGCCGTCCTCGATCCGGTCATCGCGGCCTTCGCCTGCATCCTGGGCCTGACCGCCGTCGGCATCGCCTTCCTGTCCTCGGACTGGGTGCGCTCGACCTCGTTCGAGGAGCGGGAGGCCGAGCGCGTCCGCCGTCGCAAGGAGAAGTGGGACGCCGGCGCCGACGCGCGCGAGCGCGACCGCGCGCGCTGGGAGGCGCACCAGGCCCGCAGGGCGGACCGGCCCGAGCAGGCCGACGGCTAATTCGGTAAGGACCCCCGCCCCCCACCACTCGCACGCTCGCGGTGGGTCCCTGCAGGGGGCTCGATCGGTTCCCGCGCCGCGTCCTCCGCGAGCCCGGCCCCGCTGCAGGGGCCCGTTGCGAGCTTGCGAGCGATCGGAGGGACCAGCGGGGTCCCTTCCTCCGCTGCGGCGACTGCCCGCGGCACGTTGTCCGACGCCGACGCGGTCGCATTCGACCGGCTGGCCGGCGCGCTGCTCGCGTCGTCGTCCGCTCCGCTCGGTCCCCTGCTGCGCTCCCAGCTCCCCGGCACGGCCGGGGTGCGGTGGCTGCGGCAGGAGAACCTGCCGCCGACCACCCGGCCGACGGCGCTCACCAGCGCCCAGTGGCTCGCGCTGTTCGAGTGCTGGACCTCGGTCCACCGGGCGCCGATGTCCGGCCGGCCGGGCCGCAGGAAGGGCGGTCGGCCGTCCACGCACGGTCACGCGCCCGGCAGCCATGGCCAAGCCCCGCTGGGTGTAAGGACCCCTGCCCCCCACCATGCTCCGCTCGCGGCGGGACCCTGCAGGGGGCCTAGTCCCCGACCGCGTCCTCGGCTGCCAGTTCGGCGGCGCGGTCGGGGGAGGCGAACGCCTCGGCCAGCGCCTGGCGCATCGACCAGACGCCCTCCCGCCAGGCCAGCGCCCGGCCGAGCGCCGCCGGGGTGCCGTCGACGTGGTCGACGTCCTCCCCCGGCCACCACGCGACCGGTCGCCCGTCGACCGTGAGCGGCTCGTGGACGGCGATCTCGCCGGTCAGGTCGTCGCGACCGAGGCGGGCGGCGGCCAGCGCCGCACCCGGCACCTGCGACCACGGCAGCGACCGGGCGGCACGGCTGGTCACGGACGCCCGTACCAGCTCGCCGGCGAGCGGCAGGTCGAGCAGGTCGGCGACCGGTCCGGGGGCACCGCCCGCGGGCACGACCGGCAGGTCGACCAGCGGGAGCAGGTACGGCGCGTCGAGGACGACGGCGTCCCGGGCCACCCGCTCGGGAGTGGTCCGCACCCACTCCGGAGGGTCGACGTCGACTCCGTCCAGTGCGACGGCCAGCCGCGCGTACACGGTGCGCAGGACGTCCGGGCGCACGGTCCGCCGGAGGTCGCCGAGCCGCGCGAGCAGGTCGATCGCGCCGTCGGCGTCGGCCAGGACGTCGTCGAGCGTCGCCGGCGGCCGCAGCAGCGCGAGCACCTGGGGGGCCGCCTCGGCCGGGTCGTAGAGGCCGGCCAGCTCCGTGCTGTCCGGGGAGCGGAGCCGGTCCGGCCGGGTCCCGTCCAGCACGCGGTGCGTCGAGAGCCACCAGCGCAGGTAACTCGGCACCCGCACCCCGCTGACGACGACGTCGTTCCGCGCCTCGGAGGGCAGCGCGGCGAGGAGCTCGAGCGCTGCCGGCCAGTCGGCCACGAGCTCGAGGTCGCGGACGGCGGTCAGCGGGGGCCACTCGGGTGGCGCCCCGGCCGGGAGCCGGTCGTGCACGGCGTCGGCCCACTCCTCCGCCTGCGTCGACGTCGAGGTCGTCGGGATCGGCTGCGGTCACGGAGGGGAAGGTGTCGAGCACGCCGACCGCGCGGAGCGCGTCGGGATCCACGGTCGCGGCGAACCCCGGTTCCAGGGCGCCGAGCGACTCCTTCGGTCAGCACCGTCGCGAGAGGCGATCCCGGCCGGACCAGCTCCCCCGCAGGGGCCCAGCCGCCGTCGGCGTCCGGCAGCGCGAGCTCGGCCAGCCAGGCCAGTTCGCCGACGGCGGGGCGCGCCGCCTCGACCAGCGCGATGACCGCTCGCGCGAACTCCTCAGGATCGGCACTGTCGAACTCGTCGATCGCGTCCATCGAGTGCTCGACGGCCGCCTGGACCGTCGGGTCGGCCAGGACGGCGGCCGCCGTCGCCGGCTGGGCGCCGAGCCGCTCCAGCACCCGCCGAGCGCCCGGCGTCGCCACCGCCTCCGGATCGGCGAGCCGCAGCCCCAGGGGTGCCAGCCGCTCGACGGGCAGCCCTGGTTCCCCCAGCAGCACCCCGGCCGGGCCGTGGGCGGTGCGCCCGTCGGCGAGCGGGACCGGGAGGGCGGCGATCTCCTCGCGGTCGGCGCCGTCGAGCGCGGCGTAGAGCCGCGCCCACCAGTCGCCCGGGCGCTCGATGCCCCGGACGGCCTCGACCGCTTCCGCCAGACCCACCCGGCGGACGCCGAGGGCGGCGAGCGCGGGGCCGTCGGCACGGCGGGACCAGTCCGCCGGCAGCAGCCCGGGGAGCACGCCGGCCAGCGCGGCGACGCGGTCGTCGGTGGCGTCGTCCAGCGCGACCGCGCGGGCCGGCGACTGCCGGTCGGTCTCCTCCTCGGCGGCCGGCAGCCACTCCGCCGTCCGGAGCACGTCGAGCACCGCCGAGCAGAGCCGGGCGTCGAGCTCCGCGCCGGCCAGGCCCACCCGCGGGACGAGCGCCAGCAGCACCGGATCGGGCGGCAGCCCGGTGACCAGGTCGGCGAAGGCGGCCGCCGCGGCGTCGACCAGCGCGTCGGTGGCCGGGCCCGGGACGACGTGCCGCCGGTCAGGGCCCAGCGGGAACGGCGCGATCAGCCGCGCGGGGATCGACAGCGGCTCGTCGCTGGGCGTCGGCGCGTGCACGACCTGACGTCCGGTCAGCGGCCGCGGGAAGAGGCGGCCGTCGCCCGGTCGAGGGGCACCGCCCAGACCACCGTCCAGGACACGCCGCTCGCGCTCCTCGACCGGCCGGTCCGCCATCGTCTCGACGCCCAGCTCGCCCGAGCGACGCACCACGTGCTGGAGCGCCACGCTGTCGCCCTCGGTCAGGCGCACGAGCGGGCCGTCCTCCTCGATGCGCCGGACCCGGGTGACGCCGTCGACCACGACCTCGATCTCGACCAGGCCGGGCAGGGCGAGCAGCAGGTCGTTCCCGAGGCGGGCGAGACGCCGCCCGAACGGCGTCCCTGGTGCCTGCGCGCAGGGGCAGGACCACCTCGGTGTCGAATCCCGGCGGAACGGTCCCCTCGGCCGGCCACGGGAGCCGCAGCACCGGGACGGCGCCGTCGCGGCGGGCCACCTCCTCGGCCAGGGGAGGCAGCGCGGCGACCTCGGCCCGGGTGGCCTCGGCGCTGAACCGCACGCCTCCGGAGCGGGAGAGCGACCGCCGGCTCGTCGGTGACCGCGAGGACCGCCGCGAAGCCGACACCGAACCGGCCCACGCTGCCCGGCTCGTCCCGCTTCCCCGAGGCGCGCAGCGTCGCCAGGCCCTGGACGCCGGCGGCGTCGAGCGGGGCACCGGTGTTGGCGGCGCGGAGCACGTCGTCGGAGAGCTCGAGCCGCAGCCGGCCGGGCACGCCGGCGGCCCGGGCGGCGTCGGCGGCGTTCTGCGCGAGCTCGACCAGCAGCCGGTCGCGGTAGCCACCGCGGACCAGGTCCTCCTCGGCGTTCGCGTCCTCGCGGAACCGGGCGGGCGACGCGGCCCAGGCGTCGAGCACGGCGCGTCGGATCGCATCGGTGCCGAAGGGATCCCTGCCACCGTCGGTCACGGCTCGCGACCCTACGGGCAGGTCGGGGGGCACTCGTTCGTGCCAAATGGGTTCGGACCGCGTGGAGTGGGCACCCCGGTTCCGCGACGCACGTACGGCGTCGTGACGAAGGAACAGGTCCAACCAGAGGCCGGGACAGAGGCGAGTCGCGTGGCGCTGTGGCAGACCGCGCGCGTCCCGTCCGGTTTCGACGAGCTCTGGTGCGAGGAACTCGGGTCGCCGTCCGGCCTGGCGCGGCTGCGCCGACGGCTGCGGCAGGAGACCACCGGCAGCCCGACCGTCGCCGAGCCCGGGCGCGACCACTGGGCCGAGCGCTTGGTGCTGATCGCCGACGAGCTGACCTCCAACGCGCTGCGGCACGGCGGCGGACCCGTGGCGACGGCACTCTGCCGGACCGGGAACGAGTGGCTCGTGTCGGTGAGCGACCGCTCCCCCGACGTGCCGCCGATCCCTGCCCAGGGCCGGGATCCCGCGCTCGGCGGGCACGGGCTGTACCTGATCGCCCAGCTCTCCGTCCGGCACGGGTGGTTCCCGCACCGCGGGACGAAGACGGTCTGGGCGGTCGTCGCGGCCGAGGGCCCGGCTCCGGTGGCTCGACCTACGCGCGAGTAACAACGCAGGTAACCTCCGCTGCATGTCGCTCGCGGAGCAGATGGACACCGTCACCGACGACGCCGCCGGCACGGTCGACCGGCACGACACCACCAAGACCTTCGAGTCCACCGACCCGGCCACGGGCGCGGTGGTGGGCGTCTTCCCCGTGCACGACGCCGACGCCGTCCGCGAGACCGTCGAGCGCGCGCGTCCGGCCGCCCAGGCCTGGCTGGAGCTCGGCTACGCCGGGCGCAAGCAGCGCCTGGACGCCTACCGCGGCTACCTGGCCCGCCGGATGCACGAGCTGGCCGATCTGGTGCACCGCGAGAACGGCAAGCCGCACGCCGACGCGATCCTCGAGATCACCCTGGCCATCGACCACCTCGCGTGGGCCGGCGGGCACGCCCGGAAGACGCTCGGTTCCCGCCGGGTCAGCGCCGGGATGCTCGCGGCCAACCACGCCGCGTACCTGGAGTACCAGCCGCTCGGCGTCATCGGCGTCATCGGCCCGTGGAACTACCCGGTGTTCACGCCCATGGGCTCGATCGGCTACGCGCTGGCCGCCGGCAACGCCGTCGTCTTCAAGCCGTCGGAGTACACCCCCGCCATCGGGGCGTGGCTGGCCGCCGCGTGGCGCGGCGCCGTCCCGGACGCCGCCGACGCCTTCCAGGTCGTCACCGGCTTCGGTGAGACGGGCGCGGCGCTGTGCCGCGCCGGCGTGAACAAGCTCGCCTTCACCGGCTCGGCGCCGACGGGCAAGAAGGTCATGGCCGCCTGCGCGGAGAACCTGGTGCCGGTGCTCATGGAGCTCGGTGGCAAGGACGCGATGATCGTCGACGACGACGCCGACGTGGTCGCCGCGGCCGACGCCGCCGTCTGGGGCTCGATGAGCAACGCCGGCCAGACCTGCATCGGCATCGAGCGGGTGTACGCGACCAGCGCCGTCTACGACCGGTTCGTGGCCGAGGTGACCGCGCAGGTGCGCGCGCTGCGGCCGGGGTCCGACGACGAGGCGACCTACGGTCCGATGACCATGCCGTCGCAGATCGACGTCGTCCGCCGGCACGTGCAGGACGCCGCCACCTCGGGCGCCCGCGTGGTCAGCGGCGGCACCGACGACGACGCCTTCCCGGGCCAGAACTACGTGAAGCCCACGGTGCTGCTCGACGTCCCCGAGAACTCCTCCGCCATCCGCGAGGAGACCTTCGGGCCGACGCTGACGATCACCAAGGTGAAGGACGCCGAGGAGGCGCTCGAGCTGACCAACGCCACCACCTACGGGCTGGCCGGCGCGGTCTTCTCGAAGTCCACGGCACGGGCGATGGACCTCGCCCGCCGGATGCGCACCGGCATGACGTCGGTGAACTCGGTGCTGACCTTCGCCTCGGTGCCGGCTCTGCCGTTCGGTGGCGTGGGCGACAGCGGCTTCGGCCGGATCCACGGCGAGGACGGGCTCAAGGAGTTCACCCGGGCCAAGGCGATCACCCGCCAGCGAGTGGCCCTGCCGGTCAACCTGATGAGCTTCGGCCGGCCGGCGAAGGCCGCGGACGCGCTCGCGCGGGTCATGGGCATGGTGCACGGGCGGCACCGGTGAAGGGTGTGGATGGGCGGGTGGAGACGCGACCGAGTACGACGTCGTCGTCGTCGGGGCCGGGTCCGCCGGCTGCGCGGTGGCCGGGCGGCTGTCGGAGGACCCGTCGCTGAAGGTGCTGCTGCTCGAGGCCGGCGGTTCGGACGACGTCCTCGAGGTGCAGGTGCCGGCCGGGCTCTACAAGGTCTGGCGCACCCGCCGCGACTGGAACTACACGACCGAGCCGCAGCCCGGCCTCGGCGGCCGGAAGCTCTTCTGGCCGCGCGGGAAGCTGCTCGGCGGGTCGTCGTCGATCAACGCGATGATCTACATGCGCGGGGTCGCGGCCGACTACGACGAGTGGGCCAAGCTCACCGGCGACTCCTCGTGGTCCTACGACTCGGTGCTGCCGATCTTCCGGCGCATGGAGGACAACGCCCGCGGAGCGGACCGCTACCACGGCGTCGGCGGCCCGCTGCGGGTCGAGGACCTGCGCTCGCCGCACCCGTGGACGCGCGCCGTCATCCAGTCCGCGGTCGCGGCCGGCTACCCGCGCAACGACGACTTCAACGGGGCCACCACCGAGGGCGTCGGCCAGTACCAGGTGACCCAGCGGCGCGGCCGGCGCTGGTCGGCCGCCGACGCCTACCTGCACCCCGCGATGGGCCGGCCGAACCTGACCGTCCGGACCGGCGCGCTGACCACCCGCGTGCTGGTCGAGAACGGCCGGGCCACCGGCGTCGAGTACCGCTGCGGCGGAAGCCTGCACACCGCCCGCGCGAGCCGCGAGGTCGTGCTCTCCGGCGGCGCGGTGAACTCCCCGCAGCTGCTGATGCTGTCGGGCATCGGCCCGGCCGATCACCTGCGCGAGGTCGGCGTCGACGTCGTCCACGACCTGCCCGGTGTCGGCGGGGGGCTGCAGGACCACCCGCTGGTGCCGGTCATCTGGCACGTCCGCTCGGGCAAGTCGCTGTTCCGCGCCGAGTCGCCGTCGGGCTACGCGAAGTGGTTCGGCGCCCGCCGCGGCCCGCTCACGTCCAACCTCGCCGAGGCCGGGCTGTTCACCCGCTCGACCCCGGACGTGCCCGAGCCCGACCTGCAGATGCACTTCCTGCCGGTGAAGTTCTGGCGGCAGGCCGAGGTCGATCCCGACGTCGACGCGTTCACCGCCGCCGTCGTGCTGGTGCACGTGCACTCGCGGGGCTCGGTCCGGCTGCGTTCGGCCGACCCGACCTGGGCGCCGGCCATCGACGCCGGCTACCTCACCGACGAGCGGGACCTCGACGCGCTGGTCTCCGGCGTCGAGAAGGCCCGGGAGATCGCCTCGGGCGGTCCGCTCGCGGCGGTGCTGGCGGAGGAGTGGTCGCCGGGCGGCACGGTGCACGGGCGCGACGCGCTCCGGCAGTCGGTGCGCGACACCCTCGAGTCGCTGTACCACCCGGTGTCGTCGTGCCGGATGGGCATCGACGGGGACTCCGTCGTCGACCCGCAGCTGACGGTGCACGGCATCGAGGGCCTGCGGATCGCCGACGCCTCGATCATGCCGACGCTGGTGCGGGGCAACACGAACGCGCCGTCGATCCTGATCGGCGAGCGGGCCGCCGACCTGATCCTCGGGCCGCACCGTCGATCCGCGCTGCTCGCCAACGGCCTTAGAGCAGGTCGGCGAGGAGCGCGGCGGCGCGGGCGGCACCGCCGGGGTCGACCGGGGCGGCGGACGGCGCGGTGCCGACGAGGGCGGCCAGCTCGTCGGCCAGCCGCTCGGCGCTCGCCTCCTCCCAGGGCACGCAGCGGCCGGCGCCGTAGCGATCGAGCCGGTGCCGGACGTGGATGTTCTGCTCGAAGTGGTGCCGCAGCGGCACGTAGACGAACGGGCGGCCGGCGGCGGTGAGCTCCATCGTCGTCGTCAGGCCGCCCTGGACCAGCGCGACGTCGGCGGCGGCGAGCAGCCGGTGCAGGTCGGGCACCCAGCCGCGCACCTCGACGCCGGCCGGCAGGCTGAGTGACGCCGGGTCGATCCGCGGCCCGGTCACCAGCAGCATCCGCATGCCCGGCCGACGCTCCCGGAGCAGGGGGTAGGCCTCGCCCGCCCGGCGCAGCAGGTGCCGGCCGACCCCGCTCCCGCCGACGGCGACCACGCACACCGGCTCGTCGCCGAACCCGACGGACTCGCGCAGCGCGGTGCGGTCGGCGATCTCGGCCGGGTCGAAGCCGGTCACGTAGCCGGCGAAGTCGTAGTGGGCCGTCGTCCAGTCCCGGATGTCGGGCAGGCCGGGCCCGAACGAGGTGGCGACGACGTCCTGCGGGTCGCCCACGAATACCGCGCGGTCCCGGATGCGCGGCAGCCGGGCGACGTGGTCGAGCATCTCCGCGTTGTAGTCGGCGGTGAGCTCGGCCTCCCGGGAGTCCTCGGTCATCGGCAGCCAGCCGACGAAGTCGGTCATCCATGCGTAGGCCGTCGTCTTCAGCTCGGGGTTCTCGTGCAGGAAGTGGTCGAGCTCCCAGGCCTCGTCGCCGACCCAGAGGTCGTAGTGCTCCTGCTCGGCGATCTCGCTGAACACCATGAAGTTGGCGACCAGGATCTCGTCCATCTCGCGGATCGCCTGGAACGCGTGCAGGTCGTGCTCGCCGGCGAGCCCGTCGATGTGCGCCGCCTCGCTGGCGAGGAACGCCGACGCGGGGTGCACCGACTCGCCTCGCTGTCGCAGCCACTCGGTCAGCGGCGGCTGGGCCAGCCAGTCGACCTGCACGCCGGGCCGCGCCCGGCGGAGCTCCTCGGCGATCGCCAGGTCGCGGCGGCCGTGACCCAGCCCGATCGGCGAGGACAGGTACAGCACTCTCTTCTCGCGCCGGGCGGGCAGCGTGTACCGCCGGTGCAGGGGCCGGGGCGCCAGCCGGTCGAGGAAGTCGCCGATCGCCCGGTTCACCGCCACCGGCTCGCGGGCCATCGGCAGGTGGCCGGCGCCTCCCAACGTCAGCCGCTCGCCACCGGTCACCTCGGCGAGCAGCTCGGCCCGGGCCGGCGGCTGGCAGCGGTCGTCGTCGCCGTGCACCACGAGCACCGGGCAGCGGACCCGTTCCAGGACCGCCATCGCCTGGTCGCGGTCGTCGACGCCGGGATGCCCGCCGTCGGCCTTCAGGAGATCGTCCGGAGTGGTCTGCAACGCCCAGCCGACGCAGTCCTCGATGACCTTCGACGAGTGCGGCTCGGGGGCGCACTCGCCGAAGAAGAACTCCATCGACCCGCGGAAGTCCTTCCGCAGGTACCAGTCGGTGACCTTGGCCCACCCCTCCTCGGTGTCGGGCACCTCGTCGGCGGGGTACTCCACCCGGTGCGGCCAGGGGCGGGATCAGGTACGGCAGCCACGGGGAGACGGCGACCAGGCCGTCCACGCGATCGGGGGCCTCGGCGGCCACCAGCAGGGCCGTCCAGGCGGAGCTGCACAGCCCCACCAGGACGGCGGAGTCGACGCCGAGCTCGTCCATCACGGCGAGCGTGTCGGCCACGGCGTGCGCCTTGCCGTACGCGGCGGGGTCGGCCGGCCGGTCGGACCGGCCGTTGCCGCGGGGATCGATGGTGATCACGCGCGCGCGGCGGGACAGCCAGGGCACCTGGGCCTTCCACGCGCGCGACTCGACGATCGGGTCGATCGGGGTGAACAGGACCGTCTGCTCACCCTCGCCGAACACCTCGTAGGCGACGCGGACACCGTCGCGGTCGACGGTGGCCGACTTCGACGGCTCCACAGCCCGCATGGTCGCGACCTTCCTCCCGTGCGGCCCCGGGCACCAGCGACTGCGGTGCCCGGGGCCGAGCCGACCGTCTACGGGCGGGCCTGGTAGACGATGTTGAACGGGGTCTCCGCGACCCGGGCGAAGCGGGTGAAGCCCGCATCGGTCGCCACGCGGCGGATCGCCGCCTCGCCGGCCTGAGCGCCCAGCGTGTAGCCGCCCGATTGCGACATGGCGTTCTGGAGGCACAGGAAGGTGGAGAAGCCGTAGTACACGCGGCCGACCGGGTTGAGGTTGTCCACCGGGTCGTCCTGCGCTGCCGGCTCCACGATCATCCAGGTGCCGTCCGGTGCGAGCGCCTCGCGGATGTGCTTGGCCGCCGACAGCGGGTCGCCCATGTCGTGCAGGCAGTCGAACGTCGTCACCAGGTCGTAGCCGGTGCCGCCGAACGTCTGTGCGCTGGCCACCTCGAAGCTCACGCGGTCGGCGACGCCGGCGTCGGCCGCCCGCTTGCGCGCCAGCTCGATGGATCCGCCGTGGTAGTCGGAGCCGGTGATCTGCGAGGCCGGGTACGACTGCCCCATCAGGACGCTGGAGGCGCCCAGGCCGCAGCCGATGTCGGCGACCGACGCGCCGGAGCGCAGCTTCTCCTCGACCCCGTCGAGGGCGGGGATCCAGCCGGACGTCAGGTTGCCGATGTAGCCCGGCCGGAAGAACTGCTCGCACCCGACGAAGACGTCGTGGTCGTGCTCGTGCCAGCCGACGCCGCCACCGGTGCGGAAGGCTTCGGTCACCCGAGGCTCGGCCCGCAGCGACCCGAGAGCCAGCACGAAGGCGCCGGGGGCGTAGACGGGGTTGTCGGCGCTGGTCAGGGCGAACGCCTGCTCCTCGGTCATCGAGTAGGTCTCGTCCTCCGCGGACGTGTCGCGGACGACGTAACCGCCGGCGGCCTGGCCGCGCAGCCACTCGGCGATGTAGCGCGGATGCGTGCCGGTGCGCTCGGCGAGCTCGGCCGGCGTCGCCGGGCCCTCGGCCAGCGCCTTGTACAGGCCGAGGTTGTGGCCGACGACGACGTTGCCGGCGTTGATCGTCGCGCCGAGGTCGCCGACGAAGTGGTTCAGGAAATCCATGAACTTGTCCTGGTCGAGTGCCACGGTGGTCCTCCTGGGTCGGGGTGGAGTGGATCCAGGAGGGACAGTGATCGTCGGGATTGCAGCGACCTTGCAGTCAGGCCTCGATCGAGCCGAGGGCGGTCCACCCGGTGCCCGTCGCCGCGGCCCGGAACCCGGCGAGGATCTCCGCCGCCCGCTCCGGGTGCCCGGCGCGCCGCCACGCTCGTGCCACGCCGAGGTAGGCGTCGGCCCCGAGCAGCCAGGCGCACCCCTCGGGGACCCGGATGGCACGCAGCAACTCATCGGCCCGCGCGAGCACCGCCGGGTCGCCGGTCGCCTCTGCCAGGGGACCCAGGCAACGGAGCAGGTACGTCTCGGCGCCCGGCACGTCCGCGACGGCCGCGGCCGGACGGAGCTGGTCCGCGGCTCGGCCGGGCTCCCCGACCGCGAGCAGCGTGCCGGCGTACAGGGCCGCCGCGGTCGTCGACCACCACGTGTGCCGGTGCGCCGCGGCGAGGTCCACGGCTCGGCGTCCTTCCCGCAGGGCGTCGTCCATGCGCCCTGACAGCCGGTGCACCCAGCCGAGATGCGCCACGAAGAACGGCTCGTAGGTCGTGTAGCCGGTGCGGCGGCAGATCTCCAGGGCGTCCTCGATGCGGTCCAGCGCCGCCGCGTCGTCGCCGGCCACCAGCGGGCACGACGCAGCTCTCGAAGACCGCCCACTGCAGCTTCCAGAGGTCGCCGAGCCGGCGCAGGAGGGGCTCGAGCTCCTCCACGACCGGGGCGAGCTCCGTGGCCAGGCCCAGGTAGGCGGCCGCCGTCTTGACCGCGTCCAGCCCGTGGGCGCGGGCCTTGGGATCGTCGGCCGCGGTACCCGCAGCGAGGGCACGTCGCGCGAGCAGGCGGGCCTCGGCGAAGTCGAGGGAGGAGGAGCGCAGCACGGTGAGCCGGGCGAGGACGTCGGCCTCGATCCCCCGGTCGCCCGAGCGCCTCGGCCAGCTGCAGGCAGCGGCGCAGCAGGGGTTCACCGTCGGCGGGCGGGTGGCCGAGTGCGACGGGCACGTCACCGGCCAGCTCCCGCAGCACGACCATCTGCAGCCGTCGGTCGCCGGCGCGCCGGGCCGCGCGCTCGGCCGCGGCGTGGTCCTCGAGGGCCGAGCCCGAAGCGCGCCTCCGCCTCGTGGGCGCGGCCGCGCACGACGAGCGCACGCCCGAGCAGTTCGTCGTCGTCGAGTTCGCCGGCGATCGAGGCGGCCCGCCCGGCCAGGGAGACGGCGTCGCTGGGCGCGAACCGCGCCAGTGCCCGCTCCGCGGCCTGGAGCCAGCCCCGCGCCGCGCGCTGCCGGTCGCCGATCGCCTCCGCGTGCCACGCCATCGCCTCCGGATCGGCCGAGAGGAGATCGGCGGCGCGGGCGTGCAGCGCCGACCGCGTGGGCGAGGGAGTGGTGGCGTTCAGGGTCTCGCGGACCACGTCGTGCGCGAACTCGTACAGCCGGCCGGAGACCACCAGCAATCGCGCGGTCAGCGCGCGCTCGAAGGCCTGGAGCGCCGTGGTCTCCGGGGTACCGGCGAGCGTCGCCGCGACGACCGGGTCGAACGCGGAGCCGAGCACCGCGGCGGCGCGCAGCAACCGCTCGGTCTCCTCGCCGGTGCGCGCGACCCGCTCGACGACGGCGCTCTGCAGCGACGGCGGGAGGCCCGCGTCGCCGTGAGCGAGGGCGCGCAGCACCTCGACGACGAACAGCGGCAGCCCGGCGGTGCGCCGCATGACCTCGCCCGCCCGCCCCGCCTGTCCCGCCCGGCCGGCCAGCTCGCCGACGGCACCGGCCGGCAACGGCCCGAGCGGCAGCACGGTCGCCACATCGCCGAGCAGCTCCACCACGTCGGCGCCCTCGACGGAGCGAGCCGCCGCCACGAGCAGCACCTGCTCACCGGTCAGGTGCCGGACCACGTAGTGCAGCAGTTCGACCGTCGACCGGCCGGCTCGCTGCAGATCGTCGACCGCGACCAGCACCGGATGCTCCCTGGCGAGCCCCCGCAGCAGGTGGGCGACGGCGGCGAAGCTCTGCGTGCGTTCCACCGCGGCTGTCGCCAGACCCGGCGGCACGGGGTCGGCGAAGGGCGCCAGGCCGGGGACGAGTCGGCCCAGGACCGGGGCGCCGGCCGCGGCCCGGCGGATCTCCTGGGCGGGCACGGTGCCCACGACCGAGGCGAGCGCGTCGACCACCGGCTGGGCGAAGACCGAGCGCTCCCCCTCGAACGCGCGGCCGCGCAGCACGGTGCCGCCGGTGCGCCGGGCCAGCGCGGCGACCTCCTCCACCAGGCGGCTCTTGCCGATGCCCGGTTCTCCCACGAGGACGACGGCGCCCGCCGACCCCCGGCACGCCTGTTCCCAGGCGGCGCGCAGTCGGCCGACCTCGTCGTCGCGGCCCACGAGGTCGAGACGGTCGGGCGGGAGTGGCGGAGGCGCGTCGGGTCGCGCCGACGGCTCGCCTCCGAGCGCGGCCGCGTGCAGCCGCCGGGTCGCCGGGGCGGGGTCGGCTCCCAGTTCCTCGCGCAGGGCGCGGCGGAGCTGGTCGTAGACGCGCAGCGCCTCGGCCGGGAGGCCGCGGGCCAGCAGCGCGCCGAGCAGCAGCTGCGCCGCTTCCTCGTCGAGCGGGTCGTCGGCGAGCGCACGCCGGGCCGCCCGCTCCGCGGTCTCGGCATCGTCGTCGTCGAGCGCCGCGGCGGCCAGGACGTGCCGGGCCTGCCGGCGGAGGGCCGCGGCGTCGGCGCGCACGGCCGCGACCCAGTCGGCATCGGCCTCCTCGGTCACTGCCTCTCCGGCCTCGAGCAACGCGACGGCGCTGCGGGCCGCGGCCGCCGCGAGGGCCGGCGGCTGCCGCGCAGCGTCCTCGAGCAGCGACCTCGCGCGGTCGAGGTCGGTCTCGACGTCGCCGATGCGGTAGCCGTCCCGTCCGCCGACGAGCGCGTCCGGACCGAGCACCCGTCGCAGCCGGCTCGCGAGGGACGCGAGAACCGCCTCCGGGTTCTCGGGTGGGTCGTCCGGCCAGAGCACGGCCACGATCTCGGCGGTGCCCAGGACGTCGCCGCGCCGCGCACAGAGCAACCGCAGCAGCGTGCGGCCCTTGCGGCTGGCCACCTCGGCGGGGGCCAGTTCCCGGCCGTCGCGCTCCACCCGCAGCGGGCCGGCCAGGTGCACCAGGACCGGCGCGCGCCCCCCGGCGTTCAGAGCAGCTCCGCGAGGAGGCGGGCCGCCCGTGCGGCCCCGTCGGTCTCGACCGGCCGGTAGTCGACCGGGCGCCCGATCTCGGCGGCGATCACCTCGGCCAGCCGGTCGGGATCGGCGGCCTCCGCGTAGTCCAGCCGGCGTCCGGCCCGGTACCGGTCCAGCCGGTGCGGCACGTGCACCTGCTGCTCGAAGTGGTGCTGCAGCGGCACGTACACGAAGGGACGGCGGGCCGCGGTCAGCTCCATCGTCGTCGACAGGCCGCCCTGGACGACGGCGAGGTCGCAGGCGGCGAGGTGCCACCGCAGGTCGGGCAGGTAGCCGTGCACCTCGACACCCGACGGCACGGACAGCGAGGCCGGGTCGATCCGTGGCCCGGTGACCAGCACCATCCGGAGCCCCGGCACCCGCTTCTCGGCCAGCCGGAACGCGTCGGCCGTGCGGTGCAGCAGCGCCGTCCCGACCCCGGAGCCGCCGACGGTGACCAGGCAGACCTGCTCGTCCGGTCGGTAGCCGAGCACCGCGCGGGCCTCGTCGCGGTCCGGCAGCGGCTCACCCAGGGCGTAGCCGGCGAAGGCATAGCGCTCGCGGGCCCACTCGCGGGCCGTCGGCAGACCGGGGCCGAGCGGGACGTCGACGACGTCGGCCTCCTCCCCCACGAACACCGACCGGTTCCGCAGCCCCGGGTACCGACGCCCCCGCTCGATCCGCTCGGCGTTCCAGTCGGCGGTGAGCGCGGCCTCCTCGGCTCCCCCGTCGGCCGAGGGCAGCCAGCCCGTGAAGTCGGTGAGCCACGCGAACGGCGCCCGCTTGAGCTCGGGGTTGTCGTGCAGGAAGGCGTCGACGTCCCAGCCCTCGTCGGCGATCCACAGGTCGTAGGGGTCGTCCTCGACGAGGTCGGCGAACACCATGAAGTTGGCGATGAGGATCTCGTCCATCCGGCGGACCGACCGGAAGACGTTCAGGTCGTGCTCGCCGGCCTCGGACTCGAGGTGTGCGGTCTCGCCGGCGAGCAGCGTCGACGCCGGGTGCACGTGCTCGCCGCGTTCGTCGAGAACGCGCGTGACCGGGTGCTGGGTGAGCCAGTCGATCTCCAGGTCGGGGTGCAGGGCGCGCAGCTCGTCGGCGATCGCCAGGTCGCGGCGGACGTGCCCGAGCCCGATCGGCGAGGAGACGAACAGCGCCCGCCGGCGACGGTTCCGCGCACGCGTCCAGACCCGCGGGGGACGCGGCACCGGCACCGCGGTCTCGGCGAACCGCCGCACCAGCAGGTTGGTGAGCACCGGCTCGCGCATCGACGGCGCGTGTCCCCCGCCGGCCACCGTCACCAACTCTGCGCCGGTCCAGCGGGCGATGGCCTCGCCCGTGATCAGGGGCGAGATCGTGTCCTCGGTGCCGTGCAGCACGAGGACGGGACAGCGGACCTCGCGGCAGGTCGCCTTCGCCGTCGGCGGCCGTGGCCAGCGCCCGAGGGTTGCGGGTGAGACTCAGGGTCGCGCCGTCGGTGTCCAGCCCCCACGCGACCCCGTCCTCGCGGTGCTTGATGGAGTGCGGCTCCGGGAAGACCTCGGCCATGAAGAACTCGACGAAGCCTGGGTAGTCGGCCTGCCAGTAGTGCCGGTTGAACTTGGCCCAGCCCTCGTAGGCGGGCTGCGGAGTGTCGAAGTCGACGTCGACGGAGCCCGCGAGCAGGGTGCCCATGGCGACCACGCCGGCCGCCCGGTCGGGATGCGGCTGCCGCGAACTGCAGCGCGTGCCAGGCGCCCTTCGACAACCCGACCAGCACCGCCCGGTCCGTCCCGGTCGCGTCCAGCACGGCGAGCGCGTCGGCCACGTACTCGGCGTCGGCATAGGCCGACTCGTCGGCAGGCCGGTCCGCGCGGCCGTTGCCCCGGCCCTCGATCGCGATCACCCGGAAGTGCCGCGCCAGGTAGGGGATCTGCGCCTTCCACTGGCGGGCGTGCACGATCGCCCACGAGGTCAGCAGGACGACGGTCGGGCGATCCGCGTCGCCGTAGACGTCGTAACCGACCCGGACGCCGTCGCGGACGACGACGCCCTCGGCGTCCGGGTAGCGCGCTCGCATCTGGCGGTCCTCTCGACCGCGCCATCGTGCGCGCTCCCGCTCCCCCGCTCCAGGGGTTACGGCCCCGCTGCAGGGGCCCGCCGCGAGCGTGCGAGCGGTGGGGGGCAGCGGGGTCCTTCATCAGCCGTGGGCCTGGGCGGCGGCGGCTTCCTCCGGGTCGGTCGGCAGCGCGGTCTCCTCGGCGGCCGGGGGAAGGTTCCGGCGGATCGAGATCGACATGACGGCGGCGAGCATGCACAGCGCGCCGGCGACGAACCAGGCCATGTCGTAGGAGCCGGTGACGTCGCGGATGACCCCGCCGCCGAAGGCCGCCACCGCCGAGCCGAGCTGGTGCGAGGCGAAGACCCAGCCGAACACGACCGGCGCCCGGGCGCCGAAGTGCTCGCGGCACAGCGCCAGCGTCGGCGGCACGGTGGCCACCCAGTCCAGCCCGTAGAACACGATGAACGCGATCATGCTGATGTGCAGGTCCGGCCCGAACAGGGGCGGCAGCAGGAACAGCGAGAACCCGCGCAGGCCGTAGTAGGCCAGCAGCAGCACCCGCGGGTCGATGCGGTCGGTCAGCCAGCCGGAGAAGATCGTGCCCGCGATGTCGAAGAGGCCGACGACGGCGAGCAGCCCCGCAGCAGTCGTGACCGGCATGCCGTGGTCGTGCGCCGCCGGGATGAAGTGCGGCTGGACGAGGCCGTTGGTCGACATGCCGCAGATGAAGAAGCCGCCGGCCAGCAGCCAGAAGGGCCGGTGCTTCGCACCCTCGACCAGGCCCCGGATGGCGCTGCGGGCGGCCCCGGTGCGCACCGGGTCGACGTCGTCGGCCGCCGTCCCGCCGTAGGGAGTGACGCCGAGGTCGCGCGGCCGGTCGCGCAGCAGCCAGGCCACCAGCGGGATGACCGCCAGCGCGGCCGCGGTCGTGCCCAGGGAGGCCGCGCGCCAGCCCCACACCGAGTCGATCCACGCGACCAGCGGCAGGAAGACCAGCTGCCCGGCGGCACCGCCGGCGGTGAGGATGCCCGAGACCAGGCCGCGCCGGGCGACGAACCAGCGCCCGGTCACCGTGGCCACCAGGGACAGCGCCATCGAGCCGGTGCCGAGCCCGACCAGCAACCCCCAGAGCAGGATCAGCTGCCAGCTCGCCGTCATGAAGACCGTCAGCCCGCTGCCCAGGGCGACCACCACGAGCGCGGCCATGACCACCCGACGGATGCCGAAGCGCTCCATGAGGGCGGCGGCGAACGGCGCGGTGAGCCCGTAGAGCGCCATGTTCAGCGCGACCGCGGCCGAGATCGTCGAGACCGACCAGCCGAACTCGTCCCGCAGTGGGTCGATGAGCACGCCGGGGACGGCGCGGAACGCCGCGGCGCCGACGAGGGCCAGGAACGTCACGGCGGCGACCCACCACGCCGGGTGGATGCGGTGGGTGCGCGCGGGAGCGGTGGCGGTCGTCGTCACGCGCCCAGCATGACGGAGGACGATCCCGGCGAGCGAGTGGCCCGACGGCCAACATGTGCAAGGATCCGGCCATGTCGCAGAGGCACGAGGTCGCCGTCCTCGCGCTGCCCGAGAGCATGGCGGTCGAGGTCGGCCTGCCGCACCAGTTCCTCGGCAGCGCCACCGACGCCGACGGTCGACGGCTCTACCGCGTCCGGGTGGCCAGTCTCGACGGCGGCCCGGTGCGCACGTCGGCCGGCTTCTCGGTGCTGCCGGAGTGCGACGCCTCGATCCTCGCCACCGCCGACACCGTCGTCGTCCCCGGCGTGTACGGGACCTCGGCGATGACCGACGGCACGCTGCCGGCGGAGGTCGCCGAGCTGCTGCGGCGGACGGCGGCGGACGCGCGCATGGTGTCGATCTGCACCGGCGCGTTCGTGCTCGCCGCGGCCGGGCTGCTCGACGGGCGGCCGGCCACCACGCATTGGCTGCACGCCCCGGCGTTCGCGCGGCTGTTCCCCGACGTCGACCTGGACCCCGATGTGCTGTTCGTCGACGACGGCGACGTCCTCACCTCCGCCGGCAACGCGGCGGGCATCGACCTGCTGCTCCACCTGGTCCGCCGCGACCACGGCACCGAGGTCGCGAATCAGGTGGCCCGGCGCAACGTCGTCGCCCCGTGGCGGGACGGCGGCCAGTCGCAGTTCGTCGAGCGGCCGGTGCCGGAACCCGGCGACAGCGGCACGGCAGCAGCCCGCGCCTGGGCCCTCGAGCGGCTCGAGAACCCGCTCACCCTGGCCGACCTCGCCGCACACGCGCAGATGAGCGTCCGCACGTTCACCCGGCGGTTCCGCGAGGAGACCGGGCTGTCGCCCACCCGATGGCTGCTGCAGCAGCGGGTGTCCCTCGCCCGGCGGCTGCTGGAGTCCACCGACTCGCCCATCGAGCGGGTCGCCGCCGAGTCCGGCTTCGGGACGGCGGCGTCGCTGCGCCAGCACCTGCACGCGGCGATCGGCGTCCCGCCGCTGACCTACCGCCGCACGTACCGGGGGCCGGTCGCTCACCCGATGTGACGTGTCACTCGCGCTCCGAGGGCACACGCGGCCGGAATGTCTGGTTGAGTGGTGTGTACCGGCGCCGCCCTCGCTCATCCGGAGCGGCAGGAATCGACGTCGGGCTGAGGCTGCGCCACCGAGGTGCGCCCGGCTGACCGACGTCTCGCTGACGATGTGAGCGCGCCCTGCACTCGTGCAGGTGCGCCGCGCTCGCGCTCGCCGAGGTGCCGTGCGGCCACCCGAGCGGTCAAAGGACCTCTTTCTTCGTGACTTCCACTGCTTCCACCCACCCCGTGCACGGCGACCAGCCGAGCGACGGCAACCGAACGCGTCGCCGCCGCGGCGGTCGCGGCGGCCGGGGCCCCCGCCCCGCCGAGCACGCCGTCGCCCGCACCGAGAACTCCTCGCCGGCACCCGTCGTGGTCCCGGTCGGCGACGTCGCCACCGTGCTCCCCACCGACACCACCTTCGACGCCCTCGGCGTCCCCGCCCCGCTCGTCGAGGTGCTCGCTGCCAGCGGCATCGACGCGCCGTTCCCGATCCAGGTCGCCACGCTGCCCGACAGCCTGGCCGGCCGCGACGTGCTCGGCCGCGGCCGCACCGGCTCGGGCAAGACCCTGGCCTTCAGCCTTCCGCTGGTCGCCCGGCTCGCCGCCTCCGACAGCCGCCGTCAGCCCCGCAAGCCGCGGGCGCTGGTGCTGGTGCCGACGCGCGAGCTGGCCAACCAGGTCGCCGCGGTCGTGGACCCGCTCGCCCGGGCACTCGGCATGAAGACGACGACGATCTTCGGCGGCGTGGGCCAGAACCCGCAGGTCTCGGCGCTCGCCGGTGGCCTCGACGTCGTCATCGCCTGCCCCGGCCGGCTCGAGGACCTGATCCAGCAGGGCCACTGCGACCTGGGCGCCATCGAGGTGACGATCCTCGACGAGGCCGACCACATGGCCGACCTCGGCTTCCTGCCGGGCGTCAAGCGGATCATGGACCGCACCCCGAAGGTCGGTCAGCGGATGCTGTTCTCGGCCACGCTGGACAACGGCGTCGACGTCCTGGTCAGGCGCTACCTGAGCAACCCGACCACGCACTCGGTCGACCCCGCCGTCGCGCCCGTGTCGACCATGACGCACCACGTCTTCCGGGTCGACGCGTCCGACAAGGCCGCCATCGTGAAGGAGCTGGCCTCGGGCATGGGCCGCAGCCTCCTGTTCACCCGCACCAAGCACCAGGCCAAGAAGCTGGCGAAGCAGCTCACCGCGGCGGGCGTGCCGGCCGTCGACCTGCACGGCAACCTCAGCCAGAACGCCCGCGAGCGCAACCTCGAGGCGTTCAGCAACGGCGAGACCCGTGTGCTCTGCGCGACCGACATCGCCGCCCGCGGCATCCACGTCGACGACGTCGCGCTGGTCGTGCACGTCGACCCGCCGGCCGAGCACAAGGCCTACCTGCACCGCTCGGGCCGCACGGCCCGCGCCGGTGCCGGCGGCACCGTCGTCACGATCGCGACGCCGGACCAGGCGGGCGAGGTGCGCACGCTGGCGCGCCAGGCCGGCATCACCCCCGAGGTGTCGGCGATCAAGCCGGGCGCCCGGGAGATCGTCGCGCTGACCGGCCCGGCCGCCCCGTACGTCGAGCCGGCCCCGGCTCCCGAGCCGCAGCCCCAGGGCGGCGGCGGTCGCCGTCGCCGCGGCGGCTCGGGCGGCGGGTCGTCCACCGGCCGGTCCACCAGCAGCACCGCCTCGGCCGGCAGCCGCGGCACCTCGGGCCGGTCCGCCGGTCCGGCGCGCACGCGGGCCGAGCTGGCCGCCCGCGCCGGGTCGTCGTCGGCCGCGTCGTTCAGCGCGCGGTCGCGCCGGGGTCGCTGACCTCAGACCACAGCCGGCGGCGCCGGTGTCCCCGACCGGGGGCACCGGCGCCGTCGCGCATCCGGGGCCGATGGTTGACCACCCGGTCGGCGGGCACAGTGGAGACGCCCTGACTTCGAGCGACCACCGAGGTGCCTCATGGGTCTGCCCATCACCCTGTCCGAACTGCCCGCCCGCATCTCGGCCGGCGCCTTCATCCTCAACAGCGGACTGAGCAAGCGGGGTGCCGACGCCGGCACGGCGGCCGGCATGCACGGCTTCGCGGCCGGCACCTACCCCTTCCTGAAGTCCGTCCCGCCGCAGCAGTTCGTGCAGGGCCTGGCGACGACGGAGATCGTGCTCGGCGCCGCACTGCTGACGCCGTTCGTGCCCACCGCGGTGGCCGGCGCGGCGCTGACCGCCTTCTCCGGCGGGCTGCTCGGGCTGTACCTGAAGACGCCCGGCATGCGGAAGGAAGGCAGCCTCGCGCCCACCCCGGAAGGGCTGGCGATCGCCAAGGACAGCTGGCTGCTCGGCATCGGGCTGAGCATCTTCCTGCGCGGCCTGATCGAGCGGAGCCCCCGGGTCAGCGTGAAGAAGGCGAACAAGCAGGCGACGAAGGAAGGCAGGCGCGCCGCCCGCGAGGCCCGGAAGGCCGCCAAGAGCTGACCTCCGGGTCGACCCCCGACACGCGGAACGCCGGCGTGCCGGTGAACCGGATCGGTCCACCGGACGTATGGCTGGTGTGTCGGGAGGTCACGGGCTGACCGGATGCCTCCCCCGCCACGACGAGGAGGCCCCGTGTCCCACCTGCTGCGCACTCGCGCGCGCCGCGCGCCCGCTGCCGCGGTCCTGGCGATCGCCGCCGCCCTGCTCACCGGCTGCGGCGGCGACTCCGATGCCGACACCGACGCCGGCGGGACGACGACGAGCGCGAGCTCGGCAGAGGAGACGACGGAGAGCTCGTCGGCCGCCGGGGAGACGAGCGAGAGCGAGTCGTCCGAGGTGCAGACGATCGAGGTGTCGTCCGTCGACTTCTCGTTCGAGCTCGACGAGGACACCTTCGCCCCCGGCACGTACGAGATCACGCTGACCAACGAGGGCGGCGCCACGCACGATCTCGTCGTCGAACGGGACGGCGAGGACGTCGCGGAGTCGGAGCAGATCGGGCCCGGCGAGTCCTCCACGTTCGAGGTGACCCTCGAGGAGGGCGAGTACGTCTTCTACTGCTCGGTCGGCAACCACCGCTCGATGGGCATGGAGGTTCCTGTGCAGGTCACGTCATGACCACCGCCCCGGCTCGCACGGGCAGCTCGACCGGGCTGCTCTGGGGTCTCCGCATCGTCGGGGCCCTGCTGCTGGCCGCCATGGGCTGGATCCACCTGGACCTGTGGCTCGACGGCTACAAGAACATCGACGTCATCGGTCCCGCGTTCCTGCTGAACACGATCGGCGGGTTCGGGCTGGCCGCGCTGCTCCTCGTCACCCCCCGCCGGTTCCTGCCGTGGGTGGCGGCGCTGGGCGCGCTCTTCTGCATCGGCACGCTCGGCGCACTGATCATCTCGACGACGATCGGCCTGTTCGGCTTCACGGAGACGACCGCCGCCGCGCTGTGGTGGGAGTCGTTCTGGGTCGAGCTCGCGGGCTTCGTCGTCCTGGGAGCGCTGGCGGCTCTGGCCGCTCGCCGGCGCGACTGACGGGGGTGGGCGGGGAGCGGAGCAGACGCTCCCCGCCCGCTCCCTTCAGTTGCCGCTGGAGAAGGCGGCGTCGAACGCGGCCGCGGGCGGGTCGAACGCGAGCCGGCGGACGAACTCGAGCGCCTCGGGCGCGCCGACCAGGCGGTCCATGCCGGCGTCCTCCCACTCGACCGAGATCGGGCCGTCGTAGCCGATCGTGTTGAGCATCCGGAAGCAGGCCTCCCACGGGACGTCGCCGTGCCCGGTGGACACGAAGTCCCAGCCGCGCCGCGGGTCGGCCCAGGGCAGGTGCGAGCCCATCCGGCCGTTGCGGCCGTTGCCCACCTGCTTCTTCGCGTCCTTGCAGTCGACGTGGTAGATCCGGTCCTTGAAGTCCCAGATGAAGCTGACCGGGTCGAGGTCCTGCCACACGAAGTGGCTCGGGTCCCAGTTCAGCCCGAAGGCCTCGCGGTTGCCGATGGCCTCCATCGTGCGCACCGTCGTCCAGTAGTCGTAGGCGATCTCCGACGGGTGCACCTCGTGCGCGAACCGCACGCCGACCTCGTCGAAGACGTCGAGGATCGGGTTCCAGCGGGCCGCGAAGTCGGCGTAGCCGTCCTCGATCATCGACTCGGGGACCGGCGGGAACATCGCCACGGTCTTCCAGATCTTCGACCCGGTGAACCCGACGACGGTCTTCACGCCCAGCTTGGCCGCCGCGCGGGCGGTCATCTTCATCTCCTCGGCCGCCCGCTGCCGGACGCCCTCGGGGTCGCCGTCCCCCCACACGCGCGGGTGGACGATCCCCTTGTGCCGCTCGTCGATCGGGTCGTCGCAGACGGCCTGGCCGTTGAGGTGGTTGGAGATCGCGAAGACCTGCAGGTTGTGCCGCTCGAGCAGCTCCAGCCGCTCCTGCACGTAGGAGTCGTCGTTCGCGGCGCGCTCGACGTCGAGGTGGTCGCCCCAGCAGGCGATCTCCAGGCCGTCGTAGCCCCACCCGGAGGCGAGCCGGCACATCTCCTCGAACGGCAGGTCGGCCCACTGGCCGGTGAACAGGGTGACGGGGCGAGGCATCGCTGCTCCTTCTAGATCTCGGTCCAGGTCGACTTGTTGCCGGCGCTGCGCTCCACGGCGTCGAGCACGCGCTGCACCTGCAGGCCGTCGGCGAAGGACGGCGTCGGGTCGTCCCCCGTGGCGATCGCGGTCACCAGGTCGACGACCTGGTGGGTGAAGCCGTGCTCGTAGCCCAGACCGTGCCCGGCCGGCCACCAGGCCGCCACATAGGGGTGCTCGGGCTCGGTGACCAGGATCCGGCGGAAGCCCGCGATCTCGGCCGGCTCGGTGCCGTCGAAGAACTGCAGGACGTTCATGTCCTCGAAGTCGAACGCGAGGCTGCCCGCCGAGCCGTTGATCTCGATGCGGATGCCGTTCTTGCGGCCCAGCGCGAAGCGCGTCGCCTCGAAGGAGGCCAGCGCCCCGCCGGAGAACCGGCCGAGGAAGACCGCGGCGTCGTCGACGGTGACGGTGCCCGTCTCGGTGCCGCCGACCCCGCCCAGCTTCCCGGTCTCGGTGGGCAGCGGGCGCTCCTTGACGAACGTCTCGAGCAGCGCGCTCACCCCGGTCAGCGTCTGGCCGGTGATGTACTGCGTGAGGTCGACGATGTGCGCGCCGATGTCACCGAGCGCGCCCGAGCCCGCCTTGTCCTTCTCCAGCCGCCACGACATGGGAGCTGCGGGGTCGGCGATCCAGTCCTGCAGGTACTGGGCGCGCACGTGCCGGATGTCGCCGAGCCGCCCGTCGGCGACGAGCTTGCGAGCCAGCCCGATCGCCGGCACCCGGCGGTAGGTGAAGCCGACCATCGAGCGGACGCCGTTCGCGGCGGCCCGCGCGGCCGCCTCGGTCATCGCCTCGGCCTCGGCCACGGTGTTGGCCAGGGGCTTCTCGCAGAGGACGTGCTTGCCGGCCTCGAGCGCGGCGATCGCGATCTCGGCGTGGGTGTTCCCGGGGGTGCAGACGTCGACGAGCTGGACGTCGTCCCGCTCGATCACGCGGCGCCAGTCGGTCTCGGTGCTCGACCAGCCCAGGCGCTCGGCGGCGGTGGTGACCGCGGCGGCGTTGCGGCCGGCCAGCACGGTCAGCTCCGGGTGCAGCGGCAGGTCGAAGAAGTGGGGGGCGGTGCGCCAGGCCTGCGAGTGGGCGGCGCCCATGAAGGCGTAGCCGATCAGACCCACGCCGAGCGTGGGCCGGGGAGAAGCGGTCATGTGCGGGGTGCTCCCGGATCAGGTGGGAGTGGCAGGGGAGCGAAACCGCTCCCCTGCCACTCCGCTCTCAGTCGGTCAGGACTCGAACGCGGCGTCGATGAACTGGTCGACGTTGTCGGCGGTCACGACGGGCGCGTCGAGCACGATCCGCCGCGGGATGCCCTGCGACGACAGGTCCGACAGGTTCTTGCCCTGGACGATCAGGCGGGCGAGCTTGATGCCGTCCGCCGCCTGGGTGTGCGGGTAGATGACGGTCGCCTCGAGGACCGAGTCGCCCGACTCGATCTCGCGCATCGCGTTGGCCGAACCGGCACCGCCGACCATGAAGAACTCGTCGCGGCCGGCCCCTTCGATGGCGGCCAGGACGCCGACGCCCTGGTCGTCGTCGTGGTTCCAGAGGGCGTCGATCTGCGGCGCGGCCTGGAGCAGGTTGGACGCGGCCTCCTCGCCGCCCTCGACGGTGAAGTCGGCAGCGACGCGGTTGTCGACGTCGAGACCGCACTCGGCGAGCGCGTCCTCGAAGCCCTGGCTGCGGTCCTGGGTCAGGGGCAGCGAGTCGATGCCGGCGATCTCGGCGACGACGGCGTCGGCCTGGCCCTCGAGCCGGGAGCAGATGTACGCGCCGGCCGAGACGCCCATGCCGTAGTTGTCGCCCAGGATCGTGGAGCGGGAGGCGGCCGGGTCGTCGAACTCGCGGTCGACGTTGATGACCGTGATGCCGGCCTCCATCGCCTCCATGGCGACCGGCGTGAGGGCCGCGCCGTCGAACGGGAGCAGCACGATCGCGTCGACCCCGTCGTTGATGAAGGTCTCGACCTGGCTGATCTGGGTGGCGACGTCGTTGGTGCCCTCGGCGACCTGCAGGTCGATGTCGTCGTACTGCTCCGCCGTGGCGCGGGCAGCCTCGGTGATGCCGGCGATCCAGCCGTGGTCGGCGGCCGGCGCGGAGAAACCGATGGTGACGGTGTCGCCGGACTCGTCGTTGTCGCTGGCGGCGACGTTGCCTCCGCCGTCGTCACCGGACTCCTCCGGGGTGTTGCCGGTACAGGCGGTCATGAGCACACCGACGCCGATCAGCGCGGCCGCCGTCGACGTCAGGCGGCGGTACGGGCGCTGCCTCGCTGCGGACATGTGTCTCTCCTCGGTGTCGCCGTCCTGGCGCCGTCGCCAGGTCGTCTGTGGGGTGGTGCGGTGTGGTGCCGGGTGGTGCTGACCCAGCCGGGTCAGGTCGTGGGGGAGCCTGGACGGTTGCCCGCGGGTGCGCCCTCGACGGACGAGCCACCGCTCTGCGAGCCGCTCGGTGCACCGGTCACGTCCGCGCCCCCGCCGCCGCCGAGTGATCGCGGCATGCGGGACCGCCCCTCGCGGGCGGCCAGCCGGGTCTGCAGCAGGACGGCGGCGACGATGATCACGCCGCGGGCGACGTCCTGGGCGGAACTGGACAGGTTGTTCAGCGTGAAGACGTTGCCCAGCGTGGTGAAGATCAGGACGCCGAGGACGGTGCCCACGATCGTGCCGCGGCCGCCGATGAGCAGCGTGCCGCCGATGACGACGGCGGCGATGGCGTCGAGCTCGTAGAGCCCGCCGTGCGTCGAGCTGCCGGTCGTCGTGCGCGCCATGAGCATCACGGCGGCGATGCCGCAGGTGATGCCGGACAGGACGTAGAGCTTCACGGTGTGCCGGTGGACGCGGATGCCGGCCAGGCGGGCGGCCTCGGCGTTGCCGCCGACGGCGAAGGTGCGGCGGCCGAAGGTGGTGCGGTTGAGCAGCACCCAGCCGGCGACGGCGGCCAGCGCGAAGATGATCACGAGCGCCGGGATGCCGAAGACGGAGCCGTTGAAGAAGTCGAGGAAGTCCTGGTCCTGGACGATCTGCGTCCGCCGGTTGGACGAGGATCTCGGCCAGGCCGCGGGCCGCGGCGAGCATCGCCAGGGTCGCGATGAACGCGACGAGCTTGCCGTAGGCGATGACGACGCCGTTGATCAACCCGGCACCCGCGCCCACCGCGAGCGCGGTGAACACCATGACGATCCAGTGGAAGTCCTCGGCGAGAGCCTGGGTGGCCAGGGTGGTGGCCCACACCGACGACAGCGCGACCAGGGCGCCCACCGACAGGTCGATGCCGCCGCCGATGATCACGAACGTCATGCCCACGCTGACGACGCCGATCACCGAGGCCAGCTTCAGGATCGTCAGCACGTTGTCGACGTCGGCGAAGCGATCGCCGGCGGTGATCACCCCGACGATGCAGAGGATCGCCAGGGCGATGACCAGGCCGAGGTTGCGCCCGATCGGGCCGGCCAGGAAGCCGGCCCCGTTGCCCGACTGCGCCTTCGGAGCCGCGGCGCTGCCCCCGGTCGTCGCGGTCTCGCTCATGCCACGTCCCCTTCGTGCGGTGTGAGTGGAGTGCCGGTGTGACCGGTGCGTTCCATGACCAGGTCCAGGACCCGGTGCTCGTCGAGCGTGTCGGCGGGCGCCTCGGCGACGACGGCGCCCTCGGCGATCACCAGCACGCGGTCGGCCAGCCCCAGGACCTCGGGGATCTCGCTGGAGACCACCACCACGGCGACGCCCCGGTCGGCGAGGTCACGGATGAGGGCGTAGAGCTCCGACCGGGCGCCGACGTCGACACCGCGGGTCGGCTCGTCGAGCAGCAGGACCTTGCAGTCCCGCAGCAGCCAGCGAGCCAGCACGACCTTCTGCTGGTTGCCGCCCGACAGGGTGCGGGCGATCCGCGTCACGTCGGCGGGTCGGACGTCGAGCGACTCGGTCTGCGCCCGGGCGGCGGCCCGCTCG
This sequence comes from uncultured Actinomycetota bacterium, assembly GCA_963784165.1. GTDB lineage: Bacteria > Actinomycetota > Actinomycetes > Mycobacteriales > Geodermatophilaceae > Blastococcus_B. Next base: position 33,939 of record CAWAQI010000023.1, read on the forward strand.
GCACCGCCGGAGAGGAAGCCACCGCGGGCGAACCGACCCAGGCTGGAGAGGGTGATGTTGCGGTACACGGAGTCGTCGAGGAGCAGGGCCTGGCTCTTGCGCTCCTCGGGGGCCAGGCCGATGCCGCCGGCGACCGCGGAGCCGACGTCGCCGACCCGCAGCCGCTTGCCGGCGAGGCGGACGGTCCCCCCGGTCGCCCGGCGGGCGCCGTAGACCGTCTCGAGGATCTCCGAGCGGCCGGACCCCACCAGCCCGGCAAGCCCGACGACCTCGCCCGGGCGGACGGCGAAGGAGACGTGCTCGAAGGTGCCGCGCAGGCTCAGGTCGTCGACCTCGAGCATCGGCGCCTCGTCGGTGTGCGGCTCGGTGCGGCGCGGCGGGAAGACGTACTCGATCGGTGCGGCCGGTCATCAGCGTGATGACCTCGCGGGTCGACGTCTCGCGGGCGGGCAGCCCGGTGGCGACGGTGCGGCCGTCCTTGAGGACGGTGATCCGGTCGCCGATCTGGCGGATCTCCTCCAGCCGGTGGGAGATGTAGACGACCGCGACGTCGTGCGCGGTGAGGTCGCGGATGACGCCGAAGAGCCGCTCGACCTCCTCGTTGTCGAGCACGGCCGACGGCTCGTCCATGATGATCAACTTCGCGTCCTGCGAGAGGGCGCGGGCCATGCTCACCGTCTGCTGGGAGGCGGCCGAGAGCGAGCCGACCTCGGCGCCGGGCCGGATCTCGGGGTGCCCGAGGCGGGTGAGCAGCTGCGAGGCGGCGCGGTTGGAGACGGCCGGGCGGGTGATCCCCATCTGCGCGTGCTCGCGGCCCAGGAAGATGTTGTCGGCCACGGAGAGGCCGGAGACCAGGTCGAGCTCCTGGTAGATCGTCGCGATCCCGAGGCGCATCGCGGCCTGCGGATCGCCGAGCGTCACGGGCTCGCCGCGCCAGACCATGTGGCCCTCGTCGGGCTGGTGCGCCCCGGCGAGCACCTTGATCAGCGTCGACTTGCCGGCGCCGTTCTGACCGAGCAGGCAGTGCACCTCACCGGGCCGGACGTCGAGGTCGACGCCGTCGAGC
>CAWAQI010000024.1:0-260596 GCA_963784165.1 uncultured Actinomycetota bacterium
GCACGATCGACCGGATGACGTCGTCGGTTACGACCACCTCGTTGGTCATGGAGTCGATGAGCGATCGGCCGGTTGCGACGTCCACGTCGGTGACCAGGGCGAAGCCAGCGCGAGGAAAGCTGCGGGCTGAGCAGCGGCACGGGGACGACGAACAGGTGCCGGTTCTGGATCTCGGCGACCCGGATCATCATCTGCAAGAAGGTGAGCACGTCGGGGCCGCCCACCTCGAACACCCGCCCGACGGCCTCCGGTGCGTCGAGGACCCCGACCAGGTACCGGACGACGTCGGCGACCGCGATCGGCTGCGTCCGCGTGCTCCACCCACCGCGGGTGACCATGGCGGGCAGGTGCGCGACGAGCTGGCGGTGAGCTCCGAGTGACACTCCGCCGTGGCCGACCATGATGCCGCGCGAGACCGTCACGGACACCGGTGCCGCCCAGGAGCTGCTCGACCTCGCGGGCTGCGCAGGTGCCGGAACAGCCGGTCGCCGTCCTGGCCGAGCCCGCCGAGGTAGATGATCGGTCGACCCGACGCGGCGGTGGCCCGGGCAAGGCGCGCGCCGCCTCGGCGTCCTTGCGTCGAAGTCCGGGTCGTCGAGGAAATGCACCAGGAAGAGGCGACCTCGCTGCCGTGAAGCGCTTCCCGGAGCGATTCCTCGTCTCCGATGTCTCGGCGACGGCGTTGCCGGCCCCCTCGTAGCGTTCGGCCGACGGGTCATCGCTGACGTCGTGGCCGGCTTCCTCGAGGGCGGTGGCCAGCCGGCTGCCCACGAACCCCGACGCGCCGGCGACCAGGATCGTCACGGGCCCCAGGGTGACCCGGGTGGGCGGTGGGCGCGACTCGTCCGGCGTCGGCAGCGAACCCATTTCAGCCGTGAATCCGTCCACGCCAATTGATGCTCGTGCGGAAATCCACAAGGCACTGGCCGGGGCGTCGGTCCCCCGCCGTGCGCCGCCTCCAGCAGCGTCGGGCGGCTCCTGTGACCGCGTCATAGTCCACCCGCAGAACCTCCGCACGGCCGCGAGCTACACCATCGGGCGGGACGTCACCCGCCCGGACGCGAATCTGGCGACCGCCGCGAGCGCCGACGGCTCCCCACGAGTCCGCAAGAGAGCCGTCCGAGTCGGAGATGACGACGGCCGAGTCACAGAGGGACTCGGACGCCGGCGTTCCAAGAGTCGAGGATCCTGTCGATCTGCGCCCGGCAGTTCATCACTTCCCCGTGCGTGGCAGGCGTGTCCTTGTGGCGCAGGGCTGAGCGGCGGGCGCGAGGTCCACGCGGGCCAATCGAGTCCATGAGGAGGACATCCGGGGCGCCGTCGCGGTGATGATGTTGATGACTTTTCTTCGTCTCCGCCGGTGGGCGCGGATGCATCGGCTTCGTGTCGGTGCTTGTCGCCGCCTGCTGTGGAATTCACGACCCCCCGGGTGTCCAGGTCCCCCTTCGGCATCTTGAACCGTCCTGGATCTGACGGACGCTGGGTTCCGGCCACCGCGAGGTCCGCGGCGGTCGTGGTGTCACGGTAGTGGTGATCTTCGAACTCGATCGGCGGGCGGTAGCCGATCGCGGAGTGCAGGCGGTCGGTGTTGAACCAGTGCACCCAGGCGGCGGTCTCCCGCTCGACCTCGGCGCGGCCGGTCCAGGACCGCTGCCGGTCGATGAGCTCGGTCTTGTAGAGGCCGATGGTGGACTCCATCAGCGCGTTGTCCAGGGCGTCCCCGACCGAGCCGATGGAGCCGGCGATGCCGGCGTCGAGCAGCGCGTCGGTGAACGCCAGCGACGTGTATTGCGACCCGGCATCGGAGTGGTGGACCAGGCCGGTCGCGGTGAAGGCGGCGTTGCCGCGGCGGCGGGTGAACAGCGCCTGCTCCAGCGCGGAGATGACCAGCGGGGTCGTCTTCGATACTGAACCCGCCAGCCCAGGATGCGGCGGGAGTAGACGTCGGTGACGAAGGAGACGTAGACGAACCCGGCCAGTGTCCACACGTAGGTGAAGTCCGCGACCCACCACTGGTCCGGCGGGCGGGCCGGTGAAGCCCACGCCCATCGCAGAGGTCCGGGTGCCGGGGCGCGGTGGAGTCCCGCTGCGTGGTCACCGTGGATGGCGGCCGCGGCGGACGCCGTCGATACCGGCGATGCCCATCAACCGGCCGACCTGGTCGCGGCCCCACCGATGTCCGGCGCGGCGGGCGGTGTGCCAGAGCTTGCGCACCCCGTAGACCCCTCGGTTCTTCCGGTAGAGGTCGACCAGGGTGTTCGCGGCGTAGGCGTCGGCCAGTTCCGCGGCCGAGACCGGGCAGCCGACGCGCGTAGTAAGTGCTCGGGGCGATCTTGATGCCGTGCTCGGTGAGCACGCGGCAGATCGGCTCGACCCCGAAGCGGTCCTTGTGCGCGTCGATGTAGTCGCAGATCAGCGCAGTCGGCGGTCGAGCTCCGCCGATGCGAAAAACGCCGACGCGGTCTTGAGGATCTCGTTCGCCCGGCGCAGCTCGGCGACCTCACGACGCAGCGCCTTGAGCTCGTCGGACGCCTCGGTGGTCACGCCGGGGCGGGCGCCGGTGTCGATCTCCTCGCGCTCGACCCAGTTGCGCAGCGTCGCCGGGTTGATGTCCAGCACCGCACCCACGGCGCGGCGGGCGGTCAGCTTCGACTCGCCCGGATCGCGGATCGCGTCCTGATACATCCGCACGGCGCGCGCGCGGGTCTCCTCGTCGTACTTGCGGGGTGCGGCACGGTCTCAGTCTCCTTGCGAGATCAGAGCCTCCGCCAATCCAGGACGGTTCACGGTCCTTCAGCATGGCCACCGACATGCCCGTCTACTTCTGCGACCCGGCCAGCCCCTGGCAGCGCGGCAGCAACGAGAACACCAACGGGCTACTCCGCCAGTACTTCCCCAAAGGCACCGACCCTCAATCACGGCCCGAGCGACCTCGAAAACGTCGCCCAGAACTCAACGGCCGACCACGCAAAACGCTGGGCTGGGAAACCCCAGCCGAGCGTCTGCGTGCTCTACTTCAACCGCCACTAACCAGCGGTGTTGCGACGACCCCTGGAAACCGCCCTGACCGCGGGGCCTTCGTCGTTCTTGGCATGGGCCGGGCCGCGGCGCGATCCCGATGACGCGGGGCCGACGGCTGGAGCCGGTATAGACGTCCGCGTCCGTCTGCCGCGAGCCAGCCGGATCGACCTCGACCGGAGCGCCCGAACGGACCACCTGACCGCGTCGCGACCGTCGTACGACGGCGAGCAAACAGTTTCCCTGAACGCTGGGGCCCTTCCGACCGCCCTGGGCCCCTTCCGCTTGATGGCGCCGCTCCCTGTTGTCAGGCGTCGCCACCTTCCTTTCGGGCCAGGGCGGCCGGAAGGCGCAGGCCGCGGACGCGGTCGCGGTGATGTACTTCGCGTTAGCTCGGCGAGGGGGCGCCTCTGCGGTCGTCACCAAGCGGACCGGCGGGGCTCGGGGGCCTCCGCTCGGCGGGGCTGGGGACCGGGGTGACGCAGTGGTGACCGTGGGTCGTGGCCGGGTGCGTGTGCAGCGCCGATGATCGACGGGCCGAAGAGCGCCGACGGGGGGCCGAGCATGCTGAGGACGCGGACGTATGCGTCAGCCACTCGGGGTTCTCTGTTGCGGCGGTGACGACGCGGTCGAGGTAAACGCGGATCCCCGCGTCGCCGCTGAGACCTCGGCCCCCGTCGTCGTAGGGAACCGCAGATCCTCTCCTGTGGAGAAGCGCCGATGCGACGGCGTTGCAGCGGCCGAGCTGCCTCTGGATCCGGGTGGCGATGCCGTCCAGGTCGCCTCGCGGTGCCGGTGACATGCCTCCTGAGGCAGTCGTCGACCGCTCGGCCCCGCTGGCGGCGACGGTGATGCTTGTGTAGATGGGGTTGAAGGCGAGACGGTGTCCCCCACGACGATGAAGCGTCCGGCGAGCGCGAAACCGCTCGAGTGCCACTGCCGTCTGGTCGTGCCCCGGTGCCCCGGATCGGGGTCACCTGTCGGCCTGCCGGATGGCGTCGGCGATCTCGGGTCCGAGGCCGCGGGCGAAGTCGGCGAACCGTCCTCCTCGATCGGGGGGTGCTGGCCGCCGGCACCCATCAACGCCACCATGAACCGGCCGTCCTCGATCGGGAAGAGATAGCCGGTGCGCGGCATCGTCGGCGGTTGGGAGCCGAGCATCACGGCCTTCCATCCGGCGCCGAAGGCGTCCGGGACGCGGTAGATGCGGGTGGCGTAGGCGATGTCGGGATCGACCTCCGTCTTCTCCGGCGCGGGGAACCCGAGGTCCCCGAGCCAGTGCGGTGCCCGCGAACCTCGGCCGGCTGCGTCGGCGACCAGGTCGGCCTCGAGCCACCGCTCATGCCCGTCATCCACGTGCCGGACCCGCACTGCGTCGACGACCCCCGCACGGCGGAGGGCCCGCAGGCCGGTGGCCTCGTGGCGATCGAGGACGTCGACGTTGGGCAGCGCGCGCAGCCGTCGGCGGAGGATGGTCTCGAACAACGGCCGGCTGGCGGACAGTGCTTCCCAGCCGGGGGCACGGCGATCCAGCCACCCGAATGGGGTCAGCATCCGTATGTCCGCCGGCAGACGCACAGGAACGGCTCCCAGGGCCGCAAGTTCCGCGCGGTAGCCGGGGAAGAGCCGGTCCATGACCTGGAGTCCCCGCGCCAGCAGCACGTGCAGCTGCCGGCCCTGCGGGACGCCCTTCCGGTTCTCGGCCTCGTCGGGAAGGGCATCGCGTTCGACCAGAGTCACGCGGTCGAGGTGGCCGGCGAGCACCCTGGCGGTGAGCAGGCCCCCGATGCTGCCCCCGATGACGACGGCGTGAGTGCTCTCGCTCGCGGCCGCTGCTCGCAGGCGATCGGAGGATGCCTGTGTCGGCGCCATGGGGACTCCTCCACCTGAAGGACCGGCTGCTGAACCAGCCGAGGAGAGAGAATGCGGAGTCAGACCTACTCCGGAGGGCCCGCCCCCCGAAGGGCCCTCGGACCCTGATCCATGTCATCCGTGCGCCCGGTCGTCGTTCGCAGGCCCGTTCCGCCCCCACCAGACCTTCGGCGAGCTTGGTGCCTGGGTGAGGCCAACGCGCTGGCGGTGGCCTCACCCGTGCGAGCGCCTACCTCGTCGGCCCACGCGACACGCCCCGTCGTCGGGCTGGCGGACCGAGATCGGCTGGCCGGTCTTCCGTGAGGCCCCGAGGTGCCCCCGGCCGTCCCGGATCCACATGCCCGACCAGCAGGTGGCGACCCGGCGACGGGTTCGAGCCGTGTGCGTATGTACCAAGTCGCCCCTCGGACACTCGATCGCCCCGGCGTTCTTGCAGGTCAGGAGCCCGGGCGTTGTCGCGGCCGCGGCATCTCGTGCCGCATCTCGTGCGGGGGATTCATCCGCGACAGATGACGACGGCGCGTCCGGCAGTCCACGAAGGTGGCTCGATGGGACGCGGCGGGTGGACGCAACCCGGAGAGCTACACGTGGCCACTGGTCGCCGTGCTGTTCGTCATCCTCCCCCAGGTGCTGATCCCCGCCGGGAACCGAGTGGGACCACCTCTGCTTGCTCCCCCCCTCGTGGAGGGCGCCGCCCTGCTCGTGCTGGTCGGCATCGCCAATGCCGTGGCCGCCGCCCGGCTGGTAAGCCTGGTCCTCGACGGCCATCCGGTCGACGGGGTCCCGCTGACCGCCAACCGGATCCTGGTGGCCGCCGCACTGGTCCTGCTGACCAACGTGGTGACTTTTGCCCTGCTGTACTGGCAGGTGGACGGCGGAGGGCCGGCCCGACGTGTCGCCGAGCCGCCGCCGTTCCCGGACTTCCAGTTCCCGCAAACGCTCGGCGAGGGGCTGGCAGCGCCGGGGTGGCGGCCCCACTTCGGCGACCATCTCTACGTCGCGTTCACCAACGTGGTCGCGTTCAGCCCGACCGACACCATGCCCCTCACCCTGCGGGTCAAGGCACTGATGGCGCTGCAGTCGCTGATCTCCCTGTCGGTCCTCGTGGTGGTCCTCTCCCGGGTGATCAACATCCTGCCCACGTGAGGAGGACGGCGGCGACCTCGGTCAGCTGCGACCTCGCCGAGGATCCCTACCGGGCGATACTCCCGTGATACTGCCGACCGTGCATGTGGGGGTATTCCCACGCCAGTTGCCGTGTCCTCGCACCACATCCACCGCCCATCATGCCTGGTCAGGCGCTTACGTGTATCTGAACGCGGAACAAGATCGCTGAGCTCAAGTCCCCCCCTCGGACACCGAGTCGAACCCCCACGGTCGTCAGGCCGGTGGGGTTCTTGTCCTCCTGATGTCGGCGCGCCCCGTCGATGCCTGAAGGACGTCATTGACCGGCCGGCCGGCCAGTCTCCCGATGCCGTAGGTCGTCCCCTCGGAGGACAAGGGCCCGGGGGCGTGGCCGTGTCATGGCTCGAACGGGCGCAGAACGCCCCATCGGTTCGTGATCTCGTCGCTACGCCGCGACCGCGCGAGCGACGTTCGTCACGATCGCCGCGGGAATCGTTGCCGAGATCATCGCCTTGATCCGCGACGGGGGCTGTGTCCAGGCGCAGGGCTGGCGACGGCGCGCCGGGCGGTACTGAGCGCCATGAAGAGCCGACTACGCCATGCCAGGGAGATCCAAGCCATGACCGCGACCGCGACGGCCCGCACTGATGCCGCGGAGGGGACGCCGACCGACGTGGTGGCCGAGGCGGCCCGGCGGCGCACCTTCGCCGTGATCAGTCATCCCGACGCCGGGAAATCCACGCTCACCGAGGCCCTGGCCCTGCATGCCCGCGTCATCGGCCAGGCCGGCGCGGTGCACGGCAAGGCCGGCCGGCGGGGCACCCTGTCGGACTGGATGGACATGGAGCGCGCCCGCGGCATCTCGATCACCTCGGCGGCGCTGCAGTTCTCCTACCGGGACAGCGTCATCAACCTGCTCGACACCCCCGGCCACGCCGACTTCTCCGAGGACACCTACCGGGTGCTGACCGCGGTCGACGCCGCGGTCATGCTCATCGACGCCGCGAAGGGCCTCGAGGCGCAGACCATGAAGCTGTTCGCCGTCTGCCGGCATCGGGGGATCCCGGTCATCACGGTGGTCAACAAGTGGGACCGCCCCGGCAAGGACGCACTCGCACTGATGGACGAGGTGGCCGAACGAACCGGACTGGCCCCGACGCCGTTGACCTGGCCGGTCGGGATCGCCGGGGACTTCCGCGGCGTCCTCGACCGGCGCGACGGTACCTACCGCCACTTCACCCGAACCGCCGGTGGCGCGACGATCGCCCCGGAGCAGGTGTTCTCCGCCGAGGAGGCGCTGGCCCAGGAGGGCCACGCCTGGTCGCAGGCGGTCGAGGAGTCCGACCTGCTGACGGCGACCGGTGCCGAGCACGACCAGGAGCTGTTCCTGGCCCCCGCCAGCACACCGGTGTTGTTCGCCTCCGCGGTGTCCAACTTCGGGGTCGGCCAGCTGCTCGACGTCCTGGTCAGCATCGCCCCCGCTCCTGCCGACCGGCCCGACGAGGCCGGCGAGCCGCACCCGCTGGACGCGCCGTTCAGCGGCTTCGTGTTCAAGGTCCAGGCCGGCATGAACGCCGGGCACCGCGACCGGATGGCCTACCTGCGGGTCTGCTCGGGCGTCTTCGAGCGCGGCATGGTCGTCACCAACGGTCGTACCGGTCGCCCCTTCGCCACCAAGTACGCCCAGCAGGTGCTCGGCCGGGAGCGGGAGACCATCGACACCGCCTACCCGGGGGACGTCGTCGGCCTGGTCAACGCCGCGGCCCTCGCCGTCGGCGACACCCTGTACTCCGACGACCCGGTCACCTATCCCCCCGTGACCACCTTCGCGCCGGAACACTTCGCCGTCGCCCGCGCGGCGGACACATCGAAGTACAAGCAGTTCCGCAAGGGCATCGAGACCCTGGGCGGCGAAGGTGTCGTCCAGGTGCTGGTCTCCCAGCGGCGTGGGGACGGTGCCCCGGTGTTCGCCGTGGTCGGCCCGATGCAGTTCGAGGTGGCGAGCCACCGCATGGAGCACGAGTTCGGGGCCCGGATCACCCTGGAACCGCTCCCCTACAGGATCGCCCGGATCACCGATCCGCAGTCGGCACCCGAGCTCGCCACCAGGGGGAACGTCGAGGTACTGCAGCGCGGCGACGGCGAACTGCTGGCCCTGTTCCACGACAAGTGGTCGCTGAGGGTGCTCGAGAGCGACAAGCCGCATCTCACGCTCATCCCCATGGTGGCTGCCGAGCTCAGCTGAGCGCCGGCCCGGTGAGCGGCGGGAGGCACGCGCTCCGCCGCTCACCGAGAGCTCCTAGGCGCGGCGCCAGACGACCGTCGCAAGACCGACGAGCAGCACCATCTGCCCGATCTGCAGGTAGTTCAGGACATCGTTCCCCGCGGGAATCACGAACTGGGCCAGCGTTCCCACGATGAAGACGGCCACCGCCGCCAGCGGAACCGCCCGCGCGCGGACCAGTGCGGCGGCCAGGACGAGGCTGCCGAGGGTGTAGACGACGAAACCCGCCATGTCGGGCCCGAGCAGATGCAGGACCTGGCCGTTGGCGTAGTCGACCAGAGATCGGCCGGCGCCCTCGGCCAGGCCGGGCGCCGTGGCGAACCAGGAGAACGTGGCGAACGCGCCGGCGCCCATCGCGAACAGGATGCCGCCGGCGGTCGTCAGCACCGCGCCGACCAGCGCCGCGACCCGACCGCGACTCGGGGCGAGATGCACCACCGCCAGGCTCGCGGTGAGCGCGACGACCGCGTACGCGAAGCCGTCGACGAGCATGCCGGCCCAGGCCGCGCCGCGGACCTCCCGCAGCGTGTCGTAGGCGAGGACGGCGTCGGCACTGCTGTCGAGCCGGTCACCCCAGGGTTGGGCAGCCAGCAACCCGGCGATGGTGACTGCACCGGCAGCGAGTGCGATGCCCACGGTCCGGATCCGGGCAGCTCCGGTCGGGTGCCGGGTGCTCGCGACGTCGGCCGTCGGGACGGGGGTGGTGGTCATGCGGTGCCTCCGGGGCAGTCGAGGAACGATGCTCCGGACGCTAAGGACGACGGCCCTCTCCCCGGATCGTGGCGGCCTCGGGGATCGGATCCCGTGCTGACACGGAGTTCTCGGAGCGCGCGCGTCCCTACAGTGCTGCCATGCCGTGGGCACGCCGCCTGAGCATGGGGGTCGCAGTGCTGGCTGCCCTCCATCTGGCGGTCGCGGTCGGCGTCGCCGTCCAGGCCGCCTCTCCCACCACGGCCTGGGCCTACCTCACGTTCGCCCTCGCCGTGGTGCCGGCGTGCAGCGGGTTGTCGGTCCTGATCGCCCGACGTCCCGATGGCGCCGTGGTCGGCCTCCTGCTCGGGCTGCTCTCGCTCGCGGTCTCGCACGTGGTGGCCAAGGAGGTGTGGCTCCAGTGGCTGGGGACGGTGGACCACCCGGAGCACGTGGCCTGGCTTGTCGCGGTCACGGCCGAGAACGCGTGGTGGGTGCTCGGCACCTTCAGCCTGCTGCTGCTGTACTTCCCCGACGGGCGTCTGCCCTCCCGCCGCTGGATCTGGGTGCCGCCGGTGCTGGTGCTCTGCGTCGCCTCGGTTCAGATCTACGGCGCTGTCGACGACGCCCCGTACCGGCCCCCGCTGGAGAACCTGGACCACCCGTTCCAGGACCCGCCTCCGGTCGTCGATCTGCTCGGCGGGCTGTTCTTCCCGATGCTCGTGCTGTTCCTGGCCTGTGCCGTGTCGCTGGTCCTGCGCTACCGGCGCGCAGACGAGGCGCAGCGCCAGCAGATCAAGTGGCTGGCGCTGACCGGGCTGGGCGTGCCGCTCTATCCGCTGCTCTGTGGGCTGGAAATCCTGATCTGGGGCCACACCTTCTGGATCAGTGCCGCAATCGGCATCGCCTCGCTGGTCGCCACCCCGGTCGCGGCCGCGATCGCCGTGCTCCGCCACGATCTGTACGACGTCGACAAGGCGCTCGCGCTGGCGGTCACCTGGGGCCTGGTCACCGCGCTGCTGCTGGCGGCGTACGGCGCGGTCTCCTCGCTGACCGGGCTCCTGGTCGGCCGGGGCTCCGACGTCGGCGTTGCCGTGGGCACGGCGGCGGCCGCACTGCTGCTCCTGCCCGCCATCCGCGTCGTGCGACGCAGCGTCGACGCCCGCATGTACCCGCTCCGCCGCGCCGCGCTGGCTGCCGTGGACGGGCTGCACCACGAGGTGAGCGCCGGTCGGAGCCGGCCCGAGCAGCTGGAGCGGGTGCTGCGCGAGGCCCTGCGCGACCCCGGGCTGCGGGTCGGATTCCGCTCACCGGGCTCGGACGCCTTCCTGGACACCTCGGGCGACGCGGTGTCGGCCGACGGCGTGCTCGTGCGCCAGGACGACGAGCCGACGGGCGTCCTGCTTCCCTCGACCGGACCGGCGTCGGCCGAGTTGCTCCGCGAGGTCGCCGACCGGTGCAGCACCCTGGTCGAGGTGGTCCGGCTCCGCTCGGAGGTGCGGCAGGCGCTGCGTGAGGCGCAGTCCAGCCGGACGCGGTTGGTCGAGATCGGCTACCACGAGCGCCGCAAGATGGAGCGCGATCTCCATGACGGCGCCCAGCAGCGGCTGGTCGCGCTCGGCATGCAACTGCGCCTGGCCCAGCGGCATCTGCCCGACGGAACCGTGGACGTCGACGGGCTGCTGGACCAGAGCGTGGCCGAGCTCGGCACCGCCATTGCCGAGCTGCGCCAGATCGCTCACGGTCTGCGCCCGAGTGCGCTCGACGACGGCCTGCAGTCCGCCCTCTCGAGCCTGGTCCGCAACCTCCCGCTCACCGTCGACATGGACGTGGACGGCGGTCCCCTGCCGGACGCCGTCGCGACCACGGCCTACTACGTGGCCAGCGAGGCCATCGTCAACGCCGCGAAGCACGCGGCGGCCAGCCGGATCGAGCTCCGCGTGGTGCGCCAGCACGGCCAACTGTTCGTCCGGGTCACCGACGACGGCTGCGGCGGCGCCCGGCTGGGCGTGCGCTCCGGGCTGGCCGACCGCGTCGCTGCCCTGGGCGGCTCGCTGCGCGTGCAGAGCCCGGTGGGGCGTGGCACAAAGGTCGAGGCGACGCTCCCGTGCGCATCGTGATCGGCGAGGACTCCGCGCTCTTCCGCGAGGGGCTGGCCCGGCTGCTCGCGGACGCCGGCCACGAGGTGGTTGGCCGGGCCGGCGACGCCGTGTCCCTGGTCGAGACGGTGGTGCGGGAGCGGCCCGACCTCGCGATCGTCGACGTCCGGATGCCGCCCGACGGCACCGACGACGGCGCGCGGGCGGCCAAGGAGCTGCGCGCCCGCCTCCCCGACCTGGCCATCGTGATGCTCTCCCAGCACGTCGAGACGAGGCACTCCGTGGAGTTGGTGTCGAGCGGTCGCGTCGGCTACCTCCTCAAGGACCGGGTGTTCGACGTCGACGACTTCATGGACTCGCTGCGCCGGGTCGCCGCCGGCGGCTCCGCGTTGGACCCCGAGGTCGTCGCGACCCTGCTCGGACCACGCCGTCAGGACGATCCGCTGGCCCTGATGACCGCCCGCGAGAGCGAGGTGCTGACGCTCATGGCGGAGGGTCGCAACAACGGGGGTATCGCCCGGCGGCTGTGCCTCACCGAGAGGACGGTCGAGACGCACATCGCGAGCATCCTGCAGAAGCTCGGCCTGCACGAGACCGGCGAGGAGAACCGCCGCGTGCTGGCGGTGCTGACCTGGCTGGGCGTGCGGCAGCGTGGCTGATCGCTGCCCCTCCGGCCGGTTCACCGGGCCTGGACCTGAGATCCTGGTGTGGTTGCGTCAGTCCGGCCGGATGTTCTGGTTCACGCGGAGGAGGGCTCACCGCCTTACCCACGACGGCCACTACAGCGTCGACCAGATCCCGGCTGCCCAGGTCATCCACCGATTGCGGGAGCTCGACGTCCCCCTGCCCGCGCCTGGCCTTGGCCGCCGCCGAGCAGCTGCGCGATCAGTTCGACGCCGGCACCGGGCGACCTCGACGAGGCCCGCGCCCGTGGGCGAGGCGCTCGACCTCAGGGTGTCCGAGCACAACACGCACGGGGCCTGTGCCTGGCACTGGCGGTACGTCCGCGTTGTTCCTCGCCGACGGGGACGTCGAGCGGGTCGAGCTGCCGTCGGTGCGACCGACAGCTTGCGCCGTCGCACAGGACGACTGGTGTACCCGTCGATGCGCGGGCAACGCGACCTGGCGGACGCGGCGCACCAGGCGGCCGGATCCACGCGGTTCGCCGAGGGGCAGGTGACGATCAGCCAACGGTGTGGAGCCGTGTGCGTATGTAGCGTGTCGCCCCTCGGACACCAGCACGTGGGCTTGCGTCCCCGACCAGCGAGGCAGGTGCGCGACCCGGTACAGCCATCACCTGACCGAGCCCACCACGGCTGCAGCGGTCCGCGCCGGCTCCCCCAGCCACGGCCCGTGTCCCGCCGGCAGAACCTCCAGGCGGGCATCCGGGATCAGCCCGGTCACGGCTTTGGCCACCGCGACGCTGCCCACAGGATCCCGTTCGCCCCAGATCACGGACGTCGGCATCGTGAGCCGACCCAGCTCCTCGGGGCGCACCCTGTCGCGACGACGGAATCCGTCCCGTGACAGCAGCGCGAGGGGGGACACGAGCGCACGGAACTCCGCCCGCGTGGCCCGCTGGGCAGCCGGATCCCGGGCAACGGCCACCAGCAGGTCGACCAGGTCCGGGTGGTGGCCGATGGTCTCCCCCTCCCCCACCGCGCGAGCCAACCGCATGAACGACGCCGGGCTGGGTGGGAGCAGTCGCCTGAGCGCGGCGCCCAGCGCCGGCGTGGTCATCAGCCGGATCGGTAGCGGGGCGCGCGTTCCAGGCAGGGTCGGCACGCCCATCAGGACCAGGCGTGTGACCCGTTCCGGGCGGGCCAGCGCATACCAGAGTGCCCACACCCCACCGCCCGAATGTCCGACGAGCGCAGTGGTCTCCAGGCCGAGAGCGTCGAGCAGACCGTCGAGCCAGCTGACCGCGGCCTCGCGATATCCCCGGATCGGCAGCTCGACCGGGTCGCTCAGGCCGACCCCCGGCCGGTCGGGAGCCATCACCCGGATCCCGTGGAGGGCTTCCAGCAGTGGAAGGAAGAACCCCGCCGGGTCTCCTGTCCCGTGGAGGAGGACGACCGGCCGCCCCGTGCCCTTCTCGAGCAGGTGCACACGGCCACCCGTGCCATGACTGACGTAGCGGTCACGCACCGACGCGCCGGTCAGGACGCGCTCGTAGACCTCCTGGACCTCGGCGGAATGGACGCCCGACGCCTCGCCGCGGGTGCTGCCGCTCGGAATGGACTGGATGCTCATGACGGCCTCCGCGAGCCGATGGTGTGAAACCTGCGACTCGTACGCTAGGAACGGCCGGGGGCACCGACCATGGGGAGTTCTCCCCATGCGGCAACGCTGACGGCACCGGGAACTCCGGTCCGCCCACGGGCGGTCAGGGCTGGTGGAGAAGTCCGTGCTCCATGGCGAAAACGGCGGCGGCCGCCCGCGTCGAGACGCCGACCTTTGAGTAGGCGTGCTGAAGGTGGTGGTCCGCGGTCTTCGGGGAGATGCCGAGCCGGCGGGCGACCTGCTTGGTCTGCAGCCCCCGGGCGACGAGAACGAGCACCTCGGTCTCCCGATCCGTAAGCCCCGATGGGCGCACCGGCCGGGGAGCCGGTTGGCCGGCCGCATCCAACACCGCCGTCACTGACGAGACATCCAACCGTCCAGCCGCCGCCTCCTCGCGGAGGACCTCGCCTGCCCGGGTCGGGGACAGCGCCTCCCGGTGGGGGCGCGGTTCGATGAGTGCCTGGTAGACGTCGGCAGCCGCGAGCAGGCGGGCCGGAAGAGACAGCGCGGCGGCCGTGGATCCGCGGTGGTATCCGGAACCGTCGAGCCGCTCGTGATGGGTGAACGCGACCGCCAGCAGGCTGGAGAGGAACGGCGATCGGCTGAGCGCGCGCTCGCCGTGGTAGCCGTGGAGCCGCACCTGTTCCCACTCGTCGGGACTGAGCCGCCGCGGCTTCCGCCAGACGCCGGATGAGATCGCGACGCGTCCGATGTCGTGCACCGCGCCCGCCCGTCGCAGGTCGCGGACCACGTCCTCGGCAAGCCCGCAGCGCCGGCCCGCTTCTACGGCGAGACGCGCCACCCCGGCGGAATGACCCACGAGGTCAGGCGACACCAGATCGGCGAAGTCGCCGGCAGCGGCGAGTGCTCGGTCCACGGCGTCGCCTGCCAGCACGTGATGCGGACGAGGTTCGGCGGCCATCACGGCGTCCCACGCCGGCCCTTCGTCCGTGCCGGCGAGCACGGAGGACGCTTCACGGGTGAGGACCGCGACGACCGCCGGGTCGAACGCGTGGCCAGCACGCTGGGCGAGGACATGCACGGCATGCTCCTGCCCGCCGAACCATCGCTGGAAGGTCGCATCGCGGGCGACGTGCATGATGCGCAGGGCCAGGGGCAGTTGAGTGCCGCGGAGCTGGTGCGGTTCGCCCCGACCGTCCCAGCGCTCGGTGACCGCGGTGAACAAGGTCGCGACGTCCCGGTCCGCCCCCATGCGGGCACTGAGCCTCGGCCCCACCTCGCAGATGGCGCGCAGATGCTGCTTGTGGGCTGCGGCGGCCTGCGGCAGGCGTCGAGCCACCCGAGCGGCCTGGACGGACAGTGCCCCGGTCCCGGCAAGGGCGTGCGCGAGTCCCGCCAGGGCTTGCGTCCGCGAGCCGAACAGCACCGGGTCCAGGTAGCGACCGACGGCACCCTCGTCGAAGAGTTCCGCGACCACCTCGGCATCGGCAGTGCACCCGATGTAGAAGAGCAGACACCCGTAGTACGTGCTCCGCGCGGTCGCCTCGTCCACACCGAGTCGGTCGCACAGGCGCATGGCGACCACCGTGCTGTGGAGTCCGTGCTCGAGCGGAAAGCGCCGCGCGAGATCCGTCACCAGGGAGAGGGCCCCCAGAACCTCGGCCGTTCGTACCTGGTCACTGTCGGACGACGGAGCGCCGGACACGATGAGAAGGTACTGCCGGACCGCGACGCGCAGCCCTCGACCGGTTCCGGCTCGCGGAACGCTTCAGATCCTCGGCACAGCCGTGTGCGTCAGTAGCGTGTCGCCCCTCGGACACAGCCTCACCCCGGGTTCCTGCAGGTCAGGAGCCCGGGGTGTGTCGTTGTAGGTGCCTCTGAGGCCCTCGTGATTCCTCGCGCCTCGAATCAGCCCTCGAGGGCCGGGAGTGGGTGAAGAGATCGCCGCGGGCGTGCAGGGTGACCGTGCCGCGGCCGCGTGGAGCGGTCGGTGAAGACCGCGCCGTTCTCGGTGAGCGCGGCGCCCGGCTCGCCGTGTACCCGGGGGGTGGCCTGCTAGATGCGGTCTACGGCGGGCGCGGTGCACGCGGGGGCGGCGGGCGGCGCGATCAGCAATGGGCCCTGCCGGCTGGGAGGCCGCGACTCGGTCGGCCCCTCTGGCTCACGACGGCCAACCGGCGGCAGAACTCGGTCCGCGCCATGCGCACAGCGCCGATTCAAGGTTTCGACAACCTGTCGGCCAACGTGGCGACAAGGCTCGGCCCCGACACTCGTCGGCGCAAGCGGTAGCCGATCGCCGGGCCAGGTGAGAGCCACCAATCGGGAGGCGACGATCGCTCGGCGAGCAAAGAGCAGGAGGAGCCATGGCGTCCAGGAATGTCGAGACATACCGCGCCGGCCACGTGGCCTTCAACCAGAGGAATTTCGAGGCCATGACCAAGCAGTACGCCGAGAGCATCACGTGGACCGATCACCCGCAGGGGCGGACCTTCACGACACCCCAGCAATTCAAGGATGACTTCCTGGCCGGGTGGGTCCGGTCGTCTTCCGACCTCCAGATCACCGGCCCGCGCTACATCGACGCCGGCCAGACGGTGGTGTGCACGTTCACCGGTCGAGGCACGCAGGACGGACCGCTCGGACCGTTTCCCGCCACTGGCCGGGAATTCGCGTTGCCGTTGTGCGAGATGTGGCACTTCCACCCGGATGGGCGGGTCATCGGTGGCGACCTCTACTACGACCAGGTCTCGCTGCTCACGCAGTTGGGCCTGATGGCGTAGCCGCCGCCCATCGGGTGAGCGGTTTCGCAAGCGGAAACGAACCGACCAGGCTCCGGATCAGAGGAGAAACCGATGTCCCACGTGCTGGACCCGACCTTCTATCGCAGCCCGGCGGATGCGATCGCGGCGCCGCCGGAGCGGCTGGCCTACGTGGCCGCTTTCGATCCCGCCGGCGAGGCGAAGGATGCCATGGCAGTGGTCGACTGCGACCCGTCGTCGCCGAGCTACGGCAAGGTCGTCGGCTGGAGTGAGCTCCCCACCGCCGGCAACGAGCTGCACCACTTCGGCTGGAACGCCTGTTCCAGCGCTCTGTGCCACCGAGGCCACGGCGACCATGGCACCCCGCTGGAGCGCCGCTACCTGATCGTGCCCGGGATCCGCTCGTCGCGGACGTATGTGCTGGACACGCAGCCCGACCCCCGCAACCCCCGCGTCGTACGGGAAATCCCGGCCGAGGAGTTGGCCCGCAAGGCCGGCTACTCGCGGCCGCACACCATCCACTGCGGGCCCGGTGGGATCTTCCTGTTCGCCCTGGGCGGCGCCGATGGTAACGACGGCCCTGGTGGGATCGCCCTGCTGGACCACGACACGTTCGAGGTGGTGGGGGCGTGGGAGGAGGACCGTGGCGACCAGTTCTTCGGATACGACGGCTGGTGGCATCTGAACGTCGACACGGTGATCACCTCCGAGTGGGCGACACCGTCGATCTTCGAGAAAGGCCTGGATCCCGAGGACCTGCTGGGACGCCGGTTCGGCCATCACCTGAACTTCTGGTCGATGTCGGAGCGCACGCTGACGCAGCGGGTCGACCTGGGTGACGAGCATCAGATGGTGTTCGAGGTGCGCCCCGCCCACGACCCGGCGAAGGCCTGGGGATTCGTCGGGGTGGTGATCAGTGTGGAGGACCTGTCGGGGTCGGTGTGGCTGTGGCACCGGGACGGCGGGCGGTGGGCGGTCCGCAAGGTGATCACCATCCCCGCCGAACCGGCCGACCCCGATGACCTGCCGCCGTCGCTCCAGCCGTTCGGCGCCGTGCCGCCGGTGGTGTCCGACATCGACCTGTCCGTGGACGACCGGTGGCTGTACGTGTCCTGCTGGGGCACCGGTGAACTCAAGCAGTACGACGTCAGCGACATCTTTCACCCGCGGGAAACCGGCTCGGTCAAGCTCGGCGGCATCGTGCGGCGCCAGCCTCATCCCACCGCCACCGACCGGCCGCTGTCAGGCGGCCCGCAGATGGTCGAGCTCAGCCGGGACGGTCGGAGGGTGTATGTGACCAACTCTCTCTATGGGGCCTGGGACCCGGTCTTCTACCCCGAGGGCGTCGGGGCGTGGATGGCCAAGCTGGACGCCAACACCGACGACGGTGGTATCACCCCCGACGTGCGGTTCTTCCCCAACGGCGACGACTTCCGTGGGCTTCGGGTGCACCAGACCCGCCTCGCCGGCGGTGACGCCTCCAGCGATTCGTACTGCTTCACCACGTGACGGCCGTGTGCACCGCTGGTCGTGTACCGCTATCGCTGGTGAGGAGGCCACGCGGTGATCCACGTCGTCGAACCGGACGTCTCCGGGCACGGCGCGGCCATGCTGTCCAGCCTGGTTCCGGCCGGCGCCGGCCTGATCGCGACCGCGACCGTGGCCGGGGCGTGGCTGGCCTGTCGTCGGCGCGGGGGCAGGGAGATCTGGTGTGCGGCAGCCGCCGGCGCGCTCCTCGTGATCGCGGGGTTGCACCTCCTCCCGGATGCCTGGGGCGGCGCCGCGCGGATCTGGCCACCCCTGGTGCCGATAGCTGCCGTGGGCGCGTTCGCAGCCACAGGCCTGGTCGCCCGCACCGGGTGCGGCTGCCGACCGCATACCGAGCAGGCCAGCGGCGTCGGCGCGGCTGCGGCACTGACGCTTCACCGCTTCCTGGAGGGCTCCGCACTTGCACTGGCGGCCTCAGCAGCGGTCGCGGTGGCACTGGCCGTGCACGCGTTTGCCGAGGGCCTGGCCGCTGGGGCGTTGCTCGGCGCTCAGCCACGTCGGGTGGCGGGCTGGCTGGCGGCCATGAGCGTCAGCCCGATCTTCGGCGCCGTCGCCGCCAGCGCATTCCCCGTCCCGCAGGCGACTGAGCCGGTGCTGCTCGCCCTGGCGGCCGGGGTCATCGCGCAGGCTGCCTGGGTGAGCCTGCGCGCGGCCTTCCACGGCTTGAGCACCAGCCGACGTGAGTTCTCCCCTGTCGCTGCAACCGTCGCCATCGCCGCCGTCATCACCGCGCTGGCCGTGAACACGGCCGGCTGAGCAAGCACAGGAGGACGCCGCCGCGCATCGCGCCTCATGCGCTGACAGGCGTTGGGCGAGCGTGAGGCGCGATGATCACCCGGCAGGGGTGACCGGCCTGGTCGGCCCGTCGAGCGGTTGCCCCCGGAGCAGCCGGGCATGCAACGTCTGCGTCGCCGGGCACGGTGAGGCTCCCAGCTCCCCACGCAACAACTGACGCAGCTCGTCGTAGGCAGCGAGCGCCTCCGCAGTGTCACCTCGCGCCGCCAGGGCCCGCATCAGCAGCCGGTGCCCCGTCTCGGCCAGCGGTGCATGCGCGACGAGGCGCCGTGCGGCCCGCTCGGCCCCCGGCAACTCCGTGCCCCCGATACCAAGGCACGCCTCGGCGTAGCAGGCAAGCGACCGTTCGTAGATCAGGTCCAGCTCCCGACGCCAGTCGTCTATCCAGGGCGCCTCGAACTCCGCCAAGAACCGCCGCCGCGAGGCGTTCTGGGCAGCCAACGCGGCCGGCCAGGCGCGGTTCCAGTCCTGCAGGGCCACCGCGGATTCGGCCGAATGCAGAGAAGTCATGACCACTTCGAGGTCCACAACCGAGTTCGCCGTCAGTACGAGCTGCAGGGTGCGCCGACCTCGGATCTCGGCAGGCACGAGGAGCGGACGGACCTTCGACAGCAGCACCGTCAGCGTGCCGCCCCTCCCCGCGCCGCCTTCCGGCCACAGGGCGTCGAGGAGCACGGTCCGCTCCACCGGTTGCGCTCGGTGCGCGGCGAGGTACGCGACCAGCAGCCGCCCCTGCCGGCCCGGAAGCCGGGCCTCGGTCGCCTCCCCGTCGATCGCGACGACAAACCGTCCGCACAGCTGGATCCTGACCATGCCCCGCAGCGTTCGCTTCGACGGCCCGACGGCCAAGATGGTGACCAGACACAAACCCGGCAATCGTCGGCAAGAGGAGCCCCCGGTGGTCAACCAGGTGACCTGCGAGTGCGGGTACGTCATGCGTGATGACGACGAGGACCGGGTCGTGACACTGGTCCGCGAGCACATCCGCACGGACCACCCCGCGCTGCTCGAGATGGCGACCCCGGAGATGATCCGGACCTGGATCGAGATCGCCCCGTAGCGGCGGTCATCGGCACGCCACCCAGGTAGCGCTGGTCACGCCCGGCGCCGGCGTTCCTGCGAAAAGCTCCCCGGGGACATCGTTCGTCGGGAGCCTGCGGTTGGTGATCCCGGCCGGGGCTCCCACCCGCGCCGATCGAATCGACACCGGACGATCCCGGTGGCGACCCTGGCGGCGTGCCCGAGCCCGCCTGATCCGCTAGGGGCGGTGACGGTCGCGACCCTCCGCCCTGCGGCCGGTCGGAAGGCGGTTCAGTGCGCCCGCGACGCGGCCCTGAGATCGCGCGCCGCGAGGTCATCGGCCGCCGGACTCAGCCGTCCGGACTAGCGTGCGGGCCGCACCACTTCCTGCCTGGAAGGTGGAGAACGGTGACCGATACCGCCGGTGACGAAGGCGTGTACTCCTACGAGCCGTTCACTCGACACGGTTTCTACGCGGACGTGAACCGAGCTCTCGTCCGCCGTGCAGTCGATCTCTTCCAGGAACCGCAAGGAGGAGACAGCCTCACCCTCGTCGATCTCGGCTGCGGGACCGGGGCAGTCACCAGGATGGTCGCCGACGAGGTCCGGGAGCGCGGGATCCGCGCGACGATCACCGGAATCGACCCCTCTGCTGCCGCATTGGAGGTCGCCGAGCGCCGGCTGTCCGAGTCGGCGAACGCCGACGTCCGGTTCCTCCGGGCCGACGTCGCCGGGGTCGTCGACCTGGCGCCGATCGACGCGGTCTTCTTCTGCAACGCGATCCATCTCGTCCGCGACAAGGACGACGTCCTGGAACGGGTCGGTCGGGCCCTCGTCCGCCGCGGTCTCCTCGCGATGAACAGCGCCTTCTCCACCGGCGCCTACGCGCCCGGCACCGAGCGCTTCTACCGGTTGTGGACCGCGCGCGCCATGCGCCAACTGCGCCGCGCGCACCCGGACGTCCGCCTGGCTCGCGGTGCCACGCCGACCATGGACTGGCTCGCGCCGGAGGACTACCAGGCGCTCCTGCGCCGCCACGGGTTCGACGTCACCCACTGCTCGTTGGACGAGGCGCACATGACCCTGGAGTCCTTCCGGGACATCGGGCACTACAGCCTGTTCATCGAGGGGGCTCTGCCCGGAGCGCCGCTGGACGCCGGGGCCGAGGCGCTGGGCGTGGGTGCCGGCGAGGCCTTCGAGGAGCTCGGGCTGGAGTTCGTCCCGCGCAGGTGGCTCCAGCTGGTCGCCACGAAGGATGCCGCCCCGGCGCCCGACTAGGCCGCGTCGAGGTCGGGCACCCGGTCGGCCGCCGACAGCAGGCCGGAGTACCGCCCGAGCATCCGGTCGTACTGGTGCCGGTAGAACTCGGGCAGCGCCGTGGACCTGCCCTCGTGGAAGGCCCGGAACCGGCCGTCCTCGCGCAGCATGGACAGGATGCCGCGGTAGTTGGTCAGGTTGTTGCGCATCCCGGCGGTGCGGATGCGATGGACCCAGCGGACCGTCCTGTTCCCGGTACTGCGCAGGCGACGGCGCAGCATCGCCGGTGAGGACGCGAACGTCAGCAGGTCGACCAGGTGCTCGTAGTAGTCCACCGGGTCGTAGTGCTTCAGCGTCGTCACCAGGTGCGGCGCGTAGTAGAAGGCGAACGGCATGGCGCGGAGGATCCGGCCGTCGCGGAGCAGCTGGTCGTGCAACGGGGTGCCGCCGAACGGGACCGGGATGTTGACTGCCGGCCAGACGAACGGGGTCCGGTCCATGAACTCCCTGGTCATCTCGGCCGGCTCCGCGCCTGCGTCGGTGTCCAGACCGAACATGAAGTTCGCCTGCAGGTACGGCACGTTCTCATGCAGCCTGCCGAAGTGCTCGACCACCCGGTCCACTTTGGCCCAGCCCACGGTGCGTCCGACGCCGGCCTTTGCGCTGTACTCGGTCCAGGACTCGACGCCCGGTGCGAGCAGCGCGCAGTTGGTCTCCTTGAGCCGGACGCAGCGGTCCGCGCGCAGCAGGCTCAGCGAGCTCTCGATCATGTACGGCGGGCGCGCCGCCACCGGGATGCTCTCCAGGGCCTCGAAGACCTGGTCGAACGTCACGGCGAAGTTCGGGTCGTGGAACACGATGAGCGTCCCGGGCAGCCGATCGGCCAGGTAACGGAGGTCGGCCACGAGCCGGTCCGCCGGCAGCGGCCGGTACGGGTTGTCCCAGTCGATGCAGAAATCGCAGTGGTACGGGCAGCCGGTGCTGGCCAGCATCGGGACGGTCGTCAGCGGCGACCGCACCCGGCGCCCGTAGAAGGCCGACTCGCGGATCTCCGGCATCCGTTCCTCGACCGTCGGGACGTCGTCGAACGGCCGGCGGCTGGAGACGACGGAGCCCGGGTCGACGTCGCCCGCCAGGATCTCGCCGATGAGCTCCTGGTCGCACTCGCGGACGACGACGTCGAAGAAGCGCAGGCAGTCGACGGGGAACGCTTTCGCGTGCGGACCGCCGATGACGGTGCGGGTGCCGGCCGTCCGGTACAGCGCCGCCACGGCGTACGCGACCGGGCTCACCCGGGTGTACGAAGCGATGAACACGACGTCCAGGTCCCGCGGCAGCAGCCGGTGGGCGTCCCCGACGCCGTAGTAGACGGCGTAGAAGGTCTCGTGGCCGAGCCGTCGGCTCCAGACGGCGACCGCCTGCGGCGTGATGCCGGCGAATTGCTTCGTCAGCAGGGTGTCGTAGACGACTCCGGCCGGCCCCTGCGACGGGAGCGTCAGGATGTCCAGGATGCCGACGCGCACGGCGACCGTCGCTGCCCGGCTCAGCCGCCGTCGGCGCCGGCCGGCACGGCCGACCGCCGACGACGTCGTTCCAGGGCCTCGGCGGGCACGCGCCGCACGTTCCAGATCAGGCCGGTGCGAGCCAGCGTCGCGATCACGAGGGCGCTGATGTCCGGCTGGCGCCAGCCCATCCCGTGCGCGGCGGCGGACGGGAAGGCGTGGTGGTTGTTGTGCCACCCCTCCCCCATCGACAACAACGCGAGCGGCAGGCTGTTGCGGCTGCGGTCGTTGGTGGCGAACGGTCGGGTGCCGAACGCGTGGCCGATCGAGTTCACCGCGAACATCGCGTGGTTCAGCAGGGCCATGCGGACGAGGCCACCCCAGATGAAGCCCTGCCAGCCGGCGATCAGCCCCGGGAGCACCAGCCCGCCGCCGAACCACAGCAGGCTCGTCCGGTCGACGAAGGCGAGCACCCGGTCGTCGCGCAGGTGCCGGCAGTACTTCTCCATGTCGGGACGCCGGCGGCTGAGGGTCCACCCGACGTGGGCGTGCATGAACCCGTCCCGGGGGCTGTGCGGGTCGCCGTCCCGGTCGGCGTGGGCGTGGTGCTGCAGGTGATAGGCGGCGAAGTCGAGCGGGCGGGCCGGGAGCGCCATGGCGCCCAGGACGAGCAGCACGGCCTCCACCGCGGCGCCGGTCTCGAAGCTGCGGTGGGAGAGGTAGCGGTGATAGCCGATCGAGATCCCCAGCCCCGTACCGACGTAGAAGACGACCAGCAGCGTGAGTTCCGGCCAGCCCACCCAGCGGTTCCAGAGCTGCCAGACGGCGTAGGCCAGGGCCAGCAGCGGGGTGATCAGGGCGATGACGTACCCGAGGCGGACCACCTCCCAGGGCAGCCGGTTCCGCAACAGGCCGACGAGCATGGCGACCCCGGACAGCACGACCAGCGCCGCGACGGCTGTCATCGGGCCTCCACCACATCGGCAGGCATCCGACGCCGGCTCATTCCGGCATGGACGGCGACCACCAGAGCGGCGACGGCGATGACGGCGTGGAAGACGTTCTCCTTCGCGTCGATCATCAGGCCGAACGGATGGTGCACGGCGATGCCGAGTGCGAGCAGTCCGAGGTAGAACACACCGAAGACCGAGGCGACGAGGATCTCCACCGTCTCGCCGGCCCGGGCGACGAGCACCCCGAGCACCACGACGCCCCAGACCACGTGGATGGTTGCGTGCGCCGGGTCGCTGAGCAGCCGGCTCGTCGCGTGCGCGTCCAGCCCCGCCGCCCGTACCAGCAGCGAGACGAGGCCCTGCACCAGCAGCAGAACCCCGACGGCCCACAGATAGAGCCGCAACGCAGGCGGCCGGGGCCGGCTCACGGTGCGGGGGCCGACAGCGGCGGGGCGCTCTCACGGCTCCGCGACGAGATCGCCAGGCCGTACCCGAACGCCGCCAGCCCCGCCAGGTGCACGGCGAGCCAGAGGCCCAGGCCGGGCCCGGAGGAGAACCGGTCGAGGTGGAGCAGCGTCGTCGTGAGTGTGAACACCACCAGCGCCAGTGACCCGGCCAGGAACGCTTGCACCGCCCGGGGGCGCCGCTCGTACGCGGCCAGCAGCGCGCCGACGGCGAAGGCGAGGAAGAACGCGGCATACACGCGCGCGAGCAGCCGGTCGATCGCCCACGGCCAGGCGGCGAGGACGGCATCCGAGGCGATCAGCAGCGCGATCCCGACACTCCCCAGGACGAACGCCTGGGTGAGGAAGATGGCCGTCAACCGGTGGCGCCCCGGCTCGGCCGGCCGCACCAGGCCCAGCGTGGCGATAGCGATCGGCACGACGATCGGGTCCACGACGTAGGTGAGCATCCAGAGCTTCGGCACGCCGCCGACGGTGAAGTCCCTCCAGTACGCGAGCGTCATCCCGAGCACGAGCACGGTGATGACGAAGAAGCTCCACAGCGGGATGCGGGTGTCCACGGCCCGGCGCATGAGAGCGGCACAGAGGATCACCACCCCACCCCCGAGATACAGGGATCCGACGAACCGCGCGTTGAGCGGCGTGAGCCCCTTCAGCGGGATCAGGAAGTGCGCGGGGAAAAGGAGGCCGCTGAGGCCGAGGCCGACGTCCTGTACGACGTTGACGAGCAGGAACGCCCGCAGCCACCAGGGAGACGAGCGGAGTTCCGAGCTGCCCCCGTGCGGCGGGCTCATGGCGGCAAGATGGGCCCGTAGGGCCGTCGTGTCAAGGTCCCAAAGTCACTCTCCGCAGCCTGCTCCCGGTGATCGAGGGAAACGGGCTCCCGAGTGCTGTCAGTCAGACCCGCTGCATCCGAAGCCGTTGGGCTATGTGCCAACTCGCTCCTCGGACACCCTTGCGAGGTCGCGGGACACCGTCCGCCGGTGTCCCGCGGCCTCGTTCGCGTCTCAGCCGGTGGTTGATGGGACGTCGGTGCTCGAGGACCCTGATTGGCACCCTGCGGCGGAGCTCCGGCGGGTTAGCTGACGGCATCCAGGACTCCTCTCCGAGGCGATCGTCACGTCAGATCACGTGCGGCCGGGAAAGCCGTGATGCGGCGCGGCGAAGCGGTCGGGACCGCCTGGGCTCGAGTATCGACTCCTTGCCGTCGCGACGTGATGTCCCGCATCACCCGACGGGACGCAGGAGTCGCCTGGCCTGCCGCGTGTCAGCGGCTGCGGCGTGGCTCGCAGCGCAGCAGGTGCGGACGTAAGGTCGGTGCCCAGCCGTTCGCTGACGGGGTAGTGCCCTCCCTGACCCCGGTGACTCTCGCAACCGGATGGAGCGCGGGATGGCCCTTCCGGAGGTAGCCGCGTGAACCGACTGAGCCTCGGCGTCGTGGCGCGCTCGTTCAAGGAGAACGAGCGCAGGCTTCCACTGCATCCCCAGCACCTCGGTCGGATTCCCGATGACCTCCGGGAGAGCGTCTTCCTCGAACGCGGCTACGGGGCTCGCTACGGCATGTCCGACGACCAGCTCAAGGGCTGGGTCGGCGGCCTCAGGACCCGGGAGCAGCTCGTGGAGGAGTGCGACGTCATCCTGCAACCCAAGCCGCTGCTCAGCGACATCGCCGCGATGCGCGTCGGGCAGGTCCTCTGGGGATGGCCGCATTGCGTTCAGAACGAAGAGCTCACGCAGGTGGCCATCGACCGGAAACTCACGCTGATCGCATTCGAGGCGATGAACCACTGGAACCGCGACGGTTCCTTCAACCTGCACGTCTTCCACAAGAACAACGAGATCGCCGGCTACTGCTCTGTGCTCCACGCCATGCAGATCGCAGGATCCACCGGTGACTACGGACGTCGGCTGCGCGCCGTGGTCATCGGCTTCGGGGCGACCGCCCGCGGCGCGGTGACGGCACTCAACGCGCTCGGCGTGAGCGACGTCGACGTCCTCACGCACCGTCAGACCGCGGCCGTGGCCGCACCGATTCACTCCGCTCGGATCCTTCACTTCGCCCACGACGACACCACGATGCGCGTGAGCCACGCGCTCACGAAGAATGGCAGTGTGCCGCTTGCAGGATTCCTCGCGGAGCACGACATCATCGTCAACTGCGTGCTGCAGAACACCGATGCCCCGCTCACGTTCATGACCGACGACGACCTTGCGGGCGTGGAGTCAGGCACCGTGATCGTCGATGTCTCGTGCGACGAGGCCATGGGATTCAGCTGGGCGCGCCCCACGACGTTCGCCGACCCGACCTTCGTGGTCGGGGACAACGTGCTCTATTACGCCGTCGATCACAGCCCGTCCTACCTCTGGAACTCGGCGACCTGGGAGATCAGCGAGGCACTGCTGCCCTTCCTCCGCACCGCAATGGCAGGAAGCGAGGCCTGGGACGCGAACCCCACGATTCGTCGGGCTATCGAGATCCGCGACGGGGTGATCCAGAATCCCGCCATCCTGTCCTTCCAGGGCCGCGCACCGCAGCACCCGCACCTCCCTATAGCGACCTGAGCTTCACGTCACGTCGTCCCCGGGATGGCTTTGTTCCGTAGTCGATGAATGCTGCGGGCAGATGGGCGGCAGAACCCACCGCGTCGGAGTCGATCTGGGAGGCGGCTCTCGAGGCGGCCCCGCGGAGCCGCGGCGCTGTTCGTCGGCAGGGTCTGGTGACAGGAGGCGCTGTGTGGACCTTTCGCCTCACCGAGCAGCACTCCTCAGGTCGGCGCTAGGCGTGGGCACGGCTCCACCCCGCTGAAGATCTCGACTGCGGTCGACACGCCGAATGCCACAGACCACAGCTACCGCCGCCCCATTGAGCAGCAAGGACCCGCCCACGCCGGACTGAGCTCGATCGAGACGGCACGAGGGCCAACACCTCCGATCATCGAGGAGCAGCTATGTCACTCGTCCGCGTTCACAACTTCGCCATCTCACTCGACGGCTTTGGCACGGGCGAGGGTCAGAGCGCCGAAGCACACTTCGGTCACGCCGGCGACAGGCTGCACCCATGGATGTTCGCAACCCGGTGGTGGCAGCCGGGGTAGCGGCGGCGTCGACAACGTCTTCGTGCAGCAGCACGATCCGGACATCGGCGTCGAGATCATGGGGCCGGGAAGTGGGGCCACCCCGGATGGCACGAGAACCCGGAGCACACAGTGGTGGTCCCGATCCTGCTGGGCCGAGGCGTAGGCCTCTGGGACGGACTCGAGGGCCTCGAGAAGCGCTACAAAGTCGAGACCACCTCGTCGCCCAGTCAGGGCACGCACGTCACGTTCACTCGTGAGGGCATCTGAACCCGCCTCGACCGAGAAGCGTAGGAGCGGCCGCGTGACCAAGGCGGCACTTCTGACTGGCCGATCCGAGGCGGTCAGCCACCTAGAGGCGGAGCCCCGGCTGTCGTTGGCAGCGTCAGACGATCCGGACGTGGACGTGCGTGTCTTGCGGGGCGGTGTGGGTCATCGCGGTGACGAGATCGACGGCCATCTCCTCGATGTCGTCGACGGTGTCGGCCTGAGTCGTTCCGACACCTGGGACGTCGATCACCCAGTGGTCGCCCTCGCAGATCGCGGTCGCGGTGTAGTCAGCCATCCGTCCTCCAGGTCGACTCCTCACGAGAGATGCCGCTGAACCGACGGGCCTGTCGACGACTGAGGCGCGGCGCCTACATGTCCAGGCCGCCGTTGACTCCCCAGATCTGTCCGGTGATGTACGACGCCGCGTCCGCGGCCAGGAAGTGCACGACGCGAGCGACCTCCTCGGGCATCGCCAAGCGCCCGACCGGGATCTTCGCCCGCGCGCCGTCGAGGACCTTCTCCGGGACCGTGGCCAGCATGTCGGTGAGGGTGTATCCGGGGGTGACCGCATTCACCGTCACACCGACGGGGTCCCTGTTCCCGGACCGCTGCACCTGCATCGCGGCCTCCCGCGCGAGGGTTTTCGTCAGGCCGAGCAGGCCCGACTTGGCCGACGCGTAGTTCGCCTGACCGACGGCGCCGATCTCGCCGACGACCGAGGAGATCATCACGATCCGCCCGCTGCCCCGCTCCAGCATGTGCTCCAATGCCGCCTGCGACAGGTAGAAGGGACCGGACAGGTTGACGTCGATTACCCGCTGCCAGTCCGCGTCGGTCATCTTCAGCACGGTCCGGTCTGCGGTGACGCCGGCGTTGTTGACCAGGATGTCCAGGCGGCCGTGCTCAGCGATCACCTCGGCCACGGTGCGCCGGCAGTCGTCGGCCGAGCCCATGTCGCCGCGGTGCACGGTCACGCGGCTGTCCGGGAAGGTGTCGGACAACAGGGAGCAGAAGGCGTCAGCGGCCTCCTGGTTGCCGCTGTACCCAGCGGCGACCTCCGCCCCCTGAGAGGCGAGACTGCGGCAGATCGCGGCGCCTATCCCCCGCGTGCCACCGGTCACGAAAGCCACCCGGCCGACGAGCTTTTCGCCTGACCGGCTCGGTGCCTCACGTGTGGCTGTCACGTGCACCTCCTGGACCTGAGCGCACTGTTCTGCACCAGCGCCAGGGAGCTCCGCGCTCCGGTGTCGGCGAGGTCCGCAGCATCCCGCTCGGCGAGTGATGCGTCAATCGCGCAGACCCCGGAAGGCGTCATGGGGTCGGCGGCGGGTCACGCAGAGCCGCGGGTAGCCCTCGCTGAGGGACGGTCCCGATCAACGCTGGAGTGAGATGCGTTGGGCTAAGTACCAAGTCACCCCTCGGACACACACGCGGTAGCTGGCTTCCCCGGCCACCCAGGGCTGGTGGCCCTGCCACGACCGTGCGTGCCCCTCAGCGCCACGGGTCCGTGATGTCGCGCAGGTCGGTGAGGATCTCGCGCAGCTCATCCATGCGGCGCTCACCGAGATGGTCCGTCCACTCCGCCTCCACCTGCGCGACGATCACCCGCGAAGCCTCCACGCTGCGTGCCCCCCGCTCCGCGACCCGGACCAGGCGTGCCCGCCCATCCGTCGGGTCGGGAACGCGCTCCACGTAGCCGGCTCGCTCGAGCTGGTCGACCAGGAAGCCCGCAGTCTGCTTCGTGATCCCGGCCTGCGCGGCCAGGTCCGTCAGCCGGCTGCCGCACGGCGCGATCCGCTGGAAGACCCGCGCCTGGGCAGGGGTGAAGTCGTCGAACCCGCCTGCGGCCAGACCAGCGAACACGCGCGCCTCCATCGCCCGGTAGGGCAGGAACAGCAGCAGTCCGACGTTGAGGGGCTCCATGCTTGACGATGGTAGGCGACGGTAAGAGACTCTGACTATCTGGTCAGGGTCTCTGACGATAGGGGGTCGGCGATGAATCGCGACGAGAAGTGGACGGTGATCGCCGGGCAACGCCGGGCCCTCGTCGAACTGCTCGCGGACCTCGATCAGGACGAGTGGGAACGACCGTCGCTGTGCGAGCAGTGGCGCATCAGGGATGTCGTGGGGCATCTGGCTCTCACCCCGCAGTCACCCGGGGTCGTCCACATCCTCGCCCTCGGACTGCGAGCTCGCGGCAACTTCGACGCGGTCAACCGGGATCTGGCGGTCGCGCACGCCGCCCGCCCGCCCGCCGAACTCCTGGCCCACATGCGGGAGCTGGCCGACAGCCGACGCAAGCCCGCCATCACGACGCTGGACAACCTCCTGTTCGACACCCTGGTGCACATCCAGGACGTAGCCGTGCCGCTCGGCCTGGCCGCCACCATGCCGCTCGAGGCCGCGCGCGAGGGCGCCGACCGGGTGTGGCGGATGGGCTGGCCCTTCTGGGCCCGACGTCGGCTGCGCGGCGTGCGACTGGCCGCGACCGACGTCGACTGGGAGGCCGGGGAGGGAGTCGAGGTCCGCGGGCCGATCCAGGCGCTGTTGCTCCTGCTCACCGGCCGCACGGAGGCTGCGCTGCCGCACCTGACCGGCCCAGGCCTCGAGCGGCTGGCCGGTGTGACGCGCGGGGGACGACAACGACGCCGAGCCGGTCGGCTCGGCTGAGCAGCACGCCGCCGCAGCCTCCGGCGGACCAGCGGCTGCTCAGCTCGGCCTACCGAATCTCCGGAGTCCCGCGGGTTCCCTACATCGAGTACGCCGGTCGGCGCTGGTCTGCAGGGGTTGACACCCACGCCGCGGAGGCCTCATCGGTGTGGCGCGCGACGATCGCGCCCGGGTCAGCGTTCACGAGACGGTCTTGCGGGTGAACGTGAGGTGGATGACGCCGCTCGGGGACGAGACGGCCTCGATGTCGTACGCGTCCTCGAGGGCCTCCAGGCCGTCCCAGACCCGGACGCCGCGGCCGAGCAGGATGGGCACCTGAACCAGATGCGCGTGGTCGACGAGCCCGGCGGCGAGGAAGTCGCGTACGACGGTGGGGCCGCCGCCGATCCGGACGTCCTGGCCATCGGCAGCTGCGCGGGCGGTCTCGAGTGCGTCGGCCGGGGAAGCGTCGAGGAAGTGGAACGTGGTGCCGCCCTCCATCTCCATCGGGGGCCGCGAGTGGTGGGTGAGCACGAAGGTCGGTGTGTGGAACGGCGGGTTCGGCCCCCACCAGCCCTTCCAGTCCGGGTCGTCGTGCCAACCCGGCGGGCCGAACTTGTTCGCGCCCATGATCTCGGCTCCGAAGCCGATGCTGTGGCGCACCGCGAACGCGTCGTCGACGCCCTCTGATCCGCCCGCCTCCGCTACGCCACCTGAGGTGCTGTGCAGCGCCCAGAACCGGGTGCGGAACATCCATTCGTGCAGGCGCTCGCCGGCATGGCCGAAGGGTGCCTCGGCGGACTGCGGCTCTCCGGTCGCGAAGCCGTCGAGCGAGATGGCCAGGTTGTGGATCCGGGTGCGTGACATCTGTGCTTCTCCATCCGGGCGGCCGGCCCGGTGATCGGGCCTGATGAGGCTGACCCCGGTCACCGGGCATTCTCATCGGTCGATGCGGAAGCTGTCTCCGCCCAGGCGTGGACACCTCCTGGGAACCGAGTGCGTTGCACGTCGTCCAGGGCGGCGGCGAGCGGGTTGACACGGGCACGCCGAGACGCAACAGTAAACCTTGTGGTTCACCGTCAGTTCGCGGCTCTGGGAGACCCGACCCGCCTGGCCATCGTCGAGCGGCTCGCCCGCGGGCCGACGTCCGCCGGCGACCTCGCGGCGCCGACGACGATGTCGCTGCCCGCCGTGCTCAAGCACGTCCGCGTGCTCGAGGAGGCGGGCCTGGTGACGACGGTCAAGCGCGGCCGCGTGCGCGAGTGCCGGCTGCGCGACGACGCGCTCGTCGCCGTGGCCACGTGGACCGCACAGCAGCAGGCGCTCTGGTCGACCCGGCTGGACGCTCTCGGCACCCTCCTGGAGGACACGTGACCACCGCCCCGCTCCTGTCGTTCGACCTCGACCGCACCTACCCCGCGCCGCCCGAGCGGGTGTGGGCCGCCTTCACCCGCGCTGATCTGCTGGAGCGCTGGGTCTGCCCCGACCCGGAGTGGCGCGTGTCGACCTGTGAGGTCGACGCCCGCGCGGGCGGGGGCTACCGGCTGCGGTTCGGCCCCCGCCCGGCCGGCGACGAGTACAGCGAGACGGCGACCTTCGCGGTCTTCGAGCCCGTGGAGCGCCTCGTGCTCGACGTGCTCACCGAAGGCGAGGACATGGCCGAGAACTCCCGCTGCACCGTGCTGCTCCTGCCGATCGACGGCGGGACCCGGCTCGAGCTCACGGTCGAGGGCCTGTCGGACGCGCAGGCGGCCGAGCACATGCGGGTGGGCTGGCAGTGGTGCCTGGAGGGCATCGCCGCGCAGCTCGGCGCCGCCGCCTGATCACGCCGTCCACCTCGGACGCGTGCACATACAGAGACGCGATCAGAGCCCCCGCGGTGCTCGACCGTGGGGGCTCGTCTCTGTCGGCGCGGTTCGGTCGACGACTCCTCATCGCCCGGTCTTCAGCAGCCGGATCGAGAGCGCGATCCGTGCGGGGAACAGGGCCAGCAGGATGATCACCCGCTGACCGAGACCGGCCCAGTCGTGCAGCGGTGCGTCGTCGGGGATGACCAGGCTGCCCATCACCACGAAACCCACCAGGCAGGCGATCCCGGCCCCCAGGGTCCATGCGGCCAGGCGTGACCACGCGGGATCTGCGGCGACCCGCCGGGACAGGACCACGAGCGCCAGCGCGCTGGTGAGGAAGAACGCGAACCCGGCAACGGAGTGTCCGCCGGGGTCGTAGACGTGACCGGCGTCGTCCAGTTCCAACGGGAACGCCGCCGCGGCCAGCGCAGCCACGCCGGAGACGCCGAACAGGATCGGTCCGGCGATCCCCCGCCGTGTCGTCCGCAGGCCCCGATGGAGGCCCACGGCGAAGACGATCGTCAGGACGCCGAAGACGACGAAGCTGATCTGCTGGACCCAGCCGTACGGCCCGGCCTCGAGCGCGCTGACCGGAAGCCGCAGCGGATCGAAGTCGCGGCGCACCATCTCCTGCGCCAGGAAGGTGATCGTGAACAGCACGGGAGCGGCGATCCCGGCCCACCCCGCGATCCGCAGGCCGACACCCGTACCGGCGCGCAGCGCGGGGCCCTGGGTGACCACCGCATCGACACGAGTCATGACGTCCTCCTGACCAGCGGGCCCGGACCTGTCCCGGGCCGATGGAGAGGACGCTAGGAACGCGGGCCGTCGGCCGGTATGGGGAGTTCACCCCAGAGGAGAAGGCCCTGTTCCATGGCGAACACGGCGGCGGCCGCCCGCGTCGAGACGCCGATCTTGGCGTAGGCGTTCTGGACGTGATGGTCAGCGGTCTTCGTCGATATGCCGAGGACGCGCGCCACCTGCTTGGTCTGCAGGCCGCGCGCGAGCAGCACCACCACGCGCATCTCCCGCTCGGTGAGGCCCGCGGGTCGCTCCCGGCGCCGCGCCGGCTGTCCGGCCGCCGACAGGACGGCGGCCACGCTCGTGTCGTCGAGTCGCCCCGCGGCGACCTCCGTGGCGAGGGCGTCGCCCGCCTCGCCGGCCGAGAGCGCCGCCCGATGGGGCCGCGGTTCTGTCATGGCCCGATAGACATCGGCCGCGGCGAGGAGCCGGGCCGAAGGCGGCAGCGACGAGGCGAGGGATCCGCGGTGATAGCCGGAACCGTCCAGCCGTTCGTGGTGGGCGGTCGCCACGGGGAGCAACCGCGCGAGGAACGGGGAGCGGCACAGCGCCCGCTCCCCGTGGTAGGCGTGCAGGCGGACCCGCTCCCGCTCGTCGGTGGTCAGCGGTCCCGGCTTCTGCCAGACGGCCGCAGGGACGGCGACCCGTCCGACGTCGTGAATCGACGCGGCCCGCCGCAGGTCACGGACCAGGTCATCCGACAGGCCACACTCCCGTCCCGCCGCCGCGGCCAGTTCGGCGACGCCGGAGGAATGGCCGACCAGGTACGGCGAGACGAGGTCGGCGAAATCGCCCATGGCCGCGAGAGCGCGGTCGATCGCCGCCGTCCCCAGCCTGAGCGGTGGGCCGGGTTCGGCGGCCAGGACGTCCTCCCACGCCGAGCCCTCCCCAGGATTCCGTAGGACGGACTCGGCGTCGGAGGTCAGTGCGGCAACGACCGCAGGGTCGAAGGCATGCCCGGCCCGTTGCGTCACGATGCGCGCCGCGTGGCCTGGGCCTCCGACCAGCGCGTGATAGGTCGCGTCTCGAGCGACCTGCATGATCCGCAGGGGCAGGGGCAGTTGCTCCCCCCGGTGCTGCCCCGGTTCGCCGTGTCCGTCCCATCGCTCGGTGAAGTCGATGAACAGGTCCGGCACGTCCGAGCCCACACCCATGCGATCGCTGAGCATGCGTCCGACCTCGCAGAGGGCGGCCATGTGCCGACGATGACCGGCGACCGCCCGCGGCAGCCGCCGCACGACCCGCCCTACCTGCACGTGAGTCGGTCCGGTACCCGCCAGCGCGCGGACCACCCCGCCCATCGTCTCCGCCGGACCACCGAAGATCACCGGGTCGAAGTAGCGACCGAGCATGCCGTCCTCGAACAGGTCGGCGGCGATCTCGGCGTCGGCGGTGCAGCCGACGTAGAACAGCAGGCAGCCGTAGTAGGTCTCCACCGCGACCTGCTCGTCGACGGAGAGCCGCTCGCACAGCCGTGCGGCGACCAGCGTGCTGTGCAGCCCGTGTTCCAGCGGGAACCCGCGGCCGAGGTCCGTCGCGAGGCAGAGACCCGCGAGGAGTTCGGCGGCGCCCACCTCGTCCGTGTTCCGCGACGCGACGTCAGTCACCTCGCACACGGTAGAGCCGCGGGCCTCCACCAGGCCTTCCAGGAGCGGCCATTGCGGACTTGCCCCGCGCACGTGAGACGGATCCGCAGGCGAGGCGGGACAGCAGAGCCCCCACGGTTCCTGGCCGTGGGGGCTCCCGTGCTTCGGGGCGGCTGGATGCCGCCCTCAGCCAGCGGGCAGTGCCGCAGCGAGGCCCCGCTGGAGCTCTTCAGCGTTCATGACCGGGATGAACTCCACGGTCGCGCCCATCCGCTGGAAGAGTGGTTCCGCGATCACCGGGATCTGCGCCGAGTCGACCATGTCGAAGACGAGGTAGCCGGTGCGCCGGCCGTTCGCGGTGCCGAAGTAGGCGGCCTCCGGCTTCGTGCTCTCCATGAGCTGCCGATTGAGCTCGTCCGATTCGCCCGTGCGGTTCAACTCATTGGTCGAGGCCAGCCCCATCTCGACCCGCAGCAGCATTCTCATGACGTCCTTCTCTCCTCTGGATGGGTCAGAACGCGTAGGGCCCGAAGCGGCCCCAGGCGACGAACACGGCGGCTGCGAACAGGACTGCGATGACACCGAGGAACGCGATCTCGCCCCGCCGGACATGGACGACGCCGGCGCCGGCCATCAGCAGCGCGATGCCGGCTGCGGCCAGGGGGGTCAGGATCGGTGCGATCCCCGTCATCGCAGGAAGGATCAGCCCGACGGCGGCCAGGAGCTCCAGGACCCCGATCGTCTTCACCGCCCATCCGGGGAAGTCCTCGACCCAGGTGATGCCGTCGTCGAAGAGGCGTTTGCGATCCCGCGTCGCCTTCACGACGCCGCTCCCGCCGAAGACGAGAGCGAGCAATCCCTGGACGATCCACAATGCGATGTTCACGGGTCCTCCGATGCCGTGCCGACCGTGCGCATCGACCGTAGGTAGCCCAGGGCGGGGCGTCGTCCGCCGAACTACTCAGCCGACCTACTCACGTCCCGTGGTCACCCACACGGCGATCTGGCCGCGGTTCGGTAGGTCCAGCTTCGTGAGGATGTGCTGCACGTGGTTCTGTGCGGTGCGCTCGGAGAGATACAGCCGCGCGGCGATCTGGCGGTTGGTCAGCCCCTCCCCCACCAGGACGGCGACCTCCCGCTCGCGGGGCGTGAGCGGGTTGCCGCGCTCGTCGTCGAGCCGGTCCACGAGGCGTCGCCCACGTTCGGCCCACGGCGCCATCCCGAGCGCCGAGGCCTGCTCGATCACCGCCACGCTCATGGCTCGCGCGCGCACGAGGTCCCCCGGACGAGCTCGCCGCATCAGCACGCTGGCCAGCTCGAACCGCGACTGGACATCGAAACCGGCAGCCCCGTTCGCCGTGCAGGCGCGGGACGCCGCCTCCAGGTCCGTCACGGCGTCGTCGAGCAGGCCCAGATGTGCCTCTGCCGATCCCAGGTACAGCTCGACCGGCCCGTTGTAGGCCACCGCCCCGGCGCCGTCGGCGACGTGCCGTCCGCGGTAGCGAGCGAGTCGCCCGCGCAGCACGGCCACGTCGTCGGACGCGTCCAGCGCGATTGCGGTACCGATTCCCAGCGCGAAGCAGGACGTCGTCGCATGGGGAGTCGGACGCCAGGTCGCCGGGGGGCCGAGTCGGCGGTACACGGTCGCCGCCTGGGCCGGCTGTCCCTCGTGGGCGAGGAAGAAGGCCGCGGCGATCGAGAAGATGACCCCCTCGAGGGGGAAGTCCAGCGCGTCGCCGCCGTCGTGGCCGGGCCCGTAGTCCCGCAGGGCGGTGAAGTCGGCTGCCTCACCGGTGTGCAGTCCCACCAGCGACAGCAACGCCGCCCGGTTGATCTGGGCCGACTCCCGACCGGTCGCCGACGGCGGGAGCGCGGCCACCGCGCGATCGGCGAGGAGCCGTGCATCGGCAAACCGGCCGAGAGCCTGCGCGAGGACCGCCCGTGCCTGCAGCAGGTGCCACCGTGCCACCGGGGTGCGTTGTTCGGCCACGCAGTGCCCCAGTGGTTCCAGCTCCCGGCCGACGGCGGCGAGATCGCCGCGTTCGAACGCCACATCGATCCGCCACAGGTGCCCCCACATCCGTGTGGTCGGGTCCCGGCTCTCACGACCGACGGTGTACATCCGGTCGGCGAGCGTCGCCCGCTCCTCCATCCCCTCCGGCCCGGTCGCGACGAGCTGACGGGCCCGCAAGGCCGCGGCCAGGGAGGCGGGGTCTCCGGAGAGGTCGGCCATCTCCAGCGCGTGCGCGCTCGCCCGGCCGGCCGCCTCGAGGTCGCCGAGGTACATGCAGGCCGTGGAGAGGTTCGCGGCGACCTTGGCCCGCAGGCCACTCGCCGACGGAGGCAACGCAGCGAGTGCCTCTTCGCACGACGCCCGTACCGATACCTCTGCCTCGAGGCTCGATTCGCCACCCTCCATGGCCAGCGCCGCCTCGGCGAGCAGGTCCGGGCGTCGCAGACCACGAGCCAGCGCGGCTGCTTCGCGGGAGGCCGCTAGCCGTCCCGAGAGCTCCCCCGCCGCTTTCAGCGCACCCGCCAGGCCCAGCTGGAGCCGACACCGACGATCGTCGTCGATGTCGTCGGCACCGACCGTCAGCGCGAGACGGTAGAGCCGGGCGACCTCCTCGTAGGCGAGACGACGCATCGCCTCCTCCGCCGCACGCGTGATCCAGTCGGCTGCCCGCTCCCGCTCGCCGGAGACAGCTGCCGCAGCCCAGTGGCGGGCGAGGTCGGACAGATGTGGTTCGAGTCGTCCCGCGTGGAGCCGTTCGACGGCGTCAGCAGCGCTGCGGTGCAGCCGCACTCGTTGGGCCGCGGACAAGCCGGCCACGACCGCGTCTCGGACCAGGTCGTGCACGAAGCGGTGGTCCCCTGGCGAAGAACCGGCGACCAGCCCCGCGGCGGCGGCCTCCTCGATGAGTGGAAGACACGTCAGTTCCGACTCCTCCAGCATGTCGGCGACCAGCGGCAACGGGAACTCGCGGCCCACCACGGAGGCGGCATGCACGAGCCGGACCGTCTCGGGGGAAAGCCTCGCCAGCCGCGCACGGATGGCGTCCCGGACACCCGCCGGCACCGGCCACTCGCCGAGCGCCTCGGGCCCGCCCTCCAGCGCCCGGCCGACCTCCGCGACGTAGAAGGGATTGCCCCCGGTGCGTGCGTGCACCTGCTCGACGTCGCGGTCGGGCAGCTGCCCGCCGAGGAGCGAGGCCAGCTGCAGGCCGACCTCCGGAGCCGACAGGCCGCCGATCTGCACTGCTCGCGTCGCAGGGTGACGGGACAGCCCGGTCAGCAGGACGTCGCCGAGCGGCTCGGTGTCCCGGTGGTTCACGACGAGAAGAAGCCGCTGGGCCGCCATGGACTCCACGAGATGCTGCAGGAGGAGCAGGGACGAGTCATCGGCCCAGTGCGCGTCGTCGAGGACGATCAGGAGTGGCCGATCCTGCGACAACCGACGGAGCAGCCGATCGACCGCATCGAAGAGCCGGAAGCGGTCCTCGGCCGAGCCGGGGCCGTCCGCCTCGTCGGCCTCCCCGGAGAACAGGTCGGGCGCGAGCCGGGCCAGCTCGGCGGTCAACCGCTGGTCTCCTGCGACGGCTCGCAGGTCGCCATGGGCTCCCAGGGCACGCAGGATCTGCCGCCACGGCCAATACGGCGGGGCGCCGGCAGCCTCCGGCGCCCGTCCCCACACGACCACCGCGCCCGTCGAACCGGCCATGGAGGACAGTTCCTCCACCAGCCGCGTCTTCCCGATCCCGGGCTGTCCGCGGCAGAGCACCAGGCCCGGTTGGCCGGCGAGTGCCGCCGCGAAGCACTCCTCGAGGACGGCGAGCTCCCGGTTGCGGCCCACGAATGACGTGCGCATGGACGCTCTCCTCCAGCCCGTCGGCCGAGACCCGACACGGTCAGGTCGCTCGGCCAGAGGGCTGTGTGCCCTGACGGCGCCCCGCCCCCGGGCGGAATTCGTCGAGCGTCGCGTCAGCACGGGCCCCCGGCATCACCCGTGCGGGATGAGGGGAATCCGGTCATCGGTTCGGGTCCAAGCGCCAGGCCACCAGCCCGAACAGCACGCCGAGGGCATTGGTCGCCCAGTGCGCGCCGGCGCTCGCGAGCACGCTGTCGCTGCGCCGGCGCAGCTCGCCGAAGACCAGTCCCCCGACGGTGGTGAGCGCGACGGTTCCGACGACGAGCGCGACGCTGCCCGCTCCCCCGACCGCGTCGGACACGCCGCGGTTGGTCCCGCCGCCGATCAGCGCCGGGATGACGTGCCAGAACCCGAACAGCACCGAGGTGGTGACCAGCACCTGCCACGGGCGCTGGTGTCGCGCGAGCATCCCCCAGAGGACGGAACGGAAGGCGAGCTCCTCGAGCGCCACGGTGCCGAGCGGGATGACGACGAACGCCGTGCCCAGCGCATCCGGGAGCGGGAGGTCGTAACGGGCGTCCTGGAACGCCGGCCGGGTCAGCGGGAGCAGCACACCGACGACGTACACGCCCACGACGAGCCCGATCGCGGCGAGCGCCCACCGGCACCCCGCTCCCAGCCGGTCGCGGCCCAGCCCCAGCTGCGACCAGGTGAGCCCGTCGAGACGGGCCCAGGCGACCAGCCCGGCCCCCTCCAGCGCACGGACCCACCAGGGCGGGTGCAGCGTGTGGCCGGTCACGTTGATCGCGGCGAGCACGACGACGGCAGCGCCGGAGACCAGGCGGTTCCGCGTGCGCCGGGTGGCGTCCACCGTGATCAGGACATCCGCGCCGTACCGGCCGGCACGGGGTCAGTTCCCTTCGATCAGCGAGCGCAGGCGGTCTGTGTCGGCGTCGGTCCAGCCGGGTGGCTGCGCCACCTGCGGCCCACCCGTTGACGTAGTCGGCCTCGTACTTGTGACCGTGGCCGTCGGGCACGCCGGTCGAGAAGGCCAGGTCGGCGGTGACCTGCCAGAACGTGACGAACGGCAGCCACACCATGCCCGGGGAGACGTCGGGCCCGCGCTCGCCGCGCAGCCAGTCGGGGTGGCTGAGGATCAGCCGCGGCGACCACCACACGATGGGGTCCGACGCGTTCTGCAGGTAGACCAGGCGCGGCTCACCCCAGGGACCGGGCGGCCGGTCGAGGTCGGGGGCCTCGTCGGCGAACCGGACGACGCGGCCGTCGTCGACCACCGGCAGCCACTCCGGCGAACCGTCCTCGCGGTCGGCGACGATGTCCGCGCCACAGCTCGTTGAAGTTCGGCGGGCCCGCCCACAGCACGCCGTCCGTGCGGTTCTCGATGTCGGCGAGGCCGCTGAACGCGGCCTCCCCGCCGAAGGTGCCGAGGCTCTCCCCGAACACGTAGAGCGCCGGGCGCGCGTCGGGCGGCAGTTGCGCCCAGACCCCGTACACCGCGTCGAACAGCGCGCGGCCGGCGTCGCGCGCCTTGACCTGGTCGACCAGGAAGGACATCCAGCTGGGCAGGTAGGAGTACTGCATCGCCACCATCGCGGTGTCGCCGTTGAACTCGTACTCGAGCGAGTCGCTCGCGGCGGGGTCGACCCAGCCGGTCCCGGTCGTCGTCACGACCACCAGCACGGAGCGGTCGAAACCGCCGGCCCGCTCGAGCTCGCGGGCGGCGAGCGCGGCCCGGTCGCCGACGTCGTCGGCACTCACGAGTCCGACGTACGCGCGGACCGGCTCCTGGGCGGGCTCGCCGGAGAAGGCCTCGAGCTCGTCCGGCGTCGGGCCCTTCCCGACGAAGTTGCGCCCCTGCAGGCCCAGGTCCTCCCACGGCACGAGGGAGTCCGGGCTGCCGGACCGCTCGGATGCCGTCGGCTCGAACGCGCCCTCCTCGGTGCCGTCGTCCTTGACGCTGAACGCGGAGTTGATCCCCTCCACCAGCCCCTGCCAGAGCACCCCGTTGAGCAGGAAGATCACCAGGGCCGTGGCCACGACGACCCCGAGCGGCCGCGCGACGCGCCGCGGGAGGATGCGGCCGAACAGCCGGACGAGCCCACGGCCCAGCCACCGGATCCCGCGGCCGATCGCCACGAAGAGGACGAACGACCAGGACTGCCAGGACGACGATGCCGATCGACGTGTACCCCGCGGGGGCGTCCAGGCCCATCAGCTCGTGGATGTCCCGCTGCCAGCCCGCGCCCAACCACAGCATGACGACGCAGAGCAGCGCGCCGGCCACGGCCAGCACCTGCCAGGCCCGGCGACGGAAGCCGGCCGACAGGCGGCTCTCGGTCAGCTCCGCGACGAACCACGCGACCGTGACACCCACGCCGTAGCCGATCGCCGCGGTGATGCCGGCGATCAGGCCCTGCAGCACCCAGCCCCGCGGCAGCAGGGACGGCGTCAGGGAGCGGCAGCCGAAGAGCAGGGCGCCGAGCGTCCCGCTCCAGGTGTAGCGGGGCAGCCACCGCGACCACCGACGCGGGTGGCGGTCACCGCCCTCCGCGGCCGCCGTGGGCGGCGGCTCGGGGACGTCCGTACCCCCGTCGGCGGGCCTCGTCGTGGGTTCCGCGGTCATGTCGGCCTCCGCTCGTCGGACGACCGACGGTAGGAGTCATCCGGCGGACGCGAGTCCTACGAATGGGATGAACCGGGGGCCCGCCTGCTCGGCCTCTGGGGCACCGGGCCCGATGCCGGCCTCGCCTTCCCCGGGTGACTGGCCGCGACCTGCCCCCGGCTCAGCCGAGGAGCAGGACGCCGGCCAGCGCGACCCCGGTGACGAGCAGCGTCGAGAGCGTCGACACCAGGAGGACGCGGCCGCTGCCGCGGAACAGCGAGCGGATCTGGACCGCAGCGCCCATGCCGAACAGTGCGGCGCCGAGCGCTGCGACCTGCACCTGCGAGATCGCGGCGAGCGCTCCCGTCGGGATCACGCCCGTGCTGCGCAGGGCGACGCAGGCGAGGAACCCGAGCACGAACAGCGGCACGATCGGCGGCCGCTTGCCGCCCGTGTCCTGACCGGCCAGCCGCTTCCGGATGCTGACGGTCGCGACGACGGGTGCCAGCAGGAGCACCCGGGTCAGCTTGACGACGACGGCGATGGCCACGACGGCGGCCCCTCCGGCGCCGGCGGCCGCGACGACCTGACCGACCTCGTGGATGCTGGCGCCGGCCCAGATGCCGAACTGCATGTCGCTGAGGCCCAGCGGACCGGCCAGCAGCGGCAGCAGCACCATGGCGACGGTGCCGAAGAGGGTGACCATCGCGATCCCGACCGCGACGTCCTCCTCGTCGGCCCCGGCGGTCTCTTCCATCGCGGCGATGGCCGAGGCCCCGCAGATGGCGAAGCCGGTGCCGATCAGCAGACTGCGGGCCGCACCGAGCTTCACCCGGTTCCCGAGCCACGTGGTCACGACGAGCGTGACCACCAGGGTGCCGGCGACGAGTGCGACCGTCCCGACGCCCAGCGCCATGATCGAGCCGAACGACACCGCGAACCCGAGCAGGACGATGCCGATCCGCAGCAGCCGCTTGGTCACCGCCGCCAGCGCCTGCTTCGCCACCGGGGGCAGCAGGCCGGTGTTGCCGGCGACCATGCCCAGAGCGACGGCCCAGGTGAGGACGCCGATCGCGGGCACGAACTGGTGGGCGAGCATCGCGCCCCCGAGCCCGAGTGCGGCCGCGACCAGTCCCGGCCAGCGCCGGGCGGTCTTCTCCTCGGGGCGCCGCGCCGCGGACGACGACGTCGTCGTCCGCGGCGCGCACGGCGCCGTCGCTCTGGACCGCGGTCATGCCAGGACGAGCTGCGGTCGAGTGGGACGGAACGCGTCCCAGCGGACCTGCTCGGCCCCGTTCCGCAGCTCCGCGATGAGCGACGTGGCCTCGGGCCAGTCGCCGTACCCGGACGCGGGGTTGAGGTGACCGACGGCCCCGAGCGAGTGGATCCGGCTCCCCCAGGCGTTCGCCAGGGCCCGCACGCGCACCGGGTTGCCCAGCGGGTCGTTGCTGCTGACCGCCAGGATGCTCGGGAACGGCAGCGGCCGCCGCGGGATGGGCAGCCAGCCGTGCTTCACGGAGCTGCGCGATCGACGGGTACTCCGGCGGCAGCGGGGCCGCGAAGGCCGGCGGCGTCGCGAGCAGCGCCCCGACGACCTTCTCCCCCGTGTACGAGGCCGCCCAGTGCACGGTGGCGAGGACGCCGGCGCTGTGGGCCACCAGGACCACGGGTCCGTCCACGTCCGCGACGATCCAGTCGAGCAGG
The DNA here is from genome assembly GCA_963784165.1 of uncultured Actinomycetota bacterium. GTDB lineage: Bacteria > Actinomycetota > Actinomycetes > Mycobacteriales > Geodermatophilaceae > Blastococcus_B. Next base: position 42,053 of record CAWAQI010000024.1, read on the forward strand.
CGGGTCCGGGCACGCAGGCTGGGCTCCGTGCGGCCGAGCGGCGGCACCATCCGGACGTCGGGCAGCGTCGCGGCGAGCCGCGGTCTGCCAGTGGTCCTCGACGTGCCCGCGCAGGCCGGGCACGAGGACGACGGTCGCGTCGGTCATCGGGCCACCGCCGGCGCGTTGACCTTGGCGAGGCTGGTGGCGTAGTACTTCCGGCCGATCAGCAGGGCGATCAGCGCGCCCACTGCCACGAAGGGGACGATCTTCATGGCGTCGACGAGGCCGAACTTGTCGGCCAGGATGCCGGTGATCAGCGACCCGGCGGCGAGGCCGAGCAGGTTGTTCGCCAGGCTGAGGGTGCCCATCGCGGTGGCCCGGATGGACTCGTGGGTCAGGTTGGCGACCATGGCGCCGGCCGGGCCCGCGGTGCCGGCGGCGAAGAAGATGCCGATGGCGAGCATCAGCAGCTGGGCGCCGCCGTGCGGCAGGGAGAAGCCGATGCCGAGGAAGACCAGCGATGCCGTGGTGTAGACGATCGCCGTCGTCCACTTGCGGATGGCGACGGTCCGGGCGAGCCGGTCGGTGACCGCACCGCAGACGATCATGCCGGTGCCCATGAAGAGGATCGCGATGGCGGCGACGCCGGCGGCCTTGTCCGGTGCCATGCCGTAGGCGCGGCCCAGGTAGCTGGGCAGCCAGGCGAACAGCGAACCGGCGATGAACAGCTGCAGGCCGCTGCCGACGTAGGCGGCGATCACCGACGGGGTGCTGAAGAGGGTGCGCAGCTTGGCGCGCGCCACCGGGGGCGACCGCGGCTCCCCCTCGGCGACGTCGTCGACGCGGTGGGCGTCCAGCTTCTTGTCGCTGATGAACATGCGGTAGAGCACGACCAGGACCAGGCCGACGATGGCCATCGCGGCGAACGACCAGCGCCAGCCGAACTGGACGGCCAGCGCGCCACCAAGGGCGACGCCGAGGACCGAGCCGAACGAGCCGCCCGCCAGGAAGGCGCCGGTGAGCGAGGCGCGGCGGTAGACCGGGAAGACGGCGAGGACGACGGCCAGGCCGACGCTGCCGTAGGCCGCCTCACCGACCCCGATGAAGACGCGGGCCAGCATCAGCTGCTCGTAGTTGGCCGCGATCGCCGAGCCCAGGGTGGCCAGGCTCCAGATCGAGGCCATCAACACGATGGACTTGACCCGGCCCCAGCGGTCGCCGAGCAGGGACAGGGGGACGGCCAGCACGGCGACGGTCAGCGAGACGACGCTGACGAGCCCGCCGAGCTCCGTGTCGGTCAGCGCCCATTCCACCTTGAGGAACGGGAAGACCGCGGAGAGCACCTGGCGGGACATGTAGTCCGACAGGAGCAGACCGAACGTGAGAGTGAAGACGACCCAGGGGAAGAGCCGACGGGCCTTCCGGGAGGGGGTGGGGGTGGATTCGACGGCGGTGCCGTTGACCCTGCCCTCGGTGACCAGCGATGCCATGACGACGCTCCAGTGCGACAGTTCGAGATCGGAGTCGGTGCCCATCCGGTGACGGGACCGAGGCGTCGACCTCGAACGCGTGCGTTCGCTGTCGACATGGTGGTGCAGGTGCGGGCCCGGGAGGAACCTCCGGGCCCGCACCGCGTTCGGGAGGTGCGGCCGATCAGGCGTGGTGCAGGAAGCCCCGCTGGCCCGGCTGGCGGTTGGGCGCGTAGCCGAGCTTGGCCAGGGCCTCGTCGGCGCTGCCCCAGTACTCGTCGAGCTTGTAGATGTCGCGGGCTTCCTTGCCGGTGGCGACCTCGCGGCCGAGCTCACCGGCGATCCGCACGAGCTGGCGGACCTGCGTCGGCCGAGGTCAGCTTCTCGCCGAGCTTGCCCCAGAGGGTGTCCTCGTTGCCGCACCGCGGGTGCAGGCCCATGGCGATCGCCATGGTGTTGATCGGCAGGACGCTGCGCATGATGCTCTCGAGCGTCAGCGACGCGCCGTCCGGCACCCGGTTGATGAACTCCATCATCGTGTAGGGGTTGGGGCCGTCGAAGCCGCCACCGATGGACACCCAGGTGAGGTTCAGCGGGCCGGTGTAGACGCCGCGGCGGACCAGGCGCTCGACGGTCTCCAGCTGCGCGGAGTGGGCCAGCTGGAAGTGCGGCTGGATGCCGTTGGCGGTCAGCCGCTTGAGGTGCTCCTCGACCCACTCAGGGCCGGCCGGGATCTCCATGTCGCGGTAGGCCTGGTAGATCTCCGGCCGCTCGAAGGAGGTGCCCCGGCGGTCGTCGGAGTCGGTCATGAGCTCGACGATGTTCATCTGCGACGTGTTGATCGCGATGGTCACCTGGTCGGGCTTGGGGTCGAGCTCGGCGAGCATGTGGCGGGTGTCGTCGGACAGCCACTTGGCGTCGGCGCCCTCGCCCTCCGGGGAGAACGAGATCGAGCCGCCGACCTGCAGGATCATCTCCGGCACGGCCTCACGCAGGCGGCGGAGCAGCTCGTTGAACTGCGACAGCCGCTTGGAGCCCTTGCCGTCGAGCTCGCGGACGTGGATGTGCAGCACCGTGGCGCCGGCCTCCCAGCAGTCCACCGCCTGCTGGACGTGCGGCGTCCATGGTGACCGGGATGTCCTCCGGGAAGTCGGCGGGCTCCCACTCCGGGCCGTACGGGGCGACAGTGATGACCAGCTTCTCCTGGTTCTCGGGGAAGAGGGAATCGTCGAGGAAATGCATGTGAATTCTCCAGTCGGAGGTGTGCGTGATGAGGGGGAAGTGCAGAAAGGGCGGGCGGGAGGCCTGGGCGATGAGCCCTCTGTGCGATGTATCAATTGTCGTGGCCCCGACCCGAGAAGGCTGTACCGGATCGGACAGATGTAGCGACCTTTTCGGACGTGCAGCGCAGGTCCGACAGGTGGATCAGACGTCGACGCCGGAGATCCCGGCGCGCTCCATCTTTCGGACGGCGGGCCAGTAGTCCTGGACGGCGTAGTGCTGGGTGTTGCGGTTGTCCCAGATGGCGAAGCTGTTGTTGGTCCAGCGCCAGCGCACCTGGAACTCCGGGACGGACGCCTGCCGGATCAGGTAGTTGAGGAGCTCGCTCGCGCCCGGCGAGTAGTCGTGCCCGAAGCGCACGTTCTCGGGGGTGTGGTAGTTCGTGAAGTGCGTCGTGAACGCGTTCACGAACAGGACCTTCTCGCCCGTCTCGGGGTGGACCTTCACGACGGGGTGCTCGGCATCCGGGAACCGCGCGTGCAGAGCGTGCCGCTGCTCCTCGGACATCGCGGCGCCGAAGCTGGCCTCGATGCTGTGCCGGGCCTTGAGCCCCTCGATCCGCTCCTTGATGTGCTCGGGCAGCCGGCGGTAGGCCTCGGCCATGTTGACCCAGATGGTGTCGCCGCCGACCGGCGGACCCTCCACGCAGCGGAGCACCGACCCGAAGGGCGGGACCTCGCGCCAGGTGGCGTCGCAGTGGAAGGCGTTCTCGTAGTGCTCGGGCTTGCTGTCCAGGTCCTTGTAGATGCGGACCAGGCCCGGGTGATCGGGATCGCTGCCGAGGGCCGGGTGGGTCCTCGAGCGGGCCGAACCGCTCGGCCAGGGCGACGTGCTCGGCGCGGGTGATGTCCTGGTCGCGGACGAAGAGGACCTTGTACTGCAGGAGCAGTTCGCGGAGCTCGGCGAACAGGGCGGCGTCGCGCGACGCCTCGGCCAGGCTGACGTTGCGCAGCTCGGCGCCGATGCCCGCGGTGAGCGGGACGACCTCGATCGCGCTCGTGCCGACGGTGAACGAGGACCAGGCCTCGCGCTCCACGGTGTGGTCGATGACGGTGGTCATGGTGCTTCTCCTTGCTGTGGTGGGGTGCGGGTGGGCGGTGAAGTCAGGACTCGAGGACGAAGACGGAGGAGCCGACGCTGCGGCCGGACTCGAGGTCGCGGTGTGCCTGGACGGCGTCGTCGAGGGCGTAGCGCTGGTTGATCTCGACGGTGATGCGGCCGGAGCCCACGTGGTCGAAGAGCTCACCGGCCAGGGCGGCGCGCTCCGCCGGGTCGGCGATGTAGTCGGCCAGCGCGGGCCGGGTGACGAACAGCGAGCCCTTGACGGCCAGCTGCATCGCGTCGATCGGCGGGATCGGGCCGGACGCGGTGCCGAAGCAGACGAGCAGGCCGCGCCGGCTCAGGGAATCCAGGGACGACGGGACGGTCGTCCGGCCGATGCTGTCGTAGGCCACCGGCACGCCGGCGCCGTCCGTGATCTCGCGGACCCGCGCCGCGACGTCCTCGCGGGTGTAGACGATCGTGTGCGTGCAGCCGTGCGCCTTGGCGATCTCGGCCTTCTCGTCCGTCGAGACGGTGCCGATGACGTTCACGCCGAGCAGCCGGGCCCACTGGGTGAAGATGAGACCGACGCCACCGGCCGCCGCGTGCAGCAGGACGGTGGAGCCGGGGTCGAGGGGTGCGATCCGGCGGAGCAGGTAGGAGCAGGTGAGTCCGCGCATCGTCATCGCGGCGGCGGTCTCGAACGGGATCGCGTCGGGCAGCTTGATCAGCGGGGCGACGTCCATGACGCGCTCGGTGCTGTAGGCGCCGAGGGGGCTGCCGGTGTAGGTGACCCGGTCGCCCTCGGCGAAGTCGGTGACGCCGGGGCCGACGGCCTCGATGACGCCGGCGGCCTCCACGCCCATGCCCGCGGGGAGGGGCGCGGGGTAGAGCCCGGAGCGGAAGTAGGTGTCGGCAAAGTTCAGGCCGACGGCGACGTGGCGGACCCGCACCTCACCGTGGCCCGGCTCGCCGACCGGGAGGGACTCCCAGCGGAGGACCTCCGGTCCGCCGGTCTCGTAGAAGCGGATGCCTTTCGCCATGGACGCGGTCTCCTTGTTCGGGGTACGCCGAACAGCGCGCGGAGCGCGCGTTCGGATGCGGTGTGGTGTGGTTCGGCGGCTCGGTGTGTCCGCTGTGTCGGGCTCGGTTCCTTCGCTCCCTGACGGCTATTACTGTGACAGCGCCCACCGTGGAAAGCTGTACCGATCCGGACAGTTGCCTTGGCTTGTTCGGACGCCAGGTGATAGGGGGCCGCGATGCGTCCCGGCGTTCGCACGGCAACGCTCGACGGCTACCTCAGACTGGCGCGGTCGGCCGGCCTCGATCCGGCGCGGATCCTGGCCAACGCCGGTATCGCCGTCGCCGACCTGGCCGTTCCCGACAAGTGGGTGCCCGCAGCGGCGGTCTCGCGGGTGCTGGAGCGGTCGGCCACCGAGTCGGGCCTCGATGACTTCGGCCTACGACTGTCCGGCCTGCGTCGGCTGGCGACGCTGGGCCCGCTCAGCGTCGTGCTGAGCCAGGAGCCCGACCTGCGCAGCGCCCTGGGCCTGCTGTGCCGGTACTGGCACAGCTACAACGAGGCGCTGCGGATGCGCCTGGACGAGGACGGGGACCTGGCCACGATGCGGCTGTGGTTCGAGTTCGGTGAGCCGGCGCCCACCCGACAGGCGACGGAGCTGGCGACGGCCGCGTTGCTGGGCATCGTCCGCGAACTGCTCGGCCGGCAGTGGGAGCCGCTGTCGCTGTGCTTCGCCCACCGGGCACCGGCTTCGCTCGCCGCCCACCACGCGGCGCTCGGCCCCCGGCTGCAGTTCGGGCACGAGTTCACCGGGCTGGTCTTCTACGCCACCGAGCTCGACACCGCGAACGCGGCGTCCGACCCGCTGCTCCGGCCCTACGCCGACCAGCTGCGCACGGCGCTCGGCGCACCCCCGGCCGCGACGGTGACCGGGCAGGTGACGCAGCTGGTCGAGATGCTGCTGCCCCTCGGACGGTGCTCGACCCAGCAGGTGGCCCGCAGCCTCGGAGTGACGCAGCGGACGCTGCACCGGCAGCTGGCCGCGGAGGGCGAGTCCTTCTCGGCGATCGTGCACCGCATTCGGGAGGCCCTGGCCGAGCGCTACATCGCGGCCGAGCGCTACTCGCTCACCGCCGTCTCCGAGTTGCTCGGGTTCACCGCCCCGAGCGCGTTCTCACGGTGGTTCCACCAGCGGTTCGGTGTCAGCCCGACCCAATGGAGGGCATCGGCGCGACAGCCGCTCGACGGCCCCTGACCGTCGGCGACCTCATCCGCCGGGGATGAAAGACCGCCTGCTCGTCATCGCACGGTCACGGCGGGTAGGACGAGCCGGGCTCCAGCCAGACACCTGAGCACTCGCGAGCGCCCGGGACCTGCGACCCGTGTGGCTGTCGACACGGCGCCCGCCGACCGCACCGCTGACCCCGCCGGCCCGCTCGTCCGGAACGGGTGACGACGGTCGGGGTCGCGCTGACGAGGCTTGCGTCGACCCGTTCCGTCCCGCCAGGAGGAAACATGACTCAAGCCGCCCCGGACAACGCCCTCGGCCGCATCGCCGCCGGGGATGCTCCGGTACTCGAGACCCTGCTCGAGATGAATCTCGACGCGGCGGAGCGCTCGGGCCTCGACGCCGAGACCTACCTGCTCGTCCGGTTGTCTGCTCTCGTCGCCATGGGCGCCGCCCCCGTGTCGTACCTGATCACGCTGGGCGCGGCCGCCGACAGTGGCCTGACCGTCGAGAAGATGCAGGCCGTCCTGGTCGCGATCGCTCCCGTCGTCGGAAGCGCTCGGGTGACTGCGGCGGCCGGCGCCATCGTGCGCGGAGTCCTGGGCGCGGAAGCGCTGGCCGAGGCTGGACGTGCCGGACCAGCGGACCTCGTAGCTCGCCGACCGTCTGGCGGCGCCGATCAGGCGGCGCCGTCAGGCGTCGCCCCTCGATCAGAGTTCTTCCCGGATCCACGGCTCCAGGTGTGGATTGCCCGGGCGGTACGGCGGTCTTCCGTGCCTCCAGCGTCGGATCACCGACCCGTCCAGGAACTCGCCGATCGTCGTCCGCACCGGACGCAGGTACGGCCTGATGCCGGGCACCCGCCGGGCGAGACCGCCGAGGAAGCTGCCGTAGAAGTCGGAGATCCGCCCGGACCACTCGTCTCCGGTCAGGGGACGCCGCGGCGGCTGCACCTCGAGGCCGGCCTCGACCGCCCGCTCGACGATCCATTCGCGCGCGAGGAGCGAGAGCGGGTTGTCGGCCGCCGGATCCATCGTCCCGCCGCCGCCGACGTTCGCGTGCTCCCCGACGAACCAGCGCTGCTCCACCTGCGTCGGATGCTCCGGCATCGGGATGGGCACGCTCGTCCACAGCGTCGGCGCGAACTGCTTGCGGTGCTCGTCGATCGCCACGGCATGGCAGGCCAGGTCGACCAGCCCACTGAGGCGCGTGTCGTGGAACTCGTAGCGGCGCCGATTGATCACGCGGCCGATGCCGCCGGGGATGCCCAGGCTGCCGACCGTGTCGAACACTCCGATGAAGCGGATGCGCACCAGCCGCGACCGCGCCAGCACCAGCTCGTCCTCGGCGGTGCGCGCGGGCTTCTCGCCCTCCTGCATCTCGCGCAGGCCGGGGGCCTTCGTGTCGCGGTATCGAGCGAAGACCGCCTTCGCCGGCAGGTCCGTTTCGCGGATGATCCCGCACTTGGCGATCATGCCGCCCAGGCTGCGTGCGGCGAACGCGCCACGGCTGTAGCCGATGAGATGGATCCGGTCGGCATCGGAGCGGTGGTGCGACGCGATGAAGCTGTATGCCTCGCGGATGTCGTCGTCCAGACCCATGCCGAGGATGCCGCCGCGCAGACGATCGAAGGGGCCCGTTCCGACCCCCTCGATGTAGCGGACCTCTTGCGGTACTCCCGCGACGCGACGCGGCATTCGCGCATGGATCTGCGCGATGTTCGTGTGCGTGTTGGCGTCGCTCCACGTCCCGTCGAGGAGCACAGCGATGTTCACGCGCCACGCCGCCCTTCCCTCGAGGAACGAGAAGTCGAAGCGTTCATGGGGTCCTGATGCGTGGACAAGGTTGCCAGCAACTCGCGACGACGTCACCGCTGACCGGAGCGGCCGGCGTCTGCTGCACGCTCGGCGTCGGACGGCGCCGCGCGCTGCCGGAACCGGTCACACGTGTTCCGTGCCAGCATCGCTCCCGGTCCTCGTCGCCACCGTTCTCCCGCGTTCCACGAGGCGGTGCTCGTAGGCGTAGGCGGTGGCCGCGGCGCGCGAGGTGACCCCGATCTTGGTGAAGATGTGGCTGACGTGGCTGGCCACCGTCCGCTCGCTGATGCGGAGGTGTCGCGCGATGGCCCGGTTGGTGCCACCGCGAGCGACGCGGACGAGGACCTCGACCTCCCGGACCGAGAGCGGGCCCCGGGCCGGGTCGTCGGTCGTGGCCGGTGCGGGCGCCAGCCGGTCGGCATCCGGACGGGCGCCGAGTTCCACGAAGGTCGCCCGCGCGGCCTCGAGCTCGAGTTCCGCGGTCTCCCCGTCACCCAGGGCGCGGCAGGCCTCGGCGAGCAGAACGCGGGTGCGCGCACCCTCGTGCGGCGTGCGGAGTTCGTTCCACTGGCGCCATGCCTGGCGTGCGAGAACCAGGGCCGAACGCGCCTCACCCGCGGCCAGCAGCACCGCGGCCCGTGCATGGGAGGCCGCGGCGGTCAGGTACTGGGACCCCTGCTCCTGCGCGACCGCCGCCAGCTCGTCGGCGGCCGCACCGGCAGCCGCCCCGTCACCGGCTGCGAGCACGATCTCGGCGAACGCACCCAGCATGCGTGCCCGGACGACGGGTTCGGTCACCTCGGCCTCGAGCCTGCGGATAGCTGCCTCGGCGAGATCGGTGCGGCCCTGCCCCACACGCAGGAGGGCTAGCCCGGGCTGGGGCTCGCAGCCGTGCTCGTGCGCTCTCCGGTAGTCGCCGTCCGCGGCGCCGTACTCCCCGCGCAAGCGGTACACCTCCGCCCGGACGTAGTGCGCGCCGCCCAGGCTGAGGAGATTCCGGGGCCGGCTCAGGCGGCTGACCGCCTGGTCGGCCTCGATCGTGGCGTCGGCCCAGTCGCCCCGGAGGAGCATGAGCTCGGCCCGGTGGAGGGCGCAGTGCCCGCCGTAGACGGCGAGTCCGGCCTGGGACCGGAGCCACCGTGTGAACGACTCGGTCCAGCCCTCGAATCGGGGCAGGTCGAACAGCTCGCGGCAGGCGTCGATGACCGTGCAGTAGGAATCGCCGACGGCGACGGGTGAGACCTCGCGGCCCTCGACGGCCACCATCGCCTCGTCCAGCAGGCGGAGGCCCTCCGCCACCTCGCCGAGGTAGATGCGGCACCGGCCCAGGCCGATTCGGGCCAGGGTGTCCAACTCCCGGTCCTCGAAGCGGGCCGCCGTCGTCAGCGCGCGGTCGAAGCCGGCGGGGGCGCCCGCGATGTCACCGGTCTCGAGGATGCCGCACATCGCCGCCGCGTACTCCAGGTGACCCTGCTCCACGCACTCCGCCTCGGCGTCGTCGAGCACGCGGCGAGTCCGGTCCACCCATCCTCGCGCTCGGGCGAGGTCGCCCTTGAAGGCCAGGCACTGCGCGAGACGGATCCCGAATCGCGCGGCCCCCGGCATGTCCCCGGCGTGGAGGGAGGCGCGATGTGCCCGCGCCCACAGGCCGAAGCCTTCCTCGTCACGGCCGGTGAGGTATGCCGCCGTGGCGAGCTCGTCGAGGTCGTCGGGGGACGGCTCGCCGTCGCCGGGGACGGCCGAGAGGACGCGGTAGGCGCTCTCCCAGTCCTCCGGGCTGCCGGTGCTCCAGCCGGATGGCTGCCGCATGGGCACAGTGTCGCGCCGGCCCGGACGTCGCACCAGGACTCCGGACCGGCGGGGAGCACCGGGCAGCTACGCGAAGAACGCCTCACTGCCCGGCGGCGCCCCGATGAACATCCACATCTCCGCGATCCGGTCGTCGTCGAAGCGGTAGACGAATGCGTTGTCCGACTCCAGGCGACGGTCCCGACGACCCATGACCGCGTGTTCCCACTCGGACACCCAGCCGTCGGCGGCCACGCAGAACCGCTGCTGCAGGTCGATGTCGCCATCGGTCGCCTCCACGACCGCGCCGATGACCTCCATCAGCCCGGCCGCTCCGGCGTAGTCCCCCGGCTTCGGGTACGGCCCCCGGTAGTGGAACGTGAAGTCGTCGGTGAGGAGCTCCTCGAGGGTCGTCCGGTCGCCCCCGAGGACGGCCCCGGTCATCCGGTCGACCGTGGTCACGTGCGGGTGCTGGCTCATGTCCGCCTCCTGTGCTGCTCGTCGTATCCGTGCACAGCACGCTAGGAAGACCGACGCGGAGGCACATCGGCAGAATCGTGGAGCTCTGCGCCGGTGAGGTCAGCATTTCTGCGGAGGCGTCGTGCGGGCGCTCCGATCGCTCGATCGTCAGGCGGCTCCCCAGAGCACGGCCACGGCGGCGACCGAGCCGACGATCGCCGCGCCGTAGCAGAGCACCGCGACGGTCCGCTTCTGCTTGATCTGGAGCCCGTCGTAGAGCGTGTAGCGGAAGCGGTGCGCGCTGTGCACCAGCATCAGCACGAACAGCCCGAGGAGGACGACGAAGGTCAACGGGTGGCCGACGACGGCGCGCAGGTGGTCGTAGCCAGGAGGGTCGATCCACCCCAGTGGGAAGGCCAGCCCGAACAGGAGCACCAGGATCGGGAGGAACACCGACGCCAGGACTCCCCGGCGCTGAACATCAGCCAGACGAGCGGTTCGACCCGCCTCCTGCTCATCGGGTCACCAGCCAGAGGACGAACCCGGAGACGACCACCAGGCCCGTGTACTGCCCGGCGATGATGTGGAACGCGGGCACCTTCTGGCCCATCACCCGCACCGCCATCGCCTGCGGGGTGAGGGCGAACCAGGTCACCGTGTGCAGCAGCACGAAGACCAGCGCGACGACGTTCAGCGCGATCACCCACGGCGAGGCGGCCCAGTCGAGGAAGCGCTCGTAGGCCGCCTCGCTCTGGCCGACGGCGTAGACGAAGAGCAGCAGGTACACCACGAACCAGGCGATGAAGACGCTGCTCAGCTCGCGCATCACGAAGACGAAGTAGGTCCGCTTCCGGGTCCACCACCACGTGGAGACGCGGGGTCGGTAGAGGCGACATCGTCGGCGTGCCCGGAGGAGTCATCGCGCGCCCCGCGGCAGCAGGAAGGCCTTCACCGTCTGCAGCGCCGCCTTCAGCTTGTAGCGCTGGATCGCGGACGCGGGATCCACGTGCTGGGGGCACACCCGCGTGCACTCGCCGACGAAGGTGCAGCCCCAGATGCCGTCGTGCTCGATGAGCACGTCGAGACGCTGCCGATTCCCGATATCGCGCGAGTCGAGGTCGTACCGCTCGGCGAGGGCGATGGCGGCCGGGCCGATGAACTCGGGGTCGAGCCCGTAGACCGGGCAGGCGGAGTAGCAGAGCATGCAGTTGATGCACATGCTGAACTGCCGGTAGGCGTCCAGCTGCCCGGGCGTCTGGAGGAACTCCACGTCGGGCTCGACATTGCTGTGGTCTTCCTTCGGGATGATCCACGGCTTCACCCGAGGCAACTTCTGCATGAAGTCGGTCAGGTCGACGACCAGATCCCGGATCACGGGGAAGTTCGCGAGCGGCTCGATCGTGACCGGCCCCGGTGCGTAGTCGCTCAGGAACGTCCCGCAGGTCAGCTTGGGTTCGCCGTCGACGGTCATGCCGCAGCTCCCGCAGACGCCCATCCGGCACGACCAGCGGAACGACAGCGTGGTGTCGACCTCGTTCTTCACGTGGTTGAGGCCGTCGAGGACCGTCCACTCCTTCCGGAGAGGGACGTCGTACTCCTGCCAGTGCGGCTCGGAGTCGGTGTCGGGCCGGTATCGGGTCACCCTGAGCCGGATGCTGTCCGCCATTGCATGCCCCTCACCCACGGTCGTGGTCATCTCCCGTAGACCCGCTCGCCCGGAGGCCAGCGGGTGATGGTCACCGGGAGGCGCTCGACCCGCGCCGTCCCGTCGGGATTGCGGAGCACCATCAGATGGGTCAGGAAGCGTTCGTCGTCGCGGGCCGGGAAGTCGGTGCGCTGGTGCGCCCCCCGGGACTCCTCCCGCTGCATGCCGGACTGGAGGATGCACTCGCCGATGTCGAGCATGTTGGCCAGCTCCAGGGCGGCGAGGAGTTCGGTGTTGAACGACCGGCTCGCGTCCGCGAGGCCGACGTTCCCGACCCGCTCCTGCAGCTCGGCGAGGGCGTCCGCGCCCTTGGCCATGGTGGGTCCCGTCCGGTAGATGCCGGCGGCCTCCTCCATCGTGGCCTGCATCTCGTCGCGGATGGCGGCGATGCTCTCGGTGCCCGGCCCCTTGCCGAGGAGGTCGCGCTCCAGCCGGCGCACCTCGTCGGTCGCCTGGGCCTCGACGACGGACGGCGTTCTTCCCGCAGCGGAGGCGTACTCCGCCGCCGCTCTCCCGGCCCGGGCGCCGAACACCAGGCACTCGGGCAGCGAGTTGGAGCCGAGCCGGTTGGCCCCGTTGATGCTCACGCAGGCGGTCTCACCCGCGGCGTACAGCCCCCCGAGCGAGGTCGCGCCGTCGATGTCGGTGTGGACCCCGCCCATCATGTAGTGCACCACCGGCCGCACCGGGATCAGCTCGTGCACGGGGTCGATCCGCTCGTACTGCAGGCACAGCTCGCGCACGAAGGGGAGCTTCGTGTCGATGAGCTTCTCGCCGAGGTGTCGGAGGTCGAGGTGGACGATCGGGCCCCACGGCGAGTCCGTCGTCCGGCCCTTCTCGACCTCGTGGACGAAGGCCTGCGACAGGCGGTCGCGGGGGCCGAGCTCCATGCTCCGGAGCTCCGGGGTCAGTGACGGCTTGCCCAGGTCGTAGTCCTGCAGGTAGCGGTAGCCGTCCTTGTTCAGCAGCCAGCCGCCCTCGGCGCGGGTGGCCTCGGTGATGAGGATGCCGGTGAACGGCAGGCCGGTCGGGTGGTACTGCACGAACTCCATGTCCTTGAGCGGCGCGCCCGCGCGATAGGCCAGGGACATGCCGTCGCCGGTGTTGATGTTGGCGTTCGTGGTGAACGGGAAGACCTTGCCGCAGCCGCCGGTGCACAGGACGACGGCCTTCGCGGTGATCGCCTGGATGCGCCCGCTCATCAGCCCGATCGCCACGACGCCGTGCACCCGGCCGTCGTCGACCAGCAGCCGGGTGACGAACTCCTCGTCGTACCGCGTGACCTCGCTGTACTTCAGCGACGTCTGGAACAGCGCGTGCAGCATGTGGAAGCCGGTCTTGTCCGCGGCGAACCAGGTGCGCATCTTCTTCATCCCGCCGAACGCGCGGACCGCGACGCGGCCGTCCGGGCGCCGGCTCCACGGGCATCCCCAGTGCTCGAGCTGCAGGAGCTCCTCGGGGGCCTCCCGGACGAAGGCCTCGATGGCGTCCTGGTCGCCGAGCCAGTCGCTGCCCGAGACCGTGTCGTAGCAGTGCTCGTCGAGGCTGTCGTCGGCGGCGATGACCCCGGCCGCGCCACCCTCGGCCGACACCGTGTGGCTGCGCATCGGATAGACCTTGGAGATCACGGCCACGTCGGTCCGCGGGTTGGTCTCGGCGATGGCGATGGCGGCGCGCAGCCCCGCGCCGCCGCCGCCCACGATCAGGACGTCGTGGGCGGCGCGTATGACGCCGTCACTCACCGCGCCACTCCTCGTCCGCCAGCACCTTGCCGTTGTGGTGGACGACCATGCGGTGGACGCTGCCGTCGTGGAACTCCTCGCGGGCGCTCCGGCATCCGCAGGAGTAGCGCACGTCCTCGGTGAACAGACCCTGGTGGTCCTCGGTCAGGAATTTCTCTCCGCCGTGCCTGTGTCCGCACGGTGCGAGCGTCGGCTCGAAAGCGGTGGCGGCTCCACTCACGGCCCACCCCCTTGGCGTTGGGACAGTGACCTCCGAGATCGCGGACCAGCGTGCTCCGTACCCGCCGGGTTGTGAAGTGCTCCCGTACCCGTCCGGGACCTCTGGTGGATCAGCCGTCGTTCTGCCTAGCCCCCTCGCAGCACGGCGAGCCTGCTGCCCAGCGGTCCCGTCGCGTCCCGAAGACGATCACGGGCGTCTCGGTCGACCGGCGCCCGGCATACGCGTCGAGGTTCGGATTGATCGCGACCCACCGCTGCCACAGCCGATCCCGCTCCTTTCCCGCGGTAGCGCGTGCGCGAACCGGGCGCGGATGCTGCCGAGCCATTCGAACGACACCGTCCGGGTGCGCCTCGAGGTCGAGCCTCCACGAGGGATGGCCCTCGTCCCGGCCGTTCATCGCGAGCGCGACGAGGTTGGGGCCGTCCTCGAGGTAGCCGATGATCAGGCTGCTCCTGCCCGGATCTCCGCCCGATGCTCGTGTGGCGCAGCGCACCCAGCCGCGCTTGTTGGACGGTGTCCAGAGGAACCGGCCACGACTGAGTCGGTGGAGCGCGCGATGAGCGCGCCAGGCCGTGTGCACGAAGCACGGCGGCGGGATCCCACGGCGGCTGGGTTGCCGACTTGCTCATGGGGAAACCTCCTGACTCGCCGCCCCTGGGGGCACGCCCGATGCTGGCCGACGACGTTGGGCCGGAGTCCGCCCGTCGGGTACCTCCCGGCCAGGACCGCCGCCAGCCGGTGGGGCGAGCGCCGCCGGATCCTCGGGATGGTGTCCGTCCAGGTGGACAGCGCGCTGCGAGGATCGCGGCGCCCCGCCGACGAGCAGCGACAGCTGACGTCAGGCGGGACGGCCACCGCCCGGGTACTCCGACGACGTGCCAGTCGAGGTGGGCCTCGGCTGCGGAAAGGCGGCCGCACCCGCGGGAGGGTCGGCGACTCGGGGCAGTCCAGGTTGCACCGGTCTTGGCACACCAGGCGTCGGTGGCGGCCTCGACCGTGGGAAAGAAATGCTCCGGCTCGATCGCGTGAGTGAGCCCGTACCGGGCGATCTTGCTTCGCACCGGATCCTTGAGCTCGGCGAAGACCAGGGTCTGGCCGCGCTCGTCGAGCTGGCGATCCAGGTCGAAGAGGACGTCGGCGGCCGTGGTGTCCACGTCGGTGATCGGCTCGGCCGCGACGACGATCCACTGCGGGGCCGGATCGCTGCGTGCGAGCGTCGTGATCTCGTCGCGGAACGTCTTGGCGTTGGCGAAGAACAGGGGCGCATCGAAGCGGTAGAGCACCAGCCCCGGCAGCAGCCGAGCGTCCGGGTAGGACTGGACGTCGTGGTACCCCGCAACGCCGTCGACCAGCCCCAGCGTCGTCTGGTACGGCCGCCACGCCCGGCGGAAGACGTTGAGGATGGACAGGCCGACCGCGATCGCGATCCCGGGTAGCACGCCGAGCAGCGCGACGCCGAGGAACGCGACGATGGACAGGCTGAACTCGACCTTCCGTTGGTGCCAGAGCCGGGCGGTGGCCCGGCAGGTCCGCGAGCGACAGCGCGGCTGTGATCACCACCGCGGCGAGCGCGGCTTGGGGCAGGTCCTTGAACAGGCCGGGAAGGAACACGATCATCACGATGATCAGCGCCGCCCCGGTGACGCCGGTCAGCTGCGACTTCGCGCCCGCGCGCTCGGCCACCGCGGTGCGTGACGCGCTGGTGCTCACGGGGAAGCCCTGGAACAGCCCGGCAGTGAGGTTGGCCGCGCCGATGCCGATCATCTCCTGGTTACCGTGCACTTCCTGGCCGGTGCGCCCGGCGAACGACGACGATGTCGAGATCGTGTCAGCCAGCGAGACGAGCGCGATCGCGAGGGCGCCCCCCGCCAGCGGTCCGACATCCGACCAGCCGACCGACGGGAGCGTGAGCGGTGGGAACCCCTTCGGCAGCACACCGATCAAGCTCACGCCCTCCTCGCCGAGCCGGAAGACGGTGCTGACGACGATGGCGAGGACCACCATGACCAGAACGGCGGGGACGTTCGCCCACCAGCGCTGCAGCACCAGGATCACGACGATGCCACCGAGCCCGACCGCGGCTGCCGCCGGGACGGCGTCTCCCTGGGCGACACCCTGCACGAAGCCGACGAACTCTCCGATCAGGCCCTCGCCGTCCACCGAGAATCCGAAGAGCTTGGGCAGCTGGCCGACCAGGATGCTCAGGGCCAGCCCGTTCATGTAGCCGATCATGGTCGGCTTGGAGAGCAAGTCGGCGACGAAGCCGAGACCGAGGGCGCCCGCCGCGATCATCACGGCCGCCGTCATGAGAGCCAGCATCGACGCGAGCGCGACGGCCCGCCCGGGATCCCCGCCCGCGGCGACCAGCGGAAGGACCGTCGCCGCGATCATCGGGCCGAGCGACGAGTCCGGCCCGAGCACCAGGATCCGCGACGGGCCGAACACCGCGTAGGCAAGCAGGCACATGATCGTCGTGTACAGGCCGGTGATCGGCGGCAGTCCCGCCAGTTCCGCGTAGGCCATCCCCTGCGGCACGAGCAGGGTGGTCAGCACGACCCCGGCGACGAGATCCTTGACCAGCCATCGGCGGCGATACCCACGAAGCGCGCGGTAGCCGGGCGGGACCAGTGCCATGACGTCCTCAGGTACGGCGGACGGCGCCGGCAGCCATCCCCATGGCCGCCTCGGACTCCTCGATCGCCGCCAGGATCGTTGCCAGGCCGCTCCGCCGGCCGAAAGCATCGCGCAGCCGTTTCTCGACCAGGATGGGGACGAATGCCTGCACGCGGGCGTCCGCGAACGACACGAGCACCTCCTCGGCCCGGCTCCGGACCGCCCGCGGATCGACCCCGTACTGCCCGGACAGCCGGGCGACGAGCGAGTCGAGGAACGACCCGCCCCCGGGGAGCGGGTCTTCGGGCATCCCGTCGTCCTCGGCGACGATCACGGCAGTCACGACACCGCGCGCCTCCTCCCTGTCGTCGTCCGGTTCCGGCGTCCGCCGGTTCCACGGACCCCGAGCGTCGCGCCCACGACGATGGCCGGTCATCATCCGTGCGGGATGAAGGAAGCCCCGGGCACCGGTTCGGATCCAGGCGCCAGGCCATAGCCGGAACAGCACACCCAGGCATTGGTCGCCCAGTGCGGGCCGGCGCTCGCGAGCGCGCCGTCACTGCCTCCGCGCAACTGACCCTGGCCGCCCACTCGTCCGGTACAGGTGACGACGGACGGCGTCGCGCTGACGAGGCTTGCCTCGAACCAGCCCGTCCATCCAGAGAGGAGTCATGACCCAAACCGCCCCTGACGACGCCCTCGGCCGGATCGCCGCCGGCGAGGCTCCGGTGCTCGAGACCACGGCTGGGGGCTCTCGCGGGTGTGGCTTTACGTCGCCCTCGGCGTGCTGATCCTGGTGGGGCTACTTCCTCCACGCCCGGGCCCGCGAACACCGCGGCAGGACGCCACTCGTCTCGACCAGCCTCTTCCGCAACCGGACGTCGAACCTCGGCCTGGTCACCCAGACCGTCCAGTGGCTCGTGCTGCAGGGCATCCTCTTCGTGATCTCGGTCTTCCTGCAGCAGGAACGCGGCTACTCGGCGATCCAGACCGGTCTCACCCTAGTCCCGGCCACCGTCGGCATCCTGCTGTCCTCCGGGATGTCCCAGCGGATGGCCGGCCGGCACCCTCAGCGGCTGCTGATCCGCGCCGGCTTCACCGTCACGCTGGTCGGCATCGTCCTCCTGCTGCTGTTCGTCCGTGCGGACTCGGCAAACTGGACGTTTCTGGCCCGGGCCGTTCCTCATGGGCTTCGGCGTCGGAACCATGCCGACGGCGTCGGTGAACGTGGTGCAGTCCGCGTGGCCCGGGGACGTCCCGGGAGACATCTCCGGCGTGTCCCGCAGCGTCTCGAACCTGGGGTCGTCCCTGGGCGTCGCGGTTGCCGATTCGGTCCTGATCGCCGCGGCAGCAGCCGGAACGCACCGTTCCTCACCGCGATCATCGTCGTGGGCGCGTTCGCCGTCGTCGGCTAGGTCGCCGCCCTGCTCCTCCCCCGCGACCCGCACCGTGCGCCCGCGGCGTGACGAGGCGCGGGGCGCGGCCCCGCCAGGCATTCACCCTGTCCGGACGATGCCGGTCCGCTGGAACAAGGTCACGCTCGCTCTGGATCGCAGCCGATGAGCCGCGCCATCGGGGCGCGGCGTTCGGCCTGGCGCTCGGCTTCGACAAGGAGACCCCGGGACTCATGGAGGCGCGTCCCCGGCCACGGGGCGAGTCCCTCCTGACGCCGCGGCTGATGATCAGCGTCGGCCTCACCGGCCTGTTCATCACTGTCGGCCTGCTCCCGCTGGTGTCGGTCGGCACCGAGCGTCGGCAGCCTCGAGGTGGCCAGGTCCGTGGCATTCACGTCGTTCTCGCTGTGCCTCATCGTCGGTGCCGTCGAATGCCGGAGCGAGACCCAGACCGTGCTGACACCCGCCACGTTCGACAGCAAGCAGATGAACTGGACGATGCTCGCCGAGTTCGCACTGACGGTCCTCGTCACCCAGATGGACGTCTTCAACCGGCTCTGGACACGACCCCGATCACCCTGGCCCAGTTCGGCTGGGCGCCGGTGCCGGTTCGACCGCACCGCCGCAGGCGGGGTCCCTGCCCGGGCAGTCGATCCCGGCCCCGCGCGCAGTGAGCAGCTGAGGCAGCCGCGGCGCGCACAGACCCGTCGACGGCGTCCGCCGGCGGCCCTAGCGTCGGCGTCCCACGGGGGTCGCAACGACGACGCTCGGCGGGAGGCGCCATGTTCGCTCAGGTCATCCAGGGCAGGACCACGGACGCGGGAGGACTGCGCGCGGCCATGGACCGATGGACCCAGGAGATCCAGCCCGGTTCCGTCGGCTGGCTCGGCAGCACGATGGGGGCCACGGACGACGGGACGTTCGTCGCCGTCGCCCGCTTCGAGTCCGCCGAGGCCGCCCGGCGCAATGCCGACCGGCCCGAACAGGGTCGGTGGTGGGAGGAGACCAGCCGGCTGTTCGACGGCGAGGTCACCTTCAGCGACAGCGAGGACGTCACCGTCGACCTGCAGGGCGACCCCGACCGGGCCGGCTTCGTGCAGGTCATGCAGGGGCGAGTGACCGATGCCGACCGGGCGAAGGAGGTCATGGCGAGGATCCCGTCCGACGTGATGGCCGCGTACCGGCCGGACGTGCTCGGCAGCGTCATGATCGGTCACCCGGACGGCGCGTGGACCCAGGTCATCTACTTCACCTCGGAGTCCGATGCCCGCGAGGGCGAGCGCAAGGACCCACCGGCGGAGCTCCAGGACGCCATGGCCGAGATGGGTGAGCTGAGCGTCGGCGAGACGACCTTCCACGACCTCCGGCAGCCTCAGTTCCAGTCGCCGAGCTGACTCCCGTCCGGGCAGGCTGCACCCATGCGGATCGTTCTGCTCGGACCCCCCGGCTCCGGCAAGGGCACGCAGGCCGCGTTCCTCGCCGACGAGCTCGACGTTCCGGCCGTCTCGACCGGTGAGCTGTTCCGGGCCCAGGTCGACCAGGACACCGAGCTCGGCCGGACGGCGGCGGCCTACGCAGCGGCCGGCGATCTCGTCCCGGACGACGTCACCATGGCGATGGTGGTCGAGCGCCTGACGCTGCCGGACTGCCGCGGTGGATACCTCCTGGACGGGTTCCCGCGCACCATCGGCCAGGCCGAGCGCCTGCGCGACGGGCTCGAGGCGCGAGGCAAGCAACTGGACGCGGTGCTCGAGCTGGTGGTCGACGACGGCGAGCTGATCCGGCGGATGTCCAACCGCCGGGTACTCGTCGACGGCGACTTGGTCGTGCGGGAGGACGACCAGCCCGAGACGGTGCGCCACCGGCTCAGGGTCTACCGCGAACTGACCGCTCCCCTGGTCGACTTCTACGCCGCGGAAGGACTGCTGCGGCGGGTCGACGCCGACGGCGAGGTGGCCGATGTCGCCGCCCGGGTACGGGTGGCCCTGGACGCGAGCTGACGGCTCGGACCCCCACGGCCGGATCGGTCGTGGGGGTCCGTGCGTGTGCGGTCAGTCCGTCGCGGCGGACTCCCGCTGCCGCTCGACCAGCGGCGACGGCGACTGCCGGCGAGAAGCCAGGATCGCGTACAGGCCGCCGGCGACGACGAGACCGGCCAGCCAGGACAGGTCGACGTTGCCCAGCATCTTCGCGCCGGGGCCCTGCAGCACCGAGGGGATGCCGAACTCGAAGAACCACGTGGCGGCGATGCCGACGAGGAACGAGATCATCGCGTCCCAGCGCACGTCGCCGAGGCGGGAGCGTCCCGGCGGGTCGTACAGCGCCTCGATGTCGATCTGCTGACGGCGCACGAAGTAGAAGTGCACGGCCATGATCGCTGCCCACGGGGCGACCCACACGACCAGGCTGGCCAGCCAGCCGTCGAGGGCGTGCGCGAAGCTCTCCTGGAAGATCAGCACGATCGTGAAGGCGAAGGAGAAGACGCCGACGAGGTAGGCCATCGTCCGCCGGGAGATCTTCAGGTCCACCGTCAGCGCGCAGAGCGCACAGCTGTAGATGTTCAGGATGTTGGTCGCGATCGGCCCGTGCAGGACCAGCAGCAGCACCGGGATGGCCAGCGCGCCGAACACCGCGACGATCAGCTTCCCGGGGTCGGCCTCCTGCCCGATGGTGGCCACCGAGGCGCCCAGCACGCCGAGCCAGACGACGGGGATGAACTGCCCGAGCACGCTCGCGGCGTACAGCTTCCGGCTGGGCATCGAGCGCGGCACGAAGCGCGAGTAGTCCGACGCGTACGCCAGCCAGGTGATGCCCCACCCGATGCCGATCGCCGTCATCACGGTGCTCATCGCGCTCAGCCGGGCGGTGCCCGGTGAGCCCGGCGCCGTCGTAGCCCCAGTCGACGTCCAGCTGGGTCCAGGCGACCACGGTCATGACCAGGAGGACGGCGAGCGTCACCGGCACCGTGTACTTCTCGAACGCCGCGATCCAGCGGAACCCGTTGGCGGCGATCCACGTCTGCAGGGCCATGACGATGGCGACGATCGCGACCTTCATCGCGACGCCGCCCTCGATGCCGAGCTCACCGAGGAGCGCGACCACCAGGTCCAGCACGATCCAGGTGTTGATCGCGCACCAGCCGGCCGAGGTGATGCCCTGGATGATCGCCGGCAGGTAGGCGCCCCGGCGGCCGAACGCGCTGCGCGTGAGCACCATCTGGCTCACGCCCGTGCGCTGCCCCATCAGCACGAAGAAGCCGAAGACGGCCATGCCGACCAGGTTGCCGAGCACGAGCACCAGGATGGTGTCGGCCAGGCTCAGCCCGAGCACGATGCCGAGCGCGCCGAGCACCCAGTTGATCGGCGCGATGTTGGCGCCGGCCCAGATCCAGAACTGGTGCATGGCGGTGGACTCGCGCTGCGACTCCGGCACGGGGTCGAGGGCGTGCTGCGCTTCGGCGAGGTCCGGGGCTGCTGCAGTAGACATGTCGATGTCCTTGCGATCGATGGGGAATGCCGGGTCAGGAGGCGTTCTCGACGCCGATGTCCTCGTTCCAGAGCTGCGGTTCGGCGGCGATGAACTCCGCCATCAGGTCGACGCACTCGGGCAGGTCGAGGACGACGACGTCGACACCGTTCGCGCGCAGCCAGTCCTCGCTCGCCTCGAAGGTGCGGTTCTCACCGATGACGACGCGCGGGATGCCGTAGAGCAGCGCCGTCCCCGCGCACATCTGGCACGGCGAGAGGGTCGTGTAGAGGGTGGCGCGGTGGTACGTGGCCGCGGGGAGACGGCCGATGTTCTCGATGCAGTCGGTCTCGCCGTGCCGGATCGCGCTGCCGAGCTGGACCCGCCGGTTGCGGCCGACCCCGAGGACCTCGCCGTCGACGACGAGCGCGGCTCCGATCGGGATGCCGCCCTCCTGCCGGCCGATGCGGGCCTGCTCGATCGCGAGCTTCATGTACGCCTGGTGCTCGTCGCCGGTGCTCGTCACGTCGTCCTCCTCGGTCGGTCCGCCAGCGAGTGTGTGACCTGAGCCAT
Organism: uncultured Actinomycetota bacterium; assembly: GCA_963784165.1. GTDB lineage: Bacteria > Actinomycetota > Actinomycetes > Mycobacteriales > Geodermatophilaceae > Blastococcus_B. The sequence continues at coordinate 63,851 of CAWAQI010000024.1, forward strand.
ACCGCCGCGTAGGGGCAGATCGTCTCCTGATCGACGGACCGTCTTGACGTTCTGTCCACCCGGGTCCAGCGTGGGCGCGTGCTGGTCCCCCTGTCGGACGTGCTGGCCCTCCCCGAGGTGGCGGCCGCCTCCCCCGTGGTGCTCGTCGGCGACCCCGACCGGACCCTGATCCGCTGGGTGCACTCCTCCGAGGTCTTCGAGATGGGCCCGCTGCTGCGCGGGGGCGAGTTCCTGCTGACCACCGGCCTGGGCCTGCGCGGCACCTCGGCGGCCGACCTCGGCCGCTACGTCGAGGCGATCGCCGACGCCGGCCTGGCGGCCCTCGCCCTGGAGCTCGGCCGCACGTTCTCGGAGGTGCCCGAGGCCGTGCTCCGGGCGGCCGCCCGGCGCCGGCTGACCGTGGTGGCACTGCGCGAGGTGGTGCCGTTCGCGGCGATGGTCGAGGCCTTCCACCGCCTGGTCATGGACGAGGAGGTCAGCGGGCTGCGCCGCGGCGAGCGGATCTGGCGGGAGCTGACCGGCGGCGTGCTCGACCGGGGCGGGTTGACCGCCCTGGTCCGGCGGATCGCCGACCTGGCCGACGGCGCTGCGTACCTCGTGGCGCGGGACGGCCGCGTCGTCGCGGCCTCCTCTCCGGGCAGCACCGCGCCCCCCGCGACCCGGGAGAACAGCCGCGCGGTCGACGTCGGCGGCGCGCCCTGGGGAACCCTCGTCATCGACGCCCGGCGCGGTCAGCTCCGGACGGCGGTGCTCGACCGCGCGCCGCAGGCCGTGGCCCTGGAGATGCTGCGCGCGACCCCGACCGCCGATCCGGCCGCCGTCGCCAGTGCCCTGCTGTACGACGTCGTCCACGACCGGCTGCCCTCGGCCGACGAGCTCCGGGCGCGCTGCGAGCTCGCCGGGTTCCCGAGCGAGCGCGGCCGGCCCCTGGTCGCCGTCTGCGTCGCCGCCGACCGGCGCGTGCCCCGTGCACTGCTCGGCTCGACCGCCCAGCGGGCCTGCACGACCGCCTTCGGCGCGAGCCTCGTCGGCGAGGTGGACGAGGAGGTGCTGATGGTCGTCCGGGCGCCGCGGGGCGGCGAGGCGGCCCTGCGCGAGCGGCTGGAGCAGCTCTCGGGCCGGCTGTCCGACTCCGTCGAGCGGGCCACCGGCCACGCGATCATCGCGGTCGCGGCCGGCTCGCCGGTCGCCGAGCTCGAGGGTCTCCCCCGGTCGATCGCGCAGGCGCGGGAGGTCGCCGGCATCGCGCGGCGCCTCGGCACCCGGCGCGGCGCCATGCTCGCCCGGGACCTGGGGATGTACCGCCTGCTGGCCCACCTGCAGAACGGGCCGGAGCTCTCGGACTTCCTCCGCGAGCAGCTCGGCGTCCTCCTGGACCACGACGCCGCGCACGGCACCGAGCTGCTGCGCACGCTCGACACCTACCTCCGGCACGGGCTCGCCAAGACGCCGACCGCCGACGCCCTCGGCGTCCGGCGGCAGACCCTCTACAACCGGCTCGCCCGCATCCAGGAGCTGCTCGGCGGGGAGCCGCTGACCGACTACGAGCGCCACACGGCACTCGGTGTGGCACTGCACGCCTGGCGGCTGCGCACCGGGCTCGATCCGGGACAGCGGCTCGCGGCCGGCTATTCGTAGTAGAGCTTCTGGGGCCCCGGGTACACCCAGGACAGCGCGTCGCGGAGCCGGTCGCGCCAGTTCTCCCACGAGTGGCCGTCGCGGGCCTCGGTGTAGCGGACCTGCATGCCGGCGTTCTCGAACACGTGGACCATCGAGCGGTTCGGCACGATCAGCTGCTCGTAGACGCCGCAGGACATGAAGATCCGGTCGGCGACCGAACGCGGCTTCGCGCGGTAGGAGTTCATGAACTTCACGACCGGATCGAAGGCCGGCCCGCCGCCGTGATCGCTGCCGATGTCGGTGAACACGAACGACCCGGACATCAGCACCAGGGAGCCGTACGTGTCGGGCGACCGGTACGCCGCCGACAACGAAGCGACCCCACCGAACGACGAGCCCAGCAGGCACCGCCCGGCGCGCGTCCCGAGGAGCGGGAGCGACGACTCCAGTTCCGGCAGCAGTTCGTGCGTGAGGAACCGGGAGTGCGCCGCCGAGTTCGGGTACTCGACCAGCCGGTCCCCCGGGTTCGTGAAGGCCACCACGGTTTCCGCGACGTCCAGCCGGTGGATCAGGTTGTCGAGCACGGTCTTCATCGAGGCGTACTGCAGGAAGTCCCCGCCGTCGTGCACCACCAGCAGCGGGTACGAGGCCGTTCGCCGGAACCGGGCCGGCAGGTAGAGGGTCACGTGCGCGTCCCGGCCGAGTGCCTTGCTGCGCAGCACGAGTTCCCGCAGCTCCCCCGGGCGCGCCTCGGGGTCCGGGAGCACCCAGTCCGGGGTCTCGTAGCCGGCTCCGAAGGCCAGCGACATCGAGCCCATCGGGCTGTGCGACCGCTTCTCGTTGAGCGGATCGTTGAACCGCTCGTAGTGGTCACCGCGCCGCAGTTCGATCTGGTACTCGACCCGCGAGCCCTTCGGCAGCTCGAGCACCAGGTACCAGAGGTCGGTGCCGTGCAGCCGGCGCAGCGGGATCCGGTCGGGCAGCCCGACGATCCGCTGGCAGACCCACGCCTCGTCCGCCTCGCCGCGCCACAGGAAGGTGCACTTCTCGCCCTCGACCACCGGCACCTCGTGCCGGCCGAGGAAGCGGTCGACCGCCTCGGCATCCAGTGGCTTCGCGGACTTGAGCCGGTTGATGGCGAGCATTCCGCTGCTCGTCCGCGGTCGGGCCGCGGTCACGCCGCCGTCCCCTCGGTGATCCGCCCGTCGGTGCCGACCACCCGCGCGTCCGGTGGCAGGGCGCCGTCGGCACCGAGGTCGACCCGGACGCCGTCGTCCAGGACCAGGCAGGATGCCGGCGCGAACCGGTGGGCGAGCGCGGACATCCGGAGGGGGTCATCGGTCAGCAGCCGCCGGCGCGCGTGCGGCAGCAGGACCAGCCCGGGGATCACCCCGATCCCCGCGTCGAACACCTCGGTCAGCGAGGCGCCGTGCGCCGCCCGGTCGTGGAAGAGGACGACCCGTTCCGTCAGCGCCATCGCCCCGGCCGACCACGCCACCACCCGCGGGGGCACGTGCGGCGACACGTGGAACAGGTGCAGGACGCGCACCAGCTCCCCGACGTGCCCGCCGGCGACGACCAGGCACGCTGCGGTCGACAGCTGCCCGCGGATCTCCGCGCGGTGCGCGGCGATGGTGCCCCGCTCCTCCAGCCGCCACGTCCCGTAGAAGTCGTCGTGCAGCTCCGGACCCTGGCCAGGTGCGTCGCGTCGAGCAGCCGCACCGCCTCGAGGGCGTCTGCGGAGGCCATCGCCAGCGTGTTCGCGTGCCCGTCGGTGCGCGCGGCCACCGCGGCCTCCGCCTGCAGCGCGTGGTCCAGCCGGATCTGGTAGAGCTGCTGGAGCTCGTCGAGCATCAGCCGGTGCTCGCGCTCGGCCTCGGCATACTCGGGGTCGGCCTGGAGCGCGTCCATCCAGCGGGCGAACAGGCGCAGGTTCACGGCCCCCTCGCCGGCCAGGGACGACGATCTCGCCGTCGTCGGACTCCCGCTCCCGCCAGCCGGCGTTGACGACCGCGACCGGGCCGTCGACGCCCAGGGACGACAGGACCCGGTCCAGGGTCGGCCGCCGCTGCGGTCCGAGCAGCGTGATCGACGGGGTCACCGCGACAGGCTTCAGTTCGCGTGGACGCGGACGGTGCGCCCGACGTCGTCGAGCATGTCGTGCAGGGTGTCGAAGTCCGGGTGCCGCATGCGGACGTAGGCGTTGGCCATGTACCCGGCCGTCACGGGCTGGGTCGCCGTCCCCGCCGGCGGCAGGTGCGCGTCCAGCACCCACTTCCCGTGCCGGGCCTGGATCTCGTCGACCCCCGAGTACCCCGAGATCGTCCCGTCCCGCTCGGGCCGCAGCGCCACGATGCCGGCCGAGTACTGCCGGGACGGCTCCCCCCAGATCTCCCCGTGGACGATCGAGTCGGCCCACTGGCGGTAGATGTCGAGGTCGTTGGCGGCGGAGTAGAGGTCCCACGCGCCCACCCCGGGCGGGCGGCAGCCGATCTCGCTGAACTTCAGCCCCTTCGGGCCGAAGAACCACTCCATGTGCGTGGCGCTGGTGCCGATCCCGAGCGCCTCGTTGACCCGCTGCCCCAGTTCGCGGAGCTCCCGGTAGTCGGCCACCGAGTCGATCCGGTTGGTGGCCAGGAACTGCGGCGAGATCCAGCGCTCCCGCATCGCCTCGAGCACGTTCGGGAAGTAGTGGGACACGAAGTCCAGCCCCGCGGTGCCGTCGACCGAGAGGGTGTCGTAGAAGCCCTCGTGGCCCTCGACGAACTCCTCGACGGCGATGGAGTCGACCTGCTGGGCGCCGAACAGGCCCAACGCCGCGTCCAGCCCCGAGTCGTCGTCGACCCGCGTGGTGTCGAGCGCGCCGGCACCGGAGCGCGGCTTGAGGATGAGCGGGTAGCCGACCTGCCGCGCGAAGTCGCGCACCTGGTCGGCGGTGGAGGCAGCGGTGGAGGCGGCGGTCGGCACCCCGGCGGCCCGGAGCGTCTCCTTCATCGTCGGCTTGTCGCGGCACAGCCACGCCGTCCGCACCGACGTGCCGGGGATCCCGCAGGTCTCGCGGACCTGGGCGGCGGCCATCGTGTGCGACTCGATGGTCGCCTCCAGACGGTCCACGTACGTGTGGCTCTGGATCCAGCGGACGGCGTCGGTCATCACGCCGACGTCCGTCACGTTCGGGACGACGTGGTAGTGCGTCAGCCAGGAGCGGAGCTCGTCGTCCAGCCACTCGTGCGGGCGGTCGCCGATCCCGATGACCGAGGCGCCGACCTCGGACAGGGCACGGACGAACTGGCGCTGCGTCGGCGGGAAGGCCGGATCGACGAAGACCACGTTCATGACCAGGAGCCTAGAAGGCACTGCGCGCCGCCCGCAGGGTCCCGCCGCGAGCTGCGCAGCGGTGTCGTGCGAAGGGGTGCCGGGCGTACGGTCCGGTGCCATGGTGGTCGCCGCCTTCGTCGCGCCGTACCTGCTGGAGGCCACGGCGCGGTTCGTCTCCACTGCCGCGGAGCTGCCGGACGTCCGCCTCGGCCTGATCACCTGCGAGCCCGCGGAACGCATCCCGCCGGAGCTGCGCGGGCGGCTGGCCGGGCACTGGCGCGTGGAGGACGCACTCGACCCGCGCCAGCTGGCCTGGGCGGTGACCGGGCTCGCGGGCCAGATGGGCCGGGTGGACCGGCTCGTCGGGGCCCTCGAGCAGCTGCAGGTGCCGCTGGCGCAGGTCCGCGAGTCCGTGGGCATCGAGGGCATGGACGTGCGGACGGCGCGCAACGTGCGCGACAAGTCGCGGATGAAGGAGACCTTCCAGGCGGCCGGGATCCCCTGCGCCCGGCACGCACTCGTGCGCAGCGCCGGGCAGGCCATCTCCTTCGCCGACGAGGTCGGGTTCCCGCTGGTCGCCAAGCCGCCGGACGGCGCCGGCGCCCAGTCCACGTTCCGGCTGGACGACGGCGACATGCTCCGGGGCTGGCTGGGAGCCGTGCCGCTGGGCGAGGACTCCCCCGCGCTGCTCGAGGAGTTCCTCACCGGCGAGGAGCACACCTTCGACAGCGTCACCGTCGGCGGGTCGACCGTGTGGTCGTCGATCGCCGACTACCGCCCGCCGCCGCTGGAGGTCCTGCGCAACCCGTGGATCCAGTGGTCGGTCGTGCTGCCCCGCGACATCTCCGGCCCGCGCTACGAGGGCATCCACCGGTGGGGGCCGGCGGCCCTGAAGGCGCTGGGCGTCACCGATGCGCTGACGCACATGGAGTGGTTCGCGCGGCCCGACGGCTCGGTCGCCATCTCGGAGGTCGCGGCCCGGCCGCCCGGGGCGCAGCTGACCTCGATGCACGGCTACGCCCACGACTTCGACCTCTACCGCGCGTGGACCGAACTGGTCATCCTCGGCCGGTTCGACGTGCCCGAGCGCCGGTTCGCGGCCGGCACGGCCTACCTGCGCGGCATGGGGCACGGGCGGGTGCGCGCGGTGCACGGCATCGACGAGGTCCAGCAGCAGATCGGGCACCTGGTCGTGGAGGCGCGGCTGCCGCAACCGGGCCAGCCCGCCGCCAGCGACTACCTGGGCGAGGGGTACGCGATCGTGCGCGACCCGGACACGGCGGTGGTGGAGGACGCGCTGCGCCGCCTTGTCGGCGGTGTCCGCGTGGAGCTGGCCGAGGCCTGAGACGAAGGGCGTTTCCCCCATGGACTTTCTCCGATGAACATCGTCATGCTCTCCCCCGGCTATCCGGCCGAGATGGCGTACTTCACCCGTGCGCTGGCGGCGGTGGGTGCCCGGGTGATCGGGGTCGGCGACCAGCCGCCGCACGCGCTGCCCGACGCCGCCCGCTCGTCGCTCGCGCACTACGAGCAGGTGAACCTCGCCGACGAGGGCGCCGTGCTCGACGCGCTGCGCGGCCTCTCCCAGCACGCCTCGATCGACCAGGTCGAGTGCCTCTGGGAGCCGTACATGCTGCTGGCCGCCCGCATCCGGGAGACGTTCGGCCTGGCCGGGCTCTCCGTCGAGCAGACCGTGCCCTTCCGCGACAAGGAGACGATGAAGCGCGTGCTGGACGCCGCCGGGATCCGCACCCCGTGGCACGTCAGCGCGCGCAGCGTCGCCGAGGTGTGGGCGGCGGCCGAGAAGGTCGGGTACCCGCTCATCGTCAAGCCCATCGCCGGCGCGGGCTCGGCGGACACCTACCGGGTCGACTCCGACGAGGAACTCGCGGCGGCGCTCCCCCTGCTGCGGCACGTGCCCGAGGTCAGCGTCGAGGAGTTCGTCGACGGCGAGGAGTTCACCTTCGACACCATCTGCGCCGACGGGCGGATCCTGTTCGAGCACATGCTCTGGTACCGGCCGCGGCCGCTGCAGATGCGCATGCACGAGTGGGTCAGCCCGGTGTCGATCTCGCTGCGCGACCTGTCCGTGCCGCACCTGGCCGGCGGACGGCAGATGGGCGAGGCGGTGCTCGCCGCGCTCGGCTTCCGCTCCGGCTTCACGCACATGGAGTGGTACCTCAAGGCCGACGGCGAGGCCGTGTTCGGCGAGATCGGGGCCCGGCCTCCGGGTGCCCGCGTCGTCGACGTCATGAACTTCGCCACCGACGGCGACACCTACGTCGGCTGGGCGCAGGCCGTCGTCCACGGGAACATGCAGCCGCTGGAGCGCCGGTACAACGCCGGAGCCATCTTCAAGCGCGCCCGCGGCGAGGGCCGGATCACCCACTCCGAGGGCTTCGACGCGCTGATGAGCCGGTACGGCGAGCACGTCGCGCTCGTCGACCTGCTGCCGGTCGGGACGCCGCGGCGCGACTGGCGCTCGACGGTCACCGGCGACGGCATGATCGTCGTCCGGCACCCGGAGCTGCAGCAGGTCATCGAGATGACCGAGGCGTTCGCCGGCGACTTCCAGATGTTCGCGTCCTGAGGCTAGCAGAGCTCGTCGAGGTACTGCGGGAGCATCTGCCGCCAGGTGGGCCACTCGTGCGGCCACTCCTCGCCCCACGGGTCGACCCGGTTCGGCACGCCCTGGCGGCCGAGCGCGTTGCCGACCGCCCACGACTCGCCGAGGTCCTCGTGCGCCCCCTGGCCGGAGGCGAGGATCACGAACCGCTGCCGCAGCGCGTCGAGGTGGGCGTCGTCGAGGCCGGGGAGGAAGACGACCGGCGAGGCGACGTCGAGCTCCGGTGAGGACCGGCCGTCGAAGAACCGCTGCAACCGGTACGTGCCGCTCATGCCCACGGCCGCGCCGAACACGTCCGGCCAGCGGCAGAGGACGGCGACGGCGTTGAACGCGCCGATCGAGGCCCCCGCCGTGACGATCGGGATCTGGGAGCCGCCGAGGTCGGTCCGGATCGCGGGCACGACCTCGTGGAGCACGGCGTGGTGGTACTGGTTGGCCAGCCACATGCGGTACTCGGGTGACCCGGTCTCGGCCACCATCGCCCGCCCGGCCACGCTGTCGCAGGAGTAGATCTTGATCCGGCCGCTCTCGATGAGCGGCAGGCAGGCGTCGACGAGGCCGTTGCGCTCGATCTCCTCGGCGTCCCCGCCCGCCGTGGGGAAGACGAGGACCGGAGTGCCGAAGTGGCCCCACCGGGCCAGACCGATCGGCTGCTCCAGGCGCTCGGAGTACCAGCTGTCGGTCACCTTCACGTCGGACACCCTGACACGGACGCCGCAGCGCCGCTCGGCGTGTCGCCCGGCCGCTCGTGTGTCAACCTGACGGCGCAGGTGCACCGATGGGAGGCGACCGGCGTGGGCGAAGAGGTCGAGGCCAGGACGTTCTCGCGCGCGGACCGCCTCCGCTACCGGGAGAAGCTCCGGCGCTGCCTGGACGTGTTCGGCCGGATGCTCAACGAGTCGAAGTTCGACTTCGAGCGCCCGCTGACCGGCACGGAGATCGAGTTCAACCTGGTCGACGCCCAGCAGGACCCGTCGATGCGCAACGAGGAGGTCCTCGCCGCGATCGCCGACGAGGTCTTCGTGGCGGAGATGGGGCAGTTCAACATCGAGATGAACGTGCGCCCGACCACGCTGGCCGGCACGACCATTCCGGACCTCGAGGCGGAGCTGCGCGGCAGCCTCAACGAGGCCGAGGACCGCGCCCGGGCGATCGGGGCGCACATCGTGATGATCGGCACGCTGCCGACCCTCGCTCCCGAGCACCTGACCGGCGACGCGATCACCGCCCACCCGCGCTACGCGCTGATCAACGAGCAGATCTTCGCCGCGCGGGGCGAGGACCTGCACATCGCCATCGACGGCCCCGAACGGCTGGACGTGCACGCCGACACGATCGCCCCGGAGGCGGCCTGCACCAGCACCCAGTTCCACCTGCAGGTGAGCCCGCAGGACTACGCGGCCCACTGGAACGCCGCGCAGTGCATCGCCGGTGTCCAGGTGGCGCTCGGCGCGAACTCGCCGTTCCTCTTCGGCAAGGAGCTGTGGCGGGAGACCCGCATCCCGCTCTTCGAGCAGGCCACCGACACCCGGCCGCAGGAGCTCAAGGCGCAGGGCGTCCGGCCCCGGGTCTGGTTCGGCGAGCGCTTCATCACCTCGGTCTTCGACCACTTCGAGGAGAACGTCCGCTACTTCCCCGCGCTGCTGCCGGTCTGCGACGAGGAGGACCCGGTGGAGGTCCTCGACCGCGGCGACATCCCTCGGCTGTCGGAGCTCCGGATGCACAACGGGACCATCTACCGCTGGAACCGGCCGGTGTACGACATCCACGGGGGCAGGCCGCACCTGCGGATCGAGAACCGGGTGCTCCCGGCCGGGCCGTCGATCGTCGACGTGTTCGCCAACGGCGCCTTCTACTACGGGCTGCTGCGCACCCTGGCCGCCCAGGACCGGCCGGTGTGGTCGCAGATGTCGTTCGCGACCGCCGAGGAGAACTTCGAGGAGGGCTCCCGGCACGGCATCCACGCCCAGCTGTACTGGCCGGGCCTGGGCACCGTCCCGGTCACCGAGCTCGTGCTGCGGCGGCTGCTGCCGATGGCCCAGCAGGGGCTCGCCGAGTGGGACGTGGACACCGCCGTCAGCGACCGGCTGCTGGGCGCCATCGAGCGCCGCTGCACCGCGTACCGCAACGGCGCGGAGTGGCAGGTCGAGACGCTCCACCGGATCGAGCAGCAGAAGCCTTCGCTGGACCGCCGCGACGCGCTGCGGGAGATGCTGCGCCGCTACAGCGAGCACATGCACGCCAACCTGCCGGTCGCCGACTGGCCCCAGGACTGAAGCCTGCTGCCGAGCACGAATCCTTCTGCAAACCAAGATCAGCACACAGTGCTGGCTGCTCTCCGGCCGGACGGGCAGCCATCAGTGCGTGGTGATCATGGATGACCGGGGTGGCCCGGCCACCGGCAGGCCTACACGCGGTTGAGGCGGTTTCCCTCGTCGTGCATCCACAGCCCGAGCAGTCCGCGGTAGTGCTCGATGAAGTGGTCGTGCTCGTGCGCCGGGAACGTCGTCCGCACCGTCTCGACGAGGAGGCGGTCGAAGTCGGGCCCGCGGACCCAGTCGAGCACGACCTCGTCGAGATGGCCGAGCCGGCTGGCGCAGAAGTCCGTGTAGGCCTCCACCTGGAAGTACTCGTCGGCCACCTCGCGATAGGCGCGGAGCTTCTCGTCGTAGGACATGTCGGTCCGGTCGGCGATGTCGAAGTACCGGCGGGTGTCCAGGTCGTACCGCGGCCGCCGTCCGGTGGCGGTGCAGTACACCGACCACTTGACCAGCGCCTTGAGCGCCCACGGGAAGTAGTAGTGCAGGCTGGTCAGCGCGATGTCCGGGCAGGCGTTGGCGTAGTCGATCGGGTAGACGACGCCGTCGCGGATCAGCGTCTCGCAGGAGTTGAACTCCCAGCGGAAGAAGGCGTTGACGAGCCGTCCGATGCTCACCGTCTCCTCGCCGGTGGCCGCGTCCAGGAAGTCGTGGGCGACGGAGTACCGGCCGTGCATGGGCTGGTCGGGGTCGAAGTTCATCACCATCGTCTCGGCGCCGATGGACAGGCTCCGCGCGAAGACCTCGAACCCGGAGACGGCCTTCTGCAGATGCATCAGCCGCTGACCGGACTCGTCGTAGGCCCGATGCAGTTCAGCGGAGTCGCGGATCATGCTCACGCCCACCCACGCGCCGCCGTCGTAGGGCTTCATGAACAGCGGATAGCCGATGCTCTCGGCGATGGCGTCGAGGTCGAACGGCTTGTTGTACTTCTCCGCCGTGAAGGCGTAGCGGGCGTTCTCCGGAGGGTTCTTGTACGGGATCAGCACCGTCTCGGGCACGTTCAGGCCCAGTCGCAGCATGGCGCAGTACGCGGCGTGCTTCTCCATGCTCTGGAAGGTGAACGGGCTGTTGAGCAGGTAGACGTCGTCCATCAACGCCACCTTCTTCAGCCACTCGCGGGGGTGGTAGTACCAGTAGGCGAGGCGGTCGATCACCAGCTCGTGGCGGGGCCGGGCGCACAGCTCGAACGGCTCGATGGTCACGCGCTCGACGTCGTAGTGGTGCTGCCGGCCCGATCCGTCGACCACCGGGCCGAGCATGCGGATCATCGCCTCGAAGGCGGTGGGCCAGTCTTCTTCCGTCCCGAGGAGCAGTCCGATGAGGTGGCGGTGGTCGGACAACGGCACTCCTCCGGGACGGCGGTTGTGCAGGTCAGCGCATGATCGTCTACGCGGACGGATCGTAGGACCGCCCTCGCCCTGCGCGCTGATCGGCCGACGCGCCCGGCGATCGGGCAAGGCGAGAATGCGCTCCCGCTCCTGTGACAGGACGGGAGAGGGGAGACGAGCGGGACTGGGGCACACCCCCGTGTCGCCTGCGGGCGATGACACGGACAGAACCCCCTGCGGGGGTGACGTGCCTCGACGAGAGGGGTTGTCCGTGTCCTGCCTTTCCTGCGTGACCGCACACCAGCGCGGTCAGTTCTGGTTCTGCAACCGCTGCGGCAAGATGATGTTGCTGATCCCCCTGCCCGACCGAGACTCCGCGCCGGGTAACCGGCCGCTGGGGGCGCCGCATGGCGAGGGTCGCATCGCTCGCGCGCGGGGATCCGTGCACGCCTACCCACCGGACACTGACGGGGTATCGGCCGCAGCCTCGTCCGCGGCTGCCGTGAGGGATGCGAGGGAACGCCGTCGGCACCTCCGCGGACCACGACGAAGGGTGCTCGTGTTCCACGGGAACACGGCATCGTCAGTGCCCGGGCAGCCGAACCCAAGCTGGCGGGGGTCTGAGGACGCAGGTGCCCGACGTTCGGACGGCCCGCTGCATCCGGTCGACCTCCGCCATGACTCGCCGGCGGTCGAGGCGGAGCCGCCGGGCCCGCCGGAAGCGGCTGTGCCGGACGCTGTCGTGCTCGACCTCGACGCGGCGCGGCGCGTGAGACACCGGCGTACGTCCTGATGCCCGGGCTACCTCCGGGCAGACACCCGGCTGGGGCCGCCGGCCGAGTGCAGACTCAGCGCGTCGGGAAGACACCCGGCCCCGGGGCCACAGTCTTCCAGTGATGCGGCGCCGGCAGGGTCAGCAGCCGGGTCGGCTCGACCCCGTCCAGGAGCGACGACGGCTCCCTGGAGGATGGCCACCACGGCGCCGGCGGCGTCCCCGCCTCGTGCTCGCGTCGCGGTCGGGCGACAGGCCGCGACGGGCCGGGCGGGGAGGTGGGCGACGACGGCCGGAGATCGCGGTCGATGACGTCGTGGCGGACCCCCGCAGGCGCCTGGTGCCGACCGGTGTCGGATTCGACCTCGTCTCCCGTCACCGTGACCGGCACGGTCCGCGAGGTGGCGGCTGGCTCGGGGACGTCGTCGAGGCCGACCAGCTCGCCCCATCCACCGCTCGTCGCTGACCGCGTCATCTCATCCGTCGTTGCCTGCGGAAGCCGCGGGATGAACGGGAGCGACTCGGTCGGCGGGTAGCTGCGGTGCTCGGCCAATCGCACGTCGTGCAGGGCGGCCCAGGCCGTCCTCCCCACGCCCCCCTCGGCGACGCGAACCATGACTCGACAGGAGCTGCCCTCCTCCTGTCGCCAGCCGATCATCGACCCGGGAATCCAGCGTCCGCCGCGATGGACCTCGACGTCTTGCGGATGCCCCATGAATTCCAATGCTCGACCGAGGGTGGTCTCCGACACGTTGCCTCCATGGCCACTGACGCACGCGCCGTCTAGGGCGCCCGACGGGCCGACGGTAGGCCAGGAGTGCGGCGACTCCGAGCAACCACGCCCGGACTCGGTCGACAAGTCGACTCGGATCGGCGGACGCCGGCGCCGTCGATCGGAGCGGCGACGGCGCTGCGCTGATGCGCCGGAAGGCGGACGGCCGCGTCCGACGGACCTGGGCCCCGATGTGCCCCGCCCTGGTCAGGACGCTCGCGGAGCCGCCATCAGCACCGCCGCGTACCGCTGGAGCGGACGGTCACCGCCCACTGCGGAGCGCGCCAGAGCCGTGTCGTACAGGTCCTGGATCGTGGTGGCGTTCGGCGCCCCGTCATCGCCGTCGCGCTGCCCGACCTCGCCGGCGGCTCGGGAAAGCACACGGGGAACGGAGGCCCGGGTCATCGCGCTTCCCCGGCGCGCCGGATCGTGGCCGGTCGAGTGCCGGCCTCTGCTGGACGTCCCGAGGGGAGCCCTCCTCCGACCGCTGCCGCCGCCAGTAGTTGCTTGCCACAGCGGATGCAGAAGCGGCCACGCCGGAGGGTGCTGGTGCAGTACGAACAGGACATCGTGATCCCTTCCCTGGGAGGTGCTGACTGCCCGACGTCGGGCGGTCGCCTCACTCGCGTCATCGCCGAGTAGTCGCACCGGGTTTCGCGGCAGTCACTTCCGCATCCCTCGGCCCATGCGTCGCGGCCGACGGACGGGCGGCATCGTCGACCCACGCACCAGCCGCCTCAGTTGCCCCATGCGTCGGCCGGTCGTCGACACTCAGCGGAACGTGATGGAGCATGTGCGCTCCGTACAGAGCACGGCGGCTCCCTCGAAGGTCCGGCGACCCGCGTGTTTGTCAGACCGTGCGATGTCGCGGCCCGACCACGGGCGGAGCACACCCCTACTGGAGGTCCCAGCTTGCCGATCGGAACAACCTTCCCTGAGGTGCTGGCTGCGGCGCAGGCCGGCGCCGGTTGGGCTTTCGAGGTCATCTACCGCGATCTCGCCCCGGCGTGACCGGCTACCTGCGTCTGCAGGGCGCGGCCGAGCCGGACGACCTGGCCAGCGAGACCTTCATCGGCGTCTTCACCGGCCTGCGCGCCTTCCGCGGCGACGAGGCGGGCCTGCGCGCGTGGGTGTTCACCATCGGGCGGCGGCGGCTGGTCGACGACTGGCGGCGGCGGGGCCGACGGCCCGTCCTGGCCGAGGACGGCGACGACTCCCTCCGGGAGTACCGCGGCGGCGACGTCGAGGAGGACGCACTGGCGCTTCTGAGTTCCCGCGACGTCCACGAGGTGTGTGCCGGCCTGCCCGACGACCAGCGTGACGTGCTGCTGCTGCGCATCCTCGCCGACCTGACCGTGGAACAGGTCGCCGCGGTCCTGGGCAGGACCGCTCCGGCGGTGAAGGCCCTGCAGCGGCGGGCGTTGACCACCTTGCGCAGTGACCTCTGTGACGCGCGGGACATGGCTGCGCCCTTATGAGACCGGCCGGCGATGTGAGAGATGAGATGACCAGCGACAGCTTCGACGAGGCCTTCGACCGCCTCCTCGCGGGACGCCCCGTTCCCGCTGAGGCGGCACTGCTCGTCGCGTTCACCAACGGCGTGCGAGCGGATGCCACTCACCCGGGACGGCCCAGTCCGCAGCTCGCGCAGCTGCTGGCCAACGGCCTCCCCACCGCGCCGGACGCCGCCGACACACGGACGGCCGCGGATCCCGCCGCAACACGGCCGGCCGGGCGACGCAGGCGACGCGCGCGGATCGGGATACTGGCCGCCGCTGTCGCCAAGTTCGCCTCGGTCGGAGCCGTCGCCCAGGCAGCCACAGGCGTGGGCATCGTCCTGGCCAGCGTGACCGGAGCCGGGGCGGCCGGAGTCCTTCCGGATCCGATCCAGGGGCAGGTGTCCGGTGTGCTCGAGGCCGTGACGCCGTTCGAGCTCCCCGACGCCGCGGACGACACGTCCGCCACGCGCGAGGAGCCCGCCGGGGCGGAAGTCGCCACCGAGACCGGACGAGCCCCGCAGGACGGCGAGTCACCGAGCGGCAGCCCAGCCGAGTTCGGCCGGCGGGTCAGCGGCGAAGCCCAGGCGGGCGACGTCGACGGGCGAGCGGTCAGCGACCAGGCCCGCGACAACCACCGACCTCCTGTCCCGGCGGCCGGGCAGCCGGCGACGGACCGTCCGGGGCCTGCGGAATCCGCTCCGGGCCAGGCACAGAACCGTGGGCCGGCAACCTCTCCGGCCGATCCGGCCTCGCCTGGGAAGGCCCAGCCCGGACGTCCCTGACCCTCGGCGGGATGTCGGCGGTCCGCGTCCCGCGAAAGGTCATGCCCCTGCCACTGCGCCCAGAGACGGATCCACATCCAGCACGACGGTCCGGTCTCGCCGCCACCGCCGCAGGAGAAGGAGAGATCAGCGTGAACGTGGACTGTCGGTTCGTCGGAGATCGCTACGAGTTGACCGCCCTGCTGGCGACCGGCGGTATGGGACAGGTGTGGCGCGCCCGAGACCTCGCGTTGGAGCGGCCGGTGGCGGTCAAGGTGCTGCGCCCGACGGTCGCAGCTGACGCCGGCGCCGTCACCCGGTTCGCGAGAGAGGCCCGGCTCTCTGCCGGCCTGGCTCATCCGAACATCGCCACCGTGCACGACTACGGGGAGGCCACCCTCACGTCAGGGCGGTCCGGAGACCGGGGCGCCTTCCTCGTGATGGAGTTGGTCGACGGCGAGCCGCTCTCGGCGGTGCTCCGGCGGGAGGGTCGGTTGACCCCGGACCGGACGCTGGAGATCGTGCGGCAGACCGCGGCCGGGCTGGCTGCCGCCCACGCGGCGGGGGTCGTCCACCGGGACGTGAAGCCGGCCAATCTGCTTCTCGGCTCGGATGGCGGCGTCAAGATCACCGATTTCGGCATCGCGTGGTCCAGGTCGAGCGACCCTCTCACCGGAACCGGGGACGTCATGGGCACCGCGCAGTACCTCTCACCGGAGCAGGCGAAAGGCGCCATGGCCGGCCCGGCCAGCGACGTCTACGCACTCGGCACGGTGGCCTACGAGTGCTTGGCGGGCCGGCGGCCGTTCGAGGGTGCCAGCGCTGTGCAGGTCGCGTTGATGCACGCGAACACGGTGCCCGACGCGCTGCCCGCCGACGTCCCGGACCACGTGCGGGACCTGGTGTCGCGGATGCTGGCGAAGGATCCTGAGGAGCGGTTCGCGGACGGCGCCGCGCTGCTGAGCGCCGTGGAGGACGCGCTGGCCGCGCCGCCGGCGCTCCCATCGCCGGACCAGTGTGCGACGACCGTCCTGCGTCCCACGGATCGCACGCCCGCGCCCGACGTCCTTCTCGGGGTGAGGACCACCGCGTCGAGGAGGTCCAGGCACGCCGCTCCCGGCGGTCGATCGTCGCCGTGGCTCCTGATCCCGCTCGTGGCGGTGGCGCTGATCGCGGTCCTGACAGCGGTACTGGCAGGCGCGGATCGCCGGTCGGCGCCGTCGGCTGGATCGACCCCGGAGCAGACCACGGCGCTCGCGGTCCATGTCTGCGGCCGAGGAGTACCTGGGCCGGCCCGTCAGTGAGGTCGAGGCGGAGTTGACGAGCTTGGGCATGTCCGTCCAGCTCCGGGAGCTCCGGACGGCGAGAGCACCCGACGGCGCGGTGCTCGCCGTCGGCCCGACCGGGGAGCTGTCCCCGGGGCAGGCCGTCACCGTCACCCACGCCGTTCCCGTGCCCACTCCCGCCCCCGTCGAGGAACAGGGCGAGGTCGCCGCAAACGCCGGCGCAGAGGCCGGCGTGGCTGATGTCGGAACCGAGGGCTCTGCCTCGCAGACCGCCACTGCGCCCGAGCCCAGCGCCCGGCCGGGCAACAGCGGCCGCGCCTCCCCGCCCGGCCGCGCCAACGGCCGGGGCAACGGCTGAGGCGGTCGTCGTCCCTGGACCCGCCCCCCCGAGCCGGATGAGCGCGTCGTCCGCTGTCTGAGCCACTGGCGGACCTGTCACTCCCCGCGACGCCGATGGCCGTTCTGGACGGCGGAATCCTCGGGTGAGAGATCGACCCCAACGAGCCGGTGCCGGACGACCCAGGCGGCGTGCCGGAGACCGCCTGACCGCTCGGATCACCGGCCGGTCGGCGCCCGCAGAGCGTCGGTCAGCAACGCGACGAGCGCCTCGAGCTGCACGTCGCTCGAGGACAGGACCTCGCCGTCCGATCCGTCCAGCGCCCGGGCGGCCAGTCCTGCCTTGCTGTCGATCAACTCCGCGATCCGGGCGTCGAGGGTCTGCGCGGCGATGATCCGCCACGCGGTGACGGGTTCGCTCTGACCGATGCGGTGGCTCCGGTCGATGGCCTGGGTCTGCTCGGCGTCGGTCCAGGAGAGCTCGGCGAGCACGAGGTTGGAGGCGACCTGCAGGTTGATACCCACCCCGGCCGCGGTCAGGGAGCACACCGCGACGGCGACGTCGCGGTCCTCGACGAAGGCGTCGATGTTCTTCTGGCGCACCGAGGGCGTCTGGTCCCCGCGGATCGACGAGAAGCGGATGCCCTGCCGCGTCAGGGACTCCTCGGCCGCATCCATGACGTCCACGTGCTTGGCGAAGAAGACGACCTTGCCCGCGCTCCGGGCCAGCTGCGCCGCGTAGTCCACGGCGAGACCCGCCTTCGCCTGGCCGATGCGGCGCATCATGCTGAAGACGTTCTCGCCCGTCTCCCCCGCGGACGCGTCCTTCAGCTCCGCCCGGGCCACCCGGCGCACCACGTCGAGGTCGATGCCGTCGACGCGTCCGTCGGACGAGCGGCTGGCCAGCGCGGTCTCGTACCGCGCCACCATCCGCCGGGCGAGGTCCTGCTCGGCCTTCCGGATCGACCGACCGGCCGCCCCGTCCAGCTCGACGGGGATGTCGGCGATCCGGCGGGCCGGGATGTCGGCGGCCACGTCGATCTTCCGGCGTCGCACGATGCCGCGGTCGATGACCGCCCTGCGGGCGGCCGCGTAGAAGCCGGGGTCTGCCGGCGTCAGCCTCGTCTCCTCGAGCGCGTCCATCAGCTCGCCCAGCGGCTTGCTGTCGTCGATCCACCCGAGGAACTCCCAGATGGCGAGGAAGTCCTCGATGTCGTTGATCAGCGGCGTGCCGGTGAGCGCCATCAGCAGCGGCCGCGCGGTGCGGGAACGGATGCGCGCGGAGAGCTCGAGGACGTGCTGCGAGCGCTGGGAGGCCTTGTTCTTGATGAAGTGCGCCTCGTCGACCACCATGCCCCGGAAGCCGAAGCCCTCCATCCAGCCGACGTGGCGGTCGAGCACCTCGTAGTTGACGACCACGATGTCGGCGAAACCGTCGATCGAGTGGCCGTCGCCCTGGACCACGGTGGCCGTGCGGTGCGGCGTCCAGAGGCCGGCCTCGCGTGCCCAGTTGGTCTTGACGACGTTCGGCACGACGACGAGCAGCGGATAGGCGTCGGCCGCCTCCGCGGCGAGCAGGGCCTGCGCCGTCTTCCCCAGGCCGGGTTCGTCGGCGAGCAGGAACCTCCGGTGGCCGGCTGCAGCAGCGGCGACCAGCCGCGCCTGGTGCGGCATCAGCTCCCGGTCGCCGGACGCGCGGAGCGACGACGCGGCGGGAAGGGGCATGCACGCCGCTTCCCCGTCCCCGGCGCGCTCGAAGGACCGGAGCAGTGGGCCGAGCAGTTCCCAGCCGGCCAGGAGGCGGGGACGGGAGGGCCGCGCCGGGGCGGCGGAGAAGTCGGGGGCCAGGAAGGGGTTGGCCAGTTGCCGCGACACCACGGACTGCGGCACGACCCGCCGCTCGGGGACGGCGGGAGGCGCACTGGGTGCCGGCGGCGGCGCCTCGGCCGGCGCCGACTCGATCCCGGCGGCCTGGAGCATCTCGCGCTTGCGGGCCCGGACCTCGTCCGAGATCACGGCGTCCTCGGCGAGCAGCCGGAACAGCGCGGCATCGCGGACGGCCGTCGTCGCGAGGATCGTCGCGATCCCCTCGAGCCGCTTGAGCCGCTCGGCCCGGCGGCCGTCGTTCATGGACTGGTCCGCCAGGACGCGGGCGCGTTCCTCACGCAGCACCAGCGCGACGGCCTGGAACTTCGCGCGCACCGACGGCGTCACGGAGCCCCGACCGACGGCTGCCTCGACCTCGCGCACGGCGCGTGCGAGCACCTCGACGACGTCGGAACGGTCACGACCGCGTCGTTGGTTCCGCGGGTCGGGACGACGAGCGCCCGTCGGGCGCTGGCCGCGTCGCGCCACTGATTCCTCCTCTGCACTGCCGGGCCCAGAGGCCGGGGCAGCATGCCGCTCGGTCCCGCGGACGGACGAGAGCGGGAACTGGTGCTCCGAACCCCGACCAGCCCTGCGGATCTCGAGGCGACGACGTCGCGAGCCCGGCTGCCCACCCGCGGGAATACCGGAACCGCCGGTCGGCGGCCGGTGTGACCACGGCGCAAGGAAGTCGTCGTCCGACGAGCGGCTTTCCGTCTCCGTGCGTTCGCCATGCTAACGCCTGCGGGGGTGCGACATTCCCGGAGAGTCGACGACCGGAGGGACCGACATGGCGGGCAAGCGCTGGGCTGACCTCACGCCGAGGCAGCAGACGGGGATCCTGGTCCTCGGATCGATCCAGTTGTCCCTGGCGGCCACGGCCTGGGTCGACCTCGCGCGCCGTCCCGCTGCTGAGGTGAACGGACGCAAGGCGATCTGGGCGCTGGTCATCGCGATCAACTGGATCGGGCCGTTGTCCTGGTTCCGCTGGGGTCGGCGGCGCTGAGGCATGCGGAAGCCCTCACGGGCCATGGCCGTGAGGGCTTCCGCGTCCTACTACCTCTCGCCGGGTCCCTCAGAGGAGGCCGGTCCGGCGTGGACCGACGTCCGCCGTGGTGACCAGTCGCCCCGCGGCTGCCGGTACTGCACCGACGGGTCCCAGTCCCGGCGGAAGGCCCGGGACAGCAGCCGCGCGCCGACGTACGTGAGGGCCGATCCGATGACCAGCGCGACCCAGGCGATCCAGCCGATCGAGGGGAACTCGGCACCGATCCGCGCCTCGACGTCCACCTGCGCCGAGCCGTCGGCGTTCATGACCACGAACATCCAGTCGCCACCTGCCGGCTCCCAGACGACCTCCTGGGTGCCGTGGCCGGAGGCCTGGGCGATCCAGAAGTCCTGGTCGGCGGGCGGTCCGGACGGCTCGCCACCGGGCAGCTGGTCGCTGTCGGTCGCGGGGGCGTCGAAGCCCAGTCCGTCGACGACGGTGCGCTGGACGCCGTCGAGGTAGGCCCGGGCGTCGGCCGCGGGGGCGATGCCGACGAACACCTCGTCCCCGCCGGTGCCGGTCACCTCGAGCCGCGCGGTGCCGACCGCGCCCGACACCGGCAGCCAGTCCGGTCCGGCGGCGAGATCGATGCGGTCGCTCACCAGGGCGTAGCCCTCGGAGCCGAAGTCGTCGTGGGGTGAGACGACGAAGCCGTCGCTCCGGTCGAACCAGTGCGCCCAGAGGAGGATCCCTCCTCCTGCGAGCCCGCCGAGGCCGGGCAGCAGGAACACGACCGCGAAGAACAGGGCGACGACGCGTCCGGTGCGCGACACCGTCCGGCGGCGTGGAGCGGGCCATGGGGGTGGAGCCGGCCACGCCTCCGCGGCGGGCCATGCGGGCGAGACGTTGGTGGACATGACAGACCTCCGTAAGGGTCGAGAGATGAGGGATGAGGGGGTGCGGGATCAGCCCGCGAGGACGATCGGCAGGACGAGGGCGCAGATGAAGACGCTCTGCGTGCTGTGCACCGCGATGCCGATCAGCGCGCTGCGGTAGTAGCGGGACGGCAGGGCCATGGTGAGCGCGTCGAGGAGGATGCGTGGCATGGCCCACCACATGTGCAGGTGGTAGCCGGCGAACAGCACGCCGTTGGCCAGCCAGTCCCGGCGCCCGAACGCGCCGGCCATCCGCGGCAGCAGGTAGCCGCGGAAGAGCAGTTCCTCGCCCAGGGCCGAGTTGAACACCCACAGCGTCACCAGGACGGCGAACCAGCCCCATGACCCTCCGAGGACGGCGGGCCCGACGTCGGAGGTCAGGAAGGTGCCGAAGTCACGGCCCGCATCGTGGGACAGGGACGGGACGAGGCCGGAGGCGAAGAAGGCCAGCATGAGGACCGGGAGGATCAGCCACAGCCGCCCGCCGCGCCGTCCGCTGCGTGGATCCCGCGGGGCACGCAGCCACAGGGCCTCGCGCACCACCGACCATCGCAGCGTCCCCTGCTCCCGCCGCACCAGGGCGACGACCAGGACGAACTGCCAGACCAGCCCGATCGTCAGGCATGGGATCAGGGCGCGGGCCAGGGCGCCCGGCCCCTCGAGCTGACCGGCGACCAGCGGTGCCACGACCCACGCGAGCAGGCCCATGGGCACCGCAGCTGCCGCCCAGACGCCGAGGACGCCGCGGCGCGTCAGCTGGGGAATGTGCACGCCGGCCGGAGTCGGCGCGGGCGAGCCTGCACGGCCAGCCGCACCGTCGTCGACCATCGCCGTGGTCCGGAGATCGTCCATGACCGTGGTCCTTCCGAGAGTGGGGTCCGGTGCCGGGAGGCGCCGGCGGTGGTGCAGGACCACCCTCTGCGCGGGCCGGGCCCGGCACGAGCCTCGATCGGTGCGATCGCGGACCCCTCGCGAGTGGTCCGCGCGGGCCGCTGCCTCCCTCGCGCGAGGGACCCGATCCACTCGCGCGGGTATCGCCTCGTCCGCCCAGGAACGCCACGATGGAACGTGTTGCCGACACCGACCCGCCTCGATGTGGTGCTCGCCGGCGGCCTGGCCGTCGTCTCGGTCGGCCTCGCCCTCGCGCTCCCTGACGAACCTCCCTACGAGGCGGTGGACGCCGTCACTCTCATCGCCGCCGCCGCCGGACCGCTGGCGCTGGTGTGGCGCCAGACCGCACCTCTCGTGGCGCAGGCCGGAACCAGCCTGGCCATCGTGGCGACGGCGGCCGCCGGCTCTCCGATCGACTTCCTCGCCTGGCCGGCCTGGTTCGCGCTGTTCAGCTGCTTCGCCGTCGGAGGCATCCGACTCCGTGCCGCGGCCACGGCCATCGGAGGGCTGGCCGTCGCCGGGTACGTGGCCTTCGACCACGGTGATCCCCTGGACGCGCTGCCCTCGATCATCGTCAGCTTCCTGGTCGCGGCGCTCGCCGGTGTCCTCAGCCGCAGGCAGAGCGACGCCGTCGCGGCGGAGGCCGCACACGCCGCCGAGAGTCGCCGGCAGGCCCTGGAGGCCGAGCGACTGCTGTCGCAGGAACGCGGCCGGCTGGCCCGCGAGCTGCACGACTCGCTGGGCCACACGGTCAACGTGATGGTCCTGCAGGCCGGCGTCGGACGCCGGGTGTTCGCCGACAACCCGACCTACGCGCAGGAGGCGCTGACGTCCATCGAGACGGCGGGGCGCGCGTCGCTCGACGAGCTCAACCGGCTGCTCCGCGTGCTGCAGCCCGACGGCGGTGGAACGGCCGAGCCGTTCGCGCCGACGGTGGCCGACCTGGAGGAGATGGCCGAGCGGATCCGGGCGACCGGGCGACCCGTGGAACTGCGGACCAACGGCGTCGAACTCCCTGCCGGCGCCGCCCGGGCGGTGTACCGGATCGTGCAGGAGGCGCTGACCAACGCCGTCCGGCACACGCCGAGCGGCCGGATCCGGGTCGAGCTCCTCCGGAACGAGTCCCAGGTCCTGCTCGAGGTGCTCAACGAGTGCGATCCCGTGGCGGACCCGGTCCCGGGGCACGGATTGGTGAACATGCGCGAGCGGGCCCGACTGGAGGGCGGCGAGCTGGAGGCGGCCCCGGTCGAGGGCGGGTTCCGGGTGCGCGCCGTCCTGCCCGCGGACGCGGCGGTGGCCCCGTGATCCGCGTCCTGCTCGCCGACGACGACGTCCTCGTGCGCAGCGGACTCCGCGCCCTGCTCGATGCCGAGGAGGACATCACCGTCGTCGGCGAGGCAGCCGACGGCCGGGAGGCGGTCGATCGGGCGCGCACCCTGCTGCCGGACGTCGTCCTCATGGACATCCGGATGCCGCGGCTGGACGGCGTCGCGGCCACCCGCGAGATCGTGTCCTGGCCACGGCGGCCCCGGGTGCTCGTCCTGACCACGTTCGACCTCGACGAGGTGGTCGACGACGCCCTGGACGCGGGAGCGGACGGCTTCCTGCTGAAGCGGGCCACCCCGGAACAGCTGATCGACGGCATCCGGACGGTGGTCGCCGGTGACGCCCTGGTGGCTCCGGCCGTGACCCGGCGGCTGCTGGCCGCCTACGCCGCCCGGCGAGCGCCCGACCGCGACCGGCTGCGGCTGGCGGCGCACCTCACCGAGCGGGAGGCCGACATCCTCCGTGCGTTGGCCGACGGGCTCTCCAACGCCGAGATCGCCCGCGAGGTCTGGCTCTCGCCGGAGACGGTCAAGACCCACGTCAAGAGCGTCCTGGCCAAGCTCGGGGTGCGGGACCGCACCCAGGCGGTCGTCTGGGCCTACCGCACGGGGTTCGTGGACCCTGCGGCGGACGACCGCGGACCCCCTCGCTAGGCCCGCTCTCCACCCTGCCGGTGCTCCTGTTCGACACCGACCCGCAGGCGGCCTTCGACGCGGTGTACCCGGTAGTGCCCGACGGCGCCGACCCGACGCCGGAGACTCAGCCTGCCGCCGACGCCCGCAGCACGAGCACTGAACGGGGCCCGACGGAGACCACGTCGCCCTCGGCATGCGTGGCCGGCGGCTCGGTCGCCAACCCGTCGAAGGTGTCGATCTCCCGGTGCCAGATCTGGCCGGGACGAGTGGGCGGGACGGTGAAGTCGACCGCTTCCCACCAGGCATTGACCAGCATCAGGAAGTCGTCGTCGAGCATCGGGCTGCCGTCGGGCGCCAGGTCGGGCGCATCGGCCCCATCGAGATAGAGCGCGACGCAGCGCGCCTCGGGGTCGCGCCACCCGTCCACCGTCATCGGCGTCCCGGCCGGGCTGAACCACAGGAGCTCCAGCGCCTCCGTCCCGACCAGGAACCTGCGCCGACGGAACACCGGATGACTCTGGCGCAGGCTGATCAGGCGCCGGGTGAACTCCAGCAGGTCTTCGTCGACCGACGACCAGTCGAACCAGGTGGTGGGGTTGTCCTGGCAGTAGGCGTTGTTGTTGCCCCGTTGCGTGCGGCCCATCTCGTCCCCGCCGAGGATCATCGGGATGCCGAACGACAACAGCAGCGTGGTGAGCAGGGCTCGGCTCTGGCGACCGCGCAGGGCGAGGATCTCGGCGTCGTCGGTGGGCCCTTCGACTCCGCAGTTCCACGAGCGGTTGTCGTCGGTGCCGTCCCGGTTGCCCTCCCCGTTGGCCTCGTTGTGCTTGACGTCGTAGGACACCAGATCGGCCAGGGTGAATCCGTCGTGCGCAGTGATCATGTTGACCGACGCGGTCGGTCGCTGCCCCGCGCCGCCGTACAGGTCGGCGGATCCGGTGAGGCGGGTGGCGACGTCGCCGAGGAGGCCGCCATGGCTGCGCCAGAAGTCGCGCATCGTGTCCCGATACCGCCCGTTCCACTCCCGCCACAGGGGTGGGAAGCGGCCGACGGCGTAGCTGTCGACCTGCCCGACGTCCCAGGGCTCGGCGATCAGCTTCGCGCGTGACACGACGGGATCCTGCGACACCAGGTCGAGGAACGCCGACACCCGGTCGAAGCTGCCGTACTGGCGGGCCAGCGTGGGAGCGAGGTCGAAGCGGAAGCCGTCGACGCGCATCTCGGTCAGCCAGTAGCGCAGCGAATCCATGATCAACTGCAGGGCCAGCGGGTCGGCGGCGTCGATGGAGTTTCCGCAGCCGGTCGTGTCGACGTAGCGCCGAGGGTCGTCCGGGCGCAGCCGGTAGTACGCCTCGTTGTCCAGCCCGCGGTGGCACAGGGTCGGGCCCAGGTGGTCGGCCTCGGCCGTGTGGTTGAACACGACGTCCAGCAGCACCTCGAGACCCGCGGCGTGCAGGGCGTCGACCATGGCCTTGAACTCGGCGACCTGGCCCCCGGCGCGCCCGGCGCGCACCGCCGCCGAGTAGCCGGCGTGCGGCGCGAAGAAGCCGATCGTGTTGTAGCCCCAGTAGTTGGTCAGGCCACGCTCCGGGAGGAAGGCCTCGGGGACGTGCTGGTGCACCGGGAGCAGTTCGACGGCCGTGACACCCAGCTGCAGGAGGTGGGCGATGGCCGCCTCGTGGCCCAGCCCCGCGTAGGTACCGCGCACCTCCGGCGGGATCTCCGGGTGCGTCGCGGTGAACCCCTTGACGTGGACCTCGTAGATCACGGTGTCCGCGTACCGGCGGGGCTCGACGGGGTCGGTCGTCCACGCGTAGGCCGGGTCCACCACGACGCTGCGCGGCATGTGGGCGGCCGAGTCGAGCGGGCTCGGCGCCTCGTGGTCGTGGACCGCGTGGCCGAGCACCTCGGGCCCGAACCGGACGTCGCCGGTGATCGCCTTGGCATAGGGGTCGAGCAGCAGCTTGGCCGGGTTGCAGCGGGCGCCGCGGACCGGGTCGAACGGCCCGGTCGCGCGGTATCCGTATGCCTGCCCGGTGCCGACGCCCGGCACGAATCCGTGCCAGACGGCGCCGTCACGCTCCGGCAGCGGGAGCCGGGTCTCCGCGCCGTGCTCGTCGAACAGGCACAGCAGCATTCCGTCGGCCATCCCCGACGCGACGGCGAAGTTGGTGCCACCGTCGCGGACGGTGGCGCCGAGGGGGAACCAGAGGCCCGGCCGCACCGCCGACGAGGACACCGGCGCTCATGCTCGTCACTTCTCGGGTCCGGCCGCGCGCACCGCGTCGCCGATGGAGGGCACCGCTCCGTGCCGTCTCCTGATCACGTCGGCGATCAGCCCCGGTCCAACCGGTCTGGTGGGCCGCACCGAGTCCGGCTCCGTTGTCGCCGTGGAAGTACTCGCTGAACAGCAGGTTGTCCTTCCAGGCCGGGTCTCGCTGCATCCGCTCGACGCCACCGAAGCAGGGACGTCGACCGTCGGCACCGACCGTGAAGATCGACACGAGGCGCCCACGCAGGTCCGCCACGATCGCAGCGAGGGGAAGCTGCCGGCCGGACCCGGTCGGGTATTCGACCGTGTAGTCGTCGCCGAAGAAGCGGTCGTAGCGCTCCAGCGCGCTGATGACCAGGTAGTTCAGCGGGAACCAGACCGGTCCGCGCCAGTTGGAGTTGCCGCCGAACATCGCCGTGGTCGACTCGGCGGGTTCGTAGTCGATCCCCGCCCGCGTGTCCCCCACCACGAGGTCGTACGGATGCTCCCGGTGGTAGGCGGACATGGCGCGGAGGCCGTGGGGAGAGAGGAACTCGGTCTCGTCGAAGAGCTTGGCGAACAACCGCTCCAGCCGGTCGATGCCGACGACGCCGAGCAGGACTGCCCGATCCCCCTGCGCACCGCGGAGGAGCCCGAGATCGGCGAGCTTCTCCCGATCGTGCAGCCCCTCACGCTCGAGGAACTTCGGGAAGCTCTTGCCGATCAGGACGGCCCGGTCGAGCATCGCCTCATCGATGACGGCGGCGGCCAGCATCGGGATGATGCCCACCATGGACCGGACCTTGATCGGTACCGCCGTCCCGTCCGGGGTGACCAGCCGGTCGTAGAACAGCCCGTCGGAGTCGTCCCACAACGCCTGATCCGCGATCGCAGTGCGGATGGCCGCGAAGTGCTCGAGGAACTTGAGCACGAGTTCGCCGGTGGGACGGCCGCTGCGCCTCAGGAACAGGGCCATGGTGCTCATCGCCAGGGCGTAGGACGCCATCCAGCCGGTCGCGTCGGCCTGCTGGAGCGTGCCGCCGACCGGCAGGTGCGAGCGGTCCAGCGGCCCGATGTTGTCCAGCCCGAGGAACCCGCCCTCGAACAGGTTCGACCCGGTCGCGTCCTGGCGGTTCACCCACCAGGTGAAGTTCACCAGCAGCTTGTCGAAGACCTGGCTGAGGAAGTCGAGGTCGCGGGCGCCGTCGATGACGAACACCTCGAGCGCGGCCCACGCCTGGACCGGCGGGTTGACGTCGCCGAAATCCCATTCGTACGCGGGCAGCGCCCCACTTCCCTGCTGGAACCACTCTCGACAGAGCAGGAGCAACTGGTACTTGGCGAACGCCGGGTCGACGTGGGCCAGCGCCACGCAGTGGAACGCCAGATCCCACGCCGCGAACCACGGGTACTCCCACTTGTCGGGCATCGACATGATGTCGAACGCGTCGAAACCACGCCATCGGGCATTGCGGCCGCCGAGCCGGGAGTCCGGCGGCCGAGGTTGGGTCGGGTCGCCGTCCAGCCAGCGCGCCACCTCGTAGTTGTAGAGCTGCTTGCTCCACAGCATCCCGGCGAAGGCCTGCCGCATCACCAGCGCCTCGTCGGGCGAGGCGGCCGGAGGCGTCAGCTCGGCATAGAACTCGTCGGCTTCCCTGCGGCGACGGGCGACCACCGTGTCGAAAGCGGATCCCAGCGCGGTGGCGGGCGTCGCCGCGGGCGCCCGCCGGGCGCAGCCGCAACCGCAGCTCGACCGTCGCGCCCGCCGGCACGGTCAGGCGATACCAGAACGCGACCTTCGTCCCGCGCTCGTCGGGGTTCACCGTGGGCGCGCCGGACACGACGTGGTCGTTGATGCCGTCCTTCGGGTACGGGGTGGCGGGCGGCCCGCCGTACAGGCGCTCGACATTCGTCTCGTTCTCGCAGAACAGGGTGTCCGGCCGGGCGCCGTCCGGGCCCGGGGCGGCCACCAGCTCCAGCTCTCCCAGGAACGGATGCTGCACCGCGACCGAGTCAGGCCCGGCGGACTCCATCTCGGGCCGAGGACTGCCGACGTCCCAGGACCAGGTGTTCCGGAACCAGGCGGTGGGCAGCACGTGCAGGGTCTCGGGGTCCGGACCGGCGTTGGTCACCTGGACCGACATCAGCACGTCCAGCGGATCGGCCTTGACGTAGTGCACGTCGACGATCCAGTAGCGGTCGCCGTCGAAGGCTCCGGTGTCGAGCAGCTCGTACTCGGGATCGAGCTTGCCCCGGCGGCCGTTCTCGTGGCGGAGCTCCTCGTACGGGAAGGCAGCCTGCGGATAGTGGTACCGCCACCGGTTCCACGCGTGGCTGGGCACGCCGTCGAGGTACCACCAGTACTCCTTGACGTCCTCGCCGTGGTTTCCCTCGGCACCCGTCAGGCCGAACAGGCGTTCCTTGAGGATCGGATCGCGGCCGTTCCACAGCGCCAGGCCGAGGCATAACCGCTGCTCGATGTCGCTGAACCCGGCGAGTCCGTCCTCCCCCCATCGATACGCTCGCGACCGGGCGTGGTCGTGCGGGAGGTATGCCCACGCCTCGCCGTCGGCGCTGTAGTCCTCGCGGACGGTGCCCCATTGCCGCTCGCTGACGTAGGGGCCCCAGAGGTACCAGTCGTCCGCTTGACGGAGCCCGTTCTCGAGCTTCCCGAATGCGCGCACCCGTTCCCGCTCAGCCGCCACCAACGTCCTCCGTCCGATCACCCGGCACTGCCAACCCCGGCGACGCTATGGACGGAGGGAGGGGCCCGCCGTCACCCGCCGTGGGTGACTGGGCACCCCCTCAGATGAACAACAGATGGCCGGGCCGACCTACACGCTCGACAGAGCGGTCGCAGCTGGCCCCGGTGGGGGCACATTCGCGCCCGCCGGCGTCGGGCGGGCGTTCCAGGCTCGCCTGGTCGAGGCCGTCCCCGGTCGGGCCGAGGATCAGTTCCCGCGGTCGTCTCGCCCCGTGTAGGCGAGCAGGCGCTGCTGGGGTGTCGCGTCGTCGCCGACCGGGATCTCCGGCGCGAACACGCCCTGGCGCTGCTCGTCGGTGAACCGGCCGTGGATGTGGTCGTAGGCGGCCTGCGCCAGGCCCTCCGGCATGGTCGCGTCCTGCTTCGTCGCCCGCGCGAGGTCCCAGCCGTGCAGCAGTTGGTCGCTGAACGCGATGCCGAGGGCGGGACCCGTCTTCTCGATCACGCCCTCCTGCGAGTAGGCGTCCACCACCTCGTTCGCGGCTCGCTCGAAGTCGGCGCTCGGGTCGTCCGTGAGCAGGGACGGCGGAGTGGGAGCCGGCGGCGACACCTCCTCGCCGCGGGCCGCTCCGGCGAAGTAGCCCTGCGTGTCCAGCATGTGGTTCATCAGGTCGCGGACGCGCCACTCCGGGCACGGCGTCTCGGCGTCCAGGTCATCGGCCGCGGCAACCTTCTCGGCTGTCCATCGGCTGGCCCGCTGGTAGAGGTCGAGCAGATCGGCTGACATGCGAGCTCCCTCCGTGTCCCGGAGACGTACCCGGAGTCGCGAGAACTCGAACCCCGGAGCCTCGCGATCTGCTGCGGCCGTTGCCGACGGTCGGCAACCTGCGGTGGTGCGGCGTCGCCGGTGACCGACCTGTTCCCGGCAACGAGGGGGCGGGATGGTCGGGCCAGGACCCGAGGCGCGGCCGCGAAGGAGGCCGCCGGGGTCGCCACCTTCATCACGCGCGCCATCCATCGGGTCGGCGCGCGTTCGTCAACTCAGGGAGACAGCCATGTCCACGGCCACCAGCACGCCATCGACGACCGGCACGAGGTGGGACGCGTTCCGGATCCTGCTCGACGAGCAGCGCGCCGACTGCGTCCGGCGACGCGAGCTGGCGCTGACGGAGGCCGCCACCTCGATGCCGGACCCGGTGGCGGTCAGTCGCGCCGCCCGCATGCTGCAGACCATCGACGAGATCGACACCGCGCTGGACCGGATCGCCGACGGCAGCTACGGGCGGTGCAGTTCGTGCGGCATCGCCATCCCGCTCGAACGACTCGAGTTCCGGCCGTACGCAGCCGGCTGCGTCGCCTGCCAGACCTCCGCGGCCTGAGCCCCCGGTGCCGGGCCACGGGGCCGGCACCGGCATCCCGTCATCCATCACCCGGCGTGCGGGCGGGCCCTCGGGTCCGACCGACGCCGGCGCATCGACCCGCCCCCGCCACGGGGGCGGGAGAGGAGCGGACATGTCGTCCCACCACCATCACCCCGGTCCGACGGCCGGGGGCGGCGCACCACGGGACGTGGCCGTGATCGGCGCCGGCATGGTCGGCCTGGCCACCGCCTGGTTCCTGCAGGAGGCCGGCGTCCGGGTGACCGTCTACGAACGGGATCACGTCGGCGCCGGCGCCTCGTGGGGGAACGCCGGCTGGCTGACTCCGGCGCTGACGGCGCCGCTGCCCGAACCGGCAGTGGTCCGGTACGGGCTGCGGGCTCTGCTCAGCCCGCGATCGCCGGTGTACCTGCCACTGCGCGCCGACCGCACGCTGCTGCGCTTCCTGGCCGGGTTCGTCGCCCACAGCACGGCGCGCCGGTGGCGCCGAGGGATGGCCGCGTACGCACCGCTCAACGAGCGCGCGCTCGAGGCCTTCGACGTCCTCGCCGCCGGCGGGATGCCCGCGACGACGCACCGTGCCCAGCCGTTCCTCGCCTGTTTCCGCCGGGAGAGCGACGCCGCGGGCCTCCTCACCGAGCTGGAGCACATCGGCGACGCCGGGCAGCAGGTCGGCTACCACCCGGTGACGGGCTGGCGGGTGCGCGCGATGGAGCCGGTGCTGTCGGAACGCGTGGGTGCGGCGGTGGAGATCCACGGCCAGCGCTACCTGCATCCGCCCGAGTTCGTGTGGAGTCTCGCGCTCGCGGTGCGCGACCGCGGCGGTGAGGTGGTCGAGGGCGTCGGCGTCACCGACCTGCACCACGAGCGGGGCGGCGTCGCCGTGGTCACCACGAACGGGGAACGCCACCTCCACGACGCCGTCGTGATCGCCACCGGCGCCTGGCTGGGGAACCTCGCCGGGCAGTTCGGGGTGCGGCAACCGGTGCAGGCCGGGCGCGGGTACAGCTTCAGCGTGCCGGTGGAGCAGATGCCGCGCGGCCCGCTGTACTTCCCGGCCCAGCGGGTCGCGCTCACGCCGCTGGGCAGCCGCCTGCGGGTGGCCGGGATGATGGAGTTCCGGCGCCCCGACGACCCGATCGACCCACGACGCATCACGGCGATCGTCGACGCCGTCCGTCCGTTCCTCACCGGGGTGGACCTCGACGATCGCCGCAACGAATGGGTCGGCTCGCGGCCGTGCACACCCGACGGACTTCCGTTGGTGGGCCGCACCGCGTCCCCGCGGGTCTTCGTGGCCGGGGGTCACGGCATGTGGGGCATCGCGCTCGGTCCGCTCACCGGGCAACTGCTGGCCCAGACGGTCGTGAAGGGCGAGGTGCCGGCGGAGCTCGCCCCGTTCGACCCGTTGCGCTGACCACCCGGTCAGGCGTCGTCCCAGCGCCGGCCCGCGGCATCCGTCGAGACCGACCGCTTCCACCAGGCCGCCAGGTGCTCCTTGTAGTGCCACAGCGTCCAGCCGAGGGCGGTGGCCACCGTGACCCCCAGGGCGGGCCGGGCCTCCCCGAAGAGGAGCAGCAGGACGACGCTGAACGCGCCGGCGACGATCACGGCCGGCGGATCCACCTCCGCGCGCGCCGCCCCGCTCCCCCATGCCGACTCGATGTCCGGCATGGGGGGCTCCTCGGCCTCCTCGGCCCAGAAGAGCTGCACGTCGTCCCAGATCTGTTGCTCCTGGCTGCTCAGCACCGGTCCTACCTCCTCCCTCGACCATGCCGTCGGCCCGGCGCGCGCACCAGGTGCCGCACCGGTCGGATGGGGCATGCTGTCCTTGCCGGTCGTCGGCAAGAACAGGTGGAGGTCGCCATGGCCCGCAGTCAGGACGGCGACCGCCTGGGCCGGTCCGCGCGGTCGGCCCCCGACGACTGGCTGGCCTCGGTCGCGAGGTCGGCAGCGGCGGCCGGCCAGGCGCCGGCGGACCTGCTCGGGGAGTACCTCCCGCTGCTGGCCGACGCGGCGATCAACGGCCGGCGCCCCGACGCCTGGGAACTCGACGCCGTCCGTGAACTGGGGCGACGCGCGGCCACGCAGGGAGTCGGCGCCCGCCAGGCGGTGGATCTGTACCTGTCGGCCGCGTGGCGGCTGTGGCGCCAGCTGCCGGTCGTGGTGCGCTCGTCCGATCCGGAGAAGGTCCGCCGCGCCGCCGAAGCCGTGCTGCGGGTGCTCGACGACGCCATCGGCGTGCTGGTCGACGGCCACCAGGCCGAGCGGCGGGACATGATCCGCCACGAGGAGGCGCAGCGCGCCGAGTTCGTCGACGACCTGCTCCGCGGCGATGCCGACGTCTCCCGGTTGGTGGAGCGGGCCCAGCCGTTCGGCATCGATCTGGGCACGTCGCACCGCGTCGCGCTGGTCGCGCCGCGGGACGGCGACGGCGCCGCCGACCGCGCGGCGAGCGCGCTGGAACGCGCGGTCGTCGAGCGGTTCGGCGACCGCGAGGTGCTGGTGGCCACGAAGGACGGCCGGGTGGTCGTCGTCGTCCCCGGTGAGTCGGGCCCCGCCGCGACGCCGCCCGACGGCGTCGATGTCGGCGCGGCACTCCAGCAGGCGCTGCACCGGGGCAACCTCGCCGGCCGCTGGCGGATCGCCGCCGGGCGGGCCTTTCCCGGCGCCTACGGCGTCGCCCGCTCCTACGAAGAGGCACTGGAGTCGCTGACCGTCGCCGATCGACTCGGACTGGACTCCGACGTCGTCCACGCCCGCGACCTGCTCGTCCACCGCGTGCTCGGCCGCGACCAGGCGGCCATCGTCGACCTGGTCCGCGACGTCCTGACACCGCTGGACCAGGTGCGCGGCGGCGCCGGCGTGCTGCTGGAGACCCTGCAGGCGTACTTCGACGCCGGAGAGGTCGCGACCGAGGCCGCCCGCCGGCTGCACGTCTCCGTCCGGACGGTCACCTACCGCCTGGCGCGGGTCGCCGAGCTGAGCGGGTACAGCGTCTCCCGGCCCGACCAGCGCTTCTCGCTGCACGCGGCCGTGCTGGGTGCCCGACTCCTCGAGTGGCCGACGAAGCGGCTCCCGGTCGATCCCTGAGCCGGCTTGCCGACCGTCGGCAACGACGTCGGACACGAGATGACCGGCCGAGCCCATGGGCCGCGGCCGGCTCCGGAGGGATGGTGGATCCACGACCGAGACCCTCCCGAAGGAGCCGACGTGACCACCGTCCTGACCCGCCCACGCCCGACGGAGACCGCTCCGGTCCGGGTGCCGACGCCGCGACCGCGGCGGCCCGAGATCGTCGTCCGGACCGATGACGCACCGTCCGCGAGCCCGCCGCCCCCGGACATCGTCGATCTGTGGGGAATGCAGTCGTTCCCGGCCAGCGACCCACCCTCGAACTGGTGACCGCCGTCCGGATCGAGCGGCCGCCGCACGCCGCCCCGCAGTCCAAGGAGGACCCACGGTGCGACGTCTGCCCGCACGCGCTGGCGCACCACGACCCATCGGCCTGCGCTTCTGCCGAGCGACGAGGGACTCGGCGATCGACCGAGGCTGCGTCTGCCGCCCGGGATGAGGTCACGCGCGCGTGGTCGCCGGAGTGAGCGTGACTCGCGGCCCCGCGCACGTCGAGTGGGAGGGCGACCGGCGTGGCGCCGGGACGCAGCCCCGGGCGCTCGAGGACGGGCGGGGCCGGTCCACGAGCTGCTCCACCACGGCGGCGGCGTCGTGCCGCACGCCGTCCAGGAACGTCGAGTCGCGGCGGTGCTGGAACTTCGTGCCGACGACGAACAGGCCCGGCTCCAGCGTGCGTCCGCGGTACTGGGCGATGTGCCCGGCCGGGTCGAGCACGGGCACGTGCAGCCACGGGTAGTGCGGCCGGTGCCCGGTGGCCCAGATGACCGTCCGGATGCCCTCGCGGTCCAGCCGGAGCTCGGTCGGCAGGGTGCCCGGCGCCTCGATCTCCGGCGGCCGTGGCAGGTCGCTCGATCGCGGCGAGCGGCGCCACGCGCTCCAGGATCGCCGCCGAGCGGCTGGCGTGCGCGGTCGAGCGTCATCGGCAGGTCGTCGGCGAAGGTCATCGTGGTGCCGGCCGCACCGCGGAACCGGCCGACCAGCCCGATCCCGCGGGCCGACAGCCCGGCGAGCCCGCCGTCGGGGCCGGGCCGGCCGAACAGCTGGATGCGCGGCTCGCGGCGGGCGGCGTCGACGTCCGGGACCTCGTCGACCGTTCGACCGAGCCAGCCGCTCTCCCGCAGCCACCACCAGATGTCCCGGCCGGCCAGCTGCCGGGGCAGCCACACGTGGCTGCCGACCGAGACGACGACCCGGCGACCGGCCGCGGCGAGCTCGTCGGCCACGGCGAGGCCCGAGGCCGAGGCGCCGACGACCAGGACGCCGCCCGGCGCAGCTGCTCCGGTCGCCGGTAGTCCCGGAGCGGCAGCTGGGCCACGGACGGCGCCAGGCCGGCGGCCGCCCGCGGGACGTGGGGTCGACCGGCGGCGCCGGTGGCGATCACGACGTTCCGCGCGGCCCAGTCGCCGTCCGTCGTCCGCACCTGGAAGCCGCCCGGCTCCGCTGCGGACGGACAGCACCTCGACGCCTTCCCGCACCGGGGCGCCGAAGGAGCGCCGGTAGTCCTGCAGGTACCGGCGTGACCTCGGCCGCGGTCATGTACCCGTCGGGGTCGCTCGCCCCGGTAGGACCAGCCGGGCAGCTCGGACATCCAGTTGGGCGTGATCATCCGCAGCGAGTCCCAGCGCTCCGCCGCCCAGCTCTGCGCGACGGCTCCGCGCTCCAGGACCTGGTGGTCGACGCCGCGCCGTCCCAGGTGCCAGCTGACGGCGAGGCCTGCCTGGCCGCCGCCGATGACGAGGGTGTCGGTTCTGCGCATGACGCGGCCTCGGGGACCGGGGCGGTGCTCGGCATGCCTGTTTCCGGGCATGCCGAGTACGCCCAGCTGAGCGGAGGAGGTAGTTGCTGCGGGCGATGCGCCCGCTGGCCCGGCTCGTCGAGCCGGGGTGCGCCGAGGGCGCGAGGAGGATCAGAAGGGCACGAAGGTGGCGAGCAGCCCGTCGCCGGTGGCGCGACCGGAGAGGATCCGGCAGAACTCGACGGCGTCGAGCCGGATCTCGGGTCCGTCCTGGCCGGCGGTGAAGGCGCCTCCGGCGGGGCCGTCGAGCCGGAGCGTGAACGGCTGCCCGTG
The DNA here is from genome assembly GCA_963784165.1 of uncultured Actinomycetota bacterium. GTDB lineage: Bacteria > Actinomycetota > Actinomycetes > Mycobacteriales > Geodermatophilaceae > Blastococcus_B. The sequence continues at coordinate 98,668 of CAWAQI010000024.1, forward strand.
CCGGCGGGCCCAGTCGGCGACGACGTCGGCGACGATCCGGCCGTCGTGGTCCGGCGTGAGCACCATCGGCTGACCGGTGGCGCGGCACAGGTCGACCCGGTGCATCCACACGTCGCGGGTGAACACGACGTCGAGCAGGTAGGCGACGGTCCAGTCCGCCTCGCCCGGCAGGCCGGTCGAGAGGGTGGCCGGCGCGCTGCTCGGCCGTGGCCGCGGTCCGGCCCGGCGAGCGCCCGGCCGGCCCACTCGTGCACGGCCGCGGACACCTCGGCGGGAGACAGGTCGGCGTGCTCGCGGACGTGCAGCGCCGTCTGGGCGTCCAGCCGCAGGATGCCCTGCTCCTCGGCCTCGCGGGCGGCCATGCGCGAGCTGGCGACCGGTCTCGGCGTGGTCGGCGTTGGCCTTCATGAAGCCGAGTAGGTGGGTCACCATGTCCCGGACGTCCCAGTCGGGGCAGTCGGTCCGCCGCGTCCAGTCGTCGGGCCCGAAGCGGTCGACCAGCTCGAGCAGCCGGTCGTACTCGGCGGCGGCCACCGCCATCGCCTCGTCGTGCTCGAGAACCGGGATGTCCGCGACGTCGAGCATCTCGATGATCATGATCGGTCGTTCCCTTCGCGTCGCGTCCCTCGCGCCCAGTGCGCGAGGAACATGTCGATGGTGTCGTCGGCGAGCCGCAGCCAGCGGTCGCCTCCAGGCTCGTTCGCGTTCTGCTGGGCCGTCAGGCCCGCGAGCAGTCGCGGTCCAGACGTCCCACGCCCGGGGGTCGTCGACCCCGCAGGCGCGCAACCGGTCGTGCAGGTCCGACAGCCCCTCCACGGCGGGCGCGTACGACTCGGGGCTGGGCTCGAAGCCGGGGATGGTGCGCTGGAACAGCAGTTGGTGCCGGACGGGGTCCTCCACGCAGAACTGCAGGAAGGCCGCGGTCCGCCGGCGCAGCACGGCGACGGGCTCCTGCTGCCCGGCCGCGGCGGCGGCCTTCCACCGGGCGACCATCTCGCGGTTGGCCTCGCCGAACATGCGCGTCGTAGATGGCGTGCTTGGACGGGAAGTACACGTACAGGGACTGGGCTTTCATGCCGACCCGGGCCCCGAGTTCCCGCATCGTCAGGGCCGCCAGGCCCTCCTCGCGAACGAGCGCCCACGCGGCGTCGAGGATCTCCCGCCGGGTGGCCTCGCCCCGTTCCGCTCGCCTGTCCCTGGTCGCATTGACTGACATAGTTCGGAAGAATGAACTTAGTCAGGCGGGCTGTCAAGAGGGTTCCGTAGGGGACGGCTGGACGCGGTCCCGCCCTACTCTCGGAGCGGTGAGCGCGGAGCGGGCCAGTGCGTCGCCGGGCGTCGGCTTCCGGTCGGAACGCGGCCCGGTCCTCATCGGGATCATGCTGTCCACGGCCCTGGTCGCCATCGATGCGACGGTCATCGCGACCGCCGTCCCCTCGATCGTCGCGAGCCTCGGCGGCTTCGCCGAATTCCCGTGGCTGTTCTCCGTCTACCTGCTCGCGCAGGCGGTGACCGTGCCGGTCTACGGCAAGCTCGCCGACGTCTTCGGGCGCAAGCCGGTGATGCTCGTCGGGATCGGCCTGTTCCTCGTCGGCTCGATCCTCTGCGGGTTCGCCTGGAGCATGGGCGCGCTCATCGCGTTCCGGGCCGTGCAGGGGCTGGGCGCCGGCGCGGTCCAGCCGATGACGCTGACGATCGCCGGAGACCTCTACTCGCTGGAGGAACGGGCGAAGGTGCAGGGTTACCTCGCCGGCGTCTGGGCGGTGTCGTCGGTCCTGGGCCCGACGCTCGGCGGGGTCTTCTCCGAGTACGTCGACTGGCGGTGGATCTTCTTCGTCAACATCCCGCTCTGCCTGATCGCCGCAGCGATGATCGGCCTGCGGTTCCACGAGCGGGTGGACCGGCGCCGTCCGCAGATCGACTACGCCGGTGCGGGAGTGCTCACCCTCGCCCTGACGCTGCTCATCCTCGGCCTGCTCGAAGGCGGCCAGGCGTGGGCGTGGCGGTCGCCGCAGAGCATCGCCGTCCTGTCCGGCGGCGCCGTCCTGCTCGGGGTGTTCGTGCTGATCGAGCGCCGCGCGGCCGATCCGGTCGTCCCGCTCCGGCTGCTGCGGAACCGGCTGCTCGTCGCCACGAACCTGGTCGCCGCCTGCGTGGGCGCCGTGCTGCTGGGCCTGACCTCCTACGTGCCGACGTTCGTGCAGGTCGTCCTGGGAACCGGTCCCCTGGTCGCCGGGTTCGCGCTGGCCGCCCTGACCCTCGGCTGGCCGATCTCGGCGTCCCAGTCCGGCCGCGTCTACCTCCGGATCGGCATCCGGTCGACCGCGCTCGTCGGCGGCGGCGTCGTCGTCCTCGGCTGCGCGCTGCTGCTCCTGCTGGACGGGTCCTCGAGCGTCCTGCAGGTGGGCGCGACGTCGTTCGTGATCGGTCTCGGCATGGGCTTCACCGCGGCGCCGACGCTGATCGCCGCGCAGTCGGCCGTGGGGTGGCAGCAGCGCGGCGTCGTCACCGGCACCAACATGTTCTTCCGCTCCGCCGGCAGCGCCGTCGGGGTCGCCGTCTTCGGCGCGATCGTCAACGCGACGATCGGCGCGTCGACGTCGGACGGCGACCGGGTGCCGCCCGAGGCGCTCACCACCGCCGTGCACAACGTCTTCCTGGCGACGGCGGTGGTGGCCGCAGTCATGCTCTGCGCCGTGGCCCTGATGCCGCGCACCCGCGACGGGGCTCAGGCGCCGGCACCGGAGACCGCCGAGGTCACCGCCGGCTGACGCCGACCGGAGCGCCTGGGAACGCGCCCGGGCCGACGCGCTGGTTGACTCGTCCCATGGTCGCGCCACCGCCCGAGCCGGATCCGCAGATCGATCCGGACCAGCCTGTCCCGGACGATCCGGCGGAACTGCTCCCTGATGCGCCCGAGCCGCTTCCGCCGCCCCCGATCGAAGCGACACCGGAGGATCCCGGTGGTGACCCCGGCGGTGTGCCCGAGCCCGCCTGATCTGCGTCCCCCCGACACCACCACCCAGACCGCGGGAGCCAGCGATGATGACGGTGATGACCACGGCGACACTGCGCACCGGTGGGGAGGCCGAGTGGGACGCCGCGATGCGTTCCCGCTTCGACTCGGCCCGCGAGCACGCCGGCTGGATCTCCGGCCAACTCCTCACCTCGGACGACGACACGTCCACCCGCGTGATCGTCGGCACCTGGCGGAGTCGCGAGGACTGGCAGGAGTGGCACTCCGACCCGGCCTTCCTGGACCAGCGGGCGACCCTCGAGCGGCTCGAGGAGGAGCCGAGCCGCTCCCAGTGGTTCGACGTGGTGGTCGACGCGCGGCGCTGAGCACTGCAGTCGCCGGTCCGCCGAGCGGCCGGTTTGTCCCCGCTCCGGAACGCACCTACCGTCACAGGGGTCCCGTCGGGCCTCCGTCGCCGTCCAGGCGACGACCGGCGGACGCCGCCGAACCACTTGCCGGTGATCGCAGCCGGCGCATGGACCGGGGACCCATCGCACCATCGGGGTGAAGCAGTCGACGGCCGACCGGGCCGCCGAGGCCGGGCGCCTTCCCGCCCGAACCCGTCAGCTAACTCGGTAGGCGGCCGTGGAAGAAGGGACGACCGCCGACCATGGCGAGTCCGCTCAGCCCTGTCCGCCGCCGGAACGCCGGCAGTCGCACCCTGGTCGCCCTCCTGGCCGCCGGCGGTGTGGCGCTCAGCCCGCTGCCGGCCTCGGCCGACCCGTCGCCCGGCACGTCCCAGGAAGCCGCCGAACTCGTCGCCGCTCGCGCCCACGACCTCGAGGTGCTCACCGAACGGTTCAACGAGGCGCGCGAGGAACTGGCCGCGACCCGGCGAGCGGCCGAGCTGGCCTCCGCGGACCTCGCGGCGGCCGAGGCGGCCCTGGCGCAGGCGCGCGATCACGTGCGCGCGGTCGCGTACAGCGCCTTCACCGGCGAGCGCCTCGGTTCCCTCGAGGCGATGCTGACCAGCGAGTCCCCCGAGGATCTGCTCGACCGGGTCGGCATCCTCCGCACGATCGCGGAGCACAACGACGGCGTCCTGGCCGACGCGGACGAGGCCACCCACGAGGCCGACCGGGCACAGGCCGCGACAGAACGAGCCGCGGCCGACGCACAGGCCCAGGTCGAGCGCCTGGCCGCCCAGCAGGAGACCCTCGACGAGGAGATCGCCACCTACCAGGCCGAGTACGAACGACTCAGCGCGGCGGAGCAGCGGGCGTCGCGCGCAGCGGCCGAGCGGCATGCAGCAGAGCAGGCCGCCGCGCAGGCCGCTGCCGAGACGGCCGGACCTGCCGATCCCGGCACGGACGCCGGCGCCGCCCCGCCTCCGCCCCCGGTCCCCGCACCGGCGGTGCCCGCTCCCCCGGCCCCGGTCGCCGGTGGCAGTGCCGCTGCCCAGGTGGCGGTGAGCACCGCCATGGCCCAGCTCGGTGACCCCTATGTCTGGGCGGCCGCCGGGCCCGACGCGTTCGACTGCTCTGGCCTGACCCAGTACGCCTACGCAGCGGCGGGCATCCAGCTCCCGCACTCGTCGAGCATGCAGTCGACCATGGGCACCCCGGTCTCGACCGCGGCGCTCCAGCCCGGTGACCTCTTGTTCTTCTACAGCCCGGTCAGCCATGTCGGGATGTACATCGGGAATGGCCAGATGGTGCACGCCTCGACGTACGGCGAACCGGTCAAGGTGGCGTCGATCGACTCCATGGGCAGCCTCACCGGGGCCCGGCGGATCGCGGGCTGAGGTCAGGCCTCGGGAATCTGGAGGCCGAAGTTCTCGCGGGTGATCTGCTCGGGCTCCGGGCCGCCGCGGACACCGGTGTCGAGGGAGTCGATGGCGGCCAGCTGGTCAGCGGTGAGCTCGAAGTCGAAGACGTCGACGTTCTCGGCGATCCGCGACGGCGTGACGGACTTCGGGATGACCTGCCGGCCCTGCTGGATGTGCCAGCGCAGCATGACCTGGGCCGGCGTCCTGCCGTGGTCCGCGGCGATCGCCCCGATGGTCGGGTCCTCGAGGGTGCTGCCGTGCGAGCCGTCGCGGTAGAAGGTGATGCCGCCGATCGGTGACCAGGCCTGGGAGAGGATGCCGTGCTCGGCGTTGACGGCCAGGAGCTCGGACTGCCGGAAGTACGGGTGCACCTCGATCTGGTTCACCGCCGGCACCACGGACGTCTCCGCCAGCAGCCGGGCGAGGTGGTCGGGCATGAAGTTGCTGACGCCGATCGCGCGCACCTTCCCGTCGGCGAGCAGACGCTCCAGCGCCCGGTAGGCGTCGAGCGTGAGGGAGAACTCGCCCGGCAGGGCCTGGTGCAGGATGAACAGGTCGATCTGGTCGATCCCGAGCTTGCCGGCGCTCTTCTCGAAGGCGTGCAGCGTCTGGTCGTAGCCGTAGTCGGTGATCCACACCTTCGTCTCGACGAAGATCTCGGAGCGGTCGATGCCGGAGCGGCGGATCGCCTCCCCCACCCCGCGCTCGTTGAGGTAGGCCGCGGCGGTGTCGACGTGCCGGTAGCCGGCCGCCAGGGCCGTCTCGACGGCGGCGATCGTCTCGTCCGGCGGGGTCTGGAAGACGCCGAATCCGACAGCGGGGATCTCGACGCCGTTGTTCAGGGGAAAGGAGGAGCTGCTCATGGCCACGACGCTAGGAGGCGCACCCCGCGTGGTGGGAGTGCCTGACGATCCAGGCATTGGCAGTGCCTCCCTCGTTCTGCGCGGCCTCCCTACCGTGGTGGCATGAGCACCACGGACCTGAGCGCGGAGATCCGCGACTTCCTCAGCACGCGACGGGCGCGCATCACTCCCGAGCAGGCCGGGCTCCCGGCCTACGGCGGCAACCGCCGCGTGAAGGGGCTGCGCCGCGAGGAGGTGGCGATGCTCGCCGGCGTCTCGGTCGACTACTACGTCCGCATGGAGCGCGGCAGCCTCGCCGGCGCCTCGGAGAGCGTCCTCGATTCGCTGGCCGAAGCCCTGCGGCTCGACGAGGCCGAGCGGACCCACTTGTTCGCCCTCGCTCGCGAGAGCGGCGCCCGCGGCACGCGCCGGAAGCGGAGCGCGCCCGTCAGCGTCCGGCCGGCGATCCAGCAGCTGCTGGACGCGATGACCGACGCGGCGGCGTGGGTGCGCAACGGGCGGCACGACATCGTGGCGATGAACCAGCTGGCCCGGGCGCTGTACTCCCCCGTGCTCGCCGACCCGCGCCGTCCGGCCAACACCACCCGGTTCGTGTACCTGGACCCGGCGGCTCGCGAGTTCTTCGTCGACTACGACCGCATCGCCAACGACGCCGCCGCGATGCTCCGCCTGGAGGCGGGCCGCAATCCGCACGACAAGGCCCTCATCGAGCTGGTCGGCGAACTGTCCACCCGCTCCGAGCTGTTCCGCCGCCGGTGGGCCTCGCACGACGTGAAGTTCCACCGCAGCGGGCAGAAGCGGCTGCGCCACCCCGTCGTCGGTCAGCTCGACCTGGACTTCGAAGGCATGGAGCTCGCCTCGTCTCCCGGGCTCCACCTCAACGTGTACACCGCCGCTGCCGGCACGCCGACCGCCGACGCGCTGAAGCTGCTCGCGTCGTGGGCGGCTTCTCAGGAGCAGCTGCCCAGCGAGATCGCCTCCGCGCCCACGCTCCCCCACTGACCAGGGTGCGGACGCGGTGCTGGAGTGTGTCGGCACCGCGGAGGCCCGCGCTCAGGCGGTCGCGTATGCGCGTCCCGGCGGCATGATCGGCCTGGTCGGCGTCCCGCACGCCGACCTGCCCACCGACGAACTGTTCTGGGCCAACAAGGGCGTCCGCGGCGGCCAGCGCCGGTGCGCGCCTACCTGCCGCACCTCCTCGACCTGGTGTGGAACCGCCAGATCGACCCGGGGAAGGTCTTCGACCTCACCCTCCCGCTGGCGGAGGTGGCCGAGGCCTACCGGGCGATGGACGAACGGCGCGCGATCAAGGTGCTGCTGCAGCCCTGACCCCGGAGAGGGGCCCTGTCAGTACCTGGAACGACAGGCACTGCCACGCCGCCCCGAATGCGGGTTCTGTGGTGGTCACCGACACCACAGAGATGGGACAACCCACGTGCGAGCAGCATTCATGTACGGCGCCGGCGACGTGCGGATCACCGAGATCCCCGACCCGACGCTGCAGCAGCCGACCGACGCCGTGGTGCGGATCGTCACCGCCTGCATCTGCGGCAGCGACCTGCACCCCTACCACTCGATGCCGGCCTCGGCCGAGGGCAGCCCGATGGGCCACGAGTTCATCGGCGTCGTCGAGGAGATCGGCGCGGACGTGTCGACCCTCAAGCGCGGCGACCTGGTCATCGCGCCCTTCGCCTGGTCGGACAACACCTGTGAGTTCTGCCGCGAGGGCCTGCACACGTCCTGCCGCAACGGCGGTTTCTGGGCCGGGAACGGCATCGGCGGCGGACAGGCCGAGGCCATCCGCGTGCCCCTGGCCGACGGCACCCTCGTCACGGCACCGGTCGGCGAGGACTCCGCGCTGCTGCCGTCGTTGCTGACCCTGTCCGACGTGTTCCTGACCGGGCACCACGCCGCGGTCAAGGCCGCCGTGAACGCCCGCACGACCGTCACGGTCATCGGCGACGGCGCCGTCGGTCTCTCCGCCGTCCTCGCCGCCAAGCGGCTCGGCGCGGAGCAGATCATCCTCATGGGCCGGCACAAGGACCGCACCGACCTGGGCCGGGAGTTCGGCGCGACCGACGTCGTCGCCGAGCGCGGAGCCGAGGGCGTCGAGCGGGTCCGCGAGCTCACCGGCGGCGACGGCACCCACGCGGTCCTCGAGTGCGTCGGGCACATGCCCGCGTACGAGCAGGCATACGGCGTCGTCCGTGCCGGCGGCGTGATCAGCCGGGTGGGTGTGCCGCAGTACGAGGAGGCGCCGGTCGGCTTCGGCAGCCTCTTCGGCAAGAACATCACGCTCACCGGCGGACCGGCCCCCGTGCGCGCCTACATCGAGGAGCTCCTCCCCGAGGTCCTCGACGGCCGCATCGAGCCCGGCAAGGTCTTCGACCGCACCGTCGACCTCGACGGAGTGCCCGAGGGGTACCGCGCCATGGACGACCGCGAGGCCCTCAAGGTCCTCGTCCGCCCCTGAGATCGGAGACCGACGATGGAGATCCTGAGCAGGCAGCCGACCGTCAAGGGCCCGGCCGAGTGGTTCACCGGCGACGTGCACTTCGACGTCGTCTTCCGCGGCGAGGGATCCTCGCGGACCCGGGTCAACACGGTGCGGTTCGCGCCGTGCGCCCGGACCGCGTGGCACTCCCACGCGAACGGCCAGGCCCTGCACGTCACCGACGGCGTCGGGCTGGTGCAGTCCCGCGGCGGCGAGGTGGTCGTGATCCGGCCCGGCGACGTCATCTGGACGCCGCCCGGCGAGGAGCACTGGCACGGCGCCGCCCCCGACCGATTCATGGTGCACACCGCCATCTGGGAGGGCGACGAGACCACGTGGGGCGCCCACGTGACCGACGAGGAGTACGGCTACCCGGAGGGATACGGAGCATGACGATGGAGACGCGCGTTCTCGGGCAAGGCCTGGAGGTCTCGGCGCTCGGGCTCGGCTGCATGGGCCTGAGCCAGAGCTACGGTCCCGTCCCCGACCGTCGTGAGGCGGTCGACCTCATCCGCTCCGCGGTCGATCGCGGCGTGACGCTCTTCGACACGGCGGAGGTCTACGGGCCGTTCGTCAACGAGGAACTCGTCGGAGAGGCCCTGCAGCCGGTCCGGGACCGCGTGGTCATCGCGACCAAGTTCGGCTTCGCCTTCGACGCCGACGGCCGGTCGACCGGTCTGTCCAGCCGACCGGAGGACATCCGCCGGGCGGCCGAGGGCTCGCTGCGCCGGCTCGGCACCGACCACATCGACCTGTACTACCAGCACCGGGTCGACCCCGACGTGCCGATCGAGGACGTCGCCGGAGCCGTGAAGGCCCTGATCGACGAGGGCAAGGTCCGACACTTCGGCCTGTCCGAGGCGTCGCCCCGCACCATCCGGCGGGCGCACGCCGTCCAGCCGGTCACGGCGCTGCAGAGCGAGTACTCGCTGTGGTTCCGGACCCCCGAGCAGGAGATCCTGCCGACGCTCGCGGAGTTGGGCATCGGCTTCGTGCCCTTCAGTCCGCTGGGCAAGGGATTCCTCACCGGGACGGTCGACCCCTCGACGACGTTCGGCAGCGACGACATCCGCAGCACCATCCCGCGCTTCACCGCCGAGGCCCGGGAGGCCAACCAGGCGCTCATCGACGTCCTGACGACGATCGCCGACCGCAAGCAGGCGACGACGGGCCAGCTCGCGCTCGCCTGGCTCCTCGCCCAGCAGCCGTGGATCGCCCCGATCCCCGGCACGAAGCGGCTGTCCCGGCTCGAGGAGAACGTCGGTGCGGCCGACGTCGACCTCTCCCCCGACGACCTCGCGGAGATCGAGGCCGCGGCGGCGCGGATCGAGGTGCAGGGGGCCCGCTACCCCGAGCACCTCGAGCGCATGGTCGACCGCAGCTGATCGCTGGGGCCGCCGGCCGGCTAGGTGCGGGTCGCGTCGAGCAGTTGCAGCAGGTCGTGGGCGACCAGCTCGATCTCCTTGTGGCCCCACTCGGCGGCCCGGTAGTGGCAGGCGATGATCCCCATGCGGTGCACCCGGCGGAAGTCGCCGTAGACGAAGCCGTACCGGGCCTTGGTGTCGTCGTTCGGGCCTTCGGTCAGCGCGAGGTGCCAGGCGCCGTACTCGTCCCACGAGTGCCGGGCCAGGTAGGCGTTCTCGTCCTCGGCCGACGGCTGGACCCTCCCCCACTCGCTCCGGAGCACGTACTGGCGGGCCTCGATGAGCCTGCGCGCGTGGGCGACCCCGGCCTCGTTGACCAGGTACTCCGCCATCGCCACCTCCACGGACACGTGTGAGGCGTCAGTGTGCCGTGTCACCCGCGGTGGATGCGTCCGTCCTCGGCACCGGAGGACTCCTCGCGCTCTGACGTCGCCGGGTCCGGCGGCCGGCTCGACCTGGCGGCCAACCCCGCCTGCCACTCCGACCGACGGCTCCCGGCCGGTGCGGCCGCGGCCACGACGAGGAAGACCACGACCAGGACGAGCAGCAGCACCAGCACGGTGAGGATCTCGCCCCAGCCGAACAGCGGCGGAACGGTCATGCTGCCGGGCGGCGGCGGGGTCGAGACGGGCGCCATGGCACCCAGCGTGCGTGAGGACGCGCCCCCGGGAGCCCCCGCCGCCGGTGGCCTCATCCGGCCGAGGGACGTCACGCAGAGAGACGGCCGGACGGGCCCTCCGCCCGTTCGGGCGTGCCGGACCTCCCCTCCGAGTGATGGGGAACGGTCGACCCGGTGCGGAGCCGTTCTGGCGCCGTACCGTTCCGCATTGATATCCGAACTGCGGGGGGAAGCAGGTGGGATGAGCGCCGAACTGCATGCCGACGACTGGACCGCCGGCCCCGCGAGCACGCTGCGCGGCGTGCCGACGGACCGGACGCGTCCGAACGTCTCCGGAGATCTGCCGACCGTGTTCCAGATCGCCCCGATGTTCCGCCGCACCGTGGCGGGCTACGACCGGTTCCAGGTGGACACCTACGTCCAGTGGGCGGAGGACGAGCTCGCCACCGCCGACCGCGAACGCGAGCACCTCCTGGCCCGGCACCTGAGGACGACGGCCGCCCTCGACGAGGCCCGCGAGCTGCTCGCCCACTCCGCCGGCGGCGGGGAGTTCGTGCACCTGTCCCGTCGGATGGGCTCGATGCTCGCGGCTGCGGCGGACGAGGCCGCAGGCATCCGGGCCGACGCGGAGGCCGACCGCTCCGCCGCGGCCGACCAGGCGGAGCGACTCGTCGCCGATGCCGAACGCGTGCTCGCCGAGGCCGAGACCGAGGCGGAACTGCTCGTCGTCGAGGCGGCTGCCGATGCGGCGGCGATGCACGCCGACGCGGTCCGGATCGTGGAGGAGGCCGAGCTGACGGCGGCCGAGGTGTACGTCGAGGCCGACGCACGGCTCGCGAAGGTCCGCGAGATCGAGCGGTGCGCCGCCGAACGAGCCGACCAGGTCCGGCACCAGGCCGCGGAGCAGGCGGCCGCCATCCTGCTGAACGGCCGGGACGAGGTCGTCCGGCTGCTGGGTACCGGGCACGAGCAGCGGCGCCGGGCGGACGCCGCGGCGGCAGCCACCCGACAGCGCCTGGACGACGACGCCACGGCGCGACGTGCCTCCCTCCTCGCCGAGGTGAAGAAGCTCGAGCGCCGTCGCTCCACGCTCCGCGCGCGGGTCGCGGAACTGGAGGCACGGACTGCCGTCCCCGTCGAGCGTCCTCTCGACCTCCACCTGCGCCGGCTGCTCGACCGGACGGGCTGGCGTTCCCGGCGGCTCCGGACCCCGTGACGGCGCGGGAGTAGCCGCGCCGGGTCCGGTCCGCCCGCCGTCTCGCGTCGCGCCGCGAACGCGGAGCGGGCACAGTGGATGACGGACGGCGACCGGTCCACCGGCCGCGACCGACGGCTCGGAGGAGACGCCGTGGCTACCCGGGACGACGACCCTGCCATCCAGGACGACCGGACGGCGGACGTCACGTCGGCCTTCCCCACCCGGTACCTCCCGACCCCGCAGGTCAAGGAGCTCCCGCCGGAGCCGAGACGCTTCTGGCGCCTGATCGGGCCGGGCATCATCGCCGCCGGCGTGGGCCTGGCCTCCGGCGAGTTCATCCTCTACCCGTACATCGCCTCGCAGGTCGGGCTGGTGTTCGTCTGGGCGGCCTGGTCGGCCTGGTCACGCAGTTCTTCCTCAACATGGAGATCGAGCGCTACACGCTCGCCACCGGCGAGACCGCGCTCACCGGCTTCAGCCGGTACTGGCGGCACTGGGGCCTGGTCTTCGCGATCCTGACCTACTTCGCCAATCTGTGGCCCGGCTGGGCACCAGTTCCGCGACCCTGGACGACCTACCTGTTCGGCGGCGACCGCGCTGGATCGGCGTCGGCATGCTGATCACCATCGGGCTCATCCTGACCCTGGCGCCGGTCGTCTACGTCGCCCTCGAGCGGGCGCAGATGCTCAAGGTCGCCGCCGTCCTGCTCCTGTTCGTCATCGCCGCCGTCGTCGCCATCGGCGCCTCGGCATGGGGCGACGTCCACCAGGTCGTGACCCAGCCCCGCATCCCCGTCGCCGAGCTGGGCTTCGCCCTGCTGCTCGGCGCGCTGGCCTTCGCCGGCGGCGGCGGAGGTCAGAACCTGGTGCAGTCCAACTGGATCCGCGACAAGGGCTTCGGCATGGGCTCCTACGTGCCCCGGCTGGTCAGCCCGATCACCGGTGAGCCGAAGGCCGCCCCCAGCACCGGCTACGTCTTCGAGCCGACGAGCGAGAACATGCGGCGCTGGCGCGGCTGGTGGCGCTTCGCGAACATCGAGCAGCTGAGCACGTTCGTGCTCATCACGTTCGTGACGATCCTGTTCACGTCGCTGCTCGCCTACTCCACGGTCTTCGGCCGTGACGACCTCGCCAACGACATCGGTTTCATCCAGACCGAGGGCGAGGTGCTCGGCGAGCGCGTCGGCGGCTGGTTCCAGTACCTGTTCTGGGCGATCGGCGCCTTCTCGCTGTTCGCCGCGGCGCTGGGCATCGTCGACTACACCAGCCGACTGGCCGCCGACGTCATCAAGACCTCCTACAAGCGGGAGGCGAACGAGAGCAAGCTCTATGCCGGGCTGGTGTGGGGCCTGGTCACGATCGGCGTGCTCGTCCTGCTCTTCGGCTTCACCCAGCCGATCGTGCTGCTGGTGATCTCCGCCGTCGTCGGCGGCTTCATGATGTTCCTGTACTCGGGCCTGCTGATCCTGATCAACCGCAAGACCCTGCCCGCGCCCATCCGGATCCGCGGCGTGCGGCTGGGTGCGCTCGTCTGGTCGATCGTCCTGTTCGGAACCCTCTCGGCGCTCACCTTCCGCGCCCAGATCGCGACCCTCTTCGGCGGCTGACTCCGCGTCCCCTCCCCTACCGTCCTCGCAGGCACACGGCGAGGGATCCCATGCGAGCAGCCGTCTACGACCGGTACGGACCCCCCGACGTGCTGCGCATCGACGAGGTGCCCGACGCCGACGCCCGCGGCGGGTCAGGTGCTGGTCGAGGTGGCCGCGACCTCGATCAACCTCAGTGACTGGGAGTCCCTGACCGGCTCGCCCTTCTACGCCCGTATCGGCGGACTGCGCTCCCCCGCCCACCGGACGCTCGGCTCCGACATCGCCGGCCGGGTGACGGCGGTCGGCGACGGCGTCACCCGCTTCCGGCCCGGCGACGAGGTGTACGGCGACAACCTCGCGCTGATGGGCGGGTTCGCGGAGTACGCCGTCGCCGCGGAGTCCTCACTCGCCGTCAAGCCGGCCGGGCTGACGTTCGCCGAGGCGTCGACCCTTCCCCAGGCCGGCGCGATCGCCGTCCAGGGCACCCGCTGGGCCGGGCCCGGCCGGCGCGTGCTGATCAACGGCGCCGGCGGCGGCTCGGGCTCGTTCGCGATCCAGCTGGCCAAGCGGGCGGGCGCGCACGTGACCGCCGTCGACAACGCGCACAAGCTCGACTTCATGCGGTCGCTCGGCGCCGACGAGGTCCTCGACTACCGGCGGGACGACTTCACCCGCGGCGACCAGCGCTACGACCTGGTCCTCGACCTGGTCGCGCACCGCTCGGTGTTCGCGTACCGCCGGGCGCTCGCCCGCGGCGGCCGGTACCGCTGCGTCGGCGGAACGGTCCGCGTGCTGCTGCGGATGATCACCGTCGGCTGGCTGGCCGGGCGGGTGACCGGGCGGAGCCTGGGCGTCCTGATCGTGCGGCAGGGCCCGGCTTCCTTCACGCCGCTGGCCGACCGCTGCCTGACCGGCGAGGTGGCCATCCACGTCGACCGCACGTTCTCCCTCGACGACGTCGCCGAGGCCCTCGCCCACGTCGGCGAGGGGCGCGCGCTCGGCAAGGTCGTCGTCGAGCCGCGGTGAGCCGCCGTCCCCCGTCCTCGTGATCCGACTGGTCCCCCGACCGGTAGGCCAGGATCCTGTCCGGACAGTTGATCGGTAGGAGGAACTGGATGAGGGTCACCGTGCTGGGGGCCGGCTCGTGGGGGACGACGGTCGCCGCCCTGCTCTGCCGGCGCGACCACGAGGTGCTGCTCTGGGCACGCAACCCCGAGGTGGCCCAGGAGGTCGACCAGCAGCGGACCAACGAGGCCTACCTCCCGGGCGCCCGCCTGCCGGCACGCCTCAGCGCGACCGCGGACCTCGAACGCGCCGGTCGGCACGCCGAATTGCTGGTCGTGGGCGTTCCGACCGGGGCCTTCCGCGAGACGCTCGACAACGTCCGGCCGCACCTGGCGCCGTGGATCCCGGTGGTCAGCCTCAGCAAGGGTCTCGAGCGCGGCACCCACCTGCGCATGACCGAGGTGGTCAAGCAGGTGCTGCCCGGGCACCCGGCCGCGGCACTCACGGGGCCCAACCTGGCGCGGGAGATCCTCTCCGGCCAGGCCGCGGCCAGCGTCATCGCGACCGAGGACCTGACCGTGGCGGCGGCGCTGCAGCGGGAGGTGCAACGGGGGGTCTTCCGCGTCTACACCCACCACGACGTCATCGGGTGCGAGATCGGCGGAGCGCTCAAGAACGTCATCGCGATCGCCACCGGCATGGCCCAGGGCCTGGGCGTCGGTGACAACACGCGGGCGGCGGTGATGTCGCGCGGCCTGGCGGAACTGACGACCCTGGCCGTGGCGATGGGCGGCGAGGCCGCCACCATGGCCGGACTCGCCGGCATGGGCGACCTGGTGGCCACCTGCATGAGCCCGCAGAGCCGCAACCGGCACGTCGGCGAGCAGCTGGGCATGGGCCGGTCGCTCGAGGAGGTGCTGGGCGAGATGCGGATGGTCGCCGAGGGCGTGAAGACGGTGTCCACCGTGGTGGAACTGGCCGACGAGCACGGGGTGGACCTGCCGATCGCGCGGACCATCGAGGGCGTGGTGAGCGGGAAGATCCGCGCGGCCGACGCCTACCGCGGCCTGACCCGGGCGGTGCCGGCGGGCCACGAGTCCGACCCCGGCTGAGCTACGCCTCGTCGTCCTCGGGACGGACGAGCGTCGCCCCGGCGGTCAGGGTGCCCGGCTCGACCTCGGTCCGGCCGGCGTCGTGGACGACGACGTCCATCGCGCGCACCTCGTCCGGACGGCCGCCGAGGACGACGACCCGGCCGTGGTCGATGCCGAACGCCGCGAGCGCCGCGTGCACGGCCTGCGCGGCGGCCTTGTGGCGGCTCATCGACACGTTGGTGTTGATCAGGACGCGGACCTCGGGGCGGCTGTGCGGCACCGTCCGGCGGCGCCGGGCGAACCAGCTCATGCTCCGAGCGTCCCGACGGCGTCGAGCCGGTCCACCACGGTCCACTCGGGACGCTTGCCGCGCTGGCCGTCGCCGGACGACCGGCCGCGCAGTCGTCGCCCCACCCAGGGCAGGACGTGCTCGCGGTAGTAGCGGACTTCGGCGGGCAACCTCCGCGGAACCTCGGGCCCCGGGTCGACCGCCTCGGCGGCGACCTCGTGGTCGAGGGCGGCGAGGACCAGGCCGGCCACCCGTCGGTGCCCGGCCGGTCCCAGGTGCAACCGGTCCGCGGACCAGTAGGGGGCGCGGCGGAGCTCGACGTCCCCGAAGGCGTTCACCATCAGCACGCCGCAGCGGGCGGCCAGGTCGACCAGGCCCTCGGTCAGCGCTGCGGCCTTGCGGTGCATCGCCCGGCCGAAGGGCAGCCGCGCCGACGGGTCGGCGCCGCTGAGCAGGACGAGCTCCACCCCGGCGTCGAGAACGCACCGCACGGCCCGTTCCGTCTCCGCGAGGAGACGGCCGGGATCGGCCCCCGGGCGCATGAGGTCGTTGCCCCCGCCGTTGAAGGTCATCAGCGTCGGCGGCGGGGTCATCGCCAGCGGCGGCAGGGAGCTGCTCCGCGACGATCACGTCGAGCAGGCGGCCGCGGACGGCGAGGTTCGCGTAGTGCACCGGCTCGTCCCTCGCCGCGGCGAGCCCGGCCGCGACCAGGTCGGCCCAGCCGCGCGCGGACCCGTCGGGGAGCTCGTCGCCCATGCCCTCGGTGAAGCTGTCCCCGACCGCCACGTACCGCACGGCCGAGACGATAACGAGCACCGGCTGCGGCATGCTGCCCCCGTGCCTCCCTCCCCTGCGGTGACCGTGCACGAGTCGCTCGCCCAGCGCGTGCTGATCGGCCCGGGAGCGCGGCACCGGGTCGCGGACGAGGTCGACCGGATCGTGGCGGGCCGGGTGCTGCTGGTGTCGACGCCGTCGGCTCGGGACGCCGCCGACGAGATCGCGACCCAGCTCGGGTCGCACCTGGCGGTCCGCTTCGACCGGCCCGCCCCGCACACCCCGGTGACCGTCACGGCAGACGTCATGGCGCGCATCGAGGGTGCCGGGGTCGACTGCGTGGTCGCGATCGGCGGCGGCTCGGCGATCGGACTGGCCAAGGCGGTGGCGTCGCGCACCGGCGTCCCGCAGATCGCCGTCCCCACCACCTATGCCGGCTCCGAGGTGACCCCGGTGCTGGGCGAGACCGACCAGGGGGTGAAGACCACCCGCCGCGACCCGGCGCTCGTCCCGGCCACCGTCGTCTACGACCCCGAGCTCACCGTGGACATGCCCCTCGGTCTCACCCGGACCAGCGCCATCAACGCGCTCGCCCACGCGGTGGAGGCGCTCTGGGCGCCCGACGCCACCGCCGTCACCGACGCGCTGGCCACCGAGGCCGCCGACGGCATCCTCACCGGCCTGCCGCCGGTGCTCGACGACCCGGCGGACCTGGCCGCGCGGGGACGGCTGCAGTCGGCCGCCTGGCTCGCCGGGTTGTGCCTCGCCGGCACGCGCATGGGACTGCACCACCAGCTCGCCCACGTGCTCGGCGGCGCGTTCGACCTGCCGCACGCGGAGCTGCACACCCTGCTGCTGGCGCACGTGATGGCGTTCAACCTGCCCGCCGCGCCGTCGGCGGCCGCCCGGCTGGGCCGGGTCACCGGCGGCGACCCGGTCGCCGCGGTGTCGGCGCTGGCCCGCGCGCACGACGGCCCCACGACTCTCGGTGCGCTGGGGGTCCCCCGCGCCGAACTGCCCGCGATCGCGGAACGCGTCGTCGCGCAGCCCTACCCCAATCCGCGCGCCCTCGACGTCCCGAGCGTCGCGGCGCTGCTCGACGCCGCCTGGTAGTCCCCTACTCCCCCGCTGCCGCCCGCGTGAACGGGAGCACGAGGCGCGAGGGGTGCAGGGCGTCGCGGTAGATCTTGTGCGTGACGGGCCGGCCCACCGGCAGGTGGAATGCGTCCGGCGGCAGCAGCGCGTTGTGGTCGTCGGCCAGCGGCTCGTCGTTGGACAGCTCCACCACCAGGCGGTGCCCCGGCCGGAACGTGCTCGCGAACGGATACAGCCGCAGCACGTACTCCTCGATCACGCCCGGCTCCACCGGCACGGCGCGGGTGTGCGGGTGGTACGGGTTGCCCTCGGTCGTCCGCTCGTCCAGCTCGCGGTGCGACGCCTTCAGGAAGCCGGTGGTGATCAGCTGCCGGCTCCCGTTCGGCGCGGCGTCCCAGAGCCGCAGGATGAAGTTGGTGTCCGGCTGGTCGATCTCGGCGAACAGGTGCGCGGCACCGGCGCCGATCAGCTCGGTGTCCTCCTCGAACGGCGGGGTGCTCCAGCTGAGGATCTCCACCGTGTCGGTCACCGTCAGCGGCGCCTGGTAGAAGCCGTCGGGCGCGGCGTGCTCGGGGCCCATCCGCTCGGGCTCCGGGGAGAGCTTGCCGCGCGGGCGCAGGTACAGCGACCGGTACTCGACGTCCTTGGGCGGCCACTGGTCGGCGGTGACCACCTCGCGCGAACCCTCGACGAACACGCTGACCGCGGGCTCGTCCATGATCCCGTTGTCGATGCCCTTCAGCCAGTACTCGTACCAGCGGAACATCGTGTCGTGCTCCTCGACCCAGGGGCGCGACTGCATGGGCGGGTAGGAGCCGATGTCCAGCTTCTTGGGGCCCTTCAGCACGTCGAACAGCTCGATGTGGCCGTCGACGGTCCAGCCGCGGCCCTGGTCGATCTGGAGGTAGACCGGGATCTCGATGTTCCTGGCGAGGTTGATCGGATTGCGTTCCTCGTACCAGTCGCCGTCGAGGTCGTTCAGCACGATGTCGAACCAGGCCTCGTGGTGCTTCGGGTAGTGCAGCACGTGGACGAGGTTCGGCCACGCGGCCACGTCCGGGTCCTGCAGGCGCTCGGCGACGCGCTTCTCGATCTCCTCCGGCGAGTACGTCTCGAGCATGCGTGACGTGATGCGGTCGGTGAAGGCCCAGCCGGAGTCGCCGCCGCGGCCCTCGCGGGCGGCGCGCGGCATGAACCACATCACGCCGCCGTGGTAGGTCGTCTCGTAGAAGTCGAAGTGGCCACCGGAGACGAAGATCGCCTTCAGGGACGGCGGTCGCTCGGCGGCGGCGAAGACCTGCATCGAGCCGTAGTAGGAGATGCCGATCATGCCGACGTTGCCGTCGCACCACGGCTGCGCGGCGACCCACTCGATGACGTCGTAGGCGTCCTGGCCGAGCGGCACGCCGCCGGCGTTGTAGTTGCCGACGTGCTCGCCCTCGGAGGCGCCGGAGCCGCGGAGGTCGCCGATGACGTGGGCGTAGTCCTCCTGCACCACGCGGGCGATGTCGCCGGCCTCGATGCAGCCGTCCCACATCGGGCTGGGACGCCGCTGCGGCGGCATGGTGAGCGCGAGGGCCTGCAGCTCCTTCCCGTACGGGCTGAGCGCGACGAGTGCCGGGCGGGGCTTGTCCTCGACGCCGGAGTAGACGTCGGCGGCCAGGGTGACGCCGTCGCGCATGGGGACGCGCAGGTCCTTGCGGACGGCGATCGTCTGGCCACCGGCGTCGAGCCGTCGGATGTCAGCCATGGTCGTGCAACTCCTCGTAGCCGTGCAGCGTGGTGAAGAAGGGGGACGGTTCGAGCGTGGGGTCGCCGGTGTAGCCGAGCTCCTCGGCGACGCGGGCGAACGGCGGCCCGTCCCGCAGATACCGGGCGGCGGCGTCGGCGACGCGGGCCTCGATGTCGAGGCTCTCCTGGAGCGCCTGCTGCGCCTGCTCGCGGTCGAGCTCGACGCCGTAGGGCACGCCCGCGGTCGTGCGGTAGGGGTGCCCGAGGTACAGGTGCTGCGGACGGACGACGTCGCGCAGGTGCTCGAGGCTGGCGCGGTACGCGCGCGGGTCCTCGTAGCCCGGGAACCCGTTGGCGGCCCCGTGCACCTGCACGGCGTCGCCGACGAAGACGTCGTCCTGGCCGTCGACGACGTACGCGACGGACCCGGCCGTGTGCCCCGGGATGGCGTGCACCGAGACGGTGACGTCCCCGCCGAGCGACAGCGTCTCGCCGCCGCGGACGAGCACGGTCGGCTCCATCTCCCCGGAGATCGCGCCGGCCGCCATCGCCGTCTGCTTCGCCTCGCCGTCGGGGTCGTCCAGGTACTGCCGGCGGACGTCGAGGTAGTGCTGCACGTGGGCGCGGCGCGAGCGCAGCAGGGGTGCGTCGGCCTCGGAGATGACGACCTCCGCGCGCCGGCCGGTCAGCTCCCACAGGGCGTGCGCGCCGCCGACGTGGTCGATGTGGCCGTGGGTCAGCAGGATCCAGCGGACGTCCTCGATGCGGCGTCCGAGGGCCTCGAGCGCGGGAGCCATGCCCTCGGCGGGCGACGAGGCGATCCCGGTGTCGACGATCGCCGGCTCCGGTGCGTCGAGATAGAAGCTGTACAGCCCGAACCGGCCCCAGGGCGAGACCAGCGGATGGATCGCGACCATGCCGGTCACCTCCGCCTCAGGAAGTCGGCCGTCTCCTCGAACGCCCGGTGGTACTCCGGGATCCAGGAGAAGTGCTGGACGAACCCGTGACCGGCGCCGGTGTACCGGCTGACCGTCGCCTCCACGCCGGCCTCCCGCAGCCGCCGCCCGTAGAGCTCCCCCTCGTCGCGCAGCGGGTCGTGCTCCGCCGTGACGATCAGGGCCGGCGGCAGGCCGGTGAGGTCCGCTCGCTTGATCGGGGACACGAGCGGGTCGTCCGGATCCGCCCCGCTGTCGAGGTAGAAGGCGTTGAACGGCGCCAGCCCGGCCGTCTCGAGCCCGTACCCCTCGGCGTTCTCCCGCAGGGAGGCGTACCGCTCGACGTCGAAGTCCAGGTCGAGCGAGGGGTAGAAGAGCACCTGGTGCGTGATGCGGTCGAACCCGTCGTCGTGGGCCATGGCCGCGACGGCGGCGGCGAAGGTGCCGCCCGAGCTGTCGCCGGCGATCGCGAGGGTGCCGCCGTCCCACCGCAGGCTCTCGCCGTTCTCCGCTGCCCACCGCACGACCCCGTAGCAGTCCTGCAGGCCGGCCGGGAACGCGGCCTCGGGTGCCCGGCGGTAGCCGACGGAGACGACCCGGAGCCCCGTCTCCTTCGCCAGGGAGCGCGCGACGGAGTCGTGCGTCTCCAGGCTGCCGAGGAAGAACGCGCCGCCGTGGAAATACACGAGCAGTCCGTACGCGTCGGCCTCGACCGGCGTGTAGATCCGCACCGGCACCTCCCCCGCAGGGGTCCGCGCGATCGTGTCCTCGACCGAGTGCAGCGGAAGGCGTTCCTCGATGGGAGGGACCTGCGCCTCCTCTCCCGCGCGCAGGGCCACCGGGTCGAGCGGGCCGGGCGGCGGCGCCGGGCAGGTGGCTGAGGACCTCGGCGATCTCGGGATGCAGGGTCACCGGCTCACCTGCGCGGCGGGCTTCTGGCCCGGGAAGACCTCGTCGAGCTCGTCCTCGCTCCACCCCTGCCGCGAGATGCGCTGCAGCTCGTCGGTCACGGGCTTGCGGGTCGCCTGGAACAGGGCCAGTGCCGCCGGGACGGAGTCCGCCTCCGCCAGGGCGTCGGCGAGGGCGCCGGCGTCCATGATCGCCGAGTTCGCGCCCTGGCCCTGGTGGTGCAGCATCGCGTGGGCCGCGTCGCCCATGAGGACGACGGAGTCCGTGTGCCACGTGTCGACCGGGTCGATGTCGTAGACGGCGCGGATGTTGAGCGTGTCCATGTCGAGGTCGCGCGCGATGTGTCCGATGCGCTCGTCGAAGCCCTCGACCGTGGCCAGGAGGTCGTCCTTCGTGACCTTCGGCGTCCAGTTGCCGTCCGGGTTCAGGGCGGTGACGTCGAAGGACAGCCCGTTGCGGTGGCGCAGCGGCAGCAGGTAGACCTTCGTGCCCCGGCCGATGTACATCCGGAAGTTGTCGTCGACGACCATCCCGTAGGCGTCGTCGGCGGAGATCACCGCACGGTAGGCGTGCTCGCCGGAGAACACCGGCTGCTGGTCGCTGAACAGCTGCTGGCGCACCACCGACTTGATGCCGTCGGCACCGACCACCAGGTCGGCCTCGACGGTGCTGCCGCCCGCGAACGTGAGGACGGAGCGGTCGCCCTTGTCCTCGACGGTCTCCAGCTTGTGGCCGACCCGCACCATCCCGTCGGGGAGCACGCTCACGAGGGCGTCGATGAAGTCCCCGCGGTGGATCAGGTGGGTCTTGGTCTCGACGTCGAAGTCGTCGATGCCCGGCCACGCCTCCTTCAGAATCGGGTTCCCGGTGGCGGTGAGGATCTCGAAGTAGTCGCTCGGCGAGCTCACCCGGGCGATCGCGTCGAAGGTCCCCCACCGGCGGAACAGGTCCATGGTGGACGGCCGCAGCCCGATGCCGGCGCCGACCTCCCGGATCTGGTTGGCCTGCTCGTACACGGTGACGTCGGCGCCGCGCAGGCTCAGCGCCTTGGCCGCCGCAGCGCCGCCGTACCCCGCGCCGACGACGGCGATCGTCAGGTCCTTGATGTCCATGGTTGCTCGTCCCTCAGTTCGGTGATGGTCAGGAAGTCGGCGGGGTTGTCGACGAAGATCGTGGTGATCGCGGCGTCGTCGAGGCCGGCGGCCGGAGGTCCGGGATCAGGTCCTCGAAGATGTAGTTGACGGTGTGGCCCTTCACGCCCGGCCAGCCCAGCGGGCTGCAGTTGGCGTCGGCCGAGGCGAGCACCTGGTCGACGTGGCCGTCGGCGAGAAGGCGGAGGAAGTGCTCGAGGCGCTCGCGGCGGTGCCGGCCCCAGAACGGCGGGTCCGGCAGCTCGAGGTCGTAGCCGAAGGTGTCGAACCCGATCCGGCCGCCGCCGCCGAGGATCGCCGCCTCGTTGACCTTGCCCTGGCTGACGCCGTCGTCGGCGTGCCCGAACAGCACCCGGTCCAGCGGCAGGCCCTCCTCGGCGAAGACGGCCAGCGCGGGCTCCACGTCGACCGCCAGGTGGGTGAAGATCGGCACGCCGGTGAGGAGCGCGGCGCGGGCCGCCGCGCGGTAGATGCGCAGGTCGAGTTCCTTCATCCGGAAGCCCCGGCTCACGCCGACCTTGATGATCCCGGCCCTGCTGCCGGTGTCGCCGATGCCGACGGTGATCTCGTGCACGAACTGGCGCATGAGGTAGTCGACGGTCGCCTCGGCGAAGAAGCGGAGCGCGGTGTCGCCGCCGACGAAGCCGGTGGCCGCGACGATGTGGACGCCGGTCTTCGCCGAGAGCGACTTGTAGTAGTCGACGTCGCGGCCGTTGCAGATGCCGGTGGCGTCGACGAAGGTGCCGCCGCCGTACTCGGTGGAACTGGCGCAGCTTCGGGACGGTCTCCTCGTACCGCTGCTCGGGGCTCTTCCACCACTGGGTGTCGAGCTCCGAGCCGGGCATGCCGTAGCCGATGTGCTCGTGGACGGCGACGAGGCCGAGCTCCTCGGGCGCGATCGGGCCGAGGACCGTGTTGACGCGGGACATGTTCTTTCGCCTCTCTGGGTCTGGCCGGTCAGCGCACCGCGAGGAGGTCGCGCGGGTTGGCGACCAGGACGCGCTGGATGTCCTCGTCCGCGACGCCGTGCGACGCGAGGAGCGGGACGAAGGCGGTCAGCACGTGCGCGTACGGCAGCTCGGAGGCGGGATGCCCCTTGGCCACGCCGACCGCGCTGCCCGACAGCAGGACGCGGTTCGCGTGACCGGCGGCGACGAGCTCGGCCACGAGCGCGGCCCGCTCGGCGTCCCGGACGAAGTCGTCGTCGTCCAGGCCGACGTGGTCGATGGCGACGTAGGCGCCACGCTCGGCCACGGCCGCGGGCCACCCGGCCGCGACGGCGTCCGTCCGGTCGAGGTCACCGACGACGACGCGGTCGGCCGGCAGCCCCTCCTCCAGGACGACGTCGAGGTCGGCGAGGGCGTCGGCGCCGTAGCGGAGGGAGACCGGGATCCCGGTGGCGAGCGCGGCACGGGCCGCGCCCCGGAACAGGCTCTCGTCGGTGGGCGTCCTGCCCGCGCGGGTGGCGGTGGTGGCCACCAGGCCGGCGGCTCCACGCCGCTCCACCCGCGGGACCACCATGCCCTCGGTGACCTCCCGGCCGAACAGGTCGGCGAATCGCTCGGCCGGCCACGGGGTCGGCGGGTCGGTCTGCGGGGTGAGGAAGTAGCCGCCGAGGTTCTCCTCCGGGCCCATGCCGGTCGAGGCGACGATGTGCACGCCGGTCGAACGGGAGAGCGCCTCGTAGAGCCGGACGTCGCGGCCGTGGAACATGCCCGTGCTGTCGACGATCGTCTGCCCGCCGGCGTCGCGGAAGGCCGTCAGCTTGCCCGCCAGGATCTCGAAGATCTCGGCGCGGTCGATCGTGATGTCGTACGCGTGCTCGGCCCCCGGAACCACGGAGAGCAGGGCCTCGTGGACCGCGACGACGCCCAGTTCGGCGGCCGGAACCGGGCCCAGAACGGTGTTGACGGTCCGGCTCGCGGCTGTCTGGACGTCCGTCATCAGCATTACCTCTCGTCGGCTTCCCGTCGGCGGATGTGACCGCCCCCACACGGTGACAGACATGATGTACGTTCACTTGACGCTATGTCAACCAAGCGGGTGAATCGTTCTTCGCGCCGCCGCGAACTCCGAGGTCAGGAGGCCGTCGCGGGCCGGCGGAACCCCCGAGTTTCCGGGGCTGACGGGTCCGGCTGACTTATGGTGAGCCGGTGAGCCTCCGCGAAGCCCAGAAGCGCATGACCCGTGAGCTGCTGCTCAAGGAGGGCCTGGCGCAGTTCGAGGCCAAGGGCTACGGGGCCACGACCGTCGACGACATCGCGGCCGCGGCGGGCACGACGCGGACGACGTTCTACATGCACTTCTCGTCGAAGGCCCAGCTGCTCGGAGAGCTGATCACCGCCGTCAACGACATCCTCATCTCGTCGGACGACCCGCCGCTGGCCGAGGTGGTGGCCTCCGGTGATCGCGCGCAGATCCGCACCTGGCTGTCGCGCAAGATCGACCAGTGGCCGCAGATCCGCCCCTACGTCACGGCGGCCCACGAGGCCGCGGCGTCCGACGCGGAGATCCAGGACGCGGTCGACCGATGGTTCGAGAGCGCGATCGGTGACATCGAAGACGGCCTGAACCGCGCCGACCGCTTCGAGGCGTCGACCCGGCGCATCCGCGGCGTCCTGGCCTTCGGGCAGCTGGAGTTCTCGTCGGTGCGCTGGATGCGGCACGGCTGGGACGTGGGGCGCGACGAGGCCCTGGAGCTGATGACCCACTCCTGGTGCGCACTGCTGGCCGACTGACCCGGGACCGCACCCGCTCGGAGCGCTGACCACAGGTCGTTACCCGACCACCCCCGACGATCGCCGATGACGGCGGTCGTCCCTGTCGCGCGCGTCGAACACTGCCCTGACCTGCCGCTCCGTACAGATACTTGACACTGTGCAAAGCGAGTGCACATGATGTGCACCACCGAGGCGGCTGTGATCGCCGTTACACCGCGACGCGATCCGGCTCCTTCTGCACCGGCGCGCACCTGGAGGGTCCCGTGCGATTCGCTCCTCTTCCCCGATCCGGTCGACGACCGTGACGGCCACGATCCCGCCCGCGACGACGGCCGGGCAGCCCACGGCGGACACCGGCCGCCGCTCCCCGGTCGGGGTGTTCGGCGCGCGCTTCGCCGTCATCGGCGTCTGGATCGCGATGGTCGTCCTCTACTCGGCGCTGCAGCCGGAGCGCTTCTTCACCACCGGCACGTTCCAGACGATCTTCGGCAGCCAGCAGGCGCTGGTGTTCCTCACCGCGGCCCTGCTGTGCACGATCGTCATCGGCGAGTTCGTCGACCTCTCGGTGCCGTCGGTCCTCGGGTTCGCCGCCGTGCTCATGTCCCTGCTCGTGGTCGACCACGGCTGGAGCGTGTGGGCGGCCTCCCTGGCGGCCGTGCTCGCCGCGGCCCTGATCGGCGCCGTGAACGGGTTCCTCGTCGTCCGGCTCGGGGTCAACACCATCGTGGTGACCCTCGGCATGGGCACGCTGCTCCTCGGCGTCGCGCTGTGGCTGACCGATCTGCAGTCCGTCAGCGGTCTCCCCCGCGAGTTCGGCGAGATCTCGCTGTACCGGGTCGCCGGCCTCCCGCTCGGCTTCTACTGGGGTCTGCTGCTCATGCTGGCCTTCGCCTACGTGCTCGCGTTCACCCCGCTGGGCCGCAACATGCGCTTCGTCGGTGCCAACCGCGAGGTCAGCCGGCTGGCCGGCGTGCGGGTCAACCGCATCCGGTTCGGCGCGTTCGTCACCGCCGGGGCGATCGCCGGCGTGGGGGGCGTGCTCGCCGCGGCCGCGGTGGGCGGGTTCGACCCGAACACCGCGCAGAGCTTCCTGCTCCCGATGTTCGCCGCCACCTTCCTGGGCACGGCGATCCTGCAGCCGGGCCGCTTCAACCCGCTCGGCACGCTCATCGCCGTCTACTTCCTGGCCACCGGGATCCTCGGGCTGAACCTGCTCGGGTTCACCGGCTGGGTGACGAGCGTCTTCTACGGCGGCGTCCTGGTGATCGCCGTGACCATCTCGTCCGTGCTGCACCGCCGCTCGGGCTGACCGTCCTCCGCGCTCCTCCCCTTCGCATCCCCGCTCGTCCCGTCCGAAAGGCGTACATCGATGTCCACTGCCCGGCGCACGCTCACCCTCGGCGCCACGGCCCTCGCCGTGACGCTGCTCTCCGCCTGCTCGCCCGGCACCACCGGGAACGACGACTCCGGCGCGGCCTCGTCCTCCAACGGCGCGGACTCCCCCGTCGCCGACGTGCAGGCCGACGTCGAGACCGCGATGCAGGCCCGGGACGAGATCGCCGTGCCCAGCGAGGCGCTGCCGGGCGACCTGTCCTCGCTGGCCGGCGGTACGGCGTACTACATCCCGTTGACCGCCCAGATCAGCGTCTTCCAGCTCTACGGCGAGAAGCTCGGCGAGGCGCTGGCCGAGGCCGACGTCGACCTCCAGGTGTGCGACGGCGGCTCGAACCCGGCGCAGATCGCCGGCTGCATCGACCAGGCGGTGGGCGCGTCGGCCGCGGCGATCGTCGTCGACAACATCCCGTACGGGATGGCCGCCAACGGCCTGGAGGCCGCCCGGGCCGCCGGCATCCCCGTGCTGATCGCGAACCAGGTCGTCGACCCGGAGCTGCCGGCCGACGAGACCCTGGCCTACGTGTCCGGCCCGGCTCCGCAGATGCTCGCGAGCGCTGCGGACTGGATCATCGCCGACTCGAACGGCGCGGCGACGGTGGTCATCCAGAAGGTCACCGACAACCCCTCGACGCTCGCCTACGCGGAGGCCGCGGAGGCCGAGTTCGCCGACCGCTGCCCCGACTGCACCGTGGTGGTCAACGAGGTGTCGGCGACGAACTTCCCGCTGATCCCCTCCTCCACCAGCGCGGCCATCCTGAGCAACCCGGACGTCGACTACGTGCTCGCCGAGTTCGAGTTCTTCGTGCAGCCGACCATCGGCGGCGTCCAGCAGTCCGGCAAGGCGAACGACATCAAGATCGTGACGAGTGCGGCCACCCTGGCCGGTCTGCAGCAGCTGGCGGAGGGCAACCTGCTCTACGCCAACGTCGGCCAGGACTTCAGCTACCAGGGCTGGGCGACCGCCGACGCGCTCTTCCGCCTCATGCTGGGCGGCGAGGTGCCCGAGTACGACATCGCCTTCCGCCTCTTCAGCCAGGACAACGTCGGTGACATCGAGCTCACCGAGGACGGCGAGTCCTCCGGCGACTGGTACGGCCCGACCGACTACGTCGACGAGTTCCGCGCGCTGTGGGGCCTGAGTTGAGCCTGACCGCTGAGCCGGTCGCACGGGTAGGGAACGACGGCATCCGGAGCGACATGGTCGAGCCCCACCGGCTGAGCGTCGACGACGTCTCCAAGACGTTCGGGCGGTACCGGGCTCTCCGCAACGTGCACCTGGACGTCGTCCCGGGCGAGGTGCACGGGCTGATCGGCCAGAACGGCTCCGGCAAGTCGACCCTCGCCAAGGTCCTCACGGGTTACCACCCGGCGGATCAGGGCGGCCGCGTGCTGGTGGACGGGGAGCCGCTGCGGCTCCCGGTCCGCCCGCGCGAGGCCCGGCAGCGCGGCCTCGCGGTCGTGCACCAGAGCCTCGGCCTCGTCGACGACATGACCGTCGTGGAGAACCTCCGCGTCGGCCGGTTCGCGGCGAACCGCTTCTCCCGCGCCATCCGGTGGCGGGAGGAGCGGGACGACGCCGCAGCGGTCCTGGAGCGCCTCGGCCGCCCGGTCCCGCTCGACGTCCCCGTCCGGGCGCTGACCGAGGAGGAGCGCGCGACGGTCGCCATCGCCCGTGCGCTGCAGGACGCCGAGGCCGGCCGCGGGATCATCATCTTCGACGAATCCACCCGCTCGCTGACCCGCAAGAGCCTGGAGCACTTCTACGACCTGGTCGACGGGATCGTCGCCACCGGCACGTCGGTGCTGCTCATCACCCACCACCTCGAGGAGGTCCTCCAGGCCACCGACCGGGTGACGGTGCTGCGCGACGGTGTCGCCGTCGAACAGGGCGTGCGGACCGCCGACCTCACCGAGCGGGACCTCGTGCGCGCCGTCATCGGTCGCCCGCTCGAGGCCGTGTCGGCGAGAGGGAGAGCAGCGACGGGGACGACGGCCGGCGACGGACCGGGTCGTGGTTCCGGGACGGTCAGCATCCGCGGGGTGACCGGCGCGGTGGCGACGGACGTGGACCTCGACGTCAGCCCCGGTGAGGTCGTCGGAGTCACCGGTCTCGCGGCGTCCGGCCACGACGAACTGCCCTATCTGCTGACCGGCGCCCGGCCCGCCCGCGCGGGCACCGTCCGGATCGGGTCGACCACGCTGGACCTGACCCGCTGCGACAGCGCCGGGGCGATGGCCGCCGGCGTGGCGCTGGTACCGGAGAGCCGCGCGGACGAGGGGCTGGCCCTCGACCTTCCCGTGGCCGACAACATCTCCCTCCCCCGCCGCCGGACCCGGGCGGCGGTGCTCCCGCTGGAGCGTCGCGCCGAAGCGGCGGCCGTCACCGAATGGGTGCAGGAGCTCGACGTCCGGCCACCCGACCCGTCGATGACCGTCGGTCGGCTCAGCGGGGGGAACCAGCAGAAGGTGCTCCTCGCCAAGTGGCTGGCCACCCGGCCGGTGCTGCTGGTCCTGCACGAGCCCACGCAGGCGGTCGACGTCGGCGCTCGCCAGGTGATCACGTCGGCGATCCGCCGGGCGGCCGACGACGGCTGCGCGGTGCTCGTCTCGGGCACCGACGAGACCGAGCTGTCCCTGCTGTGCGACCGGGTGGTCGTGTTCCGCCAGGGCGGCGCGGTGGAGGAGCTGTCGGGGGACGTCACCCCGGACGACATCGTCTCCGCGATCTTCGCCGGGTCCGGTCCGCGCACGACGCTCCGCGCTCCACGTACTGCATCCCCGAACGACGTCTAACTCCCGAGGTGGCTCATGTCCGTCCCCACGTCCGATGTCGACCTCTTCTCCGATGAGGTCCTGGTCGACCCCTACCCGTACTACGCCCAGCTCCGCGAGCTCGGCGGGGTCGTGCACCTGCCCGCGAACGACGTCTACGCCCTCACCCGGTACGACGTCATCCGCACCGCGCTCGGCGACCCGGGGACCTTCTCCTCGCGGTCGATCGGCTTCAACCCGATGGTCAACGAGGCCCTGCAGGGCACCTCGCTCGCCTCGGACCCCCCGGTGCACGCCCAGCTGCGCGCGACGCTGACCGAGAACCTCTCCCCGCGAGCCCTGCGCGGGCTGAAGACGCAGATCGACGCCAAGGCCGGCGCTCTGGTCGACGAACTCGTCGCGCGCGGCTCCTTCGAGGCGATCGACTCGCTCGCCCGCGTCTTCCCGCTCGAGGTCGTGGCCGACCTGATCGGGTTCACCGGCCACGTGCGCGACAACATGCTCCGCTGGGGCCAGGCCGCGATGCAGGTCATCGGCCCGATGAACCAGCGGACCGCCGAGAACTTCCCCATCGCCGGTGAGCTCTACGGCTGGTGCTCCGGTGTCACCGCCGAGGACCTCGCGCCCGGCTCGGTGGGCCGCGGCATCTTCGACGCCGAGGCCCGCGGGGACATCCCGCCGAACACCGCCGGCCACATCATCCACCAGTACCTCGGCGCGGGCGTCGACACGACGGTCGCCGCGATCGGCAACATCGTCGCCCTGTTCGGGACGCACCCCGAGCAGTTCGACCTGGTGCGGAAGGACCCCTCCCTCGTGCCGGCCGCCTTCGCCGAGGTGCTCCGCTACTGGGTGCCGATCCACGCCTGGGGGCGCTACGTCACCACGGACGTGGAGATCGACGGCGCCACGGTGCCGGCCGGTTCCCAGGTCGCGCTCCTCCTCGGTTCGGGCAACCACGACCCGCGCCACTACGACAACCCGGACGACTTCCTGGTCGAGCGCAATCCGGTCGACCACCTGTCCTTCGGCTACGGCCCCCACGGTTGCGCCGGGCAGGGCCTCGCGCGCCTCGAGGCCCACGCCGTGATCGAGGCGCTGGCCGGCAAGGTGCAGCGGCTGGTCGTGGGCGAGGAGGTCCGCGTCCCGAGCAACATCACCCGGAGCATCGACGAGCTCCCCGTCCTCGAGGTGGTGCCCGCGTGAAGATCGTGGCCGACCGCGACCGGTGCGAGGGGCACGGCCTGTGCGCCGACACGGCACCGGAGGTCTACGAGCTCGACGACGACGCCATCGTGGTCCTCGTCCACGAGGTCGTGCCGCCCGAACTGGAGCGCAAGGCCGAGGCCGGCGCCCGGGTGTGCCCGGTCGCCGCGCTGCGTGTCGAGCAGCTGAGCGTCGACGCGTGAGCCTGCGCGAGGTCGTCGTCGTCGGCGGCTCCATCGCGGCGCTCACCGCGGTGGAGATGCTGCGGATGGAGGACTTCGACGGCCGGATCACGGTGCTCAGCGACGAGGACGTCCCGCCCTACACCCGGGTGCCGCTGTCGAAGGGCGTGCTCGCCGGCACCGAGTCGATCGACGACGTCGTCCTCGCGCCACTGTCCGACGACGTCGACCTGCGCCTGAAGACGCCGGCGACGGGGCTGGACCTCCATGCGCGGACCGTGCACACCCCCTCCGGGCCCGTCGTGTACGACGGCCTGGTCATCGCCACCGGCGGCCGCGCCCGACGTCTGGGCCACCCCGGCCAGGACGAACGGGTGCTGCGCTCCTACGGCGACTGCGCCCGCCTGCGCGACGACCTGGCCGCGGCGTCCTCGGTGCTCGTCGTGGGTGGCGGGTTCCTGGGCATGGAGATCGCCTCGACGGCTCGCGCGCTGGGCAAGGACGTCACCGTCGTCGACCTGGCTCCCCCGCTGGACCGGCTGCTCGGCGCCGTCGTGGGCGGGCACGTGCGCTCCGTGGCCGTCCAGTCGGGCGTCCGCATCGTCGTCACCGACGGCGGCGTCCGGCTGCTCGGCGCCCCCACCCCCACCGGGGTGGAGCTGGTCGACGGCACCCGCCTGGAGGCCGACCTCGTCGTCTCGGCGGTCGGGGACGTGCCCAACGTCGAGTGGCTCGCCGGCTCGGGGGTGCAGGTGCACGGCGGGATCGTCGTCGACCAGCACTGCCGGGTCGCTCCCGG
Source organism: uncultured Actinomycetota bacterium (assembly GCA_963784165.1). Taxonomy (GTDB): domain Bacteria; phylum Actinomycetota; class Actinomycetes; order Mycobacteriales; family Geodermatophilaceae; genus Blastococcus_B. The sequence continues at coordinate 129,695 of CAWAQI010000024.1, forward strand.
TGTCGTCGCCGCGGGCGACATCACCGTGGTCTCCGGCGTCGACGGGGAGCTGACCCGCTCCCCCCACTGGACGAATGCCGTCGACCAGGCCCGCGCCGCGGTCCGCGCGCTGCTGCACGGCAGCGGAGCGGCGCCCTACCGGCCGTCGCAGTACTGCTGGACCGAGCAGTTCGGTCTCGACGTCAAGATGGTCGGCGACCTCGACCCGCAGGGCGAGCCCGCCGTCCTCGACGGCTCGCTCGACCAGGGCTCCGCCCTGCTGGCCTGGCCCGACGCCGTCGCGCCGCGCAGCGTCATCGCGGTCAACCACCGCACCCCGCCGGTGAAGCTCAAGCGCCTCCTCCGGCCGACCGCCGAGGCGGTCCGCGCCTGACCACCGGCTGCCGACGTCAGCCGGCCAGCGCGCGTCCGATCGACTGCGCGGCGGTCGACAGGGCGGCACTCCACTCGGGCAGGCGCTCCGGCGAGTACCGGACGCGGGGCATGGAGACCGAGAGAGCAGCTGACGGCGGTCCCGACGGGTCGGGTACGGCGACGCCGACCGCGGTCAGACCCACCTCGGTCTCCTGGTCGTTGACCGCGAACCCCCGGCGGCGCGCCGTCCGGAGCTCGCGGGCCAGCCGGCCGGCCGCCGCCTCGTCCAGGTCGCCGACCAGGGCGGCGACGTCGGCCGCGGGGCGCGCGGCGAGCAGGGCCTTCCCGCCCGAGCTGAGGTGTACCGGCAGCGCGCGGCCGGTGCGGTCGCCGACCCGCAGCACCTGGTCGGACTCGACCGTGGCGACGAACCGGACCTCCGCACCGGCCAGGACCATGAGGTTGACGGTCTCCCTCAGCTCGTCGACCAGCCCGTGCAGGTAGGGCAGGGCCACCTCCCGCAACCGGGCGACCGGCGCCTGGGGCGCGGAACCGTGCTGCATCAGCCGCCCCGGTCCGTAGCGCCGGTCCGGAAGCTGCTCCGCGAAGTCGCGGTAGACGAGCATGCCGAGCAGTCGATGAGCGGTGGAGACCGAGACGCCGAGCCGCTCGGCCGCGTCGGTCACCCGCATCGGGCCTTCCTGCTGGAGGAGGGTCGCCAGCAGCAGGGCGGAGTCCACCGACGCGATCGCGTAGGGCGGCTTGTTCTTCACAACAGAAAACGCTATCCCGCGAAGCAGAACAGCGACAGGGTGCGGGCATGCAGTTCTACCTCGACGGCTACCAGCCGGGCGATCCCTTCATCGCCGACCCGCACCCCTCGGTCGCGGAACGGCCCGAGGGGCTGCCCGAGGAGGTCGACGTCCTCATCGTGGGCTGCGGGCCCGCCGGCCTGGTCCTGGCCGCGCAGCTGGCCCAGTTCCCCGAGATCAGGACGGCGATCGTCGACCGCCGGGACGGCGCGCTCGAGGTGGGCCAGGCCGACGGGGTCGCCGTCCGGACCGTGGAGATGTTCGAGGCGTTCGGGCTGGCCGGGCGGCTGGTCGACGAGGCGTACTGGGTCAACGAGGTCACGTTCTGGCGGCCCGACCCGGAGGACCCGGCGCGGATCACCCGGACCGGCCGGGTGCTCGACACCGAGGAGGGGCTCTCGGAGTTCCCGCACGTCATCGTCAACCAGGCGCGGATGCTCACGTTCCTGCGGGAGCACATGGAGCGCTCGGCCAGCCGGCTGCGCCCGTTCTACGGGCTCCAGGCCGCTGACGTGCAGATCGACGACACCGGCTCGTCGGAGCACCCGGTGACGGTCACCCTCCGCCACCTGGAGAACCTGGCCGAGACCGGCCGGACGTCGACGATCCGGGCGAAGTACGTCGTCGGGTGCGACGGCGCCCGCAGCAGCATCCGGACGGCGATCGGCCGCGAACTGGTCGGGGACCCGATGAACCAGTCGTGGGGCGTCATGGACGTCCTGGCGGTCACCGACTTCCCCGACATCCGGCTGAAGAGCGCCATCCACTCCGCCAACCAGGGCAACATCCTGATCATCCCGCGCGAGGGCGGCTACATGGTCCGGCTCTACATCGAGCTGGACGCCGTCGGCGACCGGGAGATGCTGGAGAGCCGCAGCATCACCCCGGAGAAGCTGACCGCGGTCGCCAACCGGATCCTGGCGCCGTACACCCTCGACGTCCGCGACGTCGGCTGGTGGTCGGTCTACGAGATCGGCCAGCGGCTCTGCGACAAGTTCGACGACGTGCCGGCGGCCGAGACGCCCGACCGGCTGCCCCGGGTCTTCATCGCCGGCGACGCCTGCCACACCCACAGCGCCAAGGCCGGCCAGGGCATGAACGTCTCGATGGCCGACGCCTGGAACCTCGGCTGGAAGCTCGGCACGGTGCTCCGGGGCACCGCCCGGCCGGAGCTGCTGCACACCTACTCCGAGGAGCGCCAGGCGGTCGCCGAGGAGCTCATCGCCTTCGACCGCGAGTTCGCCCGGATGTTCAGCGCCCCGCCGAAGAAGGACGGTGAGGAGCACGGGGTCGACCCGGAGGAGTTCCAGCGGTACTTCGTGCAGCAGGGCCGGTTCACCGCCGGCGTCGCGACCCGGTACGAGCCGTCGATGATCACCGCCGAGCCGACCTTCCAGCAGCTGGCCACCGGCTTTCCCGTCGGCATGCGCTTCCACTCCGCCCCGGTCGTCCGGCTCGCCGACGCCAAGCCGGTCCAGCTCGGCCACGCGGCGCGGGCCGACGGCGCCTGGCGGCTGTACGTGTTCGCCGACCGGGCCGACCCGACGGAGCCCGGCTCGCGGGCTCGCGCCCTGTGCGAGTTCCTGGCGTCCGAGAAGTCACCGATCGCCCGCTGCACCCCGGCCGGCGCCGACCCCGACTCGGTCATCGACGTGCGCGCCGTCTTCCAGCAGCCGCACCGCGAGCTGGCCGTCGGACCGGCTGCCGTCGGTCCTGGTCCCCCGCAAGGGACGGCTGGGCCTGGTCGACCACGAGAAGGTCTTCTGCGCCGACCCGAAGGCCGGCGACATCTTCGACCTGCGCGGCGTCGACCGGGAGTCCGGCTGCATCGTCGTCGTCCGCCCGGACCAGTACGTCGCGCACGTCCTGCCGCTGGACGCCCACGACGAGCTGACCGACTTCTTCGCCGGCGTCCTGGTCGACGTCGTGCCCTGACCGATGAGTTCGGCGCGGCGGCCGTGTCTGACCACCGAAGGGACGAAGACCGGACGTCCCAGCGAGCGAGGAGCGCCACCATGACCGCATCGACGACGACCTCCCCCACGACGCACACGCTCGAGGTGCCGGGAGCGCTGATCACCTACGACGTGCGCCGCAACGACACCAGCGACGAGCCCGTCCTGTTCCTGATCGGCTCACCGATGGGCGCAGCGGGCTTCGGGACGCTCGCCGGCTACTTCGCCGACCGCACGGTCGTGACCTACGACCCGCGCGGCGCCGAGCGCAGCCGGCGCACCGACGGAGCGGCCACCTCGACGCCCGAGGAGCACGGGGACGACCTGCACCGGATCATCGCGGCCGTCGGCGGACCGGTCGACCTGTTCGCCAGCAGCGGCGGCGCCGTGAACGCGCTCGCGCTCGTCGCCCGCCACCCGGAGGACGTCCGCACGCTGGTCGCGCACGAACCCCCGCTCGCCGCCCTGGTGCCCGACGCCGAGTACGCGCTGGCGGCGTGCCGCGACATGCACGAGACGTACCAGCGCGACGGCACGGGGCCGGCCATGGCCAAGTTCATCGGCATCGTCAGCCACCAGGGGCCCATCACGGCCGACTACCTCGCGGCGCCCGCCCCGGACCCGGCGATGTTCGGCCTGCCGACCGAGGACGACGGCTCGCGGGACGACGTGCTGCTCGGGCAGAACCTGCTGTCCTGCACGTCCTACGAGCCCGACGTCGACGCGCTCCGCGCGGCGCCGACCCGCATCGTCGTCGCCGTGGGTGCCGAGTCGGAGGGCCAGCTGGCCCGCCGCGGCGGGGAGGCCGTCGCCGAGCGGCTCGGGACGACGCCGGTCGTGTTCCCCAGCGACCACGGCGGCTTCCTGGGCGGCGAGTACGGCCAGAACGGTCAGCCCGAGCCCTTCGCCGCCCGCCTCCGCGAGGTCCTCGGCCAGGCATAGCGGGTCACCGCAACAGGAGTCGCTGCACCCCGTCGACCAGGAAGTCGACGTACTGGTCGAGCGTCCACCCGCGGCGGTGCATCAGGGCCGCGATGGGCGCCTCGGAGAAGAGGCCCCAGAAGATGTCGGTGGCGGTCTCGACGTCCAGCCCGTCGCGGAGCCACGGCTCCAGGGAGCCGACGAGGACGCGCGCGTCCGCGCGCCGCCGTCGCTCGTACTCCTCCCAGGCCTCGGCGATCTCCGGATCACCGGCGGCCGCGGCGGCGAAGACGATGGCGATCGGACTGGTCTGCGGGATGTAGCGCCGGGCCAGGTCGCGGAACGCCGCGAGCTTGCCGGCGACGTCGGGGGCCTCGACGAACCGCACGAAGGGTTCGCGCGCGGACAGCGCGACGTCCTCGTCGTCACCGACGACCGCGCGGTCGACGCAGCCGAGCAGCAGGGCGGCCTTGCTCCCCTGCCCGAACACCGTCTGCACGGAGACGCCGGCGGCCTCGGCGACGTCCCGCATCGTGGTGGCGGCGTAGCCGCGGTCGAGGAAGCAGTGCCCGGCCGCGTCGAGGACGGCGGCCCGCGTGCGCTTCGCCTGTTCCTCGCGCAACGGCGATCGGTACACCCTCTTGCCCGCGGTCATGGGTTGACTCTATCGTGCCGCTATTCGTTAGAGTCAGACTCCACCCGAAAGGATCGGCGATGACCGCCACCGCCCCGCGGACCGTCCCCCAGCTGCTGCTCCCCGGCCAGGCCGCCGCGCCCGAGGGCCCCGTCGACATCGCGCCGATGTACCTGATGCACCGGGCGTTCCGCCGCGACCTGGCCGCCTTCGCGGACGTCGTGCCGACGGTCGAGGTCGCCGACCGCGCCCGGTGGGGACGCATCGCGCGCCGCTTCGCGTTCTTCGGCACCGTCCTGCACAAGCACCACCACGGCGAGGACATCGCGATGTGGCCGCTGCTCGCCGAACGGGGCGCCGACCAGACCGTGCTCGACGCGCTCGAGGGCGAGCACGCGGGCATCGACCCGCTGCTGACCGCCGCGACCGCGGATCTGCAGGCGCTCGCCGCCGGCACGGGCGACGAGGAGACGCGCCGCCGGCTCGCGGAGACCACGGTCGCGCTGCGCGACGGGCTCGGCGCCCACCTCGCCCACGAGGAGCGCGACGGCATGGCGCTCGTCCAGCGGCACCTCACGCAGGAGGACTGGGACCGCCTCGACCGCGAGGTGTTCGCCAAGGACTACACGCCGCGCGAGGTCCCCGCCGTCCTCGGCTGGATCATGTCCGGGCTGGCCCCGGAGCACGCCCGCCGGATCCCGGGCGCGAACGCGCTGTTCCTGGCGTTCGGCCGGTGGATGGCGCGCCGCTTCGACCGGCGCGAGGCGCAGGTGTTCGGGCAGCCCGCCTGATCCGGGGGCTCACGGCCGGCCGGGCCCGTGCCGCGCTACGCCACCATCGACCGTGGCGACGGGCCCGCCGCGCCGGAACGGTGACCAGCGGTCCAGCACGGTCATGGGCACGCGGTGCGGGAGCACCCGGAGCGCCACGGCGGCCGACCCGTACATGACCGAGTGGACGGCCACGCGGCGGTTCCGCCCGAGCGCACGCAGCCCGTGCTCGGCGACGTCCCGCGGGTTCTCGTAGATCCAGGTCGGCGCCTGCGCCGCCGCCGTCGTCAGGCCGGCGACCTCGATGAACTCGGTGCGGACGAAGCCGGGGCAGATGGCCGTGACGGCGACCCCGTCCGGGCGCACCTCGGTGTGCAGCGCCTGGCTGAACGACAGCGCGGCCGCCTTCGAGGCACCGTAGGTCGCCATCGCGGGCCACGGGACGAAGCTGCTCAGCGAGCACACGTTCAGGACGGCTCCGTATCCGCGCGCCACCATCGCCGGCACGAACCGGCGGCACAGGTCCACGGTCGCCTCGACGTTCAGCCGGAGGAGTCGGATCTGGTCGTAGCCGGCCGCGACCGCGAAGTGCCCGGGCACGCCGAAGCCGGCTGCGTTGCAGAGGACGGACACCACGCGGCCCTGGTCGGCGAGCGCCGCCGCCAGCCGGTCCCGCGCGTCGGGGTCGGTGAGGTCGCAGGCGTGCACCCGGACGTCGACGCCCCGATCCGAGAGGCTCGCGGCGAGGGCGTCCAGGCGGTCGACGCGCCGTGCCACCAGGACCACGTCGTGGCCGCGGCGCGCCAGCGCCCCGGCCAGCTCCGCGCCGATGCCGGACGAGGCCCCGGTCACGAGGGCGACCTCCCCCGCCCGCGGGAGGGGCAACCAGTCGCGGTGTCGGAGCCCCCCTGAGCCGTCGGCTCGGTCCCGCATGCCCGCGGACGCTAGCAGCGCAACGCGCCGATGATCACCGCGTCGCGCATCATTCCGGCGTGACCGCGGATCGCCCGAACAGCGAGGCAGAGGTCGACCGCCAGCCCCTCGGGGAGTTCCTCGGTCAGCTCGCGGCTCGGCTCCCTGCCCCGGGGGCCGGTGCCACGGCGGCCATCGAGGCCGCGCTGGCCGCGTCGCTCGTGGCGATGGTCGGCCGGTTCACCACCGGCGACCGGTTCGGGCACCAGGACGTCGTCCGCGAGGTCGTGGCCCGTGCCGACACCGAGCGCGACGCGTGCCTGGCCGCCGCCGCGGCCGACGAGGTCGCCTTCTCCGCGGTCACCGACGCCTACCGGCTGCCCCAGGACACCCCGGAGCAGGAGGCGGCCCGGAGCCGCGCCGTCAGCGCCGCCCAGCAGGGCGCCGCGGGCCCGCCGCGCGACGTCGTCCGGTCGGTCGACGCACTGATCTCGCTGGCCGAACGGCTGCTGCCGATCGCCAACCCGAACCTCCTCAGCGACGTCGCCGCAGCGACGTCGGCGGCTCGGGCGGCCGCGACCACGGCGCGGCTGGCGATCGAGGTCAACCTGCCGGGCGTCGAGGACGACGCGGCGACGGACGAGCTCGCCGCCGTCGTCGCCTCCGTCGACGACCTGACGCGGCGGGCGGACGCGGTCGAGGCCGCCGTCCGGGTGCGTCTTCCCTCCTGACGCGCCGGTGGACCGACCGATGATCTAGTTTGCCGGGAGGGGAACGTCTCGCGGACCGCCGACGCCGTGGTCGGGGGCCGGGCGGGGCGCCGGGACGGAGATGCTGCACGTGACTGCCATCGAGGAAGCGCTCGACGACGCGGGACTCAAGAACGCGCACGTGCGGGCGTACGTCCAGCACTGGGCGGAGCACACCGGCGCCGACCGGATCGAGGTCGTCAACGCCTCGGACGACGCCCGGCTGATCCAGCGAGGCACTCGACGCCGGGCGAGCTGCTGCCCGCGGGCGAGGGGCGCTACTACTCGCGCAGCTACGTGAAGGACACGGCCCGCTCCGAGGAGCGCACCGTCGTCGCCACGAACAACCCGGCCGACGAGGGCGTCTACAACAACTGGCGGCCGGCGTCGGAGATGCGGCCGCTGCTCGAGGACCGGATGCGCGGCGCCTCGGCCGGCAAGACCATGTACGTCGTCCCGTACCTGATGGCGCCGCCCGGCTCGCCGCTGGAGCCCTACGCCGCCGGCGTCGAGCTGACCGACTCGCGCACCGTCGTCCTGCACATGATCCGGATGGCCCGGGTCGGCGTGGACCACGTCGACGACCTCGCCGACCAGAACAGCTTCGTCCGCGCCGTGCACGTCACCGGCGACCTGGAGAACCTGGGCCAGGGCACCCCGGACGACCAGCGCTACTTCGTGACCGTCGCCGACGAGCGGACGATCCTGCACTTCGGGTCGTCCTACGGCGGCAACGCGCTGCTCGGCAAGATCGCCCACGGCCTGCGCCAGGCCACCTACGACGGCTGGGCGTCCGGCGAGTTCCTCGCCGAGCAGTTCATGCTGCTCGGGATCGAGGACAAGCAGACCGGCCGCAGCTACCACATCTGCGGTGGCATGCCGAGCGCGTCCGGCAAGACCAACCTCGCCATGACCCTGGCTCCCGACGCCCTCGGGGACCGCTACACCGTCCACTTCTACGGCGACGACATCGCCTGGCTGCGCGTCGACCCGGAGGACGGCCGGATCTACGGGATCAACCCGGAGTTCGGCGTGTTCGGTGTCGCCAAGGACACCAACGAGAAGACCAACCCGACGGCCGTCGACGCGATCGCCGACGGCACCGGCACGATCTTCACCAACGTCGCCTACAACGAGCAGACCGAGGACGTCTGGTGGGAGGGCAAGACGCCCGAACCGCCCGCCGACCTGACCGGTTGGCGCGACTGGACCGGCGAGCTGATCGCCGAACGGACCGAGGCCGACCGCGACGCCCCCTGGGCCCACCCGAACAGCCGGTTCACCACCACGCTGGCGAACGTGCCGAACATCGCGCCGGACTTCGAGAACCCGAAGGGCGTGCCGATCGACGCGATCATCTTCGGCGGTCGCACCCGCGACCGGGAGCCGCTGATCCGCGCGATCACCGATCTCGCCGAGGGGGTCTACGACGGTCTGACGCTCGGCGCCGAGGCCACCTTCGCGGCCGAGGGCACCGAGGGCGTCCTGCGCTACGACCCGATGTCGATGCGGCCGTTCATGGCCTATCCGGAGGGCGCGTACGCCGCGCACTGGCTGAAGATCATCGGTGCCGCGCGGGAGACGCCGATCTTCGCCCACGTGAACTGGTTCCAGCGCCACCCCGAGACCGGGCACTTCCTGTGGCCGGGTTACCGCGACAACCTGCGCCCGCTGCTGTGGCTGATGCAGCTCAAGAACGGCGAGGTGACTGGGCGGCAGACGCCGGTCGGGATCGTGCCGACCAAGGAGGAGCTCGACGTCGACGGCGTCGACGTGCGGCCCGAGGACCTGGACACGCTGCTCACCATCGACAACGCCCGCTGGCGCCAGGAGATGGACCACCGCGAGGAGCACCTGAACCAGTTCCCCGGCCTGCCCGAGGAGATCTGGGCGGCACACCGCCGGGTGGCGGCCGCGCTGGACGACCAGGCCTGAGCTGCGGACGACGACCCGTGGGCGAGCCCGTGGAGGTCTGGTTCAACCCGTCGTGCTCGAAGTGCCGGATCGCCCGGGAGCAGCTCGACGAGGCGGGCGTCGAGTACCGCCTGCGCCGCTACCTCGACGACCCGCCGACCGAGGCCGAGCTGCGGACGGCGCTGGCCGCGCTCGGGCTCGCAGCCGTGGGACATCACCCGGATGTCGGAGCCGCTGGCCCGTGAGCTGGGGCTGCGGGAGATGGAGCGGGACGCCGATGCGTGGATCCGGGTGCTGGCGGAGCACCCGAAGCTGATCCAGCGGCCGCTGGTGCTGACCGACGACGGCCGCGCCTGGGTGGCCCGGGACGACGAGACCCTGACCGAGGTGGTGGCGGCCACCCGACCTCCGTCCGACGCGCGGTGAGTGGTCCGCCGGACGACGGCGACTGGTCGGCGGAGGTCGACGAGATCCATCGTCGGCAGGAGATCGCCGCGGGGATGGGCGGACCGGACAAGGTCGCCCGGCAGCACGCCTCGGGGCGGCTGACGGCCCGGGAGCGGATCGACCGGCTGGCCGACCCCGGCAGCTTCACCGAGATCGGGGCGCTCACCGCGCTGTCCGGGATGCCGGCGAACTTCGTGGCCGGGACCGCCCGCCTCGACGGCCGCCGGGTGCTGCTCGGCGTCGACGACTTCACCGGCCGCGGCGGCTCGGGCGACGCGGCCATCCACGCGAAGCAGGTCTTCGCCGAGGAGTACGCCCGCGACCTCCGGCTGCCGGTGGTCCGGCTGCTCGACGGGGCCAGCGGTGGCGGCAGCGTGAAGATGGCCCTCGACGCGGGGTTCACCTACGTCCCGGTGAACCCCGGGCTGGGACGCCGTCGTCGAGAACCTGTCCCTGGTGCCGGTGGTCGCGGCCGCGCTCGGGCCGACGGTCGGCCTGGGCGCCGCCCGGCTGGTCATGTCGCACCTGGCGGTGCTGGTCGAGGGCCTGGGCCAGCTGTTCGTCGCCGGGCCTCCGGTGGTGCGGGGCGGCACCGGCGAGGACCTGACCAAGGAGGAGCTGGGCGGCGCCGACGTGCACCGGCGCAGCGGCGCGGTCGAGCGGATCGTCGCGACCGAGGACGAGGCGTTCGCCGTCGTCCGCGCCTTCCTCTCCTACCTCCCCGACAGCGTGTTCGGCACTCCCCCGGTGACCGTCGGCGCGGATCCGGCCGACCGGCGGGAGGAGTCCCTGCTCGGCGCCGTGCCGCGGAACCCGCGCCGGCCGTACCGGATCGGCCCGGTGCTCGAGGCGGTCTTCGACGCGGGCTCGGTGTTCCGGTACGCCGAGTACGGCGGCGCGACGGTCACCGCGCTGGCCCGGCTGGCGGGCCACCCGGTTGGCGTGATCGCCACCGATCCGTTCAAGGGCGCGACCATGTCGGCGGAGGGCGCGCAGGCGATCACCCGGCTCGTCGACCTGTGCGAGACCTTCCACCTGCCGATCGTCAGCCTCACCGACCAGGCCGGGATGACGATCGGCTCGGTCGCCGAACGGCGGGGCACCCTCCGGCACGGCGCCCGCGCCATCACCGCGATCTACCAGGCACGGGTGCCGCAGGCCGAGCTGATCCTGCGCCGCGTGTACGGCGTGGGTGGCGCCGGCATCGTCAACCGGCACCGGGCGAACCGGAGCTGGGCCTGGCCGTCGGGCGACTGGGGCTCACTGCCGGTGCAGGGCGGCGTCGAGGCGGCGTTCCGCGCCCAGCTGGAGACGGCGGACGATCCGGCGGCGGAGCTCGAGCGGCTGCGCGCCCAGCTGGCCGCCGTCGCGTCGCCGTTCCGGACCGCGGAGCACTTCGGCGTCCAGGACCTCATCGACCCGCGCGACAGCCGCCCCCTGCTGTGCGAGTGGGTGGTCGACGCCTACCGGGTGCTCCCCGAGCTCGTCGGCCGGCCGTCGTTCGGCACCCGCCCCTGATCGATTCCCTCGGCCAGCAGGTAGCGCACCGCGGTCTCGCCGAGGTCCGCGACGAACGTCTCGTCGTCGACCGGGGACGACGTGGCGAAGGCCGGGCCGTAGGCGACGCGGATGATCGTCGTCGCGAACACCGTGCCGAAGCAGGCCCGGGCGGCCGCCTCGGGGTCGGCGTGCCGGATGGCGTCGCGAGCGCCGAGCACGACCCGCGTGAAGCCGTCGCCGAGGTCTTCGGCATAGCGGGAGCCGCGTCGCGCGACCTCCTCGTGCGCCGCCGAGATCAGGACGATCGACCCCAGGAACCGCTGGTGGCGGAGCGAGATGCCGACCATCTCCGCCACGGCCGCCCGGATCAGCTCGGCAGGTGACAGGCCCGCCCACCGGGCGTCGTCCCCGAAGACCTCCTGCTCGGCCAGCATCGCGGCGATGCCGTGCTCGTACACCGCCAGGAACAACGCGTCCTTGCTGGTCGTCCGCGCGTAGATCGCCGTCGGGGCCACCGCCGCTCGTTCGCACACCGCCGCGATGGTGAACGCGTCGTAGCCGCCGTCCTCCAGGATCGCGACGCCGGCGTCCAGCACCCGGTTCCAGGCCTCCCGGCTGCGCTGTTGCTTGGGCGGCCGCACTCCGAGGTCGACGTCCATGGGCCCATCCTCTCCGGCCGTCTTGACAGAACAGTGACGGGCACTACAGTTCCGCGCTAACTGTAGCGCTCGCTACTGTTTTAGCCAAGCCGCCGAGGTGCTCCCATGACCACTCCCCCGTCCACTCCGCGCGGTCGCGTCGCCGTCCTCGGCGCCGGTCCTGCCGGTATGGCTGCCGCCCTCGGCGCCCTCAAGGCGGGGCACGAGGTCGTCGTCTACGAGCGCTACCGAGAGGCCCGGCCGGCCGGGAACATCCTGAACCTGTGGCCGCCGCCGCTGAAGGCGCTGGGCCTGCTCGGCGTGGACACCGAGGACCTCGGCGCACCCACCGACGCGGAGTTCCGCAACGTGCACGGCAAGGTCCGCGTGCAGGTGCACCTCGACGAGGACGTGAAGAAGGCCTACGGCGGCGGCTTCATCGGCCTGCTCCGCCCGGAGCTCTACGAGCGGATGCTCGCCGCCATCCCCGAGGGCGTCATCCGGTTCGACCAGCAGGTGGACCGCATCGAGCAGGACGACCGGGCCGTCACGCTGCACTTCGCCGACGGGAGCTCCGCCGAGCACGACGTGCTGATCGGGGCCGACGGCATCGACTCCCTGGTGCGGCGCACCCTGTGGGGCGACGAGCCGAAGCGCGAGCACCGGCTGCACATCTTCGGCGGCTTCACCTTCGCCGAGGTGGAGGGCACCGTGCCGAACAAGTGCATCGTTCGCACAGCCGCACGACGCAGGGCAGCTGGACCTCGATCCGGAACAAGGGCCGCGACGGGCACCAGTGGTGGGTGCTGACCGCCACCGATCCCGACGCGCCGGCCCCGGCGGACCTCAAGGCGGCGGCCACCGAGCTCGCCGCCGGCTTCCCCGCGCCCCTCCCGGGGCTGATCGCCGCGACGGACGCCGGGAAGCGTGCAGCGCTGGGTGCTGCGCGACCGCAAGCCGCTGAAGCAGTGGTCGAAGGGGCGCATCACGCTGTGCGGCGACGCCGCGCACGCCACGTCCCCCTACGCGGCATACGGCGCCGGCATGTCGATCGAGGACGGCTACTTCTTCGGCCGGGCGCTCCGCGGCGTCGACCTGACCGACCTCGCCGCGGTGCAGCAGGCGCTGCAGTCCTACGAGGACCCGCGCAAGCCGCACACCGCCAAGCAGGTCAACATGGCCCGGATGCTCGGCAAGATCTTCCACCACGCACCCGCCCCGCTCCGGCCGGTCCGCGACTTCGTCTTCGACCACACGCCGTTCCTGCAGAAGATGGCCGGCGACTCCAACCCCCGCGAGATCAACCAGCAGCTCGCCCTGATCGAGGACTGAGCCGTGCTGATCGTGCTCGGAGATGCCACCGCCGCACCCGGCCGCCGCGACGCAGCTGCTCGCGGCGGCTCGGGAGGTCGCCTCCGCGACCCGGGGCGACGAGGGGTGCGTCTCGTACGGGTTCTTCGCCGACGTGGAGGACGGCGACCGGATCCTCAGCGTGGAGATCTGGGCCGACCGCGCCTCGCTCGACGCGCACATGACCCACGACCACACCCACCAGTTCCTGCGGGTCGCCCCGGGCCTGGTGGCCGGCGAGCCGGCCATGTCCTTCTACGAGGTGCCCAGCGTGGGCTGAGCGCGTCAGACCATCAGACCCTCGCGCCGTTCGAATCCGTCGTCGAACTCCATGCTGTAGCCCACCAGGAACTGGTCCTCTCCCGACGGCGTCGCCGCTCCCCACCCGTGCCATCCGTTCGGGGGACGGATGGCGCAGAACGGGCATGGGATCGGCCCGCGCGGGGTTTCTTCGGTGCGGGGAGGACGACCGCTGACGCCAGTGGCCCCGCCCAGGCACCATGTCCCTGCGCCAGGACGGCGCCGCCACCGAGGAGACTCATGACCCCGCAGGTCGCGGAAGGCCGCGCGACGGCACCGCGGACCGGCCTGGTCCGGATCGGCGCCGGTCTGTTGATCGGCACGATGGCCTACGTCCTCCCGTACAGCGCGGCCTCGACGGTCCTGCTGCCCGCGCGCATCGCCGAGCAGTACCCCGACGACAAGGTCGCCCTGCTCGCCGTCCTCACCGGAGCGGCCGCGGTCGTCGCGCTGCTGGCCAACGTCGTCTTCGGCGCGCTGTCCGACCTCACCCGGTCCCGATTCGGCTCGCGGACGCCGTGGATCGTGGGCGGGGCGGTCGTCACCGCGCTGCTCCTGATCCCGGTGTCCCGGGCCGGGACCTTCCTCGAGTTGCTGGTCTGGTGGTGCCTCGGGGCGGCGGCGCTGAACGCGACCGTCGCGGCGCTGGCCGCGATCCTGCCGGACCGCGTGCCGGTGGAGCGCCGGGCGACGATCTCGGCCGTCATCGGCGTCGGGATCCTGCTCGGCAGCGCCCTGGGCGCCGTCACGGGTGCCGTGTTCCTGGACGACCCCGAGCGCGGACTGCTGGTCGTCGCGGTGCTGCTCGTCGTCCTGGCGCTCGCCGCCGTGCTGGTCGCGCCGGACCACGGCAACAGCCAGGAATCCGGCGGCCGCCTGGATGTCCGTGCCCTCGCCGGGTCGTTCCGCCTGCCGCGGCAGGCACCGGACTTCTACTGGGCACTGTGGGGCCGGCTGCTGCTGGTGCTCGGCTACTTCATGATCAACGGGTTCCAGCTCTACATCTTCACCGACTACGTCGGCCTGGACGCCGACGCGACCGCACGGGCGATCGGTGTGACGTCGGTGCTGTTCCTGATCACCGCGCTCGTCGGCTCCGTCGTCGCCGGCCCGCTGTCGGACCGGTGGCAGCGGCGCAAGGCGTTCGTGATCGGCTCGTCGGCCCTCGCGATGGTGGCGGTCGCGATCCCGCTCGCGCTGGCGACGACGACCGGCATGTACGGGTTCTCGGTCGTCGGCGGACTCGCGTTCGGCATCTACTACGCGGTGGACGCCGCCCTCATGAGCGAGGTGCTGCCCGCGCAGGAGTCGCACGCGCGCGACCTCGGCATCCTCAACATGGCGAACACCGGCGGGCAGGTGCTCGCGCCGGCCGCCAGCTCGCTGCTGGTCGGTCTCGGCCTCGGGTTCGTGCCCGTATTCGTGGGGGCGTTGATCGCGGGCGCGCTCGGGGCGGCCTGCATCCCGCCGATCAAGTCCGTCCGCTGATTACCCCTGTCAAGGCCTCCTCCCAATCTGTGGATAAGCGCTCTGACCTGCGGATTCAGGTCGTGAAGCGTCCCTTCCTGCGGTAGACTTCGAACACCTGATCGAAGCGGTGTGGGAGGTGTCGTGGGCGAGCTGGCATCGGCGCTGGACGCCCTGGCCGCCGAGGACCTGCACGCCCTGCCGGCCGGTGCGCAGCTGGACCGGCTCCGCGAACTCGCCCAGATCCGCAACCGGCTCGACGCCGAACTGGCCCGCAGCGTCCGCGTCGCCGAGACCACCCAGGCCGCCGAACACGACGGCCTGAAGACCATGGCCTCCTGGCTGCGCGGGCACTGCCACCTCTCCCCGCGGGCGGCGGGCCTGCTGGTCCGCGGCGGCCGCGCCCTCGCCCACCTGCCGGCGGTGGCCGCCGCCTGCGCCGCCGGGCAGATCACCGCCGACCAGCTCGCGGTCATCGCCCCGATCACCACCCCGGCCAACCTGGCCGCCGCCGCCGAGGCCGGGCGTCGACCTCGCCGAGATCGACCGGCTGCTGGCCGACGGTCGCGGTCGGGCAGCGGTATGACCGCCTCGCCCAGGTGGTGCGGCCACTACCTGGCCCGCGCTCGACCCCGACGGCCCCGAACCCGACCCCACCGAGGGCCGGTCGCTGCGCATCGCCCGGCACGCCGACGGCACGCTGCACGCGGCCGGTTCGACCTCGACGCCGGTCGGCGGGGAGAAGGTGGACACCGCCCTGGAGTCGATCCTGCAGAAGGGCCGCTGCCCCGGCGACACCCGCACCCGCGCCCAGCAGCTCGCCGACGCCCTGGTCCAGCTGGCCGACCTCGCCCTGGCCGCCGGCGAGCTGCCCATCCTGCGCACCGTCAAGCCGCACGTCGTGGTACTGCTCGGCATCGAGGACCTGGTCGACCCCGCCACCGGCCCCGGCGCGCCGGGCACGCACGGCGCCCTCGGCGCGGTGATCTCCGCCGCCCGCGGCTCGCGGATGCTGGCCTGCGACGGCAACTGTCACCCGGATCCTGATCGGCCCCGACGGCGTGCCCATCGACCTACGGCCGCAACCACCGGGTCGCCCCGCCCCACCTGCGCCGGGCCGTCGAGCTCACCGACCAGCACTGCGTCTTCGCCGGCTGCCAGGCCCCGGCCTGCTGGTGCGACGTCCATCACGTCGTGCACTGGCGCCGACGGCGGGGAGACCTGCCTGGAGAACTCCGGCGCTGCTCTGCGAACGCCACCACACCCAGGTCCACCACGGCTTCCGGATCGAACGAGATCCCGACGGCCGATGGCACACCTACCGCCCCGACGGCACCGAGATCCTCATCTACCCGCCCCTGCGCACCTGACGGTCGAGTACTACCGACCAGCAGCTGCCGGCTCCGGCTGCGGTTCCGTCATGCCCCGGCGGGCAGCCCGCCAGCCGTACGCGCCGGTGATCGTGATGGCCACCAGGACCGAGACGTAGACCCACGTCCACGGGTCCTTCGAGCTGACCTGGGGCCAGTGCCAGATGACGGCGACGAGTTCGAACACCCCGAAGGCCGTGTAGGTCGCGCTCGGCACGAGCAGCTGCGCCAGGTCGCGCTGCCGGATCGCCATCCATGCCGCGAGGGCGAAGGCGACCAGCCACGCCCCGATCACCATCGCGCTCATCGGCGTCAGCGACCACGGCCAGAAGCTCGTCATCTCCGTCGCGTCGTGGTGGTGGACCGAGACCCCGCCGAGGAACAGCAGCACACCGGCGGCGAAGAGCACGACCCCCTCCACCCCCAGCACCCGCCTGAGCCAGCCGGGCATCGGTCGGATCACCGGCTCGGCCGGGCCGCGCGCGTACTCCTGCCGGGCGATCACCACCACGCACCAGAGCGGAACCACCAGGTACACGGCCAGCCAGATCCACGCCGACAATCGGGCGATCGGTCCACCGGTCTCCAGGTGCAGCCGGTGCATGTGCACGAAGGTGCTGACAGTGGTGAGCACCGTGAACGCCGTGACCGTCACGATCGGGATCCGGATCTGACTCCACCGCTTCATGCGCAGCGCGAGGAGAGAGAGGACGAGACCCGCGGCGTACCCCGCCCCGACGAACGCCGCCGATTGCTCGGTATGGATCGTCCAGGCCCAGTAACGGTCGGCGACGTCCGCGAGCAGCAGCAGTTGGCCGACGGCGAGGACGGTCAGCACCGCGAATGCGGAGAGCAGCCACTTCGTGCCGGCCAGCACCCCGCCCGCGGGGACCTGCTCCTCGGGCTCGACACGCTCCATGTCCGCCGCCTTCAACTCCCGGCTCGAGCGCCCAGTGGCGTGGCAGCTCGCCACGCATCGGTCGCGCGTTCCGAGGGTGGACCCGACCGACCGCGAGGACAAGGGAATTCGGGCCATCGACGTCGGGCGGGGTCCCCGGAGAGAGTTCGGAAGGCCGGAATCGTCGGTCCGCCGTGGCACGATCCCCCAGGTGAACAGCCCATCCGCCGCGGAGCAGCATCTGCGCGATCTCGCGCGGCTCCGGCGGGTGCGAGACCGGATCGACCGGGAGTACGCGCAGCCGCTGGACGTCGAGGCGCTGGCCCGCGGCGCGCACATGTCGGCCGGGCACCTCAGCCGCGAGTTCCGGCAGGCGTACGGCGAGTCGCCGTACTCCTACCTGATGACGCGCCGGATCGAGCGCGCGATGGCGCTGCTGCGCCGCGGCGACCTGAGCGTGACCGACGTCTGCTTCGCGGTCGGTTGCTCGTCGCTGGGCACCTTCAGCACCCGGTTCACCGAACTGGTCGGGGTGCCGCCCAGCGTCTACCGGCGCGAGGGAGCGCAGGCGACGGCGGGGATGCCGGCCTGCGTGGCGAAACAGGTCACCAGACCGATCAGGAATCGAGAAGCATCGGTCGCCGAGCCGCACCTAGCGTGATCGCCATGACCATCACCATCCACTCCAGCTTCCTGCCGCACACCGACCCCGACGCATCCCTCGCCTTCTTCCGCGACGTGCTCGGCTTCGAGGTCCGCCTCGACGTCGGCTACGGCGGCATGCGGTGGATCACCGTCGGGCCCGCCGACCAGCCCGACACGGCCATCGTCCTGCACCCGCCGACCGCCACCCCCGGCCTCACCGACGAGGAGAAGAACACCCTCCTCGAGCTGATGGCCAAGGGCAGCTACTTCGGCGTCAACCTGGCCACCAAGGACCTCGACGCCACCTTCGCGCAGCTCGAGGGCAACGGCGCCGAGGTCGTCCAGGAGCCCACGGAGCAGCCGTACGGCGTACGTGACTGTGCCTTCCGCGACCCGGCAGGCAACATGATCCGCATCCAGGAGCTGCGGTGACGCGCGCGACCGCGAGAAACAGGGTGAACGGGACACGATGAGCATCGCTGACAGCCACGACATGATCCGCGTGCAGGGCGCGCGGGTGAACAACCTCAAGGACGTCGACGTCGAGATCCCGAAGCGGCGGCTGACGGTGTTCACCGGTGTCTCCGGCTCGGGCAAGAGCTCGCTGGTGTTCGGCACCATCGCCGCGGAGTCGCAGCGGCTGATCAACGAGACCTACAGCGCCTTCGTGCAGGGCTTCATGCCGACGCTGGCCCGGCCGGAGGTCGACCATCTCGAAGGGCTGACGACGGCGATCCTCGTCGACCAGGAGCGGATGGGCGCCAACCCCCGCTCCACGGTCGGCACCGCGACCGACGCCAACGCGATGCTCCGGATCCTGTTCAGCCGGCTGGGCACGCCGCACATCGGTCCCCCCACGGCGTTCTCGTTCAACGTCCCGACGCGCAAGGCGAGCGGGGTGATGAGCACCGAGAAGGCCGGCGGCCGGGTCGAGAAGGCCGTGGTGCGCGACGTGGTCTACATGGGTGGCATGTGTCCCCGCTGCGAGGGCATGGGCTCGGTCTCCGACTTCGACCTGACGGCGTTGTACGACGAGAACAAGTCGCTCGCCGACGGTGCGCTGACCATCCCGGGCTACAGCATGGACGGCTGGTACGGCCGGATCTTCAGCGGCGCCGGCTTCGACATGGACAAGCCGATCGCGAAGTACACCAAGAAGGAGATGCACGACCTCCTCTACAAGGAGCCGACCAAGATCAAGGTCGAGGGCATCAACCTCACCTACGAGGGCCTCATCCCGAAGATCCAGAAGTCGATGCTCTCCAAGGACGTCGAGGCGATGCAGCCCCACGTGCGCGCCTTCGTGGAGCGCGCGATCACGTTCCAGTCCTGCCCCGAGTGCGACGGCACGCGGCTCAGCCCGGAGGCCAGGTCGTCGACGATCAAGGGCAAGAACATCGCCGACCTCTGCGAGATGCAGATCAGCGACCTCGCCGACTGGATCCGCGAGCTCGACGAGCCGTCCGTCGCCCCGCTCCTCAGCGGACTGCGGCACCTCCTCGACTCGTTCGCGGAGATCGGGCTGGGCTACCTCTCGCTCAACCGGCCGGCGGGGACGCTGTCGGGGGGCGAGGCGCAGCGGACCAAGATGATCCGCCACCTCGGCTCGTCCCTCACCGACGTCACCTACGTCTTCGACGAGCCCACGATCGGCCTGCACCCCCACGACATCGAGCGGATGAACGGTCTGCTGCTGCAGCTGCGGGACAAGGGCAACACGGTGCTCGTCGTGGAGCACAAGCCCGAGACGATCCAGATCGGTGACCACGTCGTCGACCTCGGCCCCGGCGCCGGAACGGGCGGCGGCACCGTCTGCTTCGAGGGCACCGTGGAGGGGCTGCGAGCCAGCGACACCATCACCGGACGTCATCTCGACGACCGGGCGACCCTCAAGGACTCGGTGCGCTCGTCGTCCAGCGCGCTGGAGGTCCGCGGCGCGTCGACGCACAACCTCCAGGACGTCGACGTCGACATCCCGCTCGGTGTGCTCTGCGTGCTCACGGGCGTCGCCGGCTCCGGCAAGAGCTCCCTGATCAACGGCTCGGTCGCCGGCCGCGACGGCGTGGTGGTGATCGACCAGGGGGCCATCCGCGGCTCGCGGCGGAGCAACCCGGCCACGTACACCGGTCTGCTGGAGCCGATCCGCAAGGCGTTCGCGAAGGCCAACGGCGTGAAGCCGGCGCTCTTCAGTTCCAACTCCGAGGGTGCCTGCCCCACCTGCAACGGCGCCGGCGTCATCTTCACCGAGCTGGGCGTCATGGCCACCGTCGAATCCGTCTGCGAGGAGTGCGAGGGCAGGCGCTTCCAGGCGTCGGTGCTGGAGTACACGCTGGGCGGTCGGAACATCGCCGAGGTGCTCGCGATGTCGGTGGCCGAGGCCGAGGAGTTCTTCGGCGACGGCGAGGCACGCACGCCTGCCGCCCACACGATCCTCGACCGGCTCGCCGACGTCGGCCTCGGCTACCTCACGCTCGGCCAGCCGCTCACCACTCTCTCCGGCGGCGAGCGGCAGCGGGTCAAGCTGGCCACCCAGATGGCCGAGAAGGGCGATGTCTACATCCTCGACGAGCCCACCACCGGCCTGCACCTCGCCGACGTCCAGAACCTGCTCGGCCTGCTCGACCGGCTCGTCGACAGGGGCAAGTCGGTCATCGTCATCGAGCACCACCAGGCGGTCATGGCGCACGCCGACTGGATCATCGACCTCGGTCCCGGCGCCGGGCACGACGGCGGCAGGATCGTCTTCGAGGGCCCGCCGGCCGACCTGGTCGCCGCCCGCTCGACCCTCACCGGTCAGCACCTGGCTGCCTACGTCGGCGCCTAGGTCCGCAGGCTCCGGCTCACGCCGCGCGCGGCGGCCAGCAGCGCGGGGACGGCGGAGACGGCGCGGTCGTCGTTCGGCACGATGACCGACAGCGCCGCGACGACGTCGCCGAGGCCGTCGCGGACGGGCACGGCGATGCCGGTGGCGTCGTCGTGCACGTGGCCGGCCAGCAGCGCGTACCCCTGCCGGCGTACCTGGTCGACGGCGGCGCGCAGCCGGTCGGGTGAGGTGATGGTCGCCGCGGTGTAGCGCTCCAGCGGCCGGCCCAGCACCCGGTCGAGGAGCTCCGGCGGGCCGTAGGTCATGAGCACGAGCCCGGACGACGAGATGTGCAGCGGGAGCCGGCCCGCGATGCGGGAGTAGTTGATCACCGCGTCGCGGGCCGACAGCCGCTCGACGAAGAGGACGTCGGCCCCGTCGAGCACGGCCAGCTGGGCGTGGTGGCCGACCACGGCGTGCAGGTCCTCGAGGAAGGGCATCGCGGCGTCGCGCAGGGATCGCGTCGGCGACGCGCGCGAGGCCAGCTCCCACATCCGGACGCCGATGCGCACCTCGCGGTCGGGGCCGCGCTCCAGCAGCCCGCGGTCGGCGAGCTCGGCGACGAGGCGGGACGCCGTCGCGACGTGCAGCCCGGAGCGGCGGGCGATCTCGGAGACGGAGAGGGCCGGCTCGTCGGGCGTGAACGCCTCGAGGATGCGGACGGCGCGGGCGAGGGACGACTCCCCCGTCGCGGTCCGTGGCACGGCAGCAGTGTGGCACGGCCTTCTCATCCATTGAGAGACTGTTTCCTGGGTCACACGATCGGGCCGCACCCTGACCGGCATGACCGCCTCCTCTCCGGCCCTCTCACCCACGGCCGGTCCGCGCCCGGTGGATGTGGCCACGCTGCGCCTCACCGCGAAGGAGGTGCAGTCGGACGGCGTCCTGACCCTGGAGCTGGCCGCACCCTCCGGCGCACGGCTGCGCGACTGGACCCCCGGCTCCCACATCGACCTCGTGCTGCCCAACGGCCTGACCCGTCAGTACTCGTTGTGCGGCGACCGCTTCGACGCGTTCCGCTACCGGGTCGGCGTCCTGCGCGAGCCGTCCGGCCGCGGCGGATCGGCGTTCGTCCACGACGAGCTCGCGGTCGGTGACGTGGTCGGCGTCGGCGGGCCGCGGAACAACTTCCCGCTGGTGCCGTCGGAGCAGTACCTCTTCGTCGCCGGCGGCATCGGCATCACGCCGCTGCTGCCGATGGTCCGCCAGGCCGACCTGCTCGGCGCCGACTGGCGGCTGCTCTACGGCGGCCGGCGGCGCGCCTCGATGGCGTTCCTCGACGAACTGGCCGGCTACGGCGAGCGCGTCCAGGTGCGGCCCGAGGACGAGTTCGGGCTGCTCGACCTGCGCGGCTTCCTCGGCGAGCCGCGGGACGGGGTGAAGCTCTACTGCTGCGGTCCGGCGCCGCTGCTGGCGGCGATGGAGGCCACCTGCGCGGACTGGCCGCCGTACGCGCTGCGCACCGAGCGCTTCGTCGCCGACGAGCGCAGCGCCCCGGTCCGGAACGCACCCTTCGAGGTGGAGCTCGCCCGCACCGGCACCACCGTGACGGTGACCCCCGGCGACACCGTGCTCGACGCGGTCGGATCGGCCGGCGTCGACGTCCTCTCCTCCTGCCGGCAGGGCATCTGCGGCACCTGCGAGACCACCGTCCTGGCCGGCGAGCCCGACCACCGGGACACCCTGCTGGACGACGACGAACGCGCCGCCGGCGACTGCATGTACATCTGCGTCTCGCGCTCCTGCAGCGACCGCCTCGTGCTCGACCTCTGATCCCACGCGCTGGAGGAACACGCCATGACCGCGACCGTGCACACCGCCCTGCCGACGAGCGACGTCGACCCGTTCGGCCACGAGGTCCTCGAGGACCCGCTGCCCATGCAGGCCGAGCTCCGCGAGGCGGGGCCGATGGTCCACCTGACCCGCTACGACCTGTACGCGTTCGCGCGGTACGAGCAGGTGCACGCCGCACTCGTCGACTGGCAGGAGTTCCAGTCCTCGGCGGGCGTGGGACTGTCGAACTTCCGCACGGAGAAGCCGTGGCGCCCGCCCAGCCTGCTGCTGGAGGCCGACCCGCCGAAGCACGACGCCCCGCGCCGGGTGCTGACCAAGGTGCTCAGCCCGCGAGCGCTGCGCCGCCTCCGGGACCGGTGGACGGCGGACGCCGAGGCGCTGGTCGACGAGGTGCTCGCCGGCGGCACGGAGTTCGACGCCGTCCCCGCGCTGACCTCGGCCTTCCCGCTGCGCGTGTTCCCCGACGCCGTCGGGCTCCCGAAGGAGGGGCGGGAGAACCTCCTCCCCTACGGCGACCACGCGTTCAACGCGTTCGGGCCGAGCAACGACCTGGTCGCGAAGGGAGCGCCCCGCGTCGCCGAGCTGTCCGGCTGGGTCGCCGCGCAGTGCCAGCGGGACGTCCTGGCCGACGAGGGCTTCGGCGCCGACATCTGGGCGGCCAGCGACCGCGGCGACATCACCCCGGAGCAGGCACCCCTCATCGTCCGGTCGCTGCTCACCGCCGGCGTCGACACGACGGTCCACGGCCTCTCCGCCGTCCTCTACGCGTTCGCCACCCACCCCGACCAGTGGCAGCGGCTGCGCGAGCAGCCGTCGCTGGCGCGCGTGGCCTTCGACGAGGCGGTGCGCTGGGAGTCGCCGGTGCAGACGTTCTTCCGGACGGCGACGACCGACGTGCGCGTCGGCGGGCACGTCGTGCCGGAGGGCCACAAGATCCTCATGTTCCTCGGCGCCGCCAACCGGGACCCCCGCCGCTGGGACGACCCGGACGCCTTCGACCTCTCCCGCGACCCGTCGGGCCACGTGGGCTTCGGCATGGGCATCCACCAGTGCGCCGGGCAGCACGTCGCCCGGCTGGAGTCCGAGGCCCTGCTGACCGCCCTGGCCCGACGGGTCCGGTCGATCGAGCTCGCCGGGCCGACGGCGCGGCACCACAACAACACGCTGCGCGCGTGGGAGAGCATCCCGGTCCGGGTCACCCTCGACTGAGTTCGCGGAGCCGACCGGCGAGGAAGTCGCGCTCGACCCGGTTCTCGGTGAGCAGCAGCGCCTCCTCGTAGGCCAGCCGGGCCTCGTCGGGCCGGCCGAGGCGGCGCAGGAAGTCCGCCCGCGCCGCGGGCAGGTAGCCGTAGCCGGCGAGCTGCGGCTCGGCCGCCAACGCGTCGACGGCCGCGAGGCCGGCCGCCGCACCGCGGGCGAACCCGACGGCGACCGCCCGGTTCAGCGCGACCACGGGCGAGGGCCAGAGCTCGGTCAGGACGTCGTACAGCGCGACGACCTCGTTCCAGTCGGTGTCGTCCCAGGACGGCGACTCGGCGTGCACGGCGGCGATCGCGGCCTGCAGCGCGTAGCGCGACGGCGGGCGGGACCGCAGCGACTCGCGCACCAGCGCCGCGCCCTCCCGGATGGCCCGGTGGTCCCAGCGCGAGCGGTCCTGCTCCTCGAGCAGGAGCAGCCGGCCGTCGGGAGCCGTGCGGGTCTCCCGCCGGGCGTCGGTGAGGAGCAGCAGCGCGAGCAGCCCGGCCACGGCAGCGTCCTGCGGCAGCAGCGCGCGCAGCATCCGGCACAGCTGCACCGACCGCTCGACCAGGTCGCGGCGGACGAGGTCCTCCCCCGCCGGCGTGGTGTGGCCGGTCGTGAACAGCAGGTGCACCACGGACAGGACGGCGTCGACCCGCTCGGGCAGTTCGTCGGCGGCCGGCACGCGGTACGGGATGCGCGCCACCGCGATCTTCTTCTTGGCCCGGGTGATCCGCGCGGCCATGGTCGGCTCGCTGACCAGGAACGCGCGGGCGACCTCCGCCGTCGACAGGCCGCACATGAGCCGCAGGGTGAGCGCCACCTGGGCCGACCGGTCGAGGGCCGGGTGGCAGCAGGTGACGATCAGCCGCAGCCGGTCGTCCGGGATCTCGGCGCCCGCCGGGCGGTCCTCGAGCAGGTCCGCCGGTCCGGGCACGGCCTCGTCCTCCACCAGCAGCGGCAGGTGCCGGTGCTCCACACCCCGGTGGCGGAGCACGTTCAGGGCGCGGCGACGGGCCGTCGTCGTCAGCCAGGCGCCGGGACGCTCCGGGATGCCGTGCGTGCGCCAGTCGGTCAGCGCCGCGGCGAACGCGTCCTGGGCGCACTCCTCGGCGACGTCGAGGTCACGCGTGACGCGCACCGTCGCGGCGAGCACGAAGGCCCACTCGCGACGGTGCGCGTCGGCGACCGCGGCCGCGACCGCGGAGCTGTCCACGCCTCAGTCGAAGGTCATGACCGGGCGGACCTCGACGCCGCCGAACCGCGCCGGGCAGAGCTTGCCGACGGCCAGGGCGGTGTCGAGGTCGGGGGCCTCGATCAGGTAGTAGCCGCCGAGGGCCTCCTTGGTCTCGACGAACGGGCCGTCGGTCACGTCGGAGCCGCCACGCACGCTGGTGGCCGTCGTCGTCGGCTGGAGCGCCTCGCCGCCGACGATCTTCGCGCCGTGCGTCTCGACCTGCGCCGAGAACTGGTTGTGCGCCTCCATGACCTCGCCGAGGACCTCCGGCGTCGCCGTGGCGTATCCGGCCTCGTCCTCGTAGATCAGGATCAGGTACTGGGACATCTGCTTCTCCCGGTTCCGAGGCCCGCTGATCGGGCCCTCAACACGTACGACACGCGGCACCGGACGAGATCGACAGGTCGGCGGAAAAAGTTCGCCGACGTTTCCGGAGCGCGCTGATCGCCACGTTCTACCTGGTCGGACGGGTCTTCCGTAACGGGTGACACCCGGTGACCGCCGCTCAGTCGGCGTCGGCCCAGGACCGGACGACGGAGACGTCGAGCGGGAAGTCGACGGGGAAGCCGCCGAACAGCAGGCGGCCGGCGGTGGCCGCCGCCTGCCGGACCTCCTCCGCGACGTCCTCGGCCAGTGCCTCAGGCGTGTGGACGACGACCTCGTCGTGCAGGAAGAACACCAGGTGCGGCCGCTCCTCCACCCGCCCGCTGCCGAGCCGCCACAGCCGGTTCCGCAGGTCGGCGAGCCAGCACAGCGTCCACTCCGCGCCGGTGCCCTGGACGACGAAGTTGCGGGTGAAGCGCCCCCAGGCCCGGCGGCGGCGGTCGCGGTCCTCCTTGGACCCGGTCTCCTCGACCGGCTCGCCCAGGTCGACCGCCCGCTCCGCCCACTCCCCCGTCGGCAACGGCGAGCCACGGCCGAGCAGGGTGTGCACCACCTCGCCCCGCTCCCCCGCCCGGGCGGCCTCCTCGACGAGCCCGATGGCCCGGGGGTAGCGGCGGGTCAGCCGCGGCATCATCCGCCCGCTCTCGCCGCGGGTGCCGCCGTACATCGCCCCGAGCATCCCGACCTTGGCGTCGGCCCGGCTCGCCACCGCCCCGCTCGCGACCATGCCCTCGTAGAGGTCCGCCGACCGGGCGGCGTCGGCCATCGCCGAGTCACCGCTCATGCCGGCGAGGACGCGGGGTTCGAGCTGGGCGACGTCGGCGACGACGAACCGCCAGCCGTCGTCGGCGATCGCCGCGGGCCGCACCTGGGTCGGCACCGACAGCGCTCCCCCGCCGTTGGACGCCCACCGCCCGGTCACCACGCCACCGGGCAGGAACCACGACCGGAAGCGGCCGTCGCGCACCCAGGTGTCCAGCCAGTTCCAGCCGTTGTTCGTGAGCAGCCGGTTCAGCTTCTTGTACTCGAGCAGGGCGGGGATGCAGGGGTGGTCGAGCTGCTCGAGCGTCCACGACCGCGTGTCGCTCACCTGCAGACCCGCCGCCTGGAGCGTGCGCAGCAGCTCGGCCGGTGAGTCGGGGTTGAGGTCGGGCGCGCGCAGGGCGGTCCGGATCTCGCCCGCCAGCCGGTCGAGCACGGGGGGCCGTCGGCCGGCAGCCGGACGCGGCCCGACCAGCTCGGTGAGCAGCCGGTCGTGGACGTCGACCCGCCACGGGAAGCCCGCGTGGGTCATCTCGGCGGCGACCAGGGCGCCGGACGACTCGGCCGCGAGCAGCAGGGCGAGCCGTCCCGCCTCCGCGGAGGACGCGAGGGCCTCCCGCTGGCGCTCGGCCTCGGCGGCCGGGTCGAGCAGGTCGGCCGGATCCTGCAGGGGGAAGAGGGCGGCATCGGTCGTCGTGATGGGCTGGAGCCGGTCCCAGCCGGGGGTGTCGTCGCCGGTCAGGAGCGCCTGGTCGACGAACGGCGACCTCCGCAGGATCGCGTGCGAGAGCCGCAGGTCGGTGCAGCGCTCGACGCGCACCCCGGCCTCGAGCAGTGCCGGGTACCACCGGGTGGTGTCGTCCCAGACCCAGCGGACCGGCGACGCCGTCTCCCTGTCCCGGACGTGGTCGGCGAGCGCGTCCACAGGCAGGGAGATGACCTCGACCGGCGCACCGTCGTCGTCGACCTCGCGGGCCTCGATCGCGCCGTCCCCACGGCGCAGCAGGAGGACGCGGTTCACGCGTGCAGTGTCGCCGAGACCCCCGACAACCCGCGGTCGGCTAGCGGCCGAGCACCCGACGCAGGCAGCTCGTCTGCCACGTCACGAGACGCCCGGGCACGGTCAGGGCGGTCTGCGTCAGCCGCATGCCCAGGAGCCACAGGTCGGACCACTCGGGGGGTCGCGGGGCACCGGCCGGACGGGCGGGGCGGGCGGTGGTCTCGGCGGGAGCGGCCGGAACGAGCAGGTCGACCGCCGTCCGACGCCGCGGATCGCGCAACGAGGCGAACGACGGCATCACCAGGGGGCTCGGCGACTCGTCGTCGACCATGTGGCGCTCCGGAGGGGTGGAGGGGACGGGAAGCTCCTCGGGACGGGCAGACGGGACGTCCCAGACTAGTCACCGGTCGGCTCGGAGGGCTCACCGCTCCCGGGCGGGGTCAGCTCCGCCGCTGCCCGTCCCGGTCGCTCACCGGTGCGGGCCAGCACGACGACACCGACCGCCGCGACGATGGCCGCCGGCAGCCAGATGTGCACGTGCCCGGGCTCCAGCCGCTCCCCCAGCAGCAGCCACGCCGCCGGCACCGCGGCGAGCGGATCGAGCAGGATGAGCGCCGGCAGGGACCAGGCGAGCGAACCGCGGGCGTAGGCCTGCTGCCCGGCCACGATGGCGACGACCGCCACGACGAGCGCACCCCACACCGCGACCCCTGCCAGGGCGCGCGCCCACCCGTCCTCCCGCAGGCTCCGGAGTCCGACGGAGATGAGCACGGCGGCGATCCCGGCCGCGATCCCGGCCGCGGCCCCGCAGGCGAGCGCACCGTGGGCACCATGCCCGAACAGCGTGGCTCCCAGCACGAGCGCGACCGAGAGAACGACGGCGAAGATGATCGAGAGGGCGGCCGGCGGCGGATGATCGATGCCCGCAGCCGGGCGCGCGTAGAGCAGGAAGACCGCCAGCCCCGCCGTGGTCAGGGCGGCGCCGATCAGTTCGAGGCGGAGGGGCGCCTGCCGGTTGCGCACGGCGCGCAGACCGAGGCCGACGACGAGGGCCACGGCCAGCATCGGCTGCACGACCGCCACCGGGGCCACGGCGAGGGCGGCCACCTGCGTGCCCGTTCCGGACATCGTCGCCGTCTGGCCGAGCATCCACCGCTTCCGCTTCATCAGCAGGCGCAGGCTCAAGCCCCGGTCGGTCGTGCTCAGCTCGGCCGCCTCGTGCTGGAGCACGGCACCGACGGCGAACAGCACCGCGGCCAGCGTGGCGAGCAGCAGCCCGGCGACCGGACTCCCCGGGTCCGACTGCGCCAGCGCCTGCATGGGTCAGGTATGCCCTATCCGGGGCCCGCGCGCCAACAGCGGCCGGCCGGCGGCGCCTACGTGCTGGCCAGGGAGATGCCGAGCAGCTCCTCCACGCGCGCCTGGATCTCCGCTCGCGGGACGTCGCGGTCGCGCAGCTCCTGCAGGCACGCCTCGTACAGCTCGTTCGCCACGCTGAACTCCAGGGCGATGCCGTCGGGGTCGCGGAAGTTCAGGTGGTACCCGAACGGCATGTCGCGGACCGGCGTGAACACGACCCCCGCCGCCCGGAACCGCTCCTCCCAGGCCAGCAGCTCGTCGCGGCTGCCGGCGGTGAGGCCGATGTGGTCGACGCCGGTGTTCAGCTCGCTGAACCGCCCGCCCGCCGCGCCGTCGTGCCGGACCAGGCTGAGGACGAACCCGGTCGGGCGGTGCAGCAGGATGCGCGCGTACCCGAAGTCCACGAGCCCGGTGAAGTCCAGGACCTCGGTGTAGAAGCGCTCGCTGACGTCGAGATCGGTCACCGTGAGGCTCAGGTGGTCGACCCCGGCGAACGTGGGCATCAGCTCCACCGCCCGTGGGTGCGGGCCCGGCCCGGGTACAGGTCCGACTCCGCCCACCGCGGGTCCAGGGGTGCGCCCAGGGACCACGCGAACCACCTCATCTGCCGGCCGACGATCGCTAGGATCCGGCCCGATGACTGCCTCATGGCGTCCTCCTGATGGGTTTCCACCAGGGCAGCGTCGGCCCGGGACGGAGGCGGTCGCGTCGGGGAAAACCCTCGACCCCGCGCTCCTCGACGGTCGGCTGGTGGGCCGCGCACCGGAACTGGCGCGGATCGACCAGGTGCTGGCCGCGGCCGCCGACGGCCGCGCCGGGGCGCTCGTCCTCGAGGGCGCGAGCGGGATCGGGAAGACGGCGCTGCTCCGCGCCGCCAGGGCGCGGGCGAGTCGGCTTCACCCCCGTCACGGCTCGCGGGATCGAGACGGAAGCGGCGTGGGCGCACGGCGCCCTGCTGGAACTGCTCGGCCCGCTGCGGCGCCACCTCGCGGAGGTCCCCGAGGGCCAGGCCACCGCGCTCGCGAGCGCACTCGGCTGGTCCGCCGCTCCCGCCTCGGGAGATCGGTTCCTCGTCGCGGCGGGGACGCTGGCCCTGCTCGCGGCCGCGGCCGAGCACGATCCGGTGCTCGTGCTGGTCGACGACGTCCAGTGGATCGACGCCGAGTCCGCCGGCGCGCTGCTGTTCGCCGCCCGGCGCATGCACTCCGACCGCGTCGCGTTCGTCCTGGCCCAGCGACCCGGCTCACCGCACGCCCTCGACGGCCTGGACGTGCTCCGCGTCCCGGAGCTGTCCGCCGGAGCCGCGGCGGAACTCCTCGCACCGCTCGCCACCGGCGCCGTCGCCGAGCGCCTCACCGGGCAGCTCGGCGGGAACCCGCTCGCCCTGCTCGAGGTGGCCGCCCGCCTGGACCCGGCCCAGCGCAGCGGAACGGCGCCGCTGCCCTCCGTCCTGCCGCTCGGGGCCGAGCTGACCGGGGTCTTCGAGCCCGCCGTCGCCGCGCTCTCTCCCGACGGGCGCACCGCCGGGATCGTCCTCGCCGCCTCCCGGACCGGGCAGGCGAACCACGTGGCCACGGCGCTCGAACGGTGCGGCGTCGCGGCGGCGGCCGCACTGGACGAGGTCGAACGTGACGGGCGTGGTCGCGCGCGAGGGCGACGTCCTGGCCTTCCGGCACCCGCTGCTGCGGACGGCGGTCTGGTACGCCGCGACCCCCGCCGAGCGGCGCGCCGCGCACAGCGCCCTGGCCGACGCCGCCCGCTCGGGTGACGACGCCACGCGACTCTGGCACCGGTCGCAGGCGGCGTCCGGACGCGACGACGCGCTGGCCGGCGAACTCGTCGCCCTGGCCGGGACCGAGCGGGCCCGCTCCGGGTTCGCCGCGTCGTCCCTCCTGCTGGAGCGGGCCGCGGACCTCACCACGGACGCCGCCACCTCGGTGGACCGCCTCGCGGCCGCCGTCTCCGACGCGTTCCTGAGCGGGGACGTCGGACGCACCCGCGCGCTGGCCGCCCGCGTGCTCGCCGAGGGTGGCGGTGCGCCGTCCCGGGCGGCGGCGCTGCTCGCGCTCGGCCGCGTGGAGGAGCACACGCGGATCGATCCCTGCGGCCCGCGACCTGCTGGGCGAGGCCGCCGAGCTCGCCGGAGGGCCGGCTGCGGACGGCGGCGCTGGCCGAGCTGGCCCTGGTGCAGCACCGGCTCGGCGACGTCGGCGGCCTGGTGCGGACGGCGGAGCGCATGGCGGCCGCTGCCGACCCGGGTGCGGAGGCGCAGGCCCTGACCGACTGGGTCCGGGGGGCCGCGCTGGCCCACATCGGCGAGGTGGAACCGGGCCGCGCCCTGCTGCGGCGCGCGCGGGATCGGATGGAGTCCGACCCGTCCCTCCGCGACGAGCCGCGGCTGCTCCCGTTCGTCCTGCTCGCGCTCGGCTTCCTCGGGGACGTCGAGACGGCCGTGCCGGACGTGGAGCGCCGCCTCCGGATCACCCGGGAGCGCGGCGCCCTCGGGATCCTCGTCGCCGTGCTCTCGATGACCGCCTTCGGCCGCGCCGAGCTCCTCGGCGACCACGCCGGTGCCTTCGCGGACGCGGGCGAGGCGGTGGATCTGGCCGCGCACCTGGGCTACGTCGCGGACGCCGCTCCGGCGGCGGAGCTGCTCGCGTGGGAGTACGCCGCCCGGGGCCGGCACGACGAGGCCACCCGGCACCTCGACCAGGCCCGGGATCTCGTCACCCGGTCCGGGACGCTGGACGTCGCCGCCCACCTGGCCCTCTCGGCGGCGTTCTGCGCGCTGTGCCGGGGCGACCTCGCCGGCGCCGCAGGGCTGCTCGAGGCCCGGATCGCCGCGGACGGCGGCGTCGGCGCCCTCGGGGAACCACTCGGCGTGGCACCGCTGCTCGTCGAGGCCTACGCCGCTTCCGGTCGCCGCGCCGAGGCGGCCGCGCTGGCGGAGCGGTACGCCCACGTGACCCGCGATCCGGTGCCCGCGACCGCTGCCCTCGTCGCGCGCTGCCGGGCCCTGGGCGCCGACGGCGACGAGGCCGAGGGCGCGTTCGAGGAGGCGCTGCGGTGGCACGCCGAGGCCCTGGACGGCTTCGAGACGCCGCACAGCCGGCTGCTGTTCGGCGAATGGCTGCGCCGGGCGGGCCGGCGCACGGCTGCCCGCGAACAGCTGGCGGCGGCAGCCGACGCGTTCGCGGCGATGGACCTGACCCTCTGGGCGACCCGCGCCGAGGACGAGCTGCGCGCCACCGGCCGCACCGCCCGGCCGCGGCGGCCGCTCCCCGAGGAACCCCTGACCCCGCAGGAGACGCGGATCGCCGCGCTCGCCGCCGACGGCATGGCCAACCGCGAGATCGCCGGCGCGCTGTTCCTCAGCCCCAAGACCGTGGAGCACCACCTGACGACCGTCTACCGCAAGCGCGGTCTCCGCTCCCGGGCCCAGCTGGCGCAGCTCTTCCCGACGTCCCAGGCTCGGTGACCGTGCCCCCGCGACGCTGCCCGTGCGGCACCGGACTCCCGTACGCCGAGTGCTGCGGCCCCCTGCACGAGGGGACGACGACGGCGGCCACGGCCGAGCAGCTGATGCGCTCCCGGTACAGCGCCTTCGCCGTCGGCGACCCGGCCTACCTGCTCGCCACCTGGCACCCGAGCACCCGGCCGCGGACCCTGTCGCTCGACGACGACGTCCGGTGGACCGGCCTCGACGTGCTCACCACCACCGGCGGCTCGATGTTCGAGGCCGACGGCACCGTCGAGTTCCGGGCGCACTCGGTACGCGGTGGTCGGGCCGGCGCCCAGCACGAGAACAGCCGGTTCGTGCGCCAGGACGGCCGGTGGTTCTACCTCGACGGCGTCGCCCTGCCCTGACCGAGCGTCAGTTCAGGCCGAGCACCCGCATCGCCTGCGCGGCCATCTCCTGCTCGCCGAGCGCGTTCGGGTGGACGACGACCGGGTTGGTGCCCTGCAGCACCGGCTCGATCCAGCGCACACCGAGGGGCTGGCACGCGTCGTGGCCCTCGGAGACCTCGTTCATGTCCACGTACGTGGCACCGGTCGCCTCGGCGGCCCGCCGGACGGCGTCGTTCAGCGTCGTCTGGAGGCTGCGCAGGTAGGGCACGTCGCCCTCGGCGACCGGCATCCGGTCGAAGCAGCCACCGGCGGTCGGCAGGATCCACGGGTAGCTCAGGATGGCCACCTCTGCAGCCGGCGCCGCGGCCCGGACCGCTTCCAGCGCGTTCACCAGCGACGGGTAGGTCGTGGTGCGGATCGTGTCCTCGAACGAGGACCCGTACCGGTCCTTGCACGGGCTGCCCTGGCCGGCGGTCGACAGGCCGGCCGCGCCGCACTGGACGATCGAGTTGATGAAGACGCCGCTGTCGTTGCCGCCGATCGTCATGGTGATCAGGTCGGCGTCCGCGGTCACGGCGTCGAGCTGCGGGGCCACGCCGTCGTACTGCGGCTCGAAGTAGTCGGTGGTGTCCGCGCCACCGCAGGTGACGTCGGTGAGCTCCGCGCCGATCGCCTCGGCGATCACGTGGGGGTAGTTCTCGGTCGAGCGCAGGCACTGCGGAGGCGACGAGGGATCCGGCGGGAGGACGCCGCTCGCGGCGCTGTAGGAGTCGCCCAGGGCGATGTACTCCAGCGGCTCCGCGGCCGAGGACGCCGGAGCGCCGACCAGCAGGGCGACGAGCGCGGCGACGAGGATCGCGGCGAGACGGTGCACGGAACGCAGCACGGGCTTCTCCATCGGAGGCGGGGAACCTACTGGCCGGTACAACGCCGTACCGCCGCGCTGGTTACGCCGATTCCACTGCAGATGCGGTTACCTGTGACCCACCACACACTGGCACCCATGATCACGGGGTCCCGGAGCCTGCGTCTCGTCGTCGCCACGCTGACGGCGCTCGCGCTGTGCTGCGTCGACGTCCTCCTGGTCGGCCCGTCGGCGGCGGCGCCGCCACGGACGTTCCTCCAGGAGTGCGGCGGCACCTCGTGGTGGGCGGGCACGACCAACGTGTGCAACGGCAGCGTCGTCTACCGGGACTACGTCAACGACGACCACGGCGCCGACACCGGCGGCATCGGCTACCAGGGCACGCAGAACGCCTTCGGCACGCTGGCCCACCCGGCCGGCGACAAGCGCTATGCCGCCGACCGGATCAGCGTGGCCGACCTGGTCGACCTCACGCTGACCCGCCGCGGCGATCGCGTCGACGTCGTCGCCGAGACCGCCGCGCTCTACCGGCCCGGCGACACCGTCGTCGCGCTGGCGATCGACACCGACGGCAATCCGCGCACCGGCGGCGGGACGTGGGGCTCGCTCGGCATCAGCAGCGCGGGCTGGGACCGCCTGGTCGTCATCGACCGCGGCGACCCGCGCACCAACACGCTGCGCGGCTCCTTCCCGCTCCCCCGCGCGGCGCGCTGGCGGGTGCAGGCGGTCACCGCCGACGCCTCGACCGGCACGGTCATGAACGTCGCGTTCCGCGGGGTGGACGAGCGGGCGCAGTACAACCTGGCCTACCGCAACCCGTCACCGCAGACGCCGACCGGCCAGGGCGCCTGGTTCGAGGACCGGCAGGCGGCCGCGCTCGCCGCCGGCGACGTCTCCGAGTTCGGCTACACCGTCGCCACCGGGGACCTGCGCTCCGGCGTGACGCGCAAGCACCGGGTCGGGCCGGGCCTGCACGAGCGGGTCTACACGTCGGCCTACACGATGCCGGCGGAGTCCGGACCGCCCACCGAGAGCATGAGCTACGTCGGCGTGAAGGGGCGCGGCAGCGGCGGCGCGGCGCCGGCGTTCGCGCAGGTGTTCAACCTGCTCGGGCGGTACCAGCCCTACGGCGTCTACGTGCCGGCGTCGGTCCCGAGCGGGCGATTCGGCCTGCAGATGGAGTGGCACGGCAGCAACCAGGGCATCGTCGCCCAGATCAACCAGCCGGGCATGCAGCAGGAGTTCGGCGAGGACCTCGGCCGGCTGCTGGTCACGCCGGAGGCCCGCGGGCCCAACGGCTACGGCTCCGACCTCTCCGAGCGCGACCTGCTCGACGTCATGGCCGACGTCGCGCGCACCTTCCCGATCGACACCGACCGCGTCTTCTCCAGCGGCTACAGCCAGGGCGGCTACATCACGTTCCGCATGGCGTTCCTGTTCCCGCACCTGTTCGCCGGCTTCACGGGCTGGGTGCCGTTCACCGGCGACGACACCAACGGCATCCCGGGCGGCGAGGGCGCCGGTGGCGGGGTCACGGCCGGCGCCGTCGGCAACATGCTGCACTTCGTCGGCAACGCCCGGCACGTGCCCGGCGCGATGCTGTTCGGCGTCGAGGACGAGCTCGTGCAGGTGCCGAGCGCCGAGGCCATGCGGAACGCGTTCGAGGCCTCCGGCGGCCCCTTCCGGTGGTGGCAGCACCTCACCGCCGACCACTTCACGTTCGCGCTGCTCGACGACTGGAGCAAGGAGGCCGACTACTCGGCCGGCCAGCGGCGGGTGCACGACCCGGCCCGGGTCACCTTCCGGACGGCGACCTTCCTCGACGCCCCGCAGTACGGCATCCGGCACGACGCCGCCTACTGGGTGAGCCGGATCCGGCCGCGGGCCGCGGAGTTCTACGCCGACACCGACCTCACGTCGTCGGGCTGCGGGGCGCCGGTGGTAACGGCGACCGACGTGGCCACACCCGGGACGGACCCGGTGCCCTACGTCGAGGACGGGCGGGACGTCGCGATCACCGACGGCCCGGCGGTCGCCCGGTTGGAGGGCACGCTGGCCAACGTGAGCCAGCTGCGGGTCGACGTCCGGCGCACCTGCCTGACCGGAGCGTTCGCCTACGCCATCCACAGCGACGGCCCCGCCACGCTCACCCTCTCGGACGGCCGGGTGCTCGCCCTAGTCGCCGGCGACAACGCCGGCACGTTGCCGGCCCGCTGAGCGGCTGCGGGCGCGGAGCGGGAGCCACACGGCCAGGCCCATGAGCGCGAGGGCGAGCGGGATGTGCACCGCCGTCAGCCACTGGTTGTCGTAGACCTCTCCCCCGATGAACGCCTCGAACGCCAGCAGGACGACGAGGGCGGCGCTGCCGATCACCAGGTCCCGCCGCGGCCGCAGCCACAGGAACGCGACGACCGCCGCGGCCAGCGCCAGGGCGATGGTCACCTCGGCGCCGCGGGCGTGCACGGTGACCCAGAAGGCGTCGAAGGCCTGCCCGGGACGGATGAAGATCCCCGCCCACAGGCCCTGCAGGAGGACGCCCAGCGAGGCGAGCCCCACCAGGATGGTGAACAGTCCGCTGCGATCGCGGGCCGGCGTCGTCATGTCGGTCGCTCCCTTGTCTGAGGTGGTCGCGATCAGCGCGGCGCGCTGATCCCGGGCGCCGCGCGCTGCGACGGCGCGGGCCCGAAGGCGTCGAGGAACCGGTCGCGGAAGGCGTCCATGCGCCACACCGGCGCGTCCGGGCCGGGCAGCAGCCCCTCGTCCCAGTGCCACGGCGCGACCTGCTCCAGCACGGCCGGGTCGCGGGCGAGGACGGTGACCGGGACGTCGTGCGAGGGGTCCGGTCCGGTCACGATCGAGGAGGGCTGGTGGTCGCCGACGAGGAGGACCACCAGGTCGTCGTCCTCGGCGTGGAAGGTCGACACCCAGGAGAACAGCGCGGTGAGCGAGTAGCGGATCGACTCCGCGTACAGCGCCCGCACCTGGTCGCTGTCGCCGACGACGTCCTCCGGCGCCAGGCCCTCGGCGGGCATCCCGTCGTACACCGAGCCGTCGCCGATGTCGTCCCAGTCGACCATCCGCGGCAGCGGCGTCCACGGTTCGTGCGACGAGACGAGGTCGATCTCGGCCATCACCGGGTCGTGGCCGGGCGCCAGTTCCAGCCGCTCGAACGCCGCGAGCGTGTACTGGTCGGGCATGGCCGCGAAGCTGAACTTGGGGCCCTCGTAGCCGACGTCGTGCCGGTCGTAGTCGACGTCGAAGCGGTAGAACGCCCGGCCCTCGTCCCAGGGGTCGCGGTTGGACGGCACGTCGACGACGGTCCGCCAGCCGGCCCGGTCGAACGCGGCGGCGAGGGTGAACCGGTCGCTCCCGAGCAGCTGGTCGTGGCGCTGCTGGGTGTCGACCCAGAGACCGGAGTGCAGGGTCGCGTGGGCCAGCCAGCTGATCCCGCCGAACGTGGGCGAGGTCAGGAACGCGCTCCGCGACGACCAGCCCTCGGCGCCGAGCGTCTCGGTGCCCTCGTCGAGCAGGTCGCGGATGCCCGGCGCGAACGACGAGCCCTCGACGGCGACGCGCCCGTAGCTCTCCACGAACACCACGACGACGTCCTTGCCGCGCAGGCCGGGGAGCAGTTCCTCGGCGGGCAGATCGCCCCAGGGGTCCGCCGCCGCCAGCTCCGCCCGGAAGACGGGGATGTCCCGCACGTTGTGCACGGCGTCCTCGACCTGGGTGACGGCGAGCTGCGCCACGGCGGCCGAGGCGAACGGCACCCGCGGCGCCACCTGCACGCCCAGGACGACGCACACCAGCCAGAGCGCGCCCAGGGAGCCGACGGTCCAGCTCGAGAACCGGCGGCGGCGCACCGCGACCCGGCTGATCCGTGCCACCGCGAGCGCGACGCCGATCGGGAGGGCGACCACGAGCACCCCGGCGCCCACCACGGCGGCGTCGGCCCACCCCGTCCCGAACGACTCGCCGAGCATGTCGATCGCGGGCGGCAGCAGCCGCCAGTCGTTGACCGGGTTGAACGGCCGGTGCAGGGCCTCGTAGAACGCCAGGTCGAAGATCCGCACGACGGCGAGCAGGCCGAGCAGGAACCCGGCGATGATCGCGACGGCCCGCCGGCGCCGCGGCACGAGGACGACGAGGGCGACGAGCACCAGCCCCTCGACCGGGATCCGCAGGAACGCGAGGCCGGTGATCCGGTCGATCCGGTCCGGCACCACGAGGACGGCGTAGACGGCCAGGACGGCGACACCGGTCGCGAGCGCCGACAGGACCGCACGGCGTCCTCCCGGCGCGGGTGCCGCGGCCTCGCGGGTCGACCACAGCCACCCACCTCGCGGCCGAACGACTCGGCGAGGAGCGCGGCCACGACGAGCAGGGCGACGACGGCGACTACTCGGCGGGAGCACGTCCGCCGCCGCGACCGCCAGCACCGCGCCCTGCACGGCGGCCACGACCTTGCACCAGTACCGCGGGGGCGCCGGCCGGCGCAGCCACGGCAGGAGCCGGCGCGCGACGAGCAGCACGTAGTGGACCGACCCGATGGCGAGCACCCAGGGCCCGAGCGTCTGGGCCACGAACACGCTGAGCAGCAGGACGAGGGCGGAGTCCACCTCCATGTCGAAGCGGGCTCCGACCGCGGTGCCGGTGCCCGTCGACCGGGCGACCCGGCCGTCCACCGCGTCGAGGAGGAGCGCGACGACGGCGAGGGCGGTCAGGAGCGCCACCGGTACCGGGCCGGTGAACGCCTCGACGACCAGTGCCGCGATCCCGCCGACGAGCGCGGAGCGGGCCGTCGTCACGAGGTCCGCCGGCCCGAGCGACGCGAGTCCCGAGCGAGCCATGGCGCGCGCCAACAGGACCACGGTGACCAGGGCGTACCCGACACTGGCGACCCAGGCGGCCGGACCGAGTCCGACCGTGCCGGCGAGGAGGGCGAGGACTGCGAGGTGGGCGATCAGCCCGGGCAACGCGACCCTCTGAACCGTCAGCACGGCACCTCCGTGTCGATGGATACACCAGCGGACACGGACTGCGCGAGGATCCGGTTCATCCCGGGGGGAAGGGAGGGCGGACCGTGAGCGCGCACGTCCGCTTCGTCGTCCCGCCGGGCATCGACGACCTCGCGCGGCCGAGCGGCGGCAACGCCTACGACCGGCGGATCCGCGACGGGCTGCGCGCACGGGGCTGGGACGTGCACGACCTGGTGGCGACCGAGCGTCTGGGCCACGACCTGGGCCTTCTGCCGGACGGCGCCCTCGTCCTGGTGGACGGGTTGGTCGCCTCGACCGCGGGCCCGGTCCTGCTGCCGGAGGCCGACCGGCTGCGGATCGTCGTGCTGGTGCACATGCCGCTGGGCGGGGTGGAGGTCCCGGAGGACGACGAGGGCCGGGTGCTCGCGTGCGCCACGGCCGTGGTCACGACCAGCGCCTGGACCCGGCAGCGCCTCCTCGACCGGTACGGGCTCCTGCCGGCGCGCGTCGCCGTCGCCCGGCCCGGCGCGGACCTCCTGGAGGAGGCCCCGGGCACGCCGGACGGCGGCCGGCTCCTGTGCGTCGGTGCGGTCGTCGAGCACAAGGGGCAGGACCTGCTGGTGGAGGCCCTCGCCCGCATCCCCGACCTCCGCTGGACCTGCACGTTCGTCGGCTCGCTCGACCGCGAGCCGTCGTTCGTCGACCGCCTCCGCCGCCGGGCCGCCGACGCCTGCCTCGCCGACCGCATCCGCTTCGCCGGTCCCCTGGCCGGGGACGCGCTGACCGGGATGTACCGGGCGAGCGACCTGCTGGTGCTCCCCTCCCGCCTGGAGGCCTACGGGATGGTGGTCACCGAGGCGCTGGCAGCCGGGCTCCCGGTCGTCGGGACGACGGTCGGCGGCGTTCCCGAGGCCCTGGGGCGGACCGCGTCCGGGCTGCCCGGCCGGCTGGTCCCGCCGGACGACCCCGCCGCCCTGGCCGAGGTCCTCGGCGCGTGGCTGCGCGACGCCGGTCTCCGCGCGCAGCTGCGGACCGCAGCGCGGGAGCGTCGGCGCACCCTCGACGACTGGGACCGGACGGTGGAGTCGGTGGCGGACGTGCTCGGCGGCGTGCTCGCGCCGGCGGTCGGGGCCGGCGCGTGACCCGGGCCATGCAAGACGCGTCGTGGGGCCGCCCCGTCGGCGGCGTCCTGATCCTCGCCGTGCTCGTCTGGCGGGTGGGGGCCGGGCCGTTCCTCGACGGCGTGCGGAGCCTCGACGCCTGGTCGCTGCTCGCCGCGACGGCGATCACGGCCCTGACCACGGTCGCCTCCGCCTGGCGGTGGCGGGCGGTGGCCCGCGGCCTGGGGATCCGCCTCCCCCTCGGGACGGCGGTCGGCGCGTACTACCGCTCGCAGTTCCTGAACAGCGCCCTGCCCGGCGGGGTCGTCGGCGACGTGCACCGCGGCGTGCGGCACGGTCTGGACGCCGGCGACCTGAGCCGCGGGCTGCGCGCCGTCGCCTGGGAGCGGACCGCCGGTCAGGTCGTGTTCGTGGGGCTGGCCCTGGTCGCCCTGCTCGTCCTGGACTCCCCCGTGCACGGGGCGATGACCTGGATCGCGCCGACCGCCGTCGTCGTCGGGCTCTGTGGCGCCCTCGTCGTGCGGGCGCTGCCGCACCGCGGGGGGTCGCGGCGGGCGCGGATCGTCCGCACCGTGCGCGGGGACGTGCGCGACGCCCTGCTCGATCCCCGGGCGTGGCCGGTCGTCGTCGTCAGCTCGGTCGTCGTGGCCGCCGGCCACGGCACCGTCTTCCTCGTCGCGGCGTGGACCACCGGCACCGACGTGTCCCTGGCCCGGCTCCTGCCGCTGGCGATGCTCGTGCTGCTGGCGATGGTCGTGCCGCTCAACGTCGGCGGCTGGGGCCCGCGGGAGGGCATGGCCGCCTGGGCGTTCGCCGCGGCCGGTCTCGGGGCCTCCCAGGGCGTCGCCGCCGCCACGGCCTACGGGGTGATGGGCCTCGTGGCGACGCTGCCGGGAGCGGTGGTGCTCGCGGTGGACGCCCTGCGCCGGAGGAAGGTGCCGCAGCGAGCCGACGCCGTCGACGAGTCGATCCCAGCCGCGTCAGGCCACGTCGAACCCGAGCAGGACGTCGTCGCCGGCCAGGTAGACCGACCGGTTGACCAGCCGGATGCCGTCGGCCACCCGGTCGACCCCCATCCCCCCGACCGCCTCGACACCCGTCCCGATGATCGTGGGCGAGAGCGACACCACGACCCGGTCGGCCACCCGGGCCCGCAGCATCGACGTGAGCACCCGGCCGCCGCCCTCCACCAGCAGCGACTCGACGCCGAGCCCGCGCAGGAGGCACAGCGCGTCGTCGATCCGGAGCCCGTCCGGGCCGGGGGCGACGTCGCGGACCGTCGCGCCCGCCTCGACCAGCGCCCGCCGCCGTGCCGGGTCGGCGTCCGGCCGGCACAGGATCACCGTCGCGGCGTCGTCGGAGAGCACCTTCGCGGTCAGCGGGGTGCGCAGCCACGAGTCGAGCACCACGCGGAGCGGCGACGACCCCGGCACCATCCGCACGGTGAGCTGCGGATCGTCCTGCAGCAGGGTGCCCGCCCCGACGAGGACGGCGTCGCACCCCGCGCGCATGGCATGCGCCACCTGCCGCTCCGCCTCCCCGCTGATCCAGCGGGCGTCGCCGGTGCGGGTGGCGATCCGGCCGTCGAGCGTCTGGGCGTACTTGAGCACCACGTGCGGCCGCCCGGGCCGCGGCGCCGGCGAGCCCAGCAGGCGGCCGACGTCGACCGGCGCGGCGGGGAGCTCGGCGAGGTCGGCCCCGATCGACCGGAGGTGCCCGAACCGCGCCTGCTTCGTCTCCAGGTAGCCCCGGTTGTGCCGGTTCGCCGCGCTGCCCAGCGGCAGCAGCCCCTCCACCTCGACGCCGTGCCGCCGCAGGCCGGCGGCCTTGGCCGGATTGTTGGACAGCAGCCGGACCGAGGCGACGCCGAGGGAGCGGAGGACCTCGGCCGCGTCGCCGTAGTCGCGCAGGTCGGCGTGCAGCCCGAGCCGCAGGTTGGCGTCGACGGTGTCGGCGCCGGCGTCCTGCTCGACGTAGGCCCGCAGCTTGTTGACCAGGCCGATCCCGCGGCCCTCGTGGCCGCCGAGGTACAGGACGATCCCGCGCCCCTCGGCGGCGACCATCCGCAGCGCCGTCCGGAGCTGGACGCCGCAGTCGCACCGGAGCGAGCCGATGGCGTCGCCGGTCAGGCACTCGGAGTGCAGCCGGGTCAGCACCGACGCCCCGTCGCCGATCTCTCCGAAGACGAGCGCGAGGTGCACGTGCCCGGAGGGGCTCTCGAAGGCGCGGGCCCAGAACTCCCCGTACGACGTGGGGATCGGCGCCGCCGCGACCTCGAGCGGGACCGCCGGCCGGCCGTTGGCCGACAGCGAACGACCCATGTGCCCGACTCCTCGCGCTCGTGCCGACCCCGGGTTCCGCACGCTACCGTCACGCGCCTCTGGCCACGGGGGTTCACCGGAGCGGAGAGGAGGATCGCCCATGCGCGCCCGCCGGCTGCTCTTCGTCGCCCCGGAGCGGGTCGAGGTCGCTCCCGTCGACCTGCCCGACCCCGGCCCGGGCGAACTGCTGGTGCGCACGCGGTTCTCCGGCATCAGCACCGGCACCGAGCTGCTCGCCTACCGCGGCCTCCTCGACCCCGACCTGCCCGTCGACGAGCGGATCGGGGCCCTCGGCGGCACGTTCCGCTATCCGTTCCCCTACGGCTACAGCTGCGTCGGGGAGGTCGAGCAGTCGGACGGCGCCGTCCGACCGGGTGCGCTGGTCTTCGCCTTCCACCCGCACCAGGACCGGTTCGTCGTCGGCGCGGACGACGTCGTCCCGCTCCCGCCGGGCACCGATCCGCGCCTGGCCACCCTGCTGCCCTACGTCGAGACCGGCCTGCAGCTCAGCCTCGACGCCGGCCCGGTGGCGCGGGAGACGGTGGCCGTCGTCGGGCTCGGGATGGTCGGCACGATCACGTCGCTCCTCCTGCAGCGCGCGGGCGCGACGGTGGTGGGCAGCGACCCGTCCGCGGAGCGCCGCCGGCTGGCCGGGGAGCTGGGCATCGCCGCGGTGGCGCCGGACGAGCTGCCGTCGCGCCTGCCCTCGGCCGGCGTGCCCCTGCTGCTCGAGCTGTCCGGCTCCCCCGCCGCCCTCGCCGGGTCCCTGGACCTGCTGGCCCACGAGGGCACCGCCCTGGTGGGCTCCTGGTACGGCACCCGTCCGGTCGAGCTGCCGCTCGGCGGCGCGTTCCACCGCCGCCGGCTCACGATCCGCAGCAGCCAGGTCTCGACGATCCCGGCCGCGCTGGCCGGGCGGTGGGACGTCGCCCGCCGCCGTCGCGAGGCCGTCGCCCTGCTGGCCGACCTGCCGCTGTCCTCCCTGGCGACGACGGAGTTCGCGTTCGAGGACGCACCGGCGGCCTACCGCGCCCTGGCCGCCGGCGACGCCGGAGCCGTCCACGTCGCGCTCCGCTACCCCTAGCCGCTATCAATGGCCCGTGTACGAGACCGGGACCGCGCTGCAGGTGACCGCCTTCCACGTCATGCCCGGCATGCTGCCGCCGGAGGGCGAGCGGCACTCCCACGACTACCGGCTCGACGTCGTCGTCCGCCGGGACGACCTCGACGAGCGCGGCATGGTCGTCGACCTCGACGTGCTGGACGCCGCGCTGAGCGGCGCGGCGCGTCGGGTCGACGGCGCGGACCTCGACGAGGTGATCCCCGACGTCGACGCCGTCACCGTCGAGGTCTTCGCGAGGTGGCTGCACGACCAGCTGGCCGCCACGGTGGGCTCGCTCCCCGGTGCCACCCTGGCCGTCCGGGTCTGGGAGAACGAGTCCGCCTTCGGCGGCTACACGGCGCCGCTGTGAGCCG
This sequence comes from uncultured Actinomycetota bacterium, assembly GCA_963784165.1. Taxonomy (GTDB): domain Bacteria; phylum Actinomycetota; class Actinomycetes; order Mycobacteriales; family Geodermatophilaceae; genus Blastococcus_B. The sequence continues at coordinate 172,580 of CAWAQI010000024.1, forward strand.
CTGGGCGAGGGCGATGGTCCGCCGGCTGCCCGTGCCGGTCGCCGAGGTGCTCCGCCGACGGCTGCCACAGGCAGCGCGCCGGAGGCTGTACCGCGCCGGGATCCCGGCCGCGGTCGAGCGCTTCCGGCTGGTCGACGCCCCGGAGCTCGAGTTCGTCGCGGTCGACTCGCAGGTGCTCGAGCAGCTGTACTGGGCCGGCGAGCAGGGCTGGGAGCCCGAGCTCCTGCCGTGGTGGCGGGCCTTCTGCCGGCGGGCGACGTCGGTGCTCGAGCTGGGCACCAACGTCGGGTACTTCGCGGTGCAGGGCGGCCGGGCCGCGCCGGGCGCCCGGTACGTCGCCGTCGAGCCGCACCCGTTCTCGGCCCGGATCTGCCGCACCCACCTGGCGTTGAACGCGGTGACCTCCGTCGAGGTCGTCGAGGCCGCGGCGGTCGCCGAGCCGGCCCTGGCGTCGGTGGCGCTGCACGTCCCGGCCGACCAGGCGGCGACGCCGACCGTCGCGTTCCTCGCGCCCGACACCGAGCTCCCCGACGACATGACGCGGGACGCCGCCGTCGTCGACGTCCCGGCGATCGACGTCCGCTCGCTGCTGGACGGCGTCGACCTGATCAAGATGGACGTCGAGGGGCAGGAGCACGTCCTGATCGCCGCGATGCGCGAGCACCTGAGCCGGTCCCGCCCGCCGCTGTTCGTCGAGGTGCTCCCCGGCACCGTGCAGCTGCGGCGGCTGCTCGCCGAGCTCTGTGCGGCCGACGGCTACCGCTGCTACGCCTTCAGCCGCGCGGGGCTGGTCGAGCTCGACGGCGAGCGGCTGGCGACCATCGCGCTGATGGACGAGTTCGGCTGCCAGGACGTGCTCCTCTGCGCGGGCGACCTGCCCGAGCTCTGACGCGGTCAGGCCGATGGCGACGTCGGCCACGTCGCGCGCGGCAACGCGTAGACGTGCGCCGGCCCCTCGTCGTCGACGTAGTCGTCCCAGAGCAGGGTCATGCCGACCTTCACCGCTACGGCGCGCGAGGCGGCGTTCTCCGGGTCGACCATGCAGATCAGCCGGTCGACCGGCAACGTCCTGAAGGCGTGGTCCACGATCGCGCGCGCCGCCTCGGTCGCCAGCCCGCGCCCCCAGTAGCGCTTGTCGAGCAGGTAGGCGACCTCCACCTCGGTGCGTCCGTCGATCTCCCACGGCAGCAGCCCGCAGCGGCCGATGAAGGTCCCCGTCTCCTTCAGCACCGTCGCCCAGAGGCCGTAGCCGTACCGGCGGTAGTAGACGTCGATGATCCACTCGAGCTCGTCGCGGGTCTCCTCGTACGTCCGTGTTCCGTCCGGGAAGTACCGGCGGATCTCGGGATCGGCGTACAGCGCCGCGAGCGCTCCGAGGTCGTCCGGCGTCAGGTCCCGCAGGACCAGCCGCGCGGTCTCGACGACCGGCCGGGTCGGCTGCACGTCCGCGAACCTAGCCGTCGGCGCGGCCCTGGCACCATGACGCCGTGCTGCTCGCCGACGTCGTCGCCGCGTCCACCGCCGTCGCGGCGACGCGCGCCCGGACCGCCAAGGCGGCGACCATCGCCGGCCTGCTCCGCGCGGCCGAGGCCACCGAGGTCGTGCCGGTCGCCGCCTGGCTGTCGGGCGAGACGCCGCAGGGTCGGCTCGGCGTCGGCTGGCGCACGCTGGCGAAGCTGGCGGGCGAACCCGCGGCGGCGCCGTCGCTGACCGTCTCGGCCGTCGACGAGCTGCTCACCGAGCTGGCCGGCACCGGCGGCGCCGGGTCGGTGGCCCGGCGCGACGGCCTGGTGACCGCGCTGATGACCGCCGCGACGGCGGACGAGCAGCGCTTCCTCGTCCGGCTGCTCACCGGGGAACTGCGGCAGGGCGCCCTCGAAGGCGTCGTGCTCGACGCCGTCGCGACGGCCGCCGACGTGCCGGCCGCGAGCGTCCGGCGCGCGTTCATGCTCTCCGGGCGGCTCCCCGAGACCGCCGCGCTCGCCCTGACCGGCGGCACCGAGGCCCTCGACGCCGTGGGCCTGCAGGTCGGCCGCCCGCTGCAGCCCATGCTGGCCAGCCCGGGCTCGTCCCTGGACGCGGCGCTCGCCGACCTCGGCACCGACGTCACCGTCGAGTTCAAGCTCGACGGGGCGCGCATCCAGGTGCACCGCGACGGCGACGAGGTGCGCGTCTGGACCCGCAGCCTCCGCGAGATCACCGACGGCGTGCCCGAGCTGGTCGAGCGCATCCGCGCGCTGCCGTGCACCACCGCCGTCCTCGACGGCGAGACCCTCGCCGTCGACGACGACGGCCGGCCTCGCGCGTTCCAGGACACGATGAGCCGCTTCGGCAGTCTGGCGACCGACGAGGCCGTGCTGCTGAGCCCGTTCCTGTTCGACGTGCTGCACCTCGACGGTCGCGACCTGCTCGACGAGCCGCTCCGGGTCCGGCTCGACGCGCTGGCCGGGTTGCTGGCCGACGAGCAGCACGCCGCGCTCCGGATGCCGGGCGTCCGGTCCCCCGATCCCGAGCAGGCGGCCGGCGTGCTGGACGCCGCGCTCGCGGCCGGCCACGAGGGCGTCGTCGTCAAGGCGCTCGACGCGCCCTACGCCGCGGGCCGCCGGGGCAAGGCGTGGCAGAAGGTCAAGCCGGTGCACACGCTGGACCTGGTCGTGCTCGGCGCCGAGTGGGGGTACGGCCGCCGCACCGGGAAGCTCTCCAACATCCACCTCGGCGCCCGCGACCCCGACGGCGGCGAGCCGGTCATGGTCGGCAAGACCTTCAAGGGCATGACCGACGAGCTGCTCGAGTGGCAGACGAGCACGTTCCCCGAGCACGCCCGGGAGCAGCCGGACTGGGGTGTGCTCCTGCGCCCGGAGCTCGTCGTCGAGATCGCGCTCGACGGCGCCCAGCGCAGCCCGCGCTATCCCGGCGGCGTCGCGCTCCGGTTCGCCCGCGTGCTCCGGTACCGGCCGGACAAGACCGCGGCCGAGGCCGACACCATCGACGCCGTCCGGGCGTTGCTGGCCGGTGAGAAGCCGTCCGGCTAGAGGTCGGCCACGCGGGGCGCGACCTCGGTGCCCATCAGCTCGATGCCGCGGAGCAGGTCGTCGTGCGCGAGCCGGGTGTTGGTCAGCTGCAGGGAGACCCGCTCCACCCCGCCGAGCTGCTCGGAGACGCGCGCCAGCTTGGCCGCGACCGTGTCGGGGTCGCCCATGAAGAACGCGCCGTCCGGCCCGCTGGTGGCGTCGAACTGGGCACGCGAGGGCGGGGCGAAGCCGCGCTCCTTCGACACCTTCGCGAACATGTCGTGCCAGCCGGGATAGATGGTGTCGCTGGCCGCCTGCGTGCTCTCGGCGACGAACCCGAACACGTGCAGCCCCACGCGCAGCCGCTCGGGCGCCGTGCCCGGCGTGCGCGCCGGCCCGCCGGTAGAGGTCGACCAGCGGGGCGAACCGGCGGGGCTCCCCGCCGATGATCGCCACCATCAGCGGCAGGCCGAGCAGGCCGGCCCGGACGAAGGACTCCGGCGTGCCACCGACCCCGACCCAGATCGGCAGCGGGTCCTGCACCGGCCGCGGGTAGACGCCCTGACCGGTCAGCGCGGGCCGGTGCTTGCCCGACCAGGTGACGTGCTCGGACTCCCGGACGCGCAGCAGCAGGTCGAGCTTCTCGTCGAAGAGCTCGTCGTAGTCGGCGAGGGAGAGCCCGAACAGCGGGAACGCCTCGGTGAACGATCCTCGACCGACGACGAGGTCGATCCGGCCCTGCGAGATCAGGTCGAGGGTGGCGAACTGCTGGAACACCCGCACCGGATCCGCGGCGCTCAGCACGGTGACCGCGCTGCCCAGCCGGATGCGGGAGGTCCGTGCGGCGGCGGCGCCGAGGATCACCGGCGGCGCGGAGTCGTAGTACTCGCTGCGGTGGTGCTCGCCGATCCCGAACGAGTACAGGCCCACCCGGTCGGCCAGCTCGATCTCCTCCAGCAGGTGCGCGATGCGCTCCTGCGGCCCGATCACCTGCTCGGTCGCGGGATCGGTCACCCGCGAGACGAAGCTGTCGACGCCGAGGTGCATGGCCGGTCTCCTGCGGTCACGGGGACGCCGACGAAGTCGTCAAGCGCTCAACCAGTCAACCACGCTGCCCGGGACACGGCCGCCGCCGGGCCTCGTCAGACCGACCGGCCGGCGAACGCCGCGAGGCGCTGATAGGCGTCGGCACCCTCGGGCGCCGGTCGCTCGGGGCCGAAGGCAGGGCTCCGGTTGTCGTCGGTGAGGCCGGCGCGCATGAAGGCCAGACCGCGCTCGGCCACCTCGGCGTCGAGGTCGCCCGTGGACCGGCCCAGGGCCGTGGCGAGGTCCCACGTGTGCACCGCGAGCTCTGCGCACTGCCAGTCGAGGGGAACACCTCCACCGGAGGCGCCGTGGTCGGCCAGGGCTCGGAGGAGCTCCTCGGAGTTCGAGCGGAACCGGGCAGCGGGCTCGGTCCCGGACGAGGGAGTCGACGACCAGTCGACCTCCTCGCCGCGCGCCATCAGGGCGAACCGCGACGGCGCGGCGACGACGTGGTCGACGAGGTCCTGCACGTTCCACTGCTCGCACGGTGTCGGAGCGCCGCGCGCGTCCCCGGGGACGTCCTCCAGGAGACCGGCCAGCTGGTCCAGGCCCCGGCGCAGCACCGAGGCATCGTCGGTGGGTGTCATGGTCCCCAGCTTCCCGCACTCCGGATCAGGCGAAGTCGGCCGCGCCGAACTCCCGCGGTTCCACCAGCACGAGCCAGTTGCCGGACACGTCCCGCATGACGGCCTCGACGCCGTAGGGCCGTTCCTGCGGCTCCTGCAGGAAGACGACGCCCTTGGCCGACAGCTCCTCGAAGGTCTTCCGGCAGTCGTCGACGGTCAGGCCGACACCGCCCATCTCGCCCTTCTCCAGCTGGCCGCGGACGAAGACGGCCGCGTCCTCGTTCAGCGGCGGTCCCGGCGTCATGAGGGTCAGGTCCAGCTCGGGCTGGCTGGGGTGACCGACGGTCACCCAGCGGAAGCCCTCGCCCAGCGTGATGTCGGTGCGCGGGGTGAAGCCGAGGACGTCGACGTAGAAGTCGCGGGCCGCGTCCTGGTCCAGGCAGTAGACGGTGACGAGGGAGACGTTGGTGATCATGCAGCGACGGTAGGGCGACCGGCCCGGCCCGCGCTTCTCTCAGATTGCGCCGCTCGTGCCGCCGAGGTCGAGCACGCCGCGCATGAACAGCCAGCAGCCGGGCACGTGCGGCGCCCCGCGGGCCGCCCACCGGGCCCGGTAGGCCGACGGGCTCTCCCCCACCAGCTCGGAGAAGCGGGAGGAGAACGAGCCGAGGCTCGCGAAGCCGACCGCGGTGCAGATCTCGGTCACGGTGAGGTTGGCGTGGCGCAGCAGGTCCTGGGCGCGCTCGATCCGGCGCCGGGTCACGTAGCGGATCGGTGTCTCGCCGTAGAGGGCCTCGAAGCACCGCGCGAAGTGGTACTTCGAGACGCCGGCGACGCGCGCGAGCCCGTCGAGGTCCAGGGCCGTCGCGTAGTGCCGGTCGATGTGGTCGCGGGCGCGACGCAGGTGCACCGCGAGGTCGGCACCCAGCGGCCGGGACGCCGTCCGAGCGGTCATGGCGCCCGGTCGACCGCCATCTCGCCCAGCTCCGACCAGTCGTCCTGCGGCACCGGAACGCTCACGATGCGGGGCGTCTCGGCGAGGTGCGGCGGTAGCTCCCGCTGCGCCGTCGCGAAGTGCTCGGACGTCACGTGCGCGCTGCCCGCCGCGTCGTCGCGGAAGGCCTCGACGAGGACGTACTCGGTCGGGTCGTCGAGGCTGCGGGACCACTGGAACCACAGGCAGCCCGCCTCGGCGCGGGTCGCTTCGGTGAAGCTCCGGCTGATCTCCGGCCAGGCGTCGGCGTCCTCGGGGCGCACGCGGAACATGGCCGTGATGAAGATCATCGCCGTCGGTCCTCCCGGGATTCACAGCCCACTCACAGGTCGCTCGTGCAGGCTACCGACCCTGGACTGACCCAGATCGGAAGGAGCCCCACGTGACCACGACCGAGGGGAAGACGAGGAACGCTGCTACGGACGCAGAGGAGCCCCGACTGCGGGCCTCGGACGTCGACCGGCTGGCGACCATCCGGGTGCTCCAGGACGCCGTCGCGCGCGGGCTCCTCACGATGGACGAGGGCAGCGACCGGATGGCGGCCGCGTTCGCCGCGGTGCACGTCGCCGACCTCGGCCCGCTCACCGCCGACCTTCCGGCGGGGAGCGCGACCCGCACCCCGCCGGGCTGGCGCCCGCTGGCCACGATGGCCGTGGAACAGGTGCGGTCCTCGCTGCACGACACCCCGTCCGGCCGGCTCAACCCGGCGCGGGTGGCGTTCGCCGTGCTGATCGCCGTGATCCTGGTGCTCTTGTTCGGCGCCCTGGTCGGCGAGTTCTTCGGCGGCGGTGGCGGGCACCACCACGGCGGCTTCGACCGCGACTGACGGCCGGCCGTCGGCCAGCGGGACCAGGCACGACGGCACAGACTCGTGAACGTGCAGCAGACGGGGCCGGGTGAGGTGCGCGAGCCTCGTCGCCGCCCCGGCGGGCCTCTCGGAGCACGAGGCCCGCGCCCGGCACAGACGGGGCGAGGGCAACGTCGCCGTCAGCCGGTCCTCCCGGAGCTATGCCCGGATCCTGCGGACCAACGTCTTCAACTTCTACAACTCGATCCTGTTCACCATCGGCGCGGCACTGCTCGCGCTCGGCCGGTGGAACGACGCGATCATCAGCGTCGGGCTCGGGCTGGTCAACGCCGCGATCAGCGCCGTCCAGGAGATCCGCGCCAAGCGCCAGCTCGACCGGTTGACGCTGCTCGCCCGCGAGATGGTCACGGTCGTCCGCGACGGTCGGGACGTCGAGGTGCCGCCGGAGCAGATCGTCCGCGGCGACGTCGTGCACGTCCGGCCCGGCGACCAGATCGTCGTCGACGGGCCCGTCCTCGACGGCGGGCGGATCGAGGTCGACGAGTCGCTGCTCACCGGGGAGTCCGAGCCGCAGCTGAAGAAGCCGGGCGACGACCTGCTGTCGGGCAGCTTCAGCGTCGGCGGCGAGGGCCACCAGCTGGCGCGCGACGTCGGGGCGGCCAGCTACGCCAGCCGGCTCACCGCCGAGGCCCGGCAGGCCACGACCGACACCACCCCGCTCCAGCACCGGATCGCCTTCGTCGTCCGGCTGCTCATGCTGCTCGTGGCGCTGATGAGCGCCACCATCCTGTTCCAGGCCGCGCTCGAGGGCTTCTCGCTGGTCCGCGTGGTGCAGACGACCGCAGTCCTCTCGGGGCTGGTCCCCTACGGCCTCTTCTTCCTCGTGGCCGTCGCGTACAGCGTCGGCGCGGCGAAGACCGCCGGCCACGGTGCCCTGGTGCAGCGGGTCAACGCGGTGGAGTCGATCAGCAACGTCGACGTCGTCTGCACCGACAAGACCGGCACGCTCACCACCGGCCGGCTCTCGCTCGCCGAGCTGCTGCCGCTCGGTCCGCAGGCCGACGTCGAGGGGCTGGTGGGCTCGATGGCCCGCAGCGCCACGACGCACAACCTGACCAGCACGGCCCTGGCCGCCGCACTCCCCGGCACGGCGTGGGACGTCGTCGACGAGATCCCGTTCTCGTCGAGCCTGCGGTGGAGCGCCCTGCGCACGCCCACCGGCGTGTACGTGCTCGGCGCCCCCGAGGCACTGGCACCGCAGCTTCCCGGCCCCGCGCTGGACGAGGAGGTCGGCGCCCGCACCGCCCAGGGCCTCCGCGTGCTCGTCGTCGCCTGCGCCGTCGACCCCCACGCCCCGCTGCGCGACTCGTCCGGGCGCCCCCGTCTCCCGGCTCTGGAGCCGGTCGCCCTGGTGGCGCTCGCCGACGAGCTGCGCCCCGGCGTCGTCGAGACCGTGGCCCGGTTCGCGGCCGACGGCGTCGGCCTCAAGGTGGTCTCCGGGGACGATCCGCGCACGGTGGCTGCCCTGGCCCGGCAGGCGGGACTGGACGCCGGCGAGCCGGTCAGCGGCGCGCAGCTCGAGGGCCTGTCCGACGCCGAGCTGGACCGGGTCGCCTCCCGCACCACCGTGTTCGGCCGGATCGCGCCCGACCAGAAGGAACGGCTCGTCGACTCGCTGCGCCGGCAGGGCCGGTACGTCGCGATGATCGGCGACGGCGTCAACGACGCCCGCGCCCTCAAGCGCGCCCAGGTCGGGGTGGCGATGCGCAGCGGCAGCGGGGTCACCCGCGACGTGGCCGACATCGTCCTGACCGACGACTCGCTGTCGGCACTGCTGCCCGCCCAGCGCGAGGGACGCCGGATCATCGACGGGATCGGCACCTCGATGCAGGTCTTCCTGGCGCGGGTCGGGGCGCAGGGCCTCGTCATCGCCGCGGTGACCATGCTCGGCCTCGGCTTCCCGTACTCGCCGGCCCAGGTGGGGCTCACGCTGCTCACCGTCGGCGTCCCCACGCTCTTCCTGACCGCCTGGGCGCAACCGAAGCCGCCCAACCCGCACCTGCTCGCCGACATCGGCCGCTTCGTCCTCCCCGCGGCGGTGATCACGGCGGCCGCGGGCGTCGCGCTGTACGCCTGGCACTACACGTTCCTGCTCGAAGGCTTCAGCCGCGCCGACGTGCCGGCCGACGTCGTCGCGGCCTTCGAGGGCTACACCGGCCTCTCCGCGGACGACGCCGGTTTCGACGAGGCCGTCGCCACGATCGGCGCCCAGACCGCGCTGTCGACCTTCGTCGCCTATGCGTCGTTCCTCCTCATCCTCTTCCTCAAGCCGCCGCACCGGTTCTTCGCGTCGTGGACGCGCCCGGACGGCGGACAAGCGGCCGGCCATCCTCGTGGCCGCGCTCGTCGCCGTGTTCAGCGCCGGCCTGTTCCTCCCGTGGTTCACCGGCTACTTCGGCCTGACCGACGCCGCGAAGCCGGTGTTCGAGACGGTGCTCCCGGCCCTCGTCCTCTGGTTCGCCCTCCTGAGCGCGGCCTATCGCTTCCGGTTGCTCGACCGTGCGCTGGGTCTTGACCCGAGACAGTAACGATGTATCGTTACTGTCATGCGATACAACTTCGACGAACCCAACCATCCATTCCGTGGTCGCGACGGGCGCCAGCCCGGTGCGCGCCACCACCACCCCCGCCGCGGTCACGGCCACCCCGGCCCGATCGAGGGCGGCCCGTTCGGCGGGCCCTTCGGCGGTCCCGGCGGACCCTTCGGCGGACCACCGCCCGGCCGCCGCGGCGGCCGTGGCCGGGCCCCGCGCGGCGACGTCCGCGCCGCCGTCCTGCTGATGCTCGCCGAGCAGCCCATGCACGGCTACCAGCTCATGCAGGCCATCGCCGAGCGCAGCGGCGGCCGCTGGACGCCCAGCCCGGGCGCCATCTACCCGACGATCAGCCAGCTCGAGGACGAGGGCCTCGTGACGGTCACCGCCGACGCCGGCCGCAAGCTGGTCACGCTGACCGACGCCGGGCGCGAGCAGGTCGAGTCCCGCCGCGCCAGCGGTGCCGCCGACCTCTTCCCCGACGAGGCGGACGCCGGCCCGACCACCGATCTGCGCGGCCTGCTCGGCGAGCTGCACGGTGCCGTCCGCCAGGTCGCCCGCACCGGGAGCGACGAGCAGCTGACGGCCGCCGCCGGGATCCTCACCGAGGCCCGCCGCTCGCTCTACCTGCTGCTCGCCGACGGACCGGGCGGCACGGATGCCTGAGCTGACCGCCACCGCGACCGTCCCGACGGCGACCCCCGAGCGCTACGCCAAGCAGCTCGCGTCCCACCTCGGCCGCCGCTGCGAGATCCGCGAGGAGACCGACGGCATCCGCATCGTCCTGGCCGACACCGGCGACTGCCTCCTCACCTCCCGCGACGGAGCGCTGGACCTCTCGGCCACCGCGCAGGGCCCCGAGGAGCTGGACCGCGTGATGCACGTCGTCGGCTCGCACCTCGAGCGGTTCGGCCAGCGCAACGAGCTCCAGGTGAGCTGGAACCGACCCTGACGGCCGGTCAGCCGGCGCCGAGCACCTGCTCGGCGACGTGCTCGCCGATGGCCAGCGCCGAGGTGGCCGCGGGCGACGGCGCGTTGCGGACGGTCACCACCGGGCCCAGCCGGTGGATGCGGAAGTCGTCGACGAGCGTGCCGTCGCGGTCGACCGCCTGCGCCCGGACACCCGCGGGGGCCGGCTCGACGTCGGCGTCGTCCAGCGCCGGCACGAACTCGCGGGCCGCGGCCAGGAACGCACGGCGGGACAGCGACCCGCGGAACTCCGCCAGTCCCGTCCGCCAGTGCTGCCGCGCCAGCGGACGCATCCCCGGCCAGCGCACCGTCTCCCAGACGTCGCGCGGGCGCACGTCGCGCCGGCGGTAGCCCTCCCGGGCGAGCGCCAGCACCGCGTTCGGCCCGATGTCGACGCGGCCGCCCACCCGGCGGGTGAAGTGCACGCCGAGGAACGGGTAGCGCGGGTCGGGCACCGGATAGATCAGCCCACGCACGAGCGAGCTGCGCTCCGGCACCAGGCGGTAGTACTCGCCGCGGAACGGGACGATCGCCGGCTCGGCGTCGTCCCCGGCCAGCCGCGACACCCGGTCGGCCTGCAGCCCGGCGCACACCACCAGGCGGTCGACGGTCAACGTCCGCTCTCCGGCGGACACGACGACCGCGTCGCCGTCCCGCCGCAGACCCGTCACCTCGAAGCCCAGCCGGACCTCGTGGCCCCATCCCCGGAGGTCGTCGGCCATCGCCCGCGTGACGGCGACGAAGTCGACGATCGCCGTCCGCGGCGAGTGCAGCGCCGCCGCACCGACGGCCTCCGGCTCGACCTCCCGGAGCGCCTGTCCCGACAGCCGGCGCAGCCCGGGCACCCCGTTCGCCGTCGCCCGCCGTTCGATCTCGTCGAGGGCCGGGATCTCCCCCGCGCTCCGGGCGACCACGAGCTTGCCGCACTCCTCGTAGACGAGACCGTGCCCGGCGCAGAAGTCCCGCAGCAGCGACCGGCCGCGGGTGCACAGCGACGCCTTCAGCGAGCCCGGCGGGTAGTACAGCCCGGCATGGACGACGCCGCTGTTGTGGCCGGTCTGGTGGACGGCGACGTCGTCCTCCTTGTCCACCACCGTGATCCGGGCGTCGGGGCGCAGCTGGGCCAGCCGGTGGGCGACGGCCATGCCGACGATCCCCGCCCCGACCACGCCGATGCGCACAGTGCCACCGGTCACCTGCTCCACCTCCCTCCGAACCGACGCGGCGAACCGCCCCACGACCGCGGCCGACATGCTTCGCTGACCCGATGCCGGTCCAGCTCAACCACACGATCGTCGCCGCCCGCGACAGGCACGAGTCGGCGGCCTTCTTCACCGAGATCCTCGGCCTGCCACCGCACACGACCTACGGGCCGTTCGCCGTGGTCGAACTCGACAACGAGGTCTCGCTCGACTTCATCGACGACCCGGTGATCCACCAGCGGCACTACGCGTTCCTGGTGTCCGAGGAGGAGTTCGACCAGATCTTCGGGCGCATCCAGGAGCGCGGGCTGCCGTACTGGGCCGATCCGTTCGAGAAGGAACCCGGCCAGATCAACACCAACGACGGTGGTCGCGGCGTGTACTGGAGCGATCCGAACGGGCACAAGCTCGAGATCCTGACCGTCCCGTACGGGGGTTGGCCGGCCCGGGACTAGCCGGATGCGGCGCAGGTCACTCCCCCGACCCTCAAGCCGGGCGTCCGGACGTCCGATGATCGGACGGTGACCACTCTCGTCGACGCCACCGAGCTGGCGGCCGAGGTGGCTCACCTCGAGCTGCTCTCGCGGTTCGTCCGCGGCGAGCTGGACGAGCGCGCCGGTGCGGCCGCGACGGCCGCCCGCGATCTCGGTCGCCGGGACCTGGAGCTGCGTGCGCGGCTGGTCCAGGCGGACCTGCTGCGCCGCCGCGGCAACGTGGCCGAGGCCGGCCGGCAGGTGCAGGAGATCCACCGCTGGGCCACCGAGCATCGACGCCCGCCACCTGCTCGCCCGCACCCACTTCGTGCTGACCGCCGTCTTCCAGGAGCTCGGCGACCTCTCGACCGCCCTCGAGCACGCCGTCCGCGCCGTCGACCTCCTCGGCGAGGAGCCCTCCCCCGCCCTCCACCTGGACCACCTGGCCCGGCTGGCCGACTGCCTCGGCCTCAGCGGGGACGTCGCGGCACGCGAACGCTACGACGCCGCGCTGCGGCTCGCCGCCGAGCTCGGCGACGTCGACCGCCAGCTGCTGGTGCTGAACAACAGGGCCTACTGCGAGACGCTCGTCGGCGCCTTCGACGAGGCGCTGGTGTGGAGCACGCAGCTGCAGACGCTGGCCGCCGAGCACGGCATCCCCCTCGACGTCGGCCGGCTGGACACGATCGGCCGGGCGCTGATGGGCCTGGACCGGCTCGACGACGCCGAGGCCGCGATGCAGCCGGGCCTGCGCCCGGAGGTGCTCGCGGCGAGCCGGGACGGCGACGCCGGCGCCGACTTCCTGCTCACCCTCGCCGAGATCCAGCGCCGGCGGGGATCGCTCGACTCCGCGCAGGACACCCTCGACGAGTGCGTCCGCCGGTGCGACGAGCTCGGGCTCACCGCGATCCGCGTCCGCGCCCGCCGGGAGCAGGCGGAGCTGCACGCCGGCCGCGGCGACTTCCGCGCGGCGTACGAGGAGCACAAGCGGTACTGCGCCGAGGTGATGGACCTCCAGTCCGCGGAGCGGGACGCCCGCGCCCGCGCGCTGCAGGCCATGTACGAGACGAACGAGGCGCGCCGGCAGACCCGCCGCTACCGGGAGCTGTCGCTGCGCGACCCGCTCACCGGGCTCTACAACCGGCGCTTCGTCGACGAGCAGCTCCCCGGGCTGCTCGAGCGGGCCGGCTCCGACGGCGAGCCCGTCACGGTGGCCCTCCTCGACCTCGACCACTTCAAGCGGATCAACGACACCCGCTCCCACGAGGTCGGCGACCGGGTGCTGTGCGCCGTCGCCGGGCTGCTGCGGGACGCCGACCTCCCCGTGGGGTCGGTCGGGTCCTTCGCGGCCCGGATGGGCGGCGAGGAGTTCCTGCTCGTCCTCGTCGGCGGCACCGTGGCGACGACGACCCGGCTGCTCGACGACCTGCGGCGGACGGTCCGCGCCCACCCCTGGTCGGTCCTCGCCGACGGGCTCGAGGTCACCGTCAGCATCGGCGCGGCCTCCACCGGCGAGACGCCGGTGCCCTCCCCCGCCGAGCTGCTGGCCCGAGCGGACGCGCACCTCTACCGCGCCAAGCGGCAGGGCCGCGACCGGGTCGTCGCCGACCCCTCCTGACGTCCGCGACACGCCCGGAGAAGTCGTGTGGCTGGTGATGCTGTAGAACGGGTAGCGAAAAAAGAGCGGAACGTGACCGCAGCCAGCGGGGGGACACAGTCGACTGGCAAGGAGAACACGTGCTTTCCGACCGATCCCGACCCGTCATCGAGGCCACGCTCCCGGTGGTGGCCGACAACATCGCAGAGATCGCGAGTCGCTTCTACACGCATCTCTTCGGTGAGCACCCGGAGCTGTTCGACGGCGTCTTCAACCGCGGCAACCAGGCCGAGCGATCGCAGCAGATGGCCCTCGCCGGCTCCGTGGCGGTGTTCGCCAGCTCGCTGGTGAAGGTGCCCGAGCAGTTGCCCGATCAGCTGCTCTCGCGCATCGCCCACAAGCACGCGTCGCTCGGCATCACGCCGGCGCAGTACGACGTCGTCCACGACCACCTGTTCTGGGCGATCGTCGACGTCCTCGGCGATGCGGTGACGCCCGAGGTCGCCGCAGCGTGGGACGAGGTGTACTGGCTGATGGCCTACGCCCTGATCAACCAGGAGCGCGGCCTGTACAGCGCCCGCGGGGTCCGGCCGGACACGGTCTGGCGCGAGTGGGAGGTCGCCGAGCGGTACCAGGAGACCGACGACGTCGTGACGTTCCGGATGCGGCGCACCGACGACCGGCTCGTGCGCACGAGCCTGCCCGGCCAGTACGTCACGGTCCAGGTGCCGATGCCCGACGGCGTCCGGCAGCCGCGCCAGTACAGCCTCACCAAGGCCGACGACGGCGACCACCGCCAGTTCTCGGTCAAGCGCGTGCGCGGCGACGGGAAGCCCGACGGCGAGGTGTCGAACTTCCTGTGCGACCACGTGTACGTCGGCGACCGGCTGACCATGTCCCTGCCGTTCGGCGACGTCGTCCTCGACGACTCCCGCCCGGTGGTGTTCGCGAGCGCCGGGATCGGGATCACGCCGATGGCGGGCATGCTCTCCCACCTGATGGCAGCCCGGTCACACCTGCCGATCGTCCTGCTGCACGCCGACGCCGACGAGAACTCGTTCGCGCTGCGCCGGCAGGTCCTCGCCGACGTCCGCGCCCTGCCGGGTGCCAGCGCGCACGTCTGGTACGAGCGAGGCGCCAACACCACCCTGCCCGTGGAGGTCCACGGGGGGATCATGAACCTCGACGAGGTGCAGCTGCCCGACGGCGCCTCGTACTACCTGTGCGGGCCCCTGCCGTTCATGCAGGGCATCCGGAGCGTCCTCATCCAGCGCGGCGTGCCGGCTCGGGACATCCAGTACGAGGTGTTCGGTCCCGATCTCTGGCAGGCCGACTTCGAGACCGAGGACACGCCCGGCGTGGGCCACCACGCGCTGTCCTCGGTGGGCTGAGCGCCCCTCCCCATCCCGTCGTCCGTCCGGGCGTGCCACGGCGCGTCCGGACGCCCACTCCCGAGGAGTCGCTCGTGGACATTCCTGCGATGCGGGCCAACTTCGCCAAGGCGGCCGCGACCGGGGACGAGGCCCCGCTGTACTTCTACTCCCACCTCTTCCTGAGCCATCCCGAGACCCGGGCGATGTTCCCCGTCTCGATGGCTCACCAGCGCGACCGGCTCTTCGCCGCGCTGGGCGACGTCGTCGCGCGGGTCGACGACCTCGAGGCGCTCGTCCCGATCCTGCAGCAGCTCGGCCGCGACCACCGGAAGTTCGGCACCCTCGCGGCGCACTACCCGGCGGTCGGCGCCAGCCTGCTCGCCACCCTCGAGCACTTCGACGACGAGTGGACCCCGGAGCTGGCCAAGGAGTGGACCGAGGCCTACACGCTGGTCGCCGAGGTCATGGTCGCGGCGGCCGACGAGGCGGCGGAGCAGCCGGCCTGGTGGGACGCCGACGTCGTGGCGCACGACCGGCGCAACATCGACGTCGCCGTGCTCCGGATCCGGCCCCGGGCGAAGTACGACTACCACGCCGGTCAGTCGATCTCGCTCGAGACCGACCTGCGCCCGCGGCTGTGGCGCTACTACTCCCCCGCCAACGCCCCGCGTCCCGACGGGCTCATCGAGCTGCACGTGAAGGCCCGCGACGGCGGACCGGTCAGCTCGGCCCTCGTGCGCCGGGTCGGCGAGGGCGACGTCCTGCGGCTCGGCCCGCCGATGGGGCACCTCACGCTCCCGCCGGAGTCCGACCGGGACCTGCTGCTGGTGGCCGGCGGCGTCGGCCTGGCACCGATGAAGGCGCTGGTCGACCAGGTCGCCCGGCACGGCCCGCCGCGGCGCGTGGACCTGTTCGTCGGCTTCCGGACCGAGGACGCCGCGTACGACGCGGCCGACCTGCGCCGGCTCCAGCAGGAGAATCCGTGGCTGACGGTGACCGTCGCCGTCTCGCACGACAAGATCTCCTCGCTGGAGCACGGCGACATCGGCGACGTCGTGCTGCGCCACGGCCCGTGGCAGAACCGCGAGGTCTGCGTGGCGGGACCGGCGCCGATGGTGGAGGACACCGTGGCGCGGCTCCTGCAGCACGGCGTGGCCCAGCAACGACTGCACAGCGAGGTCTTCGCCCCCAGCCGACCGGGGCCCAGTGTTGACGGAGAGGTGACCGAGTGACCAGCGGACAGAACGAGGCCGATTGGACCGCGGATCAGACCGGCTCGATACCGGTCCAGCCCGAGCGGACGCCGGTCCAGCCCGAGCGGCGGCTGTCGCCCGCCGATCTGCAGAACGTGCGGTTCACCCGCGCGTCGATGATGCGGCCCGGTTACGTCGAGACCGAGGTGGACCGGGTGATCCACCGGCTCGCCGAGGAGCTGGGGCGGCTGATCAGCGAGAAGTCCGAGCTGCGCGACCAGGTGCGCGCCCTGCAGTCACAGGTGGAGGGCCACCAGGCCGTCGCGCCGCCGAGCGACCAGGCCGTGCGGATCCTGGCCAGCGCGCAGCTGACCGCGGACAACTACGTCGCCGAGGCGGAGGAGTTCAGCCGCCAGGTGACCAGCGAGGCGCGCACCCAGTACGAGGAGGTCACCCGCGAGGCCCGGGAGACCGCCGGCGCGATCATCCAGGCCGCCCAGGAGGCCGCGGCCAAGATGGCCCCGGTGCCCGTGGATCCCGACGCGCAGAGCGTCGAGGAGATGCAGGAGCAGATCGCCTACCTCAAGGCGTTCGGCCAGGCCTGCCGGGTGCAGCTGCGCTCCTACCTCGAGGCACTGCTCACCGACGTCGAGAAGGAGTGGGGCCGCGCCGACCCGGCCGCCCTGCCCCAGGGGTCGGCGTCCGCGCCGCCCGCGCAGCGCTCCGGCCGCACGAACGCCGACCGGTCGGCCACGTTCGAGTCGAACACGACGTCCTCGTCGGCCGCGGCCGAGGCCGACGAGGACGTCGTCCAGGTGGTCGCCGTCCGCGAGTGAGCGGCAGCGCTAGGGGCGCCACTCGGGCCGGTAGTCCTTGTGGCCCTCGTACGGGAGGGCGAGCAGGGCGAGCGTGAGCGCGGCCAGCTGGTGCTGGTCGGTGGGCGTCAGGGGAAATCGCCCATGCCGGGCGGCCGGGAGCCGAGGAAGGCCAGGTCCGGCCGGGCGGCCCGGCAGGCCAGCACCATGCCGCGCTTCGCGGAGCACTCGGCCAGCACCCGTGTCGGCTCGAACGGGTCCTGGTGCCCGGGCTCGGTGCGCTCCCCCGCCGCGGCGGCATCGGTGGCGATGTGCTTGTCCTCGGCGATGCGGGCCAGCAGGAACTCGTCCAACCGCGGTCCGCTGCCCCAGGCCGCGTCCGGGCCCCACTCGACGTCCATGGGGGTCATCCTCGCGCCGGTCGGTGCGGTAGGGCAGCTCAGCGGCGACGGCCCCGCGGCGGCGGACGCCATTCGAGCGTCCACGTCGTCCCGGGGTCGAGCGCGGACCAGCGGCGCCCGGTGTCGCGCAGCGCCTCGACGGCCGCGGCGAGGGCGTCCGCCGGCACTCCCGCGGTCGACAGCTGGCTGGGCAGCACCTCCGCTCCTTCGGCCAGGCGGTGCACGAGGTCCGCGACGGCCTCGGCCCGCTGGACGGCGGCCGTGCGCTCCCGCTTGAGGCGGTTCGACCGCTCCTCCGCGTGCGGCGGACGGCGCCCGGAGACGTGCCGCATGCTCCCCCACACCACGCCGTCGGCGACGCAGCCCCAGACGCCGTCGGCGATCCGCAGCTCGGTCTCGACGACGGCGTGCACCAGGTCGTGCGGCAGGTCGGCGCCGCCGCCGGCACCGCGCATCGCGTAGACGACGCCGTCGTCCCGCTCGACGAGGGTCTCCACCGGCCGCCGGTCGGCCATCCGCTCGAAGGTCAGACGCACGCCTCCAGGCTGCCCGACCCGGTCAACGGAGTTTCGGTCAGTTCCCGGTCAGTCCCCGGCATGGCAGGTGTCGACGGCGAAGGCCTCCAGCCGCCGCCGCACGTCGTCGTCGGGGGTGAGCACGAACGGTCGGGGCTCGGCGTCCCCCAGGGCGACGACGAGATCGATGAGCGACGTCCGGTAGCTCTCGCCGAGGCCGTGCGGGTCGCAGCGCGACGGCAGCATGTCGATCACGAGGAGCTCCGGACCGCCGTCGCCCAGGATCGGCAGCGGTCCGACCGGGGTGATCGTGTACACCGTGTTCGCCCCGGTGCCGGTGACCCGGACGGGGTCGTGCCCGGAGAGCCTGGTCAGCCGGATCTCGATCCGGAGCGCCGAGCCGTCGGGGGTCCGCACCTCCCCGACCTCGGCGACGCGGATGTCGGCCTGGGCCCGGAGCGCCCGGTCGGCGCAGTCGGCCTCCTGCAGCCGCGCCAGCAGGCCGTCGTCGGCGAGCGGTACCTCGACGGTCCGGCGGACGCCGGTGGCGTCGCGCAGCCCGACGACGGCGACCGCCGGGCCCGCGACCACGCCGCAGTCGGGCTCTCCCATCGCGACGGGAAGGTCGAGACCCGCTCCGGTACGGAGCTCGGCCTCGACGGGCCGATCCCGCTGCAGCGAGAGACCGGGAGCCCGCACCGACAACGCCTCGACCACGAGCCCGCCGTTCGCGGCCGTCAGCCGCACCTCCACCCGCCGCCGGGCGACGTCGCGGCGGAACTGGAGCAGCCGACCCTCCAGACCGGCCCGGGCACGGTCCGCCACCGCCGCCAGCCCGGGTGCGAGGGACGGGGCTTCCTCCGACGTCGAGACCGCAGAGGTGGGTGCCGTCGACTCGCCGGCGGCCCTCGGTGCGTCCGTCCCGCATCCGGCGACGACGACCACGAGCGCCACCGCCGCCGCGCCCCGGAGCCGGCGCCGCGTCCTGCCGGCGCGCCCACCTGCCGTCATCGATCCCTCCGCCTCGCCGCAGCGTAGGGGTGGACCCGAGAATTCGATTGCCCCTGACGGGCCGATGCGGGCTAGTAGACGCATGGTCGACATCCAGGGCTCCTACGACGATCTGTTCGTCGCAGTGCCGAACACGCTGGCCGGCTTTCTCGACGACGGGGACGCGGGTGCCTCGGTCGCGGTCTTCGTGGACGGCGAACCGGTCGTGGACGTCTGGGCCGGATTCGCCGACAGCGACCGCACCGTCCCGTGGCAGCGGGACACGATCACCAACGTCTGGTCCGTCACCAAGACGATGACGGCGCTGTGCGCGCTGATCCTCGCCGACCGTGGCGATCTCGACCTGGCCGCTCCGGTCGCCCGGTACTGGCCCGAGTTCGCCGGTGCCGGCAAGGAACGGGTGCTGGTGCGGCACCTGCTCTCGCACACGGCGGGCCTGCCCGACTGGGACGGGCCGATCGAGGATCTCTACGACTGGCCGTCGGCCACGGCACGGCTGGCCGCGCAGGCCCCGCAGTGGGAACCGGGGAGCGCGGCCGGATACCACTCCCTCACCCAGGGGTTCCTCGTGGGCGAGGTCGTGCGCCGGATCACCGGCCGCAGCCTGGGCGAGTTCTTCGCCGCGGAGGTGGCCGGGCCGCTGGGTGCCGACTTCCACGTCGGGCTGCCCGCCGAGCACGACCACCGGGTCGCGCTCGCCGTCCCGCCGCCGTCCCGGGACGAGGACTACGCCGCCGGCGCGAGCAGCAGCAGCGCGCCCCCCACCGCCGGCACCGCCGTCCGGGTCCGCGACGGGAACAGCGTTGCCTGGCGTCGCGCCCAGATCCCCGCGGCGAGCGGCTTCGGCAACGCCCGCTCGGTCGCCCTCGTGCAGTCGGTGCTCGCCTGCGGAGGAGCCGTGCGCGGGGTGCGACTGCTGTCGCAGGCGGGCTGCGACCGAGCACGGGAAGAGCAGTTCAGCGGCGAGGACCGCCGCCTCGGCATGCCGGTCCGGTACGGGCTGGGCTACGGGCTGTTCGGCAACAGCCTCGGCTGGGGCGGTTGGGGCGGCTCTCTCGTCATGATCGATCCCGAGGGCCGGATGGCGGTGGCGTACGTGACGAACCAGATGCGCGAACCCGCGGAGGACACCCGGGGACTGGAGCTCGTGATGTCCGCCTACGACGGGCTCACCGGGCTGCGGGCGTGATCGAACGGGTCCGGTGGCCGGTCAGCCCTGCGGCGGCGGTCCCGGCTGCTGCGGCGGCGGGCCTGGCTGCTGCGGCGGCGGGCCTGGCTGCTGCGGCGGCATCGGCATCGGCGCCGCCACCGGGGCCCGGCGCCGCGCCAGGCGGATCGGCACCAGCACCCCAGCGGTCACCAGCGCGGCGACGCCCGCCCACGGCAGGAGGATGCCGAGGACGACGACGGCCGCGGCCAGGACCGTGAGCAGGGACCGCCATCCCGTGCCGAGCCCGTCGAGGAAGCCTTCCGGGCCACCGGCCGGCGCCACGCCGAACGGCTCCAGGTGCACGCTGAGCGTCGACAGCTCCACCTGGTCGGCCAGCAGCGCCCGCTGGGACCGCAGCGACTCCAGCTCCCCCTGCCGTTCGGAGAGGGTCGCCTCGGCCGCCAGCAGGTCCTCGAGGCTGGCCGCCTGGTCCATCAGGGCCTGCAGCCGCGCCACCGAGGTCTCCAGCGCCGAGATCCGTGCGTCCAGGTCGACCGCCGTGGCGGTCACGTCGGAGCGGGACACCGACACGCTCGAGACGTCGCCGACGTCTTCCAGGTCGGCCAGGACGTCGGTCAGCGCGTCCGCCGGCACCCGCACGACGAGGTCGGCGAAGGCGCCCTCGAGCCCGTCCTTGCCGGACGCCGCCTGCTCGGTGCGCTCGTCGATCCGGCCGCCGACGGACTCCACCAGCTCGCTGACCTCCTGGGCGCCGTCGGCCGGGTCCTCGACGGTGACGAAGGCGGTGGCGGTCGTGACCACCTGCCGGTCGGTGTCGGAGTCGACGGCCGGTGCGCCGCCGGAGTCCCCCGGCACGGCGCCGGGAACACCCGCACCCTCGTCGGCGCCGCCACCCGCGCCGGAGGAGTCCGAACTGGACGGGCCGGAGCAGCCGACGAGCACCGCCAGGGCCAGCGCCGCGACCGCCGTTCCCAGGGAACGTCTCATATCGGGACGCTAGGCCGGTGGTCTCGCGGCCGACCAGCGCCGATGCCCAATCGTGGCAGCCCCGATGCCCAATCGTGACGCGGCTCAGACGGCCAGTCGGTCCCCGGGCGACACGTCGGTGCGTAGTTCCGAGCGTGGATGAAGGGGTATCGCCGAGCGCGGCATCGGGTGCAGGGTGTGCCGTGTTCCCGAGCCCCTGACGTCCTGGACGGTCGACATGGTGCGTGCGGCTGAGCGTTCTCCCCACCGACGGGCGCTGCCCGCCCTGGTCCCGGTCCTGCTCCTGGTGCTGGCGCTGCTGGTCGGGACGCCGACCGCCGCCGGCGCGGCCCCCTCGGGCGGGGGTGGCGGCGGGACCCTCGTCTACACCGGCGAGCTGACCCCCGAGCAGCTGGGCCTGGTCATGGCCAGCGGCGTCGACCGGCACGAGGTGCAGACCTCACCGGGTGCGGCGCCCGGCTCGGTGCTGGTCGAGGTCGTCCTCGGCCAGGGCACGGCCGACGCCCTCGTCGCCCAGGGGGTGCCGCTGGAGCCACGGGTCTCGGCCGCCCGCACCTCCGCGACCACCGGTGGCGTGTTCCGGCCGTGGAGCGGCCCCGGCGGGCTGCGCGAAGCGTTCACCGCGATGGCCGCGGCCAACCCGACGCTGGTCACGCAGCAGGTCATCGGCGCATCGGTGAACGGGCAGGAGATCCTGGCCTTCAAGGTGACGGTGGACGCCCCCACCGTCACGGACGGCTCGCGCCCCGCGGTGCTCTACGTCTCCGCCCAGCACGCCCGCGAGTGGATCACGCCCGAGATGACCCGCCGGCTGATGCAGCACGTGCTCGACGGCTACACCACCGGCGACGCCCAGATCCGGCAGCTGCTGCAGGACACCGAGCTGTGGTTCGTGCCCGTGGCGAACCCCGACGGCTACGACTTCACGTTCACCGACGACCGGCTGTGGCGGAAGAACCTGCGGGACAACGACGGCGACGGCCAGATCACCTTCGCCGACGGCGTCGACCTCAACCGCAACTTCCCGACGAAGTGGGGCTACGACGAGGAGGGCTCGTCCTCCCTGCCCGAGAGCGAGACCTACCGCGGCACGGATACCGGGCTCCGAGCCGGAGACCCAGGCGCTGGACGATCTGATGGGCGACATCGGCTTCGAGTTCATGATCAACTACCACTCCGCGGCCGAGCTCCTGCTCTACGGCACCGGGTGGCAGGTGGCCACGCCCACGCCGGACGACGTCCTGTACGAGGTCATGGCCGGCGACGACCGGCGGCCCGCGGTGCCCGGCTACGACCCCGACATCTCCGCCGAGCTGTACACGACGAACGGCGAGACGACCGAGCACGCCCAGGAGGCCTACGGCACGCTCGCGTTCACCCCGGAGATGTCGACCTGCGAGACGGCCAGCGCCGCTGACCCGCGGGACGCCTTCGAACCCGAGGACTGCGGCAGTGTCTTCGAGTTCCCCGACTCCGAGCCGCTGATCCAGGCGGAGTTCGAGAAGAACGTGCCGTTCGCGCTCGCCGTGGCGCGGTCGGCGCAGGACCCGTCCAACCCCGTGTCGGTCGTGGGCCGCACCGCGCCGGACTTCGTGCTCGACCCGTTCACCGTCTCCTACGGCAGCCCGCAGCCGGTCGCCGTCGTCGCGCGGCGCGACCTGCAGGACCTCCGACTGCACTACCGCATCGCCGGAGGGCGCGAGCAGACCGCGCCGGTCGAGGAATGGGCCGGCGGCGAGCGCTACGGCGACGACAAGGACGTCTACTACGCCGAGTTCCGGGGCGCCGTGACCGGCGCCCGCCCGGGCCAGCGGGTCGAGGTCTGGTTCACCGGCTCGCGGCCCGGCACGGGCACGGTGTCCAGTTCGCGCTTCGCCTACACGCTGGCCCGCACCGGCGGGCAGGTGCTCGTGCTGGCCAACGAGGACTACGAGGGCTTCGAGAACAGCGGCCCGGACCGGGCGACCGCTCCCCGGTACGCGCAGCAGTACCTGACCGCGCTCGACGAGGCGGGTTTCAGCACCGCCCTCTGGGACGTGTCGAAGCAGGGCGTGCCGCACGACCTCGGCGTGCTCGGCCACTTCCGCAGCGTCGTGTGGTACCTGGGCGACAACCGGCTCACCCAGGACGCCGACGACGTCGTCACCGAGACGTTCTTCGGGAACTTCCAGGACGCCTCCGTCGCCGAGCGGCAGCAGTACCTGACGCTGGCGGTCCGGGACTACCTCAACGCCGGCGGCAGCCTCGCGCTGACCGGTGAGACGACCGGGTACTCCGGGGTGCTCGGGACGGCGCTCGGCGGCATCTACTACGGCCTCGACGGCGCACCCGAGCGGCAGTGCAGGGTCACCGCCGACCCGTTCAGCGACTGCCTGCTCCTGGCCGACGACTTCGTCCAGTACTACCTGGGCGCCTACAACCGGGCACCGCGTTCGGACCCCGCGACACTGCAGGGCGTCGGCGCCCCGATCACGGGCACCAGCACCCCGCTGGCCGCCACGGGGAGCAACCCCCTCGACGAGGTCGGCACGTTCGTCCCCACGAGCGCCGTCCTCCCGGTGTCGGAGTTCCCGCAGTTCACGAGCCAGGTCGCGGGTGTCTACACGGGCGGCGCGCCGGGCAACCTCGAGACCTTCGAGGGCGACTGGTTCGCCGCGGCGCGGCACGCGGACAACTCGTACATGCGCCTGGCCCGCACGATCGACCTGACCGGCGTGGACGCGGCCGACAGCCCGACGCTGGAGTTCGCGCTGTCCTTCGACGTCGAGGAGGGCTACGACAACGTCCTCGTCGAGGCCCATCCCGTCGGCTCCGACGACTGGACGACGCTGCCGATCGCCGGACTCACCGATCAGGTCCCGCCGACCGAGTGCGAGGTCGGGTTCCTGCTCGACCTGCACCCCTTCCTCGAGCACTACCTCACACAGGGCAACCCCTGCACGACGCCGGGCTCGACCGGCGACTGGCACCGGATCACCGGTACGTCGGACGGCTGGCAGGAGGCGAGCGTCGACCTGTCCGGCTTCGCCGGCGCGGAGGTCGAGGTCGCGATCAGCTACGTCACGGACCCCTTCGCCGGCGGGGCCGGGGTGTTCGTGGACCGGACCCGCGTGGTCATCGGCGGCACGGTGCACCGAGCAGGAGGGCTTCGAGACCGACCTCGGGCCGTGGACGACGCCGGGCGCACCTCCGGGCAGCCCGCCGAACGCCGGCGACTTCGAGCGGTCGCAGTCCGAGGTCGGCGCCGTGATCACCACCGACGACACGGTGCTGCTCGGGTTCGGCATCGAACAGGTGCCCGGCGCGGCCGACCGCAGGTCGCTGCTCGGCGCGATCGTGGGCAGCCTGCTCGCCGGCCCCTAACGGTCAGGCGCCGCTGGGCTCCACCTCGTAGGTGTGCCCGGCGGCGCGCAGCCGATCCACGAGCACCTCGCCCAGCGCCGTGGCCGGCGTCAGCGAGCCCGCCCGGTCGGGCAGCCGGTCGCCGTCCAGGGCGAGCGCCAGGGCGGCCTCGCCGAGCATGACGGCGGTGGCCGCGTAGCCGGGGTCTCCCGGACCGGCGGCGACGGCGCGGTAGCGGCGGCCGTCCTCGGTCTCGGCGTCGACCGTCATGCGGAACCAGCCCTGCTCCCGGGTCTTCTCGTCCGGGCCGGTCCCGGGCTCCGGCAGGAAGCGGTCGAGCAGCGCACGGGTCGGCGGGAAGGCCATGGCGGCGAGCGTTCCGGCCAGTCCTGCGGTGACGCCGGCCGCCGTCACCGCGCCGACCGGGCCGCGCCCGCAGCCCATCACCTCGCCGTAGTGGAGGTCCCGCCCGTACGCCCAGCCCTGCAGCGCGTTGCTGCGCCGCACGATCCGGGTGTTGAACGGCGCCATGACGAACGGCGCCGTCCACCGGCCGTCCGGGGTGCGCGCCGGCGGGCCGGCGTCCCGCGGCTGGCGGGTGGAGGGCTCGGCGGACCGGTCGGGGCTCAGCCCGTACGGGTCGCCGACCACCCGGCGCCGCGCCGGATCCTGCTGTACCGCCTCGAGCTGCACCCGCAGCGAGTCGATGGTCCCGCCGCTCAACCCGCCGCGGAGGGTGGCGACCAGCCGGACGTCGCGCAGCCCACCGGCGTCGTCCCGCCGGGCGCGCTCGGCGAGCAGCAGGGCGGAGAGGTCCGACGGGATCGAGTCGTACCCGCAGGCGTGGACGATGCGGGCGCCCGTCTCCCGGGCGACCCCGTCGACGCGGTCGATCGCGTCGCGCACGAACAGCACCTCGCCGGTGAGGTCGGCGTAGTGCGTGCCTGCCCGGGCGCAGGCCTCGACGACCGGCATCCCGTAGCGGGCGTACGGCCCGACCGTGGTCGCCAGCACGCGCGTCGAGGCGGCCAGCGAGTCCAGCGCGGGCCGGTCCGACGAGTCCGCCGTCAGGACCGCCCAGGCGTGGGCCGCCGGTGGCAGCGAGTCCCGCACCTCCTGCAGACGCTCGCGGGACCGCCCGGCCAGTGCGATCCGCGCCTCCGGCGGGGCGTGCTCGGCGAGGTAGCCCGCCAGCAACCGGCCCACGAAGCCGGTGGCCCCGTACACGACGACGTCGTAGGTCCGTGCACCGTCCGTCATCCGGCCATCCTGCCTGCCGGGCGCTCCCCCGCCCCGCGCGGAGGGGTCCGCAGATCCCCCGGCCCGAGGACAGTGGCCTCGTGGACATCACGATCGGCCTCGCCGGAAAGGCCCTGGACGTCGCCCGGATGTTCCACCAGATGCGGCGGCGGGTGCGCGTCCGGGTCCACCAGGCGTACTTCTCGGGCTCCCCTCCGCAGCACTACTTCGTCTCCGTGACCAATCTGTCCGCCCAGCGCGAGGTCGTCATCACGCACGTGTGGTTCACCGGTCCGGACCTCCACGTGACGAACCCGGACCGGCCGCTCCCACGGCGGCTCGCGCTGGACGAACCCTGGGAGACGTGGGCGCCCGTCCACCAGGTCGGCCCCGACGGGGAGACGCGCGCACGGGTCCGCCTGTCGACGGGCAGGGTCGTGAAGTCCCGGAGAGGCAGTCCGCCCCCGATCGGCTCGGTGCCCGGATCGTCCGAGCCGTAGCAGCGCCCAGCCGGGCGTGTCAGCAGGGCTTACGTGCGACGGCGTCCGCCCGTAGCCTCCGCGCGGGGTGAGCCTTATGACGACGCTGTCGCACGGGAATCCTGCTCGCGGCCGGACCGGTGTGCTGTCCGCCGTCGCGGTGCTCGCCCTCGCGGCGTGCGGAGGGGAACCCAGCTCCGGCGCGGAGGACGACGGGGACCAGCCGGACTCGCTCACCCTGTACACCTGTCTGAGCGACGAGTCGATCCAGCCGGTCATCGAGGCGTTCGGCGAGCGGGAGGACGGCGGACAGGTCGACCTGTTCCGGGCGCCGACGGGTGAGCTGAACGCCCGGGTGGCCGCCGACGCCCGCTCGGGCGGCCTGCGTGCCGACGTGATCTGGGGCTGCGACCCGCTGACCGTCCAGGCCTTCGTCGACCAGGACCTCGTGGGCGGCTGGACGCCGGACGACGCCGCGGCGGTCCCCGAGGAGTTCCGCACCGACGACTACGTCGGCGCGCACCTGCTCTACATGGTGGCGGTGCACCGGACCGACGTGCCGGCGCCGGAGGCCTGGTCCGACCTGACCGGCCCCGACTACGCCGCGCTGGCCGTCCCCGACCCGGCCGTGGCCGCCTCGGCGCTGGGGACGCTGGGCTGGTTCGCCGCCGAGCCGGACTACGGCGTCGACTTCTACGCGACCTGCAGGCCAACGGCGCCGTGCAGGTCAGCACCCCGGACGACGTCACGACCGGGGTCGCCCAGGGCGTCTACGACGCCGGGATGACCACCGCCAACTCCGCGTACGCGGCGAAGGACGCCGGCTCACCGGTGGACGTCGTCTGGCCGGAGCCCGGCGCGGTGGCGATCTACGGGCCGGTCGCCCTGGCCACCGACAGCGCCGATTCCGACGTCGCGAAGGCCTTCATCTCCTTCGTCGTGGGCGAGGAGGGCCAGGCCGTGCTCGGCGAGTCCGGCGCGTACCCGGTGCTGCCCGGCGTCGAGGGTCCGACCGTCCCGGACGGCGCCCCCGTGGTCTCCCCGGACTGGGCCGCGATCGGCGCGGACAAGGACGAGATCCTCGCCGAGTACCAGCAGGTCTTCGGCGGCTGACGATGCTCTCCGGTGGCGCGCCGTCCGCAGCCCGCGGCGCCGCCACCGCCGCGGTCGGCACCGTCGTCGTCGCCCTGGTCGCCCTCCCCGTCCTGCGCCTGGCGCAGGTGCTCTGGGAGGAGACCGACGGGGACCCGTTCCGGGTGCTGGGAGCCCCCGGCCTCGGTGCGGCGACGCGCAACACCGTGCTCCTGGCGATCACGGTCCCGCTGGCTGCCGTGCCGCTCGGCGTCGCGACGGCACTGGTCCTGCGCCGGCCGGACCTGCCCGGGCGGGCCTTCTGGCGGATTGCCGTCCTCGCGCCGGTCGTCGTGCCGGACTTCGTCCTGGGCTACAGCTGGACCCAGGCCTACGCCCGCGCCGGCTTCACCGACACCGTGCTCGGGCTGTCCTGGCCCGGCCTGCTCGGGCCGGCCGGCGTGTGGCTGGTGCTGGTCGTCAACGCGGTGCCGCTGGTCTACCTGGTCGTCGCGGTGGGCCTCGCGGCCCGGGCCGAGCCGGACGGCGAGCGCGCGGCCCGGGTGTCCGGGGCCGGTGCGCTCACGGTGCTGGCCACGGTCACGCTCCGGCTGCTGCTCCCGGCGATCGCGGCGGCCGCCGTGCTCGTCTTCGTGCTGACCCTGGGGACGTTCGCGATCCCCCAGGTGCTGGGCGCCCCGGCCGGGTTCAGCACGGTGACGACGCGGATCTACGCCGACCTGTCGATCGGCGGCGACCCGTCGTCCTTCCTGGAGGCGGTCGGCCTGGCCCTGCTGCTGGTGCTCGTCACCGCCGTCTGCGTGGCGCCGGCCGATGCGCTCCTCGGCCCTCGGCTGCGCACGGCGCGCCCGGCCGATCCCCAGGCCGGGCAGGCGATGCCGGGCCGGCCCGCTGCGCGCCGCGCGCAGGCCGCCGCGCTGGCCGGCTACCTGCTCCTGACGACGGCACTGCCCCTGGCCGCGCTGCTGCTCTCGTCGGTCACCCGGGCCCTCGGGATCCCGCCCACGCCGGCGAACTGGGGTCTCGACCACTACCGCGAGGTGCTCACCCCGCGAACCCTCGAGGCGCTCGGCCGCAGCGTCGGCCTGGCCGTCGCCGCCGCGTCGCTGCTGGTGCTGCTCGGCGGACTGGTCGCGGTGAGCGAGCGCCGCCGGTCGGGTCGCGCCACGGCCTCGCTGATCACGCTCACGCTGGTGCTGCCCGGTTCCACGCTCGCGGTGGCCCTGCTGATCACCTACGGGCGCTGGCTCTCCGGCACGCTGGCGCTGATCCTGCTGGCCTATCTCGCCAAGCTCTGGGCGTTCGCCCACCGGCCGATCGCCGGGGCCCTGGACCGGCTGCCCGCCGACGAGCTGCGGGCGGCGCGGGCGAGCGGCGCCGGCCTGCTGACCGCCGTCCGCACGGTCGCCCTGCGGCCGCTGGCCCCGGCGCTGCTCGCCGCCTGGCTGATCTGCTTCCTCACCGCCCTGCACGAGGTCACGATGTCCAGCCTGCTGTACGGGCCGGGCAGCGAGACGCTGGCGGTCGTCGTGCTCAACAGCCAGGAGCTGGGCCGGATCGGCCCGACCGCCGCCCTGTCCGTCGTCCTCTCGCTCCTGGTGGCCGTCCCGGCGCTGCTGCTGTGGGGAGCGATCCGCCGGTTGCGGACCCGTCCGGCTGCCGAGGTGGCCCGTGTCGGCTGAGCCGGTCCTCGAGGTGGTGGACCTCGTCGTGGCCTACGACGGGACGACGGCGCTGCGCGGCGTCAGCCTCGCCGTCGCCCCGGGCGAGGTGCTCGCGCTGCTCGGCCCGTCCGGCTCGGGCAAGTCGACGCTGCTGCACGCGGTGGCCGGGTTCCTCGTGCCGCGCGCGGGGCACGATCCGGCTCGGCGGGCGGACCGTCGTGGGCGCGGGCCGGCCCGTGCCACCGGAGCGGCGCGACCTCGCCGTCGTCTTCCAGAACTACGCACTGTGGCCGCACCTGTCCGCCGTCGACACCGTCGCCTACCCCGCCCGGCGGCGCGGTACCGGCCGGGCGGAGGCCCGCGCCGAGGCCCTGGACCTGCTGGACCTGCTGGGGATCGCCCACCTGGCCGGCCGCCGGCCCGCCGAGCTCTCCGGCGGGGAGCAGCAGCGCGTCGGCCTGGCGCGGGCGCTGGCCCGGCGACCCTCGCTCTACCTGTTCGACGAGCCGACCGCGCACCTCGACACCCACGTCCGCGGCGTCTTCCTCGAGGAGCTGGTGGCCCGGCAGCGGGACAGCGGGGCGGCCGCCGTCTACGCCACCCACGACGCCGAGGAGGCGCTGGGACTGGCGGACCGGGTCGCGCTGCTGCGCGACGGCGTACTGCTGCAGGTCGGGACACCGCAGCAGGTCTACGACGAGCCGGCCGACCCGTTCGCCGCCCGGCTCACCGGCCCGGCCTCGGTGATCGACGCCCCGGACGGCACCGGGAAGCTGCTGGTCCGGCCCGGGTGGGCCCGCCTCGGCGGACCGCTGGAGGGCCGGCTGCGCGCCGTCTGGTTCCGGGGCCCGCACTCCGACCACCTCGTGGACACGCCGCTCGGCGAGGTGCTGATCCGCGAGCCCGGGCCGCCGCGGTCCGAGGCCGGGACGTGCACGGGCTGGACGCTCGTGCACGGCTGGCCGCTGGAGACCTGACTCCTCGTCAGCCGAGCAGCTGCGGGACCAGCGAACGGGTCGAGCGGTCGTTGACGATCGCCAGGTGCCGCTCGGTGAACCGGCGCAGCCGGCCGAGCTGGAGCTCGCTGAGCCGGTCGCACACCCACTCCCAGTGCAGGGACACCCAGTCGCCCGGCGCCACGCCGCCGACCATGCCGACCCCGCCGACCGACTGCACGACGGTCTCCGTCTGCGGCGGGCCCAGGGCCAGCAGGTCGCCGTCCCAGGTCAGGGGCGAGCTCTCGACGACGACCTGGTCGCCGTGGACCGCGAGCACCCGGCCCCAGCGGATCCGGCAGCGGTCGAGCACCGTGAGCGCCTGGGCCGCCTTGCGCCGGTCGGTGAGCAGCCCGGTGTAGGGGTAGATGCAGAAGACGGCGAAGCTGTGGTGCGGCACTCCCCCGGCGAGCACGCCCTCGGTGAGGCTGCCGAACCGCGCGCCGGTCATGTACCGGAACCGGTCCTCCATCGAGTCGCCGACCGATCGGGTGCCGACCTGGTCCAGGCGTGGGCTGCCGACCCAGTACGCCTCGACGACGCGGCGGTCGAGCGGGTCGTCGAGGCCGGTGGCGGCGGCGATCAGCTGGAGGTACGGCCATGCCCCGGCGAACTGCTGGGCCATCGCGCGCAGCCCGCCGTCGTCGATGCCGGCGACGGCGTACTCGAACAACCCGCCGGAGTCCGCCGGGCCGCAGAAGCCGTGCGAGTTGGGCGGGAAGGCGTACCGGGCGAACAGCACCGGGCCGGGCACCGGGTCAGGCATCGCGGACCTCCACGACCTCGTCCCGCGGCCGGCCCATCAGCTCGAGGCCGGACATCGCCTGCTCCGCGCCCTCGGGATCGGTGAGCTCGACGGCCATGCCCATGTGGATCAGCACCCACTGGCCCGGTGCGGGCGGCTCGTCGAGCAGCCCGATGTTGACCCGCCGCGCGACGCCCTCGACCTCGACGAGCGCGAGCTGGTCGCCGAACCCGGGCACCATCTCGACGACCCGTCCCGGGATCCCCAGGCACATCTCAGGCCACCTCCGCCGGTCGCAGTGCGTCAGCCACCAGCACGCGCACGGTGCCGGCCGCCTCGTCGACGGCTGCCGCGACGGCCGGCGTGAGGCCCATCCCGTCGCCCGTGTCGCCGACCTGGCAGCCGACCACGAGCGTGCGCGGGGGCAGCGAGCCGCCGAGGGCGGCGAGCGAGGCGAGCACGGTGGCCGGGTCCATGCCGTGGGCGTCGACCTGCGGGCCGCCGCCGACGTCGTCCGGCCCGACCTCGACGACGACGACGGAGCCGACCGCTCCCCGGTCGGGCAGCGCGTCGACCATCACCACGGCGTCCCAGTGCTCGAGCAGGTCGTAGGCGAGGTGCAGGCCGCGGATGCCGTAGTCGACCACCCGGACGCCGTCGGGCCAGGTCTGCGCGGCCAGCCGCCGCACCACCTCGCACCCGAATCCGTCGTCGGTCCGGAACACGTTCCCGATCCCGGCGACGAGGACCCGCGGCGAGATGGTCATGAGTGCTTCCCGTCCGTCCCGGCGGTCAGCCGGCCTGGTCGCCGGTGGGCAGATCGGGCGCACCGGGGTGCTGGGCGCCCTGCGGGTCGACCGTGGTGTCGCTGTCCGCGTCGGGGGTGCCGGCGGGGCGGTCGACCGGGCCACCGCCGGGCTGGTCGGAGCCGGTGTCCCGCGAGCCGGGCGCCCCGCGCTCGGACTGCGGTTCCTCCTGCACGTGGGCCGCGGGTTCGGTGCCGTCCACGGGGTCTCCTTCCGTCGGGGTGGTCACCGGGGCTACATCCGTCGCATCTCGAGGTAGCGCTTCACGTCCGGCACGGAGCGGATGCCGATGGCGACGGCGCCCGCCAGCGCCGCACCGAGCAGGAACGTGGTCAGGACTCCGAGTGCCCTCATGACGGGCCCTCCTCTCGCTGGTGGGGATCGGGACTGTCCGAGGTCGGCACCCCCGCGAGCGGCCGCAGCTCGTCCGGGGCGAAGTAGCGGTAGCGGCCGTACCAGGCGTCGAGCTCGGCCGCGGGGTCGTCGACGAGCGTGACCGCCACGTGGGTCTCCCCGTCGAGGTCGACGTGCACCGCGCTGACCAGGGCCTCCTGGCCGGCGAGGAACATGTCCTGGGCGTCGGCGCGGCGGTTCGGCTGCAGGACCACCCGGCTGCCGCGCTGGACCCGGGTACCCGCGACGACGACCACGTCGGTCTCCGGCGACACGGGCCCTGCGGCCTCGGCGGCCCACCAGTCGTCGCCGGTGAGGTCGGCTGCCGGGGCGATGCCGTGGGGGTCGCGCATGATCCCGTGCAGCCGCTGCAGCTCCTCGGGCGACAGCTGCTCGCAGCGGTCGATGATCGCCGCCGCGCGCGGGTCGGTGGCGCGGGCCTGGGCCTTCTCGTCGTCGGTCAGGGTGAGCACGCGCAGGGTGAGGATCTCGTCGATCTCGGTGGCGTCGAACATCGGGACGGCGCTCTCCGGCGCGACCGCCGGGTGGTCGGACAGGATGATCGGGGCGGCCAGCACGACGTCCGAGGTCTGGCCCTCCGGCCCGCCGTCGCCGGCCAGGACCGGCCAGCAGCGGTGCTGCCGGCAGCGGCCGGCGGCCTCGCGGGCGTCGTCCGGCGGGTCGATGACGGAGACGAACCGTGCGCCGGCGGCCGACATCAGCAGGTGGGTGCCGATCAGCGACGACCGGAGGGCGGCGTCCTTGTCCGCGGCCCGCGGGCCGGCGTTGCGGACCGCCACCCGCAGCCGGAGGACGGGTCCGTCGGTCGTGCCCTCGAGCGTGACCATCGCGCGCAGCGGCCACCGGCGGCGGACCAGGCGCCCGGCCGGCACCTCCTCGACGTCCTCGCCGCCGTCGACGCGCACGGGGAGGTGCACGCCCCGGCCGAGCTCTGCGGGCGAGAACCTGCCCACCTCGCGGTCCACCTCGACGGCCTCGTCCCACGTCGTCCAGACGGCCGCGTCCGAGCGGAGCTCGCCGACGGCGGTGAATCCGCCGTCGCCGTCGGCGCGCTCGGCCTGCCGCCGCTGCAGCTGGAGGAACCGGACGTGGACGGTCACCTGTGCGTCGTCGCCCTCCAGGCGCAGCAGGCAGTCGACCGCGAGGTCGTCCTCCTCGCCGAACCCGGCGCCGGCGGCGCCGGGCGGGCCGAGCACCCCGAACTGCCAGCGGACCTGGTTCTTGGCCGCCGACGACCGGTAGGGGTAGAGCAGGTACCCCTCGTAGAGGACGGCGTCGGCGGCGAGCCGGGCGAGGGCGAGGGTCACGGGAGCTCCCCCGCCGGGTCCATCACCTCGGTGAGCAGCGTGGTGACGGCGTCGTCCCAGGTGGTGAGTCCGCGGACGTGCCGGTAGTGCGCCAGGGCCTCGACCGTCTCCCGGCGCATGCGCACCCACTCGGTGCCCGGGAACCAGGTCTCCATCAGGTCGCGCCAGACGGCGACCGGCAGCCGGTACCGCGCCTCGCGGTCCCACGGCACCTGGGCGACGGAGAACCCGGTCGTGCCCCGGGTGAAGACGGTGCCGCTGAACAGGAAGAGCAGCGGGATCTCGCCGTCCCGGAGCGCGTGCAGGTAGGTGGTGCCCGAGACCTCGAAGTCGTACGTGCACGGCAGCGGCAGCTCGATCTCGGTCGATCCGGTGAAGCCCTGGGCGACCGTCGAGGCGTGCAGCCAGGCGAACGGCCGGAGGGTCTCGGCGAACCGGCTGCGGTCGCCGAACAGGTCGAGCAGCGCCCGCTCCTCGGTGTCGTCGTAGCGCCGGCGCTGCGGCTCGATCCGGATCTGCGCCCGCAGCGCGAGCGCGTGGACCCGTTCCCCGGTGGTCTCCTCCACCCGGATCCGCGCCAGCAGGTGCGGCGCGGCCGCGTACGGCTCGGGGACGACGTCGACGACGGTGAACGACAGCTCAGCCATCGCCGGCCGCCTCCTCGGGAGCCGGCCGGCTGCGCGCCGCCAGGTCGGCGAAGAAGCCGTCGAGCAGCGCCCGGGCCTCCTGGCCGCCGTCGAAGCCCCGCCACACCATGCGGAGCGCGCCGACCAGTTCGTAGCAGCGGTCGATCGGCACCAGGAACGCCGCCGGTCCGCGGCCGGCCGAGCTCCGGTCGGGCATCCGCACGATCAGCGCCTCGACGTCGGGGGCGAGCGTGCGCAGCACCGGGTGGAGGTCGACGACGCGGTCCCACGCCCCGAGCGGCAGCTCGGACTCGGTGGCCCCGGCGGGCCCGGGATAGAAGGCGACCGTGCGGCCGAGCTCGGAGTTGGCGAAGAAGAACGCCAGGCCGACCGGGATCTCCAGCTCGTCCCACTGGCGGGCGTCGAGCACCGTGCCGGCGAAGGACAGGTACCGGTCGGGGACGGCGCGGTAGCGCAGCTCCGCGTCCTCGGCGGTGAACAGCAGGTAGCAGGGGCGGCAGGTGCACATCAGGCCGCGGCTGGCCAGGTCGACGACGTGCTGGTGCTGCTCGGCGATCGGCTCCGCGCACATCTCGCAGCGCTCCTCGGCGCTGGGCGCGGGACGGGCCGCGCGGATCCGGCGGAGGACCGCCAGCGGGTCGTCGGGTCGCGTGGCCGTCATGCGCCCACCGCCCTCGGCACGGCCAGCGCGACCACGCCGTCCCGGACCAGCAGCGGCACCGGCTCGAGGTGCAGGTCGGTGCCGTCGAGCCCACGCCCCGCCCGCCGGACGTCGAAGTGCGCGCCGCAGCCGGGGCAGCGGAGGACCGCGTCGCCGGCCGCGCCGCCGAGCCGGCGGGCCACGGTGCCCTCGGCCAGGCCGCTGCCGCACACCGGGCAGGCGTCGCGGTAGGCGTACAGGTCGGTGCCGACCCGCAGGCCCACGACGGCCATCCCCTCGACGGCGAACCGGCCGGACTCCCCCGACGCCAGGTCGGCGAGCCCGTCGACCGTCGTCCAGTCGCCACCCAGCGGGGCGGCGTCGAGCCGCGAGCGCAGCGCCGTCACCGGGATGACCGCGGGCGCCGACGGCGTCTCCTCGACGTCGATCCCGCTGATCTCCGGAGCGGCGTCGCGGATGGCGGTCTCGACCGCGAGGGTCAGGGTCACCGACGACGAGGGGCAGCCGTCGCAGCTGCCCAGCATTCTCAGCCGCACCCGTCCGTCGTCGGTGACCCCGACGAGTTCGACGTCGCCACCGTGCGACCCGAGGTAGGGCCGGACACCGTCCAGCGCCCGGGCCACCCGCGTGCCGACGTCGTCGGGGTGCAGGCCGTGCACCGCCAGCAGGCTGGCGACCAGGTCGTCGGCGACCAGCCGGTCGAGCAGGTCGTCGTCCAGCCGGCCGGCCTCGTGCACGATCTCCAGCAGCCGTTCCAGCCCGGCGCCGTAGAGGTCCACGACGAGCCGCACCAGCTCCTCGGCCCGCTCGCGCGCCACCCGGCCGCCGGTCGACGCCGCCTCGAGCAGCACCTCGATGCGGTCCCCCGTCCCCCGGAGGTCGGGCGCCGTCACTCGCCGGTGACCGACTGCGTGGGCGAGTGGGTCATCTCCAGCTTCTTGCCGTCGCCGAGGTACATGTGCACGCCGCAGGGCAGGCAGGGGTCGAAGCTGCGGACGGTCCGCATGACGTCGATGCCCTTGAAGTGCTCCCGGTCGTTCTCCTCGAAGATCGGCTGCCCCTGGACGGCGTCCTCGTACGGGCCCGGGGTGCCGTAGACGTCCCGCGGGTTGGCGTTCCACGGGGTCGGCGGGTAGGGGTGGTAGTTCGCGATCTTCCCGTCACGGATGACCATGTGGTGGCTGAGCACGCCGCGGACGGCCTCGGTGAACCCGCAGCCGATCCCCTCGTCGGGCACCTCGAAGGACTCCCACGTCTTGGTCCGGCCGGCCCGGATCTCGACGAGCGCCTTCTCGGCGAAGTGCAGGGCGCAGGCGGCGGCGTAGGCCTGGAAGTACGTGCGGGCCCGGTTCCGCTCGATCGTGTTGCTCCACTGCGGAACCTTCCACTCCAGGCTGACCGGGCCCTTGAGCGCGGTCTTCGGCAGGTTGATCTGCACGCTGTGCCCGGTGGCCTTCACGTAGCCGATGTCGACCAGGTTGGCCAGCGCCGTCGACCAGAGACGGGCCAGCGGACCGCCGCCGGTGTCGAGGGCCAGGTAGTCCGTGCCGTCGTACCACCGCGGGCTCATCACCCAGCTGTACTTGTCGGAGAGGTCGCGCTTCTGCGGCCGCGGGTTCGTGTGCTGGTTCCACGGATGACGCCGGTCCACCGGGTTGCCCAGCGGATCGCGCCGCACGAACATCTCCTGGTCCTCCCAGTCGTCGTAGTACGAACTGCCGAGGAGGATGCGGATGCCGAGGTTGATCGTCACGAGGTCGGTGGTGACGAGCTTCCCGTCGACGACGACGCCGGGGGTCACGTACATCTTGCGACCCCACTCGGTCATGTCCTTGTAGTCGAAGTTGCAGTACTCCGGGTCCTGGAACGAGCCCCAGCAGCCGAGCAGGATCCGCCGGTTGCCGACCTGCTCGTAGCCGGGCAGCGCCTGGTAGAAGAAGTCGAACAGGTCGTCGTGCATCGGCACGACCTTCTTCATGAACTCGACGTAGCGCATCAGCCGGGTCATGTAGTCGGTCATCAGCTGGATCGTCGCGACGGTGCCGACGCCGCCCGGGTAGAGCGTGGACGGGTGGACGTGCCGCCCCTCCATGAGGCAGAACATCTCCCGCGTCCAGCGGCTGACCTGCAGGGCCTCGCGGTAGAACTCGCCGGTGAACGGGTTGAGCGACCGCATGATGTCGCCGATGGTCCGGTACCCGTGGGCCTCGGCCTGCGGCGCGTCGGTCCGGTTGGCCATCTCCAGGACGCCCGGGTTGGTCTCGGCGACCATCTTCTCGCAGTAGTCCACCCCGACCAGGTTCTCCTGGAAGATGTTGTGGTCGAACATGTACTCGGCGGCCTCGCCGAGGTTGACGATCCACTCCCCCAGGTGCGGCGGCTTCACGCCGTAGGCCATGTTCTGCGCGTAGCAGGAACAGGTGGCGTGGTTGTCCCCGCAGATGCCGCAGATGCGGCTGGTGATGAAGTGCGCGTCGCGCGGGTCCTTGCCCTTCATGAAGATCGAGTAGCCACGGAAGATCGACGACGTGCTGTGGCACTCGACGACCTCCCGGGCGTCGAAGTCGATCTTCGTGTAGATCCCGAGGCTGCCCACGATGCGGGTGATCGGGTCCCAGGCCATCTCGACGAGGTTGGCGCTGGAGGTGTCGCCGGTCCGCCGGCTCTGAGTCATGGTCATGGCGGTGTCACCAGGTCCTCTTCGCGCCGGTCACCAGCTCGCGGCCCGGCCTGCGCCACTTGGGTTCCTTGTCGACGGTGCGCGTCGTGATCGTCCGCAGCTGCCGGACGACGGAGCCGTACATGCCGGACACCCGCGTGGAGAGGTGGGCGCCGGGCGGCTCGTCCATGAACGGCATGAACTTGTCCGGGAAGCCGGGCATCGTGCAGCCGATGCAGATGCCGCCGACGTTCGGGCACCCGCCGACGCCGTTGATCCAGCCCCGCTTGGGCACGTTGCACTTCACCACCGGGCCCCAGCAGCCCAGCTTCACGATGCACTTCGGCGAGCCGTACTCGGTCGCGAAGTCGCCCTGCTCGTAGTAGCCGGCGCGGTCGCAGCCCTCGTGCACGGTGGCCCCGAACAGCCACGTGGGCCGCAGCGCCTCGTCGAGCGGGATCATCGGGGCCTGGCCGGTGGCCATGTAGAGCAGGTAGGTGAGCGTCTCGGAGAGGTTGTCCGGCTGGATCGGGCAGCCGGGCACGCACACGATCGGGATCCCGGCCTTGGACTTCCACTCCCAGCCGAGGTAGTCGGGGACGCCCATCGCGCCGGTCGGGTTGCCGGCCATCGCGTGGATGCCGCCGTAGGTGGCGCAGGTGCCGACGGCGACGACCGCCGTCGCCTTGGGGGTCAGCCGGTCCAGCCACTCGCTGGTCGTCATCGGCTGCCCGGTGGCCGGGTCGTTGCCGAAGCCGCACCAGTAGCCCTCGTCCTTGATCTTCTCGTTGGGGATCGACCCCTCGACGACGAGCACGAACGGCTCGAGCTCGCCGCGGTCGGCCTTGAAGAACCACTCGAGGAAGTCGTCGGCGCCGCCGGTGGGGCCGCACTCGAAGTCGATCAGCGGCCAGTGCACGGCCACTTTCGGGAGGCCGGGCAGCGCGCCGAGGGCGATCTCCTCGACGCTGGGCTGGGTGGCCGCGGTGAGGGCCACCGAATCGCCGTCGCAGCTCAGCCCGGCATTGATCCAGAGGACGTGGATCAGGGCTTCCTCGGCTGCGAGCTCTGCCTCGCGAGTGGACGCGTAGGGCATCTCTGCCGCTCTCCGGGGCCGTCTTTCTGAACCCGTCGGGGGCTCGGGACCCCTGTCATCCGCTGGGACCGGATCTCGGTCTACTTGCGCGGGATGATCTGTGACTACGCTCACACTCCCGGCCTGTCAAGCCGCGAGGGTCTCGCTAGTCGGCCGCAGGTTCGCTGGTCAGCAGCCAGTCACACCACGCCGCCATGCCCTCGCCCGTCGTCACCGACAGCGGGAGGACGCGCACGCCCGGGTTCACCGACCGGCAGTGCTCGACGAGGTGCTCGAGCCGGACGTCGACGTAGGGCAGCAGGTCGACCTTGTTGATCACGACGACGTCGGCGACGGAGAACATGTAGGGGTACTTGAGCGGCTTGTCCTCGCCCTCGGTCACCGAGACGACGACGACCCGGGCGGCCTCGCCGAGGTCGAACAGCGCCGGGCAGACGAGGTTGCCGACGTTCTCGACGAAGACCAGGGAGCCGTCCGCCGGCCGGAGCTCCGCCAGGCCCCGGGCGAGCATGTCGGCGTCGAGGTGGCAGCCGGCACCGGTGTTGATCTGGACGACGGGTGCGCCGGTGCTGCGGATCTTCTCCGCGTCGATCCGGGTCTCCTGGTCCCCCTCGATGACGGCGACCGGCCGCGCGGACCCCAGCTCGGCGATGGTGCGGCGCAGCAGCGAGGTCTTCCCCGAGCCCGGGGAGCTCATCAGGTTCAGCGCGACGATGCCGTGCTCGGCCAGCCAGGTGCGGTTGTGCGCGGCCAGGTGGTCGTTCTTGGCGAGCAGCGCCGTCTCGATCTCGACGATGTCGGGCACGCGGCCGGGACGGGTGCGCGTGCCGTGGTGCGTGGTCGCGTGGTGGTCGAGGCGTCTCCACCCGGACGTCGGACTCGCCGCACCCGCAGGTTCTGCACACCGAAGGCTCCTCAGCTCGCCAGCACGACCGACGCGACCGCGAGCTCGCGGCCGGCGAGGACCTCGACGTCGGCGCTGCCGCAGTCGCACAGCAGGATCAGGTCGGCCAGCACGAACTCCGCGCCGCAGGTCCGGCACCGCGCCGCGGCCCTCCGGCTGCTCGAACTCCAGGGCCGCGCCCTCGAGCGGCGTGCCCGCCGTCACCAGCTCGAAGCAGAAGCGCATGGCGTCCGGCACGACCCCGGCCAGCCGGCCCACCCGCAGCCGCACGCTGGTCACCGGCGCAGTCGCCCGTCCGCTCGGTGACCGCGTCCACCACGCCCTGCGTGATCGCGAGCTCGTGCATCGCACTCCTGCCCGTCCGGCGTCGGAACGCTACGCCCGGCGTGGGTCCTCGCCCATCCCCAGAGCGTCGTCGACGGCGGTCTCGCCCGCGGTCCGCCCTCCCTCGGCGTGCGCGACGTCCCTCTCGCCACTGCCGGAGCTCTCGCGGTCCTCGGGCTCCGCCGGCCTGTTCGGCCCCTCGGTCATGTCCTCGCCCTCCCTTGTCCTCGACCCGTCCATGGTGGCCCTCGCGGTCAGGTCTGCGCATCCACGCTGTCCGCCCCGGCCGCAGGAGGCGGCCGGGGCGGACGGTGGTGCGCGGAGCGGGAGATCAGTCGGCGTCCCGTCGGTACATCAGGATGCTGCCCGCCACCAGGGCGGCGACGGCGTAGCCGGCGAAGACCAGCGCGTTCTCGGGCCGGGTCAGAGCGATGGCGAGAGCGTGCGGCGACTCGAGGTCGTTGGCGTAGGCCAGCAGGTGGTTGCCCGCGACGAAGGGCAGGAAGCGGGCGGCCTCCTCGGCGAGGAAGAGGCGGAACAGGTTCTCCAGGACGAAGCCCCAGACCAGGAAGCCGCTGATCGCCGCCGTGCTGTTGCGGACGACCATCGCGATGCCCAGGCCCGAGCACTCCGGACAACGTGGTGAAGAGCAGGGCCCACCGATCGAGCCGACCAGGTCGAGGTGTCGCCGGCGTCGAGTCCGGCGATCATCGCTCCGCCGAAGCCGGCGGCCAGCCCCGCCGCGCCGAGCACGAGACCCGAGGACGGCGGCGGTCACCGTCTTGGACAGGGCGAGGACCCAGCGGGCCGGTCGCGCCGCGACGGCGGCTGGCGAGGGTGCCGTGCTGCACCTCGGAGCCGAAGAGCAGCACCCCGGCGATCGCGGCGAGCATCGAGGTGACGCTGGTCCAGAAGAAGCCGACCTCGGCGACGTACTAGGACCTGATCGGTGACCAGGACGTCGAGACGGCCCACGAGACGAGCAGCCCGCCGACGACGGTGATGCCGAGGATCGCCCGGTTCGCCCGGACGGTCGGTCGCCTTGATCCAGTCGCTGCGAAGTGCCGGCGACGACGGCTCGGGCGTCGTCCCTGCGGGTGCGGGTGGCCGGCGGTGCGGCGGTCGGTCGGTGATCGACACGTGGTCTGCGTCTCCTTGGAGTGGTGGGTGGACGGAGGATCAGGCGAGGCGAACTCGGCGGAGGAGCGGGTCATGTCGAGCAGGCTGTCCTCGAGGGAGCGGGAGGTCTCGGTCAGCTCGAGGACCCGGATGCCGCTGTCGAAGGCGAGCTGGGAGACGACGCCGCGCGTGGTGCCGCGGACGACGAGCCGGTCGGCCATGGCCTCGACGACGTGTCCATGGGCGGTGAGGACGGCGGCGAGTTCGATCGGGTGCGGGGTCTCGACGAGCACCGCGACGTCGTTGCGGGCGGTGATCGCCCCGACGGACTCCGCCGCGATCAGGCGTCCCCCGCCGACCACGACCAGGTCGTCGGCGAACATGCTGAGCTCGCTGATGAGGTGGCTGGACACGAACACCGTTCCGCCGCGGCCGGCGAAGTCGCTGAGGTAGTCCCGCAGCCAGCGGATGCCGTCCGGGTCGAGTCCGTTGCTCGGCTCGTCGAGCAGCAGGACCTGCGGGTCGGCCCAGCAGGGCTCCGGCCAGGGCGAGCCGCTGGCGCATGCCGAGCGAGAACTTGCCGGCCCGCTTGTCGGCGGCGGGCTCGAGGCCGACCTCGGCCAGGACCTCCGGCACCCGGCTGGCCGGGATGCCGCTGAGCGCGGCCGTGGCACGGAGGTGGTTGCGGGCGGTGCGGCCGGGGTGCATGCAGCGGGCATCGAGGACCGAGCCGACGGTCAGGGCGGGGTGCCGGAGGTCGCGGTAGTGGACGCCGGCGTACCGGACGTCCCCGCGGTCGGGCCGGGTCAGCCCGACCATCATCCGCATCGTGGTCGACTTGCCGGCGCCGTTGGGGCCGACGAATCCGGTGACCCGGCCGGCGGCCACCTCGAAGGAGATGTCGTCGACGGCCGGGCGCTTGCCGTAGTGCTTGGTGAGACCTGAGACGGTGATCATGGGGGCGCTCCTGGTCGGTTGCCGTTCGGGTGACCAGCCGCGTCGCTGGTTCGGATGACGTCGAGGCTGCCGCCGCCGGGCCGGCGTCGGCTCCGTGGAAACACGGGGATCGGGAGCCACCGACCGGCAGCACCCGTCGGCGTAGCGTTCGCCCCGTGCTCCACGGCCGTGCGGCGGAGCGCGCCCGGCTCGATCTGCTCGTCGCCGGTGCCGCCGCCGCCCGCGGCGGGGCCCTCGTCGTCGGCGGTGAGCCGGGCGCGGGCAAGACCGCGCTCCTGACGGACGCGGCCGACCGGGCGGTCGGCGCGGCCGTCCTCCGCACGTCCGGCATCGAGTCGGAGTCGCCCCTGGCCTTCGCGGCGCTGCACCGGCTGCTCCGCCCCGTCCTCGACCGTCTCCCCCGCATCCCGCCGGGACAGGCGGCGGCCCTGCGCCGCGCCCTCGGCGGGGATTCCGACGACGGGACCGGCCCGGGAGGCGGGGACGACCGCTTCGTCGTCTTCGTCGCGACCCTGTCCCTGCTGGCCGAACTGGGCGAGGAACAGCCCGTGCTCTGCGTCGTCGACGACGCGCACTGGCTGGACGCCGCATCCGCCGAGGCGTTGCTGTTCGTCGCCCGCCGCCTCGCCGCCGACCGCGTCGTCCTGCTCTTCGGCGTCCGCGACGGCGAGCCGGGGCTCTTCGCCGCGCACGGTCTGCCGCAGCTGTCCCTCGCCGGACTGGACGCCGCGGCGGCGGCAGCGGTGATCGCCGATCACGCGCCCGTCCCGATGGCGGCGGCCGTCCGCGACCAGCTGACCGTCCGCACCGGCGGGAACCCGCTGGCGCTC
Organism: uncultured Actinomycetota bacterium; assembly: GCA_963784165.1. Classification (GTDB taxonomy): domain Bacteria; phylum Actinomycetota; class Actinomycetes; order Mycobacteriales; family Geodermatophilaceae; genus Blastococcus_B. The sequence goes on from CAWAQI010000024.1 coordinate 214,626, forward strand.
GTCGAGCTTCCCGGCGTCCTGTCCGGGGCGCAGCTCGCCGGCCGGGTGCCGCTCCCCGACCAGCTGCCTCTCACGGCCGGCGTGGAGCGGGCCTTCCTCGACCGCACCCGGCACCTGTCCGACGGCGCCCAGGCCCTGCTGCTGGTGGCGGCGGCCGACGACTCCGGGCGGCTCTCGGTCATCCGGCAGGCCGCGGCAGACCTCGGCGCCGACGACGAGTCACTCGACGCGGCGGAGGCGTCGGGCCTCTTCCGGGTCCGCGCGGACGACGTCACGCTGCGGCACCCGCTGGTGCGCTCGGCGGTCTACGCCGCGGCGACGACCTCCCGGCGGCAACAGGCGCACCGGGCCCTGTCGGCCGCCCTGGGTGCCGCGGGCGACGTCGACCGGGCCACCTGGCACGCCGCCACCGCCACCAGCGGTCTGGACGACGGGGTGGCCCACGACCTCGACTCGGTCGCCGAGCGGGCCTCCCGTCGCGGGGGCCACGAAGCGGCCAGCGCCGCCTCCGACCGTGCAGCCGCGCTGAGCGGCACCCCCGACGCGCGCGCCCCCCGGCTCTACGCAGCCGCGAGCAGTGCCTGGCTGGCGGGCGACGGCGCTCGCGCCGGCTCGCTGGCCGAGGCGGCACGGCACGTCTCGGTGGACACCGTGCTCTCCGCCGACGTCGAGTCGCTGCGCGGACGGATGGAGTGGCACATCGGCTCACCGCAGCTCGGTCGGCGGATCATCCTGCGCGGCGCCCTCGACGTCGCCGGGATCGATCCCGCGCGGGCCCTGCAGATGCGGATGCAGGCGACCGCCTTGGCGACGTGGGGCACGGGCGTCTCCGCCGACGACGACCTCGACTTTTCCGCGCCGGCCGTCGATGACGCCGCACCTCCACGGCTGCGCTGCCTGTCGGCACTCGTCGACGGCCACCGGCACTTCCTCCGCGGGAACCTGGCCGCGGCCGCCGCGGCCTGGCGCGCCGCCTTCGCGCTGGCGGCGCACCTCCCGCACGACCCCGACCTGCTGGTGAACCTGGGCATCGCCGGCATGCACCTCGGCGACTCCGACGTCGTCCGCAGCAGCTACGAGGAGCTGCTGACGACAGCTCGCGAGACCGGCGCCGCGACCACGACCGTGCACGCGCTCTCCCGGCTGCCGGGCTCGCTGATGCAGGCGGGCGAGTGGAGCGCGGCCGCGGCAGCGGCGAACGAGGCGCTGGTGCTGGCCCGCGGCATCGGCCAGGTGTCCCTGACGACCATGCCGCTGGCCTGGACGGCGGTGATCGGCGCACTCCGCGGCGAGGACGGCGCCGTCGACGCGCTCGAGGAGCTGGCGGCGATCCTCGGCGAACGGCCGATGGGCATCGTCGGCGTCGCCGCCGCGGACATGGCCGAGTGGACACGCGGCGTCCTGGCGACCACGGCCGGCGAGACCGATGCCGCGCTTCACCACCTCGGCCGCATCCGGCACGCGACCATCGCCCGGGCCGCGGCGTTCGACCGGATCGAGGCCGCGCACCGGGCCGGGCGGTCCGACCTCATCCGCGGGTGGGCCGACGAGCTCAGCGCGTTCGCCGCCGTCGTCGACGTGCCCTGGCCGGCCGCGGCAGCGGAGCACGGGCGCGCGCTGATCAGCGCCGGCGAGGCCGCCGAGCAGCACTTCGGGACGGCGATGGAGCTGCACGGCCGGTCCCGCCGCCCGTTCCCGCAGGCGCGGACCGAGCTGGCGTACGGCGAATACCTGCGGCGGAACCGCCGGCGCGTCGACGCCCGCTCGCATCTGACCGACGCCCTCCAGGTGTTCGGCGACCTGCGGGCGCAGCCGTGGGCCGAGCGGGCGCGCCAGGAGCTGCGTGCCTCCGGTGTCACGGCCCGGAAGCGCGACGTCACCACCACGGTCGACCTCACCCCGCAGGAACGGCAGGCGGCGCTGCTCGTCCGGGCCGGGCTGGGCAACCGGGAGATCGCCGCGCGGCTGTTCCTCAGCCCACGGACGGTCGAGTACCACCTCAGCAACGCCTACCAGAAGCTCGGCGTCCGGTCCCGCGGCGAACTGGCCCAGATCGCCCTCAGCTGACCGGCGATCCCGGTGGTTCCACGGACCCGACCCGGTGCTGGGGCGACGACTCTCTGGGTCAGGGAAAGCACCACTGGAGCAGAGGAGCCGAGACCGTGAACACCTACGACCCCGCGAACGGCATGGTCTACCTCCACATGACGCGTGAGTCCGACGCCTACGCGGTCCCGGTGACCAGCACCCGCAGCTCCGGCCAGCTCCCCGTCGGCTACAGCAACAGCTCCCCGCGCACCCGCCTGATCAGGTCGCGATCGCCAGGATCTCGGTGACGGCGACCGGATGCCCCGCATCGACGACGATCTCGAGCGCGTGCGACCCGGGCACGGAGTGCACGGCCGGGCCGTCGTACGGCGGCAGGGCCGGAGCGGCGGGGCCGGTGTGCCGGACCTCCAGCAGGTCGCCCAGGTGCGCCCGGGCGGCGTCCGGCGGTCGCCCGGGCAACGCGCCGTCGTCGTCGACCTCCAGCACGAAGACCAGGGGGCGTTCCGGCGCCCGTTCGTCGTCCCGGTGCACCCACACGCGGATCGGCAGGCCCTCGTACGGTCGGTAGTCCGCCTGTCGTTCCTCGGGCAGCCGGCCACGGAGCCCGATGCCGAACGGGCTGGCGCCGGTCCGCCGCCAGTCCGCGCGCCGGTCGAGCCGGAGCTGGTTGTGCCGCGCGACGGCGTCGTCCTCCACCCAGGCCAGCTCGAGGTACTGCCGGGCGAGCACGAGCCGCCGGTTCCGGGTGCCCTGCCCGATGTGCGCCGTTCCGGCGTCGAGCGCCCATCCGGCGTCCCGCAGCCGCGCCGCCCAGTCGCCGTCCGGCGGCACCATGCAGAAGACGTGGTCGAGGACCAGCACCACGATTCGTCTCCCCTCTCCGGCGTGGCCGACCCCGTGTCGGGGAAGGACAGCGGACGTGGCGGAGGCTCGCACGCGCGACGCCTGGCCGGGCGCTCGCCGGACGCCGGATGTCAGCACCCCGGGCCGCGAGGCGGCGTCCCCGGGCCGGATCCCGCTGCGCGGCTGGCTGCGGATCCTGCGCCGCGCCGGCCGCCACGTGATGTCCGACCGGCTCCAGGTGGCCAGCGCCGGCATCTCCTTCTTCGCCGTCCTCTCCATCGCACCGCTGCTGGTGACCGCGCTGTCCGTGTACGGCGCACTGCACACCCCCGAGCAGGTCATCGACCAGCTGTCCGGCATGGCCGGGGTGCTGCCCGATCCGCTCGAGCCGGTGGTCGAGGACCAGCTGGTGTCGATCACCGAGGCCTCGACGCACGTGCTCACCGTCCGGGGACTCCTGGGCCTGGCCGTCGCGCTGTGGACGGCGACCACCGCCGCCACGTTCCTGATCGACGCGCTGACCCACGCCTACCACGAGGAGGAGACCCGCGGCTTCCTCCGCCGGAGCGGCCTGGCGCTGGTCGTCGTCTTCGGTGGCGCGGCGCTGCTCGGCGCCGTCATCGCCCTCGGCGGCATGCTCGCCCGGGTGATGAACCGCGGGCCGGCGATCATCGACTGGCTGGGCGAGGTGCTCGTCTGGCCGGGTCTGGCGCTGCTGATGATCGGCGTGCTGGACGTGCTCTACCGCTTCGCCCCGGACCGGAGGGAGGCCCGCTGGCGGTGGATCAGCGGCGGCGCCGTGCTGACGACCGTGCTGTGGCTGGTCGTGTCGGGCGGCTTCTTCGCCTACGTGCAGACGCTCGGCGACTACGAGTCGACGTACGGCTCGCTCGCCGGCGTGGCGATCAGCATGTTCTGGGTGTGGGTCACCGTGTTCCTGGTGATCGTCGGCGCGGCCATCAACGCCGAGGCGGAACGGCAGACCGTCCGCGACTCGACCGTCGGCCCCGAGCGCCCGATCGGCGAGCGCGGGGCCATCGTCGCCGACAGCGCGCCGCCCTATCCCGGCGAGGAGTGACCGACCGGCAGCCTGCCGACCGGTGCCTACCGGACGTGAGCGAACCTGACGATCGGTCACCGCGTCCTCTTCCCCCGAGGGGTCCGTTCGTGGTCTTCTTCCGTCGTCCGCCACCGGCGGCGGACAGGAGATCCCTCTGGGGGCAGGGTTGTCTTTGGAGCAGGACGTGGCCGCGGCTCGCGCGGCGATCGACGCCCTCGAACGGGCGTGCGCCACGGTCACGGGGCACTTCCGGGACACGGTGGACGCCCGCCGACTGCGGGTCGACATCGCCCGGTTGCGCGAGGACCTCACCCTGCTCTGCGGGGTCGCTCCCCGCCCCGTGCACGACCCCTACCGGGCACAGTTCGACGCCATGTCGTACAACGACGGGGTGTACGACGACGGATTCGACCAGGCGATGGACTCGCCGGGCCGCAGGGCCCGGTGACGGCCACCGCACCACGCGGAACCGGGGCCGTCACCCCCGGCCGCGGCGACGGGGGACCCGCACCACGCCGCGCCGCGATCGCCGCGCGCCATCTGCGCACCGACCGGTGGTGGCTCCAGCCACTGATCACCATGGTCGTGCTGCTGTCGTTCGTCGTGTACTCGACGTTCCGGGCGTTCCAGAACGCCTACTACTACTCCGAGCCCTACATCTCGCCCTTCTACTCGCCGTGCATCACCACCGCGTGCGAGGGCGACACGTTCCCGGAGTTCATCACCGGGCCCGCGTGGATCTCCCCGGCCATCTACATCCTGATCATCCCGCTCGGGCTGCGGGCGACCTGCTACTACTACCGGAAGGCCTACTACCGGTCGTTCTGGCTGTCGCCGCCGGCCTGCGCCGTCGCCGAGCCGCACCGGCGCTACACCGGGGAGTCCCGGCCGCCGCTGCTGATCCAGAACCTGCACCGGTACGCGCTCTACGGCGCGCTGATCTTCAACGTGATCCTCACCTACGACGCCGTCCTCGGCTTCCGGGACGAGACCGGCGAGTGGGGCCACATGGGTCTCGGCACCCTGATCCTGCTGGCCAACGCCGGGCTGCTCTGGGCGTACTCGCTGTCCTGCCACTCGTGCCGGCACATCGTCGGGGGCCGGCTGAACCACTTCTCGCGGCACCCGATGCGCTACAAGGCCTGGACCGTGATCTCGAAGCTGAACGCCCGGCACGCGAACTTCGCCTGGCTGTCGCTCTTCAGCGTCGCGATCGCCGACCTCTACATCTTCCTGCTGGCCACCGGCACGATCTCCGACCTGAGGTTCTTCTAGATGGAGCTCGAGAAGCACGAGTACGACGTCGTCATCGTCGGGGCGGGAGGTGCGGGCCTGCGGGCCGCGATCGCGGCCCACGAGGCCGGTGCCCGCACCGCGGTGGTGTGCAAGTCCCTGCTGGGCAAGGCGCACACCGTCATGGCCGAGGGGGGCATCGCCGCGGCGATGGCCAACCTCTACCCCGAGGACAACTGGCAGGTGCACTTCCGCGACACCATGCGCGGCGGGAAGATGCTCAACCACTGGCGCATGGCCCAGCTGCACGCGCAGGAGGCGCCCGACCGGGTCCGCGAGCTCGAGGACTGGGGCGCCCTGTTCGACCGCACCCCCGAGGGCCTGATCAGCCAGCGCGACTTCGGCGGCCACCGCTACGCCCGCCTCGCCCACGTCGGTGACCGCACCGGGCTCGAGCTGATCCGCACGCTCCAGCAGCGCACCGTGGGCCTCGGCATCGACGTGTACATGGAGTGCACGGTGACGCGGTTGCTGACGGGCGACGACGGCATCACCGGCGCGTTCGGCTACTGGCGCGAGAGCGGGCGGTTCGTCTCCTGGCAGGCGCCGTCGGTCGTGCTGGCGACCGGCGGCATCGGCAAGGCCTGGAAGGTCACGTCGAACTCGTGGGAGTACACCGGCGACGGCCACTCCCTGGCGCTGCAGGCCGGCGCCTCCCTGGTCAACATGGAGTTCGTCCAGTTCCACCCGACCGGCATGGTCTGGCCGCCGTCGGTGAAGGGCATCCTCGTCACCGAGAGCGTCCGGGGCGACGGTGGCATCCTCCGCAACTCCGCGGGCAACCGGTTCATGTTCGACTACATCCCGGACTTCTTCCGCAAGGAGACGGCGGAGACCGAGGACGAGGCCGACCGCTGGTACACCGACAAGAAGAACAACCGGCGCCCACCGGAGCTCCTCCCCCGCGACGAGGTCGCCCGCGCGATCAACAGCGAGGTCAAGGCCGGCCGCGGCTCCCCGCACGGCGGCGTCTTCCTCGACATCGCCTCGCGGCGGGACGCCGAGTACATCCGCAAGCGGCTGCCGTCGATGTACCACCAGTTCAAGGAGCTGGCCGACGTCGACATCACCGCCGAGCCGATGGAGGTCGGGCCGACCTGCCACTACGTCATGGGCGGCGTGGAGGTCGACCCCGACACCGAGGCGGCCCGGGTGCCCGGGCTGTTCGCGGCCGGCGAGGTCGCCGGGGGCATGCACGGTTCCAACCGGCTCGGCGGGAACTCGCTGTCGGACCTGCTGGTCTTCGGACGGCGGGCCGGCGTCGCGGCCGCGGAGCACGCCGCGAAGACGATCGGAGCCCGGGCAGAGATCGCCGAGGACCTGCTGGCCGACGCGGCCCGGGCGGCGCTGGCGCCGTTCGAGCGGGACGGCGGCGAGAACCCCTACGCGGTGCAGCACGACCTGCAGGAGACGATGCACGACCTCGTGGGCATCATCCGGACGCGGGCGGAGATCGAGCAGGCGCTCGAGCGGATCGCCGTCCTCAAGGAGCGGGTCGCCAACCTGTCCGTCGAGGGCCATCGGCAGTACAACCCCGGCTGGCACCTGGCCCTGGACCTGCCGCACATGCTGCTCGTCAGCGAGTGCGTGGCCCGGGCGGCGCTGGAGCGCGAGGAGAGCCGGGGTGGGCACACCCGTGACGACTTCCCGGCCGCCGACGCCGAGTGGGCCACGATCAACCTGATCTGCGAGCCGAACCCCGCCGGCGGGGTCTCGATCCGCAGACAGCCGCTGCCGGTCATGCCCGGTGAGCTGGCCGAGGTCTTCGAGTCATGAGCTACCAGGCGAAGTTCCGGGTGTGGCGCGGGGACGCCGCCGGCGGGGACCTGCAGGACTTCACCGTCGAGGTGAACGAGGGCGAGGTCGTCCTCGACATCATCCACCGGCTGCAGGCCACCCAGGCCGGTGACCTGGCCGTCCGGTGGAACTGCAAGGCGGGCAAGTGCGGCTCGTGCAGCGCCGAGATCAACGGCCGGCCGCGGCTGATGTGCCTGACCCGGATGAGCACGTTCACCGAGGAGGAGACGGTCACCGTCACCCCGCTGCGGACGTTCCCGGTGATCCGCGACCTGGTCACCGACGTGTCCTTCAACTACGAGCAGGCCGCCCGGATCCCGGCGTTCGCCCCGCAGCCCCGGGACGAGGACGGCAACCACCGGATGATGCAGGTCGACGTCGAGCGCTCGCAGGAGTTCCGCAAGTGCATCGAGTGCTGGCTCTGCCAGGACACCTGCCACGTCATCCGCGACCACGAGGGCAACAAGGCCGCCTTCTCCGGGCCGCGCTTCATGATCCGGCTCGCCGAACTGGACATGCACCCGCTGGACGTCGAGGACCGGCGCGAGGCGGCGCAGGAGGAGTTCGGCCTCGGCTACTGCAACATCACCAAGTGCTGCAGCGAGGTGTGCCCCGAGGGCATCCACCTCACCGACAACGGGATCATCCCGCTCAAGGAGCGGGTCGTGGACCGCAAGTTCGACCCGCTCACCTGGCTGGGCTCGAAGATCGGCCGCCGCCCGAAGGACTGAGGGACGACCGGAGCTCAGCTGCCGTCGGCGGGCACCAGGTCGGGGGTGAACTGCGCGCGCGCCATCTGCACCGCCGCCGCGACGTCGTCCGCCGAGGCACCGCTCGCTGTGGCCACCTCGCCCCACGCCGCGATGGTCCGCTCGGAGTAGCGCTGCACCTCGACGGTGTTCTCCCACGCCGCCGGGTCGTCGACGTCCGCGCCCGGCAGGTGGTCGGCCAGCGCGAGGACCGTGACGTCCCAGCCGGGACCGACGTACAGGGCGCCGGCGGCGCTGCCGGCGAACTCCGAGCGGGCACGGTGTGCTCGAGATCCAGCAGCGTCCGGTCGCCGTCGGCGGACAGCCGCAGGTGCACGAGGCTGGCCGGCAGCCCCCACGTGACGGTGAGCTGGGCGGCGGCTCGCAACGCGCGGATCTCGCCGCCGACGTTGCCCTCCAGCTGGAAGTCCCGCCGGCCCGGAGGTCGCCGCTCACCGGCAGGAACCAGCGCCGCAGCCGCTCCGGATCGACGACGGCGTCCCACACGTCGGCGACGTCCGCGGCGTAGCTGCGCCGCAGCGCGACCGCGACCACCTCGGTGCCGTCGTCCAGTCGCCGGGTGACCCCGCGCTCGGTCGCGGCCAGCTCGTCGAGGATGTCCTTCACGTGCCCTCCTGAGGGTCGGCCGTCCGGTCGGACGGCTCCTGATGACGACGTCGTGCGCGCTGGCCGCGGGCCAGCTCGGTGGCCAGCGCGTCGAGGTGCGGCTCCCAGAACCGGCGGAACCGGGCCAGCCAGGCGTCGACCTCCTGCAGCGGCCCGGTGTCGACGGCGTACAGCCGCCGGGCACCCTCCGGCCGGACGTGCGCGAACCCGCTGTCGCGGAGGACGCGCAGGTGCTGGGAGACGGCCGGCTGGGTGATGCCGAACTCCGCCTGCACCTCGGCGGTGATGGCCCCGGACGACAGCTCGCCCTCCGCCAGCAGCTCCAGGATGCGGCGGCGGATCGGGTCGCCGAGGACGTCGAACGCGTGCACGAGGCTAAAGATACATCCGGCGCTTATAGAAGTCCAGACTTATATCCACGACGCGGCCAGGAGGTGGTCGTGTGAGCGCTGCGCGAGCTCGACGACGGCGCGGACGTCCCGGTGGCAGAACCGGCCGTCGCGCTTCACCCAGCGCCCGGCGACCAGAACGGCGTCCACGTTCTGCACCCCGGCGGCCAGCACGGTGGCCGCGACCGGGTCGGTCAGCGGCGCGAGGTTCGGGGCGTCGGCCCGCAGGATCAGGACGTCGGCCTGCTTGCCCGGCTCGAGGCTGCCGATCCGGTCGTCGAGGCCGATCGCCCGGGCGCCCTCGATCGTCGCCATGGCCAGCACCTCGGCCGCGGTCAGCGGCACCCGGTCGAGGGTCTCCCCCATCGCCAGCGCCGCCTCGTGGGCGGCACCTCGGGCCAGCGCGAGGGCGGTGCGCATCGCGCCGAACAGGTCACCGCCGACGTTGGTGCACACGTCGACCGAGAGCCCGGTCGGGATGCCCCGCGCCCGCAGCCGGGTGGTGGCCGCCGGGACCGTGGCCCATGTTGGCCTCCACCTCCGGCGACACCGAGGCCCGGCCGCCCGCGTCGGCGATCGCGTCGAGCTCGGCGTCGGCGAGCATGTTGCAGTGCACGTAGGTCGTGTCCGGGCCGAGCAGCCCGCGGCGGGCCAGCTCGCCGACCTGCCCGCCCGCCCCGCGCAGGCCGCCGCCGACGTGGACCGTGACCGGCAGGCCGAGCTCGCGGGCCAGCGCCCAGTCGGCCTCGGCCGTCTCCATGGCCGAGAACTCGGGCCCGCGCACGGCCATCCCGAGGGTGACGCGCGCGGCGTCGTCCGCACCGACGCCGTCGCGCAGCCGCCGGACGTCGTCCGTGTGCGGTGACGGGTCGCGGCCCAGAGCCTGCTCGTTGGTGGCGCCGTAGGCGAACACCGCCCGCCCGCCGGCGTCGGTCAGCGCCTGCCAGCCGGCATCCGCGTGCTCCGGACCGTTCAGGTTGTGGGACCAGTCGACGACGGTGGTCACGCCGGCGTCGAGCGCCTCGACGGCGCCGAGCAGGGTGCCGGCGTAGATGTCCTCGGGCCGGAACCGGCCGCCGAGCTGCCCGCGGAGGCGGGCGAAGTACTGCCCGAGCGTCCAGTCCGCCGCGATCCCGCGGAGCGCGCTCTGCCAGAGGTGCCGGTGGCTGTCGACCAGTCCGGGCAGCACGATGCAGCCGCGGCAGTCGACGACCTCGGCGTCCCCGTCCGGGGCCGGCTCCCCCACCGCGGCGATGCGGTCGCCCTCGACCAGCACGTCCCCGACGAAGGGATCCCGGCCCGGTGTCATGGGGACGACCCATCCGCCGCGCAGCACCGTCCGGTCCGCCATCTGCGCTCGCCCTCCCTTCCGTACGCCGCCGCGCCGCGGGGCGTTGACACGATCTCCCGTCCACTCCACCGTTGGCGTCGGCCGTCGGCAAGACGTGTCGACGGCCGTCCCCGGTACGGCGTCGGCAGGAGCCCGAGCGATGACCAGCACCCTCGTCGGCGTCAAGGGGCACCTGGCCGGCCAGCTCTTCCTGATCACCGACGAGCCGCTCACCCTGGGCCGCGGCTCCACGAACGACGTCGTCCTCGAGGACGTCGCCGCCTCCCGTGTCCACGCGGAGCTCCGGCGCAACCGGGGCGGCGTCGTCGTGAAGGACCTCGGCAGCGGGAACGGGACGTTCGTCAACGGCAAGCGGGTGACCTCGCACCGGGTCCGCTCCGGGGACACGATCACGATCGGCGCCGAGGTGTTCCGCTACGAGGTGGTCGACAGGGCGACGGTCCGCATCCCGAAGTCCGAGGACGGCGGCGGCACGGTCCCGGCCGACTCCCCACCGGTCCTCCGCGTGACCATCGCCGGTGGCGGCCCGGTCGGCATGAGCTTCGCGCTGCTCCTGGACCACCTGCTGGGTCCCCGGGTCTCGATCACCATCCACGACGGCCGGTGGACCCAGACGGACGGCCGGTTCGTCTGGCAGAACCCCGAGATGGGCAACAACCGCCGCCAGCAGGTCGTGACGGTGCAGAGCCGGCAGTTCCTGAAGCTGCCACCCGAGGTGCAGGAGCGGCTGTTCCGGCCGGGGACGTTCACCGAGATGTGGCCCGCGGGCCCGGACTCGATCCAGGGCCGCGGCCCCCGCAACATCCGGATCGCCTTCATCGAGGACGAACTGCTCGCGATCCTCAACGAGAAGGCCGACCACATCAGCCTGGTCACCGAGAACTACGACGCCGCGGCGGCCCACGACGAGCTCGCCGACCAGCACGTGCTCGCCATCTGCGAGGGCGGCCGCTCGAGCACCCGGGAGCACTACGCCGGCCGGTTCGGCACGGCCGACGTGAACCTCTACGGGCTCGAGGGCAAGCAGGTGCAGGACATGGTCCTGGGCCTGCGGGTCAAGTCGCGACTGCCCGACCCCATGTCCGTGCTGCTGACCGTGAGCCAGAACCGCTTCCTGCTCAACGCCCTGAGCGGTGACGGTTTCCTCAACATGCGCCTCACCGACCAGGAGGCGCTCGAGGCCGTCGGGATCAACCCGGTCCGGCAGGTCTTCACGCCGTGCATCCAGTCCACCCCCTGCCTGCTCGAGCGTCGGCCCTCCGGCGAGTTCCACTGCGGCGGGCACAACGCGGTGTTCCTGCCGGCGCTGCTCAAGGGCTCAGCGCTGTGGGCGCGGGTGCAGGAAGGGCTCGTGATGTACGACGTCCCCCCGATGGACCTCAGCGCCGTCACAGGGTTCCGGCTCGACATGGTGCAGCGCCCGCTCTTCACCGCCGAGCTGCGGCCACGGACGGCGGGCACACCGGGCACGTACGGGTTCCTGCTCGGTGACTCCGCCAACGCGATCCACTTCTGGCCGGGGCGCGGCCTCAACAGCGGGCTCGCCTCCGCCGTCTCCCTCGCGCGGTGCCTCGCCACCACCTGGCGCGGCACCCCGTTCCGGGACTCGGCCTTCACGCGCCACGAGGCGGTGATGGCGATGCTGCAGTACCGGCACAAGACCCGGGCGTTCCGGCAGATGGTCACCCACGACGAGGCCGGCAACCCGGCGGCGATCAAGGACCTCATCGGCCGGGGCATCGCCGAGGGCGAGCAGGGCGACCTGAACCGCGACCGCGACCTCGAGCTCCTGATGCAGCGCATGCGGGCGAACCGGACCCGGCTGGAACCGCGCCTGCCCGGCCTGCCCGACGACGCCACCCTGCGTGCCCGCCTCGACCAGCTCTCCGCGGAGACGCTGCACACCCTGGTCGTCAGCGACCAGTGGGACAGCGGGAACGTCGGCGGCGAGGAGGTCGACGTCGACTGGCTGCTGCCCGAGCCGGAGACGGCCACGGTGCCACAGCCGCGCTCGGGCGACGATCAGGAGCCGGCGCTCCAGGGCGCCGGCGCCCGGCCACGCGGCTGGACCCTCCCAGCCCCCTAGCGGGAGTCGGCCTCCACGGCGTCGAACGCCTTGCGGGCGGCGATCAGGACCGGGTCCCAGACCGGCGAGAAGGGCGGCGCGTAGGAGAGGTCGAGCGACAGGATCTCGTCGACGCTCATCTCGTTCCAGATGCAGATGGCCAGGGCGTCGATGCGCTTGGCCGCGGCCTTCCGCCCGACCACCTGCGCGCCCAACAGCCGGCCGGTCCGCCGCTCGGCGATCATCTTGACCCGGATCGGCTTGGCCCCCGGGAAGTACCCGGCCCGGGTCGTGGAGTCGACGCTCGCGGTGACGAACGAGTAGCCCGCGGCCTCGGCCTCCCGCGACGAGAGCCCGGTGCGGGCCGCCTCGGTGTCGCAGATCTTGGTGATCGCCGTGCCGATGACGCCGGGGAAGGTCGCGTAGCCGCCGCCGATGTTGATGCCGGCGACCCGGCCCTGCTTGTTGGCGTGCGTGCCGAGCGCGACCACCAGCCGCTGGCCGGAGAGCCGGTGCAGGGACTCGACGCAGTCCCCCGCCGACCAGACGCCCTCGATCGTGGTGCGCATGCGCGCGTCGACCGCCACGCCCCCGGACGTGCCGAGCGGGATCCCGGCCTCCTTGGCCAGCTGCACGTTCGGGCGGACGCCCAGCCCGAGGACGACGAGGTCGGCCGGCAGCTCCTTGCCCGACGCCGTCACCACCGCGCAGGCGCGGCCGTCGCCGTCCACCTCCACCGCCGCCACGCCGTCGGAGAGCACGAGGGTGATCCCCTCCCCCCGGACGGCCTCGGCGATGAACTCCCCCACGTCGGGGTCGAACGTGCCGACCGGCGTCGCCGACATGTCGACGACGGTGACGTCGAGCCCGCGGACCTGGCAGGCCTCGGCGATCTCGAGGCCGATGTAGCCGCCCCCCACCACGACGACCCGCTGCACCCGTCCGCTGTCGAGCTCCTCGCGCAGCGCGACGCCGTCGTCGAGCACCTGGACCCCGTACACGCCGGCCGCGTCGATGCCCGGCACCGGCGGGCGCATCGGCACGCTGCCGGTGGCGTAGACGAGGTCGTCGAACGGCTCGCTGCCCTCCCCGCCGCCGTCGAGGTCGCGCCACTGCACCGTGCGCCCGTCGAGGTCGATGCCGACCACCTCGGTGCGCATCCGGACGTCGATGCCGGCGGCGCGGTGCTGCTCGGGCGTGCGGGCGACCAGCGCCCCCTCGCTCGCCACCGACCCGCCGATCCAGTAGGGGATGCCGCAGGCGGAGTACGACGTGGCCCGCCCGCGCTCGAACATCACCACGTCGAGGTCGGACTGCCGCTTCTTGGCCTGCGAGGCGGCGCTGCCCCCGGCGGCGTCGCCTCCGATCACGACGAGGCGCCTGCTCATGCCCGCAGACGCTAGGACGTCGGAGCGGCCAGGGATACGTCTCCGGGCGTCATGGCGCCGCCGGCATCGGTGGACCGCACGGCGTCCCGGACGAGCTCGACGAGCTCGTCGCGGGTCGCGCCGGGGCTGTACGGCGGCCGCCATCCGGTCTCGTAGACCGCCCGGGCCAGGGGCTCGGCGGGGTCCAGGCACGAGGGCAGCTCGAGCATCGAGAGGTAGCCGGGCATCGAGGCGCCGATCCGCGCGTCCACGGCCGACGCGGCCATGATCAGGTCCGACGGGCAGCCGCTGGGTGACGTCGACGTCCCCGCCCTGCCAGCGGCGGACCACGTCGTTGTCCATGCGCACGTGGTCGAGCACCCACGGGAGCATGTTCGCGTCGCACCAGGCGCCGAACGGCTCGGCGACCAGCTCAGGTTCGACGCCGTCGTCCAGCAGGGCCAGCAGCTGCCGGATCTGCACGAACGTCGTCGTCAGCCCGCGGCCGAACGTCGGCGTCGTGGTGGCGACGGAGTCGCCGACGGCGACGAAGCCGGGCAGCGGACCGGAGCCGTCGGGACGTCCCTGCCCGCGGTAGGCGTTGCGCAGCGGGCCGCCGGGCAGGACGTCGGTGACCGGGCGGGCCCGCTCGGGATCGGTCCACTCCGCGAGGCCCGGGCACGGCCCGGCAGGCCGCCTCGAACGCGGCGGGATGCCGGAGGTCCTTGAGGGCGGCGTCGACGGTCGGGCGGACCAGGAGGACCGAGAAGAAGCCGCGCTCGTGCAGGAAGACGATGCACTGGTAGCCGTCGAGATCGGCCTGCCAGGCGATCTGGTTGGTCATCGGCCCGGGCTCGGCGCCCTCGTGCAGCCGGTACTGGCGGTCGACGTAGGCCATGCCGCACAGACCGCCGACCGCCACCGGCTCGCGGACGTCGTCGGCCGCGTGGCCGGACCGGCCGGACGCGTCGATCACCAGGTCGGCGGCGAGCTCGGCGCCGTCGACGACGAGGCCCCGCACCCGGCCGCCGTCGGTCAGGACGCGGTCGACGTGGCCCTGGCGGAGCGTGAACCCCGCGACGGCGGGCGCGCTGGCGCGCAGGGCGCGCTCGAAGGTGTCGCGGCGCGACCGGTATCCGCCGGGGACGGTCGCGCCGCCGGGCATCTGGAAGGTCTTCGGTTCCGCGCCGGCGGCGAGCCAGGCGGCGTGGGCCTCGGGCCACTCCCGCTCCAGCACCATGCCCACCTGCGGGCGGAAGCCGTGCGCGTGGTGGAACTGCATCACCCCGCGCCGGGGCCAGTAGCCCTCCGCCGGCGGCCCCGGGTCACGGTCGACGGCGACGACCTCGTGCCCGCGCCGGACCAGGCTCGCGCCCAGGAGGAGGCCGGCGGGGCCGGCTCCGATGACGGCGACCAACATGACCGCACCTCGTCTCGCACTCGGGCGCGGGCAGTCTGGCAGCCGGGAGCCCCGGTCGGGGGTCAGACGGTGACGGCGACCTTGCCGCGGGCCTTCCCGCCGCTCATGTACGCGACCGCCGCGGCCGTCTCGGCGAGCGGGAAGGTGCGGTCGACGACCGGGGTGACCTTCCCGGCCTCGATCAGCTCGGTGAGCACGGCGAGGTCGGCCGCGTTCTCCGAGGCGACGAACATGCGCAGGTGCTGCTTGCCGAACGGCGAGAGCAGCAGCGCGAGGAGCTGGCGGCCCATGCCGAGCCACTGGCCGCCGTCCTCGCCGCCGACGATGACCAGCGTGCCGGTCGGGGTGAGCAGCCGGCGCAGCGTGCGCAGCCGGCGGTTGCCGCCGATGTCGAGGACGACGTCGAAGCGCCGGCCGAGGGTCGCGAGGTCGGTGGTCCGGTAGTCGATGACGTCGTCGGCGCCCAGCGAGCGCACGAGGTCGGTCTTCTCGGTGCTGCTGACTCCCGTGACGTGCGCACCGAAGGCCTTGGCGATCTGGACGGCGAAGCTGCCGACCCCACCCGATGCGCCGATGACCAGCACCGACTGGCCGGCCTGCACGCGGCCGTGGTCGCGGACCGCCTGCAGGGCGGTGGTGGCGGAGATCGGCACGACCGCCGCCTGCTCGGAGGTCAGGCTCGACGGCTTCGGCGCGAGCTTCGTCGCCTTCGCCCGTGCGTATTCGGCGAAGGTGCCCTCACCCATCCCGAAGACGGCGTCGCCGGGCCGCACCGTCGTGACGTCCGCGCCGACCGCCTCGACGACGCCGGCGAGCTCGCGTCCGCGGATCCGGTTCTTCGGCGCCCGCAGCCCCATGACCGGGCGCACCGCGTACGGCTTGCCGGCCATCAGGTGCCAGACGCCGCGGTCGACGCCGGCCGCCTGCACGTGGACCAGCACCTCGCCGGCGCCGATCTCGGGCCGGGCGACCCGGTCGAGGCGGAGGACGTCGGCCTCGCCGTACGTGTCCTGCACGACCGCGCGCATCGTCGCGCCGGTCCCTGCGGTGGTTCCTGCGGACTGCTGCTGCGTGCTCATCGTGGGCTCCCTGAGGTGAGTGGCTTACGTTGTAAGGTCTACGCTTACAACGTAAGCTAGTCAAGAGGCCAAGGGTCGAAGAGGAGGTCCGCGCCATGAGTCCTGGAAACGGGCGCGCACCGCTCAGCCGGGAGCGCGTGCTCCGCGCCGCCGTCGGGCTGGCCGACGCCCACGGCATCGAGGCGCTCACCATGCGCCGTCTCGGCGAGGAGCTCTCCGTCGAGGCGATGTCCCTCTACAAGCACGTGGCCAACAAGAGCGACCTGCTCGACGGCATGACCGACGCCGTCTTCGGCGAGATCGACCTGCCGGAGATCGGCAGCCCCTGGCGGACGGCGATGCGCGACCGCGCGATCTCGGCGCGCGCGGCCCTGAACCGGCACCCGTGGGCGATCGCGCTGGTGTCGTCGCGCACCGCCCCCGGCCCCGCCACGCTGCACCACCACGACACGGTGATCGGCACGCTGCGGGCCGCCGGCTTCTCGATCGAGCTGACCGCGCACGCCTTCTCGGCCATCGACAGCTACGTCTACGGCTTCGCGCTGCAGGAGGCGACACTGCCGTTCGACACGGCGGAGGAGGCGGCCGACGTGGGCAAGCAGATGTTCGACCGCATGACCGCCGAGCGGTACCCGCACCTCACCGAGTTCGCGGCCGGCCACGTGCTCCGACCGGGCTACGAGTACGGCGCGGAGTTCGAGTACGGCCTGGACCTGGTCCTCGACGGCCTCGAACGCGACCTCCGCACCGCCTGAGCTCACCTGCCGCACGACCCCTGGTCCGCCCGGCGGCGGCCCCCTACGCTGCCGTCACCACCGTGGCGGAGGCTCGGGATGACCGATCCGGGAGAGGCACTGGCGGCCGCGCGCGACGCCGCCCACCGGGGGAACTGGCCGGAGGCCCTGGCCGCCTACGAGGCGCTGCCCGACGGATGCCCGCTGAGCGCCGACGACCACGCCGCCTGGGGGGACGCCGCGTGGTGGCTGGGCCGGGTCGACGAGTGCATCGCCGCCTTCGACCGCGCCTACCGCAGCTACCTCGACGCGGGCCAGCCCCGGGTCGCGGCGATGATGGCCCTCGGCGCAGCGGCCACCTTCTTCCTCCGCGGGGACGGGACCGGCGGCGCCGCCTGGCTGGGCCGCGCGGCCGACCTCCTGGCCGGCCAGCCGGAGTGCCCGGAGCTGGGCTACCTCGTCTACCTCACCGAGGTGGAGGGCGCCCTCGACGGACCCGACCCGGCGGCCGTGGTCGCCGCCGCGCGCCGCGTCCGGGACCTGGGCCGCCGGCACGCGGAGCCCAACCTGGTGGCCATCGGACTGCTGGGCGAGGGCCGGTGCCTCCTCCGGCAGGGCGACGTCCGGGGCGGGATGGCGCTGCTCGACGAGTCGATGGTGCTCGTGCTCGGCGGCGAGGTGCTGCCCGACTGGGCCGGCAACGTGTACTGCCACCTCATGTCGGCCTGCCACGAGCTCGCCGATCTCCGCCGCGCGCGGTACTGGGTCGAGGCCACCACCCGGTGGCTCACGACCCTTCCGGCGGCCGTCCTCTTCACCGGCATCTGCCGGGTGCACCGATCGCAGGTGCTGCAGGCGACCGGGGACTGGCCGGAGAGCGAGCGGGAGGCCGCGCGGGTCTGCGCCGACCTGACCGACATCGCCGGTGCGGCGGCCGCGGAGGGGCACTACCAGCTCGGCGAGCTGGCCCGGTTGCGCGGCGACGTCCTGACCGCCGAGCACTCGTTCCAGCGGGCCCACCAGCTCGGTCGCGATCCGCAGCCCGGCCTGGCGCTGCTGCGGGCCGCCCAGGGCCGGCCCGACGCGGGGGCCGCGTCGCTGCGCGCTGCGCTGCTGGTCGTGGCCGCCAACCCGTTGGCCCGGGCCCGGCTCCGCGTCGCCCAGGCGGAGATCGCCCTCCTCGTCGGTGACCTGACCACCGCGGACGAGGCGATCGAGGAGCTCACGCAGGTCGCGGCGAGCCACGCGAGCCCCGGGTTCACCGCCGCCGCCCGGCACTGGCGCGGCGTCCTGCTGCTGGCCGGCCAGCGTCCGACCGAGGCGGTGCCGTGCCTGCACGACGCCTGCGCCGCGTGGCGCGACCTCCAGGCGCCCTACGAGTGCGCCCGGGCCCGCGTCGTCCTCGCCGAGGCGTACCGGCAGATCGGGGACGCCGACGGCGCCGAGCTGGAGCTGGCGGCGGCTGCTGAGGTGTTCGAGCGGCTCGGCGCGGCTCCCGACGCCGCCGCCGTCGCCCTCCGGCGCGGGACGGTCATCCGGCCGGGCGGGCTCACCGACCGCGAGGTGGAGGTGCTCGCGCTGCTGGCGGCCGGCCGGAGCAACCGCGAGATCGCGCGGGCGCTCGTCATCGCCGAGAAGACGGTCGCCCGGCACCTGTCCAACATCTTCACCAAGCTCGAGGTCGGCACCCGGACAGCCGCGGCGGCATGGGCGCACCAGCACGACCTGGCTGGGTAGTCCTACCCACCCGGCGGCCGGCGCGGGATGGGTCGGACGCCCGATGAGGCGCACCGGCCTCGCTTCCTAGCGTCCTCGCATCCGGTTCCGATCCGCGAGGAGGACGAGATGACCAGTTCCGTCGCCCAGCTCGATGAGGCCCGCATCGGGGCCTTCGCCGAGCGGCTGTTCTCGACGTACACCGAGGCCATGGTCACGCTGATGATCGACCTCGGGCACCGCACCGGCCTGCTGGAGGCACTGGCCGCCGGCGACGGCACCAGCACGGAGCTCGCCGAACGGGCCGGGCTCACCGAGCGCTACGTCCGCGAATGCCTCGGCGCGCTCGTCACGGCCGGGATCGTCGACTACTCCCCCACCGAGCGCCGCTACGCCCTGCCCGCCGAGCACGCGATCTGCCTGACGGGAGCGGGCTCGCTGAACCTGGCGCCGATCAGCCGGCTGAACGCGCTGCTCGCCGTCCACGTCCCCGCGGTGAGCCGCGCCTTCCGCGAGGGCGGTGGGGTTCCGTACGAGGCGTTCCGTCCGGAGTTCACCGACTTCATGGACGCCGGGTCGCGCGGCTACATGGACGGGCAGCTGATCGACGGCGTCCTGCCACTCACCGGCGACCTGCCGGACCGCCTGCGCCGCGGGATCCGGGTCGCCGACATCGGCTGCGGCACCGGCCATGCGATCAACCTGCTCGCACGGGCGTTCCCTGCGTCGTCGTTCACCGGGTACGACATCGCGGCCGACGCGATCGAGCGTGCCCGCGACGAGGCCGCGCGGTGGGGGCTGCCGAACGCGGCCTTCGCCGTCCTGGACGTCGCCACGCTGCCCACGGATCCGCCCTTCGGGGCGGTGTTCGCCTTCGACGCGATCCACGACCAGGCGGATCCGGCCGGCGTGCTCCGCCGCGTGCACGACGCTCTCGAGCCGGGCGGCGTCTTCGCCATGTTCGACACGAAGGCGGCCACGGCGCTGGAGGACAACATCGGCAACCCCATGGCCCCGTTCCTCTACGGCGTGAGCACGCTGCACTGCATGACGGTGTCGCTGGCCTCCGGCGGGGCGGGGCTCGGCACGGCCTGGGGCGTGGAGCTGGCACAGACGATGCTGGCCGAGGCCGGCTTCGCCGGGGTGACCGTCCAGGACGTGCCCGACGACCCGATGGACGTCCTCTACGTGGCGTACCGCCCGTGACCGGCTAGGTCGCCGGGCGCACGGGGCCGGACGTGCGAGGATCCGGCCCCGTGCGACTCCTGGCCCGCGGCGAGATGCCCCGCGAGGTGGGCGTGCTCGCCGTCATCGCCTTCGTGGTCGCGCTCGGGTTCGGCATCGTCGCGCCGGCCATCCCGCTGTTCGCCCGCGCCTTCGGCGTCGGGACGACGGCCGTCGGGCTCGCCGTCAGCGCCTTCGCCTTCTTCCGGTTCGTGTCGGCGTTCAGCGGGGGCACCCTGGTCGAGCGGTTCGGCGAACGGGTGGTGCTGGCCGCCGGGCTGCTGATCGTCGCCGTCACCACCGGGCTGGCGGGCCTGGCCGGCACCTTCCCCGTGTTCCTCGCGCTCCGCGCGGCCGGCGGCGTGGGCAGCGCGATGTTCACCGTGGCCGCGCTCTCGCTGCTGCTGCGGGTCGCGCCGACGTCGCACCGCGGTCGCGCGGCCGCCACCTGGCAGGGCGGTTTCATCCTCGGCGGCATCGCCGGTCCGGCGATGGGCGGACTGCTGGCCACGCTCTCGCCGCGGCTGCCGTTCTTCCTCTACGCCGGGTTCCTGCTGGTGGCCGGCGCCGTGGCGGTCGTGATGCTCAGGGACGCGCGGACGGCGACCGATCCCGGCGAGACCCCCGTCCAGGCAGCCGCACCGGACCTGCACGCCGGTCCGCTGGCCCTCCGGCGGGCGCTGCGCTCCCGGGCCTATCTCGCGGCCCTGGTGGCCAACCTCGGCGTCGGCTGGGTGCTGTTCGGCGTCCGCAACTCGCTGGTGCCGCTGTACGTGACCGAGGAGCTGAACCGGACGGTGGCGTGGGCCGGCGCCGGGCTCCTGGCCGGCTCGCTGGCGCAGGCGCTGGCGCTGCTGCGGTCCGGGCGGCTGGTCGACGGGTGGGGACGCCGCCCGTCGCTGATCCTCGGCTCGGCGGTGGCGACCGGCTCGATGGCGATCCTCGTGCTGCCGCCGGCCATCGGCGCGTTCCTGCTGTCGATGGCGCTCTTCGGCGTCGCCGCCTCGCTGCTGGGCAGCGCACCGGCCGCGCTGGTCGGCGACATCAGCCCCGCCCGGGGCGGGCGCGTGGTCGCGGTGTTCCAGATGGCCGCCGACCTCGGCGCGATCGTCGGGCCGCTGGCCGCCGGCTGGCTGACCGACGTGGCGTCCTACCAGGCCGCCTTCGCGGTGACGACGGCGGTGCTCGGCGCCGGACTGCTCGCGGCGCTGGCGATCCCGACGCAGCCGCGCGCCGCCTAAGCTCCCGCCCCGTGCGGTTCGGGGTCCTGGGTGCGGTCGAGGTGCACCGGGACGACGTCCCCGTCGACCTCGGCGTCCCCAAGCAGCGGGCCCTGCTGGCCGCGCTCGCCCTCGCGCCCGGGAAGACGGTGTCCGCGACGGCGCTGGTGGACCTCCTCTGGGGCGACGCCGCGCCACCCGGGGCGCTCGGCACCCTGCAGACCTACGTCGCCGGGCTCCGCCGCGCCCTGGAACCGGGCCGGGAGGCACGGACGACCGACGGCGTCCTGGCCACGACGGGGAACGGGTACGCGCTGCGGGTCGCCCCCGATGCGGTGGACGCCGTCGCCTTCGAGCGGGCCGTCGCCGCCGCCCGGGTCGCCCTCGGCACCGCTGCCCACGACCTCCTCTCCCCCACCCCGCCGCCGGACCTCGACCGGGCGCGCTCCGAGCTGGCCGCCGCCCGCGGGCTGTGGCGGGACGTCCCCTATCCCGAGCTCGGTGAGGCGCCCGCCGTCGTCGCGGAACGGGCCCGGCTGACCGAGCTGCGACTGGGAGCCGAGGAGCTCACCGCCGTCGTCCGGCTCCGGGACGGCGACCACGCCGCGCTGGCCGCCGATCTCGAGCGGCTGACCACCGAGCACCCGCTGCGGGAACGGTTCTGGGCGCTGCGGGCGGTCGCCCTCGCCCGGTCCGGGCGCCAGGCGGACGCGCTGAGCGCCCTGCGCGACGGTGCGGGACGTGCTGTCCGAGGAGCTGGGCGTCGATCCGGGCTCCGAGCTGCGCCGGGTCGAGGACGCGGTCCTGCAGCAGACGACGGGGACCTGGGCGCCGCCCGAGCGCGAGGCTGCCACCGGCAGCCCGCCCGGCCCCGTGGCCGCTGGTCGGCCGGGCCGCCGAGCTCGTCCGGCTGACGGCGCTCCTCGACACCGCCGCCACGGGGACCCCCGCCTTCGCCGCGCTGGTCGGCGATCCCGGCATCGGCAAGTCCCGGCTCGCGGCGGAGCTCAGCCGGGAGGCCGAGCGACGCGGTGCGCTGGTGCTCACCGGCCGGTGCTCGCAGGACGAGGGCGCTCCGCCGCTGTGGCCGTGGACGACGGTGCTGCGCTCGCTCGGGAGCCCGGGAATCCCGGACGAGGACGACGGGGACCCCCAGGGCGGCCGGTTCCGCACGTGGGACGCGATCACGGCCCGGGTGCTGGCCGCGGCCGCCGACCGTCCTGTCCTGCTGGTGCTCGACGACCTGCACTGGGCCGATGCGTCGTCGCTGCGCGTGCTGCGGCACCTGGTCGCGACGGCGGAGCGCGGCCGGCTCGCCGTCGTCGCGACCTGGCGCCGGTACCCGGAGCCGTCCGGACCGCTCGCCGAGGCGGCCGAGGCCCTGGCTCGCCGGCACGCCGTCCGGATCGACCTGGGCGGTCTCGACGCGGGAGACGCGGCGGACCTGGTCGCCGCCGTCGCCGGGGACGACGTGTCGACGGGTGACCGGGACCTGCTGGCCCGTCGGACCGACGGCAATCCCTTCTTCCTGGTCGAGTACGCGCGACTGGTCCGGGACACCGGCGGGCCGGTCTCGTCCGACGAGCTGCCGGCCGCCGTCTCCGACGTGCTCTCCCGGCGCCTGGCCGGCCTGCCCGAGGAGACGCTGGTGGTGCTGCGCGCCGCGGCGGTGCTCGGCCGGGAGGTCCGGCTCCCGCTGCTGGCCGCCGTCCTCGACCGGGACGAGGACACGGTGCTCGACGGCCTCGACCCCGCGCTCGCCGCCGGGCTCGTCGTCGAGGAGGGGGTCGACCGGTTCCGGTTCGCGCACGCGCTCGTGCGGGACGCCGCCTACGGCACCCTGCTGATGTCCCGCCGGGCGCGGCTGCACGCGCGGGCCGCGACGGCCTGGGCAGCCCGGATCGAGGATCCCCAGGCGGCCGGCGAGCTCGCCCGGCACTGGCTGGCGGCGGGGCCGTCGGCGGCGGACCGCGCGTGGCCGGCCGCCGTCGCCGCGGCCGAGCAGGCGTTGCGGGTGCACGCGCACGAGGAGGCCCGCGATCTGCTGCGCGCCGCGCTGGAGGCCCAGGCGTCCGATCCCGCGGCCGGGTGGGAGCAGCGGTACGACGTCCTGATGCGGCTGGCCCAGGCCTGCCGACGGGCCGCCGACTGGACCGGGCTCGGCGCCGCCGCCGACGAGGCGGTGGTCGTGGCCGAGTCCGCCGGCGACGTCGAACGGGCCGCGCGGGCGGCGCTCGGCGTCACCGACGGCGCGGTGTGGCAGGCGCGGTCCCACGGCGTGGTGCACGAGCCGGTCGTCGCGGCGCTGCGCCGGGCGCTGGCGGCGCTGCCGCCCGGCGACGGCGACGTGCGCTGCCGCGCGATGCTCGCCCTCGCCTCCGAGCTGTACTACGCCCCGGCCCGCCACGAGCGGCAGGCGCTGGTGGAGGAGGCGCTCGCGATGGCGCGGCGGCTCGACGATCCCGCCCTGCTGCAGCACGCGCTCGTGACGGCGTACGTCGCCACCTGGTGGCCGTCGAGCACGGCCCAGCGGCTGGCCCTCGTCGACGAGGCGGCCGACCGGGCCCGTGCCGCCGGCGACCTGCCCGGCGAGGCGACGGCCGAGACGCTGCGCGCGGCGGTGCTGGGCGAGCTCGGCCGCATCCCGGAGATGTGGACCGCGATCGCCGCCGCGCGCCGGGGCGCCACCCCGCTCCGGATGGCCTACCTGCTGCTCGTGCTCGACGCGATGGAGGCCCCGTGGCTGGCGATGGCCGGCCGGCTCGACGAGGCCGAAGCGGTGCTGCAGCGCCTGCTCCGGCTGTTCGAGCAGGTCGACCTGCCGCAGGCGGCCGACGGCCGCACCGGCGCCTTCGTGATGGTCCGGCTGTTCCAGGGCCGGCTGGCCGAGGTGCTGCCGATGATGGGCCCGCTCGTCAGCGAGTCGAAGCTCCCGGTCGCGCCGGTGGTCGCCGCGATGCTGCTGCGCCTCGGGCTCGTCGACGAGGCCCGCAGCGCTGGTGCCCGGCGATCGACCTCGACGAGCCCGAGTCCTGGTTCTCCAGCTCGTGTGGTGCACCGCCGGGGAGGTCGCCCTCGGCGCTCGGGGACGCCGAGCTCGGCGCCGCGGCCTACGCCCGGGCCGCGCCGTACTCCGGCGGGCTGTGCGTCGGCGGGATCGGGCGCGCCGCTCGGCCCGGTCGACGCGTTCCTCGCGCTGGCGGCCGCCGCGACCGGGGAGACGGCCACGGCCGCCCGGCACGCCGACCGCGCCCTCGCCCAGTGCCGGGAATGGCAGATCCCGCCGGTCGCGCAGTGGCTGCGCGACCAGCGGGACCGGTACGGCTTCTGAGCGTCGTCAGCCGCCGAACGCCAGCTCGCTGCTTGCGGGCGAACCCGCGGCGGGTGAGCAGCCAGACCACCTTGAAGCCGCGGCCCGCCGTGCCGAACGCGTGCTCCCGGACGTCGGCGGGCAGGCCCAGGCACACCCACGGGACGGCGAAGGCGACGTCGGCGAAGCTCTTCGGCTTGGCGAAGGAGCGACGTTCGCACTCCTCCCAGTCGGCCTGGGTGAGGTGCCGCTGGAGCAGCACCATCGCCTCGGACTCCTCGTGGACCAGGTGCCGGCCCAGGGAGTCCCGCGCCGCCGCCGTCCGGACGGCGAGCGCGGCGCGGTCGTCGGCCGTGCCGCCCTCGGCCATCCGGGCGAACCCGCGGGCGCAGGCCTCGAGCAGCGGGTCGATCTCGGCGTGCTCGGCCTCCATCGCCTCGAGCGTCGCCCGTCCCTCGGCGTCGCCGGCGGCGTCGACCCGCTCGAGCAGCAGCGGCCACAGCCCGGCGTCCTCACCGCTGTGGTGCTTGTGCAGCACGGAGGCGAAGTCGGTCCACCGCTGGGCCAGTGCCCGCCAGGTGACGGCGTCGTGGACGGCGACGGTGGGCACCCGGGCCGCGAAGGCGGCCAGGTCACGCCGGAAGGCGTGGTGCATCACGTACATCATGATCATGTCGACCGGGCCCTCGGGGGCGGCTGCCTGACCGGGCAGCAGCACCTGCGGAACGGTGGCCGGGGCGGTGGTGGTCATGGCTGTTCTCCTCTTCTGAGTGGTGGTGGCGGTCAGCGGGCGCCGACGGGTTCGGGCAGGGCGGGCACGTCGACAACAGGCGCGACGGGCGGCGCCGGCGGTTCGACGTCCAGGTGCGGGAGCAGGCGGTCCAGCCAGCGCGGCAGCCACCAGTTCCAGCGGCCGAGGAGCGACATGGTGGCCGGGACCAGGACCATCCGGACGACGGTCGCGTCGACCAGGATCGCGACGGCGAGACCGACGCCGATCTGCTTGAGCACCAGGTCGCCCTCGGTCGCGAAGCCGAGGAAGACGGCGACCATGATCGCGGCGGCGGCGGTGATCAGCCGACCGGTGGAGGCCAGCCCCGCGACGACGCTGCGGTGCGGATCGCCGCTGCGCTGCCACTCCTCGCGCACCCGGCCGAGCAGGAAGACCTCGTAGTCCATCGAGAGCCCGAAGGCGACGGCGAACATCAGGATCGGCACCCAGCTCGAGATCGGGACGTCCTGGTCGACGCCGACCAGCTCGCGACCCCAGCCCCACGAGAAGATCGCGACCATGACGCCGTAGGCGGCACCGATGCTGAGCAGATTCATCACCGCGGCCTTCAGCGCCACGATCGGCGAGCGGAAGGCCAGCGTCAGCAGCAGCACCGAGACGCCGACGACGAAGGCGATGACGACCCACAGCCGCTCGTCGAGCAGCGCGGTGATGTCGGCGAGCACCGGCGTCGCCCCGGTCACGTGCACGCCGTCGGGGACGACGTCGGCCCGCAGGTGGGTCAGCAGCTCCGTGGTGGCCTCGTCGGCCGGCGCCGTGGTCGGCTCCAGCACGAGGACGGCGGCGCCACCGGTGGGCGACAGGACCGGCTCCCCCACCCCGGCCACGCCGGGCACGTCGATCAGCTCGTCGCGGAGCTGGGCGAGCTCGTCCGCCGGGACGGCGTCGAGGTCGACGGCGACCAGGAACGGACCGTTGGCGCCCGGCCCGAAGGCGTCGGCGATCAGGTCGTTGGCCTGGCGGGTGGTCGACTCGGCCGGCTGGGCGCTGATGTCGGCGGGCCACAGCCGCAGGTCGGTGACCGGTGCGGCGAGGGTGAGCAGGAGCAGCAGGGCACCCAGCGCCCACGGCAGCGGACGGCGGCCGATGCGCTCGGCCCAGCGAGCGGCGAGCGGGTGCTTCGTCGCCGTCTCGACCGCGCCCCGGCGGACCTTCCGCGGCAGCACGCGCATGCTTGGCCAGCCCGAGGACGGCGGGGACGACGGTGAGCGCGGCGGCCATGACGCTGACCACGCCGATCGCCGTGGCGATGCCGAAGGTCGCGTAGGTCTGCAGCCCGGCGAGACCCAGCCCCATCAGCGAGACCAGGACCGTGCCGCCGGCGAAGACGACCGACCGGCCCGCCGTGGCGGTGGCGTGCGCGGCGGCGTCGCGGACCGACCGGCCGGCCCGCAGCCCCTCCACGTGCCGGGTGACCAGCAGCAGCGCGTAGTCGATGCCGACGCCGAGGGAGACCATCGTGGCCACGGTGGGGGCCGAGGTGCTGACGTCCATCACCGCGGCGAGCAGCAGGACGCCGGACGAACCGACGCCGAGGCCCAGGAGCGCGACCACGATGGGCAGGCCGGCGGCGACGACGGAGCCGAAGGTCAGCACGAGCAGCAGCAGCGCGACGACGACGCCGACGACCTCACCGGTGCCACCCGGCGCGAGGCTGGCGCTGTCGGGCACCTCGCCGCCGAAGGCCACCTGCAGACCGGCGTCGACGGTCGGCTCGGCGGCCTCCTGGAGCGGGGTGAGGTCGCCGAAGATGTCCTCGTCGGTGACGGGGACGTCGTACCGGACCTCGATCAGGACCGTGGCGCCGTCCTCGGACGGGCGGGGCGGGAACACCTCGAGCACGTGCGGCAGGTCGGCCAGCCGCTCGGTCAGGCCGGTGATCTCGGCGGCGTCCACCGGGTCGCCGTCCCGGTCGTGGACGACGACGCGGTCGACGGCGCCGGACGCCGACGGGAACTCCTCGCGCAGCAGATCGGTGCCGGCCTGCGAGGCGGTGCCGGGCACGTTCCAGTCGTCGTGCGGTGTGCCGCCGGCGACGCCGGCCAGGCCGGCGGCGAGAGCGACCACTGCCAGCCAGATTCCCAGGGTGCGCCAGGGGTGCGCCGCGGCGGCGCCTCCCAGGCGGTACAGCATGCGGGTCATCGCGACTCTCCTTCGTCGTCGGCCGCGAGGACTGGCGGCCGGTCGAGGAGAGGGTCGCGAGCCCCGCTTGACGTCCACTGGAGGCGGCTTGAGGTCGGCTGGATGCCCGCTTGACGCCGTCGCCGGCACCGCTAGCGTCGCCCTCCATGGACACGGACGTGCTGGTGGTGGGGGCCGGACCGGCCGGTCTGGCGGTTGCGGCGTGCCTGACGCAAGCAGGGGGTCGAGCCGGTCGTCGTCGACCGCGGGGAGTCCGTCGGCGAGTCGTGGCGACGGCGCTACGAGCGGCTGCACCTGCACACGCCGCGGGTCCAGTCGGCCCTGCCCGGCATGCGCATCCCGCGCGTCGTTCGGCCGCTGGGTGTCGAAGGACGACATGGCCGAGTACCTGCGGCGCTACGCCGAGCACCACGGGATCGAGCCCCGGTTCGGCACCGAGGTGCAGCGGCTGGAGCGCGACCGACGACGGGTGGACGGCGGTGACCAGCGACGGGAAGGTCACCGCGCGGCAGGTGGTGGTCGCGAGCGGCTACAACTGCACGCCCGTGGAGCCGTCGTGGCCGGGTCAGGACGCCTTCCCCGGCGAGGTGACCCACGCGTCGCGCTACTCGAGCCCGGAGCCGTACCGGGGGCGGGACGTGCTGGTCGTCGGGCCCGGCAACACCGGGGCGGAGATCGCCGCCGACCTCGCCGAGAGCGGCGCCGGGCGGGTCTGGCTCGCGGTGCGCACGCCGCCGAACATCGTCCCCCGGTCCCTCGGACCGGTGCCGACCACGCTGCTGGCGATCTCGATGGAGCACGCGCCCGCCCGGCTCGCCGATCCGCTGAACCGGGCTCTGCAGCGGATCTTCGTCGGCGACCTCACGCGCCACGGTCTGCCCGCGGCCCCGCAGGGGCTGGTCGCGCAGATGCGGGCGACCGGGGTGACGCCGACGATCGACGTCGGGCTGATCAAGGAGCTGCGGGCCGGGCGGGTGACGCCGGTGGCGGCCGTCGACCGGTTCGAGGGCGACGAGGTCGTGCTCTCCGACGGCACCCGGCTGGCGCCCGACGCGGTGATCGCCGCGACCGGCTACACGACCGGGCTGCTTCCCGTCGCCGGGCACCTCGGCGTGCTCGACGAGCAGGGCCGGCCGCTGGTCCGTGGCCGGCGGACGGCGCCGTCCGCACCGGGCCTGCGCTTCGTCGGGCTGTCGAACCCGCTGAAGGGGCTGCTCTTCCAGATCAGCCTCGACGCCCGTGCGGTCGCGCGCGCCATCGCCCGGGAGCTCCGGCCGAGCCCGTGAGCACCCCCGAGGCCGACGACGCCACGCTGGTCGCTGCCGTGCGAGCCGCCACGGATGACGACCGTGCTCGACTCCGTGCCGCCGTCTCGGCGGTCCGGCGGGCGGCCCCCGCGTTGTACACGTGGCGGGGCGGTACGTCCGAGACCCCCGGCGTCATCCCGATGCAGTACCCCGACTACCACCCGGCGGTGGACGAGCTCGTCGTAGCCCTCGGTGCGGCGAATGCCGTCACCGTCTTCGATTGGATGCACTGGGACGGCGTGGGGCGGTACCAGGAGGCCATCGACGTGCAGGGCGCTCCGCTGGCCGACGTCGTGCGCCTGGTCACCGCGATAATCCGTGGCGAGCGATTCTCCGACGGGACGATAGCGGCGGCTCTCGACGACGGGCGCTTGCTCGCGGCGGCGCAGCGGGTCCTCGACGGGTGACCGGCCCGACGAGGGCTACTTCTTCTTCTTCGGCGGCGGCCTTGCCGCCCTTCTTGCCCGCCTTCTTCTTCTGCGCGGTCGTCCCGCCCTGGCTGGCGTCCCCGCCCGACCCGGACTTCTTGCCGCCCTTCGTGGACGCGTCCGGTGAGTTGGCGATGCGGGCGGCGCGCGACTTGGACATGCCCTTGTCCTTGAGCGCCTCGTACTGCTTCTCGTTCTTCACGCTGGCACGGGTGGCCATGGCCGCTCCTCCTGCTCTGCTGAAGGTCGCCGGGACGATTACCCACGCGGCGCCACGAGAATCGCCGATCCGACCTGCGAAAACTGTCAGACCCCGTCCGTACAGTCGCTCATGTGTTCGAAGGAGACGGATTCGGGGTCGGGCTGACCGTTCAGCCGGTCGACCTCGCCGGTCCGCCCGGTACCGGCGGGTGGGTCCCGCCGGCGGAGCGGGACTGGCACCCGACGCGGCTCGGTGAGCTGATGCCGGTCGCCACACGCGGCGAGGCCGGGCTGGCGTCGGAGATCCGCCGGGCGAACGTGGCCGACGCGCGGCTGTGGGCCTACCGGGTGGAGCTGGTCACGCAGCTGGCCGTCCGCCGCCGCGCCGACCGGGACCGCCCGGCCGACAAGCCGGGGTCCGCCGCCCCGGGCTGGGTCGAGTCGAACTGGGTGCTCGAGCGGCTACTCGGAGTTCCTTCCCGACGAGGTCGCGCTGATCATGAACTTCTCCCGCGGGGAGGCCTCCCGGTTCCTCGTCACCGCGCTGACCTTGTCGCACCGGCTGCGCGCCACCGCAGCCGCGCTGGCCGACGGCGAACTGAACTGGGCCCGGGCCCGGGCCATCGCTGAAGAGGTCAACCGGCTGGGTCCCGACGTCGACCCGCACGTGGTCGCCACCGTCGAGGCGATCGTGCTGGCGGAGGCCGCCGAACTGCCGGTGGGGCGGCTGCGGGCCCGGCTGCGGGCGGAGTTCGTCCGCCGGGACAACGAGGCCGCCGAGAAGCGCCGCCGCCAGGCCCTGAAGACGGCGGACGTGTTCGTGCGCGGCACCGGCCTCGAGGGCATGTCCGACGTCGTCACGAGGGTGCCCACCGCAGCCGCCGCCGCGATGATGGAGGCGGTCAATTCGCACGCCTGCGCCGCCAAGGCCGCCGGTGATCCCCGCCCCATCGGGCAGATCCGCGCCGAGATCCAGGCCAACCTGACCCTCCGGCCGTTCGACACCTCCCGACCGGCGGTGACCGCCCACCTGAACATCCTCGCGCCGCTGAACTCGCTGCTGACCGATCCGGCCGATCCCGCGACCGGCGGCGAACCGACCGGGGTGGCCGAGGTCGGCGGCGAACCGGTGACCGCCGCTCATCTGCGCGCCCTGCTGGCTGCGGTCGACGCGATCTGCACCGGCGGACTGCAACCCCCGACCGGCGGCAGCCTCCAGTTCGACCTGCTCGGAGGCGGCGGCAACCTGCTGGCCACCCTGAACCGCCCCGAACTCGTCCGAGCTGCCGCCCGTGGCTGCCCCGACCACGGCGGCCGGGACGCCACCTGCGCCTGCCCGCTCGTCGGCACACCTCCGGCGACCGATGCGTACGAGGCCACCGCGCCGCAGCGGCGGTTCCTGTCCTCCCGCGACCGTGGTTGCCGGCACCCCGGCTGCCGCGGCCGCGCCGGCTGGGCCGATCTGGACCACGTCGTCCCGCACGGCGAGGGTGGTGCCACCGACTGCGAGAACCTGTGCTGCCTGTGCCGCCGCCATCACCGCCTGAAGACCCATGCCCCGGGCTGGATGTTCGCGCTCGATGCCGACGGCAACCTGCTGGTCACCACCCCCAGCGGTGTCACCCGGATCAGCCGACCACCCGGCAGCTATCTCCTCGAGCCGTACGAGTTCGGCGAACCCCTGCCCGACACCGTGATCATCGACCTCCCGCCGTTCTGACCTGCGCGCAGCTCCATACTCGACTCCGCAGGTTCAGCGCCTCTGTCGATCAGGGCGAGGCCGGCTCGTCACCTTCCCCGGGCTGCCTGCGACGACTCGGAGCGGATTGCGCCAGAAGTCGACGATGAGCCGTGCGAGCAGCGGGGCGGATCGGAGTAGTGGCTCCACGTGGCCGCCGCCTGGAACCGTGATCGAGGTCGCGGTGGGCATGACTCCCACAGCAGCGCGCGCCTGCTCCGGCCGCAGGAGCGGGTCGTCCGCCGCGGCGATCATGAGGGTCGGAACCATCACCGCGGCGAGGGTCGGCGTGAGATCGGAACGCTGGATGGAAACGCAGCGCATCGCCCGGGCCAATCCTCGGCGATCGGCGCGCCGGAACGCGTCCTCCACCACCTGCGCGTCCTCGGGGTCCGGATCGGAGCTCAGCAGCCCGCCGTGGGTGAGGACCTTGACGAAGGGAGCGATCGGTCCCAGGAGTCGGTACACGGGAAGGCTGGCGCGCATCTGCAGCCGGACGGCGGGCTCCAGGGCGTGCGCCGGGGAGCAGACCCCGACGAGGCTCCGGCAGCGATCCCGCTCGGTTACCGCGAACACCGCGCCGACGTGTCCGCCCCACGCATTCCCGAGCCAGTCGACCGGCTCCGTGATACCCAACTGCTCGAGCACGTCGAAGGCGGCCCCCGCGCAGTCGTCGAGGGTGTAGTCGCGAGCCCGGATCCTCGCTCCGGCCATGCCCTGGGCCGTCGATCTCCACCAGCCGCCTTTCCGCGCCGAGCTGGCCCTCCATGTGCTGCCACGTCGTGGAGTCGACATACAGGCTGTGCCAGAGCACAGCCGGCGGGCCGGAACCTACGTCCCGCACCCAGAGGTCGCCCAGCCTCGTCGCGATCCTCCGGCCGTTCGGTGTTCCAGCGTGGTGCCGACGACATCCTCACCATCTCCTTCGGGATCCGAAGTTTCGGTGACCGAACTATCCTGTCGAACCGTGCCGACGTCAAGAGATCTGCCGCCCGACCGCCCGGCCATCGGCCAGCTGCTGGTGAGGCTGCTGCGCGAGTTCCGGACGGAGCTGTCCGCTCCCGGCAAGGAGCGGGGCTACGACAACCTGCGGGACGCGCACATGCACGTCTTCGGCAACGTCGGCATCGACGGCATCCGGCTGACCGAGCTCGCGGCTCGCGCCCAGCTTGGCCTCGCGACCATGTCGGAGCTCGTGACCGAGCTCGAGCGCTCGGGCTACCTGGAGCGCCGACCCGATCCCGCCGACGGGCGGGCCCGCCTGATCTACCCGACGCCTCGCGGGCGGCAACTCCTCGACGACGCCGGGGATCGGGTGGCCGAGATCGAGCAGCACTGGGCGGAGGTAGTCGGGCGAGAGGAGTTCGAACGAACCTGCCGCGTTCTCGCGCGGCTCCTCGAGAGCCTCACCCCCGACGGGCCGGCCTCGCGCCCCGGAGAAGAAGCCACGGCTTGACCGGCTCTCCTAGGAGTGGCCCACATGTCGGGCGCGCCACACCACGTCGAGCGGAGGCTTTCCCGTCGGACTCGGCGAACCGATCCCGATGTCACCCTAGGACGGAGAGCTCGGGTCGCAGCTAGCCTCCGCGGCATGGTGCAGGTGGCTCGGGTCCGGAAGGGCGCGCTCGCCCTTCCGGAGGTGGAGGAAGGCACCCACTTCGGGATGGTCGCCTTCTCGGTCCGTGGGAAGAACTTCGTCTCCCTGACCAAGGACGAGCAGCAGGTGCGCATCCACCTGCCGACGACGGTGGTCGACGCGACCGTCGCGGAGCACCCCGAGGCCGAGCCGCTCGTGCGCATGGGGACGACGATCGGGGTCAGCCTGCCGCTGGCGAGCCTCGACGTCCGGTTGCTCGACCGGCTCCTGCTCCAGGGCTGGGAGGCCGCCGCCCCGAAGCGGCTGGTCGCCGAACGCGGCCCGGCCACCGCGGCGGCCCGGACCATGGGCCTGCCCGCCGTCGGACGACCCGCGGCGACCGCGCTCGGTCTCGCGGGCATCACGAGCCTCGAGAAGGTCGCCGAGCACACCGAGGAGGAGCTCCTCGCCCTGCACGGCGTGGGGCCGAAGGCCGTCCGGATCCTGCGCGAGGCGATGGCGGCCGGCGGACTCGCGTTCCGAGCCCGCTGACCGCCCTCGCCCGCGCTGGATCGTCCTACTGGACGGGCGACTCCGGCGGCGGCAGCTGGTAGCCCAGCTGCTCGTCGACGGAGTCGACGCCCTCGACGCCCCGCAGGGCATCGAGGGCCTCCGACGGTGCCGAGCCGGTGACGATGCCGAGGGAGCCGAGCACCTGCTCCACCTCCATGCCGCTGGCGCGGAGGTTCTCGACGACGCCGTCCATGCTCTCCCGGTGTGCGTCGGCGACGGTCACGCTCACCTGAGTCATGACGCGACGCTATGCCCGCTGCGTCATGCCCGCGACGCCGCTTCCTGGGGGGCGATGCAGAGCCCGCTGCCGACGTCGACCGACGGCTGCAGCAGCCGCTGGCTCTCCTGGCAGAGGGTCGCCCAGAGCTCCAGGCCGCGGCGACCGGTCGCCTCGGCCCAGAGCGCCGCGACTCCGGCGACGTGCGGCGTCGCCATGCTGGTGCCGCTGATCGCCCGGTACCGGGTCGGCAGCGGCCAGGACGACAGCACCTGGAAGCCGGGGCCGGCGATGTCGACCTGCCCGCCGCGGGCCGGGAGGCTCCGCGCGGAGAAGAACGCCATGTCCAGCCGCTGGTCCAGCGCCCCGACGGCCATGATCTCCGGGCTGTTCGCCGGCGCCCCGACGAAGCCGTTCCGCCCGGACCGCCGGTCGGCGTTGTTGCCGGCCGCGGCGATGATCAGCGAGCCCTTCTCCAGCGCCCGGGCGCCGGCCGCCGAGTACGGCGGGTGCGCCTGCATCACGTCGGCGCCCAGCGACATCGAGATCACCGGGCAGGCGTTGGAGACCGCCCAGTCGATGCCGGCGAGGATCCCGCCGTCGGTGCCGCTGCCCGCATTGCTCAGCACCTTGCCGACGAAGATGTCCGCCTCGTAGGCGATGCCGTAGCGGGGCCCGGTCGACGGGGTGCGCGGTCCGCACGAGGTGCCGATGCAGTGCGTGCCGTGGCCGTGCCCGTCCTGGGCCTGCTCCCCCGGTACGAACGACTGCGCCGTCACGGTGCGGCCGGTGAAGTCCGGGTGGGACAGGTCGAAGCCGGTGTCCAGGACGGCGACCCCGATGCCGCGGCCCGACAGCGGTGAGGAGTTCGCCTCCACCGCCTGGATGCCCCAGGTGAACTGCGTCGTGTCCTCGAACAGCAGGGGTGCCGCTGCGGCGGCCATGGCGGCCATGCTGTCGTGGTCGGCCGCGTGGAGCACCCGCTCGGCCAGGTCGTCGACGCCGTCGCGGTAGGCACGGGTGTACTCGAGGACGTCCTGCAGCACGTGGTGCACCAGTTCGGGCGAGACCGACAGCACCCGCCGTCCGGTGCTCTCCGCCGTCTGCAGCATCGACACCTGGGCGGGATCCGCCGCGACGACGGCGATGCCCAGGTTGGCGAAGACCGTCGCCTGCGAGTCCTGCATGGCCTCGGGCGGCATGCCCCCGGAGGCGAAATCACGGGTGTCGGCGACGCTGGAGATGCCAGCGCGCCCCCAGTCGACGCCGTCGTCCTCTTCCTCGGCGAAGACGACGATCTGTCTCCCGGTGGTCTCCGGTTGGATCACGGCCCCGACCCGGCCGTCGACGATGTTCCCGTTCTCCGAAGCGAAGCGCGGATCGATCACTGTTCCCCCTCATCGATGACGCGGAGGCCGTGGCCGGACCGGCCGAGAAGAACGTGGGGTGACCGTCGCGGTCGCCTCCGCACCGTGTGCCGGCAGATCTGCGCGGCACAGGGGAAGAGTTCTCGGGGGCGCTGACAGATACCAGAGAGTCATGCACCGGTCACGGGACGGGGGGCTCCCCTCGGCACTCCGTCACCGTCCGATCAGGCACGACGGCAGTGCGCAGTGACGCCGTAGGGTCGCCGGGTGTCCGAGACCGTGGCGGGGCCGCGCTCGCGCCCTGGCGTGCCCGCCGCGCGGCAGACCCTGGCCCTGCTGCAGGCGCTGGCCCGCCAGCCGGTCCCGGTGCCCGCCGCGGCGCTGGCCCGCGACCTCGGACTGCCCCGCTCGACGACCTACCACCTGCTGGCGGAGCTGGTCGACGCCGGCTTCGTCGTCCACCTGCCCGAGGAGCGCCGGTACGGGCTCGGCGTCAGCGCGTTCGAGATCGGCAGCGCCTATCTGCGCCAGGAGCCGCTGGCCCGCCTCGGCCGCCCGGTGCTGGCGCGACTGGTCGAGCGGGTCGGCCACTCGGCCCACCTGGCGGTGCTGCACGGCCGCGAGGTGCTCTACGTCGTGGAGCAGCGAGCGCCCGGCCGGCCGCCCTTGGTCACCGACGTCGGCGTCCGCCTGCCCGCGCACCTCACCGCCAGCGGGCGCGCGCTGCTCGCGGACCTCCCCCCGGCCCAGGTGCGGGCGCTGTTCCCCGACACCGGCGCCTTCGTCAGCCGCCACGGCACCGGCCCGCAGCGGCTGACCGAGCTGCGGCGGCTGCTCTCCGAGGTGCGGCGGCACGGCTCCGCCGGTGAGGACGGCGAGGTGACGCCGGGCTTCGCGTCGGTGGCCGCGGCCGTCCACGACCATGCCGGCCGTCCGGTCGCCGCCGTCGCGGTGACCTATCCGACCGACGCCACCGTCGACACCGACGCCATGGCCGGCCGGGTGGTGCACGCCGCCACCGAGCTGACCCGGCGCATCAGCGGGCGGCCTCCCGAGCGGGGATGAGCCGGGCGAAATCGGGCGTGTGAATCCGGGACACCCGGGATATCCACCCTGCCGATCTGTTGTGCGCAACCACAGGAGGAAGGACGTGTCAGGAGCGCACCCGGGGTTCGTGGCGAACGACCACCTGGACGTCGTCCAGATGCTCGACCGGTTCGAGGACGTGGCGACCTTCCTCGACTCGCTCGTCCGATGGGCTGTGGAGCAGAGTCCGGGCGCCGAGGCCTGCGGCCTGACGCTCGAACAGGCGGGCCGGGGCCTGACGGTCACCTACAGCGGCGAACTCGCCGCCCGCGGGGACGAGCGCCAGTACGAGCTCGACGACGGCCCGTGCCTCGAGGCGCTCCGGACCCGTTCGGTGGTCCGCGTCAGGGACCTGGCGGAGGAGGACCGCTGGGGCGACTACCCACGGCGGGCGATGGAGGCCGGGGTGCGCTCGTCGCTCTCCTTCCCGCTCGTGCTGGGCGAGGGGGCTCGCGGCGCGCTGAACCTCTACTCGGGTCGACCGGACTCGTTCGACGACACCGACGAAGGGGCCGGGCACTCCTGGGCGGGACAGGCCGCCGGTGCGCTCTCGGTGGCCTGGCGCATGGCCGAGCGCGAGCAGGCGGTCGAGCACCTGCGCCGGGGCATGCTCACGCGTCAGGAGGTCGGGCAGGCCGTCGGTCTGCTGATGGCCCAGCGCCGGTGCACCGCCGACGAGGCGTTCGAACTGCTGCGGAATGCGAGCCAGCGCAGCAACGAGAAGCTGCGCGACGTGGCGCACCGGATGATCGCCGGTCACGAGGAGCACGTGCTCTCCTCGCGCTGACGTCCGCACATCGTCTGGGATCCCGGACACGACCAGGTCGAGCCCACTAGGCGGCGGTCGCCGCGGCGGTGTGCGATGCAGGTATGGAGACCGAAGTCGTTCTCGTGGGCGTCGGCCCGGTGCATCCGGACGACGTGGTCCGGGTGGCCCGCGGCGGGTGCGGGGTCCGGCTGGCCGACGACGCCCTCGCCGCGATCGCGCACAGCCGGGACGTCGTCGACCGGCTGGCCGAGGACGACAAGCCGCACTACGGCATCTCGACCGGCTTCGGCGCCCTGGCCACCCGGCACATCCCCCTCGAGCAGCGCGCCCAGCTCCAGCGCAGCCTGATCCGCTCGCACGCCGCGGGCTCCGGGCCGGAGGTCGAGCCGGAGGTGGTCCGCGCCCTGATGCTGCTGCGGCTGTCGACCCTGGCGACCGGCCGCACCGGCGTGCGGGTGGACACCGCCCGCGCCTACGCCGCGATGCTCGACGCCGGCATCACGCCCGTCGTCCACGAGTACGGGTCGCTCGGCTGCTCGGGCGACCTCGCGCCGCTCTCGTCGGTCGCGCTGGCGCTCATGGGCGAGGGCGAGGTCCGCGACCGCGACGGGATCCGGCGGCCGGCCGCCGAGGCCCTGAAGACGGCCGGCCTCGAGCCGGTGGCGCTGGCCGAGAAGGAGGGTCTCGCGCTGGTCAACGGCACCGACGGGATGCTCGGCATGCTCGTGCTGGCGCTGGCCGACCTGCGCCGGCTGCTGGTCACCGCCGACGTCGCCGCGGCGATGAGCGTCGAGGCCCTGCTCGGCACCGACGCCGTCTTCGCCGCCGACCTGCACGCGCTGCGCCCGCACCCCGGGCAGACCGCGTCGGCCGCCAACGTCCGCGCCCTGCTCGACGGCAGCGGCATCATGGCCAGCCACCGCGGACCGGAGTGCACCCGCGTGCAGGACGCCTACTCGCTGCGCTGCGCCCCGCAGGTGCACGGCGCCGCCCGCGACACCCTCGAGCACGCCGCCACGGTCGCCGGCCGCGAGCTGGCCGCGGCCATCGACAACCCGGTGATCACCCTCGACGACCGGGTGGAGTCCAACGGCAACTTCCACGGGGCGCCGGTCGGCTACGTCCTCGACTTCCTGGCCATCGCGGTCGCCGACGTCGCCGCCATGAGCGAGCGCCGCACCGACCGGTTCCTCGACGCCGCCCGCAGCAACGGCCTGCCGCCGTTCCTCGCCCACGACGCCGGCGTCGACTCCGGCCACATGATCGCCCAGTACACGGCCGCCGGGATCGTCAGCGAGCTCAAGCGCCTCGCCGTCCCGGCCAGCGTCGACTCGATCCCGTCGTCGGCGATGCAGGAGGACCACGTCTCGATGGGCTGGCACGCCGCCCGGAAGCTGCGCCGCGCGATCGACGGCCTCACCCGAGTGCTCGCCGTCGAGATCCTCACCGCCGCCCGCGCCATCGACCTGCGGGCACCGCTGGAACCGGCCCGCCCCACCGGCGCCGTCCGGGACGCCATCCGCGCGGCCGGCGTCGAGGGGCCGGGACCCGACCGCCACCTCGCCCCCGAGATCGAGACCGTCGTCGGACTGATCGACGACGGCGCCCTGCTCACCGCCACCGCACTCGACCTCCAGTGAGGAGACGAACCCATGGACGGCGCCCGACCGGTCCGCGCCCCGCGCGGCACCACCCTGACCGCCCGCAGCTGGCAGACCGAGGCCCCGCTGCGGATGCTGCAGAACAACCTCGACCCCGAGGTCGCCGAGCGCCCCGACGACCTCGTCGTCTACGGCGGTACCGGCCGCGCGGCGCGGGACTGGCGCAGCTTCGACGCCATGGTCCGCACGCTGACCACGCTGCGCCGACGACGAGACGATGCTCGTCCAGTCGGGCCGCCCGGTCGGCGTGCTGCAGACCCACGAGTGGGCGCCGCGGGTGCTGATCGCCAACTCGAACCTGGTCGGCGACTGGGCCACCTGGCCGGAGTTCCGCCGCCTCGAGCACCTCGGCCTGACCATGTACGGCCAGATGACCGCCGGGTCGTGGATCTACATCGGCACCCAGGGGATCCTGCAGGGCACCTACGAGACGTTCGCCGCCGTCGCGGCCAAGCGTTTCGGCGGCACGCTGGCCGGCACCCTCACGCTGACCGGCGGCTGCGGCGGCATGGGCGGCGCCCAGCCGCTGGCCGTCACGCTCAACGGCGGCGTCTGCCTGATCGTCGACGTCGACGCCGCCCGGCTGCGGCGCCGCGTCGAGCACCGCTACCTCGACGAGGTGGCCGACGACCTCGACGACGCCGTCGCCCGCTGCCTGGCCGCGAAGCGGGACCGGCGGGCACTCAGCGTCGGTCTGGTCGGCAACGCCGCCACCGTGTTCCCGGAACTGCTGCGCCGCGGCGTCGAGATCGACATCGTCACCGACCAGACCTCGGCCCACGACCCGCTGAGCTACCTGCCCGAGGACGTCGACCCCGACGACTGGCACGACTACGCCGAGGCCAAGCCCGAGGAGTTCACCGACCGCGCCCGGGTCTCGATGGCCAAGCACGTCGAGGCGATGGTCGGGTTCCTCGACGCCGGCGCCGAGGTCTTCGACTACGGCAACTCGATCCGCGACGAGGCCCGCCAGGGCGGCTTCGAGCGCGCCTTCGCCTTCCCCGGCTTCGTGCCCGCCTACATCCGGCCGCTGTTCTGCGAGGGCAAGGGCCCGTTCCGCTGGGCCGCGCTCTCCGGCGACCCGGCGGACATCGCGGCCACCGACCGCGCCGTCCTCGACCTGTTCCCCGACGACGACCACCTGCATCGCTGGATCCGCGCGGCGCAGGAGAAGGTGGCCTTCCAGGGCCTGCCCGCGCGGATCTGCTGGCTCGGCTACGGCGAGCGCGACGCCGCCGGGCTGCGGTTCAACGAGATGGTGGCGTCCGGCGAGATCAGCGCGCCCATCGTGATCGGGCGTGACCACCTCGACTCCGGCTCGGTCGCCTCGCCGTACCGGGAGACCGAGGGCATGGCCGACGGCTCGGACGCGATCGCCGACTGGCCGCTGCTCAACGCCATGGTCAACGCCTCCTCGGGCGCCACCTGGGTGTCGATCCACCACGGCGGCGGCGTCGGGATCGGCCGGTCCATCCACGCCGGCCAGGTCAGCGTCGCCGACGGCACCGAGCTCGCCGCCCGCAAGCTCGAGCGGGTGCTCCGCAACGACCCCGGCATGGGCGTGATCCGGCACGTCGACGCGGGATACGACCTGGCCGTCGACGTGGCGGAGGAGCGCGGCATCCGCGTGCCGATGGCGGAGGGCTAGAACATGGCCTTCGAGGACTCGGTCTTCGACCGGATGTGGGCGGACCTCGCGCCGGTGGGCCGGGCCGCCGCCACCGGCGGCTACCGCCGGTTCGCCTGGACCTCGGTCGACGCCACGCTCCGCGAGTGGTTCACGGGCGAGGCCGGCCGCCGCGGGCTCGACGTCACGACGGACCGGGCCGGGAACCTCTGGGCCTGGACGGCGGACCCCGACGCGGGCGAGCCGGGCCTGGTGCTGGGCAGCCACCTCGACTCCGTCCCGGACGGCGGTGCGTTCGACGGCCCGCTCGGGGTCGTCTCCGCCTTCGCCGCGTTGGACGGCGTCGACCGCGCCGCGCTGCGCCGGCCGGTGGGCATCGCCTGCTTCGCCGACGAGGAGGGCGCCCGCTTCGGGGTGGCCTGCGCCGGCTCCCGGCTGATCACCGGCGTGCTCGACGCCGACCGGGCGCGGGCGCTGACCGACGACGACGGCACGACGATGGCCGAGGCGATGGCGCGCGCCGGGGTCGACCCGGCCCAGCTGGGTCGCGACGACGAGACCCTCCGGCGGATCGGCACGTTCGTCGAACTGCACGTCGAGCAGGGGCGTGCGCTGGCCGACGGCGACGCTCCCGTCGGCGTCGGGTCGGCGATCTGGCCGCACGGCCGCTGGCGGCTGGACCTCCACGGCCGGGCCGACCACGCCGGCACCACCCGCCTGGCCGACCGCGAGGACCCGATGCTCGACCTCGCCGACGCCATCCGGGCGGCACGCGCCGCGGCCGAGCGGCACGGGGCTCTCGCCACGGTCGGCAAGGTCCGGGTACGGCCGAACGGGGTGAACGCGATCCCGTCGGAGGTCACCGCGTGGCTCGATGCCCGCGGGCCCGACGAGGGAGACGTCCGCCAGGTCGTCGCCGCGGTCGGCACGGTCTCCGGGACCACGCCGGTCGAGGAGTCGTGGACGCCGTCCACCGCCTTCGATGCCGCACTCCGCGACCGGCTGTCCGCCCTGCTCCGGAACGCCCCGGTGCTGCCCACCGGCGCGGGCCACGACGCCGGCATCCTGGCCGCGGCCGGCATCCCGACGGCGATGCTCTTCGTCCGCAACCCCACCGGGGTGAGCCACTCCCCCGCCGAGCACGCCGAGATGGACGACTGCCTGGCCGGCGTGGCGGCGCTGACCCGGGTGATCGAGGACCTCGCGTGCTGACCAGCTACTGGTGCGAGCACGCGCAGCTCGACGCCGGTCCCGTGCCCGGCGTCCGTGTCGTCGTCGACGGGGACCGGATCGCCGCGGTCGAGCCCGGCACGACGCCGGATCCCGCCGACCACCGGCTGGCCGGCGTCGTCCTCCCCGGGTTCGCCAACGCGCACTCGCACGCCTTCCACCGCGCCCTGCGCGGGCGCACCCACGACCGCGGCGGCACGTTCTGGACCTGGCGCGAGCGGATGTACGCCGTCGCCGACCGGCTGGACCCGGACAGCTACCTCGCGCTCGCCCGCGCGACGTACGCCGAGATGGCGCTGGCCGGGGTCAGCTGCGTGGGCGAGTTCCACTACCTGCACCACGGAGCCGGCGGCACGCCGTACGACGACCCGAACGCGATGTCCGAGGCGCTGATCCAGGCCGCGGCCGACGCCGGCGTCCGGCTCACCCTGCTCGACGCGTGCTACGTCGCCGGCGGCCTGGAGGGCACCGGCCACCTGCCGCTGGGCGACGTCCAGCGCCGCTTCTCCGACGGCGACGCCGATGCCTGGGCCGCCCGCGTCGCCGACCTGCCCGAGCGACCGGGCCTCCGGATCGGCGCGGCAGTGCACTCCGTGCGGGCGGTCCCGGCCGAGCAGCTGGCGCCGGTCGCCCGCGCCGCCGACGGCCGGCCGCTGCACGTGCACCTCTCCGAGCAGCCCGCCGAGAACGAGGCCTGCCAGGCGTTCTACGGCAGCAGCCCGACCCGCCTGCTGGCCGACCGCGGCGTCCTCGGTCCGGACACGACGGCCGTGCACGCCACCCACCTCACCGGCGACGAGATCACCGCCCTCGGCGCCAGCGGCACGGCGATCTGCGCCTGCCCCAGCACGGAGGCGGACCTCGCCGACGGCGTCGGCCCGTTCCGCTGGCTCCGCGACGCCGGTTCCCCGCTCTGCCTGGGCAGCGACCAGCACGCGATGACCGACCTGCTCGCCGAGGCACGGCTGCTCGAGTCCGACGAGCGCCTGATCACCGGCGACCGGGGCCGCTTCCGCCCGGCCGAGCTCGTCGAGGCGCTCACCGTCGCCGGGCACCGGGCCCTCGGCTGGCCGGACGCGGGGCGGATCGCCCCCGGGCAGCTGGGCCGACCTGGTCGCCGTCCGTACCGACAGCCCGCGCACCGCGGGCTGCGCGCCGGACCAGCTGGTCATGGTCGCCGCGCGCGGCCGACGTGCACACCGTCGTCGCCGGCGGGCGCGTCGTCGTCCGCGAGGGTCGGCACGCGCTCGGGGACGTCGGCACGCTGCTCGCCGAGTCGATCGCACCGCTGTGGGAGGACCGATGAGCACTCTCGTGACGGGCATCGCCGAGCTGGTCACCAACGATCCCGACCTGGGACTGCTCACCGACGCAGCGCTGGTGGTCGAGGACGGCGCCGTCGCGTGGGTCGGTCCTGCCGACGCCGCCCCGCCCGCGGACACCCGGATCGACGTCGAGGGACGGGCGGTGATCCCGGGATTCGTCGACAGCCACGCCCACCTGGTCTTCGCCGGCGACCGGGCGGGCGAGTTCGAGGCGCGGATGTCCGGCACGCCGTACGACGGCGGCGGCATCGCCTCGACCGTGGCGGCCACCCGGGCGGCGACCGACGACGAGCTGCGTGCCCGGCTGCGCGCGCTGGTCGCCGAGATGCGCGCCCAGGGCACGACCACCGTCGAGGTCAAGAGCGGTTACGGACTCGACCGTCGACGACGAGGCCCGGGCCCTGCGGCTCGCCGCCGAGGTGACGCCGGAGACCACCTTCCTGGGCGCGCACGTGGTTCCACCGGGCGTGGACCGGACGGACTACCTCGCCCTGGTCACCGGGCCGATGCTGGCCGCCGGCTGCGCCGAACGCCCGGTGGATCGACGTCTTCTGCGAACCCGCCTCGGCACACGCGTTCGACGGCGACGAGTCGCGCGCCGTGCTCGAGGCGGGACGGGCGGCCGGCCTGGGCCTGCGCGTCCACGCCAACCAGCTCGTCGGCCGGGCCCGGCGTGCAGCTCGCCGTCGAGCTCGGCGCCGCCAGCGCCGACCACTGCACCCACCTGACCGACGCCGACGTCGACGCGCTGGCAGGCGGGACGACCGTCGCCACGCTGCTGCCCGGCGTCGAGTTCTCCACCCGGTCGCCCTATCCCGGACGCCCGCCGCCTGCTCGCGGCCGGGGTCACCGTCGCGCTGGCCACCGACTGCAACCCGGGCAGCTGCTTCACCTCGTCGATGGCCTTCTGCATCGCGCTCGCCGTCCGGGAGATGCGCATGACGCCGGCCGAGGCGCTGTGGGCGGCGACCGCCGGTGGTGCGGCCGCGCTGCGGCGTCCGGACGTCGGCCACCTCGGGATCGGCGCCCGGGCGGACCTCGCCGTCATCGACGCGCCGTCCTACCGGCACCTCGCCTACCGTCCCGGCGTGCCGCTCGTACGGACCCTGGACAATCGGGATCCGTGACCTCCGCTCCCCCGACGTTCGGCGCCGCCACCCTCCGACGGGCACGGATCGCCGTCGGCGTCTGCTTCTTCATCAACGCCGTCCTCTACGCGAACGTCGTGCCGCGCCTGCCGGAGATCAAGGCCGAGCTGGGGCTGAGCAACTCGTCGCTCGGCGCCGCCGTGGCGGCGATGCCCCTGGGTGCCCTGGTGGCCGGGCTGTCGGCCGCCGCGCTGATGCGCCGGTTCGGGTCTGCCCGCGTGGCGACCAGCGGGCTCGTCATCCTCGCCCTGGCCGTGTTCGGGGTGGCGATCGCACCGAACTGGCCCGCGCTGGCGGCGGCCTTCCTCGTCGCCGGCGCGCTCGACGCGATCGTCGACGTGTCGCAGAACGCCCACGGGCTGCGCGTCCAGCGCCAGTACCAGCGGTCGATCCTCAACGCGTTCCACGGCATCTGGAGCATCGGCGCCGTGGCCGGTGGCCTGATCGGGTCGGTCATGGCCGGCCTCGACGTGCCGTTGGCCCTGCACCTCGGTGTGATCGCCGTGCTCTTCAGCATCGTCGCGCAACTCGCCTACCGGGCGATGCTCCCGGGCACCGACGACTCCGACCGGGCCGAGGAGGCCGCCGCCGAGGCACACCGCCCCGCCCCGACCGGCTCCAGCGCGCGGCGCGCAGCGGTCCCGGCGCTGACCGCGCTCGGCGTCCTGGCGGCGTGCGGTGCCTTCGTCGAGGACGCCGGGGCCTCCTGGAGCGCGCTCTACCTCCGCACCGAGCTGGGTGCGGCGGCCGCGCTCGCCGGGCTGGGCTTCGTCGCGCTGCAGGTGGCCATGACGGTCGGGCGGCTGACCGGCGACCGCGTCGTCGACCGGTTCGGGCAGCGCCGCGTCGTGGAGGTGGGCGGCGTCCTGATCGCCGCCGGCATGGGGCTGGCCCTGGCGTGGCCGTCGATCCTCACCACGCTGATCGGTTTCTCCCTCGCCGGGCTCGGTGTGGCGACACTGATCCCCGCCGTCTACCACGCCGCCGACGAGCTGCCCGGCCTCGCCAGCGGCTCCGGCCTCACGGTGATCAACTGGCTGCTCCGGATCGGTTTCCTGGTCTGCCCGCTGGTCATCGGCGTCCTCGCCGACGCCACCAGCCTGCGCGTCGCCCTGCTGACCGTCGTCGCTGCCGGGCTCGGGGCGCTGCTGCTCGGGCGGTTCCTCAAAGGCCGGATCAACGAGCCCTGAGCGCTCTCTGGCCACCAGAGTCGCTCAGGGACGGAGCTGGCCGTAGCAGCGCGCCAGATCCGGCAGCTGGAAGTGGGCGTTGAGCCCGCTCGGGTTCGGTGCCACCCAGGTGACGGCGCCGCCG
Source organism: uncultured Actinomycetota bacterium (assembly GCA_963784165.1). Taxonomy (GTDB): domain Bacteria; phylum Actinomycetota; class Actinomycetes; order Mycobacteriales; family Geodermatophilaceae; genus Blastococcus_B. Next base: position 259,421 of record CAWAQI010000024.1, read on the forward strand.
ACCCGCTCGGGCTGCAGGCCGAGGACCGCGCGCGGCCGCTCGAAGGCGACCCGCCAGGCGGTGATGCCGAGGACGGCGAGCACCCGGGGCCGGAACTCGGCGACCAGGTCAGCCAGCGCGGCCGCACCCTCCCGCAGCTCCTGCGGCGTCAGCTCGGCAGCCGCCCGGGTCGGCCGGTCGGCGATGTTGGTGACGCCGAGGCCGAACGACAGCAGCTCGCGGTCCTCGTCGGGCGTGAGCCGGCGCGGCGTGAGGCCGGCCAGGTGGATCGCCGGCCAGAACCGGTTGCCGGGCCGGGCGAAGTGGTGCCCGCGCTCCGCCGACACCAGCGACGGGTTGATGCCGCAGAACAGGACGTCGAGGTCGGGCGCGATCACGTCGGGCAGCGGCTTGGGCACGCCCGTTAGCGTGCGGCATGGCGATCGATCCGTGACGCCGCCCCGGACCCGCGGGGTCGACATCGCGCCGTTCCCGTCCAGCCGACGGCTGGTCACCGCGGCCGTGCGGGCGGGCCGCCGCATCCAGCCCATGCACGGCCTGCTCGACATCGACCTGACCGAGGCCCGGCGCCTCCTCGCTGCCTCCGATCCGCCGCTGTCGACGACAGCCTTCGTCGTCGCCTCGGTCGCCCGCGCGGTGGCCGCCCATCCCGCCGTGCACGCCTACCGCGACTGGCGCGGCCGACTCGTCCGGCACCGGCACGTCGACGTGCAGACCCTGATCGAGGTGGAGACCGGCCAGGGACCCTTCGGGCTCGTCCACGTCGTGCGCGACGCCGACCTGCGGCATGCCACGGACATCAGCACCGAACTGCGGACGGTGCAGCACGATCCGCGGCACGCACCGGCGGGGCGGGCGCTCGTCCGTCTCGCGCCGCTCGCCGGCCACGTGCCCGGCGTCTTCCCGGTGATGTACGCGGTGATGAGCCGTTCGGTGCGCGCCCGCCAGGCGACCGGGACGGTGCAGGTGACCGCGGTCGGCATGTTCGCCGGGGGTGGCGGGTTCGCGATCGCGCCCCCGACGCTCGCGTCGATCACCGTGGTCGTGGGCGGGCTCAGCCGGCGTCCCCGCGTCGTCGGCGAGCGGCATCGAGATCCGGGACGTGCTCGACCTCACCGTCAGCATCGACCACCGGGTCGTCGACGGCGCCCCCGCCGCCCGCTTCGGAGCCGACCT